>NZ_CAMZOK010000001.1 GCF_947331465.1 Shimia sp. Alg240-R146 | reverse complement strand
TTCAAAGCGTCTGAGGTCCTCAAAACAACAATCGGGAAGACTGCTTCCCCTTTAACGAGGACACCACTCATGACGACTAAGACCACCCGCACAAAATCTTCCGTAGGAGCCCTCTTCGAACTTCTGGCGGAGCGCTACATCGCAACGCTTTGGGCTGCGAAGCTCATTTGTGCACCCGCAGTCAACAGAAAACACAATAGGACCAAACACCTTGGCCACGACTTGCCTTACTCAGCCGCCACGACAAAAGGCAACTGACATGACCACAGCGTCTCCATTTACCGTGGAAGCACTTGCCGATCGCTGGGGTGTCAGCGCGACAACCATCCGCACCCAATGCAACGAAGGTAAACTGCGCCACTTTCGGCTTGGCCGCCTTTATCGCATTCCCGCATCATTCGTAGAGGAAGTAGAAGCATGTCAGACATCAACATCGGTCGATTTCGAGGGGGATTCTGCGTCTTCTGGCAAGAAGACGGAAAACGAAGACGTTATCAGCTTAAGGCACGCTCCCGAGCGCAAGCCGAACCGGAAGCAATAGATGTCTACAGGGAAAAAACGCTGCATCGCAAGCGAGGCACGCTGACCATCTCGGACATTTGGGAAGCTTACCGAATTGATTTGGGCGACAAGACCACCGCCAAGACCATCCACTACACTGGGAAGTCAGTGCTGGCACATTTTGGCGCATTCCGCCCTGATCAGATCAACACAGCTCTCTGTCGGCAATACGTTGAAAAGCGCCTTGACGCGGGAAAATCTCAAGGCACGGTTCATACTGAACTTGGCCACCTGCGCAGCGCGCTCCGCTTTGCCGTGCGCGAGAGACTGATTTCCAGCGCCCCTGCAATCGAGCGCCCCGCCAAGCCGATGCCAAAGGAACGCTATCTCGAAAAAGACGAGATCGTTTCCCTGGTGAATGCAGCAAACGCGCCTCACATCGCGCTCGCAATCCACCTGCTGTTTGCGACAGCTGGGCGCGTGGGAGCGATTCTCGACCTGACCTGGAACCGGGTGAATTTCCAGACCGGTATCATCAATTTACGGCTAGACGACGCCAACACCAGAAAAGGCCGCGCGATTTTGTCCATGAATGCGGGGATACGGGCGGCTCTGCTTACAGCCCACGACGCCGCCTTGAGCGACTATGTCGTGGAATACGCGGGCGGGAAAATCAAGAGTATCCGCAAAGGATTCGAGGGAGCGGTCGAACGGGCCGAACTGAAAGACGTGACACTCCACACTATTCGCCATTCTGCAGCGGTTCATATGGTTGCCGGAGGAGTGCCAATGGAGAAAGTCGCTCAATATCTGGGACACTCAAACGTGGCGATCACTTACTCTACATATGCCCGCTATGCGCCGGACCATTTAGCTGATGCCGCCGGTATTCTCGACTTTGACCAAATCCGAATTGAAAAGAGCGTGAGCTAAAGTTCAACGAACTGACGCACACTTTGTAAAAACAGGGAAATGCGTTGATTTAATGGTGGGTCGTGAGAGGCTCGAACTCCCGACATCTTCGGTGTAAACGAAGCGCTCTACCAACTGAGCTAACGACCCGGTGGAGCAGCGTTTAGCCCGCCCAAAAGCCGAGCGCAAGCC
This sequence comes from Shimia sp. Alg240-R146, assembly GCF_947331465.1. Classification (GTDB taxonomy): domain Bacteria; phylum Pseudomonadota; class Alphaproteobacteria; order Rhodobacterales; family Rhodobacteraceae; genus Shimia. The sequence goes on along the minus strand of NZ_CAMZOK010000001.1, from coordinate 1,899,030 downwards.
CATATTTGCGAAAAAATCATTCCAACGCAAATTTGCTTTTCAGGGCCCCATGCAGACCACCGCTTGCTTCAAAACGACAAAGGGCGCTCGACCTTTTAAGGGAGCGCCCGTGCCAAAGATGGTGGGTGATAAGAGATTTGAACTCCTGACATCTTCGATGTGAACGAAGCGCTCTACCACTGAGCTAATCACCCGGTGTCGCGCTGTTTATCCTCAGTCAGAAGCCTCTGCAATAGTGTCCCCGCCAGTTTCCTTGGTCTCTTCAGCCTCAGACGTCTCCTTACGCCGAACGCGCGTTGTGATCACAACCCCGCCGTCTATATCCTTGGATTTCTGTACCTTGACGCGGCCCAAAGGCGGCAATTGCAGTGCCCGTCCCTCTTCCAATGCCTCTCCAAGAATGGCCAAGGCTGCCTCGATTGCGGGCTTGGCGAACTTTTTCCTGATACCGGACCGTTCGACAACGGCATCAAACAACTCGTTTTTGCGCATTTCTTCGGAACCGTCTTTTTCAGGTGCTGCAACCACAACACCCTCAGGCACCTTACTCGCAGTCGACGCAAGTGTTGCAGCTGTCGCGGCAGCGCTGGAAGACGCGGCTTTGCTCGTGGCGGTTGTCTTCGCCGACGTGGTTTTGCGCGCGGTTGTCGTGGACCGGCTGCGGGTTGTCATGGTTTTACGTGTGCTGCTCGAAGGAGTTTTGGCCATTACTGTCTCACTCAAATAATTGTCGCCGCAAACCGACGCGGCATTGCTCATATACTCGCCTCAACCCTATCAGGCGCCCCCTCATAAAACCACCGCTATCCCAATTTGTTGTCGCTAGAGCGCCTACAAACCACAAGATAGGCCATTTTCGTGCAAAAAAACGCGCCCCTTTTCAGGGACGCGCTTTGCTTCAGTTTTGCTTAAAGTGGCGTCAGTGTGCCGTGGCCGAGGCCCCCTGCTCCGCCTTCAAAGCAGCCGCCGCAGCTTCTTCTGCCGCTTCGTCCCACTCAATGGCTTCGGGTTCATCAACCAAGGCCAGCTTCAGAACTTCTGACACGTGTTTGACCGGAATGATATCCAGACCCGCCTTAACGTTGTCCGGAATGTCCGCCAGATCCTTTTCGTTTTCCTGCGGGATCAGCACCGTCTTGATGCCGCCACGCAGGGCCGCGAGCAGTTTCTCTTTCAGACCACCAATCGGCATTGCATTGCCGCGTAGGCTGACTTCGCCGGTCATCGCCATATCTTTGCGCACCGGAATGCCGGTCAAAACCGACACAATCGACGTCACCATTGCCAGACCCGCAGACGGGCCATCCTTGGGCGTCGCACCATCAGGTACGTGTACGTGGATGTCGATCTTGTCAAACAGCGTTGGTTTCACACCAATCTGCGGGCTGATCGAACGCACATAAGAAGACGCCGCATCAATCGACTCCTTCATCACGTCGCCGAGCTTACCTGTGGTCTTCATCCGCCCTTTACCGGGCAGTTTCAGACCTTCGATGTGCAGCAGATCGCCGCCAACGCTGGTCCAGGCCAGACCGGTGACGACACCCACCTGATTTTCATCTTCGGCAAGCCCGTAACGGAACTTTTTCACACCAAGGAAGTCATCAAGGTTGTCCGCGGTCACCGAAACGGTTTCCTCTTCGCCTTTAACGATTTTGGTCACAGCCTTACGTGTCAGCTTGGCCAATTCGCGCTCAAGATTCCGCACACCGGCTTCGCGCGTGTATGTCCGGACAATTTCCTGAATTGCATCATCAGACACTTCGAACTCGCCCTTCTTAAGGCCGTGGTTCTTGATCTGTTTGTCGATCAGGTGCTGGCGCGCAATTTCGCGCTTCTCGTCTTCGGTGTAGCCCGCAAGCGAAATGATCTCCATCCGGTCCAGCAAAGGTCCGGGCATGTTGTAGGAGTTCGCCGTGGTCAGGAACATGACGTTAGACAGATCGTATTCCACCTCAAGGTAGTGATCGACAAACGTACTGTTCTGTTCAGGATCAAGCACTTCAAGCATCGCGGATGCGGGATCGCCACGGAAATCCTGCCCCATCTTGTCGATTTCATCGAGCAAGATCAGCGGATTTGTGGTTTTCGCCTTTTTCAGTGCCTGAATGATCTTACCGGGCATGGAGCCGATATAGGTCCGCCGGTGACCGCGGATTTCGCTTTCATCACGCACACCGCCCAGCGAAATGCGGATGAACTCACGTCCTGTCGCCTTGGCAACCGATTTGCCAAGCGAGGTTTTACCCACACCAGGAGGGCCCACAAGGCACATGATCGGGCCTTTGAGCTTGCTCGATCTTTGCTGCACTGCAAGGTACTCAACAATGCGTTCTTTAACCTTTTCCAGACCGTAGTGATCCGTATCCAACATCGCTTGCGCGGCATTCAGGTCCTTTTTCACGCGGCCTTTTTTGCCCCACGGAATGGACAGCATCCAATCCAGATAGTTGCGCACAACTGTGGCTTCGGCTGACATCGGGCTCATGTTCTTGAGCTTCTTCAGCTCGGCATCCGCCTTTTCTTTGGCTTCCTTGGACAGCTTGGTCTTACCAATCTTGTCCTCAAGCTCGGCAATCTCGCCTTCGCCCTCTTCGCCGTCGCCAAGTTCCTTCTGAATGGCTTTCATCTGCTCATTCAAATAGTACTCGCGCTGCGTCTTCTCCATCTGGGTTTTGACGCGTGTCTTGATCTTCTTCTCGACCTGCAAAACGCTCATCTCGCCCTGCATCAGACCATATACCTTCTCAAGCCGCTCGCTGACCGACAGGGTCTCAAGCAGATCCTGCTTCTGGTCCACTTCGATGCCCAGATGACCGGCCACCAGATCGGCCAGACGCGCTGGCTCTTCGGCTTCCTCAACAGCGCTCAGCGCCTCTTCGGGGATGTTCTTCTTGACCTTGGCATAGCGCTCGAACTCATCGCCAACAGAGCGCAAAAGCGCTTCGATGGTGGCGAGATCACCGGGCATTTCTTCAAGATGCTCAGCGCGGGCTTCAAAGAAATTCTCGTTTTCGATGAAATCTGCGATGGTCACACGGCTTTGGCCTTCGACCAGCACCTTTACGGTGCCATCGGGCAGCTTCAACAGTTGCAACACATTGGCCAACACACCGGTGCGATAAATCCCGTCGGGACCCGGATCATCCTCAGCGGGGTCGATCTGGCTCGACAACAGGATCTGTTTGTCATCGGCCATCACCTCTTCAAGCGCGCGGACCGATTTGTCCCGTCCTACAAACAGCGGCACGATCATATGCGGGAAGACCACAATGTCGCGCAGCGGCAAGACGGGATAAGATGGGTTGAGAGACTCTAACATGAGTATTCCTTGTTCTAGCAAAGCGGCCCGGGTCCCATTCTAGGCAACCACACGTCCACTTTCCGTTTCCTCGGCTAACTGAAATGGGGGCCATCCCCTATCGATTCAACCGCTCTTTTTTGCTTGGCAACCACAATGCCTTTCCAAGTCCTAAGTCACAAGGCGCTAAAGCCCTAAATGTTTGGATTTTGCGGTTATGGCTTAAATATTCGACGTCACTCATCACCAATCCACAAATCTTTTTGAACGCCATTTTTTCACCGCATTTCCCCAACATAATTGTTTCCAAATTGGAACCAAAGCCTCTCAACACGCTGGATTACCCTATGACAACAGACGCCAAATCCTCCGCCGCTGATCTTGACTTGCAGCACTATTATTCGATGCGCGACAACAGTCACAAAGACCTGCTGGCCTATGCGGCCAAAAAATCCGGCCGCTCAGTGCTGGCGATCCAACGCGAGTTTTCGCAAATGGCAAAATCGGACGCGCGGCTCAATATGGTCGAATATATCCGTACCGGCCTCTACGATTTGGACCGCTACACACCCGAGCAACGTGCTGAGTTTCTGTCAAACGACTTGCATTGGCCAATCACGCACACCTGCAACAACAAACGCTGGACCGCCGCCGCCGAAGACAAGGCCCTCGCAGGCACCTTGCTGCAGGCCGGTGGGGTCGCGGTTCCTGAGAGCCTCGCGGTGATCGACACCTCCGCCCGCCTCTACCCCGGCCTGACAAAAATCGACACCGCCGAAGGCCTCAAAACCCTGCTGCTGGCCAATAGCGACAAACAGCTTTTTGGCAAAGTGACCGACGGCATGGTCAGCTTTGGCGCCTTCCGCGTTGAAAAGGCTGACGACACCCACATCCACTGCACCGGTCACGCTCCGATGACTTACGCGGATTTCCTCAGCGATTTTGTTGCCGGCAACGCCTATATCGTACAATCCGTGCTCGGCAATCATGACGGCTTTGCCAAATACTGCTCGGCCCTCGCCACAGTGCGCATGGTCAATCTGGTGCGCGACGCCGACGTTTATTGCCCGGTTGCTATCATCAAGATGCCACAGGGCGACAACATCGCAGATGCCTTCTGGCGTCCGGGCAACCTCGCCTGCAGCATCGACGTGGACACCGGTGAAATCAAAACCGTCGCGCTGCGCGGTGTGGAAACCGAGTTTCTTGACGATCACCCCGAGGTCGCCGGCCTGATGGGCCTAAAGCTGCCCTGCTGGGACGAATTGCGCGACATCAATGATCGTGCCGCCCGCATCTTTGCCCCCATTCGCTATCAATCCACAGACATCGCCATCACGCCTGACGGGCCGGTGGTGGTTGAATTGAACTACGGCGGTGGTTTCGATTTGCCGCAATACGCCAGCCGCCGTGGCATGCTCACACCCGAGGTGCGCGCCTTCTTTGAAGGTTGCGGATATGATTTTGCCGCGCGCCCGAAACGCAAAAAGCTGTTTGGCCTGATCTAACGCTGCTGGGCGCGACGCTTGCGTGTCGCGCTCACGCAAATTCCGCCTGCACGCCAAAACTTTTTCAGTTCGCGGGCTGCAAAAGAACCGTTTCGACCATGAACAGCACCGTTTCGTCGCTCCGCAAAGTCAGCTCGGAAATCTCCAGCACGCGGTCATCGAAAAAGGGCACCAGCGTGATGGTCCCAAATACGCTCACCCCGCCTTCAAATTCGGGCAGCTCCAGCTGCAACTGTGGTAACGACTCAGGCCCACAGCGCGTGTCGCTCAGTACGTCCGCCAGATCGGCACGTTCTGTGGCATCAAGCACATCATCCACACGATCCACGCCATAAGGCTTCGGCGTGATCCATTCCAACGCCACTTCTTCGCCCATCAGGCTATCGACAAACCCCGACTGAAACATGCCATCCGCTGAAATCCGCGTGGCGAACACCCTCGCGGGTCGAATAAAAGACGTGTCCGCGCCATCTACCGACGTGCTGCCTTCACGCTCCCAATTGCCGGCCAGCCGCGCGTAGACCTCCGCCGGATCCGTGACATCGCAAAACCCGTCAGCCAACACCCAACTTGGCGCCATCATAATCGCTGCTATTGCAAACAAACGCTTCATGGCCTTCACCTCACACCGGCTCGATATCACCCTGCGCCCGCCGCGCATGAAATTCCGCTTCCCAAGCCGCAAATGTTCCCGCCGCAATCGCATCGCGCATGCCCTGCATCAGCTCTTGGAAATAATGCAGGTTGTGCCACGTCAGCAGCATACCCGAGATCATCTCATTGGACCGGAACACATGATGCAAATAAGCGCGTGAATAGTTCGAACAGGCGGGGCAGCCACAATGTTCATCCAAAGGCCGCGGATCATCCTGATGCCGCGCATTCTTGATGTTCACCACGCCATAACGGGTAAACACCTGCCCCGTGCGACCTGAGCGGCTTGGCAACACGCAATCCATCATATCGATACCGCGTTTGACGGCACCCACAATGTCATCCGGCTTGCCCACGCCCATCAAATAGCGCGGCTTATCCACTGGCAGCATGTCGGGTGCATAATCCAGACACGCAAACATGCCCTCCTGCCCCTCGCCCACAGCCAGACCGCCAACAGCGTAGCCATCAAAACCGATCTCTTTGAGCGCTTCGGCGGATTCCTCACGGAAATCCTGTTCCAAACCACCTTGCATAATACCAAACAGCGCGTGCCCGGGACGATCGCCAAACGCCTCCTTGGAGCGCGCAGCCCATCGCATCGACAACCGCATGCTTTCCGCTATGCGCGCGCGGTCCGCGGGCAAGGCCGGACATTCGTCAAAACACATGACAATATCGCTGCCCAACAGCCGCTGGATCTCCATCGACCGCTCCGGCGTAAGCTCGTGCTTGGACCCATCAATGTGGCTCTTAAAGGTCACGCCTTTCTCGGTAAGCTTGCGCAGCTCGGCAAGGCTCATCACCTGAAATCCACCCGAATCCGTCAAAATGGGCCGGTCCCAGTTCATAAATTTGTGCAACCCCCCAAGGCGGTCAATCCGCTCAGCCGTCGGGCGCAGCATCAAGTGATACGTATTGCCCAGCAAAATATCCGCCCCGGTCGCGCGTACGCTTTCCGGCATCATCGCCTTGACAGTGGCCGCCGTGCCCACAGGCATAAACGCAGGCGTGCGTATCTCGCCCCTTGGTGTGGAAATCACGCCCGTGCGGGCTTTTCCATCGGTGGCATTCAGGGCAAAAGAAAATCTCTCGGTCATCGGCGTCACAGGCTGTTATTTCAGGTAAGGTGCGAGGAATTCACCCAGCAAACAGGGGGAGTTCCAGTCAGGTTTCCCCCTCCTTACGCCTTTGGTACGATCTTGTAAAACACTGGTCATCCACCACATTCTAAGTCATGAAAACACAAAGACATTTATAAGGGAGCAGAGGGAAACCATGGAAGATCTACTGATCGGCCTTCTTTCACAAAACATCGTATTGATCCTGGCGGCGATCTTCTTGATCATCGTCGTGCTCAAAGGCGTGCGCATCGTACCGCAATCAGAAAAACACGTGGTCGAGCGTTTTGGCCGCCTGCATTCGGTTCTCGGGCCTGGCATCAATTTTGTCGTGCCTTTTCTGGATGTTGTGCGTCACCAGATTTCAATTTTGGAACGCCAACTGCCCAACGCTTCGCAGGATGCAATCACCAAAGACAACGTGCTTGTGCAAATCGACACCTCTGTTTTCTACCGCATCATCGAGCCGGAAAAGACCGTGTACCGGATCCGCGACGTGGACGGCGCGATTTCCACCACTGTGGCCGGGATCGTGCGTGCCGAGATCGGCAAAATGGACTTGGACGAAGTGCAATCCAACCGCGCCAACCTGATTGGGGCGATCCAGAAAAGCGTTGAAACCGCCGTGGATGACTGGGGTATCGAAGTGACCCGCGCCGAAATCTTGGACGTAAACCTCGACCAAGCCACCCGCGACGCGATGCTGCAACAGCTCAACGCCGAACGCGCTCGCCGCGCGCAAGTGACCGAGGCCGAAGGCACCCGCCGCGCCGTCGAACTGGCCGCCGACGCCGAGCTTTACGCCGCCGAGCAAATCGCCAAGGCCCGCCGCATTCAAGCCGACGCCGAAGCCTACGCCACCCAAGTGGTTGCGGTGGCCATCAAGGAAAACGGCCTTGAGGCCGCGCAATACCAAGTTGCGCTGAAACAGGTCGAAGCACTTAATTCGTTGGGCAATGGCGAAGGCAGTCAAACCATCGTGTTGCCCGCCGCCGCGCTCGAAGCCTTTGGCGATGCGTTCAAACTGCTCAAGGGAGGCTCATAATGGCGGATCTTGTAACGACGTGGTGGGCTTGGCTCGCTGCCGCGCTCATTATGGCCATCCTAGAGGTCCTCGCGCCCGGCTTTGTGTTTCTGGGCTTTGCCATCGGAGCAGCGGTCATGGGGCTAATGTTGTTGGGTCCTGCCCAACTGATGTCGATCCCGATGATCCTCTTGATCTTTGCAGCCCTGTCGCTGATCGCCTGGCTCATCCTGCGCCGCGCATTCGCGCTCCCGTCCGGTCAGGTCAAAACTTTTGACCACGACATCAACGACTAATCTGCTTCCGGATGTCCTCCCGCCCCTTGCAGGGTTGGGCCTGGCTCAAGCTTAGCGGCTTGAGCCTTTCGCACCCACTCCGAGCGTTCTCCGGTCAGAACGGAAGTTTTGTGCGATTGCTGATGGTTTTGTCATCCCGCCCCCTCTGGACCTCGCCTTCCATATTTCCTATATGAAAAACTCAGGAATATTTATGGACAGACCATGACACACGCGCCAGACCAAGATCCCGTAGAAGGCACCCCGTTGATCGCGCCTTCCAGCGTTGACCACCCGTTGCATGAACAGGCGGTTGAGGCGTGTCGCAGCGTGTATGATCCGGAAATACCGGTGAACATCTATGACCTCGGCTTGATCTACACGATCGAAATCACCTCCGAGAACGACGTCAGCGTCAAAATGAGCCTGACCGCCCCGGGCTGTCCTGTGGCTGGCGAAATGCCCGGCTGGGTGCACGAGGCCATCGCGGGTGTCGGCGGCGTGCGTAACGTCGATGTGGCGCTTGTCTGGGAACCCCCATGGGGCATGGAAATGATGAGCGACGAGGCCCGCCTCGAACTCGGCTTTATGTAAATCTTTAACCAAACATTTAAAAATCCGTCACCTGACCTCTACGCCAGCGTCACACAACTGCGCGATCTCCCCTGCATGAACCAACCAACGGGAGTGAACGCATGTTGCGCACCACATTTTTGGCCGCTCTGGCCCTGACCCCACTGACCGCAATCGCGGCAGAGGTCGAACTGGGCCCGCGCCCTTACTACTTGATCGACCAGATGGCAGACGGCCCTCTTAAAGAAAAACTGCAGTCATGCGAAAACATGGCGATGCAGCCGCACCCCTTCTCGATCGGACACCGCGGCGCGCCGATGATGTTCCCAGAGCACACTGTCGAATCCAATCGCGCAGCAGCGCGTATGGGTGCGTCGATCCTTGAATGCGACGTGACCTTCACCAAAGACAAAGAGCTTGTCTGCCGTCACGCGCAGAACGATCTGCACACCACCACCGACATCCTCGCCACCGATCTGGCCGAGAAATGCACCACCGGCTTCTCCGCAGCCACAGGCGACGCCAAAGCATCCGCTGAGTGCCGCACCTCGGACATCACTCTGGCCGAGTACCGCACATTGAATGGCAAAATGGACGCCGCCAACAGCGCCGCGACCACCGTGGCCGAATATCTGGACGGCACCGCCGGCTGGCGCACCGATCTGTATGCGACCAAAGGCACGATCATGACGCATGCCGAGTCGATCGCCCTTTTCAAAGATCTTGGCGCCAAGTTCACACCCGAACTCAAATCGCCCTCCGTCGACATGCCGTTTGATGGCTTCTCCCAAGCTGACTACGCGCAAAAGATGATCGACGAGTACAAAGCAGCTGGCATTCCTGCCTCAGACGTTTGGGCTCAGTCCTTCAACCTCGAAGACGTGCTCTACTGGATTGAAAACGAACCAGAATTCGGCAAACAGGCCGTCTTCCTCGATGCGTCTTACAATATCGACGGCTTCAACTCTGACGACGCCTCCACCTTCCCGCACGACTTTGCCGAGTTGAAAGCCAGTGGCGTGAACTACATTGCACCGCCAATGTGGATGCTCGTGACAACCAAAGACGGCGAAATCGTTCCCTCCGCCTATACCATCAAAGCCAAAGAAGCCGGTCTCAAGCTGATCACCTGGACGCTTGAGCGCTCCGGCCCGCTGGCCAACGGCGGCGGCTGGTACTTCCAGTCGGTCAAAGACGTGACCAACAACGACGCGATGTACTTCGAACTGATGCATGTTCTGGCACAAGACGTTGGCGTAGAAGGCATCTTCTCTGACTGGCCTGCCACCGTCACCTACTATGCAAACTGCATGATGGCCGACGCGTCCTAAGCCTCCGAGGCCCAAGGCACATCGTCACAATCCTGTTGGCCCGGCGGAAATCCCGTCGGGCCATCTTGTTTCCCCCGCTCCCACGGCCTACTTTGGACTGCAAGCGAAGAGGAAACACCATGTTCGGCATCCCCGGAAAACAAGCGGTCACCATGACCCCCAAGGCTGCAGCCCAAATTGCCAAATTGATGGCTAGCAAGGGCCACTCCGGTCTGCGCATTGGCGTAAAGAAGGGCGGCTGCGCGGGCATGGAATACACCATGGACTACGTGGATGAGACCAACGAACATGATGAAGTGGTCAAACAAGACGACGCCGTGATCATGATCGCCCCAATGGCGCAGATGTTCCTATTCGGCACTGAAATCGACTACGAAGTGTCTCTGCTGGAAAGCGGCTTCAAGTTCAACAACCCGAACGTGGAAGATGCTTGCGGCTGCGGGGAATCAATTAAATTCAAAGATGTTGAAGAACTCGCCGCCGAACATCCCAACGGCGCTCCCAAGCTGAATTGACCCTAGCCCGCCTGCAAATGCAGATAGGTTTCGTCAAACCGTTTCTTCAAATGGTCTCCGGCCTGCACGACCTCAGCTGACCCGATTGGGGCCACGTTGGTGTCATGGTTCGGGTTAAAAAACATCGGCACCGAAATCCGCTCCTCGTTTGAACCGATCACCCGATGCGGCGTCGCCCGCACTCTGCCCGCGGTCCATATCTCCAGCATTTCCCCAAAGTTGATGATAAACGCACCGGGCGCAGCCTGAACCGGCACCCAATCGCCGTCCCGCGTGTGCGCCTCAAGGCCCGGCACACCGTCGGTGGCCAACAACGTCAAACAGCCGTAATCCGTGTGCGCGGCGATGCCAAAATCCTTGTCAGTCGCCCACTCCGGCCGCTCCGGATAATAATTCCCCCGCAACAGCGCCATAGGCCGGCTAAACGCCGCATCAAAGTAGCCTTCAGGCTCCCCAATCGCCGCCGCGATGCCTTGCAGCAGGCTCAGACAGACCTCCAGCGCATCGCGGTAATAAGCCTGCACGGTTGGCTTGAAAGTGTCCGGTGCCTCCGGCCACAGATTGTCCGCATAGACCGACAGGCCTTCGGCGCGCACAGGATCCACTTCCGTCAGCTCAAACCCGCAGTCAAACACTTGTTTGTAATCAGGATTCGCGTCCGGATCGACTTGCTCTGACCCCGACGCGCCCCATCCGCGATTGCCACCTGTCTGCGCCATATCCACAGCCGCCTTGGCGGCCTCGGGCAAACGAAAGAACGCCCGATAGGCCGCAATCACCTCCAGCACACGTGCCTTGGAAATCGCGGTGTTCTCCACCACCAGAAACCCGTCTTCCTCAACAGCTTTACACAACGCCTTCAGGGCTACGGGGTCGCGGCGTTTGATCGCTGTTGCATCCAATGTGGGAACCATTTTGATCTCTCCAGAATTCGCCGCCTTTCTTGCGATGATCCTTCGATCAGCGCAAGCAGGACTTGACGTCGCACAGCCAAGCTCCGACAAAAGGCGCATCATAACTCCATGAGGTGAAACATGCGTCGCAAACTGGCTGCCGGTAACTGGAAAATGAACGGGACCTCTGCGGCCTTGGCCGAGCTTGAGGCGCTGAACGCCGCCCCCGCTGACGCCAACACCGACATCCTGATCTGCCCGCCCGCGACGTTGATCACCCGCGCGGCACAAGTCGCCTCCGACACATCTGTGTACATTGGCGGTCAGGATTGCCACACCGCCACCTCAGGTGCTCACACAGGTGATATTGCGGCCGACATGCTAATCGATGCAGGCGCCAGTCACGTGATCCTCGGCCATTCCGAGCGCCGCGAAAATCACGGCGAAAGCAACGAAGACGTGCGTACCAAGGCGCAAACCGCGTGGGACGCCGGCCTCGGCACGGTGATCTGCGTTGGCGAAACTCTGTCCGAACGCGAGGCCGACAACACACTCGATATCATCGGCGGTCAGCTTGCAGGCTCTATCCCCGACGCGGCCACCGGTGAAAATCTCGTTGTCGCCTACGAACCGGTCTGGGCCATCGGCACCGGCAAAGTGCCCACTTTGGCGCAAATCGGCGATGTGCATGATTTTATCCGTATGCGCCTGGAACGCCGCTTTGGCGAAGGCGTTGGCCGCACCGTGCCGGTTCTCTATGGCGGCTCCGTCAAACCGACCAACGCAACAGAGATTTTCTCGGTATCCAACGTTGACGGCGCGCTGGTCGGCGGCGCCAGCCTCAAGGCTGCAGACTTCCAGCCGATCATCGACGCGCTGGCCGCAAGCTGATCCTATCGAAACGAGGGGCAATCGCTCTGCGCATTGCTGCCTGCGTCCCCTCGCCGCCGCCACACTCCGGCCCCGCAAAGCAAAACGACGCCCCGATTGGGACGTCGCCTCGAAGTTTTCTTAAACAAGAGCGCGCGTAAGCGCTCCGCTGGATTACGCTATTTCGTGATAAGCTCCGGCCCCATGACCGCATTCGGCAACACAGTGGAAATCCACGGAATGTAGGTCACCATGATCAGGAAGACGAACAGCACAGCCAGGAACGGCAGCGCTGCACGCACCACGCCCATCATCGGCATGCCCGCCACACCAGAGGTCACAAACAAGTTGAGCCCCACAGGCGGAGTGATCATTCCGATTTCCATGTTCACCACCATGATGATGCCCAAGTGGATCGGATCAATGCCCAACTGAATGGCAATCGGGAACACCAAAGGCGCCACAATCACCAGCAACCCTGACGGTTCCATGAATTGCCCGCCGATCAGCAGGATCACATTCACCACGATCAGGAACATGACAGGGCCAAAGCCCGCATCCAGCATCGCGCCCGCAATTTGCTGCGGAACCTGCTGTTCGGTCAAAACGTGCTTCAGGATCAGCGCACAGGCGATCACAAAGAGCAGCGTCACTGTCAGCTTGCCCGCTTCAAAAAGCGTGTGTTTGGTGTCGCCGTGGAAGAACGACGTCACCAGCGCCTGCGGCTTGCGCAGCAAAGACACCTTCTGACCATCGTTGTTCTCTGCCGACAGCGGTCCCATGTCCTTGTAGACAAAGCTGGCAATCAGGAAGGCATAGACCGCAGCTACCGCCGCAGCCTCAGTTGGCGTGAAAACACCTCCATAAATGCCGCCCAGAATGATCACGATCAGGAACAGGCCCCAGCCCGCGTCCATGCCGCTTTCAACGATCTCGCCAAAGCCCTTCCACTCACCTTTCGGCAGGTTCTTGACCTTCGCCATCACGTAAATCGTCACCATCAACATGAAACCGGCCAACAGGCCCGGAATAACACCGGCAAGGAACATCCGGCCCACCGACACCTCAACGGCCGCCGCATAAACCACCATCACAATCGAAGGCGGGATCAGGATGCCCAATGTACCCGCGTTACAGATCACGCCTGCTGCGAATTCCTTGGTATACCCCACCTGCCGCATGCCCGCGATCACGATCGAGCCAATCGCCACAACCGTTGCCGGAGATGACCCCGACAGAGCCGCAAACATCATACAGGCAAACACACCCGCAATCGCCAGACCGCCGGGCAAATGCCCCACGCAAGCAATCGAGAACCGGATGATCCGTCGCGCCACACCGCCTGTCGTCATGAACGAACTGGCCAGAATGAAGAACGGGATCGCCAGCAGGGTGAAATGCCCTTCAAAGGCTTCAAACAATGTGCCCGCCACCGACGCCAGTGTGGCATCCGAGAAGAACAGCAAAAACAGAACCGAGCTCAGACCAAGGCTCACCGCAATCGGTACCCCGATCAACAAAAGCCCGATCACCATCGCAAAGAGAAGTACCACTTCCATCAGTCATGCTCCCCCTGCAAGGCCCGAACTTCTTCGATTTCGTCTTCGACCTCGTGGCTTGCCACCAACCGGTCTGTTTCACCGCGCCAGATGGCAATCGACGCCTGAACGAACCGATAGACCAACAGCGCCATCGACACCGGCAACACGATATACGGCACCACCTTGGGCAGTTTTTCGTATTCATCGCCGTAGTTGATCATGTCTTCGAGGAATTTGAACATCCCGACCATCGGAATGTCCTGCACTTCATAAAACGACTGGCTGCGGAATTTGTCGGCAAAACCGGTCGGGAACCACCGGCCCGACGTGGGCGGCAGATCCGCAAAAACCGCCCAATAGTCATAAGCGCCCTTCAGCATCAGCAGCGAGAAGGCCAAACAGCACGCCGCCGAGAAAAGCCCGACCAGCCGTGCGGTCGACGGCGACAAGATGTTGATGACCGCGTCCACACCCAGATGGCTGTGTTTCTTGACCGCATAAGAGGCGCCCAAAAGCACCAGCCAGGCAAACAGGAAAACCGTCGCCTCCAGCGCCCAGAGAATATTTGAATTGAATCCGAACCGGGCAATGACGTTGGCGAATGTGATCGCTGTCATCAGCCCCAGAAGAAGCGCAATGATGGTTTCTTCGATCCGGTCCACAAAACTATGCTTGGTCTGCATGTCCCGTATCCCGTGTTTTTTGTTGCAAAACGGGCGCGCCTTCCGCGGCGCGCCCGCTCCGATTTTCAGTTAAATATCAGCCAATTGGCCTTACATCTTCGCGTTGATCGATTGCGCCGCGTCGATGTTTTCCTGACCCACGTCTTTTGAGAACTTGTCCCAAACCGGCATCATAGTATCGACCCACTCCTGACGCTGTGTGGCGTCCAGTGTGCGGATTGTGCCGCCCGCTTCTACGATCGACGCTTTGGCCGCTTCGTTGACTGCGGTGGATTCTTTGTTCCGCATCTCGGTCACTTCACCAAGGATGGTCAGGAACTGATCGCGGGTTGCCGGATCAAGGCTGTCGAGCCAATCCACCGAAGTCACCACCAGATAGTCGATGATGCCGTGGTTGGTTTCGGTCACGCCGTCCTGAACTTCAAAGAACTTCTTGCCGTAGATGTTGGACCAGGTGTTTTCCTGCCCATCCACAACGCCCTGCTGCAGAGCGCCATAAACTTCGGAGAACGCCATTTTCTGAGGCGAACCACCGATGGCTTCCATCTGGGCCACAAGCACGTCCGAAGACTGCACACGGAATTTCAAACCGTTGGCATCCGTTGGCGAAACCAGCGGCACGTTCGCCGACATCTGCTTCATGCCATTGTGCCAGTACGCCAGACCTTGCAGGCCGCGGCGCTGCATGCTGTCCAGCAGGCCCTGACCCGCGTCAGATGCTTGGAATGCGTCAACCGCGTTCACGTCTTTGAACATGAATGGAAGGTCAAAGATACGGAACTGTTTGGTGAACTTCTCAAACTTCGACAGCGACGGTGCGGCCAGCTGAACGTCGCCTTGCAGCATCGCTTCCAGCACTTTGTTGTCGTTATAAAGCGTCGAGTTCGGGAAGACTTCCAAGCACATAGTGCCGTTCATCTCGTCGTTGATACGCTGCTCCAAAAGCGTCGCGGCAATACCCTTTGGGTGCTTGTCGGTGTTGGTTACGTGGCTGAACTTAACGACGATTTCGCCATCGTCACAACCTGCTGCGGCAATGCCCGCACCGGTTACAGTCAGCGCCATCGCTGTGGCGGCGGTGGTCAGGAATTTCATGGATGTCTCCTCCCAGAGTGTCGGTAGTCAAAAACAGTCAGACGCCTCCCAGCGCCGTGTGAGCAAAGAGTGACAACCTCTCCTGCACCGCTCAACATTTTGTTACCTGCCTCCCTAATTTGGATTTTAATCACACTATTTCATGTAGTTGACGTACATTTTGAAAGTCGATCAAAATCAATTCCCACCGCCATGTGCGAATTCCCGCACGGTCCTGCTGCACAATTGTGCGAAAATTCGCACAACCGGGCTCCCTAAGAGTTAACCCATCACTACCCCAACTTCGAATCGCCGCATTGACCACCCTCGGCATGTCGCTACTCTGGGGGCTGTTCTTTATGCTCTGTTTGAAATGACCCAATGACCGCATCCCTAGACACGCCCCGACCCTCCGGCATCTCGCCCCAATCCCGTCGCCACAACGAGATGCGCAAAGAGGCTCTGGCGGCCCATCCGGAACTGGCCGACCTCGCCGGTCCACAGCCGCTCACCGCACTGGCACTGCCGATCCTGTTGGCCGTGCATTGGGGCATCGCGTGGCTGGTGTCGGGGCAACCCTTATGGGTCATCGGCCTCACCGCATTTTTGATCGGGCAACTGGTGTATCATTCCGCCAGCTCGCTGATCCACGAAACCTGCCACAAGCTGATTTTCCGCGCCGCCGGCCCCAAATTGGCTTTTGACCTCAGCCTCGAATTCATCCTCACCAGCTATGGCAAACAGCTCACCTATCAGCATCAACACGTCACCAGCCACCACCCCTTTGTGGGCGATTATGACAACGACTACGAACACGAAGACATCTGCGCCCTGCAAGCCCGCCAATCGGTGTTCCGCGCGCATCCCACGTGGCAACCTCTGCTCACGGCCCTGACGCTCTTTATCCATGCTCTGCCGCTTGGTTCGGTGTTTCTCGCGGGCCAAATCATGCCGCGCCTTTATCGCAAGCTGTCTGGCCGTCCCAACCGCGATCCTATGCCGCGCTTCACCGGCACGCATCCAACCGACACCGACATGCGCCCCTATATTGTGGTCAGCCTGATCTCAAACCTTGTGATGCTCGCCCTGCTTGGACCATGGGCGCTGCTCTACCATATCTGGTCGCTCTCATTCTTTCTCGGCAAGCTCGGCATCACAAACCTTGGCCAATCCCTGTCTGAACATCCTGGCGACGATCTGGAAAACCCGACACGCTCCACCTACGGCCCCATCAATTGGCTGCTGTTCAACACGGGTTATCACAACGAGCATCACAGTTTTCCAAACGTGGCTTGGACTCGCCTGCCCACGCTACACCGCGTCGCGCCCGAGGTGTTTCACGCCACCGCCGAGCGCTCATATTTTGGCGCGTGGTGGGATCATGTGAGGGGTGGTTTCACTGCAAGCCGCACCCTCGCAATACACCAAGTGGATCAAATTGACCGATGCGAGGGCAACGCAAAAACCTGAAACCGAGGGCTTCGCGGCTCAGGCAAGAATTCAATCAGGTACTTTTAGCGCACCCGCCAGCACCGTGATCATCAGGGCCATCGCAGCCAGTACCGCGAAACTGACCGTCAACGATGTGGCCGAGGCGATGAACCCCATCACGGGCGGCCCCAACAGAATGCCGCCATAGCCCAACGTGGCCACACCGGCCAAGGCCTGTCCCTGCGGCGTGTCCGGATCGTTGGCCGCGCGGCTAAAGGCCAGCGGGAATATCAACGCAAGCCCGATGCCAAAAAGCACAAATCCCACCAGCGTGCCCCAAATGGACGAGCTTAATATCGCCAAGGCCATACCGCCACTGCCAATCAAACCGCATACCCGCGCCACTTGATGTGGTGGGGCCAGTCGGGTCAGCCAGCCCCCCGACAGCCGCGTCAAAACCATCGCAGCCGAGAAAATCGCAAACCCGATTGGCGCCCACTCAGGTCGCACGCCAATCTCGTCACGCATGTAAATCGCGCTCCAATCCGCCATGGCGCCTTCGCCCATCGACGCACACATCGCCAGCAGCCCAACAAGGATCAAAACGCCCTTTGGCAGCGAAAATACCGACTCCCGAGCGTTCGAGTTGACCGGTGACACCCAGCCATCCTGCGAAAACAGCAGCGCCACAAACAACAGACCACCGCCCGCTATCAGGAAATGCATAAAGAGCCCAAACCCAAAGGTGATCGCCAAATAGCCGGTGCCCGCGCCCACCCCGGCGCCCAGCGACCACATCGCGTGATAGGTCGACATTTGGGGGCGCTTGGCCCAGCGTTCCACCTCTGCAGCCCAGCCGTTCATGGTGACATCCATCGCGCCGTGAAAGGCCCCAAAGGCCAAAAGAACCAGCCCCAACGTCACTGGTCCCGGAGCCACAGCCAACGTAAACAGCGCAAGCGCATTCAGCACGCCCAAAATCCGCGTCACCTGTGCGGCTCCGCGCCGATCGCTCAACCAACCCGCCACCGGAAACGCCACAATCGCGCCTGCCGCCAGCAGCAAAAGCAAGCCGCCAAGCTGCGAATGGCTCAGCGAATGCAGGTCTTTGATTGCCGGAATGCGCGAGGCCCAGACGCCGAACAACGCGCCATTTAATGCAAACATCGACGCCACCGCACGCCAATGCTGCCTTCGGGTGCCCGAAGTGATTTGTTCGGTTGTCTCGGTCAAAAGGAATGTCCTGTTCGCTCGCCTCAGCGTCATTTCTCCCCGCAAACTGCGACAAAGTCCAGATGCACTGCGGGCATTCTGATATCGCTAACAGATTTACGCTTCGCCGGCCGCTTCCGCCTGTTGCCGAGATTTAAGAATGCGCACTGCATTTTCGGCCTGCGCTGCCGGCACAAAGGCGTGGTCGTGGTGATAGGCTGCCACCATGTTGCAGGCGATGCCGTGTGCTGCCAATTCCGTGGCCACCGCCGCCGTGAGCCCGACGCCCTCAAGCGCGGAAAACACGTTCAGCGTGATGCACCGCATCGGTTGGTCCGCGTCAAACCCTTCGCGTACCGCGATCTCTTTGGGCAAGATCATCGACAGCCCTTCGGCCTCTCGATACAGACACAAAGCCTCCGGAAACAGCCGTGCAACAACATCGCTTTCTTGAGTTATTGCAAAGACATAGTCGCCATTCTTCAATTCGGGATTCATAGCTGAAATCATCTCAAACGCGGTTTTTGCAGTGTCCACCATGCCGTGTCCTCACCTGAAATCCTCAGGCCGCAGCCCGTATTTCTCCAATTTGTCATACAGTGTCCGCCGCGACAATTTCAGCGCCTCTGCCACGGCCGCCGCGCGCCCGTCGTGCTTGCGCAAGGCCTCCTGCAACAAGGTCCGCTCCACCTGCGCCATCTGGTCTGCCAAGCCCAACCGCGCATCACGACTCTCCTCACCCGACAGCCCCAACGCAAACCGCATGGCGACACTCATCAAGGCGCGGGCATTGCCCGGCCATTCACGCGCCATCAAACCGCTCAGCACATCCGGCGTGACCTCTGGCGCACGCACGCCAGCCTGCTCTGCGGCTTGCGCAACATAGTGTCGAAACAGGACCGGGATATCTTCAGTGCGCTCGGACAATGCTGGAATACGCACCTGCAATCCGTCCAGCCGGTAATACAGGTCAGCGTGCAACTGTCCCGCACCCACTGCGTCCTCCAACCGCGCCGTGCTGCCAAAAATCAGGCGCGGCACCCCGTCCCGATCCATCGCGCCCATCAGGGCAAATTGCGTCTCCATCGACATCGCCTGAATGTCGTCCAGAAACAAACTGCCTCCTTTGGCGTCCGCCACCGCTTGTTCAAACCGCGCCACATCCATGCCGGACGCAGTGTGTTTGCCAAACGGCCCCTCGCTGTGCGGTGAACATAGATGAATGACCTCAGCGACCTTGGAAATACCCGTGCCCGGCGCGCCGGTGACCAACACTTCGGCGCCGATCCGCGCCACATGCCGCACCTGTCGGCGCAGCGCCTCTGCCCGCTCGGATGTGCCAAACAACCACCGCGCTGCCGCATCGCCGGTTTCAAGTTGTGCCTTCAAGCGCCGGTTCTCCAACGCCATGCTGCGGGCTTTTTGCGCGCGAGTTATCACCGCCACCAATTCCGAAGGCGCACAAGGTTTTTCCAGAAAGCCAAACGCCCCCTGCGCCATCGCCTTGACCGCCATCGGAATATCACCCTCCCCGGTCAACAAGATCACCGGCAGCTCGGCGTCCACTTCACGCGCATAGGCCAAAAGGTGAAACCCGTCCCGCCCCGGCATGCGCATGTCCGACAGGATCACCCCGCCAAACCCCGGCACAATCAGATCTTTGGCTTCCACAAACGAACCCGCTGCCACCGCCGGAATATTTTCCAATTCCAACGTCTGCCCAAGGGCTTCGCGCACCATCGGGTCATCGTCAACAACCAACACCGACGCCGTCATGCCGCACTCTCCTCTGCCCAACGGTCAAGCTCCACTGTGAACACCGCGCCGCCGTCCGGCCGGTTTGCACCACGGATATTGCCGCCAAAGCTCTGCACCAAACCATAGCTGATCGACAGGCCCAGCCCCATGCCCTCGGCGCTGCCCACTTCCTTGGTGGTATAAAACGGGTCAAATATCCGATCCGGCTCCGCGATCCCGGGACCGCTGTCCATCACATGCACCGCCAGCCGCGGCGCGCTTTCTACCACGATCTCAATGTGGCGCGTGGGGCTGTCGGCCATCGCATCCGCCGCATTGTTGATCAGGTTCACAAAAACTTGCCCCAACCTGACCTCACCGCCCAAAGCGTGCACAGCTGGCCCGCCGTCCCAATCCAGCGTCACGCCTTCTTGGCGCAAGCGCGAACCGCTCAATTCCACGGCCTGATCAATCACCGTGATCAAATTCACGCGCCCCATCGGCTCGCTTTCGTTGCGGGCAAAGGCGCGCAAGTTTTTAATAATACGCGCCATTCGGGTCGCCATCTGCCCGATGCGTCCAAGGTTTTCACCCGCCTTATCCTCGTTGCCGCGCTCCAAAAACCGCTCGCCATTTTCGGCAAATGTCTGAATTGCCATCAACGGCTGGTTCAACTCATGCGAAATACCGGCGCTCATCTGGCCAAGTGCGCTCAATTTGCCAGCCTGCACCAAATCATCCTGCGCCTTCTTCAACGCAGCCTCTGCCTCCTCGCGTTCCGCCACCTCGCGGCGCAAAGCCGCGTTGGTCTGGCTCAAAGCCTGTGTACGCGCCGCAACCCGTGCTTCCAGCTCGGCATTGGCCGACGCCAACACCCGTCGCCGCTCGGTCGCCAACCACAACATCAACCCAAACGCCAAGGCAACTGCGGCCACAAACCCCGCCTGCAAGGCCGCCAGCCGACGCGCTGGCGCTGCGTCGACAATCGCCTCGCCCAACATGTCGATCACCGGCAAATCCTGCACAATATGCAGGCCCCGCGTCGGCAAGTAAGGCCCCCAATCAAGCTGCCAAATCTCATAAGCGCCGTGCCGATACGCCAAAAACGGCGGCGCAGCCCCTTGCGGCGGCTTCAAGCCCACATCGCCCTCTGCGCGCGACCAAAACAAAAGTTCCGAGCGATTGGAGATGAAAACCTCCCCCGCCGGATCGGAAAAAACCACCGCAGGGCCGTCGCCGCGCCAATTCTCCTCAACCACAACCACATCAACAACCACCACCAACGCGCCCTGCACCTTGCGATCCGTGCCGAATGTCGGGGCCGCAAAGTAAAACGCCCGTGTGTCATGGCGTGTATCCACTGCGTGATGCGTGCCCAAAGCGCCATGCAAGGCGCGCTCGAAATGAGGGGTTTGCCCCACGGATCCGATAGTCAAATCATCTGATCGCGCCGATGCCAAAACCCGCCCCGACGGATCTGCATAAATCAAATCCAGCGCCGATGTCTTGTCGGCTGCCTCCAACAACAAAGCTCTGGCGGCGGCGCTATCGCCATGCCCTTCGGCCAAGGCCAAAAGCGTCGGATGTTCGGCCATCAAAACCGCAAGCTCTTGATATCGCTGCAACTGCGCCGTCAAACGGTCCGCTGCAAGGGCCAGATCCGCCTCGCCGCGTCGATGCAACTGTTCAAGCGCCTGCCCGTAACCATACCGCCACACGCCTCCCGCGACGGCCGCAATGGCCAGCAGGGAAAACAGCAGAATCGCTGCGCGGTGCCTGATCCGGTTTGTCATAGAGGACAAGCTAGCGGCTTTTGGATTTGGCCGCGAGTCGGCGCATGTTGACCTTCAAAATTGCCCGCGCCCGCTGCCATAATACCGGCAACCTCTCTTCGCGCCTTCTACCGCAGCGCTCCTCTTGCCTTTCCTGTCCATCTGGTCAAAAACTGCCGCATGAAGACGCTGACCCAATCCCCGACCGCACCGGATTTTGTTCAAAATCCCTACCCTTTCTATGACACGGCCCGCGACGTTGGTCCGTTGGTGCATTGGGATGACTACAAAATGCCAGCTGCTATGTCCCACGATCTGGTCAGCGCGCTGTTTAAGAACCGCAAGTTTGGTCGCGAGGTTCCGCCAGAGTTCGCTCCGGACATTCCGGAACATGTTGCCGACTTCTACAAGGTCGAAGCGCACTCCATGCTCGAGCTGGAGCCACCTCGCCACACCCGCCTGCGCTCTTTGGTGCTTCGCGCGTTCACCTCGCGCTCCATCGCAGCCCTTGCCGATGGCGTCGGAACCCTGTGCCACACATTGATCGATCAGTTTCCGGACGATCAATTCGACCTGCTGGACACTTATTGTACACAAGTGCCGCTGATCACAATCGCTCGCTTGCTTGGCGTGCCAGACGAGATGGCCCCGCAGTTCCTCAAGTGGTCCAATGACATGGTGAAGATGTACACCGCCGGCCGCACCCGTTCAGATGAGGACGCCGCCAACTCTGCTGCCCGCGACTTTATGGACTATCTGAAAGTCTACATCGACGGTCGTCGCAAAACCCCGTCCGAGGATTTGATCTCACGTCTGATCGCTGCCGAGGAAGAAGGCGAGAAACTCTCTACCGATGAGCTGATCACCACCTGTATTCTGTTGTTAAACGCGGGGCATGAGGCAACAGTGCATTCGATGGGCAACGGCGTGAAAACGCTTTTGGAAGCAGGCACAAACCCGACTTGGCTAACGCCAGAGGGCATCGACAGAACGGTCGAGGAAATCCTGCGCTATGATCCACCGCTGCACATGTTCACCCGATATGCCTATGAGGACATCGAAGTCGCAGGCCACACCTTCAAACGGGGTGATCAGATCGCTCTGATGCTGGGTGCTGCCAACCGTGACCCTGCAGGCTGGTCCGATCCCAACACGTTTGATCCGACCCGCCCGATCCAAACCAACACAGCATTTGGTGGCGGTCTGCATTTCTGCGTCGGCGCGCCGCTGGCCCGACTGGAGTTGAAAATCGCGCTGCCAATCCTGTTTGATCGCTGCCCCAACTTGGCGCTTGCAGGCACACCGCAATACGCCAATGCATACCACTTCCACGGATTGGAACGGCTGGACGTCACAGTCTAATGTCAGGCCTGGCCAACGTCCGGCCTGGCGATGCGCAAACACCGCCGACGCAATACCGACGCGATACCACCGCCTTACAGACGGGTCTTTTTGGGCTCACAGCGGCAGCATGGCCGTCGATTTGATTTCTTCCATCGACAAAAGTGCTGTCACGTTGTGCACCTTCACCTCTGAAATCAGCGCCTGATAAAAGCTGTCGTAGGCCCGCGCGTTCTGCACCTGAACCTTGAGGATATAGTCGATATCACCGGCCAACCGATGCGCTTCCTGCACCTCGGGACGTTCGCGAAGCGCCGTCAGGAACTTTGCCTGCCAATCGGATTCATGTTCGCTGGTGCGGATCAGCACAAAGAAACACGCCTCAAAACCAAGCGCTTCGGCATCAAGCAACACCGTCTGCTGTTTGATCACGCCTGCTTCGCGCAATTTGCGAATCCGGTTCCACACAGGTGTCTTGCTTGACCCCACCCGCTTGGCGATTTCGTCCAACGATTGCGCCGCGTCGCGCTGCAATTCGCCAAGAATTTTCCGATCCATGTCGTCGATGCGCAATGCCATCCCAATTCCCTCGTATTTTCGGAATTCCGGCCTAGCACGGCCACGACCAAGGAACAAGCGTTTCTATTTCCCTCCGCATCTAGCGCATATACGGGAATATTTCCTATATATCACTCAAGTTCTTAAACGGGAGAGAGACAGTGCCACGTGCATTCACACCCAAAGTTGTCACCGCAAACGCCCTGATCGAAGGCGATGTAATCTACCTGACTGCCAACAACGGCTGGACTCGCGACCTGCCACAGGCCGAGTTGCTGACCGACGAGGCTCACGCCCAGCTGCGTCTGCTTGAGGCGGAGCAGCAAGTTGGCGAGATCGTCGGCGCGTATCTGGCAGACGCGGTGGCCAGCGGCAACGGTCCTGAGCCGACCCACTTCCGCGAGGATTTCCGCCGCACCGGCCCTTCGAACTATTTCCACGGCAAACAGGCTGTCGGCCAGTAACAGGCACGCAGGAGCGCACCCATGTATCATTACAACGACTTCGACAAAGCTTTCTTGGCCGAGCGCAACCGTCAGTTCCGCGCACAGGTCGAACGCCGCGTGGCCGGCAACCTGACCGAAGATGAATTCAAGCCGCTGCGCCTGATGAACGGTCTCTACCTGCAACTGCACGCCTACATGCTGCGCGTCGCCATTCCTTACGGCACGCTGTCGTCGGCACAGATGGACAAACTCGCGCTGCTGGCGGACAAGTGGGACAAGGGCTACGGCCACTTCACCACCCGCCAGAACATCCAGTACAACTGGCCCAAACTGACCGACGTGCCTGACATGCTCGACGCTTTGGGCGAAGTTGGCATGCACGCGATCCAGACCTCGGGCAACACCATCCGCAACGTAACGGCGGACCACTTCGCCGGTGCCGCTGCGGACGAAATCGAAGACCCGCGTCCGTTGGCCGAGCTGATCCGCCAATGGTCGACAGATCACCCCGAATTTCAGTTCATGGGCCGCAAGTTCAAGATCGCTGTCAGCGGTGCCGCCGCAGATCGCGCCGTGCTCAAGGCGCATGACTTGGCTGTGCGCATCGTCAAAAACGACGCCGGCGTTGTGGGCTATCAAGTGCTTGTTGGTGGTGGCCTTGGCCGCACGCCAATGATTGGCAAAGTCCTGCACGACTTCCTGCCTCGCGGAGACCTGCTGCCCTTCATCGAGGCCACAGTCTCGGTCTGGAACCAGATTGGCCGTCGCGACAACAAATATAAGGCCCGTATCAAGATCACCGTGCACGAGCACGGTCTTGAAGACATCCGCGCCCGCGTGGACGAGCGCTATGCGCAAATCCGTCCGACCTTTACCGGTGTGGATCAAGCGTTGTTCGCCGACATCCAAAACCACTTTGCCGCGCCTGCCTTCCGCAACGCGCCGACCGTGGAATTTGACAGCGCATACGAGGCCAACCCTCTGTTCCGCAGCTGGGTCGACACCAACTTGGCCGCACACCGCATCGACGGGTATGCGATTGTCACCGTGTCCCTTAAAAAACAAGGCGACACGCCGGGCGATGCGACATCCGAACAGATGCGCACGCTGGCGCAAATCGCGCGTGACTTCGGCCATGACGAGCTGCGCATCAGCCACGAGCAGAACGTGATCCTGCCGCATGTGCACAAATCGGACCTGCCCGCAGTTTACGCCGCCCTGCGCGACGTTGACCTCCACGCCGCCAACATCGGTTTGATCAGCGATATCATCGCCTGCCCCGGAATGGACTACTGCGCGCTGGCAACGGCTCGCTCGATCCCAGTGGCGCAACAGATCGCGACGCGTTTTGACGAGTTGAAGCTCGAGCATGACATCGGCCATCTGCAGATCAAAATCTCGGGCTGCATCAACGCTTGTGGTCACCACCACGTGGGCCACATCGGTATTCTGGGTCTGGACCGCGCTGGCGTGGAAAACTACCAGATCACCTTGGGTGGCGACGCCACTTGGGATGCCGCTATTGGCGAGCGCGCAGGCCCCGGTTTTGCCTATGACGAAATCGTTCCGGCCATCGAACGGCTTGTGAACGGCTATCTGGAGCTGCGCGACAGTCCGGCGGAAACCTTCCTAGCGGCCTACCGTCGCCTTGGCTTGGCCCCGTTCAAAGCTTACCTCTATCCAGAGGCACAAGACGCTAAGGTTCGGGCCAATGCAGCATGATGGGCTGTCCCCACTCACCTCTCCGCTGACCACCGGCCTTGCGCCGGGGGCCACGCGCGTTGACCCGCTGCAAGCCAAAGTGGATGCACTGAACCTGCGCTACCGCCACCACTCGGCGACTTCGGTGATGCAGGCCGCGCTCAAGGATCCGCAGGCCGGAAAACTGGCGCTGGTGTCGTCTTTTGGCGCGGAATCTGTGGTGTTGCTGCACATGGCTGCTGTTGTGGACCGCACCCTTCCGGTGATCTTTGTCGACACCGAGATGCTGTTCGCCGAAACGTTGGCTTACCAACAAGAACTCGCAGAGCGTCTGCATCTTGAAAATGTGCAGATCATCCGCGCCTCTGACGCCACAATCGCGGCTGAAGATGCGGACGGCACATTGCACCAACGCGACACCGACGCCTGCTGTAGCCTGCGCAAAACCCGCCCGCTGCAAAAGGCCCTGCGCGGCTTTGACGGCTGGATCACCGGGCGCAAACGATTTCAATCCGGCACCCGCGCCGCACTTGATTTCTTTGAGGTCGAAGACTTTACCGGCCGCATCAAGGTCAACCCGCTGGCCCATTGGGCTCCGGAAAACGTACGCGACTACATGGAAGAAAACCGCCTGCCCCGTCACCCACTTGTGGCACAAGGCTACCCGTCCATTGGCTGTGCGCCCTGCACCTCCAAAGTGGCCGAAGGCCAAGACCCTAGGTCTGGCCGTTGGCGCGGACAGGAAAAAGACGAATGTGGCATCCATTTTGTGAACGGCAAAATGGTGCGATCAGGAGAAACAACATGACTGTGATTGTAACCGACACCGGCTTTGGCGCGGACGACTACACAGGCGCCTTTGTGCCGCTGGACGAAGCCGCCAACGACGTCTCCGCTCTGGACGTGCCCTCTGACACTGACCCTGCTGAACTGATCAAAAATCTCGCCGGCGTCGAAATGATCCGCGTCGATTTTCCGTCATTCGCTGACGGGCGCGGCTTTACCATCGCACGCCATTTGCGCCTGAACGGCTACCAAGGCCGCCTGCGGGCCAGGGGCCATGTGATTTCTGACCAATACGCCATGGCCCGTCGCGTCGGCTTTGACGAAGTGGAAATTTCCGACGACCTCGCAAAACGTCAGCCCGAGGCCGAATGGACCTTCCGAGCCGGCTGGAAAGCCCATGACTATCAGGCCCGCATGCGCGGCTAACACATAGCAAAATCGTAATGCGACCTTGCGTTAAATCAAAGCCGCATTGCCGATATGCCTTTAAATGACACCTGAAACTGCTAGATGAGGGGCAAGGGTTACTCCTGCCCGAGATGTGATTATGAACGAGCAAACACCCGTGACAACCGCGCCCGCCGCCAAGGCCCCGAAGCTGCCCAACACCGAAACCGTGACCGAGGTGAAGCACTACACCGACCGTCTGTTTTCGTTCAAATGCACGCGCCCCGCATCGCTGCGCTTCCGTTCGGGCGAATTTGTGATGATCGGCCTGATGGGCGATGTGAACCCCAAGACCGGCAAACAGGTACCTCTGCTGCGCGCCTATTCCATCGCCTCCGCCAGCTGGGAAGAGGAAATGGAGTTCTACTCGATCAAGGTGCAGGACGGTCCGCTGACCTCCAAATTGCAGCACATCAAAGTGGGCGACGAAATCTTTATGAAGCCCAAGCCCGTTGGCACGCTGGTGCACGACGCGCTGATCCCTGGCAAGCGCATGTGGTTCTTTGCCACCGGCACCGGATTTGCGCCCTTTGCCTCCCTGCTGCGCGAACCGCAGACTTATGAGGATTACGACGAAATCATCATCACCCACACCTGCCGTCAGGCGGATGAGCTGATCTATGGCCGCAACATCATCGACTCGCTCAAAGAAGACGAACTTCTGAACGAGGTGATCGGCGAAGGCTTCTGGAAGAAGATCAAATACTACCCCACCACCACCCGCGAAGAGAGCGCCAAGATGGGCCGGATCACTGACCTGATCAACTCGGGCGAAGCCTACAAAGATCTCGGCGTGGAACCGCTCTGCCCGCAAAACGACCGCGCGATGATCTGTGGCAATTTGGCGTTCAACCTCGAACTCAAAGCCATGCTCGAAGCGGCTGGTCTTGAAGAAGGCGCGAACTCCAAACCTGCGCAATACGTGGTGGAAAAAGCCTTCCTCGACTGAGGCTTACGAGAAGCAATTAAAGCGCCTTCGGTCACGAGATCGCGGGCGCTTTTCTTTTGAAACACGCCATTTTCAGTCCACCCAAAAAAGACAGCTTACGACAAGGGCGACTGCTGCAGCCCAATCAAGAGCTTCCTCAGAAGCACCGCCAGTTGCTCCGTTTCGGCTTCCGACAAAATTCCACCGATCAGTGTCTGGTTCGCCGTCACAAGTTCCTTTGAAATAGCTCGCGCTTTGCCATCTCCCGTCGGTGTCAGTTTGACCAACCGGCTGCGCTTGTCCTGAGGGTTTGGGATGCGATCGACGTAACCGTCCTTTTCAAGCCCGTTCAGCATCTTTGTGAGACCACCAGAACTGACTTGCGCCGCGGAATACAGTTGGGTGGGTGACAAGACCAATTCAGGGCCGGCAGATTGTAACGAAATCAGTGTCACAAACTGCGACCATGTCACCCCATGCGCCTCAACAACGCGATGATCATTGTCCCAGATGATGTTTCTGCTGCGAAAAAGCGCCGGAACAATCCGCGCGGCAACGGGCACATCGGGTACTTGCGTGTCATTGTCAGAAGCCGCCACACATCTCTCCGCTCTTGCTACTCTCCTGAACCTGAAGATTCTTCTTGCCGATCACAATAGAGCAATTTATCTTTCCGGAAAGATAAATTGATAGGATTGCAAACAATGACAACTTACAAACATGCTTTGTGGATCAGGATCGCCTTGGGCGCCCTCGCAACGATCATCCTGCTGTTCACCATTCCGGCCTACCTTAACCCCGCAAACAATCCGGGTTTGAAATCACTGACCGGCGAGGCCGCTTCGCTCGGTTCGGTCGCTGGACTTTTTCTGGGCCGGCAACTGACGGTCGCCTTGATCGCGCTCTACGCCGCTATTCGCGGCACAACCGAATCTTTGTTGATCGGTGCTTTTGGCATTGCCGCCATCAACTTTCACGACGCGATATTTGTGGGAGCCTATGGCGGTCTGAAACCCGGATCCGTGATGGGGTTGGTGTTTGGCCTGTTGTCAGTCGGCCTTATGTGGGCTGTTCTGCGCGGGCGTGAAAAGCCTGCCCCCGCATAAAGCCAACGCAGGCTAACAAATTCCCAAATACCGCTCCGGTCAGAACCGCCCGGAGTGTTGGGGCCGGTGTGTTGGTTTCATCAGTCATGAGATCAATCTCCAAAAAATATAGTCGAGCTCACATGTGAGCATTGAACCAAGCGGCCATTCCATCTGCGGACGGTTCCACATCGCGTGACTTGTAATAGAGGTCAAAGTGGCCAGCATCGGCCAATTTCAGCGCCCAAACATCGAACGGCGGCATTGCGGGACTAAGCTGCCGTTGCACCATAAGCGGGACCCACCGCGTCCGAACCGAGGGGTGGAAGCGAAGCGCCCGCCCCGTGGGGGCGGTTCGGGCGCTGCCAAAGCATAGCTTTGGCAATGGAGGAGCTCTGGATTGTTCTGGCCACATTGATTGTCCGCTTGGCGGGACCTTTCTGCCGTCCGCAATCTAGCCTGCGGCTTAGTGTTCTTCCCGTTTTTTTGGCAATTCCCAAGCTTCAGGTATATCCGGGAAGTGCCCCCAGTGGCTCCAGTCATCATAGCTTTGTGCTTTGGACCGTGAGGCTAGGCCCCATCGTGGAGGATCAGGCCAACCAAAATATACATTATCCATGAGTATTAAGTATTCGTCCTCGAGTGACGCTACATAAGCAATGTCATGTGATTGGAACCAAGCCCTTTTCTTGCCAAATATGCCTTCTGCCGGAAAGCTCTCCCAGAGCACAGGGTTCCATCGAATGGCGCGTTCTGCTCGTTTCAAGAAGCCCTTTTTTTGCTTCTCGGCAGCCTTCACCTCCATCGGCCACGGGACAGGCTCCCAGTCAGGAAGTACTTCTGTTGGGTATTTTCTTGTGAAGAACCGTTTCCAAGCCATACAAATTTCTAACTAAATCAATAGTGGTGTTTCAAGTATCGCTATGGGCTCAAACCTGATGTTCTATCAATCAGCATCATCCGCGTTCCTAGGCCAATGCCTCGGCGG
Organism: Shimia sp. Alg240-R146; assembly: GCF_947331465.1. Taxonomy (GTDB): domain Bacteria; phylum Pseudomonadota; class Alphaproteobacteria; order Rhodobacterales; family Rhodobacteraceae; genus Shimia. The sequence continues at coordinate 1,869,235 of NZ_CAMZOK010000001.1, read as the reverse complement.
GAAAAACAGTTTTGAAGCCGTGATATTTATGGTCCTCGCCGTGTCTCACTCAAACGCGCTCAAATCTTCCGGCGCATGCAAAAGCGTTGTGTCATACTTCGTCAGACCATCTTCCATCGCCAACCAAGGCAACTTGTCCTTCCAGTTCACATGAAAGGTCGGATTGAACTTGGTTGGGTCCTCTAACGACGCGGCGTAAAGGTGCATCCCTCCCGCATAGTGATCCGCCTCAAACCCCATCGGCGCGCCGCAGTCGGCGCAGAAGTGGCGGTAAACACCCTTTGAGCTTTCCAGCGTTCTGGGCGCCTGCCCCGTCCAGCGAAAGTTTCTAAGCGGCACACCAAGCCACGCCACCACAGGCGCGGAACAATTGCGTCGGCAGTCGTCGCAGTGGCAATAGCACTCCCACGTGCTTGCGCCCTCATATTCCCACGTAGTTTTCCTGCAAAAACAAAATCCGCGCGTTGTCATGGCATCCCCCAATGTTTTCAAAAGGCTAAGACACCAAAATTGGACTTTGCCCGTCAAAAACGACACCTCAAACTCGCAGAGCGCTGCGCCCACCATTGACGTGATACTTTTAGGTATCATATATAGGATACCAAATAGTATCACTTAAGGAGGTCAGAATGCCGCTCGAAACACAGAGTACCGACGCAAACTACAGTGCCACGATTTCGGTTCCAACTGATGTCGCGACCGCCCGCGCTGCATTGTTTGACGACATGCATATTTGGTGGACCACTCGCGCCGAGCGCACGCCAACTGGCGTGACCGTACGGTTCAACGACAGCCATGCCAGCTTTGCTTTTGACGCTGAAAATCCCCTGACGTGGCTGTGCACCGACGCGCATATGATCATCAACGACTATGATCCTGCCGAATGGATTGGCACGCACTTGCGATGGGACATCGCCCAAACACAAACCGGATGCGACATCACCTTGGAACATGTGGGGCTGAACGCCAATCTCGCCTGCCTCGATGTCTGCACCCGCGGCTGGGAAAGCTTCTTTGAAACCAGCCTCAAGGCACATTTATCCGGCGGCACCCCCGCCCCCGAAACCAAGTAACCGGAGCCCAAAATGCCGCCAAACCTACAACCCGTGTTCCGCGCCCTGGGCGACCCAACCCGCCGCGATATCCTGCGCATGTTGGGACAGGAACCAATGACCATTGCCGAAGTATCAGAGCACTTCGACATGACTCGCGCCGCCGTCAAAAAGCATCTGGTGATGTTGTCTGATGGCGGGTTGATCAACGTGGAACCCCGCGGGAGGGAAAAAGTGAATTCCCTCAACGCTGCGGCGCTGAAACCGGTTTTTGAATGGCTCAGCTGGTTTGACAAATTCTGGGACGACCGTCTCGACGCTTTGAAAACTGCCATTGAAAAGGATCAATCACATGACACTGGACGCAACAATGACTGAAGTATCGCTCGACACCACCATTCGCAAATCCGTCTTTCTGGCCGCGCCCAAAGCCCGCGTGTGGGACTTTCTGACCAAGGCCGATCTGCTCGGAAACTGGTTTCATCCTGCTGATGCCGACTTGGCGGAAGGCGAGGACTACATGCTGCGCTCAGAAAAAGACGGCGATCGGATGTGCTGGGGCAAAGTCGAAGAGGCCACGCCGCACGACTACATGAAATGGAGCTTTACCGTCGGCCCGATGGAAGGCGCGATGACAACTGTGGAATGGCATCTGCATGAGGCACCAGGCGGCACACGCTTATCGCTGGTGCACAGCGGGTTGCCAAAAAATGCGGACGCTTTCGGCCTTGTGATGGCGCTCGACAAAGGTTGGCACGGGTTCCTGTCAAACCTGCACGGCATGGAATGACCGACTTGCGTCAGCGGCGGTGAATATCCCGCTGACGCACGGGGCGCTCTGGTTTGATTTTCACCGGCACAGCGCTTGTAAAAACAACCGGAAGCGCATCGCGCTTGCCGCCGCCCGGTTTATCGTCATCACGCGCCATGCGCATGATCGAGATACCGAACTGCACCCCGGCAAAAACGATCCCGTTGAGAAACCACAACATAAAGAGCGCGATAAAGCCGCCGGATGTGTTGGTTATCAAATGGGTGAGATTGGCCACATTGGCCCACAAAAGTAGGGCGACAAACGCAGCTGAGAGTGCAAAACCAATCAGAACTTGGGTGATATAAAGTCGAATGAGCTTTGGCACGACGGCCCCCTTTTTTCTAAGGAAACACTACGCCCTATTCGCTACCGGACAAAATCACTTCGCCGCGACAAAGCCGCGCGGCAGCTTGTTCAGAAGGCTTCGGGTCTGGCCTCACGCGCCATATGATCCAGCACCGCGTTCACGAACTTAGGTTCTTTGCCTTCAGGAAAGAACGCCGTCGCGATGGCCACATATTCCGAAATCACCACTTTGGGCGGCGTGGTGCTTTGCACCAATTCGGCACCCGCGGCGCGGAACAAGGCCCGCAAAGTTGGGTCAATGCGGTCGATCGGCCAAGCTGTCGCCAACGCGCGGTCGGTCATCTGATCAATTTGCGCCTGATAGTTCACTGCATCGCCAAGGGTTTTCACAAACAGATCGTGGTCGCCCTCGATCATGTCAGAGGCGTCATCAATCTCGGCGCCAAACCGGTGATCCAGAAACTCAACCCGCACCTGTTCTACGGTCTGGCTGGAAGATTCCATCTGAAACAGCGCCTGCACTGCATAGAGGCGGGACGCGGATTTCATCTTACGTTTCTGGTTGCCGGAAATAGTCATGCGGTTGGATTGTCCTTGAGCTCACCAGCGAGTTTGTATTCCTCAGAGTCTGGTAAAAACCCGACTCCTTTTCGCTGAGCGCCCCACTTACGGCCCAATGCAATAAGATGCAAGGCCGCAGCCGCCGCGCCGCCCCCTTTGTTCTGATCCGCCGGATCTGCGCGCACTTCCGCCTGTTTGCGGTTTTCCACGGTCAGGATTCCGTTGCCGATGCACAGTCCTTGAAGACCAAGCAACTGGATAGCACGACTGCTGTCGTTGCAGACGGTTTCATAATGCGTGGTTTCACCGCGAATAACGCACCCAAGCGCAACGTAGCCGTCAAAGTTGGACATGCGTTCCGCAATGCCGATGGCCGTCGGAATTTCCAACGCGCCGGGCACTTGGACAACCTCATAAGTGCCGCCAGCGGCTTCGATTTCGGCCACGGCACCGGCCAACATATTGTCGGCGATGTCCTTATAGTAAGGCGACATAACGACGGCGAGTTTGACCGACTTGTCAAATTCCGCGCGCGGCATGATGTAGTGTTTTTCGGCACCGGCCATGACTTATCCTTCCGACAAAATCGGGCGTGTGCCCACAATAGAAAGCCCGTAAGCGTCCAGCCCGAGATACTTGGTCTGCGGGCTATCTGTCAGCAAAACCAGCTCCGTCGCGCCGAGGTTGGACAAAATTTGTGCTCCCAAACCGGTGCGCTTGACCGTGCGGGGGCCTTCATCCTCATCAGCATAAAGGCTGTGGCGCGGCTCACGGAACAGGCAAATTGCCCCTCGGCCTTCGGCCGCAATCTTTTCCATCGCTGCGGGCAATTCGCGGGTTGATTTTGGACCCAACCCCAAAATGTCGCTGGCTTCGTGCATGGCATGCGTACGCACCAAAACCGGCGCGTCTGTTGTGATGTCACCTTTGATCATCACCACATGTTCTACGCCGTGGATCTGGTCAGTGAAGATCCGCATGTCCCACTCACCGCCATACTCGGAGGACACGGTTTCGCGTTTGGTTTCGACCACTTCGTTGTCATTGCGGGAGCGATACGTGATCAGATCACTGATTGTGCCGATCTTAAGGTCGTGTTTTTTGGCAAATTCGACCAACTCCGGCAGGCGCGACATGGTGCCATCGTCATTCATGATCTCGCAGATCACCGCGCTCGGGTGACAGCCCGCCAGACGGGAAATGTCAACCGACGCCTCGGTATGGCCGGCCCGCACCAATACACCGCCCCGCTTGGCACGCAGCGGAAAGACATGGCCAGGCGTTGCAAGGCTGGCCATCGTGTTTTGTTCGTTGATCGCAGTCGCGATGGTCAGCGCGCGATCGCCCGCCGAGATCCCCGTGCTGACGCCTTCCCGCGCTTCAATGGACACAGTAAAGGCCGTTTCATGGCGCGACGAGTTGTTCACCGCCATCATCGGCAATCCAAGACGGTCAATACGCTCAGCCGTCATCGGCAAACAGATCAGGCCACGACCGTGGGTGGCCATAAAGTTGACTGCATCCGCATCGGCAAACTCCGCCGGGATGATCAGGTCACCTTCGTTTTCACGGTCCTCGTGATCCACAAGGATGTACATCTTGCCGGCGCGGGCATCGGCAATGATGTCTTCAATGGGGCTGATGGCATCGCGCAGGCTTTGCTCAACGGGGCCGGGATTTTCAAAGGACATAAGCAGTCTCCGTCTGTTGCCGCTCAGATAGACCATGCCCGCCACGATTGCCAGTGCGCTCGCGACGGGATTTTGTTCAAAAACGCAACGAAACAGTGCTTCACCGCACGGCCCACAACAACACTCCCGCCATCTACGTCCTTCTTTCAGAAGACCTTAAGATGTTGGGCCCGGCTCAACTGGCGTTGAGCCTGATTGGGTATTTTGAGCCAGAAAGAAAAGCCAGACAAAAAACCAAAGGCCGTGCCTTCTTCTTTCTGGCTCAAAATACCCCGGGGGCGAGCGCGACAGCGCGAGGGGGCTGGCCCCCATTTGCCTTTTTTGATCAGCCGCCCATTTCGGCCAACCGGGCCACATAGCGCGCAAGCGTGTCAATTTCGAGGTTGATTGCATCCCCGACCTTGGCTGCGCCCCATGTGGTGACTTCTTTGGTGTGCGGAATGATGTTGATGCCAAACTCACATCCATCGACTTCGTTTACTGTCAACGAGGTGCCGTTAAGCGCCACCGATCCTTTGGGTGCGATGAATTTAGCCAAAGCCTCTGGCGCGCGAAAAGTAAAGCGCGTGCTGTCGCCTTCATCCTGCATCGCAACCAATTCTGCCACGCCATCCACGTGACCGGACACAATGTGCCCGCCCAATTCGTCACCGACTTTCAGCGCGCGTTCAAGGTTCACGGCCTTGCCTTCAACCCAACTCCCGAGATTGGTTTTGGATACGGTTTCAGCACTGATCTCAACGTCATACCAATCCGACCCCAATTCAACGACCGTCAGGCAGACGCCATCACTGGCAATCGAAGCTCCCAGATCAATACCAGCAGTGTCATAGCCCGTGCCAATGCGTGCCCGCAGATCGCCGCGTTTTTCCAGCGCGCGCACCTCGCCGATGTCGGTGATGATTCCGGTGAACATAAGGGCTCCTCGCTTAAAGACTTTGTTGCGACCAGACCTACTCCCGCGGCCCCAAGGAGGCAACCCGTTCGCGGCACACGGACCCGCGCCTCATGCCCTAATTTTGCCGCACCGGAAGGCTAACGTCGCGCATCACTTTGTTCTATAACCTGAGCGCAATGACCCAAAAAGACGACACAAAACGCGTATTTCTGTTCCTGCAAGGACCGCATGGTCCGTTTTTCCGCAGGCTTGCCCGGATGCTGCAACGCTCCGGCGCAGACGTGTGGCGTGTTGGCTTTAACGCCGGCGACAGCGTCTTTTGGCCCAACCGCGCGACCTTCTTGCCTTACCGCGGGACGCTTGAGGCATGGCAGGGGCATTTCCGCGAACTGGCCGCTGACAAGGGCATCACGGATATTGTTCTTTACGGCGACGTGCGCCCGATACACGCCCAAGCGATTGCGGCTGCAAAGGACATGGGGCTCGGCATTCATGTCTTTGAAGAAGGCTACTTGCGCCCCTACTGGGTGACCTATGAGCGTGGCGGATCCAACGGCCATTCCCGTTTGATGTCGATGTCAATTCCTCAGATGCAGACTGCATTGGACGGGGCCGATCTGGAAACACCGATGCCACCCGGTCATTGGGGGGACATGCGTCAGCACGTCTTTTACGGCGCGCTCTACCATTTCTTTGTGATGTTCGCGAACCGGCGTTATCGTAACTTTCGCCCACACCGCGCGCTCAGCGTGGCTCAGGAATTCCAGCTTTATATCAAACGTCTGATCCTGATGCCGTTTCTCGCCATAGACCGCCGCATCTCGACGTTGCGCATTCGCTTTGGCGGGTTCCCGTATCATCTCGCCTTGCTGCAACTGGAACACGACAGCAGCTTTCAGCAGCACTCGCCCTTTGACAGCATGACCGATTTTCTTGCCCTTGTGATTGAGAATTTCGCGCAAGGCGCACCCAAGCACCATCATCTTGTGTTCAAAGCCCACCCGCTTGAGGACGGGCGTGCGCCACTGCGGCGCGAAATCAAGAAACTGGCTCGTGAACACGGCGTTACCGGTCGCGTCCATTGGGTGCGCGGCGGCAAGCTGGCGCAGCTTTTGAACGACGCGCGCACGGCTGTGACTGTGAACTCCACGGCCGCGCAACAGGTGCTTTGGCGCGGCATTCCGCTCAAGGTATTTGGCGATGCGGTCTACAATCAGCCCGAGTTTGTCAGCACCCAGCCTCTTTCGGATTTCTTTGCAGGTGCGGGCCGTCCGGACAATCAGGCGTACAAGGTCTTTCGCCGTTATTTGCTTGAAACCAGCCAAGTTGCTGGCGGATTTTACTCCTCGGGCGGGCGGCGTCAGCTGCTTCGACAGGTTGTCGACATGATGCTCTCCCCGCATGATCCCTATGAAGCGCTTGACGCGGGAACAGCGGCACCAAGGCAACAGTTGCGGCTTGTGAAGTAGCAGACACAAAGTCTAGCGCTGGATTTTTGGTTTGGATTCCGCTAAGTTGCAGTCAAAACCTGAGGCAGAATAATAACAGGTCGAGGAGACCGAGCAGTGAAATCCTTAGAAACACGATGGGCGAAGTCCGTCGCGGTCCTTGCGGTTACAGCATTGGTCGCGTCCTGCTCTATCATCCCACGTCCTGGTCCGAACAAGCGCGAAATCTACGCTGGATCAGTGCAAAAAGAAGGCGACGCCTTTGTTGTTGCCGTCAATGATCGCGTGACGCGCGCCACAGCTGTGGTGCCGGCACTTGGTTTTAATGACGCGTTCAAGAACGCCGGACAGCTCGGATCTGATACAATTCGTCCCGGCGATATCCTATCGCTCACCATTTGGGAAAACGTGGACAAACCTCTGCTTGGCCCCGAAGGTCAGGTCGCGGCGATCCTCGAAGAAGTTCAGGTTGACGGCGCCGGGTTCATTTTTGTGCCTTATGCGGGTCGCATCCGCGCATCGGGCAACACGCCCGAAGGCATCCGCCGCATCATTTCCGCCAAACTCGAAGAACAGACGCCTGATCCACAGGTCGAAGTGCGCCGCGCCGCTGGCGATGGCGCCACTGTTTCGCTGGTCGGCACCGTCGGTGCTCAAGGCGTCTATCCAATCGAGCGCCCCACACGCACGCTGTCGACAATGCTGGCCCATGCCGGCGGTGTGACGATTGTGCCCGAGATCGCGCAAATCACGGTGCTGCGCAGCGGTACATCGGGCAAAATTTGGTTTCAGGATCTGTATGAGCATCCCGAACTCGACATCGCCTTGCGCGGTGGCGACCGCATCCTTGTCGAAGAAGACACCCGCGCCTTCACCGCACTTGGTGCAACAGGCACGCAAAGCCGCGTGAGTTTCTTCACCAAAGACCTTTCTGCCATTGAGGCAATCGCACAGGTCGGCGGCCTGCTGGCCACCACCAGCGATCCCACGGGTGTGTTTGTATTCCGCAACGAGGCTGAGCCCGTGTCCAATCAGGTGCTGGGACGCAGCGATCTGAGCGGCGCGCAGCGCATGGTCTATGTGCTTGACCTGACCAAGCCCAACGGCATGTTCATGGCGCGCGACTTTGTGATCCGCGACGGCGACACACTTTACGTCACCGAAGCACCGATCACCACGTGGAACAAAACCATTGCCGCCATCACCGGCACGGCCACTTCGGCTGACACGCTCAGCTCGCTTGGCAGCCTCTAAGAGGCCCGCCTTGACGTGAGTGACGAAACCAAAATCAAAGCCGCCGGGGACGCCCATCCCCGGCGGCTTTTTGCATTCAACGGCGGCTTCTTTCAGCAAAAGCGCCTGCGCCGGATGATTGCACTGGCAGGCTTTGACCTGCGCTTTGGCAAACCCTCGGCCGACGATCTGATCGCCATCTGGGGCCAAAGCCCGACCAGCCATCGCGGCGCTACTGTGTCTGAGCACACGGGTGCTGAGCGTGTGTTTTTTGAAGACGCGCTGCTGCGCTCCCTGCATCCCGGTCGTGCCGCCAAAGAACCGCCAATTGGCCTGATGATCGACACCAAGGCCCCTCACTTTGATCCTACCATACCGTCTGATCTGGAAACGCTGCTGGCCACACATCCGCTGGACGACACTGCCCTGCTCAACCGCGCGCGCGGCGCGGCGGCGCGCATAAAAGAGGCGCATCTGACCAAATACGCAGCGGTGGAAACCGATCTCTCCCTACCCGAGCCCGGCTATGTCTTGGTGATTGACCAGACCTTTGGCGACGCCTCGGTCACGGCCTCCGCCCCAGGTGACAACATCGCCCAAAGCCGCTTTCGCGAAATGCTGATCATGGCGCAGGAAGAGCACCCGGGCTGCCCTGTGCTGATCAAGACCCACCCAGAGACCCAACATGGCGCGCGCCAAGGCTACTTTGGCCCCGATGATGAAACCGCGCGCGTGTCACTCTATTCTGACCCCATCAGCCCGTGGCATTTGTTCGAAGGTGCCGTGGGCGTTTATACGTTTTCTTCTCAACTCGGGTTTGAAGCGATATACGCGGGCCACAAACCCCGCGTCTTTGGGCAGCCTTTCTATGCCGGTTGGGGTCTGACGTCCGATGAATACCCCGTACCGCGTCGTCAGCGGCAATTGACCCGCTCGCAGCTTTTTGCCGCCGCTATGATCTTATATCCCACTTGGTATGATCCCTGCCGTGATCAGCTTTGCGAGTTGGAAGACGCACTCGAACAACTCGCCGCACAAACCCGCACGTGGCGGGAAGACCGTCACGGCTGGACCGCCCACGGCATGCGGCTTTGGAAACGCAAACCTTTGCAAGGTTTCTTTGGCGCGCATAAACCTCTGATATTTGACCGTACCCGCGACGATCGCCCAGCGATGGTCTGGGCCAGCAAGTCAGGCCCGGACGGCGCGACGCGCGTCGAAGACGGCTTTCTGCGCTCGCGCGGGCTTGGCGCAGAACTTGTGCCACCGCTGTCGTTGGTCTGTGACGATCTCGGCATCTACTACGACCCAACTCACGAAAGCCGGCTGGAACGCTTGATCGCCCAACGCGCCGACCTGCGCCCAGAACAGACGCGTCGCGCCGATGCGCTTATCGCCGCCCTGCGCAAACGAGGCCTTAGCAAGTATAATCTGGGTGGCGACATGCCCGCCCTGCCCGAGGGCCACCGCATACTTGTGCCCGGTCAGGTCGAGGACGACGCCTCAATACTTACCGGCACAACGGACATGCGCACCAACCTTGATCTTTTGAACGCCACCCGCGCCGCCAATCCCGATGCCGTGATCCTCTATAAACCGCACCCCGACGTGGACGCGGGTCTGCGAAGCGGCGCCATATCGCCCGACGCAACTGGACCTGCTGATCTGGTGCTGTCCAACGTGGATATGGCCACGCTTCTGGAACAGGTTGATGAGGTCTGGACCATGACATCGCTCACCGGGTTTGAAGCCTTGCTGCGCGGCAAATCTGTCACCACCTTTGGCGCGCCGTTTTATGCTGGCTGGGGGCTGACGGATGATCGCGGTGCGGTGCCCCCCCGCCGCCAAGCCCGACCGAGCTTGCAAGGATTGGTTCATGCCACATTGATTGATTATCCACGCTACCGTGATCCGGTGAGCGGTCTGCCCTGCTCTGTCGAAGTGGCTGTGGATCGCCTTGCAACCGGTGATATCCCGCATCCCGGCTGGTCCAACCGGACGCTTTCCAAATTGCAGGGCGCATTGGCAAGCTACAGTTGGATCTGGCGGCGCTGACCGAAGGGCCGTTAACGCGGCTCCACCCGATGCCACACCGACATCACGTCTTGGCCCACAGGCCTTTGTGTCACCAGATCGAACCGCGGCGCTTCGGCCAACCGTTCAATCCCCATTGCGCCAATTGCAGGGTGGCCTTCGGCCCCCATCACCATGCCGGCGCTAAAGGTGATCAGCTCATCCACCAGATCTGCTGCCAACAGCGACGCCGCCAGCGTGCCACCGCCTTCGCAGAAGACCCGTGTCAGCCCCTTGGCGCCCAAAGCTGTCAACACCGAAGCTGGCGAAAGCTGTGAACGTTCCAGCGTACACGGCAAAAGTTCCGCCCCCAAATCTTGCCATGTCTTTTGCAAAGTCGGGTCCGCATCCGCGCCATGCGCAATCCAGAGCGGGATGTCTTTTGCCGTGCGCGCCAATGTGCTCATCAAGGGCAAATCCAAACGCCGTGACACAACCACGCGCACCGGCTGACGGGACACGCCCATGTCGCGTACGGTCAGGGACGGATCGTCGACCCGCGCAGTGCCGCCGCCGACCATGACCGCGTCATGACGCATACGCATCGCATGCACTTCACGTCGGGCTGCCGCACCGGTAATCCACCGGCTCTCGCCTGTGGCGGTGGCAATGCAGCCATCCAACGTACTGGCAAGCTTTAGCGTCAGAAAAGGACGACCCAAATCAGTTTTCAGGAAAAATCCCTGTAAATCGCGGGCAGCTTCGTCCGCCATAACGCCGGTCTCAACCGTGATCCCCGCGTCGCGCAACATCGCCAGGCCACGGCCCGAAACCCGTGCATCGCTGTCCTCAACCGCAACAACAACCCGCGCCACTTTCGCAGCAATAAGTGCGTCTGCGCAGGGCGGTGTCTGGCCGTGATGGGCGCAGGGCTCCAACGTCACATAGGCGGTCGCTCCATGCGCTGCCTCGCCGGCTTGTGCCAAGGCCACCGGTTCCGCGTGCGGCCGCCCACCGGGCTGGGTCCACCCACGGCCCACGACGCGGCCATCCTTCACAATGACGCAGCCCACGGCCGGGTTGGGCCAGCATTGGCCTTGCCCGCGCCGCCCCAAGGACAGCGCAAGCGCCATGTACCGATTGTCGGACAAGTTCACTCCTCAGGTGTTGTGTTCGGACGCAACTCTGAGACGAATTTATCAAAATCATCGGCCGCCTGGAAGTTCTTATAGACGCTGGCAAACCGCACATATGACACCGTGTCGATCCGCGCGAGCGCTTCCATGACGATCTCGCCGATCATGTGGCTTTGAATATCGGTTTCACCCATGCTTTCCAATCGTCGCACGATGCCACTGATCATCTGATCAATGCGCTCAGGCTCGACGGGCCGTTTCTGCATAGATATCCGGATTGACCGCTCAAGCTTGTCGCGGTCAAAATCTTCGCGTCGACCGTTTGATTTTACAACTACCAGATCGCGCAACTGCACACGTTCATAGGTGGTAAATCGCCCGCCGCACGCTGGACAAAACCTGCGTCGCCGGATCGAAACATGATCCTCCGCGGGTCGGGAATCTTTTACCTGTGTATCGATATTTCCGCAAAACGGACAGCGCATGGGCCTTCCCTTCGTTCGTCTGCTCTTAGTTTACCGCCTGTGTTGGGGTTTTTCCCCACTTATCCACAGGCACTATAGGGCAGCTACAATTCTTTGTGTAGAGGCAATCGCCCACCTCAAGATAAGCCATTTTTCTGACTAGGGGGAAAAATTCTCCGCCATTCCCCTGTTACAAATTTACGTACCGCACCTATATAGAAATCAAAGGCGCTTCCCCGCCTTCAATTCATGAAAAAACGCCGTCATATTTGCGATATGACGGCGTTTTCTTTTGTAAATCCGCTCACCGAGCGCCCGCAAACCGGCCCTTATGCGTCTCAAGGGATCATATGTTTTAGATACCACGACAGGCGTCAAGATTTCAGAACAACGCTTTGCCCATCTGATCGATCAATTGCTTTGCTTTGCGCACGGACATGTCTGTGGCTTCATCTAAATCCCGGATCACATCCGCTCGGATTAGGTCGTGGCGTTTTTCCTCACCATCGATCACGGCTTCGATGCGGGCAGAAATACGGAACTGACTGCCCTCGCTGATCGGAGTCGGCGTGATGGTGAACCCTTCATACTCCTGACTTTCAGCCATGGGTGCAGGCTCAGGACTGCCACCGCCAAACAAACGTTTAAACAAGCTCATTCTCGTCTCCCGGACTCCCCGTCAACGCGGCAACCACATGCCGCACGTGCGGTGCGTTCCTATGTTCAAAAAGGTAAATTCCCTGCCACGTGCCTAACATCATACGTCCAGCCTGAACAGGCACGCTCAGGCTAACAGGCATCATCGCCGCCTTGATATGAGCGGGCATATCATCCGGACCTTCGTAGGTGTGCACAAGATAAGACATAGTCGGATCCGTGGTCGGCGGCACCAATCGGTGAAAAAATGCCTGCAAGTCACGCTGCACGTCTGGATCCGCGTTTTCCTGAATCAAAAGACTGCAACTGGTGTGCTGAACAAACAGCGTTAAAACACCGTCGTGCACGCCGGAGTTTGCCACCCAACGCGCAATGTTGGCGGTAAATTCATAAAGCCCCGCCCCGTTTGTCGGAATATCAAAAACCCTGTGCATTGACGCAGCTTATTGCGGTGATCCATTTCTTCAACCGCTTCTTGAAACAGACTAGCCGTCAATCTCTCTTACGCATCGCCTTTTGCCCTGACTCACCGACATGTTGCTGCCGATTTGGGTCACATCCGAGCTGGCAAGACCACGGGCAACAAGGCCCGAATCCGGTCGGTAAGTGAACGCCACAGCCCGTTCTCCAGTCTCGGTTCTGCTTGGCCCCATGGCTGCGCTTACATACAGCCGATCTCTATGGCTCGCGCCTCTCTTGAGCGCTTCACGAGCGGCAGAGCACCAAAAATAGTCCACTTTCGGTGTCCATTTATTCACCACCTCGAAGCTGCCCGCTTCCGGCAAGGTGTTCACCGGGTTGTTGAGTTCATTGGTGTTGGCCATAGCCGCCGAGCCAACCCCCAGCGCTGCCGCGATTGTCATAACCAGTCTCATGTTCACCTCCTTTTTCAAGACTACGAACGCAGACAGCATGCAGATGGTTTTAAGTGGCACCCATGTCCCGCTGGCAGCGACGGTTGGCAGAGTTGACTGTAAGATTACTGCCGATCTCGCGCACGGCGCTGGTGCCGGATTTTGCCTGCGCCAGCTGCTCCTGTGTTGGGCGGAAAGTGAACGTAAAAGTTTCCGCGCCGTATTGCGATTGCGCGGCGCTCTGAACGTCGACTACATAGATGCGATCTTTCCACGCAGCACCGCGGTCAAGCGCGCCCTTTCCCGCCGCGCACCAGATACTCTGGTCGCCCGAGCCCCATTTGTTGACCAACACAAAAGTCGCCGATCCTGCGTCAGCCACCGGGTTGCGCTTGCTGCTGTTCTGCTGCGCGGCCAAAGGCCCGGCGACAATCGCCAGACCCAAAACCAAAACCCCAAGTTCTTTTCTCATCCCTGACCTTTCCTCTGCAAATTGGCCAAAACCCGATAAGTTAATGTGTTCGGACAAGCGCCGATCACTTAGTAGAAATCGGGTTCGCGTTGACAGCGCCGGTTGGCAGCAGTCAGCGTCAAACTGTTTCCGATTCCGCGAACTGCACTGCTTCCTGTTTTCCCCTGCGCCAAAAGGTCCTGACCGGGCCGGAAGGTGAAGGTGATTGTCTCGGACCCGTACTGTGACTCACGCGCTCCGGTGACGTCTGTTACATAAAGTCGTTCTTTCCAACTTGCACCCCGCTGGAGCGCGCCTCTCGCTGCTGCACACCAGAGATCGTCGTCCCGCCCCGCCCATTTGTCGATGACCGCAAAAGTACCCGGCCCGATATCAGCTGTAGGGCTATTTTGTGCCTGCAAATTCTGAGCCGAAGAGGGCGCTGCCCAAACCGCGACCGTAAGAGCGATTGCCATTGATTTCCACATGTTCACTACCTCCAATAAATTTCCGACGAAAAGCCTCAAAAGAAATCCAATTCCCGCACACACCGGCGGTTCGCCGAGTTAATGGTCAGATTGTTTCCGATCCCGCGCACGCTGCTGCGCCCCGATTGTGCCTGATCCAGCTGCTGTTGCGTTGGGTTGAACGTAAACGTGAATGTTTCCGAGCCGTATTGCGACTGCGCGGCGCTGGCCACGTCCACCACATACAACCGACTGCTCCAGGCAGCACCACGCTCACGCGCAGCGCGCGCGGCCGCACACCAGATGTCATCATCGCGATGCGCCCACTTGTTCACAATCGCAAAGGTGCCTGCACCAGCGTCAGCGACCGGGTTATTGTACAACGATTTTTGCGCCAGAACGGGCGTCGCGACCGTCAACGCGGCAACAACGGCAATCATATTGCGTTTGATCATATTAAATCCTCCTATGTCAGGAGTACGCGCGGGATCGCAATCTGGATGACGCACGCACAAAACTGTGAATACCCCATACCTAGGTGTTTTCGCGGCACTTCGCTATGAACACCCTGTCAGGTTTACGTGATTTGCTCCGCCCTTCGCGAATTATTCAAGTTGCGACGCTGAACTGGCACCAATTTGCACAAACGCCGCTAACAACGCGCAACAAAAAAGGCACGCGCAATTTCCTGCGCGTGCCTTCACTTAAGGTTCGGCTGACTTATTGGTCGAGGAAGCTGCGCAGTTTCCGACTGCGACTTGGGTGCTTGAGCTTGCGCAGTGCCTTGGCCTCGATCTGACGGATACGTTCGCGCGTCACGCTGAACTGCTGACCAACTTCTTCAAGAGTGTGGTCGGTGTTCATGCCGATGCCAAAACGCATCCGCAGCACACGCTCCTCGCGAGGCGTAAGCGACGCCAACACGCGGGTTGTGGTTTCCTTGAGGTTTTCCTGAATGGCGCTGTCCAGCGGCAGCACGGCATTCTTGTCCTCGATGAAATCACCCAACTGGCTGTCTTCCTCGTCGCCAATCGGCGTCTCGAGCGAGATCGGCTCCTTGGCGATCTTCATCACCTTACGGACCTTCTCAAGCGGCATCTGCAGCTTTTCGGCCAGTTCTTCCGGCGTTGGCTCACGGCCAATCTCGTGCAACATCTGACGTCCGGTCCGCACCAGCTTGTTGATCGTTTCGATCATGTGCACCGGAATACGGATGGTACGGGCTTGGTCAGCAATCGAACGGGTGATCGCCTGACGGATCCACCATGTCGCATAGGTCGAGAATTTGTACCCGCGACGGTATTCAAACTTGTCCACAGCCTTCATCAGGCCGATGTTACCTTCTTGAATGAGGTCAAGGAACTGCAGGCCACGGTTGGTGTATTTCTTAGCGATCGAAATCACGAGGCGCAGGTTGGCCTCGACCATTTCTTTCTTGGCCTGACGGGCTTCTTTCTCGCCTTTCTGAACCTGCTGCACGATGCGGCGGAATTCAGGAATATCCAGACCAACATACTGACCGACCTGAGCCATGTCAGCGCGCTGTTCTTCGACCTTCTCGACCGAGCGCTCCATGAACATCTGCCAGCCGCGGCCTTCTTTCTGGCGCATGTCGTCCAGCCATGTCGGGTCGAGTTCACGACCGCGGTAAGCTTCAATGAATTCGCGACGGTTGATGCGGGCTTGGTCCGCAAGCTTTACCATCGCGCTGTCAATCTGCATCACGCGGCGGTTAATGCCATAAAGCTGGTCAATCAACGCTTCGATACGGTTGTTGTGCAGGTGCAGCT
The DNA here is from genome assembly GCF_947331465.1 of Shimia sp. Alg240-R146. Taxonomy (GTDB): domain Bacteria; phylum Pseudomonadota; class Alphaproteobacteria; order Rhodobacterales; family Rhodobacteraceae; genus Shimia. The sequence goes on along the minus strand of NZ_CAMZOK010000001.1, from coordinate 1,853,400 downwards.
CGTTCACCAACTCCACAATTTCCGACCGCAGCTTCTGATAGGTTGCCTCGGCCTTGTCCGAGAAGCTGTCGTCCTCGTTCAAAGTCGCCGAAATACGCGCGTCCTGCATTTCGCTGAGCATGGCAAAGTCGCGTGCGATGATGTCGAGCGTCTCAAGCACACGTGGCTTCAGCGCGGCTTCCATTGCCGCAAGCGACATATTGGCCTGCTCGTCTTCATCATCGTCGTCTTCTTTGGCAATCGGGTTGCCATCCGCGTCCAGTTCCTGGGTCTCTTCTTCTTTTTTCGGAGCTGACGTCACATTGGCCGCTTCCGCAACCGGTGTTGTTTCTTCTTCCTCGTCGTCGCCCATCTGGTTGCCGAACGTGGTCTCAAGATCGATCACATCGCGCAGCAGAATGTCTTCAGACAAAAGTTCGTCCCGCCAGATCGTGATCGCCTGGAAGGTCAGCGGGCTTTCGCACAGCCCGGCGATCATCGTGTTGCGGCCTGCCTCGATGCGTTTCGCAATGGCGATCTCGCCCTCGCGGCTCAACAGCTCAACCGACCCCATCTCGCGCAAGTACATCCGCACAGGATCGTCTGTACGGTCCAGCTTCTCAGAACCACCCGACGACAGCGCAACGCCACGGTTGGCATTGGACGTGTCAACAACGGCGGTGGACTTGGCTTCTTCGTCTTCGGCTTCCTCGTCTTCGATGATGTTGATGCCCATTTCGGACAGCATCGACATCACGTCTTCGATTTGCTCGGAACTCACTTGATCGGGCGGCAGAACCTGGTTCAGCTGATCGTAAGTGATGTAGCCCTTCTCCCGGGCCTCGGCGATCATCTTCTTGACGGCAGTCTGGCTCATATCGAGCGAGTGTTCAGCGTCCTGATCGGCGGGCTTCTGGTCGTCGGTGTCCTTGGCGGCCATGTAGTACTCCTACGAGTTCGGGCTAGGTGATTCGTTTGCACCGAATCAACCTTGGTGTGAGGTGATTCGCAACCCGATAACACTGAGTCGCTTACGTGTTTCTCAACAGTGCGGCCTAATTGCGTCGCGGCCGGCCGCCTCTGGTGAAATCAATCGTGTCTCTCAGCGCATCAAGTGCTGCGCGTTCATCCTTGTCTATCGAGGCGCCATTATCCCCTACGGCGTAGTCTGCGTTGTCCTCCTGACGGCTGAGCAACGCGTTGTTTCGGGCTTCCGCGGCCTGCCCCAACCGCCAAGTTACAGCTTCATCAGCCACGCCTTGCAGGTCTTCTTCGGCATCCGCGATTTCCGCAGTTAGCCCCCGTTCGGTCTTGAGCTTCGCCAACTCTTCGGTCAGCGTCAGACGCGCAAGCTCCATATCGCCGGGGTTTCGCACGGCAGGGGTGATGGCCACATAGGGTTGGCGCAACAGGTTTTCAACTGCCTCATGCCCCAAAGCGGCCTCAACGGCGGCTCTTGGATCGGGCGTGTTGGCATTGCGCATCAGAACGTCGCGCATTCGCGCGGTGTCATCGCTCAGGCAATCCATCGTTTCTATGGCGTAATCAAAGTCATCCAGAACCTCCGGCGTGACCAAGGCCACTGCCAGAACCACCGCTTCGCGTACGCGATGTTCCACTGCGCCTTGTCCGCCTGCAAGCATCGAGGCTTTGGTATGCGCCTGCACAATCGGCCCGGTCTTCCAGCGACCGCCATCACGTTTGAACGTGCGCCCACCGCCGCCGCTGTTGCCGCGTTGCCCGCGAAAAAGTTGCCAGCGCAAGTCTTTGATTGCATCGCCATAGTGCTGTCGGATCGACGGGTCTTTGATCAGCTTGATCTTTTCCCTGAGCGTCTTGTCCAAAGCCGCTTTACGCTCTGGACTGTCAAACACCTTACCTTCGATCTCACGCTGCCACAGCAGGCTGACCATTGGCATTGCCTGATCCAGAACTTTCTGCACGGCACTTGGACCTTTTGCCCGAATAAGATCGTCAGGATCCTGCCCCTCAGGCATCACCGCAAAACGCAGCGACTTGCCTGCCTCAAGCAGTGGCAAAGCCAAATCCACCACCCGCATCGCTGCGCGGATACCCGCCTTGTCGCCATCCAACGCGATGATCGGCTCATCGGAAATGCGCCACAACAGTTGCAACTGATTGTCCGTCACCGCCGTGCCCAGCGGTGCCACCGACGCGCCAAAACCGGCTTCGGCCAAAGCAATCACATCCATGTAGCCTTCTGCCACAACCAAAGGCTGCCCTTTGCCCGCCGCCTCGCGCGCGGGGCCGTGGTGATAAAGATTGCGCCCTTTATCAAACAGCTCTGTTTCCGGCGAGTTCAGGTATTTCGCATTGTCGTTTGGGTCCATCGCACGACCGCCAAATGCCACACAGCGCCCCCGCGCATCGCGGATCGGAAACATGATCCGGTTGCGAAAGACGTCATAAGGCTTGCCACCCTTGCTCGACGGCTTTGCAAGCCCCGCGCCCATAATCAGCTCAGGATCAACACCCTTGCCAGTCAGATGGTCCCACAAGCCTTGCCAGCCGTCCGGCGCAAAACCGATCTCAAACCGGTCCCGTGTCTGCTGCGCCAGCTTTCGCCGATCAAGATACTCGCGCGCGCCACTGCCAGCACCGGTGTTCAGCATCAGGCGATAATGCTGCACCGCCATCTCCATGACCTCGGCCAACTGGGTGCGTTTGTCAGCCTTTTGTTGTGCCTGCGGGTCACGCTCAGGCATCTGCATTCCGGCCTCATCCGCCAGAATACGGATCGCTTCCATAAACCCGACGTTCTCGGTTTCCTGAACAAATCCAATAGCATCACCTTTGGCGTGACAGCCAAAGCAGTAATAAAACCCCTTGCGGTCATCGACGTGAAACGACGCGGTTTTTTCGTGGTGAAACGGACACGGCGCCCACATGTCGCCTTTGCCCTGATTGGATTTGCGCTGATCCCACATCACTTTGCGCCCGACCACCTGTGTCAGGCTGGTGCGGCTGCGCAGTTCATCTAGAAATCCGGGAGGCAGGCTCATGCGCGCCATCATAAAGTGCTGGCGCGGCCAAAGTCCATAGAACCCGGCCGCGCGTCATATCAGAAACTTGTGGATAACCGCCTCGCGATCAGCCCTTTTGAATGGCCTGAATACGGTCCCAGGCTTCAAGGCATTGCGCCTCGGCTGTTTCGCCAAGATCAACCTTTTTCAGGTCACGCTTTTTCTGGCTGTAAACAAAATCCACCACCTGCGGCATCGCCTCGGCCAAACCTTCTGGCCACTCCGGATTGGCCCCCATAACGGTCTCGGCCGCATCGTCTTTCTTGACCTTGTCCAGCCGCGCCTGCTGCACTGCACCCATGATCTCACCTTGAAGCTTGCACGCGTCCTCTTTCTCACCGGCCATCAACGGCCCCGCCAAAGATGCGCCCAGCGCCAAAGCCGCCGTACCGCGTAGAAAAACAGAAATAGTCATGGGTCGTCCTTCACCTATTGCACGCGCAAAAATGTCAGCCCGCGCCGCGCGCCGCAACCCCTTTCATCGCAGTCTCAAGTTCGTGAACCAACGTCACCGCCATCGACCGGAACGCCATGATCTGAAACGCGTTGTCGCCAACCCGCGTGATCGACACCATCAGATGCTGCATCATTGTGCGCGCAGTATGTCCGCGTTTGAATGCTGCGACCCGCAAATCCACTGGCGCCAATCGCGCCAACACATCCTCAGCTCCCGCGCCATCCAGCCGCACCACTGCCCATGCGTCGCTCTGGTCGGTGATCGCGGCCAAGCTGCCCAGCGCCGCGTCGCATTCCGGACCGATTAACATCGCTTGCCCCTGGCCAAACCAGATCGCCCGCGCGCCCCCTTTGCCGGTCGCGCGGTTGGCGGCCGGAAACGTCATGCCATGCGCCGCCTTTAGCGCGCCAGACAGGGCTTTCTCTTGTCCTTTGAAAGGCGCCAGCGACGTCATCGCGCCTGCATCCACTTCGCTTAGCGTTACACCGCCCGCCTTCACCGGCAACAGTCCCGCACAGGGCGTCTCCGCAATCAAATCAGCCACGTACGCGCCCTCCTTCAGGATCAAAGAATACAGGATCGCAAACTTCACATCGGGTCGTCACGCCGCGCAGATGGTCCACCATCATCACCTCATCGCCATGCCGTGCTCGCCCGTTGCGCAGGAAGCCAAACCCAAGAAAGCTCTGCATCGTGGGCGAGAACCCGACCGAGGTCGTATAGCCAAGCTCGTTTTCACGCGTTGGTTCTGCACCCACGTCAAAAAGATGCGCGCCAGCTGTGAGTTGTTTGACCGGTCCAACCGGTTTCAACCCCACCAGTTGTTCTCGCTCATCGCCGTGCAATCCGGGCCGCTCGCTCATAGTCTTGCCGACACAGTCTTTTTTGGCGCTGACCATGCGTCCCATGCCCACATCAAACGCCGTCGTCCGCCCGTGAATTTCCGCGTGGGTGATAAAGCCCTTCTCGATGCGCAACACATTGAGCGCTTCCATCCCGTACGCCCCGCCGCCCATAGTCGCAGCCTTGGCAACCATCATGCGATACAGGCTTTCGCCATACCGCGCAGGCACCGCGATCTCATAGGCATGCTCGCCTGAGAACGAGATGCGGAACAGCCGGCCTTTGATGCCCTGCACGGTGATCTCGCCACAGCCCATGAACGGGAAGCTGTCGTTGTCGATGTCTTCGTCCACCAGCGTATTCAACAGTTCACGAGACTTCGGGCCAGCCACCGCGAATTGCGCCCATTGTTCGGTGGTCGAAATCATCGCCACGTCCAGTTCGGGCCGCAGGCACTGATGCACATACTCCAGATGCCGCATCACCGGCCCTGCCGCCGCGGTGGTGGTGGTCATCACAAAATGGCTTTCACCCCACCTTGCTGTGGTGCCGTCATCCATCACAGTGCCATCTTCGCGCAGCATCAAACCATAACGCACCCGCCCAACTTTGAGCGTGCTGAACATGTTGCAATAAACAAAATCAAGGAACTCTGCCGCATCAGCCCCCTGAATGTCGATCTTGCCCAATGTGGACACGTCACAAACGCCAACCGCCTCGCGCACCATGGTCACTTCGCGATCACAGCTCTGCCGCCACGTGGTTTCGCCAGCCGCCGGATAGTAGCTCGGCCGATACCACAGCCCAGCCTCGATCATGGGCGCACCTGCGTCGACGCTGGCCTTGTGGCTGGTGGTGAACCGCTGGGGCGCAAACCCGTCGCCCTGCGCTCCTGCGCCCAGCGCAGCAATGCTCACCGGCACAAAGGGTGGGCGGAACGTGGTGGTGCCCGTCTCGGGAATGCCGCGTCCGGTTGCGTCCGCCAGCACCGCGAGCGCGCCGACGTTGGAGTTCTTGCCTTGATCTGGCGACATGCCCTGCGTGGTGTAGCGCTTCATATGCTCGACCGAGCGGAAGTTTTCTTTCGCGGCCTGCTTCACATCTTTGACGGTCACGTCGTTCTGAAAATCTAGCCACGCACGCCCCTTGCCGCCGACCGCCCACAAGGGTGTCACGTTATACGGCGCGTCTTCGGCCGCTGGCACCTCAATCGCACCCGCATCCATGCCCAGCGCCTCAAGCGCCGCGCCTGCAGCCGCCGCGCCTTCGCGCAACGCTGCATGGGTTGAAAAGCTGCCCTGACACGCCCCTGCTGTGGTCATGCCGGGGATCATGCCGTCTGTCGGCACAAAGCTCTGAATGTCCTCCCGCCAAACAGGCCGTCCGTTCATGTGGCACGTCAGATGCACACTCGGGTTCCAACCGCCTGACACGGCCAGACAATCTGTCGCCACCTTCTCCTCGCCGATCATCGTGCGATAGGTCACGCTCTCAAGCGCCTTGCGCCCACCGGCGTTACAGACCTCGGCACCTTTGACCATCGGATAATCGCCGCTGTCAGGCGCATCGCGGCGGCTGTCGATCACCATGGCCACATGCACCCCTGCCGCGATCAATTCCCGCGCGGTCTGATGACCACTGTCGTTGTTGGTGAACACCGTCACCGCCTTGCCCGGCGCCACGCCATAGCGGTTTACGTAGGTCCGCACCGCACTCGCCATCATGATGCCCGGCCGGTCGTTGTTCTCAAAGGCAATAGGGCGCTCAATCGCTCCCGCGCAAAGGACCGAGCGTTTCGCAACAATGCGCCAAAAGCATTCCTTTGGCCGCCCGCCCGCATTGGCAAGGTGATGACTCACCCTCTCAATCGCGCCGAATGTGCCCTGATCATAGGCCCCTGTGACCGTGGTGCGGGTCATCAGACGCACATTTGGCATCGCCTCCAATTCGTCGACGGCTTTCGCCGCCCAGTCCGCGCCACCCATGCCGCCAACGTCACCCGCATCCCCGTTCAGACGCCCGCCCATAATGCTATCTTCGTCGGCCAAGATCACCTCCGCGCCCGCGCGCGCCGCTGTCAAAGCCGCCATAAGGCCGGAAGGCCCTGCCCCGATCACCAACAGGTCGCAGAAAGCAAAAGCCTTTTCATAGCTGTCGGGATTGTGCTGTCTGCTCAGCGCGCCCAAACCGGCCGCGCGCCGGATGACAGGCTCATAAATTTTCTCCCAGAACGCCTTGGGCCACATGAACGTCTTGTAGTAAAACCCGGCCCCCAGAAACGGCGCCGCAAAATCATTCGCCGCCAACAGATCGACATCCAGCGTGGGCCAGCGGTTCTGGCTGCGCGTTTCAAGGCCTGCGAAAATCTCCTGCTGTGTGGCGCGGATATTCGGGTCCTGTTGCGCGCCACTGCCCACCGTGATCAACGCATTGGCCTCTTCCGAACCTGCCCCCATCACACCACGCGGTCGGTGATACTTAAACGACCGCGCCACCAATTTCACATCACTCGCCAACAAAGCCGACGCCACGGTATCCCCCGCATAGCCATGCACCGGTTGGCCATCAAAGGTAAACGTCACCCGCTGGGTGCGATCCACCAAGCCCTTGTCTGCGATCCTCATGCGCTTGCCTCCTTCACTTTGGAGGCCAATTCGCATCCCAAAACCTCGTGCGTCACGGTGTTGCGCGTGACAACAATCCACGCGCCACAGCCGCCTTCGTGATACCAAAGGTCCCGCGTCACGCCCGCCGGATTGTCACGATTGTGCACATAGTCGTCCCAGACAACGTCGCTCGCATCCGCATCAGGGCGCTGCAAAGCCACCGCATCCCCGACATAGTAAAACTCGCGCCGGTCGCGCTCTCCGCAATTTGGACAGGTCAATCTCATTGCGCGTCCCCCTAGTGCAAGTTGTGTTGAGAGCCGGTGCCCTCTTCGTCCATGATGCCAACGCCAGTGCGAAAGCGATCAAGACGGAATTTCGCGGCCACATCGTGGTGCTGATCGGTCGCCATCAAATGCGCCATGCTCCAACCAGACGCAGGCACGGCCTTAAAGCCCCCGTAATTCCAGCCGCAATCGATAAACAGACCCTCAATGCCTTCCATCTTGTCGATGATCGGGCTGCCATCCGGTGTCATATCCATGCTCCCGCCCCAACTGCGCAGCACTTTGGCTTTGCCAATCATTGGCATCAGCGTCATGCCCGCCTCCATGACGTGTTCCTTCATCGGCAGGTTGCCGCGCTGCGCATAAGAGGCATAGAAATCCAGATCCCCGCCGAAGACCAAACCGCCCTTGTCGGACTGGCTGATATAAAAATGCCCCATGCCAAAGCTGATCACATGGTCGATCACCGGCTTCAGCCCTTCGGTCACAAAGGCCTGCAACACGTGGCTCTCAATGGGCAATCGCCGCCCCGCCATAGCCGCCACAAGGCCCGAACGCCCAGCTGTGATAATCCCGACTTTCTTGGCCCGAATTGGCCCACGGGAGGTCTGCACGCCTTTTACAACGCCCCCCTCGATATCAATGCCAGTGACTTCGCAGTTCTGCACCAGATCCACTCCGCGATCGGACGCGCCGCGGGCATAGCCCCAAGCCACCGCATCATGGCGTGCCGTGCCGCCGCGCGGATGGTAAAGCCCGCCATAGATCGGAAACCGTGTTTGGTCGAAATCAAGATACGGCAAATGTTTGCGCACGCCTTCGCGATCCAGCAACACCGCATCATCGCCTTGGTTGATCATCATATTTCCACGCCGCGCAAAGGCGTCGCGCTGCCCGTCGCTGTGAAACAGATTGATCAAGCCGCGCTGGGAATGCATGACGTTATAGTTCAGGTCTTCTTCCAGCCCTTCCCACAGCTTCAGCGAATGGGAATAGAACTCGGAATTGCCCTGAAGAAAGTAGTTCGCGCGTACGATCGTGGTATTGCGCCCGACATTGCCGCCGCCAAGATAGCCTTTTTCCAGCACCGCGATGTCGGTCATGCCGTGGTTTTTGGCAAGGTAGTAGGCCGTCGACAGGCCATGCCCGCCGCCGCCAATGATCACCATATCGTATTCCGGCTTGGGTTGGGCATCGCGCCAATGCGCGGTCCATCCCTTGTTGCCGCTCAACCCCTCCGCCAGCACCTTTAGGCCGGAAAACCGCATCTGCTATCCTTTGCTTCTCGCAGGGCTAAGGACCTGCTGTTAAAAAGCTAGGACCATACCCTCCCGCACTTCTGCGGTTTTTCGACAAAGAATGGCCCCTCTGCGACAGACTGCGTCGCAAAGGACAGATTTGCAATCGCTCGCTTAGAATGAGAATGACAGGCCAACGCCCGCCAAGGGAACTGCCGTAATTTGGCGCGCGCCTGAGCTTGATCTGACACCATGGTCAGCCTTCGGCGCATTCTCAAGCTCGGCTCCGGCAAAGATCGTGAACTGTGTGCCCGGTTTGGGTTCATAGCTCAGGCTCAGCACAACCGGAACCGCGCCGCCCTGTTGGCTTGCCTCAGCCTCCGAGGTTGCGTCCGTTTTTTGGCTGTGGGCCGAGAAAGACAGCCCCCAGTCCTCAGACATATCAAAACGAAGCGACATGTTTTTCGACAGGCTGCCACCAAGCTCCATCTCGTTGCTCAGGCTCACCTGTTCGGAAAGCCCCAAGTCTTGTGAAAAATCAGCTGCGTAGCCAAGCGTGCCCCACGCATCAGATCCAAACGACAAACTACCACCGTCGCTCAGTTTCCAACTTGTCGCAGGTGCGCGCGCCAAAACCCGCGTCGCAAGCAATGCGACTTCGATCTTGACCGCCTGGCCTGACGAGGTCGCGGTTCTGGACTGTGCAACAGCCCCCGATACAAACGCGGCAAGGCTGGCAACAGTGACAAAAGAGACTACGACAAGCTTGTTCACAGTAAGAATCCTTCTGGATGCCTCACTGCAAATATCGCGCCCACCTTAAAAAAGGATCAAAATCGCCGGTTCGCCCAGTCAGGGCGTCGCTGCTTTACGCTCTTCTTTGCTCAGGACACGCGGCGTGACCACCGGCGCGCCTTCGGAGTCAAAAAACGGGCCCTTTTTGGCGTCTCCACGCAAAACGGCCGCGAAGTGGCGGGCCAGAACGTTGAAACCGGCCTTGTTGAACCCATAGTTCTTGATCGCCGGCCCGGGTTCGGCGCCTTCGGCCGAATTCACCGCGATCACTTTGCCCACGGCTTTGTCCACCGCGTCGCCTTGCATTGTGTTTACGAACAGCCCGACAAAGGAGAGCTTTGTGCTGCCAAGCGTGTTGAACACCGGCGTGTCACAACAGGCGGCATACCATCGGATCAACCCGCGTGGCGACAGTCGGTACGCAGCCAGATGCTCCGCCCCCTTAGTGATTTCAATACCTGCCTGCGTGGTCTGGAAAATGTCCGTGCCGCCGCGCGGCATCAAAGTGTCTGCGGCGCCGAGAGCATGCGCGCCCGCCTGACAATCTTTGCAATAACATTGCACATGCGAGCCCGTTTTCGGGCTCGCATCTTTCAGAACTGCGCCGAACTCACCGCACCGGCAAGCAATCGCAATATCTGTCTTGGCCATGTTTCAAAGCCCCTTCGCTCTGTAGCTCGCCGCAACCTTGTCAATCGACACCAGATAGGCTGCCGTGCGCAAATCCTCGACATCCGCCCTGTCATGCCAGACGTCCCGCATCGATTGATAGGCAATGCGCATCGTGTCGTCGAGACCAGAACGTACAAGCTCCAATTCATCCGCGCCGCGCAGATATTTCTGCTTGAAACGGTCGGTCAGGCTGTACTGCGGCCCCATGGCTTCGCTGATCTTTTCAAGCTCGTCCACGACCAACTGGTGGCGCGCCTCTTCCTGACGGCGCTGCATCCGGCCAAAGCGGATATGGCTGAGGTTTTTGACCCACTCAAAGTAAGAAACGGTCACACCACCGGCGTTGGCATACATGTCAGGGATGATCACGGTGCCTTTCTTGCGCAGGATCTCGTCGGCCCCGGCGGTCACGGGCCCATTGGCGGCCTCAATGATCAACGGCGCTTTGACACGCGCCGCGTTGGAGATGTTGATGACGCCCTCAAGCGCAGCCGGGATCAGAATATCGCACTCTTCCTCCAGAATGGCCCCGCCTTCGGCGTGATGCGTCGCATCCGGATAATCCGCGATGCCACCGTGTTTTGCCAGCCATTGCTGCACAGCATCTACATCCAACCCCGACGGGTTCACCAAGGCCCCGTCACGCTCGATGATGCCAACGATGATCGCGCCATCCTCATCACTCAGGAACTTCGCAGCGTGATAGCCCACGTTGCCCAGCCCCTGCACAATGACCCGCTTGCCATCAAGCCCGCCACTTAGACCGGCTTTCTCGGAATCCCGCGGATCGCGGAAAAACTCGCGCAGCGCATATTGCACACCGCGCCCCGTGGCTTCGACCCGCCCCGAGATGCCGCCAGCGTTCAAAGGCTTGCCCGTAACACAGGCCCGCGCGTTGATATCCGTGGTGTTCATCCGCGCATATTGGTCCGCAATCCACGCCATCTCACGCTCGCCCGTGCCCATATCGGGCGCCGGCACGTTTTGGGACGGATGGATCAGATCGCGTTTCGCCAACTCATAGGCAAACCGGCGCGTCACGCGCTCCAGCTCGTGCTCGTCATATTCACGCGGATCAATGCAAAGCCCCCCCTTAGAGCCGCCAAACGGCGCTTCTACGAGGGCGCATTTGTAGGTCATCAACGCCGCCAACGCTTCGACTTCGTCCTGATTGACCGAGGTCGCAAACCGAATGCCGCCCTTTACGGGCTCCATATGCTCAGAATGCACAGACCGGTATCCGGTAAAGGTTTTGATCTCGCCGCGCAGGCGCACGCCAAAACGCACCGTATAGGTCGCATTGCAGACCCGGATCTTCTCCTCAAGTCCGGGCGGCAGGTCCATCAGCGCCACCGCGCGATTGAACATCAGATCGACACTTTCACGAAAACTGGGCTCTTTGATTGCGCTCATAATTCACTCCCCGCACATTCACAGCCTGCGACTCACCGCCGCAGCCTGACCTAAAGTCACACTAGGACCATTTTGTACCCAGATACGAGAGCGATCTTAATATTCTGATTCCAAGATAGGAATGCCGTCGATGTATGAGCTTTGGAAACAGAATGGCTCAAAAGCACAGCATTGTCTCCAAGCCATTGACAATACACGAAAAAATCTACGATTCAGTCATACATTACGCTTTATTGCGCCCCAATTCCGCCGTATTCAACCCCAATAAAGGTGGGGACGCATTCTGCCCTTTAGTGGGGCGATTTTTAACTAGCGTCGAGGCGAGGTACGTTAAGATGAAACAGTTCGAGGCCCCCCGGCCCCCGAACGCATCCCCCCCTGTTCTGGCACGAGTCCAGAACATGTCCCGGGCATTTGCCCGTGACGAAGATGGTGTGATCGTTGGGTTCGGCATTTTCCTATTCCTATTGATTTTGATGGTCGGTGGTATCGGCGTCGATGTCATGCACTCCGAAATGAAGCGCACGCGCCTTCAGCATACGCTGGACCGCGCCGTTCTTGCAGCAGCGGACCTCGAACAGACCCGAGACGCAACTGAGGTTGTCGCAGACTACTTCGAGAAATCCGGCATGTCCGGCTATGCGCCTGACGTGGACCCCTCCTCTGACAACCTGACCTATCGCACAGTTGCTGCAACAGCAGCCCAGCCGCATCAGACCCAGTTCATGAAAATGGTGGGTGTGGATCAACTGGACGTGTATGCGGCCAGCACCGCCGAAGAGCGGATCGGCAACGTGGAAATCTCCATGGTGCTCGATGTTTCGGGTTCAATGGGCAGCAACAGCCGCCTGACGAACCTCAAGACAGCAGCCAAGCAGTTTGTCACGACAATGGATGACAACACCGAAGACGACACGCTTTCGATCTCGATTGTGCCCTACGCGGCGCAGGTGTCCCTGCCTGACGGTGTGTTCGACCACATGAACGTAAGTGGCGAAAACGCATTCGCGAACTGCCTGAACTTTAGCTCCAACGATTACGACGAAGCAGGAATCTCGCCGACCTCTTCTTACGATCGTACGATGCACTTCAGCTGGTCGAGCTCGACTTACGACAACCGCGACAACAACCCAAAGACCAAAGTCGACGACGGCTATATCGACTGTAACACTGGCAGCAGCCGCGAAGTTGCGATCTTGCAGAACGACACCGACGCTCTGAAAACCTACATCGACAACATGTCCGCAGCAGGCAACACGTCGATTGATGTGGGTATGAAGTGGGGCGCGGCTCTGGTTGATCCCGACTTCCGCCCAGTTGTTGAACTGCTGGTCGACCAGGACGAAGAAACCGACAATGGTATGGTTCAAAAAGTGTTCGCGGATCGTCCGTACGACTACGGTACCAATGAATCGCTCAAAGTCATTGTCGTAATGTCGGATGGTCAAAACACGTACCAGCACTACATCGAAAACGGCTACCGCGAAGGTGACAGCCCGGTTTGGTACAATGAGCAGGAAGATTTCTACTCAATTTACCTTGGCCTGGATGACGAAGACAAAGATGACGACGACATCACGCAAGAGCCTATGTACTATTGGCCCTCCGAAGAGCTTTATGTCGACCATGCCTATGGTGAAGGCTCTTATGACCATACCGAGTATACCGAAACAGACGAATGTCTGTCTTGGAAATGGTCCCGTCGCAAAGGCTATCGCTGCACCAACTATCGCATGATCGAACAGACCGTGACTATCAACGAACCTGGCCACGCCGAAGTTGTGACCTACCCTGATCTTTGGGCCTACACATCCGCAGGCTACATCGCAGAGTACATCTACAAACCTCTGGTTGGCAGTTCGGATGCATGGGACGAGTGGTACTATGACGCCATCGGTGACGTAAACTACGGTGGCAAAGACACCCGTACCAAACAGATCTGCGACGCGGCCAAAGATGCAGGGTCTATTGTTTTTGCAATTGGCTTCGAAGCACCAACAGCTGCCGAAGTTGTGCTCAAGGACTGTGCAAGCTCTGACAGCCACTACTTCGATGTGGACGGTTTGGAAATCAACGATGCGTTTGCGGCCATCGCCACATCCATCCGCCAACTGAGGTTGACACAATGATCACGCGCATGACATCTCTATTCCGCCGTTTCCGCGGACGTGAAGAAGGTCACGTAACGACCGAATTCGCGATCATGGTGCCCCTGCTTTTGGTCACAATGCTGTCAGCGGTTGAGCTGGGTGTAATGACATTGCGTTATTCGATGCTGGAACGGGCGTTGGACATCGTGGTGCGCGATATCCGTCTAACCACGGGCTACACACCGGATCACGACGAGATCGTGACCCGCGTCTGTGACACGGCGACGATCCTGCCGGATTGCGAAAACAATCTGAAGCTTGAGATGGTCACCTTGGACCCGCGCAACTGGACCGGCATTCCGCAAAATACGGTTTGTACCGACAGCTCCGAAGAAACCCAGCCGGTGACCACGTTCACACCTGGTGTCGAAAACGAGCTGATGGTGCTGCGCGCCTGCGCAAAACTGGAGCCGCTGTTCCCGACAACCGGACTTGGTTCACATTTTGAAACCGATGCTGCCGGCGACTATGCACTCGTCGTTACCAGCGCATTTGTTCAGGAGCCGAAGTGATGCAGACACTGTTGCGCAAAATCCACTCCGCGACCAAAGCCTTCCGCGACGACACGCGGGGCACTGTTGCGATCGAGGCGGTCATCATGATGCCTGTCCTATTCTGGGCGTTCATGTCGATGGCGATCTTCTTTGATATGTACCGCGCCAAATCCACAACGGAAAAGGCGGCGTTTACCATCTCAGACATCCTGTCCCGCGAGACCGCTGCGATTGACGAGAACTACATGAGCAGCGTCAAAGAGCTGTACAACACCATGTCCACTTTGGAAGACGGTGGCGAACTTCGTGTGTCGGTGATCGCGTTTAATGCAACCTCAAACGAGTACTTTCTGGATTGGTCTTACATGACGGGTATGCTGCCCAATCACTTGACCAACGATGATCTGCTGCTCTTGGCGGACAACTTGCCTATTCTGGTTTCTGGCGAGCGTCTGATCCTGGTGGAAACCTTCGGAACGTATGAACCGGCGGCGAACATCGGAACCGGTGATGTGCCAATGGACACGTTTGTCTTCACCCGTCCCCGCTTTGCGCCACAACTGGTCTGGGACGGCGCCTAAGGCGCTCAACAAAAAGATACACAGCAATCGGGGCGCGAATTTCGCGCCCCGTTTCGTTTTATTTGGCCGCGTTTTGCACCAACAAAGCCTCAAGCATCTGCGCCATTGTCTTGGAATGCGACCCCGGCGTCACGCCGCCTATGCCAACCCGACGACCAATGGCCCACCACAGTCCCGGCTGCCATCTGCGCGTCCGGGGCTTTTTCAACTTTAGGGCAAAGCCATTAGACGGCTTCATGTCAAACATCCCGCGCCGCACCAATTCGATCTGATCCAGCGTCGCGATCACCTCACCGGTGGACAATTGCAGCCCTTCAGGCGTCAGCTGGATCACATTCTCAGTTGCCCGCCGCGTGGCATCCGCCAGCACGAGCGCGCCTGCTCCGATCACAATCAAAAACAGTTGCCAGCCAAACGCCGGCGCAGTGGTGAAGGCGAAATAGATCAATATCGCCCCAAGCGCTCCCATTGCGCCCACCCCCATCCAGCGCCGCGGCCCGCTTGCCGCAACAATCGCCAGAACCTCACCGGGTTTTAACTCGTCCGTCATATCGTCTGTTCCAATTCAATAAGGCATCGGATGCGCGCGATGCGCATCGTTGATTTCGCCAAGCACCTCATCGCTCAGGCGCAGATCACGCCCCGCAAGGATGTGCTCCAACTGCGCCACCGTCGTGGCCCCGAAAATAGAGCTACAGCCAAACGGGCGCTGCACGGTAAAGGCCATCGCCATATGCACCGGGTCAAGCCCGTGCTTCCGCGCGATATGCAAGTAGGCATCCACCGCGCCAAACACACGTGGCGACACGCGTCCGCCCAGATCGCCATTGCCCGCCAAAATCCGCGAGCCATCCGGCTTTGCTCCGTTCTGATACTTACCAGTCAGCAATCCAGTCGCCAGCGGCGAAAACGCCAGCAAGGTCACATCCTCGTTCACGCTCATCTCGGCCAGATCGGTGTCAAACATCCGGCACAGCAGGGAATATTCGTTCTGAATGGACGCAACCCGTGGTCCCCCCACCTCATCCGCAAGGCGCAGCCATTGGCTCGTGCCCCAAGCGCTTTCGTTGGACAGGCCAAAGGCGCGAATGGTGCCTTTCTCGACCTCACGTTGAAGCGCCTCCAAAACCTCAGCCATATTGGCCAGCGTATCAGCCTTGTTTTGCCTCGACGGATCGTAGGTCCAGTTTTGGCGGAACATATAGCTGCCCCGATTGGGCCAATGCAGCTGATAGAGGTCAATCACATCGGTCTGCAGCCGCCGCAAAGAGCCTTCGATCACCTCCGGCACACTGGCTGCCGTGATCGGCGCGCCATCGCGAATATGCTTGAGCCCGGCACCGGAATGTTTGGTCGCCACGATCAGATCCTCGCGCCGGCTCTTGGCGATCCAGCTGCCGATGATCTCTTCCGAGCGCCCCTGGGTTTCGGCGCTGATTGGGTTTACCGGATACATCTCGGCCACGTCGACGAAATTCACTCCCGCCGCGATGCTCATATCGATCTGGGTGTGCGCGTCGGCCTCACTGGTCTGGGTGCCAAAAGTCATGCTGCCAAGGCAGAATTCCGGCACCATGATGCCGCTTTGCCCGAGAGGAATGGTTTTCATTGATGCGCTCCTGTTGTCGCGCGCGACTTTACGCACTGCGGCCACAGGCGCAAGCCAAAGCCCTCACCGAAAGCCCCGCGCATGAAAAATGAACCCCAGAAAGTTCAACAAGACCTGTGCCGCCAAAATCGAGGTCGATCCCGACTGGTCGTAATCCGGCGCCACTTCGACCAGATCAATCCCGACAACATCGTTGCGTTTGGCCAAAGCCTGCAACATCTCCAGCACGTCGTAATACAGGAACCCGCCGTGGCTCGGCGTGCCGGTGCCCGGCGCAATCGACGGGCAAAACGCGTCGATATCAATCGTGACGTACACCCGCGCGCCCTCGGGAATGCGCTCAATCACCGCCTCCGGCCCCAGCTTGCGCGCTTGGCGCACACTTAGGATGTCACTGCCCATACTGCGCGCATCGGCATACCCCTCCTTGGCGGTCGAACTCACATTGCGAATGCCCACCTGCGTCAATCCGGTGACATAGCCCTTCTCAGCCGCGCGCCGCATCGGGTTGCCATGCCCAAACCGCACGCCGTGGCGCTCGTCGACAAAATCCAGATGCGCGTCGATCTGCAGGATGTGAATATCCCCCTGCCCGTCAAAGGCATTGATCGCCGGAATGTTGATCGAATGATCGCCGCCAATCGTCACCGGCATCGCGCCTGCCGTCAAAGCCGCGCGCACGCCTGCCTCGATATTGGCGTGGCTTTTCACCGTGTCGGTGTGCACGATGTCGGCGTCGCCCATATCCACGATCCGCACCGATCCCGGCAAATAGGTCGCGTCATCCTCGTGATCATAGGCACCCGCATGGCCAAAGCTGAACAACGTGCTGGCCTCGCGCACCCCACGCGGCCCAAACCGCGCCCCACTACGCCATTGCGTACCAAAATCAAACGGCGCGCCCAACACGGCCACATCTGCCTCGATCAAACTCCAATCCTGCACATAGGGCTTTTTGGCAAAGGTCGAAATCCCGACAAACGGCAGATCCAACCGCCCGCCCTCATAGCCATGTGTGCTCATTTTGATCTCCCCGAGTTTCGATCAAACGTGGCGGAAAACCGCGCCTCGGTAAAGCCATGAAACCCGATGCTGCATATTGAGAACAAATAGGGAACATGCTAGCGTATCTCATGTCGACTCACCTGCTCTCCCGCCGCTCCGAACGCCCCCGCCCCGCGCTTGCCCCCGCGCCCGAGGTGTCGCTGACCCTCACGCGCCTGCACGAGGCCTGCGGCAATGCGCGCCATACCTTCGCGCTTTGGCTGGCGCGGCACACCCAAGGGCCGGTTTTTTGGATCGCACCCGATTGGGGCACAGCACCACTCAATCCTGACGGCATGCTGCGCTTTATTCATCCCGGACGCGTCACCTTTATCGCCCCCCGCCGCCCCGACGAACTTTTGTGGTGCATGGAGGAAATCCTGCGCGCGGGCATCGTGCCTTTGGTGGTGGCCGACCTACCCGGCCCGCCCGGCCTGACGCCTGTGCGCCGCCTGCATCTGGCCGCCGAAACCGGCGCGGCGGAAACCGGGCAAAAACCGCTCGGCCTGATCCTGACCCCCGCCGAAGGTGGCGCGCAAGGCATCGAAAGCCGCTGGCACATGGCCCCCGCCCACAGCCAGAGCGGTGACGCATGGCGCCTCACCCGCCTGCGCGCCCGCACCGCCGCCCCTGCCAGCTGGCAGGTCACAGGATTGCCCGATGCGCCACGGCTGACACCGGAAACTCTGCACGAGACTGCATAAGGTCGCCTTTTCAAAAGCGAGGCAAAAACGACGCCACCTTGTCGCTTCCCCTCTGGCGCATGCCACAAATGCTGTCATGCTGGCCTTATGCGCATGATCATCTCTTTCTCGGCCCTGTTCCTCTCGGTCATCTTGTTGCAACTCAGCTCTGGAGGCTTGGGTCCAATGGATGCGCTCTCAGGCCTGACGCTGGGCTTTTCCACTGCGCAAATCGGTCTTTTGGGCTCGGCCCACTTCCTTGGCTTCTTTGTTGGCTGCTGGTGGGCACCACGCCTGATGGGCTCGGTTGGTCACTCCCGCGCTTTCGCGACGTTCACAGCCACTGGGGCCATCGGCATTCTGGGCCACTTCATCATTGTTGATCCCACGGCTTGGGCCGTGATGCGCATCGCGTCGGGACTGTGCGTCGCGGGATGTTTCACCGTGGTAGAGGCATGGCTGCAATCCAAAGTCACCAACGAAACCCGTGGCCGCGCCATGGGCACCTATCGCGTGGTTGATATGGGGGCATCGCTTGCAGCCCAGCTGGTGATCAGCGTGCTCGCGCCTGCTGAATATGTCTCCTACAACATTCTTGCGCTGATCTGCTGTGCCGCGATCCTGCCCATCACCCTGACCACGTCGCAACAACCCAAAACCCCCGACGCCCCGCGCTTGCGCCCCAAACTCGCATGGGCGCGCTCTCCACTCGCGGTGGCAGGCGTAATCGTTGCCGCCCTCAGCTCCGCCAGCTTTCGTATGGTTGGCCCGGTTTATGGCTCCGAAGTTGGGCTGGCCACCAGCCAGATCGCCTGGTTTCTGGCCGCCTTCGTGCTTGGCGGCGCGATTGCACAGTACCCAGTCGGCTGGTTGGCCGACAAATTTGACCGTCGCTGGGTCTTGATCTGGCTTTCGGCCGCCGCTGTGATCTCCTGCGGCACCACCGTGATGATCGGCGGAGGCTCCACCACCGCCGTGATGCTCAACGCCAGCTTCTTTGGCTTCACCGCCTTTCCGATCTATTCGGTCGCAGCTGCCCACGCGAATGACTTTGCCACGTCCGAGGAACGCGTCGAACTTTCAGCGGCGCTGATGTTCTTCTTTGCAGTCGGCGCGATTGGCGCGCCCCTTTTTGCCTCCCGCCTGATTGAGCAATTTGGCCCCGGCGCGCTCTTCATCATGATCGCTGTCGGGCATGCGCTTTTGATCATCTTTGGCCTGTCGCGCATGCTGGCACGTCCGACCGTCGAAAACCGCACACGCTACGTCTATGCGCCACGCACATCTTTCACCATCGGGCGCATCACCCGCCGCCAGCGGGAAAAGCCGACACGCACCCAAGAGCCGCAAAACGACGCACCCCCAGATGACGAAAACGACACCGACGCGAAACCGACGTGATACGGACGCGATACCGAGACCAATTTCTGCCCCTAGAACCGCTCCGCAGATTGGGCTAGATGAGAGCCAACACATAGTTTGGAAACAACATCATGGCGCGTCATCTGATCACCTCGGCCTTGCCGTATATCAACGGCATCAAACACCTCGGCAACCTCGTCGGTAGCCAGCTTCCGGCGGATTTGTTTGCCCGCTACATGCGCGCGCGCGGCCACGAAGTTCTGTTCCTTTGCGCCACTGATGAACACGGGACACCCGCCGAATTGGCCGCTGCAAAAGCCGGTAAAGATGTCGCTGACTACTGTGCCGAAATGCATGATGTGCAGGCCAAAATCGCCGAAGGCTTCCGCCTGAGTTTTGACCACTATGGCCGCAGCTCAAGCCCGCAAAACCATGCGCTTACACAACACTTTGCAGGCCGCCTTGCCGACATGGGCTTGATCCGCGAAGTCTCTGAAAAGATGATCTATTCCAACGCTGACGGACGCTTCTTGCCAGATCGTTACATCGAGGGAACCTGCCCCAATTGCGGCTTTGAAAGCGCGCGCGGAGATCAGTGTGACAACTGCACCAAACAGCTTGATCCAACCGACCTGATCAACCCCTATTCCACCATCTCCGGCTCCACCGATCTGGAGGAACGCGAGACCAAACACCTCTTCCTCTGCCAGTCGCAAATGCGCGAAAAACTGCAGACATGGATCGACAGCAAAACAGACTGGCCTGTGTTGACAACGTCGATCGCCAACAAATGGCTCAACGACGGAGACGGCCTGCAAGACCGTGGAATCACACGGGATTTGGACTGGGGTGTGGCGGTAAAAAAAGGCGGCGAAGACTGGCCCGGCATGGAAGGCAAAGTCTTCTACGTCTGGTTTGACGCCCCCATCGAATACATCGCCTGCGCCCAAGAATGGGTCGACGCCGGCAAAGGCGACGACTGGGAACGCTGGTGGCGCACCGACAAAGGCGCGGACGACGTGACCTACACCCAGTTCATGGGCAAGGATAACGTGCCGTTCCACACCCTGTCATTTCCCGCGACCATTTTGGGCTCCGAGGAACCTTGGAAAGCTGTCGATTACATCAAGTCTTTCAACTACTTGAACTATGACGGCGGTCAGTTCTCAACCTCTCGTGGGCGCGGCGTGTTTATGGATCAGGCGCTGGAATTGTTGCCATCTGATTACTGGCGCTGGTGGCTGCTCAGCCATGCACCGGAAAGCTCTGACAGCGAGTTCACGTGGGAAAATTTCCAGCAGTCCGCCAACAAAGACCTCGCCGACGTGCTTGGCAATTTTGTTAGCCGCGTCACAAAATTCTGCCGCTCCAAGTTTGGCGAAGAGGTGCCCGCCGGCGGGGAATTTGGTGAGACGGAACAGGCGCTTATCGCAGACCTTTCAGCCCGTATGCGTGCGTATGAACAGCACATGCAAGACATGGAAGTGCGCAAATCTGCGCAAGAGCTTCGTGCGATCTGGGTTGCTGGCAACGAATACCTGCAAAACGCCGCGCCTTGGTCGACCTTCAAAGAAGACCCGGACAAAGCAGCCGCGCAAATCCGTTTGGCGCTGAACCTGATCCGCTTTTACGCCGTTATTTCCGCGCCGTTTATCCCTGACGCTTCAGCCACATTGATGGCCGCAATGCAGTCAGACCATACCAACTGGCCTGACGATGTGGCCACCGCACTTGAAATTCTGGCCCCTGGTCACGCGTTTGCCGTGCCTGATGTGACGTTCCGAAAAATCACGGATGACGAACGCGAAGAATGGTCTGAAAAATTTGCAGGCAAACGTGAGGCCTAATTTCCATGATAATACGGGCCTTTACGGGCCCGTATTCATGTGCCTCCACCGTGCCTTTGGACCGTTTGATATTTGATCTGCCTCAGTGACAGCCGCTTGGATAGTTGTTAACTTCAGAGGAACGGCTCACGCCACAACCCGTCTATTCCAAAAGGAATTCGCGCTATGGAAACCATCCTAAACTTTATCTGGGCTCTGATCGACGCTCTGCCACCACTGCTGACGGCTTCCCTGTTGATGATCGGTATCAGCGCCTTTGCGGCATTTATCCTGCTGTTTGTGGTCGGGCTGATCACGATGCGCAAAGAAAACGTCTAATTCAGGGTGGTACCCGCGGCCGGATTCGAACCGGCACGGCCTGTTCGGCCTAGAGATTTTAAGTCTCCTGTGTCTACCATTCCACCACGCGGGCTCCGGCAGGCAAAGCCCACCAGCCGCGAGACCATAGCGTTTCGCGCAAAGGTGTAAAGTCTGGAAATCAGAGTTCCTGATCAGGCTCGGGCGTTTGTAGTAAACTGCGCTCCGGCAGCCAGGGATTGAGCGCCAACGCCTCAGCCAATGCGTCTTGCGCTTCTTCTTGTCGCCCCAGACCAATCAACGTCAGCGCGCGACCAGACATAGCCGCAACATGTTGAGGTGACAAAACAATTGCCCTCTCCAAGTCAGGAAGTGCTGCCTGAAAATCGCTGCGCAAAAAATTTACAAACGCCCTTTGATTGTAGCCCTCCGCATAGAGCGGACAGTAATCCACCAACGCGTCAAAATCTTCCCGTGCACCCAACAAATCCCAAGCCGCCCGCTTGCGCATGCCGCGGTCCAGGATTTCCTGCGCAACAGCGTCCGGCGCATCCGCGTAAAACTCCCATAATTCATTGGAAATAATCTTGGCAGTTGTCTCGTCTTTGGCCTTTTGAACCCGCAACAAAAGCTCGGCCACCGAGCCGGTATGGTCCGGCGACGCGGGACACGGCTGTGTTTCTGCCCAGACGGGCGATGCAAGACAAATGAGGAAAACAAGGTGCTTCATGACCCGAGGCTGCCACGAATTCGGCGGCCAACAAAGTCACATCTCTGCGAGTCCCGTTTCTTTAACAGCCTGCATCGCGACGTATGTCGAGGTGCTCCCGACATAGGGCAAAGTCGAAATTTTCTCTCCCAATACAGTGCGATACGCGCTCATCGATGTGGTGCGTACCTTCAGGAGATAGTCAAAATGGCTGGCGATCATATGCGCCTGTTCGATCTCAGGCACCTCGCGAACAGCTGCATTGAAGGCCTGAAGCGCCTGCTCCCGTGTTTCCGTTAACTTAACTTCGACAAAAGCGACGTGATCCATCCCCAGTCGAATTGGGTCAAGCAAAGCGTGGTAGCCTTTGATCACACCAGACGCCTCCAAACGCCGCAGGCGAGATTGCGTTGGACTCTTTGACAACCCGATCTCCTGCGCCAGATCGGTAATCGAAATGCGCCCATCCCGCGCCAACACGCTTAGAATCGCGCGATCCAATCGGTCCAACCCTTGATGATCGTTTTGCACTGACATTCCCTCCATTTCTTATCAATAATTCCGTCTTACCGCACAATTTTAGGGAAATCGACTGGTCATGACGCGATATACTATTCACAAATAGGGAGCGCACAATGTCTCAGTCACGCCAATTGATCGACGCAACAACTTATGCCGCGGAGCAGCAGGTCATCGAGACATTGCTTCAGGCGGCCGCGCTTTCGCCCGCTGATCGCAAGACCATCTCAGAGCAAGGTGCCGACCTTGTGCGCAAGATCCGCGCGGCCACCAACCCGGGTATGATGGAAGTCTTCCTTGCCGAATACGGCCTATCCACGGACGAAGGTGTCGCGCTGATGTGCCTTGCCGAAGCCCTATTGCGAGTTCCGGATGCTGACACCATCGACGCTCTGATAGAAGACAAGATTGCTCCCTCAGACTGGGGTCGTCATCTGGGCCAATCGACCTCATCTTTGGTAAACGCCTCCACTTGGGCCTTGATGCTGACAGGTCGGGTCATGGACGAAGGTGACGGCGGTCTGATCGGCACTTTGCGCGGTGCGGTAAAGCGTCTGGGTGAACCTGTCATTCGCACCGCCGTCGCCCGTGCGATGAAAGAAATGGGACGTCAATTTGTTTTGGGAGAAAACATCAATTCCGCCATGCAACGCGCTGAAGGTATGGAAAAAAAGGGCTACAGCTATTCCTACGATATGCTTGGCGAAGCGGCAAAGACTGATGCCGACGCGATGCAGTACCACCTTGCCTACTCTCGTGCGATTTCGGCTATTGCCACCGCTTGTACCCGACCAGACATTCGTGACAACCCCGGCATTTCCGTGAAGCTTTCCGCCCTGCATCCACGGTATGAGATCGCGCAAAAAGACCGGGTGATGAGCGAACTCGTGCCACGTCTGCGCTCTTTGGCCCTTTTGGCGAAATCGGCGGGCATGGGGCTCAATATCGACGCCGAAGAGGCTGATCGGCTGTCGCTCTCGATTGATGTGATCGAAGACGTTCTGGCCGAGCCCGCGCTGGCCGGATGGGAAGGATTTGGAATTGTTGTACAGGCATACGGCAAACGCGCTGGGGCCACTCTGGATTATCTTTATGAACTTGCCACGCGGCTTGACCGTCGCATCATGGTGCGCCTGGTCAAGGGCGCTTATTGGGACACAGAAATCAAACGCGCTCAGGTGGAAGGCCTTGAGAGCTTTCCGGTATTCACAACCAAGCCGGCAACCGATGTCTCCTACATCGCGAACGCCCGCAAGCTGTTGACCATGACCGATCGCATCTATCCGCAATTTGCCACCCACAATGCCCATACGGTTGCAGCGATCCTGCATATGGCGGACGACAAGTCCGCCTTTGAATTTCAACGCCTGCATGGAATGGGCGAAGCGTTGCACGACATCGTGTTGACGGAAGAATCCACGCGCTGTCGAATCTATGCGCCGGTTGGCGCACACCGTGATTTGCTGGCGTATTTGGTGCGGCGTTTGCTGGAAAACGGCGCCAACAGTTCTTTTGTGAACCAGATCGTGGACGAAGACGTGCCA
The DNA here is from genome assembly GCF_947331465.1 of Shimia sp. Alg240-R146. GTDB lineage: Bacteria > Pseudomonadota > Alphaproteobacteria > Rhodobacterales > Rhodobacteraceae > Shimia. Next base: position 1,829,227 of record NZ_CAMZOK010000001.1, on the reverse strand, counting down.
GAAGCCGTCATTGCACGCGATCCATTCGAAGCCTTAAAGGATCCAGCCCCAAAGTTGAGCCGTGGCCCCGAGCTGTTTTTGCCGGAGCGCCCAAACTCCAAGGGTTTCGACCTGACCGATATTCCGACCTTAAATACCTTGCAGACCGACCGCGAACCGCACCGTAAAACGCAATATCACGCGGCCCCGCTTTTGGCTGCGCCGGCCAATCCGAACACGCCAATCCCGGTCGGGAACCCGTTTTCGGAAGAGGATTCACCCGGGACCGTGTCACAGGCGAGCCTTGAGGATGTCGAGACGGCGTTGTCCGGTTCAACTCTGTGGGACGCCGACGCATCCGAGCGCACAATTGTGCTTAACCGCGCCGCCGATCTCTATGAAGCACACTATGGCGCGATCTTTGCCTTGCTTGCGAGAGAGGCTGGCAAGACACCGATGGATGCAGTCGCCGAGCTGCGTGAGGCTGTCGATTTCCTGCGCTATTATGCGGCTCGCAGTTCTGGATCGACCCCGGTTGGCACCTTTACTTGCATCTCCCCGTGGAACTTTCCGCTGGCAATCTTCACAGGCCAGATCGCTGCGGCGCTGGCGACTGGCAATGCGGTTTTGGCGAAGCCCGCCGACCAAACACCTCTCATTGCGCATTTGGCCGTGACTCTGCTGCACGAGGCCGGCGTACCCAGATCCGCATTGCAGTTGCTTCCCGGTGATGGCGCCACCGTCGGCGCGGCGCTGACCTCGGACTCACGCGTCGATGGGGTTGCCTTCACAGGCTCCACAGCCACGGCACAGCGCATCCGTCGCGCGATGGCGCAGAACCTTACCCCAGGAGCGCCTTTGATCGCGGAAACTGGCGGATTAAACGCAATGATAGTGGACTCCACCGCCCTGCCGGAACAAGCGGTCACCGCTATCGTAGAAAGCGCCTTTCAGTCGGCGGGACAGCGGTGCTCCGCGCTGCGCTGCCTTTATGTGCAGGAAGACATCGCAGAGACGTTGCTGGACATGTTGCGTGGCGCAATGAAAGAACTGCGCTTGGGCGACCCTTGGGACCTTTCGACGGACAGTGGACCGGTGATCGACACCACCGCACAGCGTCGCATCGCGACCCACATCGCGCAGGCCAAAGCGGACGGTCGCCTGCTGCACCAATTGCCCATCCCACAAAACGGCACCTTCATCGCGCCGACTTTGATAAAGGTTGGCGGTATCGCCGATCTGAAAGAAGAAATTTTCGGCCCTGTTTTGCACGTCGCGACGTTCAAGTCTCAGGAGCTGGACGATGTGATCGATGCAATCAATGCTACGGGTTACGGTCTGACATTTGGCCTTCAAACTCGGATTGACGACAGGGTTCAATACGTTTCCGAGCGGATAAGCGCAGGCAATATATATGTGAACCGCAACCAAATTGGCGCCATTGTTGGAAGTCAACCTTTTGGTGGTGAAGGCCTTTCGGGCACTGGACCAAAGGCTGGTGGCCCGCACTATCTGACCCGCTTCACCGCTCCAGACCTTGCCCCAACTCTCCCTGCGTCGGCCTGGTCAAGCCCTGCGGCGGCGACCGATTTGCAAAACCGCATAACAGCAGCCATTCGAAGCAAAGCGCAGACCAGCACCATCTTGCCCGGGCCAACTGGTGAGTCCAACCGCCACACGACGGAAGCCCGCTCGCCTGTGCTTTGCCTTGGCCCCGGCGAGGAAGCTGCACAGACCCAGGCGCACATCATCGAAGGGCTCGGCGGCATCGCCGTCACGGCAGATACGGGCGTCGACGCCAAAGCGCTGGCAGAGCTGACCAACATCAGCGGCGTCATCTTTTGGGGGGAGGCAAACACCGCGCGCGACTACGATGTGGCCCTGGCGGCTCGAGATGGCGCACTGGTCCCCCTCATCACAGAAATGCCGGATGTGACACGCGCCTTGTCCGAGCGACACATCTGCGTGGATACCACGGCTGCTGGCGGCAATGCGGCGCTTCTGGGCGGCGCGGGGTCCTAAAGCCACTTTTTCCAAATTCAACGAATGTTGAGCACCAAAACGTTACACAAATTTGAGTGCCTTTCTCACGTTGGCTTTCGCCGTTTGAAGTCCATGGACACAAAAAAGCCGCCCCGAAGGGCGGCTTAGGTGCCTATGCCAGAAACAGCATCGCAAAAGTGGCAACAGATACCACCGCAGCAACAACATTACTGACATCGGCAAGGGTACTAATATCCATGATCTTACCTCGCTTTTTTCGACCCTGAACATCGGCTCAAAGTCAGCTTCAATTTGGCTTGCCCGATGACCTGCCAAGCGCGTATGCTCGTTGTGCGACGACGAGCTGAGCGTTCGGCAGGTCTGCCGGAGCCAGCGATAGAGGGAGCCACTAAATCTAGTGGCTTCCCTTTACGCTCCCCCAAGTTACACAAGCCCTCCCGATGTGGGCAAATTGTATTTTTGTGTGTAACACCTGTGGATAACTTTTCGCACCCGTATTTTGTGCAATTGCCCGCAGGCGCATCTACATGTTGTGTTTATAGTAGAAAGGTTCAAGAACATCTCTTTGGTCACTATGGTGCCTTTTGCCAGTCAGGCGGCTTTCAAGGGGCGGTTGGCTGTGGATAAGATTGATTTCAAAGTTGCCCGCTACCTTCGCGCTACCTAAGATCGGCTTAACTGCCTGATCTGCATGAAGAAGGACCGCCCGTTATTTTTCCAATTCGCGATCACAACCCGTCAGGCCGTACGCCCTATGTCGTTTATGCACTTTTGGTGCTCAACATCGTCATTTTCCTGTCCTATCAACCGATTATGGGTGATCCGCGACTGATAAGTGCCTTCTTCAATGACTGGGCCTTGGTCCCTCAAGAAGTTATGCGTGGCGACGACCTGCATGGTGTCTTCACCTCGATGTTTCTGCACGGCGGATGGCTGCATCTGGCTGGCAATATGCTGTTTCTATGGATTTTCGGCGACAACCTAGAAGATGAAATGGGCCACATCGGCTTTCTCGTGTTCTACCTCCTGTCCGGAGTTGGCGCCGCCGCGGCACAGATCGCGGCCAACCCTGCCAGCCCGATCCCCATGGTGGGCGCCTCTGGCGCCATCGCCGGCGTGATGGGTGGCTATCTGCTGCTGTTCCCAAAGGCGCGGGTGGACATTCTGCTGATCATCATCATCTTCATCCGCATTTTCACTGTGCCGGCTTGGGTAATGCTCGGTCTCTGGTTCGGCCTGCAATTGCTGAACGGGATTGCTTCCGATGCCACAGGCGGAGGCGTCGCGCATTGGGCGCACGCGGGCGGCTTCATTGTCGGGGCGATACTGTGCTTGCCGCTCTGGCTGCGCCGCGGTGCCACCACCTTTTGGCAACGCACTGAGGGCCACCCGCCCCATCCGGAAACCAAATACCGTCTTAGCCAGTCCAAGGTCCCAACAGTCCGGAGGAGAAAATGAGCCACAAATTGACATGCCATTGCGGTGCTGTGGAGCTTGAAGTGACCTTGAGCGATGAACTGGCGACGGCGCGGCGCTGTGACTGTTCTTTCTGCCGCCGTCGTGGGGCCGCCGCCGTAAGCGCGCCTTTAGATGGCCTAAAGATCCTAAAAGGCGCGGACAATCTGACGCTGTATCAGTTCAACACCAACACGGCTCAGCATTACTTTTGCAAAACCTGCGGCATCTACACCCACCATAAACGGCGATCAAATCCCAATGAATATGGCGTCAATCTGGGCGCCCTCGAAGGTGTGAACCCACGCGACCTTGGACACATAGGCTGGGTCGACGGTGTGAATCACCCGTCAGACCGCAACGCTTAGGTTTGATTTAGAAAAAACGGTTTGCCGAGGCGCCGATGCAGCGCCTCGCTTCACCCTTTGCGAATGACTTTCGCGAACTGGGTGAACACCGGCTCGTTTGCACAAAGAATTTCGCCATCTTCCAGAATATCAGCATCCGGATTGATTGGTTCCACAAGGCCACCGGCCTCTTTCACGATCAACATGCCCGCTGCCAGATCCCAAGAATGCAACCCGCGCTCCCAATATCCCTCGTAGCGCCCTGCAGCCACATAAGCCAAGTCCAGCGCGGCAGAGCCAAAACGGCGCACACCAGCGGTCACCGGCAGCACGCGTGCCAGGTCCTGAAGCGTTTCAGGCAGACCCGGGCGGGTGCCAAACGGCAAGCCGGTCGCAAACACCGATTCAATCATCTTGTGGCGCCCCGACACACGCAGGCGTTGGCTGTCGTTCAGCCAGGCACCCTCGCCTTTTTCGGCATAGAACATTTCGTCTTTGGCCGCATCAAACACAACGCCGGCCACGATCTGGCCCTTGTGCTCAAGAGCAATCGAAATCGCCCAATGCGGCATACCATGAAGAAAGTTCGTGGTGCCATCCAGCGGATCAACGATCCAACGGCGTGTCGGGTCTTTGCCCGGCAGCTCGCCGCCTTCTTCACCAAGCCAGCCATAGGTTGGTCGCGCACCCAACAGCTCTTCTTTCAGGGTCTCTTCAGCGGCGATATCGGCGCGGCTGACAAAGTCGCCTGCGCCTTTCATCGACACCTGCAGGTTTTCCACCTCGCGAAAGTCTTTGACCAGCGAACGGCCCGCTTTGCGGGCGGCCTTCATCATGATGTTAAGATTTGCGCTGCCCGGCATGGCACGGCTCCTTGTGGCTAAGAGCGCGCGTATACGCCCCCATTCCCTTTTTGCCAAGGCCATTTCGGTGCTGGCAAGCACCAATCGAAACGCGGCGTCACCAAAGCACGTGATTTCATGCCCACCCTTGCGTCATAGCCCCGCCAGTCGCAAGATTTTGCCAGATCACAAAACGGAGCGACCCATGTCTGAACAAATGCAGCGGATCGTCTTGGCAAGCCGCCCTGTTGGCGAACCAACCGATGAAAACTTCACCCTAGAAACTTTGGACATCCCCGAAATCGGCGATGGCGAAGTTCTGGTGCGCAACCACTATATGTCGCTAGACCCTTATATGCGCGGTCGAATGGACGATGCCAAATCCTACGCTGCCCCCGTGCCAATTGGCGGCACCATGGAAGGCGGCACAGTTGGTGAGGTCATCGCTTCCAATCATCCCGGGTTTGCCCCCGGCGACTTTGCGTTTGGCATGCTTGGCTGGGCGACACATGGTGTGGGCAAAGGTGCCGAAATGCGCAAACTTGACCCAAAGCTGGCTCCGATCACAACCGCGCTTGGCGTTTTGGGCATGCCCGGCTTCACCGGCTGGTTCGGCCTGATCGAATACGGCAAACCCAAAGAAGGTGAAACGCTTGTGGTGGCCGCCGCAACCGGACCTGTGGGGTCAATGGTAGGTCAGGTTGCCAAGGCGCGTGGCTTGCGCGTTGTTGGTATCGCAGGCGGCCCTGAGAAATGCAAAATGGCCCTCGAGACTTACGGGTTTGACGCCTGTGTCGACCACTATGCCTTTGAAACAGCCAGCGAATTGCGCGCGGCCCTCAAGGCCGAGTGTCCCAAAGGCATCGACATCTACTTTGAGAACGTCGGCGGTAAAGTTTTGGATGCGGTCTTGCCAATGATGAACCCGCATGGGCGCATTCCGCTCTGCGGAATGATCGCCTGGTACAACGCCGGTGCACTTGGTGCCGATGCCTCCGCCGAGGCGCTGACTGGGCCGCGCATGTGGCGATCCATTCTGGTGAACTTCCTGTCTGTGAACGGCTTCATCATCTCAAACCACTTCGACAGCTATCCGGATTTCTTGCGTGACGTTGGACCAATGATGGCGCAAGGCAAAATCGCCTTTGTCGAAGACGTTGCCGAAGGATTGGAAAACGCTCCCGAAGCATTCCGCGGTCTGCTCAAAGGGCGCAACAAGGGCAAACAGCTGGTTAAAGTGATCTAGATTCACGCTTTGAATGTGAAAACGGCACCTTAAAATTTGAGGTGCCGTTTGTTTTGTGAAGTTGGACGAGTGATGCCAGGCGGCCCAAACCACCAGACCGATCAACTCGTTGTTTTGCCTTAGTGGCTCAAAAGCGCCCCTTCACCCTTCCGCAGGCTTGGGCGGGCATCACACCCGTAGGCGGCCACGCCTTCGTCCTTCAGTTCGGGGAAAATCGCGTAGATCTCATCGCGCACAGTTTCACCCAGCGCCGTGAGCCCCATTTCACCGGGCATAAAGCTTTCACTAGGCACTCCTGCGCCATAAATGATCTCATGGCTGTCAAACATCACGTGAACATAGGTGACGCGCTGGCTTTCGATCTGTCGAACCGTGTCGCCGTTGACCATCGCAATGGCTGGCACAAGCACTTCGCGCTCACCGAAATTCACTTCCGCACGCCACCCTGTCACCAGCATACGGTGCTGAGGAGACACGCGCAGAACCTCGTCATTGCCAATCGCGCCGACATCAAACTGCACGGGCGCCAAAGACCCGCGGCCGACCACTGCGCGCTGTCCAACCCACCGGACATCCTGATAGCCGTGATCCATTGTCAGCACGCGGTCGCCGGGCTGCAGTTCCTCGACCTTGCGCATGCCTTTTTGCGTGACAATGTCAGTGCCCGCCGTAAAGCAAGGGACAAAGTCCCACTCTTCTCGGTTGGCTGTGGTGCCGCTGTAGCGATTGCCCAGCAAGCTGTCGAAACTGATGGAACGAATGGCCCCGGCCTCTAACGCGGCCTGGTCAGCATTATTGGAGAATTCGGGCGCGATATAGGTGTTTCCATTCACATCCTGCATCACAACAGCGGTAAAGGTCGCTGTCGTGCCATCGATGTAGGTAATGGTGGCGTTGTACACCGATGTCGCATCAAAAGTTTGCGCCGGTCCGCCATCAATGCTGAACTGCTCGCTTGGCGAGTTGTTCATGTTATAGGCCGAACCGGGATTTCCAACCGGGCTGAGCTCTACAAAATCATTGACCAGCGCGTCCCCCTCGCCGCCAAACGTCAGCCCAACCAGAGCATTGGCATTTTCGGCGGTGGTGTTGCCTTCGATGGTGTCGATGTCGGCCAGCTGACCAATTGAAATAACATTAAACGTCGTTGGCATGTAACCTTATGCAAAGCGCGGACCTGCGGACCGGTGGCAGCCGATCAAATTACAGTCCGGCCCTTGCCCCCTAGCTAGAACAGAACAGGCCCTTATTGCCGCAACGACAGAGCCTTCGTCAGGGGGAGATTTACCATTTAGGCGTCAAAAAAGAGTTAAGCGTCCTGTAAACGTCGGGCCTCGGCGCCGGCCAATCGAATCAAATCCTTCATGTAGGGTTTGTCCAAATCAGTGTTGCGGGTCGCAGCATAAAGTTGCCGCGTAAGGCCTTGTTTTGTCAGCGGTCTTGTCACGTAATCTGATGAATACTTCACTTCACGCACAACCCAGTCTGGCAACACCGAAACCCCGCGATTAGACGCCACAAGCAGCAGGATCACGGCAGTCAGTTCCGCCTGACGCACCGCTGCCGGTTCCACCTTCGCCGGCGACAAAAGTTGAGAAAAAACATCCAATCGCGCCCGTTCCACAGGGTACGTGATTAACGTTTCCCCCCGAAAGTCCTCAGCTTCAATCCATTTTTTCTGTGCCAATGGGTGCTGTGCTGCGGCCACAAACACAGGGGCATAGTCAAACAAGTGCGAAAACGAGATTCCTGCGAGGTTTTCCGGATCTGAACTCACGACAAGATCGACCTCTTCCTTTTGCAAAGCTGGCATTGCATCAAAGGCAAGTCCGGGGCGAATATCCACATCCACATCCGGCCAATCCTTGCGGAACTGTTCCAACACCGGAAACAACCACTCAAAGCAGGCATGGCATTCAATTGCGATATGCAGGCGCCCCGAGTGACCATCCCGCAGGCCGTTAAACTCCGCCTCCAGTTTTTCCACCTCGGGCAACACCTGATTGGCCAGCCGCAAAAGCCGCAGCCCCGCCGCCGACAGGGTCATCGGCTTTGAGCGGCGCACAAACAGCTCGACGCCCGCTTGCTCTTCCAGCCCTTTGACTTGATGAGACAAAGCCGACTGCGTGATGTTGAGCCGCTCAGCCGCCCGCGCCAACCCGCCGCATTCATGTATGGCGCGCACTGTGCGTAAATGCCGGAACTCAATGTGCATCTTCATATCAAGCTCATGACCTTCTTGAGGATTATGAATTTGCTTATAATTGCCATGTATGAGACTTGAGGACAACCGCAAGTTAAGGACCGAAAACCATGACCACGCCTCAAGTTTCATTTGAATTCTTTCCGCCGCAGTCTCTGGAAGCGTCCTTTCGGCTTTGGGACACCGTGCAAGCGTTGGCCCCACTTGATCCACGTTTTGTCTCAGTCACTTATGGTGCGGGCGGCACAACCCGTGATCTGACGCGCGACGCCGTGGCGACGTTGCACAAATCGTCTGGCCTAAACGTCGCGGCGCATTTGACATGCGTGAACGCGTCCAAGGCCGAGACATTGCAGATCGCCCGCGATTTTGCCGATGCTGGCGTGAACGAGATTGTCGCTTTGCGAGGCGATCCGCCAAAAGGCAGCAACGGATTTCAGCCCCACCCCGAAGGATTTGCCAACTCCGTTGAGTTGATTGAAGCCCTGTCCGGGTCTGGCGATTTCACAATCCGCGTCGGCGCCTACCCCGAAAAACACCCCGAGGCGGCGGACATGCAGGCTGACATCGACTGGCTGAAACGCAAAATAGATGCGGGCGCCGACGAAGCTCTCACCCAGTTCTTCTTTGAGGCCGAAGGGTTTCTGCGGTTCCGCGATGCCTGCGCCAAAGCCGGTATCACGGCCCCGATCGTTCCCGGTATATTGCCGATCGAGAACTGGAAAGGCGTGCGCAATTTTGCGCGCCGCTGCGGTACAACTGTGCCGACTTGGCTTGAGGACGCGTTTGAAAAGGCAACCCGCGACAACCGTGAGGACCTACTCGCAACAGCCGTTTGCACCGAGCTTTGCTCGGACCTTCTCGACGAAGGTGTCGATGCTTTGCACTTTTATACGCTAAACCGCCCTGAGCTGACGCGCGATGTCTGCCACGCGCTTGGTGTTACACCGCAAGTGCGATTGGAAAACGTGGCGTAACGCGCTCTCACGCCTCTTGCGGGTCCTGATAAATTCCGGCCTCCTGCAATAAACGCGGGAGGTCTTTTCATGTCACAACACCACTATGCGCAGGGTCCACAAGATCTTGCGACTTTGGACAGTGTTTTGTCCAAGTCAGGTCTAGAATTTATGCGTGACATCATTGACGGCCACATTGCCGGCCCGCCCATTGGGCAAGCTCTTGGGTTCCGGCCCATCGTGGCCGAGGAAGGCACTGTTACCTTCGAAGGCACACCGGAATTTCGCACCATGAACCCGCTCGGCACCGTTCATGGGGGCTGGTACGGCACGATCCTGGACAGCTGTATGGCCTGTGCGGTGCAAACCACGTTAAAGGCCGGACAAATCTATACCACACTGGAATATAAGGTGAATATCATCCGCCCCATCCCCGTGGGCACCACCGTGCACGCGGTCGGAACGGTACAACACAGCGGTCGGTCAACAGGTGTGGCGAACGGAGAAATCCGGGGACGCGATGATGGGCGCCTTTATGCGACCGGATCCACCACATGCATTGTGATGGATGGCCCCAAGCGCGGCTAACGCGGTTTTTCACACGCCAATTGCTCCCACACGCCACGCGCTTGGGCCCCGCGCGCCTTTGGCGCGCAAAAGGGGTGGTCACTTCTAAGGACAGGGCGTTATTCTGCCAGCGGTGACGGGCGCCTCGAAACGCGCGACGACCATCACTCGAAAAATGGGACCGACGCCTGTTGTCAGAAACACCCCATCAGGCAGACCACAGGAGCGACATTACATGTTTCAGGACTTCAAGGTCACCGCCAGACCTGAACAAGGACCGGCGCGTTTGCAAAAGCTGCGATCAGCTATGGCCGATGCCAAGATCGACGGCTTCCTGATCCCACGCGCGGATGCGCATCAGGGCGAGTACGTCGCGGCCTGCGACGAACGTCTGGCTTGGCTCACCGGCTTTACCGGCTCTGCTGGCTTTTGTGTGGTTCTGCCCGACATTGCCGGTGTTTTTGTTGACGGCAGGTACCGAACGCAAGTCAAAGAGCAAGTCGCGCAGTGTTTCACGCCGGTCAATTGGCCTGAGGTTTTGCCAGGACCTTGGATTGCGCAACACCTTTCCGAGGGCCGCGTCGGGTTCGACGCCCGTCTCTACACAGCAGGCCAGATCAGTGCACTGAAAGCCGCTCTAAAGGACACCAAAATTACGTTGGAGCCCTGCCCCAATCTGGTCGATCAAATTTGGGAACAACGCCCGGACGCGCCCTCAAATCCTGTGGTGGCGCAGCCTTTGGACTTTGCCGGCGAAAGCAGCGCCGACAAACGCACGCGACTTGGCAATACGTTGGCCGACGCAGGACATAGCGCGGCCGTGATCACCCTTCCCGATGAAATCTGCTGGTTATTGAACATTCGCGGATCAGATATTGCCCGCAACCCGCTTGCACAGGGCTTTGCCGCACTTCACGCCGATGGGAAGGTTGATCTCTGGATGGGACCGGACAAAGTCCAGCACTTGACCTCCCATTTGGGGCCTGACGTGACACTTCATGCTCAGGATAGCTTTTGGACCACATTGACCACGGCCCTAAGCAACGCCACAGCCCCGGTCCGCCTGGACAAAGACAGCGTGCCCTTTGCGGTGCAACAAAGTTTGACCAACGCCAACATCGCAACCGTATTTGATGTCGCGCCCTGTGCATTGCCAAAGGCACGAAAAAATATAACTGAAATCAAAGGCATGCAGGACGCTCATCTCAGAGATGGCGCAGCGGTTGTGACTTTTCTGAGCTGGTTTGACGGACAAGACAAAACGGCATTAACGGAAATCGACCTCGTAACAAAACTCGAAGAAAGCCGCCGCGCAACCAACGCCCTTCTAGAGATCAGCTTTGACACCATCGCGGGCGCGGGCCCAAACGGGGCGATCATGCACTACCGCGTCACCGAAGACACCAATCGACAACTACAAAACGGGAATCTCATCGTTTTGGACAGTGGTGGGCAGTATCGGGATGGCACCACCGACATCACCCGCACTCTTGCCGTGAGCGACATCGCACAAGACGCGCGCGAAGCCTTTACCCGCGTTCTGCAAGGCATGATCTCGGTGTCTGCTTTGCGCTGGCCTGCCGGACTCGCCGGATCACACATCGAGGCCATGGGACGTGCGCCTTTGTGGAAAGCAGGTCAGGATTTTGATCACGGCCTTGGCCATGGCGTTGGCGCCTACCTTTGCGTGCATGAAGGGCCGCAACGTCTGTCGCGCGCCGGAGACATTCCTCTCGAACCCGGCATGATCTTATCCAACGAACCGGGATACTATCGTCCGGGTGCCTTCGGAATTCGCATCGAAAACCTTGTGGTGGTCGAGAAAGCCCCGCCTCTTGCCGGGTCAGACGCGCATCGGGCAATGCTACAGTTTCAGACTTTGACCTTTGTCCCAATTGACCGGACGCTGATTGTCCAACATATGCTCACCAGAGCCGAAGTGGACTGGATAGACGAATATCACGCGACATGCCGCGACGTTTTGCGCGACAAGGTCACAAAGGACACCTTGCAATGGTTGGAACGTGCCACAGAACCATTGTAATAGCGTCTACAATTACACTTGATTGTCATCGAACCGTTATGTTGTAACGAAATGGTGGCGCGACACATCAAAGGAACGACCATGGGAACTCTGATCAGCATTCGCAAAGCGCCGGGAAACTGGACCGTGCGGGCCGGTGGCGCCGTCATTGGCGAAAGCAGCAACGCCTTGGAACTTAGTGAAGGCGAGTATGCCCCAGTGATTTATTTCCCGCGCGCCGACATCGCGATGGCCTTTCTGGATGACAGCGATCACACCTCGCATTGCCCGCATAAAGGTGACGCGACCTATTTTTCGATCGTGACCAAAAGCCAAACCATCCAGAACGCTGGATGGAGCTATGAGACGCCGCTTCAGGACGTTGAGCGCATCAAGGACCACATAGCTTTTTACACCAATGAACTGGTCGCCGTGGAGCGTGTCTAAAACGAGTTAGGCAAAACAGCACCGCACAGCGGGACAGAAAGAGAATTGAATGACCCTGATTTTGCGCGGCCTCTCCTACCAATGGCCAGATGCCGCGGAACCGGTCTTAAACATTCCTGAACTCACACTTGGTGCCGGAGAGCGGCTTTTGTTGCGCGGCCCTAGCGGCTGTGGAAAATCCACCCTTCTGGCGGCGCTGGCCGGCGTGATTGATGTGGCCACTGGCGCTGTTGAGGTGGCTGGAACCGATGTCGCGTCCCTGCCCCCAAGCCGACGCGACTCGTTTCGCGTGGACCACATCGGCATTGTCTTTCAGGCCTTCAATCTGATCCCCTGGCTCAGCGCGCGCGACAACATTACGTTGCCTTGCACGTTCTCCGCACGACGGCGGGGCCAATTGGTTGCCTCTCCCAGAGAGGACGCAGACGCACTCTTGGCGGCTCTTGGGTTAGCGTCAATGGCCAGCACTGCCGCCAGCGCTCTCAGCTACGGCCAGCAACAACGTGTAGCAGCCGCCAGAGCGTTGATCGGCGGGCCCGAGCTTATTCTGGCGGATGAACCGACATCCGCGTTGGATCCAGACGCCAAACAGACCTTTATGCGCCTGCTGAGTGGTGAGGCCGCCCGCACAGGAGCGGCATTGTTGGTGGTCAGTCACGATCCGGGACTTGAGGACCATTTTGACCGTGTCATCAACATGTCCGACATCAACTTTCCGGAAGGCGTCACATGTTGAACCTCGCTCTGTACAGCCTCTGGAACCGCCGCTTTGTTGCCAGCTTGACGGTTCTGTCAATTGCCCTTGCGGTGGCGCTCATTCTTGGGGTTGAGCGCTTGCGCGACAGTGCGCGTGGCTCATTTGCCAATTCCGCGTCCGGTATCGATCTGATTGTCGCGCCACGTGGCAACGACGTGCAAATTCTGATGGCGACCGTCTTTGGCGTCGGCTCCACTGGCACCGGCATGAGCTGGGACAGTTTTGAGCGGGTCGAAAACTTGCCTGCCGTAGACTGGGCAGTGCCACTAATGATGGGGGACAACCATCGCGGATATCCCGTGATGGGCACCTCCCGCGCCTATTTTGAACACTTCCGACACAGCGGCGGACAGTCGCTGGAATTTGCCCAAGGAGGCGACTTTGAGGCAGCAGACAGCGCGGTTATGGGCGCCGAGGTTGCGACACGGTTCGGCTACGGCATTGGCACGGTGTTTGTGAACGCCCACGGCGCCGGAAACGTGTCCTTTGACATGCATGACGATGCACCTTTCACCGTGACCGGTGTCCTTGCGCCAACCGGCACCGCCGTGGACCGCATGGTGTTTATTTCCACCGAAGGATTCGATGGGCTGCACGCAAGCTATGAGACACCTGCTGCTGACCCATTTGCGGCCCAAGAGAACGACGACGCATCCAGCTCCTTGGGCGGCACTGACGAAGATCAAGCGCAGGACGCGCGCGGGCATGACGACGACAACCACGAGGACCACGGCTATGAGCCGAACCAGATCAACGCAATCTACGTAGGCCTGACTGAACGCCGTGCAATACTCGGCATTCAGCGCGCATTGCAAACCGATGCCACAGAAGCACTCAGCGCGGTTATGCCCAACGTCGCGCTCCTGCAGCTTTGGTCCATCACCGGCACCGCAGAAAACGCATTGCGCCTGATGTCCGTTGCTGTGGCTGCCGCCAGTCTCATCGGCATGGTGGTGATGCTGTCAGCCACGCTGGAAGCGCGCAGACGAGAATTTGCGATCCTTCGGTCCGTCGGTGCGACACCAGGCAAAATCTTTGGCCTTATCGTCTCCGAAGCCCTCATGATGGCCGTCGTTGGCATTCTTATAGGGATTGCCCTGCTCCTGTTGTCCACGGCGCTTGCCAACCCAATCCTGTCTGCCAACTACGGCTTCCGCATGGGGCTGGCCTTACCAAGCTTCTCCGAGTTGACGTTGTTGCTCGCGGTTTTTTGTGTTGCCGCGCTCGCCAGTCTTCTGCCAGCATGGCGGGTATATCGAATGACTCTCTCTGACGGGCTGGCGGCCAAACTCTAGGCCGGTGAACCGCGCTTAACGAACCAAGGGAATACCATGAAAATTCACGCTCTCGCTGCCGCCTTGTTGCTTTCTGCCACATTTGCACAGGCGTCTGATCCTGAGAGCGTTGGCTGGGTCGACCTGACGCCGCCCTTTACGTCCTACGAAAACCCGTTTGCCGCTCTCTCAAGCGCTCAGATGAACCGCCTTGCGCATCTCTTGCAGCTTGAGACACTTGCGGACACCGGCACCGACGCCACCGCAGCCGAGGATGCCGCCGGCCTGCGCAAAGAGTTGAAGGCAGATGGCTTGGATGTGGATTTTCTGTTTGCTGAACGCCTGCGTATCATCGAACTGCGGACCCGCGAAGCCACCGATCCGAACGCCGACATCGTTGGGCGCAACATCCGCATTCCCGGTTATCTGCTGCCCTTGGACATCAAAGACGGCAAAGCGGTCGAATTTCTGCTGGTGCCCACGGTTGGCGCTTGCATCCATACGCCACCCCCCCCCGCAAATCAGATTGTGCATGTTTCGTATCCTCAAGGGTTTGAGACATCTGGCCTTTACGCACCGATCTGGATTTCCGGCGAAATCAAAAGCGAGCCGCAGGAAAAATCTCTTTGGATGGTTGATGGCAATGCCAATGTCGACATCACCTACACGATGGACGCAGCGGTGGTCGAACCTTACGTTGTGCAATAAATCAATGCCCCCCGGCCTTTTGGGGGGTCAGGAATGTTCCTCTGCCGCCGTGGCCGCCAATGCTTTGTTGAACGTCCGCAACGCATCCACATGAAACACGGCGCCCAAAAGCTCAGGTGGCTCATCCTCGCGCCCTAGACTGATCACCGGCACAAAGGCCGTACCCGTTGCCTCAAACATCGGCATCACGCTTTCCAGCGTCGCGCTGCCGTCCACATAGCTACCCTCTGACATCATTTCCCAACAGCGCTCCTCCGGTGCAGCTTTCGGGTCATCTTTAGAGCGCATCACCCCAGCCACACTGCACATCGACAAAAGATAGGCTTGAGGGCCAGCCGCGATATGAACCCCGCGACGTTCAAGTTGCGACAGAAAGAACGACTGATCTACCAGTCTTGAACTCAGCGCCGTTGAAACCGACACGGCCACCATGACCGCAAGTCCGGTTTGCCAGTCCCCGGTCATTTCAAAGACAATCAATGTGGTGGAAATCGGCGCGCCCAGCACCGCGGCGGCCACTGCGCCCAGACCGGCCAAGGCATAAAGCGTTGTAGTGCCCGACACATTCGGAAAAATTGCGGTTGCTATCAGGCCAAACGCCAATCCGGTCAGCGCCCCAACCATCAGCGCGGGAGAAAATACCCCTCCCCCCATACGTCCCGCCATGGTGATCGACACGGCAATCACTTTGAGCACCGCAAAAACAACCGCCTCGTGCAACACCAACTGCCCGGTCAGCGCCGCCGAGGTTGTCTCATAGCCAACGCCAATGATGTGCGGGAAAAAGATCGCAATGCCACCCAGCAAGGCGCCGGAAATCGCTGGCCGCAACCATCGCGGAATATTCAAATCCTGCTGCAGATGACTGGCCATGTCTTCGGACCAAAAAATGGTCCACATCAAGGCCACGGCCACCAGCCCGCACAGCCCGCCGAGCATCAAGAATGCTGGAAGTTCCTGATAGAACTGAAGGGCCGTTGCCGTCGGCAAGGAAAACTCGGTCACATCGCCAAATTCCAGCCGGTTGATCACAGTTCCCGCCACGGAGGCGATCACTATCGGTGCAAATGCGTGTACCGCGAAGTGGCGCAACACCACTTCCAACGCAAACAATGCCCCCGCAATAGGCGCATTGAAGGAAGCTGAGACAGCCGCAGCCACCGCGCAGCCCAGCAGATCGCGCCCTGTGATGCCGTTCGCCTTGATCCGGTCGCTCACCCAGCTGGCGATCACGCCGGCCATGTGAACCACCGGCCCTTCGCGTCCAGTGGAGCCTCCAGAGCTTAGCGTGATCAGCGAAGCCAGAGCCGAGGCGATGCCCGCTTTACGCTCCACCCGCCCTTCATAAAGCGCCGCGCCCTGAATGACATCTGCCACCGACCGCACCCGCCCATCCGGCGTGAAATGGTGCAGGATCAAGCCAACTGCCAAGCCGCCCACCGTCGGGATGACCAGCAACCAAAACCAGGGCAACGTGTCTGCAAAACTGTGCAGGTGGCTCAGGTCTTTGGTGCCGTAAAGAGTCGACTGCAGAAACCGAATGGCTTTGCGAAAAGCCAGCGCGGCAAAGCCAGCGCCGATCCCGATACCCAACGCAATCAGCCAAAATTGAAACTGACTAGGTCCTTTTTCCACCAGGACACGCCATCCGCCGCGGCAGGTCTCTGCCGCCTCTCGGGCGCTCTCCCTAAGGAAGGATCCAACGGACTTCGCCATAGTGCCTCGGTGCTTTCGGAGTTCTCTTCTGATGTAATCCGAAATTCGCGTTGGCGCAAAGAGGAAACCCCTTGTGAGGCCTCAACTTTTTGGGACTAGTCCAACAGGGCCCGTGCCGCTGCGCGCGCCTCATCCGTGATCGTGTCACCCGACAACATGCGCGCGACCTCATCAACACGGGCCGCAGCATCAAGCGGCACCACCTGGCTCAATGTGGCGTTATCCACCACGTGCTTTTGCACCCGCCAGTGATGCGCGCCCAAAGCGGCCACTTGCGGAGAATGCGTCACAACCAAAACCTGTCCGTCACTCGCCAACGCCTTAAGCCTGCGACCCACGGCATCCGCAGTTGCCCCGCCTACGCCACGGTCAATCTCGTCAAAGATCATCGTCACGCCCTGATCTTCCGAACTGAGGCAAACCTTGAGGGCCAACAGGAAGCGGCTCAGTTCGCCACCCGATGCGATTTTGCCCAACGGCCCTGCCGGTGCTCCGGGGTTCGTGGCGACCACAAACTCCACTTGATCGGTTCCATCCGGTCCTGCGTCGGCATCGGCAATGCGGGTTTCAAACACCGCCCGCTCCATTTTCAGCGGGGCCAGCTCGGACATCACGGCGCTGTCTAAGGCGCCCGCCGCCCCTTTGCGGGCCTGACTTAACTTGTCCGCTGCCGCATCATAGCCCTTTTGCGCCTGCTCCAGTTCGCTGCGCAGCGCCGCAATGTTGCCGGCACCGGCATCTAACGCTGCTAGGCGGCCTCGCAAGTCCTGCGCGAAATTGCCCAATTCGTCTGGCGCCACATCATGCTTGCGCGCCAAAGCCCGGATCGCAAACAAACGCTCCTCGACCTGCTCCAATTCATGTGGATTGAAGTCCAAAGCATCCAGTGTGCGCGCAACGCCGTCTTCGGCTTCTCCAAGCTCGTTGAGCGCGCGTTCCAGCGCCGCAATCGGTGCTGTCAGATGATCCCCTGTCTCCGCCAATGCGCTTTCAAGCCAGCGCAGCGCGTCGCTCATTGTGCCTTCGGCGCCGCCCGAGCCCAACATTTCATGCGCCCGCGCCACGCCCTCGCGCACCTTTTCTGCGCCTTGCATCATCCGCCGCCGGGTATCAAGCTCCGCCTCTTCACCCGGTTCGGGATCCAATTGGTCCAGCTCTCCAACCGCGTGCCGCAGAAAATCTTCCTCGTCCTGCACGGCCTTTAGCTCCGCTTCGGCAGTCGCCAACGTCTTGCGGGCAGCAGCAACGCCTGACCAGGCTTGGCGAACATTCTGGCGAAGTGGGTCCGTTTCAGCGTAGCTGTCCAGCAGGGCACGGTGCCCCTTTGGGTCCAGCAGACCGCGGTCATCATGTTGACCATGTAACTCAATCAGCGTCTCAGACAGCCGCCGTAAAACCTCGCCTGAACATCTGCGGTCATTCACCCACGCCGTCTTGCGCCCATCAGAGCGGTTCACCCGCCGCAGGATCAACTCATCGCCACCCGGCAACCCCGCGTCCTCGAGTACAGCGTGCGCAGGATGTCCTTCGGGCAGATCAAACTCCGCAACAACTTCGCCCTGCTCGGCCCCGGCCCGCACCAATTCAGCGCGGCCGCGCCATCCAAGCACAAACCCCAAACTGTCGAGCAAAATGGATTTACCGGCACCGGTCTCGCCGGTCAGCACATTCAGGCCCGGCTGGAACGCAAGCTCCAACCGATCGATGATCAGCATGTCCCGAATATCAAGCGCGCGCAGCATTGTCCGTCATCCGGCAGAGCACAGCCCCGCCGCCCTTTACAGCCACTTACCTTGCAACGTCTGGCGATAGACCCGTTTCAGCCAGCCATCACTCGCGGCTTCAAGTTCCAATCCACGACCGAGCAGAAGCTTGTAGCTGTCCTCATACCATTGCGTGCCTTGGAAGTTGTGACCCAAAATCGCGCCCGCAGTCTGCGCTTCGGCATTCAAACCAAGCGACAGATAAGCTTCGACCAAGCGGTGCAGTGCTTCGGCGGTGTGTGTGGTGGTCTGAAAGTCTTCGACAACAACACGGAACCGGGTGATCGCGGCGCCGTAGTGGTCCCGACGCAAATAGTAACGCCCGATTTCCATTTCCTTGGACGCCAAATGATCAAACGCCAAATCAAACTTGAGGATCGAAGAGCGCGCATATTCGGTGTCTGGGTAGATCTCGATCACCTTACGCAACTCCTGCAACGCTTGGAACGTCAGTCCCTGGTCGCGGCCCACTTCGTCGATCTGGTCGTAGTAGCTAAGCGCCAGCAAATACTGCGCGTAAGCCGCGTCCTCAGCAGCAGGATAGAAATCGATGTATCGTTGTGCAGCCGCACGGCTTTCGGGATAAAGTTGTTCCTGATGATAGCTGAAGGCTTGCATGATAATCGCGCGCTCGGTCAGCTCAGAGTACGGATACTGGCGTTCCACCTCGGAAAAATAAAACGCCGCGTCTTCGCCGCGCCCACGCCCCAGCTCCCATTCGGCCCGACCGTAAATCTGCTCAGCGGTAAACCCATCAAGAGAGAAGTCGCCGCGCTTGACTTTATCCGTCGTCGTGTCGCCACAAGATGCCGCCACCAAAACCGCAAGAATAGACCCGACAATGCGACCCCGTGTCTTGATGCCTGCCATAGTGCTCAACCTCTTGATCTTCCTCACGGCAGTTCGCCGTCCTTAGACAAGCTGTTAGCACAGAAAATTGCGGTGCAAAATGGATTTGGCACTTTTTGAGGGCGTTGGATCAGGCAACAGCCGGAATTTCACCGATATGTACACCAGCACCGGGCAATCGGGACGCAAGATCATCCGTGCAATCCGCAAAACACCAGGCCTCAGGATCGGCAAAAAGTGTGCGCAAAAGCTCGTTGGTGAGCGAATGGCCAGCGCGGATCCCGCGATACCGCCCCAGAATCGGCGCACCAGCCAGATAGAGGTCACCCACCGCATCCAACATTTTGTGGCGCACGGGTTCGTCCAAGTGGCGCAAGCCACCGGGGCTCAAAATTTTCTCGCCGTCAAACACCACAGCGTTTTCTTCGGGATTGCCGCCAAGCGCGAGGCCATTGGCCTGCATTGTTTCGACATCCGCCTGCCGACAGAACGTCCGGCTGTCACTCAGCTCACGCACAAAACTGCCATTGGCCAATGTCATACCTTTGGTCTGCTGCCCGATGGCTGCGTCTTCAAAATCGATATGGAATTCCATGCGCATGTCCTGATCCGGCAGCAGTTCTGCACGCGCATCACCACGCTCAACAGACACAGGTTTCAGAATGCGAATGGCGCGCACCGCTGCGTCTTGCTGAACCAGTCCGGCGCGCAAAAATCCCCGTACAAAATCCGCCGCGCTACCATCCATGATCGGCACTTCGGCTGCGTCGATTTCAATGAGAGCGTTGTGAATGCCACAGCCGGCCAATGCCGCCATAAGGTGCTCAATCGTTCCTACTGTCACGCCAGCATCATTTACGATACGGGTGCACAAAGCCGTTTGCTCTACTACGTCCCAACGGGCCGGAACCATCGCGTCTTTGCCAATCACGTCACTGCGCCGGAACCAAATGCCGTAGTCCGCAGAGGCCGGTTGCACGGTCATGCGCACGGTCTTGCCGGAATGCAGTCCGGTTCCAGTAAATGTAACGTTTGTTTTCAGCGTGGTTTGCACAGTAGTCCCCGAGTGACGCGGCACACCCCATTGGCCGCAACCTTGAACTATGTGGTTCCCGCCGTCATCACAATTCAATCTTTGTAACGGTCTGAAACATGCCTGAAACAAATAGGCGAAACGTCGCGCAGACACACTTAAGTCATTGCTTAAAATAGAAAAACCGCCCCCGATTGGGGGCGGTCGTCTAACGTTTTTTTCTCGATTAGTTTGCTTGACGGCGCAGGAAAGCGGGGATTTCGATCCGCTCTTGCTCCGGGTCCGCCTGAGCAGCAGGCTCCGCCGCCTGAGCGACAGGTTGCACCGAAGGCTGAACCCGCGGTTGTTGCGCCTGACGTGTGGGCTGGCCTTCCACCTGTTGTCCACCTGACATGCGGTGGAACAGGTTGTTGATGCCAAAGCGAGACCGCTCTTCTTGCGCTGGTTCTGCGCTTGCTTCTGGAACCACAGGACGGGCCGGAGCAGCCGGTGCTTTTTCCACTGCAGCTTGCAAACGCGCCATCAGTTGTGGTGTTGGCGTGCCCGGTGCCGGACGCTGAGGAGCCACGAATTCGTCGGTTTCCTCGGCCTGCACAACAGCCTGCTCAGCTGGAGCTGGCCGATAGGCTGGCGCCGGAAGCTCATCCGCAATTGCTGCAGGCGCATCAAATACGGGGGCTGCCGGGGCTGTAGGGGCCGCCGCATCCTCAAAAATGTGTTCCATCTGATCTTCGGCCGCAGCGGACTGTGGATCAATCGTGTCAAACAGACCCGGCTCACCCGCAACTGTTGGCGCAGCTGGCGCCGCTGCCACTTCAACGCTAACCTGCGCCGGAGCCGCCGTCATGGTCGGTGCTTCAACGCTGACACCCTCGGGGGCCGCAACTTCGGCACCTGGCAAGGGCTGCGCCATCGAGCGACGTGGCAATGGCATCGGGCTGGTGCTTTCCAGTGCGTCGATGCCTGTGGCCACAACCGACACACGCATGCCGCCTTCGAGAGCCGGATCCATAGTCGAGCCAACGATGATGTTTGCGTCTTCGTCCACTTCCTGACGGATGCGGTTGGCCGCCTCGTCCAGTTCGAACAGGGTCAGGTCGTGCCCGCCGGTGATGTTGATCAGAACGCCCTTCGCGCCGCGCAGCGAAATCTCGTCCAGCAGCGGGTTGGCTATGGCCTTCTCGGCAGCCTGAATGGCGCGGTTGTCGCCGTCGGCCTCACCGGTGCCCATCATCGCTTTACCCATCTCGTCCATCACGGCGCGGACGTCTGCAAAGTCGAGGTTGATCAGGCCAGGACGTACCATCAGGTCCGTCACACCTTTTACACCTTGGTACAGAACATCGTCTGCCATCGAGAAGGCTTCGGTAAATGTGGTTTTTTCGTTCGCAAGACGGAACAGGTTCTGGTTCGGAATGATGATCAGCGTGTCGACCATCTTCTGAAGCTGCTCAACGCCCTCTTCCGCTTGACGCATACGTTTTGCGCCCTCGAACTGGAATGGCTTGGTGACAACACCTACGGTCAGGACGCCCAATTCACGCGCTGCCTGCGCGATGATTGGCGCGGCGCCTGTGCCGGTGCCGCCGCCCATACCCGCGGTGATAAAGCACATATGTGCGCCCGCCAGGTGATCGACAATCTGTTCGATGCTCTCTTCTGCAGCAGCCGCCCCAACGGTTGCGCGGGCGCCGGCACCCAAACCTTCGGTAACCTTTACGCCAAGCTGAACGCGTTTTTCCGCGTCGCTTTGCTGCAAAGCCTGTGCATCGGTGTTCGCCACAACGAACTCAACGCCTTCAAGCTCTTTTTCGATCATGTTGTTGACCGCGTTGCCACCAGCACCGCCAACACCGAATACGGTGATGCGGGGTTTCAGATCACCCTCATCGGGCATCGTCAGATTCAAAGCCATAAAACTGTCCGCCTGTTTGTTGTCCCCGCATTCGCAGGAAATTATTCTGCCTTCTCAACGAATATTATTACCCACGCTTTCGGGAACCGTCATCCCCAAAAGCGCAATTCAACACAAAATGTGGGCCAAAAAACCGCAAAATTCGCGGTATTTCGCCAATTTTGGCAGATTTGGGGGATCGCGGACCTCTGCACACAAGACGCAAAAAACAGTCCGCGGAAAATACTACTCGCAGAAGAAGAAACTAGTCACATTTGGAGGCCACTGCTCGGCCCGCGTACCTGTGCTTTTGCACAGTTATCCACAGATTAACCCACAGGCGAGTCGGCGTCACCCCCGAAAATGCACTCTCACCAATTGTCCTTGAACCATTTCACTGCCCGCTTGAGAGAGCGCACCGGATAGCGCTCGACTGGCAGATCGAAATCCCACCATTCGTCCTGCGGGTGGGTCGCAAACAGGCACATGCCCACCGCGCTCGCAAATGCGGGTCCGGTCGCGGCTTGCGGCAGACCATGCACCCGCATCGGACGCCCAAGTCGCACTTGCTGTCCGAGAATTTTGGACGCCAATCCGTCCAGTCCGGGGATCTGGCTGCCGCCGCCAGTCAGCACGATCTGCTGGCTTGGCAAATGTTCAAATCCCGCGATGTCCAACCGCGCGCGCACTTCTTCGAGGATCTCCTCGACACGAGGGCGCATGATGCCAATCAACTCCGCGCGGCTGACCGAGCGGCGATCGTGCTCCCAATCGCCCGTGTCGCCTTCAAGGTCGATCATTTCGCGATCATCCATACCCGTGGCATGCACCCCGCCGTAAAACGTCTTGATGCGCTCCGCTGTTGCCGTGGGCACCTGAAGCCCCATCGAAATGTCGCTGGTGACATGCTCACCGCCCATGCGCACCGTGTCGGCATAGATCATATGTTTCTTCATGAATATCGACAGGCTTGTCGCCCCACCGCCCATGTCGATACACGCCGCGCCAAGTTCTTGCTCGTCCTCGACCAGCCCCGACATGCCCGACACATAGGCCGAGCTGGCAATGCCCGCGAGTTCAAGATCGCAGCGCTTCACGCAGTAGGCCAGATTGTCGATGGCGGCCTCATCAACCGTCAACATGTGCATATCCGCGGTGAGTCTCTGCCCCACCTGCCCGCGCGGATCGCCCAACCCTGAACGGTGGTCCAACGCGAAATTCACCGGCTGCGCGTGCAGCACGTCGCGCCCCGCTCCGTATTCCGGAACCTCACACGCTGCCAATACGCGTGCCACGTCCTGCTCAGACACCACGTCCGCTTCAACCTCGACACTGCCGTCCAGACCATAAGACCGCGGCTCCGCGCCGGAAAAACAGGCAATCACGTGATCGACACGGATCTTCGCCATCTTCTGCGCCGCTTGAACAGCGGTGCGAATGGCGCGTTCCGTTTCCTGCATCGCGCTGATTTCACCAAAGCGTACGCCCCGAGACCGCGTGGTCGCGGCCCCAATCACCCGAAACCCGCTTTGACCGGCCATCGAGCCGATGCCATCGGCGCTCGCTGCGCGATCAGTACCGTCAAACCGCAAAACCAGACAGGCGATCTTTGAACTGCCCACATCCAACACCGCCACCACGCCGCGCTGCATCGCCGCTTTGCGCATGTTGCGCATTGCACGTTGGGATTCATAAAGCTCTGTCATCTCAATTTTTCTCCACGGAGATCTGGCTGATGCGCCACCATTCTTCTATTGCGTTTTGCGTCAGGCGGATCGTCGGCCGCGCCGAAAGCCGCATGTCCACCACCATCAAGTCGCGCTCAAACATGTCGTGTGCTCCGTTCAGGGCAATCACCCGCTCCAACGCCTGAACTGCGCCCGTCTCCGGCAAAAGGATGCGCTGCTGTCGATCCAGCACGAGATCCCAGCGCCGCTCGCCCACACGCACCAAACCAATCACCCGTGCGCCCAAAGGTTTTGCCGCCGCGAACAACTGCATCGCTTCGGCGACATGGCCGTCGCCACCGTCACCGGCAATCAAGGGCTTTGTCGGGTGATCCAACATTGCGACCATCGGAGCAGTCACATGCCCGTCGATATCAACCAGCGCCAGCCCGTGATGTGTGCGCCACAATGCAATCGGGGTACGCTCCACAACATTGAACTGCAAAATCCCACCCGGACGGACCCGCACGGCGACCTTAGCAACCGCAGGCAACTCTTCCGCGCGCTCTTGGATTTGCGGCAACTCCAAATCAAAACTGGAGACAGGAAAATCCAGCGAAAGGATTTCGCGGATATCCTCAGCGGTGCCTTCAGAAGCCCCGTCAATCGCCATTGCCTTGACCATAAACTCAGGCCGCGTCGCCAATTCGCGGCGAAACTCGACCACTGCCAGATTTAGGTGCTCACGCCGCCCCTCGTCAGACAGCCACCAAAAGACCGCCCCCATCGCCAGCGCAAACGGCAACACCGTGCGCAAGGCCAGTCGGAACAATGGCGTCAGAAACAGCCGCTCCATACGGTATTTCCAGCGCGATGGCGCCGGATCGGCGCGGCCCGTCACCTGTCGCATGACGCGTCCTCCACAATCCAGCTGCAAAACTCAGGAAAGGTGATGCCCGCATGTTCGGCTTGCTCAGGCGACAAAGATGTCGGGGTCATGCCCGGCTGCGTGTTAGTCTCAAGGATAATCAAGCCATCCAACCCACGGGCTTCGTCCCAGCGGAAATCGGTGCGCGAGACACCGCGACACCCAAGGACCGCATGCGCCCGAAGCGCATAGTCCATGCAGGCGTCATAAATGTCTTGTGGAACATTGGCCGGAATTTCGTGCCGCGACCCGCCTTCGGCGTATTTCGCATCATAATCGTACCAACCGTCCGTAATAATATCGGTCACGCCAAGCGCGCGGTCTCCCATCACGGTTGTCGTCAACTCCCGCCCCGGCGCATAGGTTTCCACCATGACCTCATCGGGCATACTGTCCGCCAGCTGCGGCGGCGTATTGGCGCCATCGTTGACAATATATATGCCAACCGAACTGCCTTCATTGTTGGGCTTGACCACATAGGGCGGCGCCATCACGTGGCGCGCGGACACATCGGCCTTCGCCGCAATCACGCTTTCGACCACCGGCAGTCCGGCCTGCTTGAACACATCCTTGGAGCGCTGCTTGTCCATCGCCACAGCGGATGCCAGCACACCGGAATGCGAATAAGGAATTCTCTGCCATTCTAGCAGACCTTGCACGCAACCGTCTTCACCCCAACGGCCATGCAAGGCATTAAACACAACATCCGGAGAAACTTCGCCAAGGCGCACTACTAGATCGGGGCCTGCATCGACCTCGACCACTTCATAGCCTGCTTCCCGTAGTGCGGCCGCGCATTCACGCCCAGTGGACAACGACACTTCGCGTTCAGCCGAAGGTCCGCCCATTAATACCGCAACTTTGGGGCTTGTCCTGCTCGACATAACCCTATGTGCCTCAATGTCCCGAGCCGATTTTTGTCTGGCTCTTGTTGTTTGGGGCGTTTTGCCCGTTACCTGCGTTCACTGCCCAGCTGTATTTTTGCCTGCCGCCGGGTCAGTTTGGCTATTATGACGTCGACTTTTCGCCTACGCGCATAATTTCCCACTGTAGCTCTATTCCACTGTTTTGGAAAACCCTTTTTCGCACTTCCTCCCCCAGATTTTCCAAATCGGCGGCAGTTGCATCCTTTGCATTTATCATAAAGTTGGAATGCATCTCGCTCATCTGCGCGCCGCCGACTCTGGCACCGCGCATTCCGGCGTCATCGATGACCTTCCATGCTTTCAAATCATGCACATCATCGGCCTTACCGGTCGAGCTGAACCCGGCCGGATTGCGAAATGTGCTGCCGGCGCTGCGTTCTTTTGTTGGTTGGCTCGCATCGCGTTTCGCCAATTGATCGGCCATACGCGCCTCAAGCTCGGTCGCGTCGCCATCTGGTCCCTCAAACACCGCTTCAACCAAAACCCATCCTTCGGGCAATTCAGTCTGGCGATACTGAAACATCAAATCCTCAGCCGTCAGCGTGACGACCTCACCTTGTCGCGTCACAGCCGTCGCCTCAACAAACACGTCTGCGGTATAGGCGCCGTAACATCCCGCGTTCATCCGCACGGCCCCGCCCACTGCGCCGGGAATGGTGCGCAGGAAAGTCAAATCCACGCCCGCCGTCGCGGCCTTGCGCGCCACATGCGCATCCAGTGCTGCCGCGCCTGCCCGCACGCGGTTGTCCTTTATGTCGATGCCATTAAATCCGCGCCCCAGACGGATCACCACGGCCCGCAAACCGCCATCGCGCACGATCAGGTTGCTGCCCACCCCCATCGGAAATACAGCCACATCTTCCGGCAAGGCCCTCAAGAACGCCGCCAGATCCTCAATGTCCACTGGCTGAAACAGATAATCCGCCGGCCCGCCCACGCGCAGCCACGTCAAATCCGACAACGCACGGTTCTCAGTTAGCTTTCCACGTGTCTGAGGCATGGCTGTCATGGCAAAATTCCTTCAAATCTCAGGCACAGCGATACCGAAGCATGCGTCCTTGGGCAAGCCACCGACTGCTTAGGTCGCGCGCGCTTTGTGGGCCACCTTGAACAAGGTCCACGCGCAGGCCAATGACACCGCAACCGCGCCTAGCATCCACCAGCGATAGCTGCGCAACCGTTCCAGCTCTACCATCTCGGTCTCAGTCACCATGACGCCCAACGTCAGATCAAACAGCACCAACAAGCCAACAAGGCTCAACAATATCCCCTGTGCGCGCTTGAGATGTTCTTGCCTGTCCCGCCGGCCCGCCACAAAGCCGTACACCGGAAACAGAAACACGCAAAACCAGATCAGCGCACTCAGCGCCAAAGCCAGATCCAGCATCAGGTCACCCTTTTCTTGATCCAGAGCCAAAGATAGTAAACCGGCCAACGCATAACCCAACCGCCCATTATCAACAGGATCAATGCAATCCATGGCCCGTTTTGCACATAAACACCAATCAGAATGGGCACTGCAATCGCGATCATGACATATGCAAAGCGCCACAGATGGTCCTTGCTCGGAAACATCGCGCGAAAATTGGCCACCACGAGCCAGACACAGGCCAATGCCAACGACAGCGTCATTTCGGGATGTCTTCCGTTGGCAAACCCAGGGCTTTGCGGCCAAAGAACATCAATGGCCTGCGAAACATCGAGACAAAGCCGAACAAGGCCGCACCCCCGATCCACATGCCGTGCTCATACCAGATCACGCCTATCAAAACCGGCGCTGCCAAAAGCAGCGCAACGCCAGGCACATACTGCCGTCGCATCGGCAGCATCGCGACGCCCGTGGCCGCCAGCACCCAGAAACATGCCAAAACCAGTGATAAGCTCATCCGAATACCCCCAAATAAAGCCCCAAAGCGCCTAAGGCGAGCGCCATTCCCGTGACTGGCACCGCCATATGCACCCGAAAAGGCGCCTCCGGGCTGCGCAGTTTAAGTAAGATCAGGGCGGCGTTCATCACCACAAATGCTGTCAGCAAAATGATCGACGTGATCTCCGCAAGTGCTGAGACATTTGCGCTCATTGCCGCCAGGATGACAAGGCCGCCGACCAGCAAGGTCGCAACATACGGTGTGCCACGTTGCGGGTGTACATGATAAAACATCGCCAAAAGCTGTGTCCTGCGACCAAGGCCAAACAACACACGACTGGCCATGACGATCTGTGCCAGCACACCGTTGAGCGCTGCAAACACCGCAATTGCCGCCAAAACCGTCCCACTGTTCGCACCGCCTCGCGATTGCAAAACCAGCACCAATGGCCGCTCGCTTTCGGCCAGATCGGCAATCGGCACAACCCGTACGGTTACCCATGTCACCAAGGCATACACGACCGTCGTGATACCCAGAGACAGAATGATCGCCCAAGGCACATTGCGCTCAGGGCGTTGGGTTTCCTCCGCCATGTTCACAATGTCTTCAAAGCCGATAAAGGCAAAGAACGCCAGAACCGCCGCGGCGCCAATCGCGCCCCACGGCAAATCCACAAAGGGCGTGCTCTCGGCCATCGCCCAGTCCGTGGTCACAGAGGCCTGACTTCCGGCCCAGACAACCAGCGCCAATCCCGCCAGTTCAATCACTGTGAACACTGCCGCCAGCGCCAGACTTTCCATAACGCCGTAAAGTGCGACACCTATCAAAACGATCGCCAGACCAACTATTGCCACCACCTGTGGCAGCGATACCAGCGTCAAAAGATAGCCGGCCCCGCCCCGCAGAACGGCAGCTGCCGACACCACCCCTGTTGCCACAATCGCCAACCCCACAAGCACCGCCAATGCTTGTGACCCAAAGGCTTTCTCAACAAATGCGGCCTCTCCCGCAGCTTCGGGAATGCGGGCGGACAACTCGCCATAGCTCAGGGCCGTGGGCGCAGCCACCAATCCGGCCAGCAGAAACGCCAACGGCGCGTAAATTCCGGCTTCTCCCGCGACAGCGCCGACAAGCACGTAAATGCCCGCCCCCACCATGACACCGACGCCATAAGCGGTCAGCAGGCCCAAACCCACACTTCGTTTAAGATGTTCTGACACGTCTGCCCTCTGGTCTTTTCCCTAAAAGAAGCCAGACGACAGGAAATTTCCAGCGATTTTTTGACGCGCCGCCCTTAGGCAAGCCGTTCAGGCAACGCATTGGCCCAGCCGCTGATTGAGCCCGCGCCAAGGCAGACAACAATGTCGCCCGGCTGCGCGACGTCTTTGACCATTGCGGCAAGCTCTTCCTCGTTGCTGATTGCGACCGTGTGCCGATGACCATGCGACACCAGACCCGCAATCAAATCATCCCGGTCCGCGCCTTCAATCGGCGCCTCACCAGCGGCGAAGACATCTGTGATGCCGACCACATCCGCTTCGTTGAAGCAGGTGCAGAAATCTTCAAACAAGGATTGCAGGCGGGTAAAACGGTGCGGTTGGTGCACCGCAATCACGCGGCCTCCAGCCTCCCCCAATGACTGGCGTGCCGCTTTTAGTACAGCGGCGATCTCCACAGGGTGGTGACCATAGTCGTCAATCACGGTCACGCCACCAAGCACCTCACCAACTCTGGTAAACCGACGATTCACGCCACCAAAAGCGGCCAGCGCGTCACGGATTTCATCCAGCTTCATGCCCAGATGGCGGGCAATCGCCACAGCAGAGAGCGCATTGGACACGTTGTGATCGCCCGGCATTGGCAAGCTACATCCTTCGATCACCTGGCCCTCGGCCTGCAACTGAATGTCAAAATGCGCGACACCCGCTTTATACGTCAGGTTCATTGCCCGCACATCAGCCTGGGCATTGAATCCAAAGGTCACCACGCGCCTGTCGGTGATTTTACCAACCAGCGTCTGCACATCAGGATCGTCGGTGCAACAGACCGCCAACCCGTAGAACGGAATGTTGGACACAAAATCATAAAAGCCCTGATGAAGCGCCTCTTCAGTGCCCCAATGCTCCATGTGTTCCGGGTCGATGTTGGTCACAATCGCGATGGTTGCGGGCAAGCGGTTGAATGTTCCATCGCTCTCATCCGCCTCAACCACCATCCATTCGCCTTCCCCAACACGGGCGTTGGACCCATAGGCGTGAATAATGCCGCCGTTAATCACTGTGGGGTCAAAATGGCCATGATCCAGCAACGCCGCGACCATCGTAGTCGTGGTTGTCTTGCCGTGCGTTCCGGCCACTGCGATGTTGGATTTCAACCGCATCAACTCTGCCAGCATCTCGGCGCGACGCACCACCGGAAGGCCACGCGCTCGGGCCTCATCAAGTTCAGGATTGCCCGGTTTGATAGCAGACGAAATTACCACGACTTCGGCATTCTCGAGGTTTTCCGCGCGCTGCCCTTCAAATACGGTCGCACCCAATCCAACGAGACGCTCGGTGATCTTGGTTGTTTTCAGATCCGACCCCTGCACCTGATAGCCGTGGTTGATCAGCACTTCGGCAATACCGCTCATGCCGATGCCGCCGATGCCCACAAAATGGATGGAGCCAACGTCTCCGGGAAGTTTCGTCGCCGCATTCATAATCTTATTCCTTGTTCGCAAGCGCTTCGACCTGCGCCACCAGCGCCTCGGTCGCATCCGGCTTGCCCGCACTCAGAGCTGCCGTCGCCATCTGGCTCGCTCCTTGAGGGCTGCCAAGAATAAGCGCCATTTGTTCTGTCATGCTTTCAGCCGTCAAAAGGCTCTCGGGGATAACAATCGCCCCGCCGGCCTCCGAAAGGCCCTTGGCATTGGCTGTCTGGTGATCACCCGCAGCCGCTGCAAATGGGATCAGAATAGAAGGCCGTCCGATGACGCTGATATCCGCGACGCTTGAGGCGCCGGAACGCGACACAACCAACTGCGCCTCGCTCATGCGTGCGGGCACATCGGTGAAGAATGGCTGCACATCAGCGGAAATTCCGTGCTCAGCGTAAAAAGCGGTCACACGATCAAAATCTTCATCCCGCGCCTGATGACTAACCCTAAGGTTTTGCAAAATCGGCTTAGGCAATCCTGCGATCGCGGTTGGCACCACGTCACTCAGAATACGCGCACCTTGGCTGCCGCCAATAACTAGCACCGACATCGGATAATCACCGGGGGAAATATAACCCGCCCCTGCGCGGTCCATCACTGACTTGCGCACCGGATTGCCCACATGCAGCCCTTGAACGCCGTCCGGCAATGTCGTCGGCCACGTGCCGCACGCCACCACGCTTACGCGTTTGGCGAAAACTTCATTGACCCGCCCCAAAATGCCGTTCTGCTCGTGGATCATGCGCGGCAGCTTCATAAGCCAGGCCGCACCCATGGCAGGGATGGTTGGATAGCCGCCAAAACCGACCACCACGTCAGGGCGATCTTTGCGCATCTTGCGCATTGCTCCCAAAACACCGCCCAAAATGCGAAACGGCACCGCCAGCTTGGCAAGTACGCCACCCCGCGCAAAGGTCGCGCTGCTCATTTCTTCGATCTCAACCGTATGGGGAAATCCCCCAGTATAGCGGGCGCCGCGCGCATCCGTTGACAGTTTGACCCGCCATCCTTTGCGCAACATGACCTCCGCCAATGCCTGCGCCGGAAACATGTGCCCGCCTGTACCACCTGCTGCAATCACCAGAAGGCGCTGTTTACTCATCTCACGCGTCCCCGCAGAATATCACCGATCTCGCCCTGAGGCCGGCTGCGGGTAAACGCCAAAATCATGCCAACTGCAATCCCCCCAGCAATAAGGGAAGACCCGCCATAGCTCACAAACGGCAAAGTCATGCCTTTGGACGGCAAAAGTCGCACAGCGACGCCCATATTTACCATTGCCTGCACGCCAAAGATGCTCACCAAGCCTGTACCGGCCAGACGGATAAACGGATCACGCTCGCGCATCAGCCGGAAGTATGAGCGCAAAACAATCGTGGCATAAAGCGCAATGATCACCATCACGAGGACCAGACCATATTCCTCCGCCGCCACCGAAATGATGAAATCCGTGTGTGCATCCGGCAGCGACCATTTCACTGTGCCTTCGCCGACCCCAACCCCAAACAAGCCGCCCTCGCGGATCGCATTGGTGGCATGGCCAATCTGGGTTGTTGGGTCAAGCGAGCGATCTAGAAACCCGTCAATCCGCCGGGCGAAGTGCTCAGAGCCATTATAGGCAAGCTGCGCCGCAGGAATGAGCGCCAACAGGATGCCGCCAATCAGAACCATTGGTGCACCAGACACAAAATACATCACGCTCCAGCCAAACAGGATCAGACAGGCCTGACCAAAGTCCGGCTGCAACGCCAAAACCACAACGATTGAGACCATCAACAAAAACGACCACATGCGCCCGGGCGGACCATTAATCTCTTCGTTAGCCGCCATCAACCACGCACAAACCACCACAAAGCCGGGCTTCAGAAATTCCGAGGGCTGGATTGAGGCGAACCCCAACGAATACCAGCGCGTCGCGCCCTTGCCAAAATCGGTGCCAAACACCGGCAGCAACAACAGCGCCACCATCGTCACCCCAAATCCCAGCACCGCCAAACGGCGCACCAATTTGGGTGACATCATCGACGTCAGCATCATCGCGACCATCGCCGCGCCGCCAAAAATCGCCTGCTTTTTCACATAGTGAAACGGCTCAAACCCGTTTTTCGCCGCCAAGGGAGGACTCGCCGCCATGCCCAGCATAATGCCAATCACGAACAGCAAAAGAATGGACGTCATCGTCCATTTGTCCAGCGTTTGCCACCACTTGGGCAACACGGGCTCACGCTCGCGCGCCGGAAGCGCGCCATACACCATCTCTGTCATCGGATAACCGCCGATCTCTGCCTCTGATTGCCCAAACGCTAATGCGACGGGCTGCCCGTTTGCCGGGTCTGAGGGCACTTTAACACTCAAAACCTTTCAAGGAAAGTAAAGAGAAGCAGACAACGATACCCTTTCGCTTGACGCTTTGTGTCGCATCAGGCACCCCGCTGGCATGACTTGGGACACAATCATCCTTGGCGCCGGCGCTGCTGGCATGATGTGCGCCACGCAATGCGGTGGCCGCACACTGGTACTCGATCACGCCAAAGCAGCTGGCGAGAAAATCCGCATCTCCGGTGGCGGACGATGCAATTTCACCAACATCTATGCGGGTCCCGAGAATTTTCTGTCCGGCAATCCGCATTTCTGCAAATCCGCGCTCAGCCGCTACACCCAGTGGGATTTCATCGAACTGGTGGCCGCACACGGCATTGCGTATCACGAAAAAACCCTTGGCCAGCTGTTTTGCGACACGTCGGCCAAAGAAATCATCTCCATGCTGCACGCCGAGATGACCAAAGCTGGCGCCGAGCTATGGCTAGAAACCTCGGTCATCAACGTCGGCCACGACGGAACAGTCTACAGCGTGACCGTCGAGGCCTCGGGCAAACGCCAAATCTTGACGTGCACCAATCTCGTGCTTGCCACGGGCGGCAAGTCTATCCCCAAAATGGGCGCAACCGGTCTTGCCTATGACATCGCCCGCCAGTTTGGCCTCAGCGTGACCGACACCCGCGCGGGCCTCGTGCCGTTCACGTTTTCCGATGGCCGTTTCAAAGACATTTCAGGCGTGGCGCATCCAGTGCGCGCCACCGCAAATGGCACACAGTTTGACGAGGCGATGCTGTTCACCCACCGCGGCCTCTCCGGCCCCGCGATGCTGCAAATCAGCTCTTATTGGCATGAAGGCCAGCCAATCTCGATAGACCTCTTTCCGGACAACGATCCCTTTGAAGAGCTGCGCACCCGGCGGCAGGACTATGGCCGCCGCAACCTGACAACCGAACTTGCCACCTTGTTGCCCACCCGATTGGTTGATCATTTAGGTCAGCACATGGATCTGTCCGGCAACCTCGCTGATCAATCCGACACACGGCTGCGCGCGCTGTGTGATGATCTCAAAAGTTGGCAACTGTCTCCATCCGGCACCGAAGGCTACCGCACCGCCGAGGTCACGCTTGGCGGCATCGACACCAACGATTTGTCCTCAAAAACCATGGAAGCGAAAACCCGAAACGGCCTCTTCGCAATCGGAGAGGCCGTCGACGTCACCGGCTGGCTCGGTGGCTTCAATTTTCAATGGGCCTGGAGCTCAGGTTGGGCCGCAGGCCAGGCCATCTCCGAACGTTCCTGACGCCTTCAACGGTGCGCAGACGCCTTCTCAAACACGCTAGACAAACGGGTCCGCAACTTCTTGGCGGAACCCTTCAAAGCCGCTTGAATATCCGCCGCCCCATGATGGGCTGACATTGGATCCATACCGCGCGGGCGCGCTTCTATTGTGCACAGAATATGATCCGGCCCGTGCTTCTCAGCGTTCTGATCCTTCAAATGCACTTCGATACGGGTCAAACGCTCGTCCATATGTCCCAAGTCGTTCAGAACGGCCGCTTTGGCCACCTCAATCACCCGTTCATCACCATGAATGAAGTTGTCGGTATTCACCTGGATTTGCATCGTTGGATCCTTTCCTTGTTGCCTTAAAAAGGTATGTACTGGATTCATGCAAAACAAGAATTAGGCCGATGAAATCAAACTAAAATTCACCCGAAACAATCTTAAAGCGGCCAGTTATTGCCTACGTGATCGCGGCTGTCACCAGAGTCGCGAAATCATCGCCGCGCTTCTCGAAACTGTCATACTGATCAAAGCTCGCAGCAGCAGGCGCCAGCAAGACGACATCGCCATCCTTCGCGTCTTCAATGGCGCGCGCCACGGCCCTTTGCATCGTGCCACAGACCTCGGCATCAACGCCCTTGAGCTGCATCGCGAACCCCGCGGCCTCCCGCCCAATCACATAGGCTTTGACCACCTCGTCAGCACTTTCTGCCAAATTGCCCAGACCGCCTTCTTTCTCCAAGCCGCCGCAAATCCAGCGGATGCGCTTGAACGCCGACAAGGCCATCTTTGCCGCATCCACATTGGTGGCTTTGCTGTCGTTCACAAAAGTCACGCCGTTGGCTTCTGCAATGATCTGGCTGCGATGTGGCAAGCCGCCAAAGCTTGCGAACGCCGCCTCAATCACCTTGGGCGCCAGCCCAAGCGCGCGACACACTGCGTACGCCGCACTGGCGTTCTGATGATTATGGGCTCCGGGCAGACCTTTGATCGGCCGCAAATCGATCGATCCAGCTTGCCGTCCTTTGCGGTATTCGCTCAAGAACCCTTTGCGGGCAAACACGTTCCACCCTGCTTCGGTCAGCTTGCGTTCGACAGAGACGCGGATCACCCGATCATCTGCCGCGCCTTCACTCAGCTGTCCTGCCAGATACAGCCCTTCGTCCTCGTCCACACCCACCACGGCGCGATCCGGCCCGCCTTCGGCAAACAGACGCCGCTTGGCCGCAAAGTAGCCGCCCACGCCCGCGTGCCGGTCCAAATGATCCGGCCCCAAATTGGTGAATACACAAATGTCGGGCGTCAGGCTGCGCGCCAAGTCCGTCTGATAGCTCGACAACTCAAGCACAACGACCTCGCCATCCGCCGCAGGCTCCAGATCGAGAACGCCACGCCCGATATTGCCTGCCAATTGCGTGCGCCGTCCGGCCTCGCTCAGCACGTGATGGATAAGGGCTGACGTGGTGGACTTACCGTTTGATCCTGTCACCGCCACCACGCGTGGCGCAGTTTCAAACATGTCCCATTCACGCGTCGCAAACGACCGGAAGAACAGGCCGATGTCGTTGTCCACCGGCACACCGGCCAGCATGGCCGCCTTCACCACCGGGTTCGGCTCCGGATAGAGGTGCGGAATGCCCGGGCTGACAATCAAGGCCGCTACGCCTTCAAACGCGCCCTGCTTGAGCAAATCCCTACAGACAAACCCTTCGACCTCCGCCTTTTCCCGCGCGACCGGATTGTCGTCCCAACAGACAGCCTCCGCCCCGCCTTCACGCAGCGCCCGCGCGGTGGCAAACCCAGAGCGCCCAAGCCCCAGCACAGCCACCTGCGCGCCTTCATACCCCTGAACCGGAATCATCGCTCGTCCCCATATTATCTTTGCCCACAGAGTGCCTTGGGACGCAGACAGGCACAAGGCATCGCCGCAAACGCAACAGCCCGCGCGTCAGCGCGGGCCATGCCCAAGGTTTTGAATGTCACAGGTTGCCTGTGATGGAGAAAGCGCGGGAGCCCTG
Organism: Shimia sp. Alg240-R146; assembly: GCF_947331465.1. Taxonomy (GTDB): domain Bacteria; phylum Pseudomonadota; class Alphaproteobacteria; order Rhodobacterales; family Rhodobacteraceae; genus Shimia. The sequence continues at coordinate 1,793,456 of NZ_CAMZOK010000001.1, read as the reverse complement.
CCGCCAGCTTAACGCAACTTCAGCGTCGCCAGACCAACCATCGCCAAAATGACCGCGATGATCCAGAAACGGATCACGATCTGCGGCTCTGACCAGCCCTTCTTCTCGTAGTGGTGATGGATCGGCGCCATCAGGAACACCCGCTTGCCGGTGCGTTTGAAATACAGCACCTGAATGATCACACTCAGTGCCTCCACCACAAACAGACCCCCGATGATGCCCAGCACCAATTCGTGCTTTGTGGCCACCGCGATGGCCCCCAAAGCCCCGCCCAATGCCAGCGATCCGGTGTCGCCCATGAACACTGCCGCAGGCGGCGCGTTGTACCAAAGGAATCCAAGCCCCCCGCCTATCAGCCCGGCAACAAAGATCAGGATTTCACCTGTGCCCGGTACATAATGCACGTCCAGATATTCGGTAAAGTCGACACGGCCCACCGCATAGGCAATCACGCCCAAAGCACCTGCGGCGATCATCACCGGCATAATCGCCAGCCCATCCAGTCCGTCTGTCAGGTTCACGGCATTGGCCGCGCCCACGATCACAAACATTGCAAACGGGATGTAAAAGATACCCATGTGGAACAGAACTTCTTTGAACACTGGCACGGCCAGTCTTTGCTGCAACAATTCTGGCTGCAAGAACGTGGCCCAAACACCGGCAATCGCTGCAATCACAAACCCCAGCAAAAGCCGCACCTTGCTCGACACGCCCTTGGTGTTTTGCTTGCTGACCTTGGCGTAATCATCGGCAAAGCCAATCAAACCATAAGCCAGCGTCACAAACAGGATCATCCAGACAAACCCGTTGTCCCAGCGCGCCCACAGCAAAGTTGACGTCACCAGTGCGCCCACAATCAACAGGCCACCCATAGTCGGCGTGCCTGCTTTGACAAAGTGCCCCTCCGGCCCGTCATCTCGGATCGGCTGGCCTTTGCCCTGCTTGCGGCGCAACACATTGATCAATGGCCGCCCGAACAGAAAGCCAAAAATCAAGGCCGTCATGAAGGCCCCACCAGCCCGAAAGGTGATGTAGCGGAACAGGTTGAAGAAATCCCCGCCTTCTGAAAGTTGGGTCAACCAATACAGCATTCAAACGTCCTCATTTACAGTCTTCGGGGCGGGATGGCCCAGTTTGCGGATTGCGTCAACCACCTTGGCCAACCCCATCGACAAAGACCCTTTCGCCAAAACGGCATCACCAGCGTCGACAAAACGGCGCACATCCGTCGCCATTTCGTCGCTGGTTTCGGTCCATTCGCCGCGTTTTTGTTCGGGCAAGGCCTCATACAGATGCCGCATCAGTGGCCCTACACAATGCACAGTGTCGATCTTCTCAATCGCCGGATGGTCGGCCAATGCGGCATGCATGGCATATTCTTGCGGCCCGAGCTCTTTCATATCCCCAACAAAAGCAATCCGACGGCCCGCGCCAACGCGTCCAACACCGTTTTGCACCTCCGCCGCTGCCAGAACCTCCAGCGCGGCACCCAGCGATGTGGGATTGGCATTATACGCATCGTCAATCAGGTCAATCACCCGATCGGTTTCCACCGGATCAAGCACAATGGTCTCGCGTGCACCGCGTCCACTATAGGGTGCCCAACTGCCCAATGCCGCCGTCGAAAGCGCCAAATCTGCCCCCAACGCCTCTGCGGCTGCCAACGCGCCAAGCGCGTTCATTGCAAAATGGCGACCGGCACTTTGCACCTTGAACATCAAAGCCGCGCCATGCGCGGTTGCCCGCGCCACGGTCACATTGCCGCTCAACAAGACGTCGGCCAAATGCCAATCATCGCTGGTTTCGCCAAACTCGACCCGCTTACAGCCAAGCGCATCGGCGCGCGCGCGCAGCACATCCGCCGTTTCTATATCTGCGTTGATCACCGCGACCCCGTCCGGTTCCAACCCGTCAAAAATCGCCGCCTTCTCCGCAGCAATTCCCGTCACATCATCAAACGCTTCCAGATGTACCGCGGCAACTGTGGTTACCAATCCCACATGGGGTCGCGCCATCTTGGCCAGGGGCGCGATCTCTCCAGGGTGGTTCATGCCGATCTCAATGACGGCGAATTCTGTGTCCTTTGGCATGCGCGCCAACGTCAGCGGCACGCCCCAATGGTTGTTGTAGCTCGCGACACTTGCATGCGTTCGGCCCTGCGTCGACAGCATCGCCCGCAACATTTCCTTGGTCGAGGTCTTGCCAACCGATCCGGTGACCGCCAAAACCCGCGCCTTGGTGCGCGCACGTCCCGCCCGACCCAAAGCTTCGAGTCCCGCCAGCACATCGTCCACCACCAACAGCGGCGCGTCGTCTGACACCCCGTCCGGCACGCGGCTGACCAATGCCGCCGCCGCGCCCTTTTCCAGCGCTTGCGCGACAAACTCGTGTCCATCCCGCGCCGCCGTCAAGGCTACAAACAGATCGTCCGCTTCAATGGTGCGCGTATCAATCGAGACGCCGTCGATCTGCCAATCGCCAACCGCGCGACCGCCGGTGGCGGCAGCTGCCTCACGTGCAGTCCACAAACTCATGCGAAACCTCCATCCAGCGCCGCCACAGCCACACTGGCTTGCTCGGCATCATCAAACGGCAACACGTCATCGCCGACGATTTGACCGGTCTCGTGCCCTTTGCCGGCAATCAACAGCGTATCTCCGGGTTGCAACGCATCCACGCCGCGCAGGATCGCCTCGGCGCGATCACCCACTTCGGTTGCTTCCGGTGCACCTTGCATGACCGCTGCCCGAATATCTGCCGGCACTTCGCTGCGCGGGTTGTCATCCGTCACGAAAACCACATCGGCGTTTTCTGCCGCCGCTCGCCCCATCAAAGGACGCTTGCCTTTGTCGCGATCACCGCCTGCGCCAACGATCACGATCAAACGTCCCATTACGTGCGGCCGCAACGCCTTCAGCGCAGTCGCCACGCTGTCTGGAGTGTGAGAATAATCCACAAACACCGCAGCCCCGTTTTCACGCGTCGCCGCCAACTGCATTCGCCCGCGAACCGTTGTCAACGCGCCCAATACTTCAAACACCCTTTCTGGCTCGGCCCCGCACGCAATTGCCAAACCCGCCGCCAACAAAACGTTTTCCGCCTGAAACCCACCCAAAAGGTTCAGTCGCGCCATGTATGTGCGACCTCGAAAGGCGAACCGAATTTCCTGACCGGTTGAATCAAATCGCTGACCAAGCAGTTCCAGATCCGCGCCTTCGCGGCCCACAGTGATCACCTTCTGACCGCGCCCCTTGGCAATCAGAACCATATCTGGTCCGCGCGAGTCTTCGACATTGATAACGGCCGTGCCGTCGTCCGCGAGAACGCGATCAAACAACCCCGCTTTGGCGTTGAAATAGTCTTCAAACGTCTCGTGATAATCGAGGTGGTCCTGCGTAAAATTGGTAAACCCGGCAGCACGCAACTGCACACCATCCAAACGTCGCTGCGCCAGCCCATGTGAGGACGCTTCCATTGCGCCAAAGGCTATTCCGGCATCAGCCGCAGCTGCCAATGTGCGGTGCAATGTGATCGGCTCTGGCGTTGTATGGTTTAGCGGCGCGGTAAAATCCCCTTCGACACCTGTGGTGCCAAGGTTCACAGCCTCTAACCCCATTTCCTGCCAAATCATGCGCAAAAATGTGGCCACCGAGGTCTTGCCATTGGTGCCGGTTACAGCGGCCATCACTCCGGGCTGCGCTCCAAACCAAAGCGCGGCAGTATAGGCCAGCGCCATGCGGGGATCTTCGGTTACAACCACGGCCGCGCCGCTTTCGGTCAACACATCGCTCGCGATCCGCGCGCCTTCAACGTCGGTCAGCACCGCCACCGCACCCTGGCGCAAAGCGTATTGAATGAACTCCGCACCGTGCACGCGCGTGCCGGGCAAAGCGGCAAACAAAAAGCCGTCCCGCACTTCGCGACTGTCGACCGCCAGACCGGTTATTGTGGGATTCGTACCACTTGCAGCCGCAAGTCCCAGTTCTGAAAGCTGTTTTCCGCCCGCTGTCATCTGCTCTGCCTTTTCGGCTTAATTCGATGTCAGCGTTATATCAGCAAGCTCCGCAGGTTCAACTTGCGGCCGCAGTCCCAACAAGGGCGCCACCCGCGAAATCATTTCTGCAGCCACCGGCACAGCGGTCCACCCCGCCGTGCGACGCGGCTCGGTACCAGAGGTCTCCACCGGCTCATCCAACGACAGGATCAGCACGTATTTCGGGTCGTGTGCAGGGAACATCGCAGCAAAGGTCGCGATCACCTTGTCTTCATGGTATCCGCGCCCGTTTTCCTTCGGTTTGTCCGCTGTGCCAGTTTTGCCGCCGACGGCATATCCCGGCACTTCACCAAAGGACGCGGTACCTTCGCTGACCACTTTGCGCAGCATTTTACGCGCAGCGGCCGCACTGGTCTCGCTCATCACGCGCGGTCCGTTTTGCACCCGATCATTTTTCAGAATAGTCGGTTTGACCTGTGTGCCGCCATTGGCGATGGCCGCATAACCAGCCGCCAGATGCAGCGGGCTCGCCGACATGCCGTGCCCGTAAGAGATCGTCATGGTCGACAGTTCCGACCAATTCTTTGGCAATAGTGGCTGCGCACCTTTCGCTTCGACCAACTCCACTGGGGTTGGCTCAAAGAAACCAAGATCCTTGAGGAAAGATTGCTGACGTGCACCACCAATCATCTGCGCCATTCGCGCGGTGCCAATGTTGGATGACTTCACAATCACCTTCGTAACCGACAGTTCGCGACCATAGTTTCGGAAATCGCGGATCTTAAATTTGCCCCAGCGCAACGGCCCTGCGGTGTTGATCAGGGTTGAGGGATTGCTCAATCCCAATTCCATCGACTGCGCCGCTGTGAAAATCTTGAACGTCGAGCCGAGCTCATAAAGCCCCTGCACCGCACGGTTGAACAACGGGCTGTCAGCCGCCTGCCCCGATGTAAGCGGAACCGGCCGGTCATTGGGGTCAAAATCCGGCAAGCTCACCATCGAGATCACTTCGCCAGTGTGAACATCCATCAAAACCGACGACGCACCTTTGGCGTTCATCAACTTCATGCCGCCGTAAAGCACCCGCTCAGAGGCATCCTGAACCGTCAGGTCCAGCGACAGCGTCAGCGCCCGCCCACCGTTGGCCGGATCCCGCAGCACTTCGTCAAAGTACATTTCGACACCAGCAACACCCAACAACTCGGCCGCATGCACGTCCTCATCGCCAAACGTCGCTCCGCCCAGCACATGGCCCGCCAACTGGCCGTTGGGATAAAGCCGCATCTCGCGGTGCCCGAAATTCAGTCCGGGATCTCCGATGTCATGCACAGCTTGTTTTTGCTCTGGGCTCAGCTTTTTCTTGACCCATAGAAACTTTCGCTTGCCGGTGAACTGTTTGATCAGCCGGTCTTCGTCCAGATCAGGAAAAATCGCCGCCAGTTCGCGCGCGACGCGCTCCTTATCAATCATATGCGGTGGCTGCGCATAGATCGCATGGGTTTCCAGATTGGTTGCCAGAATGCGGCCTTTGCGGTCAACGATATCGGCCCGCTCCGCCTGAATATGGCTCGCACTATAAATGCGGCGCGGCTCGGTCGCGTCGGTCATCCCAACCGCCCCCATGCGCATACCAACCGTACCGAAGGCCGCCATAAACAGCACTGACATCACCAAAAGCCGTCCCTCTGCGCGGGCACGGCCTTTGTTTTGCATCTCTTCGTGACGTTCCCGCAGGTTGGCGCGCTCAATCGCTTCGGCGCTTTCTCCATCTTGGCGCGCTTTCAGGATCGATGCCAAAGGGCGTAGCGGTTTACGGATCATGGCCGCACCTCATCAGCGAGAACTTCCGTCGCGTTTTCAATGCCTTCCATAACATCGTCCTCAGGATATCCCACCTGTTCAACGATCCCGAATTGATCCGGGCGCAGAGGCAACAATTGCAAGTCGTCGTAGTTGATTTCCGCAAGATCCCGCAATCGGTCCGGCCGGTTGAGATACGCCCATTCCGCCCGCAACACAGCCAACCGCGCTTGCGCGTTGCCAATTTGACGCTCGAGCTTTTCCGTCTCGGAGATCATGCGCTGCGTGCGATAGTTTTCCTGATAGGCCCAAACCGACACGGCAATCACCGCAATCACGGTCGCGATAAACATGATGGTACGCATTACTTTTTGCCCCCAACCGTCGGCATTCCGATGGCTCTGCCGCTCACATCCCCTGACGGCGCATCAGTGCGCCGTGCAACACGCAACTTGGCCGACCGCGCCCGCGGGTTGTCATCCAACTCCTCCGGATCAGGCCCCACAGCCTTTCGTGTCACCAAGGTAAACGCTGGCGTTTCTTTTTCTGTTTCCGGCGCATAGCGGTTGACGTTGCCCTGTTTTCCCGCCCGCGCCTGCAAGAACCGTTTCACCATTCGGTCTTCGACAGAATGAAACGTCACAACCGCCAGCAGACCGCCGGGTTTTAGCGCCCGCTCTGCCGCCATCATACCGCGAAACAGCTCGCCATATTCATCATTCACCGCGATCCGCAGCCCCTGAAAGGACCGCGTCGCAGGGTGACTCTGTCCAGGCTTGGCACGTGGCAAACAGCTTTCGACAATCTCTGTCAGTCGCAATGTGTTGGTGATCGGGTCTTGCGCCCGCTCGCGGACAATCGCCTTGGCAATCCGCCGGCTCGCCCGTTCCTCGCCATAGTGATAGAGAATATCTGCAATCTCAGCCTCGGTGGCCTCGTTCACAATATCTGCCGCAGACATGCCATCCTGGCTCATGCGCATATCGAGCGGCCCGTCTCGCATGAACGAAAATCCGCGCTCCGCCAGATCAAGCTGCATCGAACTCACGCCCAAATCCAACACGACCCCATCAAGGCCCTGCGCGTATTCATCCATCTTGGAGAACACGCCCTCAACCATTTCGATTTTGCCGTCGTAGTCGCCAATCCAGGGCGCCGCCATTTCAAAGGCCAGCGGATCACGATCCACGCCGATAACTTTCTCGGCCCCGGCCTCGATCAATCCACGACTGTAGCCGCCGGCACCAAACGTGCCGTCCAGCCAAACACCGGAAACGGGGGAAACTTCACGCAGCAGTGGGGCCAGAAGAACCGGAATGTGAGGACGCGATGAACTCTCTTGCGCGCTCATCGTCAGAAATCCTCGTCCCCGTCCAGATAAATGGACGGATCAGCATCCGGATCGAAATCATCATCCGCCTCAAGCGCTTCCGCCTCAGCAGCCTCATAGCTTTCAGGGTTCCAGATCTCGAACGTGTCGCCCTTGCCGGCGAAAAACGCCATGTCATCAAGGCCGATCTTGTCACGCTGTTCTTTGGGCAGGACCAGACGGCCGGTGTCATCTACCGAAACTTCGATCGACTGCGTCAAATACAGTTTGCTCAGTGCGAGACGTTTCTTGGAACCACGTGGCATCTTCATGATGCGGCTCACAACGTCGTCCATCGCCTCAACGGTAAAGCACTCAAGGAAATGCCGAGTGCGGCCACCGTAGACGATCATAATGTTGGGGTTTTCACCGCTTTTCCAGTCAGGGTCACCAGCTTCAAGCACGCGGCGAAACTTAGCCGGAATTGACATCCGACCTTTCGTATCAACCTTGTTGCGGCTCTCGCCTCTGAACATAAGCGCCACGATGAATGGCCCTTCTCATTGCCTAACTTGGTGCGGAAACGAAACGGCGGATTGATCTGCTGCCACTGATCAATCCGCCATCCTCGTCCCGCTTTTTGCGGGTGTCCAGCTGCGCGCGCCACCTGGGGGGATGTTCTGTTCGCCCGCGCGCCGGATCTCTAATTTCGATGAAGGCGGGGCCTGTATGAAACCTGCTCTTGGGATTTTTTATTCGGGGTCGTTTGGCGCCCCTTAACTCCCGTCCTCATCATGCTTATAGGGATGCCATGGGAATTTATGGAAATCAATAGGAATTTTCACCACGCACGACAAAATGTTGCTCCCAAGGCGCCTGAAAAACAAGATGATGTGCCGAAAACCCAAAGACGAACACCACATATGGTTAACATCTCCCACATTAACCCAACATATCGACAAATTCACCTCTCACAATGGCAGCGCCATATTTCCCATAAAATTTTCCAATCCCGGAAGAATTCGGCCTTCTAGAGCGATTCCCACGCGGGACACTAGCCATTTCCCCAAACAATCCCGCTCCTCTCGCCTCATTTCCCATAAATTCCCAACAAGACGATCTCCGGGCCGGATCCCGTGTCATTTGAACGTCACCGAACAACCCGTCCTTTCACTTGCGCCGGTCGCTCGGCTGATTAAACTGTCTGCTAAGAATCTTGAGGCGCGATAAGCAAAGATATGGGCCAACACGATCCCAAAGCCGTCGCAACAATGTTGCGCAAGTCCACCAAGACCGGATCCCGCGTTCAATTTGCGGCGTTGCCTTACCGGATGCACAAGGGCAAACCCCAAATCCTGCTGATCACTTCGCGCGGCACCAAACAATGGCTGCTTCCCAAAGGATGGCCGATGGCCAACTTCAAGCCTCACAAAGCGGCGGCTCAGGAAGCGTGGGAAGAAGCCGGCGTCATTGGCAAAGCCCACAAGCGTTGCATCGGCATTTATACGTATCGAAAATCCCGCGGCATCCACCGGGGCAAAAAGTTCACGGTGCTCATCTACCCGCTGGAGGTGACCAAAAGCGTCAATGCCTTTCCGGAACACGGTCAACGTCAACGCAAATGGTTGACCCCGAAAAAGGCTGCCAAACGCATCCTGAATCCCGATCTCGCGAAAATCGTGCGTACGTTTGATTGCAAACACATCGACTGATCCGCTTGATCCCGCCCCTCCCCGGCCATATGTTCGCTCAACACACCGACACGGCACACTCTGTGATGCAGGCATGATCAATTACACGTTAAAATGCGCCAACGACCACCGGTTCGACAGCTGGTTCCAATCCGCCGACGCCTTTGACAAGCTCAAAGCCGCAGGCATGGTGACCTGTGCGATCTGCGGAGACAGCCATGTCGAGAAGGCGATGATGTCGCCGCGCGTGCGCCCTGCCCGCACAGCCGCCACCGCCAAGTCGTCACAAGAGCCTGCGCCAGCAGAACCAGCGGCCGCCTCGCTGTCGCAACCCGCCACCGAGGCGGAGGTCGCACTGAAAAAGTTGCGCAAACAGGTGGAAGATAACTCAGACTACGTCGGCAAGGATTTTGCCGCCGAAGCCCGCGCCATGCACGAAGGCACCACACCCGGACGCGCCATCTATGGTGAGGCCAAACTGGAAGACGCCAAAGCGCTTGTCGAGGATGGCGTTCCGGTGGCGCCCCTGCCCTTCAATATCGGACGCAAGACCAACTGACTTTTCCCAAACCAAATTCGGAGACCTCCCATGCATGTTGTCATCACAGGCGCCAATCGCGGCATTGGACAGGCGCTCGACCACCGGTTTCGCGATTTGGGACATGAAGTCACCGGCACCGCCCGCGCCGAAGATGAATTCTTGCGACTGGATGTGACCTCTGCTGACAGCCAGGCCGCGATGGCGCACGCGCTGGATGCAAAACCGGTCGATCTGCTGATCTGCAACGCGGGCGTCTACTTGGACAAATCCCAAAATCTGGCGGACGGCTTCCCGCCGCAGATGTGGGCTGACAGCTTTGCCGCCAACGTGACCGGCGTGTTTCTCACTGTACAAACGCTTCTGCCAAACTTGCAGTTGTCCGAGGCCCCGAAGATCGCGATCATTTCATCTCAAATGGGGTCGGACACCCGTGCACCAGGCGGCTCATATATTTATCGCGCTTCCAAGGCGGCCGCGCTCAATCTGGGGCGAAATCTGGCAACAGACCTCAAGAAAATCGGAATTGCCGTGGGCATTTATCACCCCGGGTGGGTCAAAACCGATATGGGCGGGGATGCCGCCGACATCACGGTGACAGACTCCGCGCATGGATTGGCAGACCGCTGTCTCGCGCTCTCTCTGGACACAACAGGCTGTTTTGAAACCTGGGACGGGCGCCAGCACCCTTACTAAACCAACAACGCACTCCCGCCCCTTCGGGTTGGGCCCGGCTCAGCTGCGCTGAGCCTGTTGCGCCCCGCATCCCCCGCCCGAAGCCAAGGCCGCCCCCATCTCCCTTTGCCAAATGCCACGCGCTGCCCTATATCGCGGCCATGAGCCAGTCTTCCAGCAATCCGCCCGACCTTCGCCCTGACCTCGCCCGCGCCTCGCTCGCAGGGGATTCCCGCACGTCCACGCGGCCGGGACAGCCAACCATCGGCATGGTCAGCCTCGGCTGCCCCAAAGCACTGGTCGACAGCGAACGCATTCTCACGCGACTGCGCGCCGAAGGCTACGGCATCTCGCCCGACTATGCCGGCGCGGATGCAGTGATCGTAAACACATGCGGATTTCTTGACAGCGCCAAAGCCGAAAGCCTTGAAGCCATTGGCGAGGCCATTCAGGCCAACGGCAAAGTCATCGTCACCGGCTGCCTCGGGGCCGAACCGGAATATATTACCGGCACCCACCCCAAAGTGCTTGCTGTCACCGGACCGCACCAATACGAGCAGGTGCTTGATGCTGTGCATGGCGCAGTGCCGCCCGCGCCGGACCCCTTTGTAGACCTGCTGCCCGCCTCAGGTGTGCGCCTAACGCCACGCCACTTCAGCTATCTCAAGATTTCCGAGGGCTGTAACCACAAGTGCAAGTTCTGCGTTATTCCCGATATGCGCGGCAAGCTTGCCTCCCGCCCCGTGCACGCCATCCTGCGCGAAGCGGAAAAGCTCGTTGAAAGCGGCGTCAAAGAGCTGCTGGTGATCTCGCAAGACACCTCGGCTTATGGTCTGGACCGCAAGTATTCCACCCACCCATGGAAAGACCGCGATGTGCGCAGCCACATCACCGATCTTGCGCGCGAGCTTGGCCAATTCGACGCGTGGGTGCGCCTGCACTATGTCTACCCTTATCCGCATGTGCGTGACTTGATCCCGCTGATGGCGGATGGGTTGATCCTGCCCTATCTGGACATTCCGTTTCAACACAGCCACCCCGACACGCTGAAACGCATGGCGCGCCCCGCCCATACCTCCAAGACCCTGACCGAGATCGCCGCATGGCGAAACGCTTGCCCCGACATCACCCTGCGCTCGACTTTCATTGTCGGTTATCCGGGTGAAACCGAGGCCGAGTTCCAGCACCTGCTGGATTGGATGGACGAAGCCCAACTCGACCGCGTGGGGTGTTTTCAATATGAAAACGTCGCCGGCGCGCGCTCAAACGCTCTGCCCGATCACGTGCCCGCAGAGGTGAAACAGGACCGCTGGAACCGTTTCATGGAAAAAGCGCAGGCAATCTCCGAAGCCAAATTGGCGCAGAAAGTCGGTCAGATCATGGATGTGATCATCGACGACATCGATGAGGACGGCATCGCCACTTGCCGCACCAAAGCAGACGCGCCAGAAATCGACGGTAACCTGTTCATTGACGAAGACACCGCTGGCCTAAACGTCGGCGATATCGTCGCCGTCGAAGTGGACGAAGCGGGAGAGTATGATCTGTGGGGACGCCACCTGCGTAAATCATGATCAAGGACGGCAACACCGATAACAAATAGGTGCCAACATCATGACGACAGAAACCCGTGTGCTCTTTAACGCTGATTGCCCCATCTGCAATGCGGAAATCTGCCACTATAAGGCGTACGCCGAAGACAGCGGTCTGGAAATAGGGTTTGATGATTTGAACTCCGACGCGTTGGCGGCGTGGAACATCGACGCAGACACAGCGGCGCGGCGCCTGCACGTCGTCCACGAAGGTCACCTGTTCGCCGGCATTCCGGCCTTTCTTGTGCTTTGGAAAGAAATGCCCCGATACAGAACGCTCGCCAAACTCGTTGGCCTTCCGGGCATACGCCAACTGGCGTCAATCGGATACGACTACATTTTGGCGCCGCTGATCTACCGTCGCCACCTTTGGCGTCAGAAATCCGGCAACACTTCACTGTAGCCCGACACCGGATCAAACTATTTTCGTCAACGCCTGCAGTACGTCCGCGTGGCAACAAAACCCGGGCGCTTGGGCACTTTTTGTGCAGCCTTCGCTCAACCACGATTGACAGTCTTCAACATAAGGACAACTCCGGCACCGCGTTACCATTTCCGCATAGTCTGTCGCACTCAATGCGTCGCAAGCCATCGCCTCAGACAGGCTTACACCCAGCGTTCGAGCCATCGAACGGGTCAACCAAAAATGCGTCGCCGGGTCTCCAAGAAAGGCAATCTGCGCAGTCATGCGTCTCCTCCTGTCGCTGCTGCCAGCTCCGCCAAACGCACACGGTTCAAACAGGCCTCTGGAATTTCCACAGGTGTCTCACGACACCCGCGCGTCAAAAACCGGGCACACCCTTCGTCCCAATCACAGCTCCGGCACCTTGTGACAATTCCCGCCCATTCTTCTTGGGTCAATTCGCCGGTTTTTGCAGCACTGACCAAGTCTGCTCCAGCAGCCTTTGCCATGCCATGCACCTTCATAAGGTGCTCATTCACATCACCCAGTGGTTTCATATCAACGTCTCGCTAATGCGGTTAAACAGGTCCTTGTTTCGGCAAAATGGCGGCAATCCATGCGCCTTGTTCTCCGCAGTGAGGCGCCAGGTTTCACACGTGTCCGGCAAAGGACACCGCATGCATCTCTCAACCGCCTGCTCGATCTCTCTCACTTCCAGCGCGCCACAAAGGGCAGCTTCCTGAAGATCCATGCCAATCCGCTTAGCAGCCTCGTCCATCAAGGCCACGTGGCGTCTCAGTTTGGGGATATGGGGCATCGCACTCTCCTGCAAAGACAGGAGAGGGTCTAACACGATGGTTTTTTGAAACCCTTGATATGGGTCAACTCAGCTCTGCGAAATAGGCCGCGACACAATCCTGCACTCGGCGAAACCGATCTCCGCCCAACTTCACGCCGCCATACCAGCGCGTCACCACCACAAGATGCCCTGTCAGCTTCTGCCGCTCCAACATGCGCACAATCACCAGACCCGCGCCGCTTTCCCCATCGTCACCCTTAAGTGGCGTGCCATCCGCAAAAACGACCCCCCATGTATTGTGGGTCGCCTTGGCAAACTTCTTGTTTTTCTTCAGTGATTTCAAAAAAGCGTCGACGTCGGCGCGTCCACTCACCGGCCCGCCCGACACCGCGTATTTTGAGCCGCGGTCGCTGACCACATTCAATAGTTGCAACATCCTCAGAGCTTGGCCGCCGTCTCTTTGACTATTTTCATACGCGACGCGTTGGGCGGATGTGTGCCGAGGAACTGATCGCCGGGATCAGGGATGCGCGCAAAAAACTCCGCGCCGCGCACCGGATTGAACCCCGATTTATGCGCAATCACAGTGCCCAGCGCATCCGCCTCTAGCTCAAAATTCTTGGAGTAAGCCCGTGAGCCCACCTGCGCACCGGTGTTCACAGCCATGTCCAGCAAACTGCCTTCCGCACCCGCCGCGGCAGCCGCAACCCCAATCAGGATCGCGCCGAGCGCTGCGTTGTTCTGGGTCTTGCCGATGTGGCCGGCGATATGGTGCGCCGCCTCGTGGCCCATCACAAAGGCCAGCTCATCCTGATTGCGGGTCTGCGCAATCAACGCAGGCGTAAAGATGATCAGCGGACGCCCCGTTTTGTCCAGCGTTTGATAAGCATTGGCTGGCAAATTGGGCCGCTCATCCACGGAAATCTTGTAATCACAATTTGTGCCTTTTGATGTCCGCGCGCGGCATTCGCGTTCTGCCACACTCTCCATTCGGGCCGAGATCGGTGCCAATTTGGATTTGGCCTGTGACAGCGATATCGACTGAACTGATGTTTTTGCCGGGGTTTGAGATTGTGGGGTCGGTTGCGTGTCTGTTGTCGTGCTGACGCAACTCGCCAGCGCCATCGCGCCGCAAACAAACAACGGTTTCAAACCACTCTGAGCAAAAGCCATACCTTCCTCCCCGAAAACTACAAATCCCAAACTATGCCCACAGGTGCCAAGGTTCCAGTGGGAAAACCTTGCGCTTTGTCTCATCCGCGCTACGCTGTCCATATGTTCAGCATCGAGCACGAATTTGATTCAACCGTCGTCACCCTCGTGGATGAGGGGGCACAGCCACTTGGCGAAGATATCGTCATCAATATGTTTGAGGATTGTGTCACCGTCGAACAGTTCGACGCCCGCACCGACACGATGCAAAAGATCACCCTGTCGCTCCATCAGGTCCAAGATCTCGCCGCCGCGCTGGATCTTCCCGAAGGTGTCTACATGATCAATCGCGACGACTCCTAGCGCGACACAACCCGAAACACTTTGTCTCGCGCAGTGTCGCCCCGGATCAGCTTCAAGCGCGATTTCGCGATGCCGATTTCTTTTGCCAACAGCTTCATCACCGCCGCATTGGCCTTGCCCCCCTCCGGCACCACGGTCACGTAAACGCGTATGCCGTCGTCTTGCACGACCACCGCATTTCGCGACGCTTTGGGCGTCACGCGCACTGCAATTTCCGTGCCAATCGCAGCCAAAGCGGCCAGCTTTCCCGCCATACGTCATCCATCAATTTACAAAACCCGCAACACGGGCAACAGTGTCGCCAAATCATCTGTGAGCGAGGACACTATGGCCACCGGTTTCTTTTTTGACGAACGCTGTTTCTGGCACAGCGGCGGCAACTATGCACTGACCCTCCCTGTCGGCGATCTGGTGCAACCTTTGGCCGCCGGTGGTCTTCCCGAAAGCCCGGAAACCAAACGTCGCCTCAAAAACCTGTTAAACGTCAGTGGCTTGTCCGAGGAACTTGACCTGCGCAGCGCGCCCTCTGCGGATCGCACGGCACTGGAACGGGTCCACCCTGCCTCTCTGCTGGACCGTTTCAAAGAAATGTCTGACGCAGGCGGCGGCGAAATCGGTCTGCGCACCCCGTTTGGCAAAGGGGGTTATGAAATCGCCGCCCTCTCAGCTGGCCTTGCTACCGAAGCCGTCCGCGCTGTCGCCACAGGTGACCTGCAAAACGCCTACGCGCTGTCCCGCCCACCCGGCCACCATTGCCTGCCCGATTGGCCCAACGGATTTTGTTTGCTTGCCAATATCGCGATCGCCATCGAAGCCGCCAAGGCCGAAGGTCTGGCGCATCGCGTTGCCGTGCTCGATTGGGACGTGCACCACGGCAACGGCACCGAAGCGATCTTTTATGACCGTGACGACGTGCTGACGCTATCGTTGCACCAAGAAAGAAACTACCCGCTCGACACCGGCGATCTCGAACATCGCGGCACGGACGTGGGTCTGGGCTATAACATCAACGTGCCCCTGCCCCCCGGCGCCGGCCACAACAGCTATCTGCACGCGATGGAGAAAATCGTGTTGCCTGCGCTTGCCGACTTCAAGCCTGACATGATCATCGTCGCCTGCGGGTTTGACGCCTCCGCTTTTGATCCGCTCTCGCGTATGCTGGCCACCGCTGACACCTTCCGCCAGATGACCAAACAGGTCATGGCCGCCGCTGCTGACCTCTGCGACGGCAAGTTGGTTCTGGTGCACGAAGGCGGCTACTCCGAAGCCTACGTGCCGTTCTGCGGCCATGCGGTCATCGAGGAACTTGCTGGGTCCTCTATCACGGCCCCCGACCCGATGGCGGCCTCTCTCGCCATCCGCCAGCCCAACCCGCGTGTCGAGGCTTTCTATGCCACTTTGATTGATGAAATGGCTGATTTCTTTGCAAAACCTCCTCAAGATGGTTGAAAATCCGCTGGAAAGCACTGACCTAACCCGCAACGTTCTTGAGGGAGACATATATGCCCACCCCTAATCCAGCGGCTCTGGAATTTCTGCAAACGCGCCGCTCACGGCCGGCCAAGACGCTCGTCGCGCCTGCCCCCACCCGCGCAGAGCTTGAACCGCTTTTGCAGGCCGCCCTGCGCAGCCCCGACCACGGCAAGTTGGAACCCTGGCGGCTGATTGTGTTGACCGGTGCCGGGCTTGATCGGTTGGCCACACTGGCACAGACACGCGGCGCAGCGCTTGGTATGGACGACGACAAAATCATCAAGGCACACGCGCAGTTTGCCAACGCCGATTTGGCAGTAGCCGTGATCGAGGCGCCGGTGATCTCCGAAAAAGTACCTGAAATTGAGCAAACCTACTCCGCCGGAGCTGTCTGCCTGCAATTGCTGAACGCCGCTCTGGCAGCTGGTTGGGGCGCCAACTGGCTGTCTGGCTGGGCCAGCCATGACCGTGCCTTTGTCGAAGAAGGTCTCGACCTTACACCTCGCGAAAAAGTCGCCGGTTTCATCCACATCGGCACGGAAAAAATCGCCCCGCCGGAACGCCCACGTCCGGACATGGAGACCAAGGTCACATGGCAATCACAGTAGTCCTCGGCTCATTCACCGCAGCCCTTAGCCAACTCGGCGACCCTCGGTTCCGCCGCGTGATGTTCAAAGGTGTCGGCCTTTCGATCGCCTTGTTGGTTGCGGTCAACTTTGGGTTTTTTCATCTTATTTCGTGGCTTGGCGGAGTTGCCGAGACTCAGGACTTCTTTGGCAACTTCAGTTGGGTTTTGAACATTTTCACTGGCACTGCCATCGCGGGAATGCTTGTTTTGTCCTTCTTTCTCATGATGCCCGTCGCCTCTCTCTTCGCCTCCATCTTTCTGGACGAAGTGGCCGCTGCGGTAGAGGTGCGGCATTACAGCCATTTGCCTAAAATGGCCAACGTGCCGTTTTCAGAGGGTCTGAAAGACGGCGTGAATCATTTTGGCGTTGTTGTTTTCGCCAATGTCGTGGCGTTGGTGATTTATGCCTTTTTTCCACCCTTCGCCCTGTTCATCTTCTGGGGCCTGAACGGGTTTCTGCTTGGGCGGGAATACTTCACCCTCGCCGCCATGCGTCACTTGGGACGCGATGGCGCCAAACGGTTGCGCAATAAACACGGCGGCACGATCTGGCTTGCCGGCACTCTGATGGCGATGCCTCTGTCGATCCCACTGATCAACCTTGTAATACCGATCTTAGGCGCGGCGACCTTTACCCATCTGTTCCATCGACTGGAGCCTCAATCGGCGACATCCGGTTGAACCAGTCCAGATCCCTCACCGAGATCACGCCTGATGTGATGATGAGAACAAGAATGGCTGTCATCACCGCCGCCGCCAGCGTGGTAATCTTGGCTTTGGTCTTCAGGTAATGATGCTCCGGCGCGCCTGCTTGCGTGCCGGGCATCACCTTGCCCAAATCACCTTGGGTTTGCAGGCGGATCGGGATCACGATCAGAAAGATCATGAACCAGCAGACCGCAAACAACACCAGCACAGATGTAATACTCATATCATTCCCTTCTGATCACCCCACGCGGATACACAGGGCGCAGCAGTTTGGTTCTTATACCTGTTCCAGCTCGACCAGACAGCCGTTGAAATCTTTGGGATGCAGGAACAACACGGGTTTGCCGTGTGCACCGATCTTGGGCTCGCCATTTCCCAGCACCCGCGCGCCGGTTTCTTTCAGATGATCCCGCGCCGCGATGATGTCATCCACTTCATAGCAGACGTGGTGCATACCACCGGCGGGGTTCTTTTCCAGAAACCCATTAATCGGGCTGTCATCGCCAAGCGGATACAGCAATTCGATTTTGGTGTTGGGCAGCTCGATAAACACCACGGTCACGCCATGATCCGGCTCATCCTGCGGCGCGCCAACCTTGGCGCCAAGCGCGTTGCGGTATTGCGCTGATGCGGCCTCAAGATCGGGCACGGCAATCGCGACGTGGTTCAAACGTCCAATCATGGTTTCCTCCAAAAAAATACGGGTCTCGTGTTGGCGCTTCTTATGCGGTGCAGCAGGTCTTGGTGCAAGCGGCACAGGGTCGCGCCCGCGTTAACGTCCCGTTAGGTACGAATCTCTAATGTCTATCGCGAATCCATTTATCTGTCAGAACGTCAGGAAACCAATATGAACGACCCGCTGCCGCTGTCGCCCTTGTTTACTCCTACGTCGCAACGCCCTTTGCTGGGCATTGCCGTGCTTGTTGTTGAGGACAGCCGTTTTGCCTCCGACGCACTGCGCATGATGTGTGTGCGCTCCGGTGCCCGCATCCGCCGCGCCGATAGCCTTTCCGCCGCGCGCCGCCATCTTAAAACCTACATGCCCTCGGTGGTTATTGTCGATCTCGGCCTGCCTGACGGCTCCGGCACCGATCTGATCGAAGAACTTGCACAAGCCACCCCACGGGTCGATGTGCTTCTGGCAACCTCTGGTGATGATTTTTCTGAAGATACCGCAATGGCCGCTGGTGCAGACGGGTTTCTGACCAAACCGCTCGCCGGCTTGGCGCAGTTCCAGTCCGAAATTCTGTCGCGCCTGCCTCAGGAACGTCAATTTAAAGGCCCACGTGCCTTGCCAACGGATGTGGTGGATCCTGATCCTGTCGCTCTGCGTGATGACCTGCTGCACGCCTCGGACACCTTGTCGACCTATCCTGACGACAGGGAGGTTGTAGACTATGTGGCGCAGTTCCTCTCCAGCATTGCCCGCAGCGCGCGTGACGAGGATCTTCTTGGCGCGGTGAAGTCGGTTGGCGTCACGCATCACTCCGCGGGTCAACTTTCCCAAAACGTGGCGACGCTAAGCGATCTGCTAAAATCCCGCCTGCAAGAACCGGTGGTGATCTAAGCGCGCCTAAAGCGTCGGGTCATCTGCGGCGCGCACCAACCTCGTCAGATCCGACAGCCGCTCGCGCTGTTGACTTGCTGCGTCGAAGTTTCCGGGGGACAGCCACAACTCGAAAGCTTCCCGCAACGCGGCCCATTCCTTATCGATTGCGGCGAACCACGCAGTGTCGCGGTTGCGACCTTTATAAACAAGCGCCTGCCGGAAAATGCCCTCGTAGGACAATCCCAGCCGTTGCGCCGCCCGACGCGACGGCGTGTTGAGCGCATCGCATTTCCATTCATAGCGCCGATACCCGGCCTCAAAGGCCCATTTCATCATCAGAAACATGGTCTCCGTGGCCGCGACAGTGCCTTGCAGGCGCGGCGCAAAATTGATGTTGCCCACTTCGATCGAACCCGCCTCGGGCTTGATCCGCAAATAAGACGCAACGCCGCCATAAGCGCCGACCTGTTTGTCATAGATCGCATAGAAATACGGGTCTTGCGCCGACACCGCTTCGCGCATCCAGCGGTGATACTGCGCAGCGGAATTGAACGGCCCATAAGGCAAGTAGTCCCAAACCGCGTCTTCGCCCTGATAAGCCCGAAACAAAAGCGCCGCGTGTTTTTCCGCATCCAACGGTTCCAAACGGGCGTACCGACCTTCCAGAATGTCACCTCTCGGGGCCGGCGGCGGGGTCCAGTTCGGCACCGCGAAGCCCACAGGTCTCGCGCCTTTACGCTGGTCTGTCATGCGGGCTGCTCCTTGG
This sequence comes from Shimia sp. Alg240-R146, assembly GCF_947331465.1. GTDB lineage: Bacteria > Pseudomonadota > Alphaproteobacteria > Rhodobacterales > Rhodobacteraceae > Shimia. Next base: position 1,774,016 of record NZ_CAMZOK010000001.1, on the reverse strand, counting down.
TTTTCAACAATTTGTCGCACAAAGGATGGCCCCTGCCAAGATGGCAGACCAAAGCCCGCTCAGGCCAGCAAGCGGGGATCGTCGCCCAATTCTATGCCGGGGAAGACCTCGGTTTCCAACAGGCTCCGCTCCAGTCCAAAACTCGATCGCAAGGCCCAGGCTGCCCAGCGCCGCACATCATCTGTCGGCATCAGATCACGACGCTTATAAAGTGCGGCCTCGTCCATCCCTGGCCATTGCCCGTACACGCCCGACTTGCGCAGCGCACCGCCCGCCAAAACCATCGCGCCGCCTGTGCCGTGGTCCGTGCCCTTCGTGCCGTTTTCCGCAGCTGTGCGGCCAAATTCGGTCATCGCCACCACGGTTGTGCGTTGCCACGCCGCCGCGCCCATGCGGTTGTGCAGCGTCAACAGCGTGTTTACCAATCGGCGAAGTGGCGTCCGCAAGGTGTTGCTCTGCCGAAAATGTGTGTCCCATCCGCCAAGCGAGAAACAGGCGATCCGCGCATCCTCGCGCAACCTGTCCGCCGCAAACTCCGCCACCCGAACATGTGCCCCCCGCGCGCCCTTGCCTGCGGGGTCCATCATCATGTCCATCGCCTCTTCCAGCTCGGTGGCATCCATTGTTCCTTCGCCGCTCTTACTGGCCAATCCCATTGCCGTCGCCATCGCCGCCGACATCTCCGGATCACCACGCAGGGTGTTTTGCATCAAGGCAACGCCCTGCTGGGACAGGATAAAATCAACATCCGGCGACCAGCTTGTGATCTCTGCGTCTCCGCGGCTCAACAACATCGGCTCGGTTCCGATTGCATAGGCTGTCTGCACGTCCACACCTTTCATGGTGCCGATGGCGCGATTGAGCCAGCCATCCCGCACCCCGTCGCCTTCGATCGAAGCGATCCCTGCTTCCAACAGGTCTTGCCCGTCAAAATGGCTGCGTTTGTCACGATAAGGCGTGGACACTGCGTTCACGAAAGCCAGCTGCCCAGCCTGCCATAATGGATACAGCGGCGCGCACTCAGGATGCAGCCCAAAGCCCCCCTCCAGAGGGATTTCTCCCTTGTTTCCCGCCGACAGTGTGGGCCGCAGCACCGGCAAAAGCGCTTCTTGGCGGGGTCGCAGCAAATCCAGCCCGTCCAAGCCACCACGCAGCACGATCACCACCAACCGATTGTCGGTTGGCGCGGCCGCAAAGCTCACCGGCGTCAGCAAAGGCGATGCTGCCACGGAACAGCCAATAGCCGCCCCCTGCGTCAGAAAATTTCTTCGTGTCAGTCTCTTAGACATTTCGCGCCCTCTCCGACATCGCCTTACATCCGTTGAAACGCTGGGGACATCAGCACGAGCGCCACGCCCTCCCGCCGGCTTTCTGCGGCTTTGGCGGCAAACAATACTTCCTTCGGAACGTCTTCGCCCAACACGTCCAGCACAAACCGCCGCGGGTCCGGCAAAGGCCGCGCCAGATCCACAGGCGCCGACAAGCTCCATTGCAACCGCGCCGCCAAACCCTGCGGGCTCAACCAATGTCCGTCGGTTTCCGAAAATCCGTCCGGCCCCAGCGGTTTTCCCAACGGCTGCCCCATAGTGCGCAGCGGCGCGCCGACATACCTCTGTAACCCACCACCCTGCAGCGCTTCCAGACGGGCAACCGGCACCGCCAACCCGCGCAGGGCCGAGCACAGAAATGTCATCGGCTGTTTGAAATTGTGCCGCGCCACCTGCCACGCAGCTGGATGGCGCAACATTGCTTCTGTCATCGCAGACAGATCCCCGTCAGTCTCCAAATAGGCGGCTTTCATCGACGCCACCAAGTCCGTATCGGGCGTGTCGGCTACAAAATGCACCGCCATTTTTTGCGCCAAATGCGCCGCCGTGTCAGGATGCACGGCCAGATCGCGCAGCACCGCCTGCACGTCCTCCAGTTTTGCCCGTTCCGCGCCACCGTAACTGCGCCCCAACACAGTTTCCGCCCCCGGCTCCGCTCGGCGTGGTTCAAACTGCAACGCAATGTCAAAGTTCGCCCGCACACCTGTCAGTAACTTGGCCAGCTGGCGCACATCTTTTTGCTCATAAGCCCCGCCAACGCCCAGCGTGTGCAGCTCAAGAATTTCGCGCGCCAGATTTTCATTCAATCCGCGTTCTTGCTTGGGCCGTTGTTGTGCAAACGGACTGTTTGGCCCCACCGAAGCATTCTGATCCAGAAAATGCAGCATCATCGGATGCAACACCGCCGCTTCCAACAAGTCAGCGAACTTTCCGCTTATATAAGGTCGGATCGCCGTCTCAGCGTAATGAGCCTCATTGGTGCGAAAACTATAATTTTTGCCTCTTGCGGCAAAGTGGTCGGCCCAAAAATCCACCAGCCGCTCCCGCAGCCCGTCCTCCGACCAAACCCGCCGCAAAACACCCTGCGCCGTCCATCGCAAAATCTCCGGCCGGCTGGCTTTCTTAAACGCCTCAAACGCCGCATGCTCCGGCCCGTTGTCCCGACCCGCTTTTTGCGCCTTGCGTCGTGCCCGCTGCAATTGGCGAATTTCGTCGGTAAGCGCGTGAACGTCCGAAACAGGCGGCAAAGCGAATTGCTTCGCAGCGCGATCCCGCCCTCGCAGAGCGCGCAACATCGCATTTACAGATTTTGGCGGGGCGATTTCCGGCGACAGCCCATACCCAAACCGATGGGCAGCCAAGGTGGAAGAAAAAGACATGACGCGTACCAGTAAAAAAATTCGCTGACCCCAGTCTACGCGAAACCATATCTTGGCAAAGTCAGAAATTCGTCATCACGCGAAGTTTGCAGCTTTCCGCCACCCCAAGCAAAAAGCCGCCCTCAAGAGGGGCGGCTTTCAGCTTTAGTCAAAAAAAGCAGCGTCAGTCCTGCGGAATGACCCGCAGGCTCAGCTCCATCAACTGATCCGGAGCAGGCTCGCTCGGGGCATTCATCATCAGATCTTCAGCACGCTGGTTCATCGGGAACAGCATCACTTCGCGGATGTTCTGCTGATCTGCCAGCAGCATCACGATGCGGTCCACACCAGCAGCACACCCGCCGTGGGGCGGTGCACCATAAGAGAAGGCTTTGTAAAGCGCGCCAAACCGGCTTTTCACTTCGGCCTCATCGTAGCCTGCAATCTCAAACGCTTTCAGCATCACGTCCGGCTTGTGGTTCCGGATCGCACCCGACACCAGTTCGTAACCGTTACATGCCAGATCATACTGATAGCCCAAGACTTTTAATGGATCACCATTCAACGCGTCCAAACCGCCCTGCGGCATCGAGAACGGATTGTGCTCAAAGTCGACCTTGCCGGTCTCCTCATCTGCTTCATAAATCGGGAAGTCCACGATCCATGCGAACGCAAACCGGTTTGTGTCCGTCAGGCCAAGCTCATCGCCAATCACGTTGCGCGCACGCCCCGCAACCGGTTCAAACGCCTTGGGTTTACCACCCAAGAAGAACGCCGCATCGCCGACTTTCAGACCCAGCTGCTGACGGATCGCCTCTGTGCGCTCCGGACCAATGTTCTTGGCCAACGGACCAGCGGCCTCTTCGCCCAGCACAATTTCACCGGCTTTGATCTTGGCATTCACCTCTTTGACAGAGACCCCCTGCTCCTGCGCGATGGTGTCCGCGGACTGTTTGCGCCAGAAGATATAGCCCATGCCGGGCAGCCCTTCTTGCTGTGCGAATTTGTTCATGCGGTCACAGAACTTACGCGACCCGCCTGTGGGCGCTGGAATGGCGCGCACTTCGGTGCCTTCCTGTTCCAGCAACTTGGCAAAGATCGCAAAGCCGGAACCGGCGAAATGCTCGGACACGACCTGCATCTCGATCGGGTTGCGCAGGTCGGGCTTGTCCGACCCATACTTCAACGCGGCCTCGGCATAGGGGATCTGCGGCCAGCTTTCAGGCGCGTCCACTTTGCGGCCACCGCCGAATTCCTCAAAGACACCCGCCAGAACTGGCGCGATCGTGTCAAAAACGTCCTGCTGCTCCACAAAGGACATTTCCATATCGAGTTGATAGAAATCTGTGGGCGAGCGATCCGCACGCGGGTCTTCATCACGGAAGCACGGCGCGATCTGGAAATACTTGTCAAAGCCCGCAACCATCATCAGCTGTTTGAACTGCTGTGGCGCTTGCGGCAGCGCATAGAATTTGCCGGGGTGAATACGCGACGGCACCAAGAAATCGCGCGCACCTTCAGGGCTCGATGCGGTGATGATCGGCGTCTGATACTCGCGGAAGCCGTTGCCCCACATACGTTTGCGCATGCTGGTCACAACATCCGACCGCATGGTCATGTTCTGCTGCATCTGCTCACGACGCAGATCAAGGAAGCGATACTTCAGGCGGGTCTCTTCAGGGTATTCCTGATCACCAAACACCAGCAGCGGCAGCTCGTCAGCCGCGCCCAGCACTTCGAGATCACGCACAAAGACTTCAACCTCACCGGTTGGGATCTTGTCGTTCACCAGATCGGCGTCACGGGCTTTGACGTTGCCGTCAATGCGGATACACCACTCGCTGCGCACCTTTTCCATGTCCGCAAACACCGGGCTGTCGGGATCGCACAAAACCTGTGTGATGCCATAGTGGTCGCGCAGATCGACAAACAGGATGCCGCCGTGATCGCGGATGCGATGCACCCAGCCGGACAGGCGGACGGTCTCGCCCACGTTGGATTTGTTCAGGTCGGCGCAGGTATGGCTGCGAAAGGCGTGCATGTGCGGGCCCTCTTTCAGGGTGAATTACTACAGTCGCGCCGATACACCTGTTTGAGCCGCCAAAGTCAAGCCAACAGCCCGCCAAAGTGGCTCAAAACGGCCTGATCACGGTGCCGGATCGGAAAAACACGCCCAGCCCCGTACAAAAGCCGATTGCGATCCCATGCAAGAAGCATCCAAAGCCTTCGTCACGGCCTCATTTTGTGCGTCAGTGTTCCGGACAGTTTCATCTGGCCGGGCGAATCTTCGGGCCGCCACCCCGTCTATTGCATGGCCCAATTTCGGCACGTCCACGTGTCTCGACGCCCAAAAAACAAAGAAACCCCCCAAAATACCTCTCCTAATGCGATCCCTCTTGCGCCTTTCTTTATGATCCGTATAACCCACGACAATTTGCGCATACGGCGACAACTGCCCGTCGCCTCCAAGCCCGAGGTCCACCATGCCAAAAAGAACAGATATCTCCTCGATCATGATCATCGGGGCTGGCCCCATTGTGATTGGCCAAGCCTGCGAGTTTGACTACTCCGGCGCTCAGGCATGTAAGGCCCTTCGAGAAGAAGGCTACCGTGTCATTCTGGTGAACTCCAATCCCGCCACGATCATGACAGACCCCGACATGGCGGACGCAACCTACATCGAACCGATCACCCCCGAGTTTGTCGCCAAGATTATCGAAAAAGAACGCCCCGACGCGCTCCTGCCCACCATGGGCGGGCAGACCGGTCTCAACACCGCGCTCGCGGTTGAGGAAATGGGCGTGCTCGAAAAATTCGGCGTCGAAATGATCGGCGCGGACCGTGACGCCATTGAGATGGCCGAAGACCGCAAGCTTTTCCGCGAAGCCATGGACCGGCTTGGCATCGAAAACCCGCGCGCCTCGATTGTGACAGCACCGAAACGCGACGACGGCTCGACCGACCTTGACGAAGGCGTGCGTCTGGCGCTGGCAGAACTCGAAGACATCGGTCTTCCGGCGATCATCCGGCCCGCCTTCACCATGGGCGGCACTGGTGGCGGCGTGGCGTATAACCGCGAAGACTACATGCACTTCTGCCGCACCGGCATGGACGCAAGCCCCGTCAACCAGATCCTTGTCGATGAATCGTTGCTGGGCTGGAAAGAATTTGAGATGGAAGTGGTGCGCGACACCGCCGACAACGCCATCATCGTCTGCTCCATTGAAAATGTTGACCCGATGGGCGTGCACACCGGGGATTCCATCACCGTAGCCCCGGCGCTTACGCTGACCGACAAAGAGTATCAGGTCATGCGCAACCACTCGATCGCGGTTCTGCGCGAAATCGGCGTGGAAACCGGCGGCTCCAACGTGCAATGGGCGGTGAACCCTGCTGACGGCCGCATGGTTGTGATCGAAATGAACCCGCGTGTGTCGCGCTCGTCCGCTTTGGCCTCCAAGGCCACTGGCTTCCCGATTGCGAAGATCGCTGCGAAACTGGCTGTCGGCTTCACGCTGGACGAGCTCGACAACGACATCACCAAAGTGACCCCTGCGTCCTTTGAGCCGACAATCGACTATGTCGTCACCAAGATCCCGAAATTTGCCTTCGAAAAATTCCCCGGCGCCGAGCCATATCTGACCACCGCGATGAAATCCGTGGGCGAGACAATGGCCATCGGCCGCACAATCCACGAGTCCTTGCAAAAAGCTCTGGCCTCGATGGAGAGCGGGCTAACAGGATTTGACGAAGTGGAAATCGAAGGCGCCGACGACACCTCGCTTGGCCGCGCCATGGTCATCAAAGCCATCAGCGTCGCCACCCCGGACCGCATGCGCACCATCGCGCAGGCCATGCGCCACGGTCTGACCAACGAGGAAATCCACGACGTCACCATGTTTGACCCGTGGTTCCTTGACCGCATCCGCGAAATTGTCGACGCCGAAGAAGACGTGCGCGCCAACGGACTGCCCGTGACCGAAGACGGCCTGCGCCGCCTCAAAATGCTGGGCTTCACCGATGCCCGCCTCGCCACCCTATCCGGCCGCGACGAAGACAATGTGCGCCGCGCCCGCCAGAACCTTGGCGTGACGGCGGTCTTCAAACGCATCGATACCTGTGCCGCCGAGTTTGAGGCGCAAACACCTTATATGTACTCCACCTACGAGGCTCCGATGATGGGCGATGTGGAATGCGAAGCGCGGCCATCGGAACGCAAAAAAGTTGTGATCCTTGGCGGTGGCCCGAACCGTATCGGCCAGGGTATCGAGTTTGACTACTGCTGCTGTCACGCCTGCTATGCGCTGACCGAGCAGGGCTATGAAACCATCATGATCAACTGCAACCCCGAAACCGTGTCCACCGACTATGACACATCGGATCGCTTGTATTTTGAACCGCTGACGTTTGAACACGTCATGGAAATCCTGCGCGTCGAACAGGACAACGGCACGCTGCATGGCGTGATCGTGCAGTTCGGCGGCCAGACACCTCTGAAGTTGGCAAACGCGCTGGAAAACGAAGGCATCCCGATCCTTGGCACCACGCCAGACGCCATCGATCTCGCCGAAGACCGCGAACGTTTCCAAGCCCTCGTGAACGAACTTGGCCTGAAGCAGCCCAACAACGGCATCGCCTCCACAGACGCCGAGGCACTTGCGATTGCCGGCGACATCGGCTTCCCGCTGGTGATCCGCCCGTCTTATGTGCTGGGTGGCCGCGCGATGGAAATCGTACGCGATATGGCGCAACTGGAACGCTACATCGCCGAGGCTGTGGTTGTGTCCGGCGACAGTCCGGTCTTGCTCGACAGCTACCTTGATGGCGCCGTCGAGCTCGACGTGGACGCGCTCTGTGACGGCACAGACGTGCACATCACTGGCATCATGCAGCACATCGAAGAGGCCGGCGTGCACTCCGGCGACAGCGCCTGTTCGCTGCCGCCCTACTCGCTGGACAAGGACATTATTGTCGAGATCGAGCGCCAATCTCATGCGCTCGCCATCGCGCTGAATGTTGTGGGCCTGATGAACGTGCAGTTCGCCGTGAAAAACGGCGAGATCTACCTGATCGAAGTCAACCCGCGCGCCTCGCGCACTGTGCCGTTTGTGGCGAAATCCACTGACAGCGCGATCGCCTCGATTGCCGCGCGCATCATGGCGGGCGAAAAGCTCGCCGACTTCCCGAAACGCGCGCCCTACAAAGAAGGCGACACAACCAAGGATCAACCCATTGCGGATCAGATGACGCTGGCCGATCCGAACATGCCGTGGTTCTCCGTCAAAGAGGCCGTGCTGCCCTTTGCCCGCTTCCCCGGCGTGGACACCATCCTGGGGCCGGAAATGCGCTCCACCGGCGAAGTCATGGGCTGGGATCGCAGCTTCCCGCGTGCCTTCCTCAAGGCGCAGATGGGCGCTGGGATGCACTTGCCAGAGTCCGGCAAAGTCTTCTTTTCGATCAAAGATGCCGACAAAACACCGGATCTTGTGGAGACTGCACAGACCCTGATCGGCTTGGGCTTTGGCATCGTCGCGACCCGCGGCACAGCCTCGTTCCTCAACGGCGAAAACATCGCCTGTGAGACCGTCAACAAAGTTTATGAAGGCCGCCCCAACGTGGTCGACATGCTCAAAGACGGTCAAATTTCGCTGGTGATGAACACCACTGAGGACACGCAAGCCGTTGAAGACAGCCGTGAAATCCGCGCTGTCGCGCTTTATGACAAGATCCCTTACTTCACCACCGCCGCCGCCAGCCACGCCGCTGCGCAGGCCATGCAGGCGATGCGCGAAGAGGATCTGGAAGTGCGCAGCCTGCAAGGCTAGCGCGCCCACAAACTTAAATACTTCAAAAAGCCGGGTGCATCGCGCCCGGCTTTTTTGCACGGTGACCTCAAATTTAAGAAAACTTTGAGACTAAGCTGCACGTCTTTTTTCAGGTTTCTTAGAATTTGAGCCCCGATCTTGCCTGATATCCAAAGTGGTTTTAGCCATCGTTAACCAACGACTTCTAGGGTCTCTGCGGATCGAAAGGCGCACGATGCTCTCGTGGCGCCATCCCAACAAAAATTGTGCCGGATACATGAATATGACTGCCCTGAAATCCCTTTCCGTCAGCGCGCTCAGCCGCCTGGTTGTGCTTTCCATCGTCGCCATGGCCATCATGACCGCTTCGATGGCCGCCTGGGCGGTCACGCGCGCTGACAAGGCCGTCACATTGATGCGAGACGTAGAATTGCGGGCGGACCCCGCTGCCATCGCCAAAATAGATCTGGAAAAGGCGCTTGGTTATGGTGGCATGATCCATGGATTCAAAGATGCCGTCCTGCGCAAAGATGAAGTTTACAAGCGCACCGCAAACCAGAACGCGGGCGCCGCGCTTGCAGCTCTTCAGCGCATCGTCAACCTCGGCGCTGCACCAGAAGAACAGGTCGCGCCGATCCGTGACCTGATCAACACCTACGTTGCGCACCTCGACAAAATCGGTGACATGCGCAAATTTGGCCAATCCGCCGCCAACATCGACCGCTCTGTGAAAATCGACGACACCCAAGCCCTCACCGCCCTCGCTGCCCTGCGACAAGCGGCGGCGGCCAACCGCCCTGACAACGCGCTCCCCACCAAAGGAGAAACGCTCGCCACTCTGCGTCTGCATCTTGGTTACGGCGGTATGATCTTCAAATTCAAGAACATGGTTCTGCGCTCTGACCTGTCACAAGCCGACGCAGTTCGCGCAGATATCACTTCTGCCCGCACCGAGATTTCCAACCTGCGCGGCTTTGACCTGACCGAAGCCGAAATCCAGGCAGTGAGCGATATCGCCAGCGTGCTTGACAGCTACGAAGCCATGCTGGACGTGGCCGCCCCGATGATCAGCGACAAGGCACGGGTCGAAAAAATCGACAAGGCCGTTGTGGTCGACGACGCTGTCGCGCTGTCCGCTTTTTCCGTGCTTGATGCCGCCGTCGCATCCGAAGCCACTGCCATCTCCACGCGGTTGCGTACAGAACAGAGTCAGTTTCAGGCGCGGCTTACAATAGCTGGCGCTTTCGTGGTTCTCTTCAGCCTTCTGATCGCAGTGCTCACGCGCACCATCCTGCGCCGGGGTGTGGTGGACAAACAAGCAAGCGCCGACGCTCAGGCGGCTCTCCTGCAAAAGGAGGGTGAGGAGTTTCAAATACGGATCTCTGCGATGGCCAAGGCTGCCAGCGAGGGGGATTTCTCCAAGCGCATTGCCACAGAGTTTGAGGACGACACCCTGTCGTCTGCGGCGGCCAACCTCGATCGGCTCATGGCCAATACGGAAACCGGCCTGTCAGCCGTTATGTCAGTGAGCCAAGCCATGTCGCAGGGCGATTTGACACACCGCATGGACGGCACATTCCATGGAGCGTTTGCCGAATTGCAAAGCGCGCTCAACAACGCCCTGTCCTCCATCTCCGGCTTGATCCAAAGCGTGGTCAAAAACGCCTCCGAAATCAGCACCTACACAGACAGCATTTCCTCGGAAACCGGCAACCTGTCCAACCGCACCGAACAGCAAGCCAACGACCTTGCCTCCTCCACATCAGCGCTCAAAGACCTCACCCTGTCGGTACAAGACGTCGCCCAGCGCGTGACCGCAGCCCGCGGCCAGGCTGACGCGGCGCATGAGGTGGCCCAAACCGGAGCGGCCGTCGTGGCCGACGCCGTCATCGCCATGGACAAGATCGTCGACACCTCCGCGCGGATTTCCACGGTCACCGAAATGATCGAAGACATCGCTTTCCAGACCAATCTTCTGGCGCTCAACGCCGGCGTCGAAGCCGCCCGCGCAGGTGAAAGCGGCCTTGGTTTTGCGGTTGTGGCATCTGAGGTGCGAGCCCTTGCGTTGCGGTCTTCAGACGCGGCCAAGGACATCAACGATTTGATCAGCACCAGCGCAGCCGAAATCAACGAAGGCGCGCAACACATTGCGCAGGCCGGGGACTCCATTCAGCAAATCTCTGGCTATGTCGCTGAACTTGAGGGCACAATCGGCAGCATCGCTTCCCAGACCAAAGACCAAGGCGGCCGCCTGAATGAGGTCAACACTGCGGTGAACTCGCTGGAAGGCGTGACCCAACAAAACGCGGCGATGTTTGAAGAAACCGCCGCGTCCATCGACTCGCTCAACATGCTGACAGACGACCTTGTCGATACCAGCCAACAGTTCGTCGTCACGCCCAAATCCGGCGCAAAAAACGCGACGCCGCGCGCTTTGGCCAGCTAAGTCTGCCCAAATTAACAACTATGAGACAGCCCACTCGTGGCTGTCCTTTTTCGTGGCGCTGCCCGCTTGACACACGGCAGCGACAATCGTAGGTCTCGCCGCCTTCAAAACCGCAAAAGGCAAGGCCATGACACGCGCGTTGGGCATCGATTTTGGCACGTCAAACTCCGCTGCCGGCTTTATGCAGGACGGCCACCCCCGTCTGATCACATTTAACGGCGGCCACACCACTTTGCCCACCACGTTCTTTTTCGACTATGAGACCCGCAAAACCCTTCTGGGCGAGCCCGCCAATCAGGCGCTTCTAGAGGGACTGGAAGGCCGCTTTATGCGCGCACTCAAACGTGTGTTAGGCACCACATTGATGCATGAGCCGCGACAGATCCTGAACACCCGCGTCACCTTTGTCGACATCATCGCCCGCTTCCTGCGTCACATCAAAACCCAAGCCGAAGCACAGACCGGCCTGACGTTTGAACATGCTATTTCTGGTCGGCCGGTGGTGTTTCACGGCACGAACGACCCGCGCGAGCAGCAGGCCGAAGATGACCTGCGCGCCTGCTACCTCGCTGCCGGATTTACCGAAGTCACTTTTGTGGCTGAGCCCGAAGCCGCCGCCATCGCGGATGGCGCTTTGGTGGACGGCGACGGCATTGGCCTGATCGTGGATATCGGCGGTGGCACCTCGGATTTTTCGCTGTTCCGCAGCCACCATGGCGCCGTCGACATCCTTGCCAATCACGGCGTGCGCATTGGCGGTACCGATTTTGACCGCGCGCTGAGCTTTGGCGAAGTCATGCCCCATCTTGGCAAAGGCAGCCTGTTGCGCGACCACTTCGGACCCGGCTGTTTCCCGACCCCCAACGCGATTTTCAACGACCTCGCCACGTGGGAGAAAATTCCGTTTCTTTACACCGCGCAAACCCAACGCAAAGTCGCCGAGATGCTGAAGCAAGCGGAGGAGCCGCAAAAACTCTCCCGCCTCGCCGATGTGTTGCGTGATGAGCTGGGCCACGACATCGCCTTTGCCACAGAAACCGGCAAAATCGCTGCCAACGGCAACGCGAACGATCCTTTGATTTCGCTCACCACCGTGGAATCCGGCCTAACCGTCGCCCTACCCCCGGCCAAACTCACCGAGATCCTCTCGCCTTTCGGGGACGACATGCGCCAAGGCGTGATTGACACGCTGGACATCGCAGGGCTTAAGGCCGACAAAATCGACCGTGTGATTTATGTTGGCGGATCAAGTTTGCTCACCGTGGTCTCTGATGCGGTGAAAACCGTAACGCCAAACGCTGCGCACAGTTTCTCCGAGGTATTTACAGCAGTGACCGACGGGCTGGCGCGCGCAACAGATCGGCCAATTTAGGCCCGAACAGCGCCCCTACGATGATGTTGGAAGAAGCCTCAACTCAGCCGCCCGCGCGTGGCCTTCCATACCTTCGATGCGACTAATCTTGGCCGTCCGCACAGCCAAATCATGCGACGCCTGCGGTGTGCATCGTTGATACGTAACGGTCTTGGTGAACTTATGAACCGACAGCCCCCCTGTGTACCTTGCCGCGCCATTTGTCGGCAAAACATGGTTTGGGCCGGACGTCTTGTCACCAAATGACACCGTGGTCTCCGCGCCCAGAAACAGCGATCCATATGTCGACAAACGACCTAACCACCAGTCTAAATCACCTGCCTGTACCTGAAGATGTTCCGGCCCATAGCTGTCAGAAACCTGCGCCGCTTCCTCTCTTGTGTCACACAGGATAACCTCGCCGCGTTCGGCCCATGCAGTCCGCGCCGCCATCGCATTTGGCTCGGGCAAGCTGTCACAAAGCCGAGGCAGGCGCGCCATGACCTCATCGGCCAACGCCCTATCGGTGCAGACAAGCCAGACCGGACTATCAACGCCATGTTCCGCCTGACTGACGAGGTCCCAAGCCACCGTTTCCGCCGATGCCGTATGATCCGCAATCACCAGTGAATCCGTTGGGCCCGCAAACATATCAATGCCCACTTTGCCAAAGAGCAACCGTTTTGCTTCCGCCACAAACGAGTTTCCAGGACCTACCAGAATGTCGGCGGGCTTGGCGCCAAACAACCCCTGTGCCATCGCGGCAATGCCCTGAACCCCGCCCAAATTCAGGATCACATCAGCGCCGCTCAGATCCATCGCATACACAATCGCGTCGGGAATTCCTGCCTCAGGTCGGGTCGGTGACACTGCGGTGATATTCGCAACACCGGCAACTTTTGCCGTGGTGATCGTCATCAGAGCGCTGGCAATGTGGCTGTAGCGCCCGCCGGGCACATAACAACCCGCACTGGACACCGGGATCTGTTTTTGTCCGGCAATCAGCCCGGGCCTCACCTCGATTTCAAACTCGCCAATCGTGGCAAGCTGCGCCTGCGCGAACCGGCGGATGTTGGCATGCGCAAACTGGATGTCGTCTTTCAAATCCTGCGGCACCCGCGCGCAAGCGGCTTTGCGTTCCGCACCAGACAACACAATGTCGCCGGTCCACCCATCCAATTGCTCTGCATATCGCAGGACCGCGTCCTCACCCTCGCGCTCAATGTTGGTCAACATGATTTGCACGATGTCACGGATGTCACTGCCTTCCGACACAGGACGCGGACCGGCTTTTTTCAGATAGGTAATCGCCATCTCGTCATCTCACTTTGTTTGCGTGTCGCCGCGCCCCCCGTTCGGGCTGCGCCATCAATTCTGTCCGGGGTTTCCCCCTACCCTCTGATCCGGGAAAACTCCGGATCATAAGGCGACGGCGCAATGACCGTGGCCTCAACAAGTGTCCCGCAAAGGTCCAACTGCGCCGAATTTCCATCGACTGCCATTTCGGGATCAACAAACGCATAGGCAAGGTTCAGACCCGTCCGATGCCCCCAGTCACCTGAAGTCACCGTGCCCACCACAGCGTCACCCCGCATCAGCGACGCCCCGCCATGCGCAGGCGCATGGCTCGCATCAATCTTGAGCGTGACCAGCTTTTTGCGCGGTCCCGCCGCCTGACGCTCCAGCAACGCGGCCTTGCCGATGAAGTCGCCTTTGTCGAGCTTCACAAACCGCTCAAGTCCGGTCTCAAACGGGTCAAACTCGGTCAAGAGGTCAGCCTTCCAGTGCAAAAAGCCTTTCTCCATGCGCATCGCATCCACCGCGCGGGCGCCAAACAGCGTCATCCCGTGGGCTTCACCGGCTTCCCGCAAGGCCAGATACGCCGCATAAAGCGAGGCATTGGGAACATGGATTTCATATGCCAGCTCACCGGAAAAGCTGACGCCCAACACGGTGGCCGGTGCATATCCAATGAAACACTCGCGCACCGACAACCAAGGAAACGCCTCCTTGGACCAATCGCCACGCGCACAGGACGACAACACATCCCGCGCCTTAGGCCCGGCCAACACAAGGATGGTCTGATCATTGGTCAAACTGCGGATTTGAACGTCCTCATCCGCGCCCAAATGGCTTTGCAGCCAATCCATGTCGTGCAACTCGCTGGCCGCCGCCGATCCATACCAAACCCGACCCGGGCCGCGCTCGCTGGCGGCGATATTGGCAATCGTTGCCTCGCCCTTGATCATGCCGTGAGGGTTCAACAAATACCCCAGCCCAACACGTCCGTCCCGTTTCGTGACGGTGCCGCAAAACATCCGATCCAAAAACGCATGGCGATCCGCGCCGGTGATCTCAAACCGGTTGAATCCGTTGACCTCGCACAGACCAACGTTGTCCTGCACGTTCCTCACCTCGGCCGCGACGACATCAAAAGCTTCGTCAAACCCGAATCCAAGCGTCGGATGAAAATCTGGTGTCGGCTTGATGTATTCAACCCGCTCCCAACCATTCACCACGGTGAATTCCGCACCTTCGGCTGCGAAAACCGGCGTCAAAGGTGTGGTGCGCGCGTTGCGCCCCGCTGGGCGGTGCTCATGCGGAAAATGAAACCGGAATTCGTTTTGGTAATCTTCGATCGCTTTCAACGCGGTCAACTCGACATTGGTGTGGCCCGCAAACCGGCGCGGATCAATGCACCACGTGTCATACTGCGCCTCGCCATGTACGATCTGTTGCGCCAAAAGCCAGCCGTGACCGCCCCCCTCGCCCAATCCTGCACGAAGCCCGATGATGCAAAACGCATTGCGCTTGCCGGGGATTGGCCCAACCAGGGGGGCGCCGTCGATTGTATAAGTGATCGGCCCATTAACCACCGTATGGATACCGACGTCCGCCAGCGCGGGCATACGCGCAAACGCCCCCTCAAGCACATCCATGACGCGCTCCAGATCATCCGGACACAGCGCATTCACAAAGTTCGGGTCAATCCCGTCCATGCCCCATGTCTTGCAATCCTGTTCATAAAACCCGACCAACAGGCCGTTCTTTTCCTGTCGGCAATAATAGTCGCTGATCGGACAGCGGATCAGCGGCATCCGATGCCCCGCGTCTTTGATGGCAGGAATGTCTTCCGTCAGAAAATACTGATGCTCCATCGACGCGACCGGATGATGCACACCCATCATCGCGCCGACTTCATTCACCCGATACCCGCCCGCATTGACCACAATATCGCAGTCAATATCACCGTGCTCGGTATGTACCGTCCATGTGTCGTCTTTGTGTTGGGTCAGGCCGGTCACTGGCGTGTTGCGATAAACTTCGGCCCCGGCCTTGCGGGCCCGCCGCGCCAGCGCCTGACACAACTGTGCGGGATCAATGTCGCCATCCAGTGGATCCCACAGCCCGCCGATCATATTGTCGGTCGAGATCAGTGGATGGCGCCGCGCGCATTCCTCGGCATCGAGCACCTCAAAATGCACATCCATCCCCCGCGCCATCGACGCGAAATGACGATAGCCCTGCATCTGCGCTTCGGTGTTGGCCAGACGAATACCACCATCCCCATGGTGATAGTTGATCGGATATTCCGGATCCTCCGCCAGCTCTTTGTAGAGATCGATCGAATGGGTTTTCAGCCCGACCATCGTCTGGTTCATGCCAAAATTTGTCACCTGAGCCGCAGAGTGCCACGTGGTGCCGCTGGTCAACTCATTGCGCTCAACCAACACCACATCGCTCCACCCCTCCTGAGTAAGGTGATACAATGTTGAACAACCCGCGATGCCGCCGCCAATGACGACCACTTTGGTGCGCGATTTCATATGACATGCCTCCAGCCAAGTGTTCCGCTGAAAGAGGCGCAAATATGTGGCCACTGCAATGCTCAAGACCGACAATTCAAAAACACCAAATATTGTTTTCGGTTTTTCCAAAGCAATGTGCTGTGAGCGCAGGGCCAAAAACCGCACCTGAGCGTCTCTGAAACGCAAAAAGGGGCCCCGAAAGGCCCCGATTTTCGCACTGTCGCGATACCGCCGTAATACCGACGCGATACCGACCGCGGTTTTTACACCTTTTGTTGGGTGTATTTGCGAAGTTCCGCCCGTGCCACCTGACGGCGGTGCACGGCGTCCGGACCATCTGCCAGACGCAATGTCCGGATGCCGGTCCAGGCTGCTGCCAACGGCGTATCCTGGCTCACACCGGTGCCGCCATGCATCTGCACCGCTTCGTCGATGACTTTGAGCGCTACGTTCGGGGCAACGACTTTAATCTGACTGATCCACGGCGCTGCCGCGCGGGCATCGCCCTGATCCATCATCCAGGCGGCTTTCAAACACAACAGACGTGCTTGCTCGATCTCCATCCGGCACTCCGCGATGATGTCATAGTTCGCCCCCAGATGCGCCAGCTGTTTGCCGAACGCCTCGCGGTCCAACGAGCGACGGATCATCTGCGCCAGCGCCGATTCCGCCTGACCGATGGCCCGCATGCAGTGGTGAATGCGGCCTGGCCCAAGCCGGCCTTGCGCGATCTCAAATCCACGCCCTTCGCCCAGCAAAATGGCATCTGCAGGCACGCGAACATTTGTAAATCTGATGTGCATGTGACCGTGTGGTGCGTCGTCCTGACCATAAACCATCATCGGGCGCAGGATCTCGATACCTTCGGCATCTGACGGCACCACAATCATCGATTGGCGCTTGTGAACTGGAAGGTCGTCGCCGCCGGTTTTCACCATTGCAATATAGACCTTACAGCGTGGATCACCTGCGCCAGAAGACCAATATTTCTCGCCATTCAGCACATATTCATCGCCATCGCGCACGCATTCCATGGAGACGTTTGTGGCGTCTGATGAAGCCACATCAGGCTCTGTCATAAGGTAAGCTGACCGGATCTGACCTTCGAGCAGCGGCGTCAGCCACTTTTCTTTCATGGCCTCGGTGCCATAGCGCTCAAACACTTCCATATTGCCGGTGTCAGGCGCTGCACAGTTGAACACTTCCGCGCCCAATGGCGTCTTGCCCATCTCTTCCGCAAAGAAGGCATATTCCACGGTCGTCAGACCAAAGCCGCGCTCGCTGTCAGTCAGCCAGAAGTTCCACAGGCCACGTTCCTTGGCTTTGGCTTTCAAGCCTTCCAGAATTTCTGTCTGCCGTTCCGTGAACGTCCAGCGATCGCCTGTGCCGATTTCCTTATGATACTCTGCTTCCAGCGGCATGATCTCGTTCTGGATCATATCGCGTACCTGCTCCAGCAGGCTTTCCATCTCTGGACGTATTCCCAGGAACATCGTCTCTCTCCTCAATTTATCTGCCGCAACATTGCCGCGCGGCACTTGTCTTTGTCCATCGGTGCTCTGCGAAAATGACGCTGGGTACCTTTAAGAAGTTCCTGAAGATTGCCTGAACAGAAAACAGAAAATTTACGCAACAAAACTCGATTCGGGTCTTGCACCTGCCTCCATCGGCCAGTAAATACGCGCTCACGTTGGGATGTAGCCAAGTGGTAAGGCAACTGTTTTTGGTACAGTGTACCGTAGGTTCGAATCCTACCATCCCAGCCACTTTTCATAGAAAATTTAAATAAACCAATAACTTAGACTCGCCCGAATCCACGTGCGTGTCATAGCCCCCTAAAACTGTAGCGCAGAGTGTAACACATGGCTTCGCGCGCTATACCTACAGGCAAAGCGCCTCAGCTCGCCAAAAACCCAGACGAATGCCCATGCATCACGCAGGCCCATACCTGATGCGTAGAGGTCGCGTGATATTTTTCCGCAAGCGGCTTACGTCGGAGTTGGCAAATTCTGGTTCAAACCAATTTCTCTGTCTTTCTGTGCAAACACATCTCCCACTCGATGCCGTGAAGCGCTGCAAGGCTCCTCACGGTCTACGAGCGAAACGAGAGCGAATTCTTGAACGAAGTGACCATTAGAATCCTGGCACCCGAAACCGTCAAAGCAGTGTTGATGGAAGCTATGTGTCAGGAACTGGTCCGCATGCTCATTGAAGAACAAGACTTGGTGGCAACCCATGTGGATGTTGGCAAACGGATCGCTGCTCCTGAAGCTTCCACACCCGCGTTCAATCCCGGCAGGTTTGTTTGAAAGGCGAATTTGTCGGCCACTTGGGCAATTGTCCCGATCTCAGTCAACGATCTCTCGATTTGGGTCATGCCCTAGATCGCGTTTTGGTAACAGTGGCGCTACTGTCCGATTCAGATCGGACTTCCGTGACGGTGACGTCGGCAACCACGGAATAAAAAATGTGTTTCATCAAACCTATCTGGAACGGTACCAAAAGGACAGCTGACGAGGCTCGCCGTTGGGCGGTTTCGGAAAGGGCGCGCCGCTCTGAATTTGCAGCCGTGCCGCGCGATTGACGTCAGGGCTGCCTGAGCTGTCGATAACTTCAACCCAATTGAGGGAACCGTCGGGGTTTATCTCAAAGTACACTCGTGCAAAGCCAGGCGCTTTGACGTGGACTTCCGGGGTGCGGTTGAGATGTACGAGCACGCGCCCAGCATAATTGGTTGTGTCAGAATTGCCTGGGCCACGGGAATTAGCTGCGGAGCCGGACTGCACGCCAAATCCGCCAATCGCAGCAGAAGACCCCTCGCGCCGAAAGGTTTCCAGTGGCGACTCAACGGCTTGCGATGGGTTGCGCAGGTCTGCAAACCCATCTCGCAAACTAGGGAATAGAGGCTGTGGCTCGACTTCGGTGCTGTCCTCAAGGGGGTCTTCGGTTTCGCTTTCGGTTGGCTCGACGGGTGTGGACTCCGTCAACACTGGCGTTTCTGGATCCGTCAACGGAGAGGTTGGAGCAACCGGCAGCAACGCGTCAGGCAGCGAGGCAATCACGTCTTCCACCGGCTCCGACTGTTCGGTTGCTATTGGGGGCGGTGTTGGTTGCGTCGGCACCGGGGCTCCCACCTCTACCGTGTTTGTCTCGGACTCGATGGGTGGCGCGGTTTCGGCTTGTGGGGGTACGGGCTTGGCTTCGTCGGGTTGGGTGGTCGGCTCTGTTATGTCCGGCTCGGGCACAAAATCGCCTTGGGTACCTGCAAGCGGAACCGGCTCTACGATTTCGGCCGTGCCCGTGTCAGGGGCAAAGGACTCCTGAGGGTTCTCTGACGCCACAAGCACTTCGGTTTCGGGCACGTCTGACTCGCTCGGTGGTGGCACTGGTTCGATTGGCTGAACTTGCTCCGGCTCCGGCGCGAGTTCCGGCTCCACCGCGTCCTCAAGTGTTTCTGCGATGTCTTCAAAAGCGTTGCCCACAGCGACCACGTCACCGATTGTTTCAGGGGGCGGCCCCGCGCGGTCAATACGCACCGCAACGCCAAGCCCCAACAGGTGCACACCAAGCGACAACAGGAGCGCAACTAGCGCAATGAGGAGCGAGCGCCGGATCACTTAAGCGCCCGTTCGGTTACCAATATCACCGAGCTTGCACCCGCCCGCCTCAGAGCGCCGGTGACGGCCATCAAACGTGGCGCAGGGACGTCTCGATCTGGCACAATACGGGTGGGGCCTGTGCCGTGGACAGCAATATGCGCTTCAGGCGCAGTGACTTGACCACGAAAACTAAGGCTGCCATCGGCATGTAGAACCAAAGCGTCCGGCGGCTCTCGTCCCTCCAAGTCGCTGGTTTGCACAAGGTTCAGATCCGAATCCAGTGGCGGCGCGACTGTCCCGGCGATCAGGAAAAAGACCAACATCAGGAAAACGACGTTGATCAAGGGAATGGTCGAATCTCGTTTTTTGCGCGGCGGTGGTTGGCCTATCATCGGCTTACTCCAACACCAACACATCCAGCCCGTCACGCCCGCGAAGCCGATGCAGAAGATCAACAAGACGCTGTGCCGTTGTGTCGTCATCAAGGCTGACTAGAACCTGCCCGGTTTGGACATCTGTGGCGACATCATCCAACGATATGGGCTGCCCGTTCAGGGTCACCCGCTCCGCTCCCAATTGCACAAAAAACCGGTCAACCGATGAATCCACTGTGCCGCTACCCGCGCGCGTGTTGCTAAGTTCGATTTCGCCAAAGGTGGAAAACGTCGAGGTCAGCATAAAGAACAGGAGCAACAGAAAGATCACGTCGATCAGCGGGGTGAGCGCCAACGGGCGGCGCACAAAGGGGGCGAGGTTACGCATGTTCCTCGGTCCCGTCACCAAGAGTAAGGGGACTCGTTTCATGTGGCATCAAGACCGTGCGCAGCGCCTTGTCCGCAAAGACACGCTCGCGCGCGGTCCGGCTTTCCAACCAGGAAAGCACCATCGAGGTGGGCATTGCAACGGCGAGCCCAACGGCGGTGGTGACCAATGCGACCCAGATCCCACCGGCAAGCAACGATGGATCTACCGACGCACCAGCGGTCTGTAGGCTTTGAAAGGCTTTGATCATGCCCAAGACCGTGCCGAAAAGCCCAAGCAATGGCGCCAATTGAGCGATGGTGTCCAGCAATCGAAAACCCCGCTCCAAACGGGCCAGCGCCAGCCCGGCCTCCGCATCCAAACGATCGCTCAGGGCTTGTGATTTTGGCATTTTAATCGCGGTTTCAACAAGGGGCGCAAGATAGCTGCGGCTTTTGACAAGTTGCGTGCGTGCACCGCTTTCATCACCTGCGTCCCAAGCGGCGAGCGCGCCTGACAACACCTTGTGCCGCCCAACGCCTGAGGCGGCAAATTGCCAAAGCTTATAGATGGTGACGGCAACCGTGAGAACCGACATCACCAACAGAATTGCCACCACCGGCCCACCTAAGGCGACCACATCACGTAAACCATTCATCGTATTCATCCCAATAGCTTAATGCTGATACGGCTGCTGAGCGTCAGTCCGTCGCCGCAAATATCACTTTCTGCACCATTCACGATGCAAGTGTTTGCCCCGTTGATCAGGGTTTGGGAAATGGTCTCGCACCTCATCCCTGGCACGTCAAACTGGCGCACCCGCGGTCGCCCCTCTGGCAACGCGCGGAAATCAAACAACGATAGCCTCACCACGGCGCCAGTGGAGTCAAAAATCACAGTTTCAAACACCGCCTTGTCGATGGCGGCCCCCGTGGTGTTATTGGCCACAAAAGTCACCCTGCAGGCGCCTTCGACTTCTTGGACTGCGTTGAGTTCGAGCGACAGCTCAGAATGTGGGGCTTCATCAGAGTGGGCTTGTGATACGGCCAAAGCCGCCGTCACGGCGATTGCAAGAAGGCGTGGGTTTACAGGCATGGCAATTCCTAAATGACGGACAGAACAGCGGTTGGTTGGCTGCACCTCTCCACTGAAATCTTCGTTTTGATAACTTAGACGAAGATTGAGCGGAAGATACCTACGATCAAGGTGCATCTGTCGACAGAAGCCAGAAACCGCTCTATTTGAAGCCGTCTTCCCGCGCTCGAAGGGCGGCTTGCGTGCGATTCTTTACGCCAAGTTTCGATAGAATATTCTTAACATGCAGCTTGATCGTGACTTCTTGCAGGTCAAGGTCGCGACCGATTTCCTTGTTGGATTTACCTTCACAAATACCCCGAAGCGTTTCGCGTTCGCGCTCGGTCAATCCTCGATAATCTATAGTTGTTGTGGTCTGGGCTGCTTCCACAGCCAGATCGAACGGAAAATAGCGCTCACCAGACAAGACAAAACGCACAGCGTTTAACAGATTTGGAGCGCCAAGAGACTTGGGGAAAAATCCAACCGCCCCTATCCCCATAGCCTGCTGCGCAACGTCTGGCGCAGCCACTCCTGACATCAGTGCAAACTTCACCGCAGGATGAGCTGACGCGGCAGTTTCCAAACCTGACAGACCGTTCATCCCAGGCATGTGGTAATCCAAAATGCACAGATCAAAAGGCGTTGTTCCCGCCAGTTTTTCTAAAGCCTCATCCAAGCTCGAAGCGGTTTCAATCACAAACCCCTCCGATCGACCTAAATAGGCCGCAATCGTATCACGAACCAGATCGTGGTCGTCTACAATAAGTAAATTCGACAAATCGTTACTCCTTCAGGGTACCCACCCTTCTTTCATAAGCCGCATTAAGAGCGCCATATCCAGCCCGCTCCTATACTTCAGTATAGCCCTCTACTCTAATGCCTTTCCACCGCTAGGTTAATTTCTGTCAAACAGCGCCTCGCAAACTTGGAGGTGTGCAATGAAGTTTTCAGTGGTGTTGGCAGCAATCTTTACTTTGTTTTTTGTCCCAAATGCGGCCTTGGCCAATGGCTCGATGTTACGGATCGAGGGGATGGACGGAAAGGCTGTGGAGTTCTCGATAAAAGACCTCGACGACCTACCACAAACTTCGTTTGAGACGTCCACCATCTGGACGGACGAAGATGTCGTGTTCTCCGGCGTCTCATTGAGTGCCCTGCTGCAAGCTGCCGAGGTTTCCGGCACGACGCTGCGTATGACCGCGTTAAACGACTACGCTGTGGATATGCCGATGTCTGAAATCGGGGACGACTATCCGATTGTTGCCACACGTATGGATGGTGCGGTGATGCCGATACGTGACAAGGGACCGTTTTGGGTGGTTTTTCCATATGATGCAGCTTCGTCTTTTCGTTCAGAAACGGCTTATGCGCGTTCTGTCTGGCAGCTGAGCCTGCTTTCCGTCATAAAATAGGACATAACGCGTTCTGGACGGATAATCGATTTGATCAAACGTTTTGCAATCTATGGGGTGATTTCGGCCCTGATCGCTTTGCTGATCCTGCTGTGGTTCGGCCTGCCGGGTCAGCTCCGCGCGGTTATGACCACTGAGACGGACGACACCCAATGGACAGTCTTCCAACTCGAAACAGAGTTTGCCAACCTCAACGCTTTATTGGCCAATGTCGAAAATACCTCTGAGCCCGACAGCGAAGAGATCCGCTTTAGAACCGACATAACGCTGAGCCGCGTTGGTTTGGTGAGCAATGGGTTGAGACGCTCCCTTTGGGCCGGGAGTGCAGAAGCACGTGAAATAATTGCGAAGCTGGAAGGTTTCACCGCTGCATCAACTGCGTTGATCGATCAGCCAGGCGCCCTAACTGGAACCGACATACGTCGCCTGCGTGACCTGACCGACGACCTGAGACCGGATGTCCGGCGCCTTGCCATTCTAGGAGTGACCCTTGGGTCACAAGCGAAGGAAGCCGAAAGGGTCGCATTTGCAACCCAGCTTCGCAGTGTGGGGTTTTTGGCAATTGTTTTGATTGCGGGTCTTGTAGGAGCGCTATTTTTCCTTGATCGGCTTCTTGCGCGTGCACGTCGTAAGGATGACGATTTGCAAGTCACAGCCGATCGGCTGGCATCAACAGTAACCGCGTCACTCGATGGCATTGTGATTTCCAATCAACTGGGTGAAATCATTGAATTCAACGAAGCGGCCGTAGAAATATTTGGGTGGTCGCGCGCCGAAATTCTCGGTCAAAAAATGTCGACAACGTTCGTGCCGCACCAACACCGCGACGCGCACGAGGCCGGCATGCAACGGTTTTTATCAACCGGAACCCCGCATGTGATTGACGCCGGTCGCATCGAACTAACGGCTCTTCGCAAATCCGGTGAAGAATTTCCGATAGAACTCAACATCACCTCAACCCATCAAGAAGGCGAAAACGTCTTTATCGCCTACATCAGGGATATCAGTGAGCGGAAAATCAATGAACAGAAACTGGTCGAGGCGCGGGATCGGGCTGAACGTGCCGACAATGCCAAATCCCGGTTCCTGACCGTAATGAGTCACGAAATGCGCACGCCGTTGAATGGAATTTTGGGTGTTCTGGATTTGCTCAAAACGACGCATTTGGACAAGAAACAAGAGCGTTTCGTTCAAGTTGCGGCGGCCTCAAGCGAAATCCTCTTGGAAAACGTGAACGAGGCTCTGGATATCACCCGCATCGAGTCCGGCGTCATGTCGCTGTCTCCCGAAGTGTTCTCCTTGCGTGACACCGTGCAACGGGTCGCCGACGTTCTCCGGACTCTGGCAACGGAAAAAGGCCTCACTCTGCACGTCGAAATAGATGCCTCGATGACAGGGGACTTTTGGGGCGACGGTGGGCGGATCAATCAGATTTTGACCAATTTGATTGGCAACGCCATCAAGTTCACCGATCAGGGCGGTGTCACCGTCACTGTGAACGGAATCCACGGCCCGAACGAAACGATGGCCCGGATTCAGGTCCTGGACACGGGGAGCGGCATCCCCGAGGACAAGTTTGAGGCGATTTTTGAAGATTTTGTAGCATTGGCCCGCTCGGAAGGCCGGCAGAGCCGCGGCGACGGTCTTGGCCTGTCTATCGCGCGAAAAATCGCGAGGCTGATGGACGGGGATCTTAATGTGGACAGCCAGCAAGGCAATGGCAGCAGCTTTACGCTGTCGGTCCCCCTACAACGGGTCGTGACCAAATCAGATGAGCCAGCGCCTGACGTACGTAATGTTACCGACGATGCTTCGAAATCAATTCTGATCGTTGAAGACAATGCCATTAACCGCTCTGTCCTGCGCGAGATGCTCGCGGGTTTCGGCCATGCCGTGACTGAGGCCGACAACGGGCTGGAAGGTCTGAAAAAGGCCGATGGCGCCGAGTTCGATCTTATCATCATGGATATCAGCATGCCGTTCATGGACGGTATCGAAGCGACGCGCAGAATTCGGCAAGGAAACGGTCCCAATTGCCAAACCTATGTTTTGGGTCTCACTGCCCACGGTCGGGAAGAATACCGGCTCAAGGCTAAGAACGCTGGCATGGATGGGTTTTGTACGAAGCCCCTACGCCTGTCGGAGTTGAAAGAGACGCTGCAAGGAATGAAGGACACAGGACAATCAGCGGCCAGCGTGTCCGGTCCGATTTTAGTGGACGTCATCGACGATCTCCGCAAAGCGCTTGGGGATACGAAAACTCAAGAAACGGCCAACCGCTTTTTCGCGGAGTTGGAGGAAGGCCTTTTCAGCCTCGGCCAAAAATCACCGGCAAGCGAAGCCACGGTGATTTCCGAAATGCTGCACAAGTTGCGCGGCTCAGCGGGACTTTTGGGTTTGCAAGACATCGAAAATGCCCTGGCACAAGCAAGCACAATCGACGACCCCGCGAAGTACGCGGATGCGCTGAGCCAAATCGGAAAGGCGGCCGACACAGCGGCCAAAGCCGTCAGGTCGCTTTTGTCAGCGTCAGACGAGTAAGCCGCCTATACCTCAGCATAGGCACCCCATGCTTCAGACCCTCACGATATCCCTTCGCCGCCCCCATCAACGCCACGAATAAACCTATTCTTAACCCATCTTCAAAACGCGCTTCAGGCGCTCTGATTATGGGAAAGAAACCAAAATGGGTAACAACGTAAAAAAGATTATTGTGATCGGTGGCGATGGTTTTTGTGGCTGGCCCACTGCGCTTCACCTGTCCAAACTTGGCCACCAGGTGACAATCGTCGACAACCTGTCGCGTCGCTGGATCGACAAGAAAATGGGCGCGGATAGCCTAACGCCGATTGCCACTGTAGAAGAGCGCTTGCAAGCTTGGACCGATGCGACCGGTCTTGTCATTGACTTCGAATGCATCGATGTGGCGCGCGAATTTGACCGCTTTACCGCGCTTCTCGCGTCGGTCAAGCCGGACACAGTCATCCACTTCGGCGAGCAACGCGCCGCGCCTTACTCGATGAAGGGGATCGCGGAAAAACGCTATACGGTCGACAACAATATTTCGGCCACCCATAATGTTCTGGCGGCCGTCACTGAACTGGGGATCGACCCTCATATCGTACACCTCGGCACGATGGGCGTTTACGGGTATGACGATGACGGCATGGAAATCCCCGAAGGCTATCTCAACGTCTACATCCCAGGCGACAACAAACGCATTTTCCAGCGCGACATTCTGTATCCGACCAATCCCGGCAGTGTCTATCACATGACGAAGTCGATGGATCAGATCCTGTTCCAGTTCTACGCCAAGAATGACAGGTTGCGGGTGACCGACCTGCACCAGGGGATCGTCTGGGGAACACAAACGGATGAAACCAAGATGGACGCGCGTTTGGTCAACCGGTTTGACTACGACGGCGACTATGGCACGGTCTTGAACCGCTTTTTGATGCAAGCCGTAGTTGGACATCCATTGACGGTTCACGGCACCGGCGGACAGACACGTGCGTTTATCCACATCAAAGACACAGTCCGCTGTATCGCCTTGGCCGTCGAAAATCCGCCAATGCCAGACGGCAAGGTCGCTATTTTGAACCAGATGACAGAGACCCACACTGTGCGCGATCTGGCGATCCTTGTCGCACGGGTGTCCGGCGCCAAAGTCGCCTACGTCGACAATCCTCGGAATGAGGCCGCCGAGAATGACCTCCGCGTTTCAAACAAAACCTTCCTTGATCTGGGCCTAAATCCCACGACGCTTGCTGATGGCCTGATGGAAGAAACACAAGAGATCGCGGCCAAATACGCCCACAGGTGCATCCACAAGATGATCCCCTGTGTTTCGACATGGACCGACAATCAGCGCCCCGGCGTGGTTAAGAAAGCCGCCTGACCCAGACCTGGCCCTTGGGTGCGCTTGGAGGTGCGCTCAAGGCCATTCCGGTTTGTTCAGGCAAAATGTGTGGTGACCTCAAATGCGATTGATTGGCATGGGCCTTCTTGCCTTCCTTTTGGCAGGAATTTCTCTTTTTCTCTCACGATCCGAAGCCCTGCAACTCGGCAAGCAAGCGCTTGTCGAAGCCTTTCAGGGTCCACAATTGCGATTTGAAACCGCGCATCGGCCGCCACAAGGCGCATCTGGGCGATCCCACGTGATTGCCCAGCGCATCAACCCGGATGAGCCCATCATTCTTACCGGTTTACCTGCCTATCAGGGCGCGACGTTTTTCTTACCGACGGATGCGCGCCCTACTTCTGGACACCTCCAACTTGATGTGACGGTTCAAGTGTCGGCTGGGGTTGAAGGCGTCTTGCGCGTCTCAATCGGAAACTCCCGCCGTGCCGAATTGTTGCTGCGTTCAGGAGAGGCAGGGCGCTCTCTCAGGATTGACCTCACCACGGAAGATCTCACGAGAGAGCAGCTGGTCGTTTCCTTCAGTCTCCAAGGGGAAAGCCCACTCACCCCTTGCGGCAAAGACGAAGGCTTAGAAGCCATCGTCGAGATCGAAACGACCAGCGCCTTATTTTTGGCTCTGGACACCGAAGCTTTGAGTGTCCGGGACCGAGCCAACTTGGCTGGTCGACAAGTCACGTTGTTTTGGAGTGAAGACCCCAAAGAACGTGCCGAGGCGTTGCGCACCGCACATACTCTCTCAGATGCGAGCTGGAAGGTGCATTTCGGCAGCGGCTCAGGCGCCATAACTCCGGAAACGGCCATTTCAGGTTTGCCGTCTGGCAGCGCGACACAAAAGCCGAAATACGCCTGGTCTCGCGCTCTTGCGGCGACAAGCACCATCTACGGTTTGCGCCGGTTTAAAAGCATGAACTCGTGGCGCATCCGGTATGACTTGATGGACGCAGAGGAAGCAAATATCCCCGCGACATTCACTTTGGACATGATCCTCGGAACCACACCACTAGAGGCCTCGTGGAACTTGTCTGTGACGCATAATAACCGTCTCGTTGATCACGTGACCTTGTCTCAAGGTGCATCAAATCTGACCCGAACAATTGACCTCTCCAAAGCCCGACAAGCTCGGGAAAACGTCATCGAAATCGTTGCGTGGTCGCAAGTGGGAACTTCAGAAACATGCACGGAAGGCCCTGACCTTCTTGCTGAGATAACAGACGACACAACCCTCTCAGCGAGTGGTGAGACATTCTCGTCTCCACTTTTGTTTCTGCGCCGCGCCTTCGCGCAAACAGAAGGCTTGCACCTGGAGGTCGCCCCCGAGCTGACAGCACCAGAAGCAACGGTTGCCGTCGCGCTGTTGTCCAATCTTCTTTCGAACGCGGCCCAAAAGCCCAAATCGGCTAAGGGCATTTCGGTCCACGCGCTCCCTCGGGGCGCGTCCTTGGCCCGCTGGAGTGGGTCAACTGGGGACACCGTCTGGCTGGTGTCTTTTGACGAGAACGGGATCGCGTTTGCGCAGATGCTTCCTGACTATCCGGTCTCCGAAACGCGCGCCGTCACTGTGCTGGTAGATTTGACCGAGGTGGCAACGTGACAACGGAAACCCAAAACGACAACCGCGACCAGATCAACTTCATTTCTGTCGACAGTGCCCCCAAAAAATTCGCCGGTTTAATCTCTGTCTGGCGCGCGCCTTCCACTCTGGCTGCCTTCACGTTAATCGCGGTTTCGCTGCTTTGGATGGTGAACTCTTCGGTGGGAGCGCGGATATTTCCAAATCGGGATTTGGTGTTTTCGCCCTATGACGGCAACCATGCCATCGCGATCCGGATTTTTCTGATCTCTTTCTACATTGCCTTTGGGGCCTTTAGCTCAGGCACATGGATTGCCCGCCTGTCTTTTGCCGCAGACATGGCGATCACCTACCTAACAATCTGTGGCTTTCTGGATCTGGCGAACCTCTCGGCACATCACTGGCTTGGGGTGTCTTTTTCGCTGCACTTTAGCGCTATTATTTCCGGCTTGGTCGGTTTTGCGGTCTATTCTTTCAAGCTTCTTGAACGCGGTTTCATGCCTTCAAGGATCAGAATTGAGCACAGAGCCGTCAAATCGACGCGCGCTGTTGTTCGACTCTCTGTCGCATTGGCGATCGCGGCATCTGTTTCACTTTGGGTCGGTGCAATGGATATCGACGCAGTTAAAACCATGCGGAGCTGGACCCTTTTGGGCGGGATCGGTCCGGGCGTCTTTCTGTTCCTGCCCGTGCTGTTCGGACAACTCTATTTTCTGGCCATCTGGGATGTTGTGGTGGGAAAAACCGCTAAATTCCGCCCGCCGATTTCGGTCATCGTCCCAGCGCACAACGAGCAATATATAATCGAGGACACCATTCGCGCGATGGACACGGCCGCAAAACACTATGGCGGGGGCGTGGAAATCCTGATCATGAACAACAACTCGTCAGATGACACCGAAGAGATCGCCCGCGCAACGCTTGCCGCATGTGAGGCCGCAAGCGGCACGGTAATCAACGTTCCCAAAGCGGGTAAATCCAATGCCTTAAACGCCGGATTAGATGCGGTGCAGACCGAGTTTTTCGTGCGTGTTGATGCGGATACACTGGTAGGTGAAGACAATTTTTCACGGGCAATGTCGTTCTTCACCGACCCCAGTGTCGGTGTTGTCGGCGGTGTGCCGGTACCTCCGGGTGGCGCCCTCTTCGATCGAGCGCGCTTACTCGAAGTCTTGGTGAAGCACGGCTTTTACTCAGTCGCGATGGGGGCCGTAAACGGCGTTGTCGGCATCCCCGGCATGTTCGTCGTCATGCGGACGGAGCATCCAAGGTATCTTGGTGGTTTCGTTGAGGGAATGAACGGTGAGGACACCGACCTTTCGCTCCGGATTGGCGAGCTTGGATATCATTCTGTTGTTGATCCAAAGCTGCGCTATGTGTCTGAGGTGCCGGCCTCATACAAACACATGCGAGAGCAAAGAATGCGCTGGTTTCGCTCCGTCTACCATATCTCGTCGCGGTGTCGGGATCTGATCTATTCTCAGAACCGGTCGCTGCGCGGCAAGGTCATTTTACCCTACATGTTGGTGAATTCAGCCCGCCGGGCGATGCTCGTCCCGCTCATCATTTTCGGCGGTATCGAATGTCTGTTTGCCTTTAACCCAATGAGCCCAATTGTCTGGCAATCCGTTGTGGCCGTCACAACGGGGGCGCCATCCGTTGTGGCCGTTTGTGCGACCCTCCTGAACGGAGTTCCGAAAGGAATTCTTGCGCTGCCGGAGTACCTGATATTTCGGGTGATGCGGGCCTATTTCACGCTCGAATCCATGTTGAGTATCCTGATCGATGTTGAGGCGGAAAACCTTGAGCGCGCAACGACCCGCGACATTCAAAAGTCGGGACCGATCGGCATTGCCTAATGTCTGATGACACAGCAGCAACCTGCCCAAAGTCAGGTCTGACACGGCTCGACGCAGCTGCTCACTTTCATTCTGAAGCCGAAAGTCACCGGCGTACTGTGATCGGAGAGCTGCACGGCCCCCACCCCCGCCTAACGGGCGAGTCGGTGTGGCTGACATCAGCTCCGGAAAGGGCGCATAGCCTTGTCGACGCGCAATCTCTCCTAAATTGGTATCTCCCCATCATGCACATAGAGGCCGGCCTTCACTGAGCCGCCCAAGCCGTTGAAACCAAACCACATGCCGGTGGTTCTGGTGCGCCAAGGCACAGGCGGCTCGACGCACTCAGCTGAACAAAAGGGGAACTGTTAACGTTTCTTTATCACTGTGGCCGCACCATGACCGCAAATTGATTGTTTCAAAAGGTATTGGTTATGGCACAAAACAGCCCTGACGCCGGCGTGAATTCCGTAACGGGAACCACCGGTGACGACACGATCCTGTCGCCGGACGGGTTGGTCGATTCCATCAACGGCAACGCTGGCAGCGACACCATCGACAGTCGCAGCGGCAATGACCTTGCAGCCGGGGACATGGTCGGGGACGAATGGGCGTTTGTAGACGGGCAATGGGTCTTCAATCCCGACGCCATCAACACCACCAGCAAGCCGGTGTCGCGCGACTACAACGATGTCATCACAACCGGCGACGGCGACGATGTGCTGCTCGGAAATGGCGGCAACGACGACCTGAGCGCGGGGGCCGGCGCCGATCGCATCAACGCCGGCACAGGGCGCGATCGTGCGGACGGTGGCGCGGGTGATGATGTCGTCAACCTTGAAAGCGGGGACGACACCGGTCAGGGCGGCACTGGCGCCGACACCATCAATGCCGGCGCTGGCAACGATCTTGTACATGGCGACCTGGCCGATGGAAATCTGCTGAGCGGCGGTGTCGAAAACAGCGGCGGCACCTTCGCACAAATTGCGGGTGGCGGCCGTTGGAGCATTGGCGACAGCAGTGGAACACCGGAAATTTCACAAACAATTCAAACTGTTGAAGGCGAAACCTATTCCCTGTCTTTTGACATGGCCGCAAACCTGTCGGGCGGATCCTCCTCTTGTGTGATGGAGGTTCTGTGGGAGGGTGAGGTTGTCTGCGTGATGGACACGCATTCCGGCGGCTACAAAACAGTCACTCTGGACGTGGTCGGCAAAGATGGTGAGGGGACCTTGACCTTCCGCGAACTCCCTCCCCCCGACACCGGCCCCAAATACGACACCAGTGGACCAATCTGCACCTACCCCAAGGAGGTGCAGATTGGCGGCGAAGACATCGAAGTTGCCGCTTTCGCGCCCGGCCAGTCCAAGCTGTACCAAATGATCGACGGACAGTTGAACGTATTTGACACGCAAACCGAACAATATGAAATCGCGGGCGACCCCACGGGTCTGCGCATCAACGCGATTGGTTTCAACACCGAAGACGACTTGATCTATGGCATTGCCAAGGCCGACGGGGTGGATGCACAAGGCAATCCTGTGTCCGTGCGGGATCTGGTCATGGTTGATGCAAACGGCGAAGCCCATCGGGTCGGGGCGACACCGGTTGGTGATTATGTGGGTGATTTTGACAGCGACGGCAATCTCTGGACCTTCCAGTCCAGCCTCAACCGCGTGACCCGGATCGACGTCGACACTCTGGATGAGAACGGCAATCCGCAGGCGACGAATTTCGACCTGCCGAATGGCCTGTTTCAAGGGCGCACCTATGACATCGCCTACAACGCCGAAGAAGACGTGTTTTACGCTGTCGAGAGCCCCGGAACCAACGGCGGCAGCGGCACCGTACATCGCATTGATTTGACCGGCCTTGAGGACGGAGCCACCCCGGTTATCACCTCGGTGCCCATCACCGCGACGCTTTATGACGGCGGTATGACCGCCGGAATGCCCAAAGGGGCTTATGGCGCGGTATTTCTGGACGGTGATGGCAACCTCTACTTCGGCCTTAACCGGGGCGACCATGATCTTGATGGGGCCTCGGATGCGGCAGGCGGGATCTATAAGGTGAACATCGATTGGGCCGAAGGCGCGGCCTATAGCGAATACATGGCTGAGGCCCAGTCCACCGGAAGCAATGACGGCGCGGTAGACCCCCGTGCGCCCGACCCGTTTGCCGAAGTCGACCCGACGGGCTCTGTTCTGGTACGCAACCCGTCAATTGAGCCGACCTCCGGCGGCAATGACAAGCTGCGCGGCGGCCAGGGAGAAGACACCATGTTTGGTGGCGGCGGCAATGACACGCTGCATGGCGGGGCCGATGACGATGTTCTGTCTGGCGACACTGGGTCTGATCGTGTGTTTGGAGGCGCTGGAGACGACATCGTTCAAGGCGGGGCTGGCAACGACAAGCTCCTTGGCAACGCCGGTGACGACACCCTGTCCGGCGGCACGGGGCGTGACTTTTTGAACGGTGGCACAGGCAACGATCAGCTTGAAGGTGGCGATGGCTCAGACAAGCTCGTGGGCGGCACCGGCTCGGACACGCTCAGCGGCGGGGCAGGCAACGACCATTTGTGGGGCGGCAATTGGTATCAGGACGGCAGCGCCGACACGTTTGTGTCTGCGGCGGGCGGTGGCAGCGACATGATCCATGACTTTGAAACCGAACAGGATGTGATTGATCTGACGGCCTACGGCATCGACTATTCCGATCTGCAATCGCACATTCAGGATCAGGGCTGGGCAACCGTTATTGATCTCAGTGCGCTCACCGGCGGCGAAGTCAACGACCGGCTGATCCTCAAATCCGTGTCGCCCGATGATTTGGACGAAAGCAACTTTTTGCTCTGAGGAGACCGCCATTGTCGAGCCCGAACATTGGCCAGCTCAAGCGGCTTTCCGTGCCGCTTGTCGCCCTGAGTCTGATCACCAATCTTGCCATTCTGGTCAACCCGATCTTCATGATGCAGGTTCTCGATCGCGTAGTGCCCACCGGAAACATGCACACGCTGGCGATGTTGCTTGCGGTGGCATTGGCTGCGCTGGTTCTTCAAGCCATGGTGGAGTATCTGCGTGACGTGAGCTTTCATCGCGCCGCCCATTGGCTGGAACGTGCCAGCTTGCCTGCGGTTCTTGCCAGACCTTCAGATGCGCGCGACGAACTGATGGCGGATCGAAACCAGCTGTCCAACGCTCTGTCCGGCGGCGCAGCGGTCACAGCCTTAATGCTGCCGTGGATACCCCTGTTTCTAATGGTTCTCTGGATCATCCATCCTTGGTTTCTGGCCTTGGCACTGGGGCTCGCTGGACTGACCGCGACCGTAAGACTGGCTGGCGACAGTCTTCTGGGCGGTGTGCGTTCGCAACATGCGCAGTTGTTGCAGCAGGAGGCCACCACTTTGCGCGATGCCGAGGTGGTGATTGCTGGATCAGGTATGCCGGGCCTGTTCCGCAACCTGCTTGATCGGTTTTCCGCCACGCTGTCACGCCGCCTGTCGGTCGCAGAACAAATGACGCGCCCCACCGTGGCAACCACCTGCTTGTCCGGTTTCCTAAGGGGGGCGACGCAACTCTTGGGACTAAGTCTGGGTGCGGCTTTGGTTGTTTCCGGCGATCTGAGCGCCGGTGGCATGATCGCCGCCAGCCTGATCCTTGCCCGCAGCGTCGCCAACGTTGAGCAGGTGCTGATCCAATGGCCGCAAATGATCACCGCCCGCAGCGCGTTTCATCGGTTGGAGGCAATTGCGGATATAGCCACCGCGTCAGCCACCGAAATCCCGGATTTATCCGGGGCTCTCAGCTGCAAAGGATTGATTTTTCCGCGCGGTGGCGGGGCGCCGCCGCGGCTCGAAAAAATCAGCTTTGCGTTACCGCCAGGAAGTTGTCTTGCGGTTGTCGGATCGTCGGGCGGCGGGAAAACCACGCTTTTGGAGGCTCTGAGCGGTGTTGCCCCCTGCCCCATCGGCTCAGTGTTGCTCGAGGAAACCGATATAAAGACTCTGCCCGTTCCCAGCTTGGGCGCTCATGTCGGCTACCTCCCGCAACATGCGCATTTGTTTCACGGCACTTTGGCTGAAAACATCAGTGGGTTTTCCCCAGACGCGGACAGCACGTGCATTGTGGCCGCTGCCAAAACCGCCGGCGTTCATGGGCTGATAAGCGCGCTTCCGCAAAGCTACGATACCGACATAGGATCACAGCCTCATCTTCTGTCTGCTGGCCAGAAACAACGTGTTGCTTTGGCACGCGCCATTTACCACTCGCCACGATACCTGTTTCTGGACGAACCCAACGCCCTGCTGGACGCGGCCGGGGAACGGCAGCTATGTGCAGCGTTGGCGCGCTTGAAAAAGATGGAAACAACCATCGTTATGGTGATCCACAGATCCGGACTTATGGGATTGGCGGATTATGTCCTTTCCCTTGAACAGGGGCGCATGGTCGATTTTGGACCTAGAACAGAAGTGCTTGAGCGCATGCATGCGGGCCGACGGAGAATTGAACTGCCATTGATGGAAACCTCGTTACAAGATTTGACGGATTGGGTCGGCGCCCAATTTACACGCAGCGGCGATGCGGATTTGTCGAAAAAAACCGAACGCCTCGCGGCTGAAATTTTCAATCTCGCCTTGGCCGACGGCCCAAAGGAGGAGCTACGCGCCGCCAGTTTCCATTTTCGGTTCCTCAACGAGAACAGCTGCGAAATCTCCATGACCGAGGATCGGCCTTCCTCCGTTGCTCCCAAAGTGCACAAGGTGGCCTCGTTGCTCAAAACCTCACATGTCGCTCCAACCGAGCTACCTCCGGATGAGTCCGCAATCGCGGCTATTTCCAGTATGAGCGATGCCTTTGATATCCGTTCGGCGGACGGCCAAACCGTCTTTCGTGCGGCCCTCTCTATCCCTGAGGGAACACTCAATGGAAGGGCGCCACATTGAGCACTCCCGCCATATCTGAAAACCCCGCCCACCAAGGCAGCGAATTACCCGCCCAGGTGCTTCGCCCGCTGCGGGCCGGCTTTGCTTCTGTGCTTTTGTTCGTGCTGATCTTTACTGGGTGGGCCGCGCTTGCGCCGCTCGCCACGTCCATCCACGCCACCGGTCACCTCAACGCCCCGCAGCCAAACTTCGACATCCAACACCCGTTTGGCGGCGACATAAAGGCGGTATTGGTCAAGGAACATCAATCAGTGACGGCCGGTCAGATCCTTGTGCACATGGACGTCTCCAACGAAATCGCACAACGGGCGCAGTTGCAAAAAAGCCTGCAATTGCTGCTTGATCAGCGGGACGCCTTGGCTTGGGCACTGAACCTGCAGGCGGGTGAATCGGTGGCGCCTGCGCGCCCTGACGCCCCCCTGCAAACACTCAATCACAGACCTGAGTTGTCGTTTGAATCCGACCAACCTCTCCCGGCCCCTCAGGCCACAGAACAGACCTCGCGCAGCACCACCCAATCCGCGAGGCGCATCCGCAATATGATGGAGGCTTTGCATGTCCGGCGCGACGCGACCACGCAAACCGCCGAAGCAATGCGCAACCGGGCGGCCGGGCTTGAGAACAGTTTGCTGGCCCGAACCCAGCAAAGGGCCTCGATGCAAGCCAGGTTTGACCGCTACAGCACATTGGTCCAAACCGGAGCGTTGCGCGCGTCGGACAACGACACATTGCTTGAGGCCATGCTGGATCTGGATGCCAGCATGCGCGCGGAACGGGCTGAAGTGAATGCGCTGCAAACCCAAACCGCACAAGTCGCATTGCAAATCAAAGCCGAAGAGTTGGAGCTGCGCCAGAAGCTTCTGGACCGCCAAGGGCAAGTGGCGGAAGCCATTCCGCGCATTCGTATGCAAATTCTGCGACTGGACGCTCAAGTGCGCAGCGCGGAATTACGTGCGCCGACGGACGGCACGATCACGCGTCTGCATTATGATACCGACCAAATGTTTGTGCCGCGCGGCGAAACCGTGTTGACCTTGACGCGCCCGACCCAATCCCATCGCGTTTCCTTTGTGGTGCCACCCCACGCCATCGACCAAACACGCATCGGGATGCAAGGTCACCTGACGGTTTCAAGCTTGCCTCAACGCAACCACCCCAAGGTGCGGGTTCAAATCCTATCCCTGTCGCCCGAGGCACGACGCAACAATGACGGCATGGTTCTTGGCTATGACGGTGTCGCAACGATTAATGCGGCAGACATGAAGGAGCTGCGCGCACAGATGGGTGAGGGCCTGACATTATCGATTGATATGCCCGTGTCGCTGATTTTCGCCGGACGCGAGACAACTTTCTCCGACTATTTGATTGGACCTTTTTTGGACTTCCTGGCCAAAGCCCTCCAAGATTGAAGGCTGGCCGAAAGCGCGCCTGCAAGATTTCACTTTGAAAGCGCGCGCCAAGCGCGCAGTGTGGCCGACATCGACACAAGGATTTCTCGCAATGTGCCACCACTGTGCCCTGACCCGCTTGCCCTTTGGGGCGCGCAAGGAACATGGCATTCGGTCTGTGCAAACCCGAAAACCCCACTGCAAAGTGATGCATTACCAACCGCCTCCGGTTTGACGTGACACTCTCGCCATCACGTACATTTTTTTGACCGGAGCTTCTTATGACAGACCGTCCAAACATCGTGGTCATCATGGCCGACCAACTTGCACCCCATTTCACCGGTGCCTATGGCCATCGAACTGCCAAGACCCCCCACCTCGACGCATTGGCCGCACGCGGCATGCGTTTTGACGCCGCCTACTGCAACTCACCTCTGTGCGCACCGTCCAGGTTTTCGTTTATGTCAGGCCAGCTGATCAGCCGGATTGCCGCTTATGACAATGCATCCGAATTTCGCGCTTCGGTGCCCACATTTGCACATTATCTCAAGGCTCTCGGCTACCGTACGTGCCTGTCGGGCAAAATGCATTTCGTTGGCCCCGACCAGAAACACGGGTTTGAGGATCGTGTGACAACCGACATATATCCATCCGATTTTGCCTGGACCCCGGATTGGGAAGCCCACGATGAACGCATCGACAAGTGGTATCACAATATGCAGACCGTCAAAGAAAGCGGCGTCGCGCAGGCCACGTATCAGATCGACTATGACGATGAGGTCGGCTTTGCCGCGAAGCGTTGGCTGATTGATGTCGCCCGTGGGCGCGGTCAAGGAAAGGACGCGCCATTTGCATTGGTCGCCAGTTTTATTCACCCGCATGACCCATACGTTGCCCGGCCGGAATGGTGGAACCTATATTCGGACGACGACGTGGACATGCCCGCGTTTGTGCCCCCAATGGAAGAGCAAGATGCCTTTTCAAAACGCCTGCTGGACGGGATTGAGGCAAGTTATAAACCTTTGACTGACGAAGAAGTTTTGCGCGCCCGGCGCGCCTATTTGGCCAACGTCAGCTATTTTGACAGCAAAATCGGCGAATTAACGCAAACCCTCCAAGAGATGGGGGAACTCGACAACACCATTGTGATTGTCACTGCTGACCACGGCGACATGCTGGGTGAGCGGGATTTGTGGTACAAAATGAACTTCTTTGAACATTCCGCACGGGTGCCTTTGGTGATGGCCGGCCCCGGGATCGCACAAGGTCGCGCGCCCAACGCGTGCTCACTGGTCGACATGCTGCCAACCATGCTCGACATCGCAGGCGGCACACCCGACATCGTCGGAGAACCTATCGACGGTCGGTCATTGATGCCCTTGGCGCGCGGCGAAAATGACCCCAAAGACGAGGCCATTGGCGAATACTGCGCCGAAATGACGCCGTACCCGGTGTTCATGATCCGGCGCGGACCTTTGAAGTACGTGCATTGCGACATTGATCCACCGCAAATGTATGACGTGGTCGCCGACCCGGAGGAACGCGTGAACCTTGCAGCCTTGCCTGACCATGCCGAGGCGGCGGCAACCTTTGCCAAAGAAGTAGCGGACCGCTGGGACGGTGAGGCCCTGCGCAAAAAGGTTATCGCAACCCAAAAATCACGGCGCGCTCTTCATGCAGCGATGGAAGCAGGCGCAGGCGAGCATTGGGACTACAATCCGCCGTCCGATGCATCCCAACAATATGTGCGCAATCACATGGATTGGGCCGAGGCGAACAACTTTTACCGCTTCCCGCCTCTCAAAGACGACGGTTAGGTACAAAAAAACTCGGCCGGCCACACGCAACAGCGTGTCGCCCTATCCAAATCCGGTCAAAGCCGATGGGCTGACGGCTGAGGCGCGCCGGATGCCGGCTTTATCCCTTTTGTGCCGCCACACCCTGCGCGCGCACATCCGACAGCGATTGCGCTGGCGTCAACGCTTCCGGATCGACCCGCAGCTCAATCAAATATCCCGCGTCAGACGCCTGTGCGCGCTGCAAGGCGCCCGGGAAATCCTCGGTGCGCGACACCACTTCGCCCGGAATGCCAAAGGAGTTGGCATAGGTCACAAACTCCGGGTTCACCAAATCGGTGGAGATAACTCTCCCCGGATGGTGGCGTTCCTGATGCATTCGGATTGTGCCGTACATGCCATTGTTTACCACCAGATAGATGACCCCCGCCCCGTATTTTTTGGCGGTCGCCATTTCCTGTGCGGTCATCAGAAAACAACCGTCTCCCGCGACGCTAACCACAGTGCGGTCGGGGTTTTCGATCTTAGCGGCCACCGCGGCCGGAACCGAGTATCCCATCGACCCGCTGGTCGGCGCCAACTGCGTGCGATAGGCGCGATGGGCGTGAAACCGGTGCAGCCAGACTGCGTAATTTCCGGCCCCGTTTGTGAAAACTGTGTCCGCGGGCAAAGTGTCAGACACATGCCGGATCACATGCCCCATGTTCAAGTCCCCCAGCACCTCTGTGGGAATACGATACGCCTGATACCGCTCGTGAAATTTGGGGGTCCAGTCAGACCGGTCCATGTCCGGTGCAGCCATACCCAGCATTGCGCTCAGAAAATTCTCGGCAGACGACACAATCGAAAGATCAGGCGCATAGACATGGCCCAGCTGTTCCGGGCCGGGATGCACATGCACAAAGGGCATTTGCGGCACCGGGCTGTCGATCAATTCATAGCCCTGGGTCGTCATCTCGCCAAAACGGCTACCGATGGTGATCAACAGATCCGCCTCCTCCCGCACATTTTGCAAAAGCGACGGCAATGCAGCGATGCCAATCACGCCGGCATAGTTCGGGTGGCCGTTGTCAAAGTAATCCTGACAGCGGAAGGTCGTGGCCACGGGCAGATCGAATTTTTCCGCCACCTGCCGCGTCAATTCGGCGGTCTTGGCGCTCCATCCCGGACCGCCCACCACAAGCATAGGCTTGCGCGCAGTTGCCAGCATTTCAGCCAATTGAGCCATGTCCTGCGGCGCCGGCGCGCCAAATCCAACATTGGCGGGCCGCGCATCATTTACCGCCGCCACAGCCGACAACGTGTCTTCTGGCAATGCCAAAACCACCGGTCCGGGCCGTCCGGATGTGGCCACATGCCATGCCCGCGAAATGTACTCGGGAATACGGCTGATGTCGTCGATTTGCGCCACCCACTTTGCCATTTCGCCAAACATCCGGCGATAATCGATTTCCTGAAAAGCTTCGCGGTCTATCATCGAGGTGGCCACCTGCCCGATCAGCACGATCATCGGCGTGCTGTCTTGAAACGCAGTGTGCACGCCGTTGGACGCATTGGTCGCGCCGGGTCCGCGCGTCACCGCGCAAATCGCCGGTTTGCCGGTCAATTTGCCATAAGCGTCCGCCATATTCGCCGCGCCGCCTTCGTGGCGGCAAGTGATAACGTCAATCTGATCCGCGTGATCATAAAGACCGTCCAGCAAACCAAGATAGCTTTCACCCGGCACGCAGAACACTTTCTCAATGCCCAGAATGGCCAGTTGATCTGCCAAAATACGCCCGCCGTGACGTGGTACAGCAGCTGTGTCAAAAGTCGAATTGGGCATAGGGCGCTCCGGTTTTTGGGCCATCAATTGCCGCCATCTGATCAGCGCAGATCATCCGCGGCAACCCGAAAACAGCCACCCGACCCCGATGTTTTTGCCGCCCTTAAATCTGATACACCGCAAAGGCTCAAAACACCGTCCCTTCGCGGGTGTCAGAGCGCCCGCCTCACCGTTTCCTGCACCATTCGCCCAAGATCCGGTCGATCGATGCCGGATGCGATCAAGTCCAACAAAGGCACCGCCGCGGCCGCGGCGTCGTCTGCTGCGGCGCAAATTTTCGCAATGCGTTCCGCCGCCGGGTCCGCCAGTGTGTCGCCGTTTTGGATAACTCCCCACACCCAAATGACCCAAGCCGCGAGCCCTTTGCACATTACCGCTTCACCTGCGTTGGTCCCTATAAGGCCGCCCCACCGGATCGGAATTTTCAAACTGCCATCCATGGCGATTTGCGCCAGGGCATGTTTCAATCCGGGGTTCTCAAAACGCGTCAAAAGTGACTGACCATAGGCCACCGCGTCTTGCGCCGACGCCGGCGGCAAGGTCGCCTGCGCTGCCTCAAACAACGCCTGCACATCTGCGCGCAAGGCCTGATCGGCGATGGCTTCATGCACATACGTGTGGCCCGCAAGCTGCCCCGCGTAAGCCAGATAAGAATGCGCCCCGTTCAACATCCGCAATTTGCGCATCTCAAACGGCGCCACTTCCGACACAAACTGCGCGCCAGCGCTCTCCCACGCGGGGCGCGGTCCGGCAAACCTGTCCTCGATCACCCACTCTGCAAATGCCTCGGTTTCCACCGGAGCGGCGTCTACCCATCCGGTCTGCTCGGCGACTTCTTGGCGCAAAGCATCTGTTGTCGCAGGCGTAATGCGATCCACCATTGCGTTTGGGAAACGCACAAAATCCGGCGAGAATGCCGCCAATTCCATCCCCGTTGCTTTTGCAAAAGCCGTCACAGCCGC
This sequence comes from Shimia sp. Alg240-R146, assembly GCF_947331465.1. Classification (GTDB taxonomy): domain Bacteria; phylum Pseudomonadota; class Alphaproteobacteria; order Rhodobacterales; family Rhodobacteraceae; genus Shimia. The sequence continues at coordinate 1,732,848 of NZ_CAMZOK010000001.1, read as the reverse complement.
AGCCAACTTACGCCCGTTTTCCGGCAGGTTGTCACAAGACATCACCGTGATTGGCCCCGCCTTGGCAAGCCAGCGACGTTCAAGCCCGCGCGCCAAAAGAGCTGGTAAGGTCACGGCCGTGCCAGTCGCCAAGTCCTGCGCCACCTCGTCGTGGCTAAGATCAAGTGTGCCGTCCGGCGCAAGGCAATACCCGTTTTCGGTGACCGTGATCGTTACGATGGCGATGGCCGGTTCGGCAATCATTTGCAAAACCGCGTCAGGATTCTGCGGCGCCACCAAAACGTCCTTGAGCACATCGATCTTTTGAAACTTTGTACCTGAGCGATCCTTGACGGCCAGGGTGTAGCTGCCACCCTGAGAGGCCAGCATCTTGGCCATGTGTGGTGAACGCAGCGACGCTCCGACAATTTCCCAACCTGCCAGGCCTTGTGTGAAAGCCGCCTGATGCGCACGAAAGAAATTGCCGACGCCGATGTGAAAAATCCGTTTCATATTTGCTCTCACAGTCTATAGGCGTCCACCGCAAGATCGCGGCTGAGAAGGCGGGCAATTTCTTCGGCATCGCGACGGTCAAACAAACGTTTCTCCATCTGTGAGGCCAAATGCCTGCACACCCCGCGCCGCCACAGATCATGCCGAACGGGGATCGACATAAAGGCGCGCGTGTCATCGTTAAATCCCGCAAGGTTCCAATACCCGGCGGTTTCCACCACCTGTTCCAGATAGCGTTCGATACCGTTGGCGCTGTCGTGAAACCACCACGGAGGACCAAGGCGCAGCGCGGGCCAATGGCCAGCCATCGGGGCCAACTCGCGGGCATAGCTGCTCTCATCCAACGTAAATGCCAACAGCCGCATGTTCGGCGCATTGCCCACGCGATTAAGCAGCGCCTCAAGACCCGCAACCCAATTGGTGCGCGTCGGAATGTCCGCACCCATATCCGGCCCAAAGGCCTTGTTAAGGGCATGATTGGTGCCGCGGCGCGACCCGGCGTGCAGCTGCATCACCATGCCATCATCCACCGACATTTGCGCCATTTCGGTCAACATGTGGCCGTGCAATCGGTTGGCCTCTGCGACATCCAGCTGACCAAGGCGGGCTTTTGCGAAAAGCTCTGCAGCCTCGGACCAATCCAACCAGCAGGTCATCAAGTCCTGCACTGCATGGTCTGTCGCGGTTGCCCCCAAATCACGGAAATATGCCCGCCGCGTTTGTAGAGCACGCAAATAGCCGACGAAATCACCCGTGTCTTCGCCCGTGATCTCGCCCAATATGACAAGATCGCGTTGATAATCCGGGTGCTCGGGATTGATCACGCTATCCGGCCGGAAGGTCGGAATGACACGTGCGGCAAGCTCCTGGCCTTGTGCGATCTTGTGGTGCCCAAGGTCGTCCAACGCGCCATCGGTTGTTGCGAGAACCTCAATTTTGAAACTTTTCAAAAGCGCATTTGGCAACATGTCGGCGCCGTGCAGCCGCGCATCAATCGCATCGTAAATCCGGTCAGCACTCTCAACAGTCAGCCGCTCGCTGATACCAAACAATTGCCGCAGGGTGCCATTCATCCAAAGCCAACTTGGTGTGCCGCGAAACTTGTGCCAATGGCTGGCGAACAAGCGGAAAATAGCGCGCCCGTCGCGCTGCTCCTCTGGCACGCCCACGCCCAAGTCGCGCAAATCCACGCCCTGACTGAAAAGCATCCGAAACAGGTAATGATCCGGCACAATCAACAGTGACGCGGGGTCGGGAAACGGTTGATTTGTGGCAAACCAATTCGGGTCGCAATGCCCATGCGGCGAGACAATTGGCAGATCGCGCACAGTGTCATAAAGCGCGCGCGCCGTGTCAGGCAGATGCAATGCGGTGCCAATCGGCGCTTGGTCGGTCTCAGAGGTCATTCAAAATAGTCCTGATGCTGCTGTGACAATGTTTCAAGTACGTTCAAGACGGTCCGGCAGTGCGCCTGCATTTTGGTCACCGCCGCCGCTTCGTCGCCGCTTGTGATGGCGTCCAATATCGCCTGATGCTCAACAAGCAGCGACTGCAATTGGCCGTCCACTTTCAGCGACAGACAACGCAGCCTATCCAACTGTATCTTTTCCCGCTCCAAAACCACGGCAGTACGTGGCAGGCCCGTGGCAGCTGCCAGCAACCTGTGAAACTGATCATCCAGCGTGTGGTAACGTGGAAAATCTTCAGCTTCCGCCGCGAGGGATTGCGCCGCCAAATTGCCCTCTAGCGCGTCCAGATCATCCGCCTGCAACCCCTCAGCCATCACGCGCCGGACAATGGCAAGCTCTATGGCTTCACGCAAAAACTGCGCCCCTAAAATCCGCTCCCGGCTAAGGGTGGCGACAAAACTCCCGCGGCTCGGATAGGTGTTGATCAAACCCTCTTCGCGCAACCGCATCAGGGCCTCGCGAACAGGGGTACGGCTGACCCCAAGCCGGCTGCCAAGTTCGGCTTCCGAAACTGGACAGCCCGGTGGCAACTGCATCTCAAGAATAGGCCCGCGCAGCAGCTGATAGACTTGGTCGCCCGCGGGCGCTGCCAAATCTATCTGCGCGGCGTCCAGAACCGCCAAAGGGGCCGCCTCATGGCCCTCAGTTTTGCCCTGCCCGGGTTGTCGCATACGCTGCCTGCCTCTCTGCATCACGTGATGTGCGCCTTTCCAGCGCGCACAAGGGGACCGTGCCCGAAAGTGACGCAGCGCCAGTATACCGGTATCCATTTTGTTTACAACCGGTATACCGGTATGGTAATCAACTAGAACCCGTGCAGAACGCCGGACAAAACAGGAGGGAAACGCCAATGAATATTGCGCTTGTCGGCCTCGGTATGGTGGCCGCAACACACGTTCAGGCGATTCGCGACGCCTCCTGCGCACGCCTAACGGGCGTAATGTCGCGCAATCCCGATAAGGCAGCCAAATTTGCGGCTGATCATTGCGACCCCGACTCGCCGCCGACAATTTACACCACCGCCGCCGACCTCGCCGCTGCGCGGGATGTCGACATTGTCGCCATTTGCACACCGCCCGATGCACGTAAGGACTTGGTCGACACTCTGGCCGCGGCCGGCAAACACATTCTCATGGAAAAACCGGTCGAGCGCAGCTTTCGCGCGGCCCGAGACATCGTCACCGCCTGCGAGGCAGCCAACGTCTCCCTTGGCATTTTTCTGCAACACCGCATGCGCGAGTCTGCCTTGGCGCTGAAGGCCCAACTGGACGCCGGCAGCCTTGGCAAAGTTGCTCTGGTCGAGGTCTCGGTCCCCTGGTGGCGCCCGCAATCTTACTACGACGAGCCCGGACGCGGCACCTATGGTCGCGACGGTGGTGGTGTGCTGATCTCGCAATCAATTCACACACTGGACCTGATGCTCGCGCTGTTAGGGCCAGTCACCCGCGTGCAGGCCATGGCCCGCACCACAGACCTGCACCACATGGAAGCCGAAGATTTTGTGTCCGCCGGTCTGGAATTCGCAAGCGGCGCAGTTGGCTCGCTGACTGCCAGCACCGCGAGCTTCCCGGGCGCGGCCGAAACCATCACCGTGCATGGCACGTTGGGCTCAGCGGTACTTAGCCCCGGAGCGCTCGATATCTCGTATCAGGACGGTCGCCGTGAAACCATCGGCCAACCCGTCACGTCCGGCGGTGGCGCCGACCCGATGGCCTTCACCCACGCCTGGCACCAAGGCATCTATCAGGATTTCATCGACGCCCTGACAGAAGGCCGCGCGCCCGCTGTCTCGGGCCGTGATGCGCTTGCCGTCCAACGTCTCATCGACACGCTTGTGGCCTCCTCCCGACAAGGCCGCGCCCTCGACCTTCCATTAACGGAGCACCCATGAACGCGCCCCTCAAATTTGCAGCCATCGGCCTTGAGCATTTCCACATCTTTGGCATGGCCCAGAACCTGATCGACGCAGGCGCCGAATTTGTTGGCGTTTGGACGGCACATGACACCCGTGTCTCCGAGAAATTCGGCGAGAAATTTCCCAATGTGCCGCGTGTCGACGCGATGCAGACCTTGCTGGACGATCCAAACATTGACCTTATCCTCACGGCAGACATTCCTGCGCTGCGGGCGGATCGCGCGATTTCAGCGATGCGCGCGGGCAAAGACGTCATGGCCGACAAACCCGGCTGCACCACGCTTGAACAACTAGAGGCAATCAAGGCAACAGTTGCCGAAACCGGCCGCATCTGGACGGTGGATTTTTCCGAACGCTTTGAGGTCGCCTCAGTGACCAAGGCCGCCGAACTGGTGGCCAAAGGCGTCATCGGCAAAGTGGTGCAAACCATCGGCATGGGCCCGCACCGCCTCAACAAACCCACCCGCCCCGACTGGTTTTTTGACCGTGAGGCCTATGGTGGCATTATCACCGACATTGCCAGCCACCAAATCGACCAGTTCCTCTATTTCACCGGCTCGACCGACGCCGAAATCACCATGGCAAATGTTGCCAATTACGCCAATCCACAGACGCCGGGCCTTCAGGATTTTGGCGAAATGAGCCTCAAGAGCGATCAGGCCCACGGATATGTACGCGTGGATTGGTACACGCCTGACGCTCTGCCCACATGGGGTGATGGCCGCCTGACCATTCTCGGGACCGAAGGCTATATCGAGTTGCGGAAATACGTGGACGTGGCCCGTGATGATGGCATCGATCACCTCTATCTGGTCAACGGAGACCGCTGCGAGAAAATCGACTGCTCTGATGCGGGCCTTCCCTATTTCTCTCGCCTTATCAACGATATCCGCAACCGCACTGAAACAGCCGCCCCCCAAGCGCACGTGTTCAAGGTCATGGAACTTGGCATCACCGCACAGATGATGGCCGAGGGGAGCCTCAGCGCATGATCACAGTTGCCATCATCGGCGCAGGTATTGGCCGCGAGCACCTTAACGGCTATCTGGCGCTGCCCGATCTTTATCGCGTGAAAACCCTCTGCGATCTGGACGAGGCGCGTGCCCACGATGTTTTGGACGAGGTTACGGGCGACACCAACTCCATAACCGTCAGCTCAGACATGCAGTCCGTGCTGGCCGATGCAGACGTGGATTTGATCGACGTCTGCCTGCCGCCACACCTGCACTTTCCCGTCTCCCGCGACGCGATGCTGGCGGGCAAACACGTGGTGTGTGAAAAACCGCTTGTGCCGTCTCTGGCTGACGCAGACGCGCTAATCGATATCGCCGCAGACACCAATCGTATCCTGTCACCGGTTTTTCAGTACCGCTTTGGCCCGGCCATGAGCCAACTGCAAGCTCTACAAGACGCAGGGCTTACCGGTGCGGCTTATGCCGCAAGCCTTGAAACCCACTGGAACCGCGATGCGGCCTATTACGCCGTGCCGTGGCGCGGCACATGGGAAGGGGAAAATGGCGGTGCGGTTTTGGGCCACGCCATTCACAACCACGACCTGCTAACCACGATCATGGGCCCCATCGAGAGCCTGTCGGCCACTACCAACACCTTGGTCAATGCCATCGAAGTCGAGGACTGCGCTGCCATTTCATTTCGCATGAAAAACGGCAGTGTCGCCACCAGTTCGATCACTTTGGGCGCCGCCTCAGACACCAGCCGCCTGCGCATTGTCTTTGAAAAACTGACCGCCGAAAGCGGTTCCGCCCCCTATGCGCCTGCCACCGACACATGGACGTTCACCGCCCGCGATCCGGCGGATCAGGCACAAGTTGATGCCGTCGTCGCTTCAGTCGGCGACGTGCGTGCGGGCTTTGCCGGTTTTTTCGCCGAACTCGCAAACCACATCAACGGCGCGCCACATCGCGCGGTGACCATAATGGATGGCCGCCGCTCGATCGAATTGGTGGCAGCGATCTATCAATCGGCACGCGAGGGACGTGCCATCACATTACCGCTGGGTCGATCCACCCCGCTGTATCAAGGTTGGGCGCCTGCCCGACACCCATAATTAGGATCACTTTCTGGGAGGAAAATTAAATGAAACCAACGATTTCCAAAATGAAGGGCGCATTGGCCCTTGGCGCGCTGGCCGTGTCGTTTGGGACCGTCTCAACCGGCGCCTCGGCGCAAGAAGTGCGCTTTATGTGCTCCTCTGACGGCAACGAATGTGACACCTACCGCGAGATTCTTGACAAATTTGAAGCCGCCAACGACGGCATCACCGTTTTGATCGAGGACGTGCCGTACAAAGCAATTCTCGAAAACCTGCCGATTCAGTTGGCCGCGGGCACCGGCCCCGACATCGCCAAAGTCACCGACCTCGGCGGCCTGAGCCAATACTACCTCGACCTATCGCCCTATGTGGACGGCGCTTATTGGGACGCCAACTTCGGCGCGACCCAGCCGTGGTACCGCAAATCCGCAGACGACGCCGGCATCTATGGCATGCACAGCCAGCTGACCGTCACCGGTCCCTTTGTGAACCTGACCTTGTTTGAACAAGCAGGCGTAGAGGTCCCCGGCAACGACGCCGATTGGGACACATGGGCCGCTGCTGCAAATAAGGTCGCCAAAGCCACAGGCGTGACCTATCCGATGGCGATGGACCGCTCCGGCCACCGCATTGCTGGCCCCGCGATTTCTTATGGTGCCAAGCTGTTTGACGACAACGGCGACGCGATGTTGGTGGACGATGCCTTTACCGCTTATGTCGAGAAATTTGTCGGCTGGCACAACGACGGCACCATGGCGCGCGACGTCTGGGGCGGCTCGGGCGGCTCGTCTTATCAGGACGCCAAGGCTGAATTCATCTCCGGCGATCTGGTCTATTACTTCTCCGGTTCCTGGCAGATCCAGAAAATGAGCGAAAGCATCGGCGACGATTTTGACTGGAAAGTTGTCGGCTCCCCCTGTGGCACAGGCGGCTGTACCGGCATGCCCGGCGGCGCTGGCGTGGTTGGCTTTGAACAGACCGAGCACCCCGAAGCGGTGGCCAAAGTCATCGACTTCCTCGCGCAACAGGACAACTATAACCACCTGACTGCCAAGACGCTCAACATCCCGGCTCACGCTGGTGTTGCCTCCGCTCCTGTGGACTACATCGACGCCACCCCGGCCGCATCTCAGGCTTTGAACGCGTTTGCCGCACAGGTTGCGGGAATTTCCCCAATTGCGATCAAATACCAAGGCTACAAGCACAACCGCGCGATGTTCAACATCACGCTGCAGCGTGTGAGCCAGGCGATTGTTGGCGAACTGACCGTCGAAGAAGCCATGGAACGCGCCAAGTCTGATCTGGCCGAAGCCATGGCCGCAACAGAGTAAACTCAAAAACCAAGCGCGCGTCCGCGACTCCCTGCGCGGGCGCGCACCCTACCCTTTTTACAACAGGTCACTCAGATGCTCGGACTGCTGACATCCATCATGCGCGTGTTTGAAATCCCGATGGCGTTTTTGCAACGCATCCTCGGTATCAAACACCTCGCCTGGGTCTTTCTGGCCCCGAACCTGATCCTGTTCTTTCTTTTTGCCTTTCTTCCGGTGTTTCTGAACGTGGTTTATGCCCTGACCGGCGGCGATCAGATCCTGCTGCGCGACCGTGCCTTTGTGGGGGCGGACAACTTCGCCGTGCTGGCGAGTTGTGACAACTACCTTGATCCCAATACCTGCCAAAAGGATCTCTTTTGGCGCGCCGTGCACAACACCGGCTGGTTCATCGTGTTGCAGGTCGGCTTTATGATCGGCTTTTCGCTGCTCACTGCTCTGGTGCTGAACCGCGACATTCGCGCACGTGGTTTCTTCCGCTCTGTCTTCTTCTTTCCCGTTCTGCTGTCGCCTGTTGTGGTGGCCCTAATCTGGAAATGGATCTTGCAACGCCACGGGCTGATGAACGCTGGATTGGACGCAATAGGACTTGAACCCGTTCTCTGGATGCTCGAGCGGGAATGGACATTCTTCTGGTCGGTCTTCCTGTCGATCTGGGCGCATATGGGGTTTTATACCCTGATCCTTCTGGCTGGCTTGCAAGCCATCCCCCGCGATGTCTATGAGGCCGCCTTAATGGACGCCGCTACGCCCTTCCGCACGTTTTACCGCATCACCTTGCCTCTGCTGATGCCCACAATGCTCGTGGTCATGGTGCTGGCGCTGATCAAAGGCGTGCAAACCTTTGACGAAGTTTATGCCTTCTCCGGAGGCGGACCCGGTTCTGCAACCACGCTGCTCATTCAATACGTCTATGAAACCGGCTTCGCTGGTGCCCCGCGCCTCTTTGGCCTCGCATCTGCTGCCTCGATCATGCTGGCGCTGGTGCTGGTGGTGCTGACCGGCCTGCAACTCTGGGCCACAAGGAAAAACGCCGATGGGTAAGATTAACACTTTCCTCACCCGCACCCGCGGTCGCAACGGCCCAGACATCATGGATTGGCTGACCTACGGCTATCTCTTTCTTGGCGTCGCGCTGATGTTCGGCCCCGTGCTGTGGCTCTTGGCCAGTTCTTTCAAAACCGAAGCCGAACTCAACTCCTTCCCGCCGCGCCTGCTGCCCTACAAACAGGAAATGATCACTGTCACCGGCTATGACGACCCGCTGCCGCTTTACACCGTGACCGAGGGCGAGCACGCAGGCCGCACCGTGGCACAGGTCAAACGCATCGGGCTGTCGGCCAAGGTGGTGGACCCTGAAAACCCGACCGAGACGTTCAAAATCAAAACCTCGGAACGCGAGGCGGTCGAACGCGTCGCTTTGGCCACCGAAAACTACACCGAACTTTTTGAGAAATTCGATTTCCTGCGGTACTTCTGGAACTCGACCTTCATCACCCTGACGGCCACGATCATCATGTTGATCTTTAACTCGATGGCCGCCTTTGCCCTGTCAAAATACGAATTCCGTGGCCGCACGCTTGTGTTGGCTTTGGTGATCGGCGTTTTGATGGTGCCGCAAACCGTGGTGCTTGTGCCGCTCTTTATGATCGCCAAGGAACTCTACCTCATCGACACGCTCTGGGGCGTCATCCTGCCCGGTGCCGCCACACCCACGGGCGTGTTCCTACTGCGCCAATATATGCTGACCATTCCCGATGAAATCCTTGATGCCGCCCGCATGGACAAAGCCAGCGAATGGAAAATCTACTGGCGTATTATCTTGCCGCTCTCTGCCCCCGCGATTGCCGTTCTGGCGATCCTCGCCATCATGTGGCGCTGGAACGACTTCCTCTGGCCCCTGATCGCGCTCAGCCGCAATGAAAACTACACCCTGCAACTGGCGCTCAACTCCTTTCAAGGCGAGCTGGACACCGAATGGTCCAACCTGCTGGCCATGACCATCCTGACGCTCACGCCCATCGCCTTGGTCTTTGCCTTCCTGCAAAAATACATCGCCACCGGCATCGCCTCCACCGGCGGCAAATAGAAGAGAGACCCGACATGGCCGACCTCACACTCAACAACGTGAAAAAATCCTACGGCGCCGTAGAGGTGATCAAAGGCGTCAGCATGCAGGTCAAACACGGAGAATTCTGCGTCTTCGTCGGCCCCTCTGGCTGTGGCAAATCTACGTTGCTGAGGATGATCTCGGGCCTAGAGGACATCACCGACGGCACCTGTGAAATTGACGGCGAAGTGGTCAACAATCTTGGCGCAGCCGATCGCGGCCTCGCGATGGTATTCCAATCTTATGCGCTTTATCCGCATATGTCGGTGCGCCAGAACCTGACCTTCGGCCTTGAGAACCTCAAGACCGCCAAGGCCGAGATCACCGCCAAAACCGATCAGGTCGCCAAGATGCTGCAAATCGACGAGCTGCTGGACCGCCGCCCCAAAGACCTGTCGGGCGGTCAGCGTCAGCGAGTCGCTATTGGCCGCGCCGTGGTGCGCGAACCGCGTGTGTTCCTGTTTGACGAACCGCTCTCAAATCTTGATGCCGAGCTGCGTGTGGAAATGCGCGGTGAAATTTCCCGTCTGCATGGCCGCCTTGGCAACACCATGATCTACGTGACCCACGATCAAGTCGAAGCGATGACTATGGCCGACAAAATCGCCGTGTTGCGCGCCGGCGAGGTCGAACAGTTCGGCCGCCCGCTCGATCTTTACAACACACCCGCCAATATGTTTGTCGCGGGCTTTATCGGCTCGCCTCGCATGAACTTCTTTGCCGGCACAGTTTCCGGCGCCGACTTGATTTTGCCCAAAGGCGACCGCCTCGCTCTGCCCGCCACCGGCTTTGACATCACCGAAGGTGCCGCCGTGACACTGGGCGTGCGTCCCGATGGGCTGAAAGTTGTGAGCGCCGACGCCACTGGCCCGCATGACATCCACGCCGAAGTGGTCACTGTCGAAAAACTTGGCGGCGAAAGCTATTTGTATGCTCTCACGGCAGAGGGTGAGAAAATCACGGTGCACTCACAGGGGCAGACCACGATCCGGGAAGGCGACAAAATTGCCTTGGCTGTGGCCACAGATGCGTTGCATCTTTTTGATACCGACAGCGGAAAATCACACCGCCGCGATACCGACGGGATACCGACATGAAACAGACATGGCGCTGGTTTGGCCCGGCGGACACAATCAACGTCGCAGATCTGCCTCAGATCGGCGTCGAAGGCATCGTCACCGCCTTGCATCACATCCCGCCCGGCGCGGTTTGGACAGTGCCTGAAATCCGCAAACGGCAGGCCGAAATTGCCACACCGAACGGTCAGGAAACGGGTCTTTCATGGGAGGTTGTCGAAAGCCTTCCAGTATCAGAGACTCTCAAAACGCAGGGCGCGGATTACGCCGCCCACATCACATCCTATAAGGACAGCCTGCGCAACTTGGCCGCCTGTGGCTTGCAGACTGTGTGCTACAATTTCATGCCAGTGCTGGATTGGACCCGCACCAATCTGGCCGCAAAAATGGCGCATGGCGGCACTGCGATGTCCTTTGACGTGATTGATTTCGCGATCTTCGATCTGTTTCTGCTCAAACGGGCCGCGGCGCGCGACGACTATACATCAGACACCCTATCCATCGCCGAAATCCGCTTTGCGTCCATGGATGAAATGGCCAGAAAAACTTTGCAAAACAACATTGTCGCGGGCCTACCCGGCGCCAACGACAACTGGACGGTGACCGAGGTCGCCGCCCTTTTGGACACATATCGCGACATCGACTCCGACAAGCTGCGCAGCAATCTGATCGACTTTTTGTCGCAAGTTGTGCCCCTCGCCGAAGAGCTAGGCATGCGCATGTGCTGCCACCCCGACGACCCGCCCTTTCCCCTTTTGGGAATGCCCCGCGTCATGTCATCCGTAAAGGACTATGAGACCGTGATTGGGTCCATCGACAGCATCGCCAATGGCGCCACCCTCTGCACAGGCTCGCTTGGCGTCGACCCCACCTTCGACGGCCCCGACTTCGTGCGCCGCCTCGGCCCTCGCATCCATTTTGCCCACCTGCGCAACACCACCCGCCACGCGCCAACCGACGGTGACAAAACCAGCTTTTATGAGGCAATGCACCTTGAAGGTGATACCAACATGGTCGGAACGATCCGCGCATTGCTGGCTGAAGAAGCCCGCCGAAAATCAGCAGGCCGCACTGATAGCCAAATCCCCATGCGCCCCGATCACGGTCAGGATATTCTGCACGATCTCAACACTGACAGCATGCCCGGATACCCGCTCGTTGGCCGTGCAAAGGGATTGGCAGAACTGCGAGGGATTATGGCTTCCTTGTCTGCATAAACAATAAGTTGCGCGTAACACATCTGCGCAAATCCACTTCAAATGTCGATTGAGGGGGGGTGATCTTTCCGCCCCAACCGAGCCCGGCGTCTTTCTTAAGAAAGATTTTCGGGATCAGATGTTGGCTTCAAAACAGTGGTTAAGTGCTAACTTCCCCTACACGAGGGTACGCGGCTTCGATTGATGACGTGTAGATATCCACCACATTTCCACCAAAGGATTTGTCCGCAATCTCTTTCCAAGAGGCGTAGTCAGAAGCCAGATTTAAAACCGGCCAATCTGAACCAAACAACGTACGATCCGGTCCAAAAATTTGTTCGATATGCGAGATATAAGGCGCGAGGTCGCTTGGCTGCCAGTTAGTGGCTGCCTCGGTGACAAGCCCCGACAGTTTGCAAAAGACATTTTGACGATCAGCTATTGCAGACAATTTCTCGGCCCAGCCTTCAAATCGTTGACCTCCGATGTCCGGCTTTGCTCCGTGGTCAATCACGACGCGCAGGTCCGGGTATCTATTCAGAAACGTCGCTAGGTGATCAAGGTGGCGAGGGTGCACCAATGCGTCAAACGTCAGATCGTGCTCGACCATTGACCGAATGGCCGGACGCAGGCTCTCCTTGAGCATCCATGCATCATCTGCAATGTCCTGAATCATTGGGCGCAGGCCGACCAGTTTCCCGCGTTGCGCCAAATTTGCGATGGCCGCAGATGCGTCGTCTGCTTCCAGGTCCGTCCACCCGACGACCCCGACGATCCATTCGTGCTGATCTGCAAGCGACAAAAGGAAACGTGTCTCGGCTTCGGTGTCGGCGGCTTGAACCGCAATGGTGCCATCTACTTCAGCAGCATCCAGAAGTGGCCGTAAATCATGCGGTTCAAAATCACGATACAGGGCCGTAAATTCGGGTTTCAGCCAAGAATAATCGCCTCGGTCGAGCTTCCAAAAGTGCTGGTGTGCGTCAATGATCATAACTTGTGTCCCTTCGACTGGCGGGTTTCCGCGAACCGCGGGCTTAGGTATGCGATTGAAAGTTCGGTGCTTTGCCGCCGTAAATCGCCGTCAATTCCAAGGCCAAGGCTCCGTATAGCTCAACGACTTCGTCAACGCTGGGCACCTCGAGGTCGTCGACGCGTTCCAAGTACGGGCATGAAAGAACGGCTGCCGCGTTTCCGGAAGGACCAAAGATCGGAAAGGCGATATTGGTGACGCCAATCGCTGTGTCCGACGGCATTTTTTCAAATCCCGCTGCGCGGATACGCGCGATGTGGGAGTCAAAATCAGCCCTGTTCAAAGCAGGCTCCCCAACAGCGGGGCGGTGCTTTGCGACCAGATCCTCAATTTCCTCGTCGGGACGAAATGCGGTGAGAACCCGCCCCGTGCCAGTGTTCCACAAGCCAATTACAGTTCCGGTTTTCAGGGCTAATCCCCAGTTACCCGGCGACTCGGCTGAAGCGACGATCACGATGTCGCCGTTGCTTTCCATGCCCATATGGCAGGATTGCCAAGCCTTGCGTGTGACCGCCCTCATGCGGGGCAACGCGGCCTCAATAACGCGGCCGATCGGTGGATGGCGCTGGCTGATCGAAAACATCTTCAAGCTTAGGGAATAACGATCACCGGAAAGGGACCGGATCACATAGTCCCGCCGAACAAGCGTGGAAAGCATCCGATAGATTTCGCTGGGAGAGCGCTCCAATGCCTTGGCCAATTCCCCCTGCGTCAGGCCTTCGCCGTGGCTGGCCAGCAATTCAATGATGTCCAAGCCTTTTTCCAATGCCGGCGCGCGGTATTTGTCGTCTTTCTCAGCCATTCCATTCCCTGTCATCCACGTTCATCCAGCCCCCACATGTAGGGCTGCGCCATCCTTATAAGGGAGTTTTGCTTTAGTGGGAGCCCAAGTCAAGGTTGATTTATTTATGAACAAATGTTTTACATGCAAATACAAGTTGTCGAAGGAGACGGCGACTAGGACCGGCATCAAAGGGAGGAAATGATGCAAAAATCTATTATTTTTAGGGGTTTGATGGCGTGCTCGGCGCTTGTCGCCGCATCCGAATCGGTCTTGGCGGCCGACTGGGGTGACCACGCTGGCGTGACCGTCGAAGCAAAACTCATTGGGGGTCAGCAGTACGAGGGGCTTTATGGCCGCATTGCTGAGTGGGAAGCAGCAACCGGCGCGAGTGTGAGCATCATCTCCAAGAAGAGCCACTTTGAGATCGACAAAGAGATTAAATCTGACATGGCTGCGGGAACCACCGATTGGTGCGTTGGCTCCAACCATTCGTCTTTCGCGCCCCAGTATGAGGGTCTTTATGTGGACCTGAACGATCTGGTGCCATCAGACGTGGTAGCCGGATTTGTTGCGGGCAACATTGGCGCGTCTACCGTTGGTGGCGAATTGCTCATGCTGCCGCGCGCGCAGTTTGATGTGTCGGTGCTGTATTATTTGAAGTCCAACTATGAAGACGCAGAAAAAGCCGCAGCCTTTAAGTCTGAGTACGGATATGATCTCGCGGTTCCCGACACATGGGAGCAAGTGAAGGATCAGGCGATCTTCTTTGCCGATCCGCCAAACTTCTACGGCACGCAGTATGCCGGCAAAGACGAAGCCATCGTAGGCCGTTTTTATGAGATGGTTGTCGCCGAGGGTGGCAACTACCTTGATGAAAACAACAAGCCGATCTTTAACTCGGATGCCGGTCAGCGCGCTTTGCAGTGGTTTGTTGATCTCTACACCGCCAAGGCGGTTCCTGCCGGAACAACGTCCTATGTCTGGGATGATTTGGGGCAAGGCTTTGCCTCAGGAACAGTGGCCCTAAATCTGGATTGGCCAGGCTGGGCCGGGTTCTTTAATGATCCGGAATCGTCCAAAGCAGCGGGCAATGTTGGCGTCGCCGTTCAGCCTATGGGCTCGGTCACGCGCACGGGTTGGTCCGGTCACCACGGCTTCTCTGTCACGAGCGACTGCGCCAACAAAGAGGCCGCGGCCTCTCTGGTGATGTTTCTGACCAGCGAAGAAAGCCAGCTGGCTGAAAGCGCCGGTGGATCGTTGCCCACACGCTCAGCGGTTTGGGAAGCAAACGTGGCTGCAGCAAAATCCGGAGACGACGCATTCCGTGCCGAAGCTTTGGCAGCCTTTGCTGAAGGCGCCGAATATGCCTTCGCCGTGCCGCCAATTCCGGAATGGGGCGAAACCACCAATATCGTTTTCCCTGAACTGCAGGCGGCCATTGTGGGCGACAAAACTGTAAAAGAAGCGTTGGACGATGCGGCAGAGGCCGTAGACGAACTGATGCGAGAGTCGGGCTACTACTAAGTCGCCCTCTAGGATCAAAAGCGGGGTGTCCTGCTTTTGATCCGACCCTAGATCTACACAAAGGTGTGAAATGACCCGTCGCCGCTTGCCCGAGTGGTTAGTCCTACTGTTGCCCGCGATTATTGTGATCGCCGCAGTCGTCCTGATCCCGCTCCTGTTCTCGCTCTATTCCAGCTTTACGCCCTACAAGCTGACGCGCCCGTCCACGCTGTGGAAATGGGTCGGAACCTATAATTACGAAAAAATCCTGAGCGACGCCAAGTTCTGGGCGGCTTTTGGTCGGACCGTTTTGTTCCTGACCATCGTTCTGAACCTCGAACTGCTTCTTGGGCTCGGCATTGCCTTGATGATGAACAAGGTAACTTGGGGGCAGCGCACGCTGCGCACCATTTTGATGTTCCCGATGATGTTTTCGCCGATCCTCGTCGGGTTTCAGTTCAAGTTCATCTTTAATGACAACATTGGTCTCGTGAACAACGTCCTGCAATCCATGGGGTTCAACGCCGCTTTGCCTTGGCTCGTGGATGGAAAGCTGGCGATGTTTTCGATCATGTTTGCCGAAATCTGGATGAGCACATCGGTGTTTGCAATCCTGATCTTGGCTGGGCTTTTCGCCATGCCGCGCGATCCGCTGGAGGCCGCCAAGGTCGACGGGTGCACACCATGGCAGAGCTTTCGCCACATAACACTGCCGTTCCTGATGCCGTTTATCTACATCGCGATGACCATTCGCAGCCTCGATGTGGCGCGCGCTTATGACATTGTGCAGATCATGACCGGTGGTGGCCCCGCGCGCCGGACAGAGCTTCTTTGGACCTTAATGAGCCGCACCGGTTATGTGGACGCCCGAATGGGGCTTGCCAATGCCATGGGCTATGTCTCCATTATCCTGTCCATCCTTTTCACCGTCTATTTCTTCCGCAAACTCAGTGCCGCACGCGCCGAGTTGGGCATGGCGGGGTAAGTCACATGGATCGTAATCAAGCACATCGCAATCGCCGCCGCCTGCTCAAGACAGCGCACTTCATCGGCCTGTTCCTAACCATGTTGGTCATCTGTGTGCCGGGGCTGTGGATTGTCCTGAACTCCTTCCGTCCCACGGTAGAGATCATGGCAAAACCGCCCGTTTGGGTGCCCAGCTTCACTCTGGACCACTACCGCGCCATGTTCGCTGGCGCGGGCGAAGGTGGCGTTCCGGTCTTCAGTTACTTCAGGAACTCCCTGATCGTGTCGGTGACGTCGACATTCATCGCAATTCTGATCGGGATGTCAGGTGGGTACGCCTTTGCGCGGTACCGTTTCTGGGGCAAAAACAGCTATTTTGTCGGGCTTATGCTCTTTCGGGCAGTGCCCGGTGTGGCGCTTTCGCTGCCCTTGTTCATCGTCTTTGCAAAGGTCGGCATCATCGACACGCACTTCGGCCTGATCCTGGCCTACGTGGCGATGAACGTGCCTTTCACCATTTGGCTAACGGACGGGTTCTTCAGGCAGATCCCAAAAGAATTGCACGAAGCCGCTGAAATAGACGGCTGCACCCGCTGGCAGGCGTTTTGGAAGGTGGAATTCCCTGTGGCGCGCTCTGGTGTCGCTTCGGCAGGCATCTTTGCCTTCCTGACGTCTTGGAACGAATTTGCATTGGCATCGCAACTGACCCGCTCGGTCGGCTCCAAGACCATGCCCGTAGGCCTGCTCGACTTTACGGCAGAATTCACAATCAACTGGGGCGGCATGTGTGCCTTGGCGGTTTTGATGATCGTCCCTGCCCTGATCCTCACCTTTATCGTGCAAAAACACTTGATCGCCGGCCTGACTTTCGGCGGCGTCAAAGGATAACCGAAATGACCGAAGTAACCCTTTCCAATGTTGTAAAAAAGTACGGCGCGCTTCAGGCGGTGCACGGAATTGACCTTGATATTCAGGACGGCGAGTTCGTCGTGCTGGTCGGGCCGTCGGGCTGCGGCAAGTCCACGACCCTGCGGATGATTGCAGGGCTTGAGGATATCTCGGGTGGTGAAGTTTCCATCGGAGGTCGGGTGGTGAATGACCTGCCGCCCCGCGAGCGCAATATTTCAATGGTGTTCCAGAACTATGCGCTCTACCCGCACATGACAGTCCGTGAAAACCTCGGGTTTAGTTTGAAGATCGCCAAACGGCCCGGGGCCGAAATCACCGAGGCGGTAAACGAGGCCGCGCAGATCCTCGGCTTGGATGAGTTGATGGACCGCAAACCCGCAGCCCTCTCCGGTGGTCAACGCCAACGCGTCGCCATGGGCCGTGCGATTGTGCGCCACCCCGATGTGTTCTTGTTTGATGAGCCTTTGTCTAACTTGGACGCAAAGCTGCGCACGCAGATGCGGGTCGAAATCAAAAAGCTGCACCAGAAGGTCGAAAGCACGATCATCTATGTGACGCACGACCAAATCGAGGCCATGACGCTGGCAGATCGGATTGTGTTGATGCGGGACGGTCACATCGTTCAAGTTGGCACCCCGCTGGAATTGTTCAACGCACCGGTTGATACGTTCGTCGCGACCTTCATTGGCTCGCCACCTATGAACCTAGTTGACGGGGTTGTTGAGGACGGCCAGATCGTGCTGGACGGTGGCGTGACTTTGCCCGTGCCCACCACTGCAGGGCGGCTTAGTGAGGGGCAAGCCATTAAGTTCGGGTTTCGGGCAGACAACCTGATGCCAGCCGGCCATGCCGTCGACGAAGACGGCGCGGTTTATGAACTTGATCTTGCGGTCACACTCACGGAACCACTGGGCACTGAAACGCTTCTGTTTACCAACATGGCCGGTGTCGAAGTGCAGGGCAAAATGTTCAACCCGCGTCCTGTACGTCCGGGTGAGAAAATGAATTTCCGCCTGATGCTGGACAAATGTCATGTTTTTGATGCCCAGTCCGGGCACGCTATTCGGAGGTGAGTAAATGTCAGTCATTACCCACGTAGAGTTGCGGATGGTCGATCTGGTTCCCAAAGTGGAGCGGATTGACGCGATCCAAACCTTTGTCTCTCAAGAAACACCGATACTGACCATCTATGACAGCGACGGCGCCGTCGGGACGGGTTACAGCTACACCATTGGTACAGGTGGTCCGTCTGTTATGGCGCTGCTGGAACACACGCTTGCACCTCGCCTGATCGGTCAGGATCCAGACCGGATCGATGGTATTTGGCGCGATCTTTTGTTTGTCACCCACGCCACAGCGGTGGGCGCAATCACATCCCTTGCGTTGGCGGCAATCGACACCGCACTCTGGGACTTGAAGTGCCGCAAGCAAGGATTGCCACTTTGGAAGGCCGCAGGTGGTAGCCGAGACAAAATCCCGCTTTATTCCACAGAAGGCGGCTGGCTACATCTTAGCCCCGAGGCTTTGGTCGATGACGCTTTGGAAATGCAGGATGCGGGCTTTAAGGGATCCAAAATCAAGATTGGCCGTCCCCATATTTCCGAAGATGCAGCGCGCCTTTCGGCGGTGCGTGAGGCGGTTGGACCCGGCTACGAAATCTTCACGGACGGCAATCAGGGCTTCACTCTTTCCGAGGCAATCCGGCGCGCCCCTATGCTCGAAGAGCTTGGCATCGGCTGGTTCGAAGAACCGTTGCCCGCAGATGATGTTGCCGCCCACACCCAACTGGCGCGGAGTACGTCTGTGCCGATTGCCGTGGGTGAAAGCATGTATTCCCTCAGCCAATTCAAGGACTATTTGCAGGCCGGTGCGGCTTCGATCGTACAGGTTGATGTGGCAAGGATCGGCGGTATCACACCCTGGCTCAAGGTGGCGCATATGGCGGAAGCCTTCAACGTTATGGTCTGTCCACACTTCCTGATGGAGCTGCACCTGCCGTTGGTCTGCGCCATCCCGAATGCCAAGTGGCTGGAGTACATCCCGCAACTTGATGGCATCACCGAAGAGGGTATGCGGATCGAAGACGGTGTGGCCCATGTCAGCGACGTTCCCGGCCTTGGCATCAAGTGGGATTGGGCGCGCCTTGATGCACTAGCAAGTCCGATCACGATCAAGGAACACGCATGATGCAACGTATGGGTATGGTGATCGCGGTGAAGCCCGAGATGATCGCCGAATACAAACGCCTGCACGCGGCTGTCTGGCCTGATGTCTTGGCCAAAATAAAAGCCAGCGGCATTCGCAACTACACAATCTTTCTGCGCGAACCGGAAAACATCCTTTTCGGTTACTGGGAGTATCACGGCAGCGATTTTGCCTCAGATATGGCGAAAATGGCCACAGATCCGCGCACTCAGGAATGGTGGACCTACACGGACCCTTGCCAATCTCCACTCGCCTCGCGCGCCGATGGCGAGCAGTGGGCGATGATGGAAGAAGTTTTTCACACGGATTGAGATGATGACTGAAACACAAGGCCGACTGGCCGGAAAAACCATATTGATCACTGCAGCCGGTCAAGGCATCGGGCGCGCCACTGCCGAGCTCTTTGCAGCAAAGGGGGGCAAGGTCATTGCAAGTGATATCAATGACGATGCACTTGCAGAGCTCTCGGAAATCAAGGGGATCACCCCTTACAAGTTGGACGTCACTGACGGGGCAGCGGTCTCCGCGGCGGTCGCGGATCTGCCGGCGTTGGATGTCTTGTTCAACTGCGCAGGATATGTCGCCCACGGAGATATCTTGGAGTGTTCCGAGAAGGATTGGGACTTCAGTTTCGAGCTCAACGTGAAATCCATGTATCGGCTGATCAAGCTAACCTTGCCGGCGATGCTGGAAAATGGTGGCGGCTCGATCATCAACATTTCTTCGGTGGCGTCTTCCATGCTCGGCGTGCCCAATCGCTTTGCCTATGGCGCATCCAAGGCGGCCGTGATCGGACTGACCAAAGCGGTGGCGGCCGACTACATCACCAAGGGCGTGCGGTGTAACGCGATTTGCCCAGGCACTGTGGACAGCCCTTCGATGCACGACAGATTACGGGCCACCGGTGACTATGAAACTGCACTAAAAGACTTTATCGCGCGCCAACCCATGGGGCGGATCGGAACACCCGAGGAAATCGCGGCATTGGCGCTATATTTGGCGTCCGATGACAGCGCTTTCACCACAGGACAGGCCCTCGCCATCGATGGCGGCTGGACCATTTGAATTCAAGGAGAACAAGAAATGAAACTGTTGCGATTTGGCCCATTGGGGGCAGAGAAGCCTGGCCTTCTGGATACAGACGGAAACATCCGTGACCTTTCGGCCGAAGTTGCCGATCTGTCCGGTGACGCACTGGGCGATGACGTTCTGAAGCAATTGCGCGCGTTGGATCCAACCAGCTTGCCTTTGGTCTCCGGCAATCCCCGTATCGGGGCCTGTGTTGGGCAGGTCGGAAAATTCATTTGCATCGGATTGAACTACGCGGACCACGCCGCTGAATCTGGCATGGCTCTCCCGGAAGAGCCGGTGATCTTTTTCAAGGCGACCTCCGCCATTTGCGGTCCCAACGACGACGTCGAAATTCCACGAAATTCGGTCAAATCCGACTGGGAGGTCGAATTGGGCGTGGTGATTGGCAAACAGACCAAATACGTCAGCAAAGAAGACGCATTGGATCATGTCGCAGGCTACTGCGTCGTCAACGACCTCTCCGAGCGCGACTTCCAGCTGCATCGTTCTGGTCAATGGGTCAAAGGCAAATCCTGCGACACCTTTGGTCCAATTGGCCCTTGGTTGGTGACCCGCGACGAGGTGGCAGATCCGCAGAACTTGGCGATGTATCTTGAGGTAAATGGCCACCGCTATCAAAACGGCGCCACCAACACGATGCACTTTGACGTCGCCACCGTGATCTCGCATCTCTCACAATTCATGAGCCTACAGCCCGGAGACGTGATCTCTACCGGCACGCCTCCCGGCGTTGGCATGGGGCAAAGCCCTGAAACCTACCTCAAACCCGGGGACAAAATGGAATTGGGCATCGAAGGGTTGGGGGTTCAAACACAGACAGTGGTGGCGGGCTGATGGTTCAAATCACCGCCCTGCGAACCCACGATCTGCGGTTCCCGACATCGGATTCCCTCGATGGGTCGGATGCTATGAACCCCGATCCCGACTACTCTGCGGCATATGTTGTGCTTGAGACCGACGGCGCGCACCAAGGTCACGGTCTTACGTTCACAATCGGGCGCGGCAACGACATCTGTGTTGCAGCCATCAATGCCATGCAACATCTTTTGGTGGGCGTGGACCTTGAGTGGATCCGGCAAGACATGGGCCGGTTCTGGCGTCATGTCACCGGAGACAGCCAACTACGCTGGATCGGTCCGGACAAAGGTGCCATCCACCTCGCGACAGGTGCCGTCGTGAATGCGGTTTGGGATCTTTTGGCCAAAGAAGCGGGTAAACCCGTCTGGCAACTGGTCGGGGAAATGTCGCCTGAGGAAATCGTCGCCCTGATTGATTTCCGCTACATTAGCGACGTTCTAACCCCAGACGAAGCGCTGGACATTCTGCGCAAGGCGGAACCCGGTAAACTCGATCGCATCGCAAAATTGCGGGCTGAGGGATATCCTTGTTACACCACCTCTGCTGGTTGGTTGGGCTATTCAGACGAAAAACTGCGGCGGCTGTGTCGAGAGGCGCGAGAGGCCGGATTTACCCACACGAAATTCAAAGTAGGGCGCGATCTGCAGGATGACATTCGCCGTCTCACAATCGCACGCGAAGAGCTGGGCGACGACATGAACATCATGATCGACGCGAACCAAGTTTGGGAAGTGGATCAGGCGATTGAATGGGTCAAAAAACTTGCCTTCGCCAAGCCCCTGTTTATCGAGGAACCCACCAGCCCTGACGACGTTTTGGGGCATCGCAAAATCCGTGATGGCGTGGCCCCGATCAAGGTGGCGACCGGTGAAATGTGCCAAAACCGCATACTGTTCAAACAGTTCATCGCTCACAAAGCGATTGATTTCGTGCAAATCGATTCCTGTCGCCTCGGCGGGCTTAATGAGGTGTTGGCTGTACAGCTGATGGCGGCCAAATTCGGATTGCCAGTCTGGCCGCATGCGGGCGGCGTTGGGCTATGCGAATATGTGCAGCACTTGTCGATGATCGACTACGTTGCGGTGACGGGCGAAAAAGACAGTAACCGAATTGAATATGTTGATCATCTCCACGAACACTTTGTGGATCCCTGCATCGTGCAAAATGGTGCCTATCAGGCGCCCACTGCCCCCGGGTTTTCGATTGAGATGAAGCCTGAGTCGATCCGGTCCTATCAACATCGACCCTCCTTGGCTGCAGAGTAATCGCCTATCATCCAACCGATCCCGATGCGGAAATGTGCCGTGATCTAAAAATGCCTGCCCCGCGAACCTGTCTAATCAAAGGTGTCTCATGAAACTAAATCCCATTGGCAAAACAGATGTGCGGGTAACCGAAGTCTCTTTTGGGTGTGCCAGCATCGGCAACCTATATCAGGCAGTTCCTGAAACGCAGGTCCAAGATGTGATTGCGGCGGCTTGGGACGCGGGAATTCGATATTTTGACACCGCTCCCCACTACGGGCGTGGGCTTTCGGAACAGAGGCTAGGTAGCGCGCTAAGCACCAAACCTCGGGAAGCCTTTGTCCTGTCCACGAAAGTGGGACGTGTTCTGTCCCCTGGGAAACCGATGGCGCAGGCCGATGGGTTTTTAGAGCCACTGCCAAATGACGTCCGCTACGATTATTCCGGAGACGGGATTGAGGCGTCTCTGGAAACCAGCATGGAACGATTGGGAACCACAACGATTGACATCGCATTTGTTCATGACCTCGGGCGCTACACACATGGCGCGGCCAATGACGCACATATGGAAGATTTTTTGGGCAGCGGACACGAGCGTTTGGTGCGCTTGAAAGAGAAAGGGCGCATTCGGGCGTTTGGGCTTGGTGTCAACGAAAACGAAGTGTGCATTGAGGTGATGGCTCAGGAAAGAATTGATGTCATTCTCTTGGCTGGGCGCCTGACGCTTTTGGATCGGTCTGCAGAAGACCGCCTGACGGATATGTGCCGCGAGCAAGACACCAGCCTTATTCTGGGTGGCGTATTCAATTCAGGCATTTTGGCTACTGGGCCAACCCAAGATGCGACCTATGATTACGCACCCGCGAGTCCCGAAGTTCGCTCTCAGGTCACTCGACTTCAAGCGGCGGCGCGTTCGCTCGAAATTCCACTGGCAACTGCTGCACTACTTTTTGCACACCAACACGAGCTGGCAGCTTCGGTGTTAATGGGAACCGCGAAGGCCTCAACACTCAAGCGGAATTTGATGGCGCTCAAGACACCACCACCGGATGGGTTTGGCGAGATTTTCCGAAACTCCAAACCAGCGCATATTTGAATTTCTCGATCACCAAAGGGCAGTCATTGTTTTGGCATCGAGACATCGGAAAGCGGGCCGCCCACTCCGTCGCAAAATCGGTGACAAAGCCGACCAAGCCAAGCGTTCAACCTGCCCAAGCGGCATCGAGCTTGGGACGCGGTTTCCGAAAATCGCGAAAATTGCGTCCCAAAATCGATGACATATATACATCTAAGCCATAGTTAGATGATGTTGATTAGCAGTGTCATCAACTAAGAGCACCAGTGCGGCAAGCCTTGTCTTCGAGGCCGTAATCTTACCCCTTTTTCGGTCATTACGCGCGCGAGGGAATTGGTTCGTCCATTTGCCGTTTCCGTAGGGTGCGCAATTCACCTAACATTGGTTGGTGTTCGCATGTTGGAGGGAAGTTCATTGAAATCCAAATTCGGTTTGGCGACCGTTTGTTTTTGCTTTGTTGGGTTTAGCTCGCCAGCCTTCGCGGGCAAGTTGATGGACAGCATTATGCAGTTGTGGGTCGGAGCAAATCTTGGTCAAGCTATCGACCAATGGGGGTTTCCTGCGGAGGAAAAAATAATCGCGGGCCGTAAGCTATATACTTGGCACGATGACAACCACGGTTTTGGAAATCTCGTAAATTGTAAGCGCATTTTGCAAGTGGACGCGAATGACACGGTTGTTCGTACTGATTATTCTGGAAATAACTGCCCTTTCATGGAAGTCGGGCCGTTTCGCAAATGGCGCTTCAAGCCCAAAAAACAATGACCCTCGCTTTCGGCGGGCATGAAGTCATCTGGTAAGATTTTCTAACAAAATCAAAGCCTAGTGGCGGAGACGAAGGGATTCGAACCCTCGATACCGTTCCCGGTATACTCCCTTAGCAGGGGAGCGCCTTCGACCACTCGGCCACGTCTCCGTCGACGCGTGTATCAGCCAATTGGTCGGAAGGACAAGTGCAAAAAAGACGTCAAAGCTGACAAATTTGGGATGCGGGCGACACCCACCGATTTGCGTGCCATTTTCAACTGCTTCTTCACATCTGAGCCGGAAAAACCCGGGTATTTCGGGGCGTGGCCATCTGAACCACGTCGTCAAAGACCCATAGCCTTAGGACCGCAGAACCATCCCCTGGATCCGCGACGCCATGCAAACGCGACACGCTGTTAGCGACGAAATCAGGTGTTGAAAAGGAAGTGCATAACGTCGCCGTCCTGCACCGTGTAGCCTTTCCCTTCGGCCCGCATCTTGCCCGCTTCTTTGGCGCCCTGCTCGCCGTTGCTTTCGATGTAGTCATCATATGCAATGGTTTCTGCGCGGATGAAGCCCTTTTCAAAATCGCCGTGGATCACGCCAGCCGCTTGCGGCGCCATAGTGCCGGTGCGGATGGTCCAGGCGCGCGCCTCTTTGGGGCCAACGGTGAAATAGGTTTCCAAATGCAGCAATTCATAGCCCGCGCGGATCAGGCGATCCAAGCCTGCTTCGTCCAACCCCATTTCGTCGAGGAACATCTCTGCTTCCTCATCTTCGAGTTGGCTGATTTCTTCTTCGATTTGCGCCGAAATGATCACGTGGCTGTTGCCCTGCGAGGCCGCCAATTCACCCACTTTGGTGGAATGCGCGTTGCCCTCGGCCGCTTCGTTTTCACCTACGTTGCAGACATACAGGACCGGCTTGGTGGTCAGCAGTTGCAGCAGGCTCCACGCCTTAGCGTCATCTGCGTCCACATCGATCACCCGCGCGGGTTTGCCATCTTCCAAAACAGCCAGCGCGTCTTTCAAAAGGCGCTCTTGTTGCACCGCTTCCTTGTCGCCACCGCGCACTTTTCGCACCAGCCCCTGCAGACGCTTTTCAATGCTTTCTATGTCGGCCAGCATCAGCTCGGTCTCGATGGTTTCCGCGTCAGCAACCGGGTCCACGCGCCCTTCAACGTGGGTCACATCGCCGTCTTCAAAGCAACGCAGCACGTGGGCGATGGCGTCCACTTCGCGGATGTTGGCAAGGAACTGGTTTCCAAGACCTTCGCCTTTGGACGCCCCTTTCACGAGACCGGCAATGTCTACAAACGTCATCCGCGTTGGAATGATCTGCTTGGACTGGGCAATTGCTGCTAGCTTATCAAGCCGCGCATCCGGCACGCCAACCTCGCCCACATTGGGCTCGATTGTACAAAACGGAAAGTTGGCCGCCTGCGCGGCGGCGGTTTTGGTCAGCGCATTAAACAAGGTCGATTTGCCCACATTTGGCAAACCCACGATACCCATCTTGAAACCCATGGCCGGACTCCTGTCACATGTTTGTCGCTGCTCTTATGCAGAGTTTGGGCGCTGCGCAAGGCATGTGTTACCCTGCCCCATCGGAGGAGCGTTCAAATGACCTTCAATCCCTATCTCAACTTCGACGGCCAATGTGCCGAAGCCCTCACATTTTACGCAGACCTTTTTGGCGCGACGGACCTCACCCTTATGCCTTACCATGAGGCGCCGCCGGAGGAGAATATGCCTGCATCCGACCGGATCATGTACGGCCACATCATGCTGGGTGACGCCTGTTTGATGGCCTCGGATTTTTTCCCCGGCTCAGAGGCCAAGCCGCAGGAATCCGTGTCGATCAACCACTCCGTGCGCGACATTGAAACCGGCCAGTCAATATTTGACGCGCTCGCACAAGGGGGACAAGTGACCAGGCCATACGGTCCTGTGTTCTTTTCAAAGTCCTTTGGCATGGTCCGCGATCGATTTGGCACAAACTGGATGATAGGTGTGCCGCCTGAAATAGACGCGTGACAAAAGTTACGCCGCACATGTTTGTTTGTGAAATGAACTTGACCTGCGGTGCCCATTGTTGTGTGCGCCAAACCCATTGAGGTCGCAAACGTTTCGGACAAGCCTGCCCTTTTCGCCGTGTCAGGATTGATTTCCTCGTGCGCATCCTGCACATGGGATGAGACCAACGACAAGGACTTGCCAATGACACGTATCGACGCCAAATTCGCCGCGCTTCAGGCAGACGGGAAAAAAGCATTTGTGGCCTATGTGATGGCGGGAGACCCCGACTACGACACGTCACTTGAGATCGTCAAAGGTTTGCCCGGTGCGGGCGTGGACGTGATCGAATTGGGTTTGCCTTTCACCGACCCTATGGCGGATGGTCCGACGATCCAATTGGCTGGGCAGCGTGCCTTGGATGGCGGCATGACATTGCAGCGCACATTGGACCTCGCTACGGAATTTCGCAAAGACGACGACACAACGCCGATCGTGCTGATGGGGTATTACAACCCGATTTTCTCTCGCGGCGTGGACAAGTTCCTGGTCGATGCCAAAGCTGCCGGTATTGATGGTTTGATCGTGGTCGACCTGCCTCCAGAAGAGGACGAAGAGTTGTGCATTCCAGCGCAGGCCGCCGGAATGAATTTCATCCGCCTTGCGACCCCCACAACAGATGACAAACGCTTGCCCAAAGTGCTGCAAAACACATCTGGCTTTGTTTATTATGTGTCGATCACCGGCATCACCGGCGCGGCGGAAGCAGAAGCCACCAACGTGGGCCCGGAAGTTGCCCGCATCAAGGCCGCCACGGATTTGCCGGTAATTGTCGGCTTTGGCATCAATACGCCCGAAAAATCCAAGGCAATTGCGAGCGTGGCAGACGGCGCCGTTGTTGGCTCCGCGATTGTCAGCCAGATCGGCGCAGGCAAGCCTGTTGCCGACGTGCTGGCCTTTGTCGCCTCATTGGCTGGCGGCGCACATTCCGCTTAAGAGCGAGGGGGCGGTATTCCGGGACATGCAGCCGCCGCGCGGCTCTCCTTTTGTAGCGTGTAGTGCGCAGCCAGATGTCCAGCGTACAAGCTGCAAGACGGGTGCGGGTGCCTCGCAGATATCCGCGCCGCAAAAGGATCGGGGCATCAATGGCCCCTACTGCGCTTTTCTTCGAGCGCGCGGGTCATTGCTTCAACCAAAACGGATCGGCTGACCGGTTTTGACACGTGCCCGGTCATACCTTGGGACAAATAGCCAGCCACCTGATGCACCATAGCGTTGGCCGAAACAGCAATGATCGGCGTGGTGTCTTTCACCGCAACGGTCTCGGCCTCACGGATCAGACGGGTGGCTTCCAAGCCATCCATGACTGGCATGTTGATGTCCATCAGAACCATGTCATATGCACCGGTACTCCACGCTTCCACAGCCTGCTTGCCATCAGGCACGATGGTCAAATCAACAAGCGCCTTTTTCAACATATGCCGCAACACGAGCTGATTGGTCTTGTTGTCCTCCGCCGCTAGCACCCTTAGCCCCTCAAGGCTGATGACATCTTTTTCACTGTCCGCAAGCACCTCGGCCGGTGTGCGATCTTCCAACGGAACGATCAGAACTTTGGCTTTGAATGTAGCGCCTTTGCCCGCATCACTTTTTACGCTGATGGAGCCCCCCATCAGTTCACAGATCCGCCGTGAAATTGCCAATCCCAATCCCGTACCACCGTGCATGCGCGTCACCGAGGAGTTGGCCTGCGAAAACCGTTGGAAAAGCCGAGGCTGCTGCGATTTTGCGATGCCCTGTCCGCTGTCGGTCACGACGATCTCAAGCCAGGCTTTATCATTGGGTGCGGGACAGACATTCAATTGCAATGAAACCCGTCCGGACTCGGTGAATTTGATAGCATTGGACAACAAGTTGCCGACAATCTGTTGCAACCGCGTCGGATCGGTTTCAGCCATAATCCGGGCGGCGGGTTCGACAGTAAGTTCAAACTCCAACCCTTTTTCTTCCGCCTTCATTTGGTGATGCTGCCGCATGACACGCGCCAGCTCCGGCAACGCGTAAGGTATGGTCTCGAGATCAAACTTGCCCGCTTCGATTTTGGAAATGTCCAACACATCGTTGATGATCGCCAACAAAAGACGCCCGCTTTCGCCCAAAACCGCGACCAGCCGCGATTGTTCCGCGCTCAAGCCACTGTCATCTAACGCCTGAGCCATACCAAGAATGCCGTTCAAGGGCGTGCGAATTTCGTGGCTCATCGACGCTAGGAACACCGACTTTGCCTCATTCGCAGCTTCGGCTGACACCCGCGCACTATCAAGTTCAACCGTCCGCTCGTGAACGGCTGTTTCAAGGGACTCCGCCAGTTTGGTCAACCGTTGATTTGCTTCATACAGTTCGCGACTCTTGGCTTCCAAGAGCCGCTCCGCCTCTTCCCGGCCTTTTCGTTCCCGTTGATACCGCCGGCGGGAGACGCCGTCCGGTTGCGTACCGACCTGATCCCCCAAGAACATTAGGCGACCTTCTGTACGAGGAATTCCGCGCGAAACCGGCCGTTTTCCGAGGCTTCCTGCATATCCACCGTAAAATCGTGCCCAAAATGCGTCATACAGGCTTCAACCATTCCACGGCAGAAATGCTGCAAGGGGCGCTCTGACGAATAGACCATCTTTAGCTGCTGTTCCGCAGGCCGTTCCGTGGCGAATGTTGGCAACTCCACTTCGGGATACAGCTTACGCACTTCGACATGAACTTCGTTCTCGATGGAATCCAGCATGTCAAAACCGTCATGTTTGCCAACAAAGAACGCCGGGTATCCTTCGACGAAACGCTCGAACATCCATTCGCCAAACTGGACCTGAAGCGCCTCCACCGGCGCGTTCAGATGCGCGCCAAACGCGCCCACCAGCGTCATCAATTCACTGCAGGGATAGTTGCCAACCGAGCTGAATGCGCCGTCGGACTCCAAATTTACCTTGTCAAGAATATCGTCTACGGCCTCTTCACCCATCACGGATTCAGCCATGCGGATCAATTCCACAAACACCACGCCCTTCATCAGGACCTCCAACAAAAAAACTCATTAAACTGCGGCCAGAATACGCCAGAGCCGTAAACGAGTTCCTAACAACCAGAATTGTGATTGCACCAAACTGGCGGTATTGGTAAGGAACCTTTACCAATATGAGGGAGTCAAAACCAAAATGACGGTAATCACCTGTATCGATGACCTGAAACGCATCTACGAACGGCGCGTGCCGCGGATGTTTTTTGACTACGCCGAATCCGGCAGCTGGACGGAACAAACGTTTCGCGAGAACACCTCGGACTTCGAAGATATTTACTTGCGTCAACGCGTCGCCGTGGACATGTCCGGCCGCTCGACCGCGTCGCAAATGATTGGCCAAGACGTGGCAATGCCGGTCGCTCTGGCCCCCGTTGGCCTTACAGGCATGCAATGCGCTGATGGCGAAATCAAAGCCGCCCGCGCGGCCGAAAAATTCGGCGTTCCCTTCACGCTCTCGACCATGTCGATCAACTCGATCGAAGACGTGGCCGAAGCCACCACCGCCCCTTTCTGGTTTCAGCTCTACACTATGCGCGACACCGATTATGTCAGCCGCCTGATCCAGCGCGCCAAAGACGCGAAATGCTCGGCCCTGGTGATCACGCTGGATTTGCAAATCCTCGGCCAGCGCCACAAGGATCTGAAAAACGGCCTCTCCGCCCCGCCCAAACTGACCCCCTCCACCATTGCCAACCTGATGACCAAATGGCGTTGGGGTATCGAAATGCTGGGCGCAAAGCGTCGCAATTTCGGCAACATCGTGGGCCACGTCGACGGCATTTCCGACTCCAAGGATCTTGGCGCTTGGACCGCCGAAAGCTTTGATCCGACGCTGGATTGGGACAAGGTCGCCAAAATCAAAGAAGAATGGGGCGGCAAGGTCATTCTCAAAGGCATTCTGGACGCCGAGGACGCCAAAATGGCGCTCAAGGTTGGGGCCGACGCCATCATTGTGTCCAACCACGGTGGCCGCCAATTGGATGGCGCGATGTCCTCAATACGCGCCCTGCCCTCTATCCTTGAGGCCGTTGGTGATCAGGTCGAGGTTCATCTGGACAGCGGAATCCGCTCGGGTCAGGACATTCTCAAGGCCCTCGCGATGGGCGCCAGCGGCACCTACATCGGACGCGCCTTTGTGTATGGGCTCGGCGCCATGGGCGAAGCGGGCGTGACCAAAGCGCTCGAAGTGCTGCACAAAGAACTCGACACCTCGATGGCCCTGTGTGGACGTCGCCGCATCGACGAACTTGGTCGCGACGTTTTGCTTATCCCCGAAGATTTTGAAGGCCGGTGGCAGGCGTAACCCTGCTGCCTCCAACTGGACAGCCCTCGCGGGCCGCGCAATAGTGCGGCCCGCAGGAGGCTTCTGACGTGCTGATCTTTTTCGAACAATCCCTGGCGCTGTTCGCGGTGCCGAAAACCGGCTCCACGGCCTTTGGGCATGTGCTGCGCCCTTTTGCCGACATCTCATTTCAAAAGCGTGTCAAACACCTCACGGTTGGTAAATATCACCGGCGCGTGGCACCTATGCTGGATCGCACCTTTGATCTGCGTCCTGACCGCGTTGCCGTGATGCGCGATCCCATTGAGCAACTGCGCAGCTGGTATCGGTTTCGTGCCCGCAGCGAAAGCACAGCTCTAAGCACACAAAACATGAGCTTTGACACCTTTGTTCTGGACGTGATCTCCGAGCACCCCTCGCCGGTGGCGCGCGTTGGCACACAGGTCAACTTTCTGTCCCTCAAGGACAAAAGCGTGCCGGTGCATCATCTGTTTGCCTATGATCGTCAGCCCCTTCTGCGACAATGGCTTTCAGAGCGTTTTGGCGAGGACATCACCCCCAAACCGCGCAACGTTTCGCCTTACTTTGACGCGCCGCTGTCACCCGAGGTAGAGATCAAATTGCGCAAGGCCCGCGGTCGGGAATTCGCACTGTATGACCAGATTGTTCAGGCTGGCGGCGTCTTACGAGACCACGCAGGCTGATCTTCGGCGATTTTCCCGCATCAGTCGCCCGAATCCCCTTTGCATTCAGCGCAAACCTCGCTATACGCGCGGCTTCACGCGAGGATACAGCCTTGGAGGATCCTCGCCCTAGATAATTGGAGAATTCAATATGGCTGGTCAGATTCCTGATCTTATCGCCGAAGCACGCACGGGGACAGGCAAGGGCGCCGCTCGTCAAGCACGTCGTGACGGCTTCGTACCTGGTGTTGTTTATGGTGGCGACGCAGACCCTGTGTCGATCCAGATCCCTTTCAACGTCCTGTTCAAAAAGCTGAAAGACGGCCGTTTCCTGTCGACTCTTTTCAACCTCAAAGTTGAAGGCCAGGAAGACGTTCGTGTGATCTGCCGCGGCGTCCAGCGTGACGTTGTCAAAGACCTTCCAACTCACATCGACCTGCTGCGCCTGCGCCGCACGTCGAAAATCAGCCTGTTCATCCACGTTGATTTTGAGAACGAAGAAGAAGCACCTGGCATCAAAAAGGGCGGCGTTTTGACTGTTGTCCGTCCCGAGGTTGAGCTCAACGTGACCGCAGGCGACATTCCTGAGCGTCTGGTTGTTGACCTGAGCGGCAAAGACATCGGCGACACCATCACCATCAGCCAGATCGATCTGCCTGCTGGCGCCAAGCCGACCATCGACCGTGACTTCGTGATCGCGAACCTGTCCGCACCATCGAGCCTGCGCTCGTCTGACAGCGACGACGAAGAAGGCGAAGCAGAAGTCGAAGCAACTGCAGAAGCAGCTGCCGAAGAATAAGACCCCACCGCAAGGTGTGTGGCAGGCGCGGCGTCCCTCGGGGCGCCGCGTTTTTTTTGTAGCCCGACACAGCCGTGCAACCATTGGGATGGTCACGCTTCCAACGCCACGCTAGGCTTTCGCATTGGTCACAGAAAGCTCACGCGTATGTCCCTGCATTTCACCGCCGAAGAATTCACCACCCGCCGCGGACAGGCCTGCGCAGCATTGCAGCGCGCAAACCTCGATGCGATCCTGCTGTTCGCGCCCGAAAGCCACCTTTGGCTGACCGGCTACGACACATTCGGCTTTGCAATGTTTCAGTGCATGGTACTTGGCGCCGATGGCCGCATTGACCTGCTAACCCGCGCGCCAGATCAGCGTCAGGCCCAACACACATCCATTCTACAAGACGACCAGATCCACATTTGGCCCGAATTCGAAGGCGCGCAGCCGCAAAAGGATCTCGTTGCCCTGCTTGCTGATCGCGGCCTGTCAAACGCCCGCATCGGCTGGGAAACCCAGACCGCTGGCCTGACGATGTGGAACGGCCAACAGGTCCGCGACGCTCTCCCCAACCTGATCGAAGCCTCGGATGTTATCCGCCACTGTCGCCGCATAAAATCCACCGCTGAAATCGACATGCACCGCCGCGCTGCGGCCTTGTCCGATGATGCGCTTGATGCAGCGCTCAAAACCACCAAGGCCGGCGCTTTCGAAGGCGACATCCTCAGCGCGATGCAGGGCGCGGTGTTTGAGGGCGGCGGCGACTATGCCGGCAACGAATTCATCATTGGCTCCGGACCAGGCGCACTTCTGTGTCGCTACTACTCTGGTCGGCGTCATCTTGATGCGAGTGACCAGATCACATTGGAATGGTCCGGCGCCTACGCGCGATACCACGCGGCGATGATGCGCACGCTGATCATAGGGCCAGCCAGCGATGTGCAAAAGCGTATGCACGCCGCAACGGTTGAGGCGCTTGAAGCCTGCGAGGCCGCCATCCGCCCCGGCGCGCCGATGGGAGATGTGTTTGACGCCCATGCCCGCGTGTTCGACGCCCATGGTTTTCAAGATGCCCGCCTGCAGGCCTGCGGTTACGGCATGGGCGCTGTCTACAATCCGATCTGGGTCGACTTTCCGATGTTTTACGAGGGCAACCCTTTGCAAATGGCGGCCGGACAGGTGTTCTTCCTGCATATGATCCTGATGGATTCGGACACCGGTTATGCCATGTGCAACGGCCATTCCGTGCTGGTCACCGAAACCGGAGTCGAGCGGCTGTCCCGCAGCCCTCTGGATCTTGTGTCTCTCTAGCGGGCGACCAAGCCAAAGCGCGGAACAAACTAGCGAGTTACCCTTTCTTCACACGACCAACGCGCATGAATCCTAACGTGCGCCCACTGCTGGTGCCCGGATCATAGGTCAGGCCGGACTGGCTCATGCAATCAACGATCTTCTTGATCACCTTGCGCGGATACTTGGACTGATGCAGTTCCAACACCACGTGACGGACGCATTTGGGCCATTTCTCGTCAAACAGAAATTGCTCTCCACCTTCAATGTCCATCATCACAAACTGCGGCTCATGAATCGCCAGCAGATGCCCAATCGGAACTGCGGGCACTTCGACCATGTCCTCAGGCGATGTGCCCTCCTCCACCAGACCGCCGCCCCAGAACAAAGCCCCCGCGCGGAATTTCACCGTCTCTGCGTCATGCGCATTGCCAACCACCGCGCCGTGCACAAGCGTCACGTCCCTTTGCCCATTGCGCGCAAGGTTGGCGCGGATCGGCTCCAACATCTTGGGGTTGGCCTCAATGCTCATCACGTTCTCGGCTCCGGCGGCTTGCGCACAGATCGCACTGACATAGCCAAGCCCCGCGCCGATCTCCAGCACGCGCCAGCCCTTCTTGATCCGCTGCAACGCCGCAGCACTTTCCTTGTTTTCATACTCACCAGAGGCCAATTTGGCGGCGATCTTCGTGTCGGTGAGCCAGTCCGGAATGCCAACTTCAATGCCTTTGAGCGTGTAAACTGTCATGCCCGATCTGCCCGTTTGTTCTTGTCAATTCATTGAGTCCTAGGGGCTTGGCCGCTATAGAGCAACCGTGAGCAGCAAAGGCAGCCCTTCATGAAACTCTTTGTCGGCCTGGGCAATCCCGGCACCAAATACCAGAACAACCGACACAACATCGGTTTCATGGCGCTCGACCGCATTGCGGACGACCACGGTTTTGCCCCGTGGAAAGGCAAGTTTCAGGGGTCCCTCACCGAGGGACGGCTTGGCTCTGAAAAGGTACTTCTGCTTAAGCCCGAAACCTTCATGAACCTCTCCGGCCAATCGGTGGGCGAAGCCATGCGGTTTTACAAACTTGCGGCCGAAGACGTGGTGGTGTTTCACGACGAACTCGATCTGGCGGCGGGCAAACTCAAATACAAAAAGGGCGGTGGCCACGCCGGCCACAACGGGCTGCGCTCGATGCATCAGCACATCGGCGAAACCTACGGTCGCGTACGCATGGGCATAGGCCATCCGGGGCGCAAGGATCTGGTGAGCCACTACGTCCTGCACGATTTTCACAAGATGGATCAGGACTGGCTTGATGACATGCTGCGCGGGATTTCTGACGGCGCCGCCCATCTGGCTGCCGACGACACCGCCAAGTTTTCCAACGCGGTGGCTCTGCGCCTCAATCCACCCCGCTCATCCACCTCAAAACCCAAAACTGAGACGCCACAAAACCAACCAAAGGCCAAAGCCACGCCAAAACCGGATCCGAAACCGGAACCCATCGAAGACACCCGGAACCCGCTGCAAAAGCTCATGGACAAGTTTTCATGAGCGCCTCCCTGCGGGCCGCGTTTCTGGATCAAGCCGGCCAGTGTGACGACCTCGGCAGCCC
This sequence comes from Shimia sp. Alg240-R146, assembly GCF_947331465.1. Taxonomy (GTDB): domain Bacteria; phylum Pseudomonadota; class Alphaproteobacteria; order Rhodobacterales; family Rhodobacteraceae; genus Shimia. The sequence continues at coordinate 1,698,059 of NZ_CAMZOK010000001.1, read as the reverse complement.
ATTCATGGCACGCCTGCTGCGTCTCCTTTCGCAGGACTGGCCCGAAGGCACCGCATTGGCGGAAAAGAGCGCAAGTTTCTCAGGTGACATCGGCCCCTCCGGCCACAGCCTGCCTCTGCGCATCGCCAGCGGATTGCACGCGCTGGTTTTGCAAGACCGCGACGCCGCGCTCGCCGCCGTCTACCCGCCCCACTCCGCGCCAGATGCAAAGTTTGCCGAAACCATCAAACAGGCGCTTCTCACGCACGACGCTTTTCTCTGCGATTGGATTGACCGCCCGCCTCAAACAAACGAGGTGCGTCGGTCCGCCGTTCTGATCGCCACCGCGCATCTCTTGTTCACGCGGTTCGGCTTGCCCTTCCAGCTCTCCGAGCTTGGTGCCTCTGCTGGTCTTAACTTGATGTTTGATCGCTTTGACCTCGTGACTGACCTCCACGCGGTTCCTCAAAGTCCGGTTGTTCTCACGCCAAAGTGGACCGACGCGATACCGACGCAATACAGCCGCGATGCCGACAGTGATTTTTCACTGCCCGTGGCTGAACGTCGGGGCGTCGATCTGACACCGTTAAACGCCCACGATCCCGCCGACGCGCTCCGTCTTCTCGCCTATCTCTGGCCCGATCAGACCGAGCGGCTCACCCGCACCCGCGCCGCCATAGAACTGCAGGATGCACAGGTCGACAAAGGCGATGCCATTGACTGGCTCCAAGACCGTTTGCAAACGACAACCCACGGCCTGCTGCACCTGATCTATCACACTGTCGCGTGGCAATATTTCCCCCCGGAAACACAAGCGCGCGGCACCGCCTTGATCGAGGCTGCAGGCGCCAAAGCCACGGACGCCTCGCCGCTTGCCTGGCTCAGCTATGAGGCCGACGACCAGACCCCGGGGGCGGCAATAACCCTGCGCCTCTGGCCCGGAGATGTCCGCCTTGATTTAGGGCGCGCAGATTTTCACGGCCGCTGGATTGAATGGCGTGGACCAGCTGCACTGACCTAAGGTTTCGCTTGCCCAAAAGCCGCCGAAAGTGGTCAACTCCTCCTTCAAAATGGGGAGGATGTTTTGATGCGTACTTTTGGTAAATGGCTGGGTCGAATTCTGTTGATGCTTGTTTTGGCGGCCGCAGTGGTCGGCTTTCTGAAACGGGATGAACTCACACGACTTCTTGCGGTCAACTCGCTGTTTTCCGAAGGAAAAATTGTCCACAACTTCTCCAACATGAACGCCGCTTTCCTGTGGCGTGAGGTGCCGCGCGGCGACGCGCCGGTGATCGACTTGCCCAAAGGGCCACCCGCAGATCTACCGTCGGGCGTCTCGCAATATGTCAAAGACCGCAGCGTGACATCCATGCTTGTGCTCAAGGACGGCGCGATTGTGCATGAGGCATATTACAAGGACACCACGGACACCGATTTGCGCATCAGCTGGTCCGTGGCCAAGTCATATTTGTCAGCACTTATGGGCGTCGTCTTGGCAGACGGCGACATCGACAGCATCGACGATCCGGTCACCAAATACGTACCGGCCTTGATCGGGACGGCCTACGACGGTGCCAGCATCAAGAACGTGCTGCAGATGTCCTCTGGCGTCACCTTTGACGAGGACTATCTAGACTCCAACTCAGACATCAACCGCATGGGCCGCGTGCTGGCGCTTGGCGGAACGATGGACGGATTCACTGCCGCATTGTCAGACACGTTCGCCGCGCCGGGTGACGAGATGAAATACGTCTCGATCGACACGCATGTGTTGGGCATGGTGATCCGCGGCGCCACTGGTCGCGATGTGGCCTCGCTCTTGTCGGAGAAAATCATCTCCAAACTCGGCTATGAAGTCTCGCCATACTATCTCACCGACGGAGAAAGCGTTGCCTTCGTTTTAGGCGGGCTGAACGTGACTACACGCGATTATGCGAGGTTCGGACAGATGATCCTGCAAGACGGTCAGTTCAATGGACAACAGATCGTGCCGGCCGATTGGCTGGCTGCGTCTACCATTCCCAGCGCAAAAACCAAAACGGGTGCGCTGAACTATGGCTACCAGTGGTGGATGCCCAAAGACCCGCGCGAGGGGGAGTTTTACGGACATGGGATTTATGGCCAGTACCTTTATGTCAACCGGCCCAAAGGGGTGCTGATTGTGGTGACCTCGGCTGACCGCCAGTTCAAGGAAGGCGACGTAAAGGACTACAGCATCACGCTTTTCCGCCAAATCTCTGAAGAACTAGACTAGCGCCAAGGGTTGCAGATTGAAGAGAATGGGGGCGCGCCGCCCCCATACAATCGCAGGTAAGTCCGGAACAAATAGTCAGTGGACGCGCGCGCCCTGTGCCTCGATCGCCGATTGAATGTCAGTGATATTGAGCGCGTCTAGGGCGCGGCTCTGTTTCACCGCCAAAGCCGCCGCAACGCCTGCCCCCTGCCCGATCACTGCGCAGCATGCCATGTTGCGGGTTGCAGCATGCGCGATCTTTTGGGCCGCAGTGGCCCGCCCCGAGATCAGCAGGTTCTTTACACCCCTCGGCAATAGGTTGCGGTATGGCACTTCGAAATAGCGCCCTGTCGTGGGTAAGATCAAAACACCATACCCATCGATGAATTCAGGGAAAATTCCAATGCTGTCTTCAAAACGGCCCTGTTCACGCACGTCAGTTTCGCGCATCTCATAAAGCGTATCCACCTTACGTGTGTCGCGAATACCCAGGCTCATACCAAAGTTTCTAAGCCGCGCGTTTTCACAGCCCGGCGTGAATCGCCGCAGCGCTTCAATCGCCAACATCGCCTGTTTCCTGCCCTCGATTTCACCTTGGGTCAGGCTGTCTGGGTCAGTACCGTCAATGCCAGCAAGGTGCACAAGGTTCATGTAGGTCAACTCACCGGTGTCATGCATTGCCCCCCATGTACCCGCAATGGTGTTAAGCGCCGGCGGAATGAGCCCAGCCTCGATTGCCTGTGCAAACGGCTTGTGCAGAAATGGTGAGAACATCGTGTCCTCTTTGCCGGAGGTCTCGATGTTCCATTCACCGCCGCCGCCCCAATCGGCATAGGTCTGCGGATCAGAATTCACTCCCTCAACAAAGGCGCGCTTGTCCACACCTGCGAGGTGAAACATCACCGAGGCCGCCATCAGGTCTTCGCGCGGGGCCATTTGGGTCGGCGACCCTGCGCGATGGGCCACGTCCGCATCACCGGTGGCGTCGATCACAATCTTGGCCAGTATCGCTTCGCGTCCGGCTTTGGATTCGGTGACAATGCCCTTGATTTCATCGCCTTCCATGATCGGTGCAACGAACTGACGGTGCAGCATCGGGTGAATGCCCGCCGCCTCAACCATATGATCCGCGACCAGCTTGAAGCCTTCGCTGTCAATCTCATAGCTCAGCGATTGGCTCTCCGGCACCGCGGCGCCCGCATCTTTGGCAGCGTCCTCAAATTCCTTGGGAATACCCATGCTTTCCACAGTTTTCTGATGGCGGTACCAGTGCATGCCTTCGACCCCGACAACCGTAATGTTGCCGCCAAAGCAGCCAAAGCGCTCCACCAATGTTACTGCCACACCAGCCCGTGCCGCCGCCAATGCAGCAGACAACCCGCCGGGGCCTGAGCCCACGACGAGCACGTCCGTTTCATGGATGACATCTATCTGGCGGGACGGTTCATAAATCTGTTTCATTCCGCAGATTTGCGCGACGCGAAACCAACGGTCAATCGCATTCCTAAATGCTCATTCAAAAAATTCATGTCCCCGACGGGATTTCAATCCTTTGCGCGCCTACACCAACGTGCCAAACTGGCGCCATGATAGAAAAAGACCCTTCCGTGAACGTCCTTGGGGACCCATTGAAACCGTGCTCCCATGATCCGCTTACAGGATATTTTAGGGACGGCGCCTGCAACACTTGTACGCAAGACTCTGGCAGCCACACCGTGTGCGTGGTCTTGACTGCGGAATTCCTCGCCTTTTCCAAATATGTGGGCAACGATCTCTCCACGCCAAGACCGGAATTTGGCTTTGAGGGTCTCAAGCCCGGAAACCAATGGTGCCTATGCGCCGCGCGTTTCCTGCAGGCCCATGACGAAGGCTGCGCACCAAAAGTGCGTCTGGCCAGCACGCACAAGTCTGCTCTTGATATCGTGCCCCACGCTGTGCTGCTGCATCACGCTTTGGATGCGCAGTAAAACTTATTGGGGCTAGTTGCCTTCGATGTCCGAAAAATCAGGTCCCTGATCCGCCCAATGTTGCTGCGGCATCTCAGCCATTGGCACCACAACATCCGTCACAAACTGGCCGGTCTTCTTGTCAATAATGACCACATGAAGATCCGTCTCGGAGAACCCGCGGATTCTGGTGTTGCCATTCAAACGACGGTCGATTTTGACCCGATGAACGCCCGCCTCCGACATTTTTTGGATGGCACGCTCTCGGGCAACAGACACGCTCTCCGCCAGCGCCGACGACACAGCCAACACCCCGATTACCAAGGCACCAACAACAGGTCTCATCATTCGCATAGTAGGTCCGCCCTTGCACAGCATAGTGCCAAGGTGGCAATCAGTGCCCAGACCCGCAAGGGGAAGTGACAGCAGAAATTCTCATTACCGCTTAGTCCAAAAGGAAAAGGCGCCCAAACAAGGCGCCCTTTTTTGATAATTTTGCCGCTGATCTTAGTCGGCTGAGCGACCCTCTTCGGTGTCGGACATGTCAAAACCCAGATAACGCGCCACGGTCTGGACGTCTTTGTCACCGCGACCGCACATGTTCATCACAAGAATGTGGTCCTTAGGCAGATTTGGCGCAATTTTCATCACATGCGCCAACGCGTGGCAGGGCTCCAGCGCTGGAATGATGCCCTCTTGCCCGCAGGAGAATTGGAACGCCTCAAGCGCTTCTTTGTCGGTGATCGACACATATTCCGCGCGGCCCGTATCATTCAACCAACTGTGCTCCGGCCCGATTCCCGGATAATCCAGACCAGCCGAAATCGAATAACCTTCCAAAATTTGCCCGTCGTCGTCCTGAAGCAAATAGGTACGGTTGCCATGCAGCACCCCCGGACGCCCACCTGTGAGCGACGCACAGTGCTCCATCTTGTCGTCCACACCTTTACCACCGGCCTCAACGCCGATGATGTTGACGGACTTGTCATCCAAGAACGGATGAAACAGGCCCATCGCATTGGAGCCGCCGCCGATCGCGGCGATCACGGTATCAGGAAGGCGGCCTTTGCCTTCTTGTTCTTCCAGTTGCCAGCGGACTTCCTTGCCGATAATCGATTGGAAATCCCGCACCATCGCCGGATAAGGATGTGGCCCAGCCACCGTCCCGATGCAATAAAATGTGTCGCGCACGTTGGTCACCCAGTCGCGCAGCGCGTCGTTCATTGCGTCCTTGAGAGTGCCACGACCTGAGGTCACAGGCACCACTTCGGCGCCAAGCAATCGCATACGGAAAACGTTGGGCGCTTGGCGTTTCACATCATGCGCGCCCATGTAGACCACGCACTTGAGGCCAAACTTTGCACAGACTGTCGCGGTGGCAACGCCATGCTGACCGGCACCGGTTTCAGCGATAATACGGGTCTTACCCATACGCCTTGCCAGAATGATCTGACCCAACACGTTGTTCACCTTATGCGCACCCGTGTGGTTCAACTCGTCACGCTTAAGGTAGATTTTTGCGCCACCCAGCGTCTCGGTCATGCGGGATGCGAAATACAACGGGCTCGGACGACCGACATAGTGCTTCCACAAATCGTTCATCTCGGCCCAGAACGTGTCATCGTCCTTTGCCTTTTCGTATTCCGCCTCAAGATCAAGGATCAGGGGCATCAGGGTTTCGCTGACAAACCGGCCACCAAACTGGCCGAACCGGCCTTTTTCGTCAGGGCCATTCATAAAGCTGTTGAAAAGGTCGTTAGACATTTTGCCTCTCCCGCGGTGTTTCAAATGTTCTAGGGCTGGGAACCAAGATTTGCCAGCGCAAACTGCCCACCGCCACCACGACACGTGCATTCGCGATTTTCGCGCCTACCCTGCCTATAGATCTTACGCAAAACCCGCTCATGCAGACCAAAAATCAACACTCTCAAACGAGCTTTGGAGGAAGCTTTTCCTCAGAAAACCCTCTAGCAGCTTTGACAAATGCCCGGATCAGATTGACGTCCTTGGTCCCCGGCGCGCTTTCCACGCCCGACGACACGTCGACCTGCCGCGCTCCGGTCATGCGCACGGCCTCGGCCACGTTGTCCGGTGTCAGCCCACCTGCCAGCATCCACGGCGCAGGCCAGTATTTGCGGTTCACGAGACGCCAGTCAAACGCCAGCCCATTGCCACCGGGAAGATCTGCATCCTTCGGCGCCTTTGCGTCCACCAACAGCTGGTCCGCGACACTGCCATATAGATCGATCTGGGCCACATCGGCTGCCTCCGCAATGCCAATCGCCTTCATCACCGGCAAACCGTAGCGGGCTCGGACCTCTGCCACCCGCGCAGGGCTTTCTTTGCCGTGCAGTTGCAACATGTCCAATGGAACCGTCTCAACCAAATTGTCCAGAAACGCATCGTCCGCATTCACCGTCAATGCAACCTTTGCCAAACCAACCGGAGCGGCTAGCGCCAGGTCACGTGCCAGATCAAGGCCAACGTTGCGTGGCGATTTCTCAAAGAACACAAACCCAACGTAAGCCGCGCCAGCCTCAGCTGCCGCCGCCACGTGTTCAGGCTCTTTCAGCCCGCAAATCTTGACACGAATATCCATGTGAAAGCCCTACAAGAGCCGCGCTCGAATGCAAAGCTTCAGCTGGCTTCGTCCAACAGCGCGAGAACTTCGTCTTTGTTCTCCGCCTGCTTGCCTTTCAGACGGCGCACTTCGCGTTTGGTCTTGTGCAATTCTTTCTCAGCCTTGGTTTTGTCCGCCCGGTGGCGGTGCTCGCGCAGCCATTCCCAGACAAAGCCGACCAAAAGGCCCACAACAATCGCGCCAAGGATCACCACGAACAGCGGCAAGCTGATAGAGAAGTTCAGACCCAACAAATCACCCAAAGCCGCCGGCAACAAAGTCAAAGTGACAAAGTCACGATTTGCCAGACAAACAGAGATAAGGGCGACGCCAAGGGCGCCGAGAAAGGCATAGCGAAAATAGCGCATGGGTTACTTCCCGTTCAGACGATCTCGTAGCAACTTGCCCGTCTTAAAGAAGGGCACGTGTTTTTCTTCCACTTGCACCGACTCTCCTGTGCGCGGGTTGCGCCCTGTACGGGCGTCGCGCTTCTTGACTGAGAATGCACCAAAACCCCGAAGCTCAACGCGGTCACCGCCGCTCATAGCGTCCGTGATTTCGTCGAATATCGTGTTCACGATACGCTCAACGTCACGTTGGTACAGGTGGGGGTTCTCATCGGCAATCTTCTGAATCAATTCCGAACGGATCATCGGCATATGTCTCCCTAACGGCGTGCAGGTCTTTGCGCATGCATTTAACCGACTATAGGTAGAAACGCTCAAAACGGAAATGGAAAGGCGGGCCTGACCGCTCGTTTTTGCTCAATTCCGCCGATTTTTGGGCCCTGATCATGGCTTCAGGCCTCATTTTGACCTGTCCAGCTTCCGCAACAGTGCCGCCGCAGTGCAGAGAAGCCATTGATTCGCAAAGAAAAGCCTTAGCGCGCTTTCTGCCCCGTTTTGGCCTCATAGCCACATTGAGCCTTGCGTATCAATAGACGCCTGATTTCAGGCTGACCGAACCAAAGCACGTGCTAATGTCGTCGCATGTTCTTTGATTTGCCGTCCCATTCCGATTTGTATCAGGCTTTGCTTGACCGCGATGACCGCTATGACGGGCAGGTTTATGTGTGCGTCGCGACCACCGGCGTGTTTTGTCGGCTGACCTGCCCTGCCCGCAAACCGAAGTCTGAGAACTGCACTTTCTTTGCCACCATCGGTGAGTGCATCGAAGCCGGCTATCGTGCCTGCAAGCGGTGTCACCCATTGGCGCCTGCGGCAGAGTCTGACCCCGCGATTGCAACTTTGTTGGCAGCACTGGACGATCGCCCCGACATTCGCTGGTCAGAGCGCCACATCACCCAAATGGGGTTTGACCTTTCCACCGTTCGGCGCAGTTTCAAACGTCAGTTTGGCATGACTTTTTTGGACATGGCCCGCCAACGCCGTCTGCGCGAGGGGTTCGAAACGCTGGCCAGCGGTGACAACGTGATTGCCGCACAACAGGACGCCAGCTTTGACAGCCCACAGGCATTTCGATCAGCATTCGCGCGCCTCCTAGGCTGCGCGCCGTCAGCACTAAAAGCCGGAGGACTGCTGCGTGCGGACTGGATACCAACGACCTTGGGGGACATGATCGTCGTTTCGTCGGCCAGCCACCTTCATCTTTTGGAGTTTGTCGACCGCAAGGCCCTCCCCCGCGAACTTGCCCGCTTGCGGAGCTTCGCAAAAGGCGATCTGGGTTTGGGCCGATACGACCCCACCGATCAAATCCAGTCCGAACTGACAAACTATTTCAACGGCGCCTGCCCGTCTTTCGCCACCCCGTTTGCTCTTCATGGCACAGCTTTCACCAAAGACGTTTGGCTCACCCTTCTGACCATCCCCGCCGGCCAAACCCACAGCTATTCCGAGATTGCGCATCATATGGGCCGTCCATCGGCCACCCGCGCTGTTGCCCGCGCCAACGGCGCCAACCAAATCGCTATCGCCATTCCTTGTCACCGTGTCCTTGGCGCAGACGGCGCGCTTACCGGATACGGCGGCGGCCTTTGGCGCAAACAAAAACTGTTGGACATCGAACGTCAGTACCGACCCAAATCCGAAAGGCTCCCCGCATGAGTGAAACACACCCGTCTTCGATCCAGAAGGCCGACACCTTCAAAGCCCTGCACACACCGGGCACACCGGTTGTACTTTATAACATCTGGGACGCGGGCAGCGCCGGTGCCGTGGCCAAGGCCGGCGCCACAGCCCTCGCCACCGGCAGCTGGTCTGTGGCCGAGGCACAGGGCTATCGCGACGGAGAAGCCCTGCCGATGGAATTCCTTCTTTCCATTGTGGAGCGTATCGTCGCCACCAACACCCTGCCCCTGACCGTCGACTTCGAAGGCGGCTATGCAGTTGCGCCGGAGGAGGTCACACTCAACGTCGAGCGCCTGATTTCCGCTGGTGCCATAGGCCTCAACTTCGAAGACCGTGTGGTCAAGGGCAAAGGCCTACACACCATCACCGAGCAAGCCGCCCGTATACGGGCCGTGCGCGCAGCTGGTGATCAGACCGGCACACCAATCGTTATCAATGCCCGCACCGATCTGTTTCTGCAATCCAAGCCCGAAGATCACGCCAGCCACATTTCCGAAGCGCTTGACCGCGCAGCCGCCTATGCCGAGGCGGGCGGCGACAGCTTCTTTGTTCCCGGCCTGTCCGATGCCGACCTGATCCAGAAGGTTTGCACCGATTGTCCCTTGCCGGTGAACGTGATGCTGCGCGATGTGAGCGCCCAAGTCGCGCCTCTCGCGGCTCTTGGTGTGGGCCGCATCAGCTTTGGCCCCACGCCTTACGCAGCGGCGATGAAAGGCATCACCGAACAGGCGCAGGCGTTTTATTGAACATCTAGTGGACACACCTGCGGTCTGTGGGAGGCTTCACTCAGACCGAGTCAAACGACCAAAGTCTCGCGCGACCATCGCGATTTCTCCGGTCTCATGCTGCCAACGGTACACGGACGGTGTACAAACACCACTCTCATATAGAAACGCCAAGGCGTCTCCCATCCCGTTTGCCCCGATGCATATCGCGTTGTCTGGCCAACCGACCCAATCTTTTAGTGCTGCGGTCTCCCGAACGATGTCCATTGCAGTACGTTTCAGGCGTTTTTTGTCCGACTTGTCCCAAACTGGATGCAGATCCCAGTTGTCACCATCACAGACAACTTCACCGCCGTTTTCCGTCTTCAAACTCTTTCGGTACTCGCTAGGTAGCTTGACGCCGAGGGTGGCTTCGCAAGCCTCAATAAACTTTTCATCGACCGGCCACGGCATCTCATAGGCTTCCACTTTAGCTTTTCAAAGAGACCATAGAACCACGGCCCTAAGCTGTCGAGCGACCGTCCCCCAGTATAATCAGATAGCCTGCTGCCTCTTCTAACCACCTGACCAAAAGAAAAACCCCGCCGTCTCCGGCGGGGTTTCTTTTTGTCAGAGATGATCGGGCTGATCTTATTCGTCGCCCGTCTTCAGTGCGGCGCCAAGGATATCACCCAGCGATGCACCGGAGTCCGAAGAACCATACTGTTCTACGGCTTCTTTCTCTTCCGCGATCTCACGCGCCTTGATCGACAGACCCAGACGACGTGTCTTGCTGTCAACGTTGGTCACGCGCACGTCAACCTTGTCACCAACATTGAAGCGCTCTGGGCGCTGCTCTGCACGGTCACGCGACAGGTCGGAGCGACGGATGAAGGATTTCATGCCTTCATAAACCACTTCGATGCCGCCGTCTTCGATTGCGGTCACTTCACAGGTCACGATCGAGCCGCGCTTCACGCCGCCAACCGCTTCTGCAAACTTGTCGCCGCCCAGCGCTTTGATCGAGAGCGAGATACGCTCTTTCTCAACATCAACCTCGGATACGACGGCCGAAACCATGTCGTTCTTGTGGTAGCTCTGGATGGCTTCTTCGCCGCGCTCGTCCCAAGACAGGTCGGAGAGGTGAACCATACCGTCGATCTCGCCAGGCAGGCCGATGAACAGACCGAATTCGGTGATGTTCTTGACTTCGCCTTCGACTTCGGTGCCCTCGGGGTGTGTTTCTGCAAACACTTCCCATGGGTTGCGCTGAGTCTGCTTGAGACCAAGGGAAACGCGGCGCTTGGCACCGTCGATTTCCAACACCATGACGTCCACTTCTTGCGAGGTGGAAACGATCTTGCCGGGGTGTACGTTCTTTTTGGTCCAAGACATCTCGGACACGTGAACCAGACCTTCAACACCGGGCTCGAGCTCAACAAAGGCACCGTAATCGGTGATGTTGGTCACGCGACCTTTGTGCACCGACTCCAGTGGGTACTTGCCGGCCACCAGATCCCATGGATCTTCCTGCAGCTGCTTCATGCCAAGGCTGATGCGGTGGGTTTCTTTGTTGATCTTGATAACCTGAACCTTGACGGTCTCGCCAATTGTCAGGATCTCGGATGGGTGGTTCACACGACGCCATGCCATGTCAGTCACGTGCAACAGACCGTCTACGCCACCAAGGTCAACAAACGCACCGTATTCGGTGATGTTCTTGACCACACCGTCGACCGCTTGGCCTTCGGACAGGTTGCCGATAACTTCTGCACGCTGTTCTGCGCGGGACTCTTCGAGGATCGCACGACGCGATACAACGATGTTACCACGACGACGGTCCATTTTCAGAACCTGGAACGGCTGCTTCAGACCCATCAATGGGCCAGCGTCACGCACGGGGCGCACGTCAACTTGCGAACCGGGCAAGAAGGCCACGGCGCCGCCGAGGTCAACTGTGAAGCCGCCTTTGACGCGACCAAAGATTGCGCCTTCAACGCGCTCTTCGTCGGCATATGCTTTTTCGAGGCGATCCCATGCTTCTTCACGGCGTGCCATCTCACGAGAGATAACCGCTTCGCCGCGGGCATTTTCAGCCGAGCGCAGGAATACTTCTACTTCGTCGCCAACAGCGATTTCAGCAGGTTCACCAGGATTTGCGAATTCTTTAAGATCAACGCGGCCTTCCATTTTGTAGCCGACGTCGATGATGGCTTGGCCCGCTTCAACTGCGATGACCGTGCCTTTGACAACAGATCCCTCTTCGGGTGTGTCCATTTCGAAGCTTTCTTGCAGGAGGGCTTCGAATTCCTCCATAGTTGTATCAGCCATGTGGCGTCATTTCCTTTTCAAACGTTTTATCTGGCCGAACGGTTGTCTCCGCCGGTCTAAGTTGGTGCCCGCCTTGCGACGTGCGGATTGGTCTTGGACGCGCCAACAACAAGAAAACACACAAAAAACAAAGAGGGCCAGCGATTGCCTGACCCTGCTCGTCTCGTTGTTTTATGGCATATGCGCCTTATAGACAGGGGCTCTATAGACACATTCCCCTATCGGAGCAAGTCGATTGTGCTACAGACCCCTGCCCCGCTGATGTCTGTTTCCCCGCGTTGACAGCGCCCTCTCACAGCGTCGGCAGACAGGAGCATCCTTTCAGGAGTTGAGAGGCATATCCCTCACATGGCGCAAGCGAGGCCGCTGGGGATGCAACGCAGCCAATGTCGGCTTTGAGCCCTTTGTGACCACTGCTGCGGAGTAGTCACAATGTCTGGTTAGCGAGAAACCGTATCAAGGATAACGGATCTTTTTCCGAAAACGGTCATCTTCGTGCATCCGCCAATACGCTTCAGTAATCTCCTTGGTTATTGGGCCGACCGATCCGGTTCCAATTGAATTTTCATCAATCTTGGTGACGGGCATGACGCCGCCAGCTGTGGAGGTCACGAACACTTCATCTGCCGCCCTTAAGTCAATTGGTGCCAGATCATCCGTCGCGCAAGTGATCTGCAATTCGTCACAAAGATCAAAAATTGTTTGGCGTGTCATTCCCATCAGCACCCCAAACTTGGGCGAGGACATTTTGCCGTTTTTCACGGCGAAGACGTTGAAACCGGGCCCTTCTGCTATGTTGCCGTTGGCGTCTAAAAGAATGGCTGTTTCAGCTCCCTGTGCATACGCCGCATACAGACCTTTGACCAAGTCCAGCCAGTGATAGTTCTTTACAGTTGGATCAACGGAGCTGGGTGGAATTCGGACAAGGTCGGTGACAGCTGCGTGTAATCCTCGTCTCATTTGTTCTGGGTTGGCAACCGACCCAAATGGAATTGCAAAGGCGATGAAGCGGTTGATAGCATCGCGAGGGTCGCGGCTGAATGTAGGAGATGTACCGCGTGTGCAGATGAACTCGACATACGCATTCTGGAGGCCTGATAGAGCGACGCAATTGTGCAAAATCTCAATCATCTCAGCCCGACCGTACGGGATCGACATGTGCAACTTTTCCATCCCTGCGAAGAAGCGGTCAAGATGATCATCAAGCCGGAAAAATGCTCCCTTCCACACATGCACAACATCGTATGTCGCATCTGAGTGGAGGAAGCCATTGTCCAACACTGAAATCTTTGCCTCGCTGATCGGAAGATATTGGCCATCCATGAAGGCAATGCCGGGAGGGTAGTTTGCCGGGTCAGAATGACGATCAGACAGCGCAGGCAATTTATACATGTTGTTCAACTCCAATGATCGTAAATTTGAATCTTGCCTCAGCAACAGAGCAATGAGCGCGTCGAATGTCTATGCATACGTGCCCTAATCTATATGACAATGATCATCGCGAAGTCACCGCCTCAGATAACCATGCTGGCAAGCAGAATGTAAAAGCAGCCACTGGTACATGTGCAGCGAAGGGTAACTTCGTCCGCATAGCCACCAAATAATCCGGCTTGCCCTTTCAGGCGTCTCGCTAGTTAAGGAAATGCTGTTTGGACACGCCAGAACCGCGCTACGGAATTAGTTTGATTATTCTATTTCGCGATCAACGGCTTCCAAACTCGTGAATGGGACGAGCCGGATATTCCCCAGCCCAGCCTCACGCCCTTTGGACCCGATCCTTTTGCAACGTCGCCGCCTCCACCGCCGCCAAACGCGCCAGCGCCGCTTCTGGGTCGCGCTTTCCGCCGGCCCTTAGCCAAACCCCTTTGGCCGAGACAGGGCTCCAAGGCAGGGCTGCGGTCCGAAGCCAAGTTCGCAGTTCCGGCGGCAGCGCGTCGAATTCTGTCATGGGGTTGCACTGCCGCCGGCGCCGACGAAGGCTGCTCTGGAGATTTCTATTCATGCGCCCTCGCGGATTCGCCGTTTGTCATTTTGTAATGTTATTACATCTCTACCGTGCGAACCCACAAGCCAAAAGAAAAGGCGCCCCCAAGCGGAGCGCCTGAAACACCAAAAAACCGGCAAGTTTAGCCGATGGTCTTAACCATCTCATCCTTGGATTTGCGCACTTTCGCCATCGGCAACAGCCAGTCAGCGCCTTCCTGACGGTAGCCCAGCGGCAACAGAGTCACAGACTTCAGGCCAAGTTCTTTCAGGCCCATGATCTCATCTACGGCGTCGGAGTCAAAGCCTTCCATCGGGCACGTATCCACGCCCAATTCGGCTGCTGCCAACATTGAAAAGCCCAACGCAATATAAGCCTGACGCGCCGCGTGGTCGTGGTTCACGGTCTCGTCGCGTGGCAGATAAACAGATTTCAGGTTTTCGTAGTATTGGCTCAGCATTGGGTTCTCACCGCGCAGCTCTTCCATCTGCGCACGCACTGCGTCGATACGCTCAGCCGAATAATTGTCCCAAGCCGCAAACACCAGCAGGTGGCTGCCTTCCGTGATCTGGCTCTGGTCCCAACCAACTTTGCGGATTTTCTCACGCATTTCGTCGTTGGTCACCACGAACACTTCAAACGGCTGCGTGCCGCTCGACGTCGGCGCCATGCGAACCGCCTCAAGAATGGCCTCCACATGTTCCTCGGACACGGCTTTCGCAGGGTCCATTTTCTTGGTGGCATAGCGCCAGTTCATCAGCTCTTTCAACGTGGTCATCTTGGTCTTTCCTTATCCCCCACCCGCACTCCCCATGAGTCGCGTTTCGGGGTGGTATATTTATGTAACCGGCGATATATGAGGAACCGACAAACGTCGCAAGAAGGCACATTACGTAAACCTGGTCACACGAAGGGAACCGCCCCATGCCCAAGGACACCGCCAAAGCCGGCAACTGCCCGCAGTGTTCACGCATCAACGAGGTTTTGGGACGGGTTGGCGACCGTTGGTCGGTTTTGATCGTTATATCGCTGGCGGAATATGGCACCCTAAGGTTTAACGAACTCAAAAGGCATCTGGGAATTTCGCAGCGCATGTTGTCGCTGACCTTGCGTGAACTGGAACGTGATGGGTTGGTGCACCGTGAATACCACCCGACGATCCCGCCCAAGGTGGAGTATTCGCTGACGGATCTTGGCAAATCTTTCCGCGAACCGGTGCAAGCGCTTGGCCTCTGGGCCCTTGAAAATCTACCCAACATCGACGCCTCCCGCGAGGACTACGATCGGCAAAACCCCGACAAAAAATCCGCCTAAGGGGTCAGCCGCGTGCAGCTTCGATCGCTGTGATTGCCGCAGAAATTGCATCGTCGATTGACAGCGCAGAGGTATCAATCACCGTCGCGTCTTTGGCCGCAACCATCGGGGCTTCGGCGCGATCACGGTCACGCGTATCGCGCTCTTTCACATCGGCCAACACAGTCTCAAACGACGTCTGTGTGCCATTACCCACCAATTCCTGATACCGCCGTTCTGCCCGCACTTCGGCGCTCGCCGTCACAAATAGCTTTGCCTCCGCACGTGGGCAAATAACTGTGCCGATATCTCGCCCATCCAGAACCGCTCCGCCGGCACGCCGCGCAAAAGCTCGCTGAAAATCCACCAGCGCCGCACGCACATCGCCAATCACCGCGACACGGCTGGCTGCCTGTGCCACGTCGGGCGTGCGCAAATCCTGCGCCTCAAGGTCTTCTGCGACCAAGGCCTGTGCCGCCGCGATCGGATCGGTCCCGTCCAGCGTCTTGGCCCCAACCGCGCGATACAGCAGCCCGGTGTCCAAATGCGCAAAGCCGAAATGCAAAGCCACGGCCTTGGAAATCGTGCCTTTGCCTGCCGCTGCAGGCCCATCAATCGCTATGGTAAAGGCCATCCGCTTAGCCCCGCACCACGTCAGCACCCAGACCCGCCATCAACGGCTCAAAAATCGGGAAAGACGTGGCAATCGGGCTGCCGTCATCCACGCTGACCGGGCTTCGCGCGGCCATGCCCATCACCATAAAGCTCATGGCGATGCGGTGATCCAAATGGCTTGCGCAGGTCGCCCCGCCCGGCACATTGCCATGGCCCAGCCCTTTGACAATCCACCAATCGTCACCTTCGTCGACCTCCACGCCATTCAGGCGCAACCCCGTCGCCATAGCGTCAATCCGATCGCTTTCCTTGACCCGCAGCTCTTTCACGCCGCGCATCACAGTTTCGCCTTGGGCAAAGGACGCCACCACAGACAGCACAGGGTATTCATCAATCATACTCGCCGCGCGCGCCGGATCGACTTCGATGCCTTTAAGATCAGGCGAAAACTTCGCCCGCAGGTCCGCCACTGGCTCCCCACCCTCTTCGCGCTCGTTTTCATAAGTCAGATCGGCGCCCATCTCGCGCAGTGTGGTGAACAGTCCCGCGCGGGTTGGGTTCAAGCCGATATTGGGCACCAACACATCGGACCCCGGCGTGATCACCGCGGCACAAACTGGAAAAGCCGCCGAGCTTGGATCCCTTGGTACCGCGATCACCTGTGGCTTCAACTCGGGTTGACCGGTCAGCGTGATGACCCGCCCTTCATCGGTTTGCTCAACTGAAATTTCGGCCCCAAAGCCCGCCAACATGCGCTCCGTATGGTCACGCGTGGCTTCTTTCTCGATCACAACTGTCTGACCCGGCGCATTCAGTCCCGCCAGCAGGACAGCCGACTTCACCTGCGCCGAAGGCATCGGCACCTCATAACGCACGGGTGTCGGATCTTTTGCGCCCACTATTGTCATCGGCAAACGCCCACCGGCGCGACCAACGGCTTGCGCGCCAAACAGCGCAATCGGGTCGGTCACCCGCGCCATAGGCCGCCCGTTAAGGCTCGCGTCGCCAGTGAATGTCACCGTGATATCACAGGTCGCCATAGCGCCCATGATCAAGCGCACACCGGTGCCCGAGTTGCCGCAGTCAATCACGTTGTCCGGCTCTGCAAAGCCGCCAACGCCCACGCCATGCACCGACCAATTGCCGCCGCCGTGGTTGATCACCTCAGCCCCGAAAGCCGCCATCGCCTTGCCCGTGTCCAGAACGTCTTCGCCTTCCAGCAGGCCGGAAATCTTAGTCTCACCTACAGACATCGCGCCAAGGATCAGGCTACGATGGCTGATCGACTTGTCGCCAGGCACATTGGCCTCGCCTTGGAGAGGCCCGCAGGGGCGGGATGTCATCGGAATAGGAGTGCCGTGGCCGGACATAGTGCGCGTATCCTTCTTGCTCTTGGTTACGCTGTTAGCGCAACACGTGCCGCCCGTAAATCCGCACGCCGCTTCCTTTTGCCAAAAATATCCCGTGGTGAGGCCGCAGGCCGAGGGGCCGGCCCCTTACGCTTTCCTAAACGTCAGATAGTGCGGCGTGCGACCCTCGCGAAACGCTTTCTGTTCATACCGTGTGGAAATCCAGTCCCCCCATGGCTCGCGCCAATCCTCAGGACTTTCCGCGAGCCAGTCAAACCCTTGCTTGGGCACCTGTTCCAACGTCTGGCGCACATAGTCGGGAATATCAGTCGCCACTCGGAAAATGGCGCCGGGCTTTAGCTTGCGCGCGAGCGGCTCAAGGTGATCGGGCGTCACGAAACGACGCCGGTGGTGGCGCTTCTTGGGCCACGGATCAGGGTACAGCAAAAACGCACGGCTAAGGCTCTGGTCGGGCAGCACGTCAAACATGTCGCGTGCATCGCCGGGATGCACGCGGATGTTGTCGGCCCCCGCTTTTCGGATCTTGCCCAACAGCATTGCCACGCCGTTGATATAAGGTTCACACCCAATGATGCCTACATCCGGGTTCTCCACGGCCTGATGCACCATGTGCTCGCCGCCGCCAAACCCGATCTCCAGCCAGACATCGCGATCGCCAAAAAGCGCTTCCAGGTCCAGATTGGTACGGTCCGGGTTTTCGTCCCAGGTGACTTTGCCAGGGCTCAGCTTGGCAAGGTCTTCTTCCAGATAGGCCTCTTGGCTAGAACGCAACCCTTTGCCTTTGAAACGGCCATAAAAGTTGCGCCAAGGGGCGCCCGAAGGGTGTTTATCTGTCGGCTTCTCGGACATGAGTTCTCTCGCTTGGATCGCCCGTGCCTTTGCCGCACCCTGCCCTTCGGGTCAAGATGCGCTCAGCTTTTTCCAAAAATCGACCGCAGAATGAACATGCCCGGAATTGTCACGATGTACATGGTAATCCCGTAGAGCGCCGCTGGCACCGCAAATTCCGGAATGCCCGACGCCTGTGCAACCATGCCCGCCACAGTGATACCCAGAGTTGCATTCTGCACGCCCATTTCCACCGAGATACACAAGCCATCTGGTCCTGACAGGCCCAAAAGCCGCGCCACACCGACACCGAGCACCAGAAGCAAAGCATTCAACAGCATCAGAACCGGACCAAGCGTCCAGATATTGGCCATGAACAGGTCCCAGTTTGTCGCCAAGGCAGCAGCCACGATCACCAAAAACAGAACCAGCGCCAACGCTGACACGACTTTTTCGATTTTGTCGGCCACGCCACTGGCCACCCAACGGGTCAGCAAGCCAATCAAAACCGGTACCGCTGTGATGGCGAACATCGACATGCCGATGCCCAACACGTTCACCTCAGGTGCGGCCTCGCCGAGAAAGGTCGCGCCAGCCCATACAACCAAAATCGGGACGGTAATCACCGACAAAAGGCTCACCACCGCCGTCAGAGTGATTGAAAGCGCCACAGTGCCGCCGCCCAGTTTCGTTAGGATATTGGATGTCACACCGCCCGGACAAAAGGCGAGGATCATTACGCCAAAAGCCATCGCAGGCGGCAAATTAAAGACAATGAGCAAGAGGTACGCCACCAAAGGCACCGCCCCGATCTGCATCACTACGCCCGTCAGCACCGCCTTTGGCATGGTCAAGACCCGGCCAAAATCGGCAAACGTCAGGCCAAAGCCAAGTGAAAACATAATGAAAGCAAGTGATAGCGGCAGAGCCACGTCGATGAGCATAGATATTCCTCCCTATTCGCGGGGGAGACCGTCGCACAATTTCCCGACAGTACCAAAGATTTCGTAAGGGAAGTGCCGTCGGGTTACAAAACTGACCTGGCTCGTGCACAGGAACCGCCCATGACGCATTGCGCTATCTTACAACAAACTCGCAACGATGCTTTGTGAGTTTAGCAAATCCCATTCGGGTATTTTTGCAATGCAAGATTGCTGCAAAGAGATCTAAAAATGGTCCGCTTGCTTCGCCGTAGCGTAGTTTAGAGACCACCACTCAAGAAGGCCCCTTGATCCTTCATGAGGTCTAGCACACTCGCAGAGGCGATCGCTTACGTGTCAAACGTAAGGTCTGGGTCACGAGGTAACAGGAGGAAAACAATGATTAATAATGCCAAAACGAATTCAACGTGGACGTCTGTCATGGATGAAACCAAAAATCCGTTGAAAAACCATTCTCTGTCCACCGCTCATTTGATGATGCAAATGCTGGCGTGGATGTGGAGTTCCATATTTTCTCTAATGGTCGGCAGCTATTTCGTATTCGGCTTGACCGCGTCTGCACACATGCTTCTGATCGCGGGCTTGTTCATTACACTAATGGTGTTCAAGAAAGCAGAAACGTCAAATTCCGGCGACTAGACGATTTGAGCCGGAAAGACGCAGGAATTGGTGGCGCGCATTCCAGTGTTGGCGAAAGATCCCGTCAATTACAAAAGGCGCTGCCGGTCATCGGACGGGCAGCGCCTTTTTTTCGAAACCTCAAGACAGGATAACACCATCAAACCTTTCGGCTTTCGAGTGACCTCTTGGCCTTCGTCTCACAGCGCGGATTTCAGATCCTCAACCAAATCCGTGCGTTCCCAGCTGAAACCGCCGTCCGCCTCAGGCGCGCGGCCAAAGTGGCCATAGGCCGCCGTGCGCTGATAGATCGGTTTGTTGAGCTGCAACTGCTCGCGAATGCCGCGCGGTGTCAGGCTCATGACCTGCCGGATCGCGTTTTCGATCTTGGCCGGATCAATCTCGCCCGTGCCATAGTGGTCGCAATAGATCGACAGCGGCTCACTTACGCCAATCGCATAAGACAGCTGAATGGTGCAACGTTCCGCCAGACCGGCCGCCACCACGTTTTTTGCCAGATATCGCGCCGCGTAGGCTGCCGATCGGTCCACTTTGGTTGGATCTTTGCCGGAGAACGCGCCGCCGCCATGTGGCGCTGCGCCACCGTAGGTGTCGACAATGATCTTGCGGCCCGTCAGACCCGCGTCCCCATCGGGGCCACCGATCACGAACTTGCCGGTCGGGTTTACGTGCCATTCGGTGGCGTCGCTGATCCAGCCCGCTGGCAGGGTCTCACGAATGTAAGGTTCCACCACCGCGCGGACGTCGGCGCTTGTCATAGCTTCGTCCAAATGCTGCGTCGACAACACGATTGAGCTCACGCCCACCGGTTTGCCATCCTCATAAACCACGGAAAGTTGCGATTTCGCATCCGGCCCCAGCGTCGGCTCCTGCCCCGATTTGCGCACCTCGGCCAGACGGCGCAGGATCGCGTGGGAGTATTGGATGGGCGCTGGCATCAATGCGTCGGTTTCGGTGGTGGCATGACCAAACATAATGCCCTGATCACCCGCCCCCTCGTCTTTCTCGCCGCTGGCGTCGACACCTTGTGCGATATGTGCGGATTGCTCGTGCAACAGGTTGGTGATTTCCACGGTCTCGTGGTGAAACTTGTCCTGCTCATAGCCAATGTCTTTGATGCAGGCGCGCGCGATCTCATCGATCCGCCCCATGTATTCGTGCAGCTTGTCCTGATCCGACAGCCCCACTTCCCCACCGATAACCACACGGTTCGTCGTGGCAAAGGTCTCACAGGCCACACGCGCTTCGGGTTCTTCGGCCAGAAACGCATCTAAAACCGCGTCCGAGATGCGATCGCAAACTTTATCTGGGTGGCCCTCCGAGACGCTCTCGGAAGTAAAAGTATAGTTCTTACGTGCCATGGGGGTGGTGCTCCATTGGATTAAAACCGTCACGTCAGGAAGCCGTTGTGACGGAAATTCAGAGTCAGCAAATACGTGGAACTGGCAGGCGGGTCAATCGGTTTCGCGCTGCCGCACCGCCACGCCAGCAACAATCAGCAGAACCAGAAACAAGCCCATAGGCAGATCGCCCCAACGTGCATAAAGCGTGTCGGGGCCGAGGTCCGGCAAGGCGACATCCAAATAGCCTGCCTCGCCCAAAGGCAGCATTGCCAGCACGCGCCCTTTCGCATCAATCGCCGCTGACACACCCGTGTTGGCCGCCCGTAACACCGGCACGCCGGTCTCGATCGCGCGCATGCGTGTCTGCGCCAGATGTTGGTACGGGCCGGAAAAGTTTCCGAACCACGCATCATTGGTCATATGCAGCATCACACGAGGCCGCTCACCTCTGACGCGCGTGTCTTGCGGGAATACCGCCTCATAGCAGATCAACGGCAAAGCCTTCCCCAAGGCGCCAAGATCGATCAGCGCAGGCCCCGCGCCCTCAGAATAGCCCCCGCCATGCCGGCTGGCCAATCCCCGCAGCCCAAACCGGCCAAGAAAATCGCCAAGCGGAATGTATTCACCAAAGGGCACAAGATGGTGTTTGTCATAGACATCGGTCACTGCACCATCCGGCGACACAACCGCCACTGTGTTAAAAACCCGCTCCCCTTCATAACGGTTCAACCCCAACACAACCGGCGCACCACGAGCCGCGCCCGCCGCCGCCAACAGCGCATTCTCCGCATTGTCCAACGTCCACGGCACCGAGGTTTCCGGCCAGACCACAAGATCCGGCACCGCTGCATCGGCCTCCTGAGCCGCTTGGGCAGTCAAAGCAAGTGAACGCTGAAAGAATTTCAAAACATGGTCAGGATGCCACTTCAGATGCTGTAGGGCGTTGGGCTGCACCAGCCGCACCACCACAGCGGCATCCGCATGCTTTCTAGCTTCGGGCAATTGAGCCGGCACAGGCACCCACAGCGCCAACATCACCGCACCGGCCACGCCCCAGATCCATCGCCACCGGCGCACCGCGCCAAAGGCCAGACCGCCTGCCAACAGAAACAGCAAAAAATTCACCCCATGCGGGCCTACAAAGGCCGCCATCTGCCCTGCCATCTGGTTGACCAACACATAGGACGGCATGGCCCATGGAAATCCGGTCAACACATAGGCCCGCAGCAACTCGGTGGCGGTCATCGCCACAGCCAAGGCCGCAACCCCGCCCAGTCCACGCCGCAACCAACCCGCGATGCCAAACGCTACAGCCCAGAATGCTGCCCCACCCGCTGCCATCATCACCAAAGCAAACGGCGCCATCCATCCATGTCGCGCCACGTCCACCAGAAACGGCTCGACTATCCAGTGCAGCGCCACCGCAAAGTAGCCAAACCCGAACCAGAAGCCGGTTTTGGCCCAGTCGCGATTGCTCTCACACCGCAAGGCCAATCCAAACACCGCAACAAATGCGGCCACAGTCAAAAACCAAAGATCAAACGGGGGATGTCCCAGCGCGCCCAGCGCGCCCAATACCACACATAGCGTTACTTGCTTCCAGCCCGACACCCGCCAGCGCTGCACAACAGCGCTGTCAGCCATTGGCGGCTTCCGTCGGCAATAGCACCCGCAAGCGCTTGATCCTGCGCGGATCCGCATCCACCACCTCAAAGGCCACACCGTCAGGTAATTCCACCACTTCGCCGCGCGCAGGCACGTGGCCACACAGCATAAAGACCAACCCGCCAAGCGTGTCGATCTCCTCGCCGTCAATGTCCTCATGGTGTGTCAGCGAGCGGCCAATCGCAGCCTCAAATTCCTCCAGGGGGGTTTTGGACAAAGCCAGATAGCTTCCGGGGCGCTCTTGTACCCAGAAATCAGCCTCTTCAACATCGTGCTCGTCTTCGATCTCGCCGATCACCTGTTCAATCAGGTCTTCAATAGTCGCCAGACCGTCCACGCCGCCATATTCGTCGATCACCAGCGCCATGTGGCGCCGCTCGGCCTGCATCTTGGCCAAGAGCACGCCAATCGCCATGGACGGCGGCACAAATAGCAAAGGCCGCAACATTTGATCGATTTTCAAACTGCCCGCGTCGCCGTTGAACCCGTGCCGCAGGGCAAAATCTTTGAGGTGAACAAACCCGATGGGCGTGTCCAACGTCCCATCATACACCGGCAAGCGGGTCATTCCACTGTCCCGAAACACCTGCAACAACTCGGCTTCGCTGATGGAGTTGGGCACCGCCACGATGTCGGCCTTGGGCACAGCCACATCTTCCACGCGCATACGGCGCAGGTTGATCATGCCATGTGACTGGGGTGCAGGAGTGGGAGTCACCTGCGTGCCATCGCTGGCCGCCGGTATCTCTGCGGATTTCGAAAACAGCCGTCTGATCAGACTGCCTTTTTTCTTTGGTTGACCTTCCGGCCG
This sequence comes from Shimia sp. Alg240-R146, assembly GCF_947331465.1. GTDB lineage: Bacteria > Pseudomonadota > Alphaproteobacteria > Rhodobacterales > Rhodobacteraceae > Shimia. The sequence continues at coordinate 1,674,670 of NZ_CAMZOK010000001.1, read as the reverse complement.
CGCGCTAAGCGCCGCGTTAGAGGATCCGTCGATGGTGTCGCCCATTGGCCCTTTCCGTTGGGGATGCGCCCCCGTTCATATCTCATATGGGTCCGAAAGACCCATTTTGCCAAGTATGGCTGTTTCCAGCCCTTCCATCAAAGTGGCATCTTTGTCACGGATATGATCATACCCCAAAAGATGCAGCACCCCATGTACAACCAGATGCATGACGTGATCCGCCAATGGTTTGCCTGCTGTTTCGGCCTCTTTTAGACAGGTTTCAAAGGCAATCGCAATGTCGCCCAGTTCAGTATCAAACCCCTCTGGTGGGGATGGCACATCGCCGTCTTCCACCGCCCCACGCTCATCACTCGGCCAACTGAGAACATTGGTCGGCGTCGGTTTGTCGCGAAATTCAGTGTTCAACTCAGAAATGCGGGCGTCATCACAGGCCAGCACGGCGATTTCAAAATCGCCCGTCGACAACCCGAGATGCACCAAAGCGGCCTCGGCCGCCGTTTCCGCCAGCGTCTCAAAACCGATCTCGGTCCAACGGTCATCCTCGATGATCGTGTCAGTCAGCACAGCTCGGCCCGCCTGCGGAACCGGACACGCCGTGGCTCGAATGACGTGTCACGTTTTCTTCTCTTTCGCCGCCAGCGCCTTGATCGCATCCGCCTCATAAGCCTTGATAATCGCCGCCACCAGAGGATGGCGCACAACGTCATCGGCAGTGAAATAGTTGAAGCTGATGTTTTTGATGCCTGCCAACAGGCGTTCTGCATCTTTTAGGCCCGACGGCACCCCGCGCGGCAAATCGATCTGACTGCGGTCGCCGGTGATCACCATACGCGACCCCTCGCCCAGACGCGTGAGGAACATCTTCATCTGCATCGTGGTGGCGTTCTGCGCCTCATCCAGCACGACAAAGGCGTTGGCCAGCGTCCGTCCCCGCATAAAGGCCAGCGGCGCAATCTCGATCTTCTTTTCTTCGATCAACTTGGCAAGCTGTTTCGCCGGCAAAAAATCGTTCAGCGCATCGTAAAGCGGCTGCATATAGGGATCGACCTTGTCCTTCATATCACCTGGCAGATAGCCCAGCTTTTCGCCCGCTTCCACCGCCGGACGCGACAGAATGATCTTGTCCACATGGCCTTGTATGAACATGTTCACGCCAACGGCCACAGCCAGATACGTCTTACCAGTGCCCGCAGGGCCGATGCCAAAGGCGAGTTCATTTTTGAACAGCGATTGAACATAGGTTTTTTGGGCATCAGTGCGCGGCTCGACCAGCTTCTTGCGGGTTTTGATCTCAACCGCACCGCCTTTGAACATCTCCATCTGATCGCCATCGCGCACGCCGGTGCCCTCTTCCGAGCCACCCATGCGAATCTCGCGATCAATGTCACCGCTCTCCACGGACTTGCCGCTTTCCAGTCGATCATACAGAGATTGCAGCACATCCACGGCCTCGGCCCGAGGCGCATCCTCACCAAAAATTGCCAGCTGATTGCCGCGGCGAAGGATCTGAACACCCTTTTTTTGCTCTATATCCGCAAGGTTGCGGTCAAACTCCCCGCAAAGCTCGATCAAAAGACGGTTGTCCGGAAACTCGACCGAAGTCTCTTTGGCTGTTTCGGACGCTGGCGGCGGGGTCATCGCACCTGTGGGCAAACAGATCTCCTGCAAACTAGATGTTGTGTCCCTGATGGTGCCAACTTGCTCAGGCAGGCGCAAGCGCTCGCCCGCGAAATTTCTGTGACAGGTGCAAAAATCTGCCGGTGCGGCACGAAAAAGCCGCGCATCCAGGGATGCGCGGCTCTAAAATTGTCAGCCCGTTGACTTAGATGATGTCCGGGAAGGTGGAGCCACCCTTGAACGGGCCAGTTGCCACGCCGGGAGGGGCTGTACCGGAACACACCGGCTTACCATAAGGATCGAGCCGCTGGCTCAGATAGCCTTCAACACCATCATCAATGATCCAGTGGTCGCAGCCATTTGGATCCACCCAAATGCCCGCGGTCAGGTTGCTCAGATGGCCACTGTCCCGCGCGTTATCCACGGTCTTGTCCACCTTGTTGTCACAAGCGGCAAGACCGCCAACGACTGCCAAAAGTACGGCGCTTTTAATAAGTTTCATGTCCGTCTCCCCTCAGCGCAAACAGATGATTTCGACGCGGCGATTCTGCGCCATACCAGCCGAGGTGCCATTGGTGGCACGTGGCATACGCTCGCCATATCCCCGAACATCCACAATCCGAGCTCCGGACTGTTTGCCAACTTTGGCCACCGCATTCGCGCGATTGTAGCTCAAGCGCATGTTGTATTCGTCGCTGGCGCGGCTGTCGGTATGACCGGCAATGATAAAGGCCGACGCCGGAGAGGTCTTAAAGAACTCCGCCAGCTGTTGGCGGTTCGCCGCGTTGATATAAAACTTGTCCGTCGCAAAGAACTGGTCCGAATCCATCACACCACAGACATTGCCACGACGACACACCGGAATACCCTGCCGGTTCACATGCGGCGTCATGTAACCTTCGACACCATCATCCATAACCCAGTGCTCACAGCCATCCGGATCGACCCAAACAGTCGGAATGTATTTCTGTCCCAGAACGGTCCGCTGATTCTGTGCCGCCGCCGGTTGCGTCACGGCAACGACCGCAATACACGCCACGGCTAGCCCCGCACAAATAGCGCGGACGGTTTTTTTGATTTTCTCCGCCAAAACGACTTCCTCTCACAATCCCCCAACGACGCATTTGCGAAAGCAGCCTCGCATCACGCCCAATCAGTGAATTGGAGATTACCGGAAATCCTAGATTTTCCAAGGACTAATGCCCCATCCGTCGGGACAGGAAACAGAAAAGTGGCAAATTTATGTCGTGAAGGGCGGCGAAACATCTGCGCCTCGGGTCAATCCAACCCACGCGCAAAAATTGTTTCCAAGTCGCGATCAATCCGACGCGAGAATGCCGCCAAGTGAGTTTGTTTCACTTTTTACGATTCTCACCTTGGCAATATCGCCCACTTTTGCACCCGCATCGGCAACGTGAACCGCGTGCAGATATTCTGATTTTCCAACCATTTGGCCTTCAAGCCGTCCCGCCCGTTCAAACATCACCTGCACATCGCGACCCACCATACTTTCCTGAATGGCGCGCTGCTGTTGAGTGATCAACGCCTGCAAGCGATACAACCGGTCACTCGCCTCGGCATCATCCACCAATGGCCGTTCCGCAGCCGGAGTACCCGGACGCGTGGAATATTTGAAACTGAACGCCTGCCCGTATTTGACCTCTTCGATCAGATCCATCGTATCTTGAAAATCCTGCTCGGTTTCTTCCGGAAAACCGACGATGAAATCTCCCGACAACAGAATATCCGACCGCGCCGCGCGAATCCTCTCCACCAGCCGCAAATAACTGTCACGGTCGTGATTGCGGTTCATCCGCTTCAGGATTTTGTCTGACCCGGATTGTACCGGCAAATGCAGGTACGGCATCAGTTTTTCACAGGTGCCATGCGCTTCGATAAGATCATCCATCATGTCGTTGGGATGGCTTGTGGTAAAGCGGATGCGCTCAAGACCATCGACCTTGTCGAGCTCCCAAATCAGCCCTGCCAGCGTCATATCCCCACCGGCCCCCGCCCCGTGATAGGCATTCACATTCTGCCCCAACAAGGTGATCTCGCGGACACCACGTTCCACCAAATCCCGCGCTTCGCTCAGCACGCGATCCACGGGGCGGCTGACCTCCGCGCCGCGCGTATATGGCACCACGCAGAAGGCGCAAAACTTGTCGCACCCCTCCTGAACCGTCAGAAACGCCGCCGGCGCACGCTTGGCTTTGGGGCGGCTTTTCAGACGCTCAAACTTGTCTTCTTCCGGAAAATCCGTGTCCAGCGCCTTGGCGCCTTCTTGGGTCTTGGCTTCCATCTCGGGCAAGCGGTGATAGGCCTGCGGCCCAACCACCAAATCTACCATCGGCTGCCGGCGCATGATTTCTTGGCCCTCGGCCTGCGCGACACAGCCCGCCACACCGATCTTCAGATCCGGCTTCTCGGCCTTCAACACCTTGAAACGACCCAGTTCTGAATAGACCTTTTCGGCGGCCTTTTCGCGGATGTGACAAGTGTTGAGCAGGATCATATCCGCATCATCCGGCGTTTCGGTCGTCTCATAACCCGCTCCGCCCATGGCCTCGGCCATACGCTCGCTGTCATAAACATTCATCTGACAGCCATAGGTCTTGATAAAGAGCTTCTTCTTTTCAGAGACGGTATCGGACATGGAACGCTTCCCGCTGCGGTTTCAAGGCGCCTCCCTACATCAAAAGCGGGGCGGCTTGCAATGCACGGCGATTTAACCGATTTTGGCGACAACAGGCGCAAGAACTGCATCCAAAGGCCGGGCATGACATACGACTCTCTCAACCAATTGATCCGCACGGGTAAATCCGAATTCGCCAAAGGCCCCATCGCGTTGATTTTTGTCGAAGACGACGTGGAAATCGACAGCACCATCCGTCACCACCTTGATTTGGGCTTTCTCAAGGTTGTCGTCTTTATGCCGAATGCTTTTGAGCTGGCCGAGGATCTGGCTGAAATATGTCCGCGCGTGCGCATGGACAACACCCGCAGCGATCAGGTCATGCAGGCCGTGTCGACTGTAAATGATCTTATGATCGGTCAGTGGGTATATTACTGTTTCAACGCCGAGTACCTGTTTTTCCCGTTTTGCGAAACGCGCACCGTGGGCGAAATGCTCACCTTCCACACCGAAGAGCGTCGCGACGCCATGCTGACCTATGTGGTTGACCTTTATGCGCCCAATCTGGATGAAACCCCAAACGCAGTCTCGCTGGAAAAAGCCCAACTCGACCGCTCCGGCTACTACGCACTTGCGCGAAATGACCCCGACAACCACAACCATCCCAAAGAGCGACAGCTCAATTTCTTTGGCGGCCTGCGCTGGCGGTTCGAAGAGCACATTCCGGCCGACAAACGAAAAATCGACCGAATTTCGTTTTTCCGGGCGCAACCGGATTTGAAACTGCGCGAAGATTTCACATTCAGCGACGAAGAATACAACACCTACGCTTGCCCGTGGCACAACAACCTGACTGCCGCCGTGTGTTCTTTCCGCACCGCCAAGGCGCTGAAATCCAACCCCGGAAGCACGTTTGAGGTTCGCGATTACCGCTGGCACAATTCGGTGCCCTTTGAATGGCACTCCCGTCAATTGCTGGACCTTGGGCTTATGGAGCCGGGGCAATGGTTCTAGGGTTTGTGATCCTTCAGGATCAAAAACCCGTTGCCCGGCAGGAGAGTGCACAGCAAAGTCCCGTGAGTTTTTTTTTACGAAGAAGAAAGCGCCAATATCGTGGCTGAATTCATTTTCGTTATCTTCATTGGCTTTCTGTCCCTCGCCCTTTGGTGGGGCCACATCTTCTTCCCGCTGATTTGGCGCGCCAGGGTTTCGCCAAAGCGCCACACCTACGCGACCATCGCCCTCATCTTATCCCTGACCGCCATAGCGCTGACGTTCATTGTCGGCCCCGTGAGCACCCTGATCGTAGCCGCTTTCCCACCTGTCTTTGCATTTATCGCTATGATGCCTTTCGAAGGTGTCGACGCGATCCCCAAGATGCGCACTTATTTTTTCTTTGGTCTAAGCGCAGTGTTGTTCCCTGTTTTAGCGACGACTTTGTCCCTGCGACGCCATATGTCTGCCATCACCAAAACAGCGATACTTTGCGCTGCGCTTTATTTCGGGACGCATGTCGGAATTCTTGCAGCCAATCGCCCCTATCAGAGTTTCTTACATGCCCGCGCCATACAAGCCGGCGCAACTTGCATCAATATCAACACTTTGCACGGTGTGTTTTCTGTCGCGGACGTCGGGTATCAAAACAGCTTGCACACCCTCGTCATAGTGGGCGACGGGTTCAAATACTGGAGCTTCAAAGAAAACGCGTTCGTGGAGGCAGGCGCAATCTACGGCAACCCCGACAACGCAATGGCCTGCAAACAGACTGACTTGATCCGAAAGCCAATGCGACTTTTCTCTAAGTACTAACCAAAACCGCGCCCGTGCGCCCTCCGGCCTCGACCATCTCATGCGCCTTGGCGGCGTCGGCCATTTCAAACACATGCGGCGGTTCAAAGCGCAATGCGCCCGCCGTCAGCGCCTCATGCAGCTTAGATAGCGCCATCTGACGCTCTGCCAGTGGCAGTATGTAAATCAACGTGATGTCCAGCTTCAGCGCCTTAAACAGCATTGGGCCAAACGGCATTTGGGGCGCCATATTCTTGGCCGATCCATAAGCGGCGATTGTGCCCAAAGGTTTCATCACCTCACACAGCATCGACAGGTTTGGTCCCAACTCAACCTCCACCGCCCGATCCACTCCGGCCCCCTCAGTGGCCGCCATAATGTCCGCCACCAGCGTCTCGCTGCGGTAGTCCAACACCACGTCGGCGCCTGCGGCTCTGACCCGTTCCATATCCCGTGCGCCACAGGTCGCTATGACGCGCGCGCCGGCCCAAGCCGCAAGCTGCACCGCCAGAAAACCAACAGACCCACCGCCGCCAGAGACCAGAACAGTCTTGCCGTCAACGCCACCGCCGCCAAACACTGTCTGTGCCGCCGTCAGACCGGGAATTCCCAGCACAGCGCCGTCCTCTAGTGACACGTTGTCCGGCAGGACAACTGCCTGCGCCTCGGGCACTGATATATACTCTGCACAGGTGCCAAAAGGGCGCTGCCACTGTCCATTCCACAGCCACACGCGCTCACCGATCCGCGCCGCATCTACGCCTTCGCCGACGGCTTCGATCACGCCCGCGCCGTCGCTGTGTGGCACGATCACGTCAAACGGTGGCTTGGTCACGCCGGGACGCGATCCGCCCCGCGCCTTACAGTCCGACGGGTTTACGCCTGAAAATGCCACCCGCACCAGAACCTCGCCTTGGCCAGCCACCGGCGTTGCTAGGTCTTCCACCAACACCACATCGCGTGCGGGTCCAAATGCCCGCCAAGTCACAGCTTTCATGACACAAATCTCCTCTTTGCGCGCACAGTCTCACAGCCCGCTCAAAGGTACAATTCTGATAGAATGGAAAAACCCGACGTCGCGGGAAAACGCTTGCTAGGTGCGACGCAGGCGGATCACCACATCCACCTTGGCGATCTCCGCGCCTTCCGGCACATCCGGCAACTGCGCAATCTGCAACTGCTCCGCAGGAGCATCCGTCAGCATGCGATCATCTTCCCAGAAAAAATGCGGGTGATCATGGGTGTTGGTGTCAAAATAGCTCTTTGAGCCATCCACCGTGATTTCCTGCATCAGACCAGCGTCACAAAACGCGCGTAACGTGTTATAGACTGTGGCCAACGATACGCTGTCGCCGCTGACGCGCACCGAGTCAAACAGGCTTTCCGCCGTGACGTGACGGTCGTTGCCATCCCCCACCAACAGTGACGCCAAGGCCACACGCTGTCGCGTGGGGCGCAATCCGGCCGAAGCCAGCCACTCAGAGCCAATGCGGGTCACTTGGTCAATCATCTTGATATCCCATAGGGTTGCTGCGCGTTTGCGCCTGCCTTTAAGGGCTTATACCCCGCTCCGCCTCCTTGTTTCAATTGAAAATGATTTGCAACTGACCGGACGCGTTGTCACAGCCATCTTGCAGGACCAAGGATGCAGGTGCTAGACGGGGCACAACACGACACCTGACTTAGAATGAGACAAGGACCCTCGCATGGCCGATCACCCTACCAGCTTTGACAAAGAGGATCTTCTGAAATGCGCCCGTGGCGAGCTATTTGGCCCCGGCAACGCACAGTTGCCGATGCCCCCTATGCTGATGATGGACCGCATCACCGACATTTCTGCGGACGGCGGTGAATTTGGCAAAGGCCACGTGGTCGCTGAATTCGATATCACGCCCGACCTTTGGTTCTTTGACTGCCACTTCCCCGGCAACCCGATTATGCCCGGCTGTCTTGGACTTGATGGTTTGTGGCAGCTGACCGGCTTCAACCTCGGTTGGCGCGGTATGCCCGGCAAAGGCATGGCGATGGGCGTGGGCGAAGTGAAGCTCAAAGGCATGGTCAAACCCGACCGCACCATGCTGACCTACAACGTGGACTTTACCCGCATCATCGACCGCAAGTTGAAGCTTGGCGTGGCGAACGGCACTGTCTTCGCCGACGGCGAAGTGATCTACGAAGTCAAAGACATGCGCGTCGGTCTCGCCGCGGAATAATCTGCGCGACATTTGGAATTGGAAAAGAGGCCTGCGGGCCTCTTTTTTGTTGTCCGGAGTTTTCCAAATTCTCAACGCCAAACACGATTTTTGATGGGCACGCACATTTAGACCAAAAAGCACGCTCATGTGCTGCAGACTAAATCAACAGATGCGCCCTTTTTGGTCGGAGTTTCTATTTAGCCGGCGGCGAATTGACCATGGAAACCAATCGATACTCCAGCAAGCGCTATTCCAGAAGCACTGCCAAATTTTGCCTAGAGGGTAACAATAGACACGCCTGATTGAGAGATCACCACGACATATAAGGCCTTGGCTGGGTTCTTTTCTGTGACTACCCTACCCCCCAAGAAAGACAAAAACGATTTCAATGTCGACGCTTTCATCTGCAAAGGACAACGCCTAATGAGACTCCAATTTGAACACCCTAAATGTTTGGGGTTCGCTCTGGTTTTGTTTGTGGCCGCTTTCTGCGCCTCCAACAGCGCACTGGCGCAGACGGTTGAGAAAGCAAGCGGCCAGACTGTCTACGTGCCAGCTTACACACAGGTTTTGACGAAAGAAGGGCGAAGTGAACCTTTGGCGGCAATGCTTTTCATTCACAATGTCGATCCAAATCAACCGATAATGATCACCGGGGTCGACTACTTTGCTGAAAACGGCGCGCTGCTAAAGAGTTTTGCGACCGCGTCTCGGGAACTGGTGGGATTTGAATCCACACGTACCTTGGTTCCAATCGGAAGTTCCGAAGACGGAATCGGCGCGAACTTTATCGTCACGTGGACGTCGTCCAAGCCTGCAATACCCCCGATCGTGGAAACGGTGATGACAGGTGGCAGTGGCGTGCAAGGCATTTCGTTAACAAGCCGTGGTCGCGTAATCGAGCAGTCGCCCTAAAGTCGGGACCTCGGCTTCGGGCATGGCACCTGTCAAAGCCAAGATATCTCGCGCCGGGTTTGCGCCGCGACGTCGCGAAATTTGCGCGTTGCCCTTCGGTCAATAACCTGTTCAGTCTACCGAAGTTTCCTTCCAATTTCGGAGCCCGCGCATGGCAATCCAGATCGACAAATCCCGCTTCACCAACCTTGCCATCGAAGAACACGACAACGGCGTATGGGTGGTGACCCTTAATCGTCCCACCAAACGCAACGCGCTTGATATCAATACGATTGACGAACTGGTCGACTTTTTCTCTGTCGCGCCGCGTGCGGGCGTCAGCGTGGTTGTATTGGCTGGCTCCGGTGATCACTTCTGCGCCGGCCTCGACCTCATTGAACACCACGATGAAGACCGCAGCCCGGCCGACTTTATGCACGTCTGCCTGCGTTGGCATGAAGCTTTCAACAAAATGGAATACGGCGGCGTTCCGGTCATCGCAGCGCTTCAAGGCGCCGTGGTTGGCGGTGGCTTGGAATTGGCCAGTTCCGCGCATGTTCGCGTTATGGATCAAACCGCGTATTTTGGCCTACCAGAAGGCCAGCGCGGCTTGTTTACAGGCGGCGGCGCTACCATTCGCGTCACCGATCTGGTGGGCAAAGCCCGCATGATCGACATGATGCTGACAGGGCGCGTCTATCAAGGTCAAGAAGCCGTCGACCTTGGCTTGGCACAATACATCGTGGATGGATCCAGCCTTGATCGCGCGATGGAACTTGCCAACCGTGTCGCAGAAAACTTACCACTGTCCAACTTCGCCATCTGCTCTGCTGTGAGCCATATCCAGAATATGTCGGCCATGGACGGCGCCTATGCCGAGGCTGTTGTGGCCGGTGTGGTCAACACCCAACCCGATGCCCGCGCCCGTTTGGCAGCCTTTGCCGACAAAAGCGCGGCCCGCGTCCGCCCAACCGATTAAACAGCTTCCAAGCAGGGTTCCCCGCAAGATCCCTGCTCATTCCCTCCGCCTGGCAACACCATAGCTTGCGTCTCCACGCCTAAATCCCCTACATAGTCCCCAACACATCTAAGGGAGAGCGCACATGCGTCGCGTCGTCGTTACCGGACTGGGTATCGTTTCCTCAATCGGCACCAATGCCGAAGAAGTCACCGCCTCGCTCAAAGCGGGCAAGTCCGGCATTTCCGCCAGCGCGGAAATGGCGGAGCACGGGTTTCGCAGCCAGATCGCGGGCCATATCGACATTGACGTGAAAGAACATGTCGACAAGCGCGCCCTGCGTTTCATGGGCGCGGGCGCAGCTTACGCGCATATCGCCATGCAACAGGCCATCGCAGACGCGGGCCTTTCCGACGATCAGGTGATCAACGAGCGCACCGGGCTTGTGGCTGGTTCCGGTGGTCCGTCCACATCCGCCATGCTGACCGCGCATCAAACCGTGCTTAAAACCGGCGCTACCAAGCGCATCGGCCCGTTTGCAGTGCCAAAATGCATGAGCTCGACAATTTCCGCCAACCTCGCAACGGCGTTCAAGATCAAGGGCATCAACTACTCCATCACATCCGCTTGCTCGACCTCACTGCACTGCATCGGCAACGCGGCTGAGCAAATCATGATGGGCAAACAAGACGTGATGTTTGCTGGCGGTGGCGAAGAACTCGACTGGACGCTTAGCTGCCTGTTTGACGCCATGGGCGCCATGAGCAGCAAGTATAACGACACACCCGACAAAGCCTCCCGCGCATTTGACGAAAACCGCGACGGCTTTGTGATTTCTGGTGGTGGCGGTATTGTCGTGCTGGAAGATCTCGAACACGCACAGGCTCGCGGCGCAAAAATCTACGCCGAAGTCACCGGCTTTGCCGCCACTTCAGACGGCCACGACATGGTCGCACCCAGCGGTGAAGGCGGCGAACGCGCCATGCGTTTGGCGACTGCCTCCCTGCCTGAGGGCCGCAAGGTCAGCTACATCAACGCGCACGGCACCTCGACGCCTGTGGGTGATGTTGGCGAAGTCGAAGCCGTCCGCCGCGTATTTGGCACAGGCACGACACCGCCGATTTCCTCGACCAAATCGATGACCGGCCACGCCCAAGGCGCCGCTGGCGCACTTGAGGCCATCTTCTGCTTGTTGATGCTGGACGGTGATTTTATCACGCCGTCGATCAACGTCGACACGCTGGATCCGGCGATCAAACCGGACGAAATTGCAACAAAAACAATTGAAAACGCCGGTCTTGATACGGTGATGACAAACAGCTTTGGCTTTGGTGGCACCAATGGCTCGATGCTGCTGTCGAAGTTCAAGGGATAACGAAGACATGTCAAAAACACTGCAAGGCAAACGCGGCCTGATTATGGGCGTCGCCAACGAGCGCTCGATTGCATGGGGCATCGCCAAGGCGATGCACGAAGCTGGCGCCGAACTGGCCTTCACCTATCAGGGCGAAGCTTTTGGCAAACGCGTGGCGCCACTGGCTGCCAGTCTCGGCAGCGAGTTTCTCGTTGACGCCGACGTCAGCGATGACGCCTCATTGGACCGCGCATTTGACGAGTTGTCCGGCAAGTGGCCCACCATCGACTTCCTCGTGCACGCGATTGCCTATTCCGACAAGAACGAGCTTTCCGGCCGCTTTGTCGACACGACGCGCGCCAACTTCAAAAATTCGCTGGATATCTCTTGCTATTCACTGATCGAAGTGGCGCGGCGCGCGCACCCGATGATGGCGGAAAATGGCGGAACGATCCTGACGCTGACCTACCAAGGCGCAAACCGCGTGACGCCGTTTTACAATGTCATGGGCGTCGCCAAAGCTGCCTTGGAAAGCGCCACGCGCTATCTGGCCAACGACCTTGGCCCGGACGGCATCCGCGTGAACGCAATCTCTCCCGGCCCGATGAAAACATTGGCCGGAGCCGTGATTGGTGGTGCGCGTAAGACCTTCCGCCAAACCGAGCAAAACGCGCCACTGCGCGTCAATGCCACACTGGAAGCCGTTGGCGGTACAGCGGTTTATCTGGCATCCGATGCGGGTGCCTGCACCACAGGAGAAATCCTGCGGGTTGACGGCGGATATCACGTGCTGGGCATGCCACAGCCGGAAAACCTCTGACGCTAAGAGGCGCGCCCAGTTTCGGTGCGCCGCTGCCCGGCCACGCCGGTTGGGCCAAGCCGCGCTTTGCGCGGCAAAGGGGGCGCTGCCCCTGGCCCAGCAAAGCTGGTCCTACCCCGGGATATTTTCGGCCATTAAGATTCAGACGGCCCCGTCTTCTTTCTGGCCGAAATACCCATACCCGCACGCAGTGCAAAACATGGGCGCCCGTCAGGGCGCTCCACCAGATTGTGCCGCGTCGAACTCCGCTCCGATCTTTTTCAGAATTTGGCCGGCCGACCCCGTACGAGCCCGTGTCGCACCGATGCCAGCCCATTGCGCACCATACCCGGTTTCACCCACGGCCTTGGCCGCCGCATTTAGGGCTTTGCCCACGTCATACGCCACCGGATATTCCGGCGCATTTTCCGGGCCCAACGCCGCGCCCAGAGCAACAAAACGATTGCTCAAACACCGAGCGGCGCGACCAGAAATCGCGCGGGTCATGACGGTTGGCTGGTCGGCAGGTGCACGCAAAGCGTCTCTGTATGCCTCATCCGCCGCTGTCTCATCCGCATCAATGAACGCTGTTCCCAGCTGAGCCGCCACCGCCCCTGATGCCAAAGCCCGTTCCACATCCTTGCCGTCCATCAGCCCGCCGGTTGCGACCACCGGCACGTCCAGCGCGGCTTGCAAGTCTGCCACCAAGGCCAGCGTCGACAACTGCGCATCCGCGGCAGCCGGGTCAAACATTCCGCGATGCCCGCCCGCTTCGATCCCCTGCGCCACAACCGCGTCAACACCCGCCGCAACGCAGGCCCTGCCCTCCGCCACAGATGTGGCGCTGGCAAATACCAAGTTGCCTGCGGATTGCAGCTCCGTGATCCAACCCGCATCCGGCAATCCAAAATGCAAACTCACCACTCCCGGACGCTCTTGGACAAGCATATCCATCATCGCGCGATCCTGCACAAAAGAGCGATAGATTTCGTCCAATTCATCAGGCGGCTCTGCACCAAATTGCGCAAATGTAGGGCGCAGCGCGTCGATCCACGCGGCTTCTTTGGCGGCATCCCGCGTCGCGGGCGCATGACAAAACACATTGGCATTCACAGGCTTGTCTGTCAGCGCACGGGTTGCCCGTAGCATGTCGCGCGCACCGGCGACGCCCGCAGCGCCAAGGCCCAGCGCGCCCAATCCACCGGCGTTGCTTACCGCCGCTGCCATCTCGGGCGTTGATACCCCCGCCATAGGTGCTTGAAAAATTGGCCACTTCAGGCCGAGCCGTGTCACAATGTCCATCGTACGCCTCCCTTTGCAGTAAGGCTAACGGCCGCGCGCGCAAAGAAAAAGCCCGCCAAACTACGGGCGGGCTTTCAAACTCGGCTGTGCACTCAGATCAGTTGATCGACACCAGCTCAATCGCAAACGTCAGATCCTTGCCAGCCAGCATGTGGTTTGCATCCAGCTTGACAGTCTCGTCCGTGATCTCAACCACAGTGACCGGCACAACCTGACCCGTGGGCGCCTGCATCTGCAGCTGCAAACCAACTTCAAGCGGAATTTCGGCTGGGATCTGTTCGCGCGGCACGTCCTGCATGGCGTCGTCCTGACGTGGACCGTATGCTTGATCCGCCGGAATCTCAGCAACCTTTTTGTCGCCGACGCTCATGCCGTCCACAGCATTGTCAAACCCGGGGATCACCTGACCCGAGCCCAGTGTAAACTCAAGCGGATCGCGCCCTTCGGAGCTGTCAAAAACCGACCCGTCGCTCAGGGTGCCTGTGTAGTGAATGCGAACCGTGTCGCCCGATTTTGCGGCTGTCATGGCCTGTCCCATCTCTGAATATACCCACCCCATCCGGGGCTCATAAAGGCCGCACCCTAAAGTCGTAGCTGCCAAATGGCAAACGACCCTTTTCGACCCACCTGAAACCTGCCACTCTGCACCCAACTGGGAGGATCACATGGCCATCACCACCTGCATTTTCGATGCCTACGGCACACTCTTTGACGTCGCCGCCGCCGCACGCGAAGCCGCGTCAGAGCCGGGGCGCGACGCCTTTGCCAAACACTGGACCAAAGTTGCCAATGACTGGCGTCTGAAACAGCTGCAATACACGTGGCTCCGCGCGGTCGCCAATGCGCACACCGATTTTTGGGAGGTCACGCAAAACGGTCTGGACTGGGCCCTCGAGGCCTCGGGCCTGGATGGGGACGTCGAGCTGCGCGAACGCCTTCTCGCGCTTTACTGGGAACTGACAGCCTATCCTGAGGTGCCGCAAATGCTGGCCGATCTCAAAGCCCGCGGCATGAACACCGCGATTCTGTCCAATGGCTCGCCCGACATGCTCAATGGCGCCGTTCAAAGCGCGGGCGTGCAGGAATTTCTGGATGATGTGCTAAGCGTCGAAAGCGTTGGCATCTTCAAACCTGCCGATGTGGTTTACGAACTTGTCACCAAACGCTTTGGCTGTGCCCGCGACGAAGTGCTTTTTGTGTCGTCAAACGGATGGGACGCCGCCTGTGCGACCGGCTATGGCTTTAAAACCGCTTGGGTCAACCGCGCCAACGAACCGGTGGACCGCATGCCTTGGACACCCGCAGTTGTGCTGTCCGACCTGACGTCTATTCCCGACCACGCAAAGTGAACCCATGCCCACATTCACAACTTCCGACGGCCTTTCGATTTACTATGACGACACCGGTGGCAATGGTCCTGCGGTGCTCTGCCTTGCCGGCCTGACCCGCAACAGCACGGATTTCGACTACGCCCTGCCCGCCCTTCGCGATGCGCGCGTGATCCGGATGGACTATCGTGGGCGCGGCAAATCGGAATGGGCGGAGGATTTCACGACCTACTCCATCGACCGCGAAGCACAAGACGCGCTCGAACTTCTCGACCATCTCGAACTTGAAAAGGCCGCCATCCTTGGCACCTCACGCGGCGGACTGCTTGCCCTTCACTTGGCCGACACCGCGCGCGACCGACTTACCGGAGTTTGTTTTAACGACGTGGGGCCAAAAATCGAAACCAGCGGGCTGGAAATCATTCTGGTGTTTATCGGCCGAAATCCGATCTGGAAAACCCATGACGCGGCCGCCGCCGCCTTTGCAGAGCGGGTGCCCGGATTTGATGGTGTGCCTGCCAGCCGCTGGCGCGAAGAGGTTGAGAAACACTTCATCCAAACGCCTGACGGGCTGACGATCAATTACGACCCCAAATTGCGCAACGCAGTGCTGTCCCAATTCGATCCCCGTGGTCCCCAGCCGGATCTTTGGCCGCTGCTGGATGCCCTCAAGGGCCTGCCGCTCGCGGTGATCCGTGGGGCCAACTCCGATATCCTTTCTCAAGAAACCTTTGCAGAAATGCAAAAGCGTCAACCTATGCTGGCCGTCGAAATCGCCAATCGCGGCCATGTCCCTTTTCTGGATGAACCAGAGGCCGTCAAAGTTCTAAACGATTGGACCCAACAGCTCACTTGATTGGAAACGCTCATGAATATCGACATGATCCGCGCCGCCGCTGACCGCCTCATGGGCCACGCCCGCCGCACGCCAATGCTAACTTCTCCGTTTCTGGACGACATTGCTGGCCGCCGTGTGTTGATCAAACCTGAATGCTTGCAGCACACCGGATCCTTTAAATTCCGCGGAGGCTGGTCGGCAGTGTCCGCTCTTGACGAAGCAACCCGCAAACGCGGCGTCATCGCCTATTCATCGGGCAACCATGCCCAAGGCGTGGCCTTGGCAGCAGCACAGCACGGCGCTCCGGCGGTGATCGTGATGCCGCAGGACGCACCCAAATTGAAAATCGACAACACCCGCGCTTTGGGCGCCGAGGTGCTGCTATATGATCGCGCGGGCGGCGAAAACCGCGAAGCGGTCGGTGGCAAAATCGCAGAAGACCGCAACCTGACATTGATCCGTCCCTATGACGAGCCGCAGGTGATCGCCGGTCAAGGCACCACCGGTCTTGAGATCGCGGAACAAACCGCCGAGTTGGGCGTGACATCCGGCGACGTTCTGGCCTGTTGCGGCGGTGGCGGACTGACATCCGGCATCGCGCTGGCGCTAGA
This sequence comes from Shimia sp. Alg240-R146, assembly GCF_947331465.1. Classification (GTDB taxonomy): domain Bacteria; phylum Pseudomonadota; class Alphaproteobacteria; order Rhodobacterales; family Rhodobacteraceae; genus Shimia. Next base: position 1,658,348 of record NZ_CAMZOK010000001.1, on the reverse strand, counting down.
GGCCGAAGCCCCCGCCATGCGGGCCCGTCCGGTTGAGCCTGAAGGCTTTGACGACGTCGCCCGCTCACTCGCGTCTGGCACAATCCAGTCCAACTTGACGCAATCCGGATCTCTCTGCGATGCCATCATCACGCCGAAACCGGGCGACATAACCTTCCCGATCCTGTCGCGCCTCTGCGGCCCCGGCATGGTGGTCAGCGAAGACGATGCATTGCGGGCGATGGCCCTTGCCTTCAAGCGCCTCAAAATCGTGATCGAACCGGGTGGTGCCGTGGCCCTCGCCGCCGCGCTCTTTCACGGCGATCAGATCGAAGGCGACGCAGTTGTCGCTGTCTGTACTGGCGGCAACGTCGATGCCGACGTTTTTGCCAATGCCATCACCCGCTTTGACTGACTTCACGACAGCTCCAATAGGACAGTGACATGACCCGTTTCACAATCGCCTCTTTCAACGTCAAAAACCTCATCGGGCCAGATCAGGAATACTACACCTTCCAATCCTACACGCCCGAGGAATACGCTTGGAAGGAAGACTGGACCGCAAGCCAACTGTTCTCGATGGACGCCGACATCGTTGGCTTTCAGGAAATCTTCGAAGAAGGCGCCCTGCGCGATGTGATTGCCGAAGCTGACCGCATTGGCGAGGCGTCAAACGACGCCGTGATCCCTGACACATCAAAGCGTTACCATCGCAAAGCGATCTTTCGCAAACTCGGCTACACGCCATATGGCACCGGCGGCCTTTTTGTGGCTCCCAACACCAATGACACCGGCACCCCCGGCAACCGCCGCCCCGGCGTCGCGATCCTTTCGCGCTTTGGGTTTGCCGGCACACCCGAGATCATCCAGAACCTGCCAGAGCCTCTGGACATCCCGTTCCGCGAACTCACTGGCGAAGACGGCGGCCATTATCGCGTGTCCCGCCTCTCTCGCCCGATCCTCAAGGCGCGCATTCCAGTCAGCGACACGACCACGATCACCGTTTTCAACTGCCATCTGAAATCCAAACTTGGTGAATTCCCGCGCCCCGATGGTGCAGACCACGCACCCGAGGCAGACCTCACCAACTACGACCCTGTTGGTCGCGCAATGGGCGCAATGCGCGCCGCTTTGCGCCGCATGGCCGAGGCATGGGTGCTGCGCCGCGCCATCGTAGAAGAGTTGGAGGCAGGCCACCCCGTCATGGTCATGGGCGACTTCAACGACGGCGAACACGCGGTCAGCTCCGAAATCATTTCCGGCGAGGTGCCGTTCCGCAACTATTCGTGGATGCTGCGCCATGATGCCAAACACGGCGCCGACAGGTATAGCCGCGAAGAAAACGACATCATTCAGGACGCGGTCAACAAGGTCCGTCTGACCTCGGCGGAATCGCTGTTTGTGCGCAAATCCATGCGTGACATGGTCTACACAACGGCCTTCGGCGGCGTCTACGAAAGCATCGACCAGATCTATCTGTCACGCCACTTCCAGCCCGACAGCCTGCAAGCCATTGGTGAGATGGAATATTTCTCGGTCCTCAACGACCACCTCACCGACGGAAGCCACGCCGAAGCGCCCTATAACAAACTTGCCTCTGATCACGGACAGATCATGGCCCATATCCGCCTAAAGGACGCCTGATGCCCCTCGCCAATCTCAACGGGATTTCCGTGCACTACCGCGAAGACGGCGACCCTTCCGGTGCGCCAGTCCTTTTTGTCAATTCGCTCGGCACCACAATGGGCTTGTGGGACCCGATCCTGCCGCACCTGACAAACGGCCTGCGGATCATCCGCTATGACATGCGCGGCCACGGCCAGACCGACGTGCCTCCCGCACCCTATTCCATGGGGACGCTTGTCAAAGATGCGGAGGCCTTGCTGGACCATCTCAAAATCAAGGACGCCATGGTCGTCGGTCTGTCGATTGGTGGCATGGTTGCGCAGGGTTTGGCCGTCAAACGCCTCGATCAGGTGCGCGCCATGGTGCTGTCCAACACAGCCGCCAAAATCGGATCCCCCAAACTCTGGGACGACCGCATCGAACAGGTGCGCAAAGACGGCCTCACTGCCTTGTCAGACGCTACAATGCAGCGCTGGTTCAGCCGTGATTTCCTGATCCGCCCTGAATTGGCCCATTGGAAAGCCATGTTCGAAAACACCCCGCCCGAGGGCTACATGGGCTGTTGTGCCGCGATCAAAGGCACTGATTTCTACACGCCTACCTCCGGCCTGCGCCTGTCCACACTGGGCATCGCCGGATCCGAGGACGGCGCCACGCCGCCCGATCTGGTGCGCGAAACCGTCGCGCTGATCCCGGGCGCACACATGGAATTGATGCGCCGCACGGGCCACCTGCCCTGCGCCGAAAAGCCCGAGGCCTATGCCACACTTATCAACACTTTCCTCAAGGACACCGCCCATGTCTGACATTCTTTTGGTGCACGGCTCCTGCCACGGCGCATGGTGCTGGCGCGACCTGATCCCGGCGCTCGCCGATCTTGGCCACAGCGCCCGTGCTATCGACCTTCCCAGCCACGGCGCGGATCCGACGCCAATCGCAGACGTCACGCTCGATACATGCGGCCAAGCCGTCGCAGACGCGCTCGGCAAAGACACCGTTGTTGTTGGTCACAGCTGGGCCGGCTTTCCGATCTCGCGCGCGGCAGACCTTGCGCCCGGCCAGATTTCCCGCCTGATCTTTCTCTGTGCCTATGCGCCGTGGGATGGGTATTCGCTGGCCGACATGCGCCGCGCCGCACCGCGCCAACCGATTTTGGATGCTGTCATCAAATCAGACGATGGCCTCAGCTACACCATTGATCCCGCCAAAACCCGCCGCGTGTTTTATCACGACACGCCGGCTGGCACCGAAGATTTCGCAAATACGCACCTGTGCCCGCAGCCAATCCTGCCGCAGGAGACCCCGATTTCACTGGGCAATGGTTTCGCACAGGTACCCAAATCCTACATCCGTTGCACCGATGACCAGACGATCCCACCGGAATTTCAACGCACCATGACCGAGGGCTGGCCGCGCGAGGATGTTTTAGACATGCCCACCAGCCACTCGCCATTTCTGGCCGACCCAAAAGGGCTTGCCGCGCAGCTGGATCAAATCCTCACCCGCTAAGCCGCGTTTTGAAATCTTTCAAAAAATAGGGTTCTCCGCACTTTCCATTTATTTCATTTCCACCCATGTATTCCTGTAGCGCGCGCAAACAGACGCGAGACGCGACACGGAACCCGAGATGACAAACCGCCTGCCAATTCTGGTCATTCTGGCCACCGTCACCATCGACGCGATGGGCATTGGATTGATCATTCCGGTCATGCCCTACCTTATTGGCGAGGTCATGGGCGGCGATCTGGCAGACGCCGCGATCTGGGGTGGCATCCTCGCCACAGTGTTCGCGGTGATGCAGTTCCTCTGCGGCCCGCTTCTGGGCAACCTTTCCGACCGCTACGGGCGACGCAAAGTGCTGCTGGTTTCACTGGCCGTTATGTCGGCGGATTACGTCATCATGGCACTGGCCAACTCGATGTGGCTCTTGGTTGTCGGGCGCATCATCGCTGGCATCACGGCGGCCACCTACGCAACCGCCCTCGCCTATATGGCCGACATCTCAAAACCAGAAGACAAGGCCAAAGCCTTTGGTCTCATCGGCGCAGGCATCGGCATCGGCTTTGTACTTGGCCCCGCTCTGGGCGGTCTGCTGGCGCAGTTTGGCACCCGTGCGCCGTTCTGGGCCGCAGCCATACTTGCGGGCGGCAACGCGCTATTGGGTTGGTTTGTGCTGAAAGAAACAGTGACCGAGGCCAACCGCCGCGCCTTTGAATGGCGCCGAGCCAACCCCCTTGGCGCACTAGAAGCGCTTGGCCGCCTGCCATCCATGAGCAAACTTCTGGTGGTGTTCTTCCTTTATCAGATCGCCGCCGCCGTCTATCCGGCGATCTGGCCCTATTTCATCATCGAGCGTTTCGGCTGGGGCGAAGGCATGATCGGCCTCTCGCTGACCGCCTACGGGCTCTGCTACGCCATTGTGCAGGCGACGCTCATCGGCCCCACCGTGAAATGGATGGGGAACCGCCGCACGGTGGTTGTCGGCCTCGCGCTGGAAGTGGTCGCGCTGGTGTATCTGGGCATTATCGATACGGGCCTGCTGCTCTTTATCGGGATTCCGATTGCGGCGCTGTCCACCGTCGGCCTGCCTGCACTGCAAGGCATCATGTCCCGCCGCGTGCCTGACGATTCCCAAGGCGAGCTACAGGGCATCTCCTCTTCGCTCACCTCGCTTGCGCATATCCTCGCACCTTTGGTCATGACGCAAACTTTTGCCTATTTCTCCTCTGACCACGCGATTCTCTACCTGCCTGGCGCACCTTTCATACTCGCCGCCCTGCTGATGGTTTTTTCAATCGTGGTGTTTCAAAACTCACGTGGCGGCAAATAGCAAAAAAACGACGCTTGGTGTCTGGATTGGCGCGCGCAGTTCGTTAACGTGATCCAAACTGAGTTCCGACAGGACAAAAGAGGTTCATATGACCACCATCAAAGCCGCCGTGTGCCACGAATTTGGCCAACCACTCGTCGTCGAAGACGTCACTTTGCGCGCGCCCCAAATGGGCGAGATCGAAGTCACACTTGATGCGGTGGCGATATGCCATTCCGACATCTCATTTGCCGAAGGTGGCTGGGGGGGTAGCCTGCCCGCGGTCTACGGTCACGAGGCAGCGGGCCGCATCTCCGGTGTTGGTGGCGGTGTGACCGGTCTTGCCGAAGGCGACGCCGTTGTCGTGACCTTGATCCGCGCCTGTGGCGCCTGCCCGACCTGCTCCGAGGGCAAACCGGTGATTTGCTCCACGCCGTACGACGGCGACAAAGGCCCCCTGACGACTACCGATGGCGGTAAACTGCATCAGGCTATGGCCTGCGGTGCCTTTGCCGAAAAAGTTGTGGTTGACCAATCACAAGTGGTGAAAATTTCCGACGACATCCCCAAAGAAGCTGCCAGCCTGATTGCCTGTGGCGTGATCACCGGCGTTGGCGCGGTTGTGAACGCCGCCCAGATCCGCGCAGGTCAGGACGTCGTGGTGATCGGCGCCGGCGGCGTTGGCCTCAACGCCATCCAAGGTGCGCGCATCGCAGGTGCGCGCCGCATCGTCGCCGTCGACATGAGCGAGGAAAAGCTTGAAATCGCCAAGGAATTTGGGGCGACGGACGGCGTTCTCGCCACCGAAAAAAAACCATTCGTCAAAGCCATGCGCGCCATGGGCCGTGGGGCTGATGCGGTGATCGTCACCGTCGGCGCAATTCCGGCATATGACGAAGCCCCCCGCTACCTCGCGCCGGGCGGCAAGGTCATCATGGTCGGCATGCCGCATTCCGGTGCGAAATCCACCTATGAACCAGTGGTTCTCGCGGCCATCGGCCAAGGCATGCAGGGATCCAAAATGGGCGACGTTGTGATCAAACGCGATATCCCTTGGATGGTCGACCTTTACAAACAAGGCCGCCTAAAGCTCGATGAGTTGATCTCCGGTCGCTGGACGCTGGATCAGATCAACGAAGCCATTGCCGATACCAAAACCGGCAGCGCCAAACGCAACGTGATCTTGTTTGATCGCAACTAACCCAAACAAAGAAAGCGGTGCCAATGCTGAAATTCGTGGCCGATCTTTTTAAGCCAACAGATCCCAAGGCACCGCCCATCACTTCTGAAACCGGCATGACCTTTAGCGCAATCGAGGTCGCGCCGTTTCTAACCCGCCTCATGAACAACCCGCGCTTTGGCCTGCCAATCAACACGGCAGGCATGATCGCGGATCAGCTTTCCGACATAGCGCTTGACGAAACCCGTCGCTGGACCATCGAAGGCGCGTTTGACGGCGACATGACCACCATCGACATCGAAGCCTTTATGGACGCGCCCGCCGCGCCCGAAATGACCTTTTATGGCACCGAGGCTGTTGTGGCCGAAATTGACCGCGAACTGATTGCCTTTGACGAAGCGCAGGAGACTTAATCCATGAAACTCACCGATCTCGACGTCATCGTCACCGCCCCGCCCGCCCCGGGCTGGGGTGGTCGGTACTGGATTTTGGTCAAACTGACCACCGACACAGGCATCGTCGGTTGGGGGGAATGCTACGCGTCTTCTGTCGGCCCCGACGCCATGACCCATGTGATCCGCGACGTTTTTGAGCGCTACTTCCTCGGTGAAAACCCGGAAAACGTCGAACGCCTCTTCCGTCGCACCTATTCATCCGGCTTCACCCAACGCCCAGACCTGACAGTCATGGGCGCATTCTCCGGTCTCGAAATCGCCTGCTGGGACGCCGTCGGCAAAGACCGCGACCGCCCCGTCTATGCGCTGCTTGGCGGCTTGATGAACGAACGTCTGCGCGCTTACACGTACCTCTATCCTCTTGAACACCATAACGTCTCAGACTTCTGGACCTCTCCGGAACTGGCTGGCGAGACAGCCGCCGCGATGGTCGACAAAGGGTATACAGCCGTGAAATTCGACCCCGCCGGTCCTTACACCATGCGTGGCGGCCACATGCCTGCGATGTCTGATATCACCATGTCCGTCGCCTTTTGCAAAGCCATCCGCGAAGCGGTCGGTGATAAGGCCGACCTCCTATTCGGCACCCACGGTCAGTTCAACACCGCAGGCGCCATCCGCTTGGGTCAGGCGCTTGAACCCTATTCTCCGCTTTGGTTCGAAGAACCTACGCCGCCTGACAACATCGACGACATGGCGCGCGTTGCACGCAACGTGCGCATTCCCGTCGCGACGGGTGAGCGCATGACAACAAAAGCCGAATTCGCGGCTGTCCTTCGCGCCGGCGCCGCCGAAATCCTGCAACCGGCTCTGGGACGCGCTGGCGGCATCTGGGAAATGAAGAAAGTCGCCGCGATTGCCGAATGCTTTAACGCGCAAATGGCGCCGCATCTTTATGCCGGACCGGTTGAATGGGCTGCGAACATCCATCTCGCCGCTTCGATTCCAAACCTCTTGATGATTGAAACCATCGAAACGCCGTTCCACAACGACCTCATCCAGTCTGCCATCACAGTCGAGGACGGCTTTGTGACACCGCCAACAGCCCCAGGACTCGGTATTGAGGTCGACGAAGCCCTCGCCCGCGCGCATCCCTACACCGACACCGGCCTGCACCTTCAGATGCAGGACGCACCCTGCGATTACGTCAACGGCAATAGTTTTGAGGGCGGCGCACCACCAAAAACTTGAGACGTCTCGAAAACCGCGTTTAGCAGTGTTATATCTCTACCAAGCAAGAGAGCAGACGTGATGACCGAGACCCTTCAAAAACCAATCGCCCCACCCCCGTCCGAGATGGCGAAAAACGCCGAAGCCGCGGCCGCGTACCTTAAAACGCTGGCCCACGAAGGCCGTTTGATGATCTTGTGCCACCTTGGCTCAGGTGAGAAATCCGTTGGCGAACTCGAAGAGATTTTGGACTTGCGCCAAGCCGCAGTCAGCCAGATGCTCGCCCGCCTGCGCGACGAGGGTCTTGTCACGACGCGGCGCGACGGCAAAACGGTCTACTACACCCTTGCGGACGACAACACGTCACAGGTTATCTCGTTGCTTTATAATCTCTTTTGCGGCCCACAAACCAAGTGACACCGCCCAAGCTGCCTGCCAAGATCGAAGGCTGGTTCTCCGCGCGCGGCTGGGACATTCACCCCCATCAACGCGACATGCTCGCGCGCGCGCATGACCCCTGCACATTGCTGATTGCCCCCACCGGCGGCGGCAAAACTATGGCCGGTTTCTTGCCCACTCTGGCCGAGTTGGCTGACGGAAACCACGAGGGCCTGCACACACTTTATGTTTCCCCGCTCAAGGCGCTTGCCGCTGACATCAAACGCAACTTGCGTACACCGGTGGACGACATTGGCCTGCCGATCCGTATCGAGGACCGCACCGGCGACACGTCGAACACCGTCAAGAAACGTCAGCGCGCTGATCCGCCGCACATCCTGCTGACCACTCCCGAAAGCCTCGCCCTGCTGACGTCTTACGAGGACGCACCGCGGATTTTTGCTGGGCTCAAGCGGGTGATCGTCGACGAAATTCATGCGTTGGCCGAGTCCAAACGTGGTGACCAGCTCTTCCTTGCTCTCGCCCGCCTGCAAACTCTTTGCCCTGAATTGCGCCGTGTGGGCCTTTCGGCCACCGTTGACCGCCCCGACGACATCGCCAGCCTGCTTGCCCGCCATCCCGATCCCTGCGCCATCGTTACCGCCGATCCCGGCCCTGCGCCCGACATTGCGATGCTGCAGACCGAAGACGCCCCGCCTTGGTCCGGTGGCGGCGCGGCTTATGCGATCCCGGCCGTGCTGGAACAGGTCAAACGACACAAGACGACACTCATTTTTCACAACACCCGCGCGCAGGCGGAAATTTTCTTTCACAACTTGTGGCTCGCCAATGACGAAAGTCTGCCCATCGGCATCCACCACGGCAGTTTGGACCGCACCCAACGCGAGCGGGTCGAAGCCGCAATGGTACGCGGCGATCTGCGTGCCATCGTTTGCACCGGCAGTCTCGACCTCGGGATCGATTGGGGCGATGTTGACCTTGTGATCCAGGTCGGTGCGCCAAAAAACGTCAAAAGACTTGTGCAACGTATCGGTCGCGCCAATCACCGCTACAACGCGCCCTCAAAGGCGATTCTCGTGCCCGCAAACCGCTGGGAAGTCGTGGAATGCGTCACCGCGCTGCAAGCTGTGCGTGAGAATGATCTTGATGGCGATCCGCGCGGACGCGGTCCGCAAGATGTTTTGTGTCAACACATCCTGCTCGCCGCCGCCTCAGCGCCTTTCAAGGCCGATGACCTTTTCACGGAAATGACCTCCGCTGGCGCCTTTGCAGATCTCTCCCGCACCGAATTTGACGCCTGCCTCGAATTCTGCGCCACGGGCGGTTATGCATTTCGCGCCTACGACCGCTGGCAGCGCCTTCAGGAACGTGACGGCCTCTGGCATCTGCGTGATCCCCGCGCAGCCGCCCGCATCCGCATGAACGCCGGCACTATCCAAGACAGCGACACTCTCAAAGTCCGCCTCAAACGCAATCGCGGCGGCAAAGCCTTGGGTGAGGTCGAAGAAGCCTTCGCCGCGTCTCTTTCACCCGGAGACACTTTTTTGATCGGCGGACGGATCGTACGCTACGAAGGCTTGCGCGAAATGACGGTCGAGGTCTCACGCAACGCTGCAAGAAAGCCGCGTATCGCTGTGTTTTCCGGTACTAAATTCTCAACCTCCACCCAGCTCAGCCAACGCACCCTCAGGTATTTGCAACAAGACGATTGGCCCGAGTTGCCTGCCCACACCGCAGACTGGCTGCGTTTGCAACGTGACATGTCCCGTCTCCCGGAACCCGGTCGCTTGCTGGTCGAAACGTTCCCCCAAGATGGGCGGGAAAACATGGTGGTCTACGGCTTTGCAGGCCGCAACGCGCAACAGACCTTGGGACTGCTGCTGACCAAGCGCATGGAAGACCGCGACCTTGCGCCAATGGGGTTTGTCTCCACTGACTACGCCACCCTGATCTGGGGGTTGGATCAAGTCTCGGACGTCGAGTCTCTATTTGACCTCAATGCCTTGCGAGACGGACTTGATGGCTGGCTGGCTGGCAATGCGCTGATGAAACGTACCTTTCGCGGCGCGGCCACCATCGCCGGATTGATTGAGCGCAACACGCCGGGGACCCGTAAATCCGGACGGCAAGCCACCTTCAGCTCCGACATTCTTTACGACACATTGTCGAAATACGATCCTGACCACCTTTTGATGCAAGTCACGCGTGAAGAGGCCCTCCGTGGCCTGGTGGATTTTGCCCGCATCGAGGACATGCTGACCCGCATCGAAGGCCGAATTGACCACAGCCGTACAACACATGTAACCCCACTCTCCGCGCCGCTCTTCCTCGAAGTCGGCAAAGTCCCGGTTCAAAGCGGCAGCGCCGAGGAACGCCTGCTGGCGGAGGAGACCGAAGCCCTAATGAAAGACAGCGGCCTGTTCAATATCGGGAAATAACCTGACCAATTGCTTCTAACGAGATATTTTCATCAAATTTTGTTAGAATTGTGCAAGAATTTGAGTCCGAAACTTGCTTGATGCGGGTCGACGAGATAGGAACGTACCATGAACGGTCTAGACTTCTCTCTGGCGGGCGCAGGCCTCACCGCACTGGGCTCCGGCGCGCTTTGGTGGGCGGACCAAAGGCTGCTGGTTGTCTCTGACTTGCACTTGGGAAAAACCGAACGAATTCTGCGCCGTGGCGGCCCTTCTTTACCTCCGTACGAGACCCGGGACACGCTGATACGGCTGGAAAACGACCTCGCGACAACAGGCGCTGCGACTGTGATTTGCCTCGGCGACAGCTTTGATGACGTCGAAGCAGCCCGCACATTGCCCGAAGCTGACCGCCTGTGGATCAACCGCCTACAAGCTGGACGTCGTTGGGTCTGGATTGAAGGCAACCATGATCCCGGTCCCGTGGATCTTGGCGGCACCCATCTGGCGGAATTGCCCCTGCCTCCACTGGTGTTTCGCCACATTGCAGAAACCGGAAAAAGTGGCGAAATATCTGGGCATTACCACCCCAAAGTTCGTGTGCAAACGCGACTGCGCAGCATCACCCGACCTGCCTTTCTGATTGACAGCGACCGCGTGATCATGCCGGCCTACGGCACCTACACCGGTGGCCTGCGCAGCTCAGAGGATGTACTCGATACTCTGATGCGGCCCGAGGCTGCGGCAATCATCACAGGGCAAACACCTCGTTTGGTCCCAATGCCACGTTAACCTCTGGGGCCAACGTCCTAATCAAAAACAAAAAAGCCAATCAGCGCTGCAGCCCCCATTGACGCGGTGCTTTCTTTGCGGCTCTGATTAAGCACGCTGCAAGACACGGGTGACGCCTATGACACTTCCTGAAAACATCTCGGAAAAACTGCACGACAGCTTCGCGAAACAGTCGATGATGACGACCTTTGGTGCTCAGATCGACGAGATCGCGGCCGGTCTTGTCACCCTCCGCGCTCCGATCCTTGAAGGATGCAAGCAGCAGCACGGGTTCGCTCACGCGGCGCTGACTTTTGGTTTGGGCGACAGCGCTGCGGGCTATTCTGCCTTGTCCGTCATGCCGTTAGAAGCCGAAGTTCTCACCAGCGAGATGAAGATTCACCTCTTGGCGCCAGCCCAAGGCGACCACCTTGAAGCCGTTGGAAAAGTCATCAAACCGGGACGCCGGCTGGTCATTGTACAAGCCGAAGTATTTGCCATCTCAGGCGACACACGAACGCAAGTTGCGCTGATGACAGGCACCATGGTGCCGGTTCTGCCGAAGTAGTGCTCGGTAAAAGCAAAAGGACGGCCACATCAGGACCGCCCTTTAACCCATTAACAAATCTGCCACTTATGCAGTAAGGCCTTCCGGCTCAGCCAGCCCGTTGGCACGACAGCAGGCCGTCACGGTATTGGCCAGAAGACATGCAATGGTCATCGGCCCCACGCCACCCGGCACAGGTGTGATCGCGCCCGCCACGGCCGCCGCGCTTTCAAAGTGTACGTCACCCACAAGACGGGTTTTGCCCTCGCCACGTTCCGGCGCGTCAATGCGGTTAATGCCCACGTCGATCACCGTTGCACCCTCTTTGATCCAGTCCCCCGGCACCATCTCAGGCCGGCCCACAGCGGCGACAACGATGTCAGCGCGCCGCACCACATCCGGCAGGTCCTTGGTGCGCGAATGCGCAATCGTCACGGTGCAACTGTCACCCAGCAGCAGCTGCGCCATTGGCTTGCCGACAATGTTTGACCGGCCAACCACCACGGCATCCAGACCTGACAGAGACCCGTGATGTTCACGCAACATCATCAAGCACCCAAGCGGCGTACACGGCACCATGGATTTCTGGCCCGTGCCCAGCAGCCCAACGTTGGAAATGTGAAACCCATCCACGTCCTTGGCGGGATCAATCGCGTTAATCACCAAGTCCTCGTTCAGATGACCCGGCAACGGCAATTGCACCAGAATGCCATGCACTGCGGGATCATTGTTGAGCTGATCAATCAGCGCCAGCAAGTCCGCTTCGGCGGTGTCGATTTCCAGCTTGTGCTCATAGCTGTTCATGCCCACTTCGACGGTCTGCTTGCCCTTTGAGCGCACATAGACCTGGCTCGCAGGATCTTCGCCTACCAGAACCACCGCCAGTCCGGGTGTGATGCCGTTTTCTTCTTCCAGACGCGCCACGTGGCCGGCAACTTTTTCCCGCACTGTGGCCGCAAAGGCTTTTCCGTCGATGATTGTCGCCGTCATGTCATGTCCTCGCTGGTCAATTCATCGCGGGTGTCCGCGATCGGGCCGGTGAAATCAACCCCCGTGCCCATCTTGTGTGTCCTCAAAAACCGCCTAAGTGCAAAAACCCGATGCCTGCGCACTGCAGGCATCGGTACATGCTCTTAGAACAGACCTTCAACCAGTCCTTCGCCATTGATGCCAATGGTTTCCGCAGCCGGATGGCGCGGCAGACCCGGCATCGTCATGATCTCTCCGCAGATCACCACGACAAAGCCTGCCCCCGCACTCAGCCGCACTTCACGCACCGGCACAGAATGCCCTGTTGGGGCGCCACGCAGATTTGGATCGGTCGAGAAAGAATACTGCGTCTTCGCCATGCAGACCGGCAGATGCCCATATCCGGCATCTTCCCAAGTCTTTAGCTGATCACGGATTTTCTTGTCCGCGAGCACTTCATCGGCGCGATAAATCGACGTTGCCACCCGCTCGATTTTTTCAAACAGGCTCATCTCGTCTTTGTACAAAGGCGCAAACTGGCTGACACCGGCGTCCGCGATCTCGGCAATGCGTGTCGCCAGTTCTTTGGTGCCTTCCGAGCCTTTGGCCCAGTGCTGACACAGGATCGCTTCAGATCCTTCGCTCTCTACATAATCCTTCACCGCCTGCACTTCGGCGTCTGTGTCGGTGACAAAGTGGTTGATCGCAACCACAACTGGCACACCAAACTGTTTCAGGTTGCCAATGTGACGCCCAAGGTTGGCACAGCCTTCCTTAACCGCATCCACATTTTCCGGACCCAGATCCGCTTTGGCCACACCACCGTTCATTTTCATCGCGCGGATCGTCGCGACCAGCACAACCGCATCCGGCGCAAGGCCTGCTTTACGGCATTTGATGTTCATGAACTTCTCGGCACCCAGATCGGCCCCGAAACCAGCTTCTGTCACGACATAGTCGGCAATTTTCAGCGCCGTCGTGGTGGCAATCACAGAGTTACAGCCATGCGCAATGTTGGCAAACGGACCGCCATGCACAAACGCCGGGTTGTTTTCCAGGGTCTGCACCAGATTGGGCTGCATCGCATCGCGCAACAACACGGTCATCGCGCCATCTGCCTTGATATCACGCGCATAGATCGGGCTGCGATCACGGCGATAGGCCACGATCATGTCGCCCAGACGTTTCTGCAAGTCCTGCAAATCGTTTGCCAGACACAGGATCGCCATAACTTCCGACGCCACCGTGATGTCAAACCCGGTTTGACGCGGGAAGCCATTGGACACACCGCCGAGCGACGTCACGGTATCGCGCAGCGCGCGGTCGTTCATATCCAGCACACGTCGCCACGTGACACGACGCTCGTCGATCTCAAGCTCGTTGCCCCAATAGATGTGGTTATCAATCATCGCGCTCAGCAAATTGTGCGCGCTGGTGATGGCGTGAAAATCCCCTGTAAAGTGCAGGTTCATCTCTTCCATCGGCACAACTTGCGCATAGCCACCGCCAGCGGCGCCGCCCTTCATACCAAAGTTTGGCCCAAGTGAAGCTTCGCGGATACAAATCGCGGCCTTTTTGCCAATCGCGTTCAGGCCATCGCCCAGACCCACGGTTGTGGTGGTCTTGCCCTCGCCCGCAGGCGTTGGGTTGATGGCGGTGACAAGGATCAGCTTGCCGTTTTCTTTTCCCTGAACCGAGTTGATGAACTCTTGGCTCACCTTGGCCTTGTCGTGGCCATAAGGCAGCAGGTCGTCACTACTGATGCCAAGTTTGGCGCCGATCTCTTGGATCGGGCGTTTTTTGGCTTCGCGGGCGATTTCGATGTCTGTTTTGAAACTCATGACGGATCCCTGTCACAAAATGGTGGCGCTCTCTCAATCTTTTGTAGCGCCCCAATTTCCAACGGCGAGATGCATTTCCGACATTTCCGGCGCTTGTTGCGTCGGCATAGGCAGCGCCGGTTTCTTTTTGGAAACGCAGCGTCACCTTAGGCGCATTTCTTTCGCGACTCGCGGCCCCTAATGGCCGCGTGCTACCTCAAGCTGGCTCCAAACCGGTTGATCCGGAATAAACAGCCGCATTTTGTCGCCAAGCGTCAACGTGCCAGGCCGCTCGACCCAAGCGGTCACGCCCCGCAAACCATTTGCCGCCGGTTTGAATGTCTTGCCAAATCCTTCGTGCTCACCTTCGATCACACGACCGGGGAAAACGCAGGGCCGGTTTTCCATATCGATGGTGATGGTCGCCCCATCCGGCCCTTGCAATCGCGCGTTTGGCGGCACGTGGGTGAAATCGGGAATACCCTTGATCACCAACGATGCCCCGACCCATGCAGGATCGACGCTCTTCAGCCCCATATTGGCCGCGATCTGATCCAGCTCTTCCTGACTAAGCACCGACAACTGCCGCACATTCGAGATTTCTGTTCCGGTCTCATAAAGCGCCGACACGCGGCTGCATGACGCCCGCGTCACACCGGCGTGGCACTCATTGTCCGCGCCGCCAAACGCCAGAGGCAGCGCTTGGGCGCTCTGTGCCTGCAAAGTCTGTCCTCTGTCCGCCACGCGGCCCAACCAGACGATTTCGGCCTCAAACTTTGTTGCCTTTAGTGCGGGCATCGTGCCTCTCCCTGTTCCACATGCGTTTGCCGGAATGAGTAGCCAAGAGACGCTGCACAAACAACGCAAGTTTGGTGACGGAGGGTATCAGCACACGTGATCCTTGAATGATCCGAACGGGGCCGCAAGCCAAACGCACGTCGCCCTTGCAACCACTTACGCGCGGCCCCTCAGCCGTATTTGTCCCCCACATCTTCCCGCACCGGATGCGTGTCATAGAAAATCGACATCGAGGCAAACTTGCCATTTGGGCCAAACTTAAAATAGTCCACGCCCTGAAACACAAGCTTGTCGCCGCTCGCCAACGTCCAGTCATACTCGAAATGCGCAGCAGCCGAGTCGCCCCCCTCCCCGAGCAACACATCAAACACCGTCAGCTTGCTCGCGCTCGAAGCTTGCTCCAGCTTCCGGTAAAACTCCGCGGCCCCCAAGGTGCCCAAAAAAGGCGACACAACAAATCCGTCCGGCTCAAACATCGCGATAATCCCGTCGATGTCGGATGCGGTCAGCAATCAAATCGCCAACAGAAAACCCCCGAGGCGCCCTCACGCACCGGGGGTTAAGTCTTGAGCCCCTTTTCAGGGTCTGTCCCTCGGCTTAGCCGGTGGGTTCCGGCTCCATCCCGCCATCATCACCCGAAGGTTTGTTGCGGGGTTTGGTCTTAGGAACGGCAGTTACGCTTGGCGCGCTTCCTTCGTCCGGCTTGTCGTCGTCGTCGTCATTTGTGCTCGGCGCTTCGCCGTTCATCACACGTTTGATTTCGTCGCCCGTCAGGGTTTCGTATTCCAACAAGCCCTGCGCCAGACGTTCGAACTCTTCGTTCTTGTCTTTAATGATCTCAAGAGCCCGCTCATAGCCTTCGTCGATCAAACGCTTCACTTCGGACTCGATCATTTCCTTGGTCGACGCCGACACCGAGAAACCACCCGTGCTGCCCTGATAGCCAGCCGCAGCCTCTTGGTAGTCGATGTTCCCAACTTTGTCGGACATGCCCCACTGCATCACCATGGCGCGCGCCAAACCGGATGCTTGCTGGATGTCGCCCGCAGGACCGTTGGACACTTCGTTTTCACCATATTTGATGATCTCGGCCGCTTTGCCTGCCATCGCCATAGCCAGGCGCTGATGACATTCTTCCTTGAACATATTCAGCCGGTCCATCTCGGGCAGGCTCATCACCATGCCCAAAGCGCCACCGCGCGGAATGATGGTGGCTTTATAAACCGGATCACACTTAGGCAGCGTGATGCCGACAATTGCGTGGCCCGCTTCGTGGTAAGCCGTCATTTCTTTCTGGGCCTGGGTCAGCACCATCGACCGACGCTCAGCGCCCATCATGACTTTGTCTTTGGCCTGCTCATAGTCTTCCATGGTCACAAACCGACGCCCCACACGCGCAGCCATCAAGGCCGCCTCGTTCACAAGGTTCGCCAGATCGGCACCGGAAAAGCCCGGCGTACCACGTGCGATGATGCGCAGATCCACATCGGGGCCCAGCGGAGTTTTGCGCGCATGAACGCCCAAAATCTTTTCGCGGCCTTTGATGTCGGGGTTGCCCACGGTCACGTTGCGGTCAAAACGACCGGGACGCAGCAGGGCCGGATCCAGAACATCTTTGCGGTTTGTCGCCGCCAAAATGATCACACCTTCGTTGGCTTCAAAGCCATCCATTTCGACCAGCAACTGGTTGAGCGTCTGTTCGCGCTCATCATTGCCACCGCCATAGCCTGCACCACGTGAGCGGCCAACAGCATCGATTTCATCGATGAACACGATGCAAGGCGCGTTCTTTTTGGCCTGCTCAAACATGTCGCGCACACGGCTTGCGCCAACGCCAACAAACATTTCGACAAAATCGGAACCGGAGATGGTGAAAAACGGCACGCCCGCTTCGCCCGCAATTGCGCGCGCCAGCAACGTTTTACCTGTGCCGGGAGGGCCAACAAGCAACGCACCTTTGGGAATCTTGCCGCCAAGGCGCGAGAATTTCTGCGGATTGCGCAGGAATTCCACGATCTCTTCCAGCTCTTCTTTGGCCTCATCAATGCCCGCAACATCATCAAACGTCACGCGACCTTGCTTCTCGGTCAGCATTTTGGCCTTGGATTTACCAAAGCCCATCGCGCCGCCTTTGCCGCCGCCCTGCATGCGGTTCATGAAGTAAATCCACACACCCACAAGCAACAGAACCGGCAACATGCTAAACAGCAACGCTTGGAAACCGGAGGTCTCCTGGCTCTTCGCCGTCAGAGGAATATTATTGTCGATCAACAGCTTGGTCACTTCGGCATCGGCTGGCATGATCACTGCATAGCTGGTGCCATCGGTGGTGGAGTACGTCGCCTTCTCACCATCCAGCGTCACCGACGTTACCTGATCACCTTCCACTGCGGCCACAAACTCAGAATAACTCTGATCGCGGCTCTGCATGGCAGACCCATTGCTGTCAAAAAGGTTGAACAAAGCCAGGATCAGCAAAAAGATGATGACCCAAAAAGCTATATTTCGCGCGTTGCCCAAGGCAAATCTCCCGTAAAAACCGCCGCGGTTCCTAACATGACGGCGATTAGAGTTAAATAGACATCACAGAGCACAGTTCAATGCGTTTTTCGCATGTTTGCCCTCAATCAGCCAAACACAGTCCGCCCATCGACCAACTCAGCATACCAGCCTTCCCCGAATCCCACCAGCGGGGCGGCAATCAATTCTGCGTTCCGCCAGACAGCGGGCGTGGCCAAAAGGCTCTGGCGCGGGATCTCCAGGTCTCGCCAATTCTCACAAAGGGCCAGGCCAGAACCGCCAAGAGCCGCGATGTGCAATCCGTCCTGCGTGATCCCTGGACCAGCCATCAGTTTCCATCTGCCATCCCAGATACCGTCGATCGCGCACCGTAGATCTTTCACGGCCGCGAATTCCCGGGTGATCCTCAGATGCGTCAAACCCGGCATCACCAAACAACCGTGCAACGCCGTTGGCGCGCCCGCAGACATCGCTCCAACCAGCGCACGATACCGCGGGCGATACGCCTGCCCCGACACTTCACAGAGGGCATCCGCCATGATCTTGGTCCGCACCGCTTCCGGCTGGTCGGACAACGCGCCGCGATCCAGCATCACATCCGGCCCGTCGTAGTCCACGGCAATGGGCTCGATGAGCTCTGCAAAACCGTCCAGAACGTCTTTCTGTCTCGCCATATGCTGCGAAGTCTTAACCAATCGCTCGACCGTCAGCCCGAGCGGCGCCAGCGTCTGCATCATCTGCCGCGCCTTCACGCGATCAAACCGCGTATCTTTGTTGCTGGGATCATCTGCCCAGAGAATGCCAGTAGCCCGCAAATGCTCCCGCAGGGCCTCCCGCCTTGCACCCAACAGCGGCCGCAGCCATGTCACCGCACCATCCGGCCGCGCCTCTGCCATGCCCGCCAGCCCGTCCACACCGGACCCACGCGCCAGCCGCATCAAAAACGTCTCCGCCTGATCATCCGCCGTATGGCCCAACGCCACATGCGCAATCCCACGGCGAACCGCCCAATCGTGCAATGCGGCCCGTCGCCCGTCCCGAGCGGCGGCCTGCAAATTGCCAGTGCCGTCCCAGTGCCAATCCAGAATGTCATGGGAAAGTCCGTGCTGCGCGGCATAGGCTGCCACCAACGCCAGCTCCTCTGCCGCCTCGGCCCGCAAACCATGGTTCACGCTCGCGACGCAAATCTCCACCACACCCGACAGGCGCAACAGGTCCAGCAATGCCATGCTGTCGCTGCCGCCACTTACGGCCACGCCAATTCTTTCGGGAACCGCCCCACCAAAGGCGCGTTCCAGCGCCTCTGCGATTACGTCCTCAGGCGCGTTTTGTGTGCTCACGAACACTGCAATGAGGTCATTTCGCCCTGTGCTTGCGTCACAAATCCGGACGTCGGATACCGCACAGCCACCTCGTTCAGCGTTACACAGGCCTCGTTGGATTGCCCCAAGGCTCCCAATGATTTGCCCAAACGAAACAACGCCTCAGGTGCGGTGCCGGCATTTGGGCCACCGGAATAGGCCTCCAAAAACGCACGCGCGGCGCGGGTGTGTTCCTCCAACCCTTCCAGCGCCTGCCCACGGCGCAAATGCGCCTCCGCTTCCAGCGGGCTGCCGGGATAAGTCTGCACAAAGGTCTCAAACTGATCCGACGCCGCGCGGAAATCGCCGCCATCCAAGGCAGACATGGCACGGGAAAAATCCGCCTCTTCGCCAACTGCCAACTCGGTGGTGTCGCCGTCGCCCGACCCATCTTCGCCGTTGTCGATGATTTCCACCGATCCGACATCACCGCCCAACGTTGTGGTCTCACCTAACGCGCTCAAATCGCCGCCTTCCAGCTCGACCAGCCGGAATTCAAGATCGCCAATCCGGTTCGTGCCGTCCTCTACAACCCGCTCCACGCGATATTGCAGCTGCTCAGTTTTACCCGTCAGCTCCCTCAAACGCTGCTCAATCGCATCGACACGCTCAAGCGTGGATGCCCCTGACGTTGTGCCTCCCGCTGAACCTGTGGTCGACAGTTCCCGCTTCAGACGCTGTATGTCGACATAAAGCACGGTCAACTGCTGGCGGATGTCCGCCAGCGTTTCACTATTGTCCTGCGCCTTGCCACTCACCGGTGCCATCACCAGCGCCAAGGCGGTCACTGCGCCAAATACCGAGCTCTTCATGTGGTTTTTCTCCGCCGATTATCCAGACAAGCCAGCCGCCAGCACTGTGACTGCCCGCCGGTTTCGCTCATAACAACTTTCTTGCGAGCAAACTTCAAGCGGACGCTCCTTGCCAAAGCTGACCGTGCGCAACCGGTTTGCGGACACGCCTTGGGCGACCAACAACTCTTCCACTGCCGCAGCACGCCGTGCGCCAAGCGCAAGGTTGTATTCCCGTGTGCCCTGCTCGTCGGCATGGCCTTCGATCACTGCGGTGTATTCTGTGTTTGCCAACAGCCAGTTCGCCTGCGCCAGCACCACCAAACGGCCCTGCTCACCCAGCGTGGACTGATCCACCGCAAACAACACCCGGTCGCCAATCGCTTCGTTAAAATGTGCCACCGAAGTGGGGTCAGACACGCTGCCCGCCTCGCCCGTGCCAGCACCCGGTCCTTGGTAGCCGTCGTCCAAATGAGGTTGACTACAGGCGGCCAGAGCCAGACCTGCTACGACCAGTGCCGCTTTGCTCAGGTGTTTCATCTCGAAGTGCCTCTTGTTTCGTTGCCTGTTGTTGCGCCAGTCCTATCACAGATGGCGCAGCGATTAAATCTTACCTTATTGCAGCGGCGACCAGCTCGGATCAGAGCCGCCCCCGCCAATTTCAACCCGCTTCAGGTTGCGACCGGACACATCGACAGAGTAAAGCGCCGACGCCCCGTCCGCGCCACGGGTTTCACGCGTAAACATGATCACCCGCCCGTTTGGCGCCCATGTTGGCCCCTCATCCAGGAACGATGCCGTCAACAGCCGTTCCTCGCTGCCATCGGTGCGCATCACGCCGATATGGAACCGGCCTTTGTTTTGCTTGGTAAAGGCGACCAGATCGCCACGTGGGCTCCAGACCGGTGTGCCGTACCGCCCCTGCCCAAAGCTGATCCGCTTGGCCTCGCCACCATTTGCGCTCATCACATAAAGCTGTTGGGTACCCGAACGATCGCTCTCAAACACGATCTGGCTACCATCCGGGCTATAGCTCGGCGCGGTCTCAATCGACGGCGATTGCGACAGGCGGGTGCGTTTGCCGCTGCCAATGTCCATTTTATAAAGATCAGTGTTGCCGCCATCCGTGACCGACATCACCACGCTCTTACCATCCGGTGAGAACCGCGGCGCAAAGCTCATCGTGCCACTTTGGTTGCTCAGTACCCGCCGCTGGGCCGAACCAACGTTGAGCACATAGACCTGCGGAAAGCCGGTTTCATAGCTGGTATAAAGCACCTGATCGCCGGTGGGCGAGAACCGCGGCGCCAACACAATGTCTTTGCTGTCGGTCAAATACTGCAGGTTCGCCCCGTCGTAATCCATCACCGCCAGCCGTTTTTTGCGGTCGTTTTTGGGACCGGATTCGCTGACAAACACCACGCGGCTGTCAAAATAGCCACCCTCACCGGTGATCCGGCCATAAACCGCATCGGCCACTTTATGGGCCATACGCCGCCAGCCATCGGTCGTCCCTTTGAACCGCAACCCATTGCCAAGCTCTTGACCGGCAAACACGTCAAACACGCGGAATTTGACCTCAAGCTCGTTGCCTGACACCGACACTCCGCCGGTGATCAGCGCCTGCGCGTTGATCGCCTTCCAGTCCGAAAATTGTACCGGATTGCCAAAATGCGTGATGGTCGAAATATGCGCCTTGGCCGGAATTTCGCGGAACAAGCCCGTGCCGTTCAGGTCCGCCGCAATCACCCGCGCCATGTCTTTGGATATTTGGTTCGATCCTGGCGTTTCTGCCACAAAATTGGGCACCGCGTACGGCAGCGGCTCAATCACCCCATCCGTAATCTCGATCCTGAGCGGACCACTTTGGGCGATCGCCGTATGCACGGAAGCGCCAAAGGCACAAAGTCCGATAAGAAGGGTCGCAGCAAGGTTCTTCATTTGCGCCTCATTTTCTCAGGGTTAAATGTGATTTCCACGTCTTTCCAGTGGTCGTATTTCTCTTCCGGCAGATCATAGCCGGTTTTTTGGCACCGAAGAACGGCACGCCGCGCCGCCTGAAAGGCCGTGCGCACGGCAGCATCGTCTCCGCCGGTCGCATCAATCAGGCGCACATCGCCTTGCACCTTGCCGCTGCGATCCAATTCCATTCCCACAACCACGGTCACGTCTGCTGCGCGGCTGCCCACATCGACAACCCAACATTGCTGCACAGCCACGCGCAACCCATCTTTTTCGCCACCGGTTAACGGCGGGCCGGATGGCGCGCTGGACTGGGGTGTGGCCTCGCTGGCCTCGCTAGAGGTGGCCTCAGCCAAGGCTGCCGCCACCGCGTCGTCTGTGGCAATGGGCTGCGTTGGCTCGGCCACGGCGGGCCGCGCAGGGCGCACTTTTGGGCGCACCGAGGTTGTCGGCGCGGCGCTGGCAACCTCGTCCTGTTTGGGTTCGGTGACAATCTCGCTGGACGCAGCTTCGGGCGCGGTGTCTTCGGTGACCTCTTCTGCAGCCTGCCCCGCCTCGTCGGGCTTGGTGGCTTCCTGCAACTCATCCGCGATGGTGGTTTCCGGCTTTGGCTGCGCCACAGGTTCGGGCGCAACCCGCTCGGTTGGCACCGGATCCGGTCTGACGGGCGTGTCTGGAATAACCACGGCAGTGTCGACCTCTGGTGTCGGCAATACCGGCGCTTCATCCGTGACATCCTGCGGCTCTGGTGGCTGCGGGTCCGGCACATCCGGCGTCACATCCGGCTCCGCAACCTCAGCCTCCTGGGGCGCGGCTTGTTGCACGGCTTCATCAATCGCGGCAGCCACCTCCGGCGAGGTCGTGTCTTCTGGCGGGGTTGGCGCAACAACATCTGTGCTCAGATCAGGCGCGTCAGTCGTCGGTGTCAAAGCGGCAAATTCCTCAGCCGAAATGATCGCCACCTCCGATACCTCAACCGGCGGCGCGTCGGGGCGGAACACACCGCCCAAAAGCACCCAGCCGATCAGCCCTACATGGGCCGCGCCAGAGATATATTGTCCGATATGCACCCGCGCGCTCCGGCTTACTGTCCGTCGAGCGTCGGCCCGCCAACGTCAGTCACCAGACCCACATTGGAAAACCCGCCCGCATTCAGCGCGCCCATGACCTGCACAACCGCCTCATAAGGGATCGCGCCGTCCGCGCGCAGATAGACCCGGTCGCTGTCACGTTCCGCCGCCACCGCGCGCAGCATCGGCACCAGCTCGCTTGCGGCCACCTCAGTCGTCATCACACTGATCGACAAATCCGCCGCGATGGTCACCGTCAACGGCTCTTCCTGCTCTCCGGGCAATGGATTGGCCGCCGTTTTGGGCAGCTCTACCTCAACGCCCACGGTCAGCAGCGGTGCCGCCACCATAAAGATGATCAGCAACACCAGCATGACGTCCACAAACGGCGTCACGTTGATCTCGCTCATCGGCTGGCTGCCACGCCGGCTGCGCCGCCGCCGCTTGCCGCCACCTCCGCCAGATTTCATCACACCCGCGCCCATGGCTCAGGCGTCCAGCTGGCGGCTAAGAATGGTGGCGAACTCATCGGCAAAGGCTTCATAGCCCGCGATGATGCGGTCACTGTCCGCGCTCAGCTTGTTGTAAAACACCACCGCCGGTATCGCCGCCAGCAATCCCAAACCCGTGGCCAAAAGCGCCTCGGCAATGCCCGGCGCCACTACGGCAAGGTTGGTGTTTTGCTGGGCTGCAATTTCAATAAAGGCATTCATGATGCCCCAGACGGTGCCAAACAGACCGACAAACGGCGCGGTCGACCCGACGGTCGCCAAAATCGGCAATCCGTGCTGCATCTCGTCTGCTTCTTTGGCAATCGCCACATCCATCGACCGGTCGATCCGGCTGGTGGCATTGGCAATCAGCTCACCATCTTGGCGATGGCTGCGTTGCCATTCGACCATTCCGGCGGCAAAAACCCGTGCGGAGCGGCCCTCTGGCTCCGGTCCGAGCTCTTCAAAAAGCTTGTCCAACGGCTCGCCCGACCAGAACGCCCGGTCAAACTGCGCCGCCTCACGGCGCGCTTTGCGATACATGATGTGTTTTTGAATGATCACCGACCACGACCAGAATGACGCCACGATGAGCATCACCATCACCAGTTTCACGGTCAGAGTTGCGCGCGCAAATAACGCCCACATCGAAAAATCGACTGCTGCTTCCATAATGCCTGCTCTGCTTTCGGCCCTCTTGTGGGGCTTTTGTGTGACTGAAAGTTAACGCAGGTCCAGCGGGAAAGCTATCAATTTGGCGTCATAACCGGAATTGCGCCCGCATTAATGCACCATTTGGCGGATATCCGCCGGTAAACGCACCGGCTGCCCTGCTTCGTTCATGCACACAACCGTAACGGTCGCCTGAAACAAGAGCTCTTCGCCACGTTTCACCCACTGGTCCATCACCAGCCGCGCAGCTGACACGCTTGTCACCTTGGTCTCAACCGTCAACTGATCGTCCAGAACCGCGCTTCCAAGATAGTCACACTCCACCCGTCGCACCGCAAACACGATGCCCTCGGCCTTCATCTTGAGTTGATCCATCCCGATCTCGCGCACCCATTCGCTGCGCCCGCGCTCGATGAATTTGAGATAGTTGGCGTAATAGACAATCCCCGCCATGTCAGTGTCTTCATAATAAACGCGGATCGGCAGGGTAAAAATCATTGAGGGCGCTCCGAAATGTCTTTGTGAAAATGCGTAGGGCAAGATCTTATTCAGGGCAAGACCCGCGGCCACTCAACTCTCTGCGGCGATAATATGCACGTCGCGTTGCGGGAACGGGATCGAAATCCCTTCGCTGTCAAACTGCTCTTTCACCAAGCCGGTTAAACCCCAGTAGACTTCCCAATAGTCTTCGGTTGCGACCCAAGGCCTGCAAAAAATGTTGACCGAACTGTCCCCTAATTCACCGACGAATATTTCCGCCACGGGATCTTTCAAACACCGCTCATCCGCCTCGACAAGCTTTCGAAGGACCTCGACAGCACGCGGCGCATTGTCGGAATAGGCAATTCCAAAGACCAAATCGACCCGTCGGGTTTTGGCAGCACTGACATTGGTGATCACGTCCCCCCAAATCTTGGAATTCGGCACGACGATGATCTGGTTATCAAACGTCCGTATCTGGGTCGAAACCACCGACATATCGTCCACAACGCCACTGGCTCCGGAAATCTCGATGAAATCTCCGGTATCAAACGGCTTGAGAACCATGATCATCAAACCACTTGCCAGATTGCCAAGCGTGTCTTGCAACGCAAAACCCAGAATAAAACTCAATCCGCCAAACACTGCAAAAAGCGGCGTCACATTCACACCCGCTATGCCCAAAGAGATCATCAAGCCGACGATCACGGTGATCCAATACACAACAGTCAAAACGAAGTTTTTCAAAAGACGCGACATGGCAGGCAAGCGGTCCAAACCCCGTCCTGCAAGCCGTTTCACAAACCGCGCGATAAACAGCAGCACAAAAAGCGCAAAGGCAAACACAAGGACCTGGATCAAAAGGCCAACACCGCCATCGCGCGATCCCAACCACTCCAAGGCGACCGCGACCAAGGTTCTCGGGTCCGTCGCCTTAAGAGTCGCGCCTCCGACCACGGCCAGATATTTTTGATGCAAATCGATATCTTCAGCCTTGCCACCCTTTGCGGCCCAGCTCGACAAAACGTTTCTGTAATTCTCAGCGATACGCACTTGTGCGCTCACCGTGTTCTCGACTTTGGCACGCATTGCCTCAGCAGGCGCACCCGTCAGCCTTTGGGCCTGTTCACTCTGGTCGACAAAAGTCGACATAACAGAGGACATATGCCCCTGCCAAACAACCGCCAATTCCGAAAGCTGCTCATTGGTCAGGGGAACGACATACAGTTCGAGCCGTTCTGTAGATACATCAAGGCTGCTGGCCTTAGACACTATCTCGTCAGAGGCGGCCTGAGCGCCGCCGCTGAACAAACTCAACGTTAGCCCAAAACAAAGAAACAACGCGACGAGACCGCGACTGACCAATATCTTCACAGCAATGACCTCTTAAAAACGGAAACCTAACCACAGTTTCACGTTAAGATGCCGAAAATTCAAGTTTTGGCACCGTCGGTCTGTCGCACACGTCACCACTGTGGTGCGAAACGACATGCACATCGCAAATTTCAGACCCGGACGTGGCGTGAACCGTTAGTCCAGGCGCAGGCGCGCAAACAGCCGCAGTGCATGGCTTGCGTCATCTGCCGCTACCGGCAACATCCGATCATAAGCCGCCGCAATCACCGCTGCAATTTCCGGGCGCAACACCGTCGCCCCCGTCTCCGGTACCTTCGCCAAGGGCGAGCGCTCGGCAAAGGCTTTCGGCCCCCATGTGACAATGGTCTGCACAGCTTCGCCCAACGCCAGTGCCTCCGCAGGGATCGCCGCCATCGCCTCATTCATGCGCAAAAACACAAAGGCTGCCTGAATGGCCCCCGTGTCATCAAACCGAAATGCCCGATACTGCGTCGCCTCCGCCGCCTTCAGCCGCGCCACCAAGGGCTCAAGCTCCGGTATCATCCGCCCAAGATCAGGCACCGCGACCAGTTCGTCCCATTCACGGAAGAAAAACACCATCAGATTGCTGCCAAGCTCCGGATCCGTCTCCGCCATCTGATGCCCAACCAACGTCGCCACCGCTTCCACGGCGCCTTTGACCACCGCAAGAGACTCGTCTTCCACGCCAAACACAATCGGCGCAATCGGGCGGCCCCAACGGGCAAACCCATAGCTGCCGTCTTGGCGGGTGAACAACTCTTGCACGTCTTCAGGGGTCATGGTGCGGCATCCTTTGGCTCTGGCAAATAAGCACCCCACTTTTTGTGCAAAGCCGCGCCGAGGTCCACCCCTTGCCAGCATGCAAACGACAACAGAAACCCGAAAAGATCGGCCAACTCGTCCTCAAGCTCTGCTTTCAGCATCTCCGGCGCGCCATCAGCGCCCCGCGCCCGCCCCGTCAGCTTCAGATAGGCAGCGCTGACCTCGCCCATCTCTTCCATCATCTTGCCCAGATAAAAGGTGGCGTCGCGCTCCACATCAAAACGATCCGCATAAATATCGCCAACCGCCTGCGCCATCGCGCCAAGCTCCTGCAAGTCCTTCAAACCGTTCTCCTGAACCTAATTTTGACACCGTCGCGTTACCGACGCGATACCGACGCAATACAGCATCACTCAAACAGGGTGGTTTGATCCGGTCGCTTGGGCGCATCCAGCCCCAGATGCTGCCAGGCTTTGGGCGCCAACATCCGCCCGCGAGGCGTGCGCTGCACCAGTCCCTGTTGCAACAAAAACGGCTCAATCACCTCTTCAAGCGCATCGCGGCTTTCTGACAGTGCTGCCGAAATTGTGTCGATGCCAACAGGCCCACCACCGTAGTTCTCTGCAATGAACATGAGGTAGCGTCTGTCCGCCCCATCAAGCCCGATGCTGTCCACCCCAAGTCGTGTAAGCGCCCCGTCTGCAAGGGTTTTTGAGATACTTCCGTCACCCTCGACCAGCGCAAAATCCACCACCCGACGTAAAAGCCGCCCTGCAATCCGGGGCGTCCCACGCGACCGGCGCGCGATCTCGCGTGCGCCCGCATCATCTGCTGGCACCCCCAACTTGCGCGCATTCCGGGTGACAATCTCGTTGAGCTCATCCTCGGTGTAAAACTGCAATCGCGTGGGAATCCCAAAGCGATCCCGCAATGGCGTTGTCAACAACCCCAACCGCGTGGTCGCCCCAACCAAGGTAAACGGCTGCAATTCAATCCGCACCGTCCGAGCCGCCGGTCCTTCACCGATCACCAAGTCCAGCTCGAAATCCTCCATCGCCGGATAGAGGATCTCTTCAACAACTGGGTTAAGGCGGTGAATTTCATCAATAAAAAGCACATCTCGCGCTTCAAGGTTGGTCAGAATGGCGGCCAGATCTCCAGCTTTGGCCAGAACCGGACCAGATGTCATGCGAAAGCTTACACCCAATTCGCGCGCCATGATTTGCGCCAGCGTGGTCTTACCCAGCCCCGGGGGGCCGTGAAACAGCGTGTGGTCCATTGCTTCGCCACGCCGCTTGGCACTTTCGATGAACACGCGCAGGTTGGCGCGTGCCTCGCGTTGACCGATGAAGTCTTCCAACACCTGCGGCCGCAGCGCACGATCCGCATCTTCTGGCCGCGCTTCAGGGCGCAATGTGGGGTCAGGCTGATCCATGATTTACCCCTTAGGCGCCAACAGCTTAAGCGCCAGCCGGATCAGCGTGGCAGCGTCTGCCTCGCTATTTTCTCCGGACACCTGCGCCACTGCCTGCGCTGCGTCAGACGGGCCATAGCCCAGATTACCCAATGCTGACAAAGCGTCCGCCTGAACGCTCGCCGCAGCTTGCGCGGCAGCCCCGCTGGCAACCGCGCCCGGCCTCACCTTCGCCGGCGCTCCGTCGCCTTCGTCAATCACGTCCTCAGACGCCGGCGCCGCAGGGGTCTCTCCCATGGCATCCGCCAAACTTCCCGCCAACGCCATAATCTCCGGCGCTTTGTCCTTTAGCTCGATCACTACCCGCTGCGCGGTTTTTGGCCCTATACCTTTTGCCGCCTTGATCGCCGTGACATCGCTTAACGCGATTGCCCGACCAACGCCTTCGGCGCCCAAGGTGCCCAAAATGGCCAACGATGCCTTGGCGCCTATGCCTTGAACACTCATCAGCAAGCGGTGCCACTCTTTCTCCAATAGCGTCGTGAACCCAAAGAGTTGCAGCAAATCTTCGCGCACCAACAAGTCGGTATACAGCGCAACCGCCTCGCCCTTGCTTGGCAGCGCCGCCAATACGCGATCAGAGCAATAGACAACATAGCCCACGCCACGCACGTCGATCAGAACGTGATCCGTTGTACGGTACTCCACGATGCCGGAAATCTTGCCAATCATGCCGAAGCCCTCTTCAACGCCGCTTCATATCCCGCGCCCGCCTTCGCATAATGCGCGTGGCAAATCGCGATCGCCAAAGCATCCGCCGCATCCGGCCCGTTGATGCTCACGCCTGGCAATTGCAGCTTCACCATATGTTCCACCTGATGCTTTTCTGCATGGCCAACGCCAACTACGGTCTTCTTCACCTTGTTAGGCGCATATTCTCCGATCACCAGTCCGGCCTGCGCAGGCACCAGCAGCGCAACACCGCGCGCTTGACCAAGTTTCAGTGTGCCAGCCCCGTCTTTGTTGACAAAGGTCTGCTCGATGGCCGCGTGATCTGGCTGAAACTGTTCAATTACGTCGGTCAATTGGGTGTGTAGCGACAACAACCGCACCGCCAATTCCTGCCCAACCGAATGACAAATCCCGTTTGCTACATGACTAAGCCGGCTACCATTCGCGTCAATCACGCCCCAACCCATGTTACGCAACCCCGGATCGATTCCCAAAACCCGCATCTTTTTGCCCCACTGCCACAAAGTTTTTCATATTTTTTTCTGCAGTAGCACGAAACGAGAACAAACACCAAGACATTCGCGCATATCCCTTTTGCGACACCCAAACCGCGGCGGACGACAAAATGCGACATCCACATCCGTTTTGCGTTCTAAAAACGACTCTTTGGTGGGTCGTTTTTGGCTATATTTTTAAGGCAGATCGGCGGTTTTCCACCTATGCAGAAATTGCATCTCTCCTATGTGAAAAATGCTGCTTGTCTTGTTCGGCTCTGATCCCTATTTGCCGCTCATCACAACGCGGACCACGCAACACCAACAAAAGGAATTCGGAAAATGGCCTCGATTGATAACACTGCAAACACCGCAACACTTGGCCATTTTGGCCAGTTTGTCTCCTCCACAGTCGCCGCAGTTGCTGCTTGGAACGACGCGCGTCTGACACGCAATGCCCTGAGCCAGCTCAGCGACCGCGAACTGACAGACATCGGCCTGTCCCGCGACGACATTTTCTCGATCCGCTGATCGAAGACGTCTGCCGCAAGGCAACCTAAAGACCGCTTTGGAAGCCGTGGTGCGCCGCACCACGGTTTTTCTTTGTCTGCCACCCAGACGCCAATTACAAAACAGCCCCGGGGAGAGAGACCCGGGGCTGTTTTGTGCGATCTTGGAGGGATCAGCGAATTCTTTTGTGTTTCAGAACACGGATTTGAGCTGCAACGCGACCCAACGGCTCACAGGATCCGGGCTCATTGTCCAGGCCGCCGCCTGCTCAGCAACAGAGGCATCCGCCATCCGTGCGACGTTCTGTGAGTAAAAATCGGGACCAAACTGAGCGATCATTACGCCTTTGATAGCAAAGAATGCCACCACAACCATCATCAAACCTGTCCAGGGAAAACTGCGACGGTTCGCCTTACCTTTGACGATCACATACCCATTGCGGTCAATCGCCACGGATTTGCGCCCAAGGCGGCCGGTCTTTGCTTGCTGACGATAAATCTTGGCAAGACGGTCGTGAAATTCTGCGTAGGATTCACTCATGGCACTAGCTCTGCGTTTGGCCCCCACCAAACAAGTTCAAATTCGTGCCGAAATGTGGCGAAAGTAAGGCAAGTAGCCGAAAATACGGCAAAATCGGGACAAATCTGGCGAGAATGCCCCATTCTTTTGGACCGCTAGGAAACAGTCTTTTGGCCACTCACTTACTGTTCAGACTTACCCAACAATACCGTTACGACAACCACAAAAAAGGGCAGCCGAAGCTGCCCGATTCTCATCAAGTCTTAAGATGACGTTAAACGAACACTTGTCAGCGTCTTGTTAAGGTTAACGTCGTCCATTCCCCGACTTCTTCACGGGTGTGCACGTCAAACCCGGATGCGTCATAAGCCGCGACCACATCATCGGCTTGCTCGTTCAGGATGCCTGACAGGATGGCGTGACCCTGCGCCGAGATATTGCCGCCCATGTCCTGCGCCAGATCAATCAACGGCGCCTTCAGGATATTTGCGAACACCAGATCGTATGGCGCTTTGGCCGCCAGGTCCGGATGGCCAAATCCCGCAGCTTCAAGGCAGACAACCCGCCCCTCCATCGCATTTGCCTTCACGTTGGCTTCAGCCACCTCAACGGCGACCTCATCAATGTCACTTGCCAGAACCACATCAGGCCAGATCCGTGCCGCACCCATCGCCAGAACCGCGGTGCCGCACCCGATGTCTACAACGTTCTTGCCAACGAACCCTGCGTTTGCCAGCCGATCCAGCGCTTTGAGGCAGCCTAGCGTTGTGCCGTGGTGACCGGTGCCAAAAGCCATCGCCGCTTCAATCAACAGCGGTTCGGACCCTTCTGGCACCTGATCCGCGTCATGGCTGCCATAAACAAAGAACCGCCCGGCCTCCACCGGCGCCAACTCGCGTTTCACATGCGCGACCCAGTCCGTTTCAGGCAATTCGCTGACCACAAACGGTTTCGCACCAAAAGCCGCCGCCAAAACCGCCAGACCGGCCTCATCGGGGCTTTCCACGAAATAGCCACCGATTTCCCAAAGACCAGAGCCGTCCTCGATTTCAAAAACCCCCACACCAGTGGGTTCCGGCATCAGCCGCTCCATGGCGTCGCCAAGCTTGTCGGCCTGATCTTTGCCGGGCAATGTGGTTAATGCGGTGAATGTGGGCATGACAGCTCTCCAAATGTCGCTGCGCTGCGCTTAGGCGCTCTCAGATGCAGCGTCAAGTTCGCTGGCCTCGATGCCTTCGCCGAAACTGCGCAAAAACAGCCCGCTCCATAGCGCCGCCAACACACCGACGACGACACCTACTACGGTCTGGCCATAGACAACCCCGGGCGCCGCATACCACGCCGCGCCCAGCATCGCCGCCGGCAGGATCAAAACCCCGTCGCGCAACCAGTTGATCACAGTGGACCGGCCAGGTTTGCCAAGATTGTTAAATGTTGCGTTTGACACAAACAGCGCGCCAACCAGCAGAAAGCCCCCAGCCCCGACATAGGCAAACGCACGATAGACCTCGCCGCCTTTGCCATCCAACCCGAAGCCCTCAATCACAAATCCCGCCGTGCTCGCCAAAAGGATCCATGCCACAAGCGTATATCCCATGGAAAACACCAACGCGTCGCGAAAGGTGCTGCGCAAGCGGTCATATTGCTTGGCGCCATAGTTCTGTCCAAAGATACCACCAATTGCACCGGACAGCGAAAAGATGCCGCCAAAGGCCACAACCGTCAGCCGGTTCATCACCGCCCAGCCCGCAACGGCGCTGTCGCCAAATCCGGCAATCACGCCGGTCAGAAGGTAGTTGCCAAAAGGCGCGGCCAGTTGCGTCAACATCGCAGGCAAGGCCACGGCAAAAAACGGACCGGCCAATCTCCGCACAGCCCAAAGCGCGGGCCGCGCCAAAAGGTTGTGTGTGCCAATCGCAAACCGCAGCGCCATGATCGCCAGCACCACGCGCGACAGCACCAAGGCCCATGCCGCACCGTCAATACCCCAACCAAGGTACAGGATCAGAAAGGGATCCACCGCCATCGAGATCGTGCCAGACGTGAGCGTGACAAACATGGCCCGCTTCCCGTCACCCTCGGCCCGCAACACAGCTGTGCCCACAAGGCCAACGGCCATGACCGACAGCGACGGGATGGTGATCAACAAATACCGCGCGGCATATTGCAACGTCTCGCCCTCGGCCCCGACCAATTCCAGCAACGGATAGCGAAAGGCGACGATCAAAGCCCCCGCCAGCGCCTGAAATCCGACTGTGATCAGCATCGACGCTGTTGCGTCTTCGCGCGCGCGGGATCGTTCCCCCATGCCTATGCGCCGCGACACCAGCGCCGTGGTGGCAATCATCAACCCGATGCCGCTTGAAACCGAAAAGAACTGGATCGCAAACGCAAACCCCATGGCGGCGACCATCTTGGGGTCGCCGAATTGGGACAGCCAGAACAGATTTGCCAGATCAACCAGAAAAACAAATGTAATGCCCGCAGCACCCGTGAGCGTCATGCGCACCACATGCCCCATGGTGGAGCCGTCCAGAAATCTGCCCCGCGCCTGCATCCGCTATTCCGCGGGTGTTGGCGAATAGCGCACCAGTCGGGTCTCATTTCCCTTTTCCGGGTGGCGTGGGATCAACGTCGCGAGGAACAGTGAGATTCCCGCCATAACCGCTGCCAAGGCAAAAACTGCACCCGGCGACACCAGCCACAAAAGGCCCAACAAAACCGGCAGGAACACCGCCGCGATATGGTTGATTGTAAATGCAACGGCCGCCGTGGGCGCGATGTCTTCAGGGTCCGCAATCTTTTGGAAATAGGTCTTGAGCGCCAAGGCCAGCGCGAACAGCATGTGGTCGATCACATATAGCACGCAGGCCAGCACCAGCCCCCAGCCAAAGAAATAGATGCCGCCGTAGGCGAGGAACACGATCACCAGACCCGCGTATTCAAAAATCAGCGTGCGCCGTTCCCCGAACCGCGACACCGCGTGTCCAAACAGCGGCGCCAACGCCATGTTGGCCACCAGATTGATCAGATAGAGAGCGGTGATTTCGTGCACATCAAAGCCAAACCGTTCGACCATCATGAAGCCCGCGAAGACCACAAAAATCTGGCGGCGCGCGCCGGCCATGAACTGCATGGCGTAATATAGCCAATAGCGCTTCTTGAGCACCATCTTGCGCGCCTGCGGAGTGCGGCTCTCAAACTGCGGGAAGGCGAACATACAGTAAAGCGCGATCACCGCAGTGACACCGCCGCCCACCATATAGACCACCTCATAGCTCAGATCGAACCGCTTCCAGCTGAGAACAATCAGGCCATAAGCGACCAGCGTCGCCGCCGAGCCAACCGCAAGCAAATAGCCCAACGTCTTGGGTGCTGTCTTTTTGTCGAGCCATTGCAACTGTAGCGACTGGTTCACGGTTTCATAATAGTGGAAGCCAATCGAGCTGAGCATGGTGATCATCAAAATGCCCGCCATCGACGGGAAATAGGCGGTCACCGCCGTGGCCACGCCAAGCAGCAGCAAAGAAACAAGCCCAAGGGTCTGTTCGCGGAACAAAAACAGCAGATAGATCACGAGAACCGCAAGAAACCCGGGAATTTCGCGAACCGTGTGCAAAAGGCCAATGTCAGCGCCGTCAAATCCTGCGACCTCAATCACAAAATTATTGAGCAAGGCAGACCAGACGTTAAACGCAACCGGCATGCCAATCGCCATCAACACCAACAGCGCAATCGGCCGACGCCAGACCGGTAGGTTTTGCGCATCATCAAGGGAGATCTTTTCAAACATAAGACGCGTGTACGCCTGTGGCACGGAC
This sequence comes from Shimia sp. Alg240-R146, assembly GCF_947331465.1. Taxonomy (GTDB): domain Bacteria; phylum Pseudomonadota; class Alphaproteobacteria; order Rhodobacterales; family Rhodobacteraceae; genus Shimia. Next base: position 1,624,432 of record NZ_CAMZOK010000001.1, on the reverse strand, counting down.
TTGGCGAGAGCCATTTTTGCACAGAGCCTGTGAGGCAGACGCACGATCACGCCGCGCGCCCTTGGCGCACATGTCAGTTTGGTGCGAGGCGTTGCCTCGCGCTCTGGGGTATTTGAGGCAAGAGGAAGGTCAGTAAAAACTCTGCGGATCTATATCCACCGCAAGACGCAGATCGCCTTTGAGTTTGAATTGTCCAACCCATTTCGCAAGGGCTGCCTGCAAGGGCGCGCCTTTGTCGGCTTTGACCAAAAGGCGCACGCGGTGACGGCCACGCACACGCGCAATCGGGGCCGGGGCGGGGCCGTAAACCTCTGCCCCTATAGCGCGCAGTATGCCAGCGTTGCGCGCCAGAGCGTTGCCCAAATCAAACACTTGCGTGACGTCTTCGCCGGACAGGATGATCCCAGCCATGCGCCCAAACGGCGGCACACCCGCAATGCGGCGCTCATCAGCCTCGGCACGCCAGAACCCAAGCTCATCCCCCGCCAGCGTTGAGCGGATCACCGGATGCTCCGGCTGATAGGTTTGCAACAAGGCCTGGCCGGGTTTTTCAGACCGGCCTGCACGGCCTGCGACCTGACGCATCAACTGGAATGTGCGTTCGGCGGCGCGCAGGTCAGAGCCCTGCAGACCGAGGTCAGCGTCGATCACCCCCACCAACGTGAGCAACGGGAAATTGTGGCCTTTGGCCACCAACTGCGTTCCGATGATGATATCTGCACCGCCATTGGCAATGGTTTCAATGCCTTCTTTCAGGGCACGTGCTGAGCCAAATAGGTCCGATGACAACACCGCTTGGCGCGCGTCTGGCCAAAGCTTTTCGGCTTCTTCGGCCAATCGTTCAACCCCGGGTCCCACTGGGGCCAACTTACCTTCGACCTCGCAGCTTGGGCAGGCATCCGGCATAGGTTTGGTTTCGCCGCATTGGTGGCAAACCAACCGCTTGAGGAACCGATGCTCCACCATGCGCGCATCACAATGATCACAAGCAACCTGATGACCACAAGCACGACAGATCGTTACTGGCGCATAGCCACGCCGGTTGATGAACAAAAGCGCCTGCTCACCGGCCGCGATCCGCTTGTCCACGGCCCGTTTGAGCGTTGGCGAAATCCACCGGTCCCGCGGCAAATCCTCAACGCGCATGTCAATCGCGCGCATTTCCGGCAACACCGCCGCGCCATAGCGCGACGTCAGTTCCAGCTTTTCGTATTTGCCCGCCTCGGCATTAGTCCAGCTTTCAAGACTTGGCGTTGCCGAGGCCAGCACCACGCGTGCTGAGGCCATGGAGGCCCGCAAGACAGCCATATCGCGGGCGTTATAAAGAACGCCGTCTTCCTGTTTGTAAGACGTGTCGTGTTCCTCATCGACAACGATCAGCCCCAGATCGCGATATGGCAAGAAAAGTGCAGACCGCGCCCCGATCACCATCTGCGCCCCGCCCTGTCCGACCATCTTCCAGGCCCGCCGCCGCTCGGTGATCGTGACACCGGAATGCCATTCGGCAGGCTTGGCTCCGAACCGCGCTTCTACACGGGTCAGAAACTCAGAGGTCAGGGCAATTTCAGGCAACAACACCAGCGCTTGCCGTCCTTTGCGCAGACATTCTGCAACCGCCTCAAGATAAACTTCGGTCTTGCCCGACCCCGTGACGCCCCGCAGTAAAGTTGTGCCATACGTGCCGGACTGCACCCCAACGCGCAGCGCCTCGGCGCCTTCTGCCTGCGCTTCGGTCAGCGCCTTGCCGCCATAGTCCGGATCAAGCCGCATGAAAGGCACATCGCGCGGCGCGTCCTCCTCGCGGACAACGCCTTGCTTGACCAGCCCCTTCACCACCGAATTGGTGACACCGGCCATCTCTGCCAGCTCACCCATCGTGAAACTCAGGCCGCCATAATCGCGCAGCGTTTCCAAAACCCGCCGTCGCGCATCGGTCTGGCGTTCAGGCTCCCCTTCACCCAACCGGTAGATCTTACGCATCGAAGGCGGGCCGCTCAGCCCGGGCGCGCGGGTCGCCAACCGCAACATCGCATGCAGCGGCGTCAGCGTGTATTGCGCCGCGCGTTCAAGAAACAGCCGCATATCCGCGCCCATCGGCGCCACATCCAACACACGCTGCACCGCCCGAATGCGTGAAATGTCAAAATCGCCCTTCCCTGGTCCCCAGACCACGCCCAACACGCGGCGCGGACCTAGCGGAACCTCGACAAATGCGCCGAGAAAACAGCCGCCTTCCGGCGCTTTATAGTCCAAAAAACGATCCAACGGCTGCGTGGTCAGAACCGCCACCAGCGCGCCTTGTTCATAGAATTCTGGTCCCGCGTCGGGCTCTGACATCGCTGTTCGATCCGGTTTGATTTCAACCGCCAGAAACGTCATTCCCAGCGGAATTTCAAGCATGGCGATCTGGACCGCAAACGCAAGACAGCGATCCTCCGCCAAGCCGATTAACCGAGGCCAAAAAAGTTGCGGCATTCGCGGCGCGGCTCTGCTAAAGTGCGGCCAACGACCTAAAATGGCACCGACATGAGCAGCACTCCACAGATTGACGACACCCTGCGTGATAAAATCATTTCGCAACCCGATGTGATTCTCGAAGACCGAGATCTCATGCGCGCGCTGATTGCCGCGAATGAAAAAACCATGGGCGGCAACATTGTCGATCTGCGTGGCATCGCCATGGAGCGGCTTGAGGCGCGGCTGGACCGTCTAGAAGACACCCACCGCAGCGTGATTGCGGCCGCTTATGACAATCTGGCCGGCACCAATCAGGTGCACCGCGCCATTCTGCGCATGCTTGATCCCGTAGATTTCGAAAGTTTCCTACGCGAACTTGGCAGCGAAGTTGCCGATATTCTGCGCGTCGACTCCGTGCGTTTGGTGCTGGAAACCGAACAGGACACCACCACGGATGCCAATATCCAAAGCTTGGGCGATGTGCTCTCAGTGGCGGAACCCGGCTTTATTGACGGCTACCTGACTGGCGGGCGCTCTATGCCCGCGCGCCAGATTACCCTGCGCCAACTGCAAACCGGCGCCGAAGCTGTCTATGGTGAAGACGCCGACTGGATCCGGTCCGAAGCTTGCCTGCGGCTTGACCTCGGCGAGGGCCGCCTGCCCGGCATGCTCGTGATGGGTGCCGAGGACCCGCATCAGTTCACGCCACAACAAGGCGCGGATCTGCTGGCGTTCTTTGCCGGTGTGTTTGAACGGGCCATGCGTCGCTGGTTGTCGTGATCAGCCCCGCTGCCCGCGATGCACTTGCCACATTCCTGACCCATCGGGCCGCGCTGGCGGGCGCGTCGGAAAACACTCTGACTGCCTATCAACGCGATCTCATCGACTACTTAACGTTCATGACGTTGCACAAAGGCGCGCAACAAGGCCTTGGCCCGCTGACACAGATCGGTGTTCCGGACATGCGCAGCTGGATGGCATCCGAACGCGCCGATGGACTTTCTGCGCGCTCGCTGGCGCGCAAACTGTCTGCCGTCAAAAGCTTCTATCGCTGGCTGGCGGACCGCGAAGGGTTCGACCCAACCGCCGTTCTGTCCACCCGCGCACCCAAGTTTCAGGCCAAATTGCCGCGTCCGCTGGCCGAAGACGCAGCCAAAGCAGTGATCGACACGGTCGAGCTGCAATCCCAAAGTGATTGGGTGGGCGCGCGTGACACCGCAGTGATCACCCTGCTCTATGGCTGCGGCTTGCGCATATCCGAAGCGCTTGGATTGACCGGCGCCGACGTGCCCTTACCTGCTTCTCTGCGTATTATTGGCAAGGGCGGCAAAGAGCGCGTGGTGCCGGTGATCGATGCAGCCCGTGATGCGGTTGATGCCTACGTACGCCTCTGTCCGGTTGAAATCACCGCAGAAATGGCACTGTTTCGCGGTGTGCGCGGCGCGGCCCTCGGCCCCCGTGCCGTGCAAAAGGCGATGCAGCAAACGCGCATGCAACTTGGCCTGCCCGCCACAGCGACACCGCACGCCATGCGCCACAGCTTTGCGACACATCTTTTGGCGGCTGGTGGTGATCTGCGCGCCATTCAAGAGCTTCTTGGCCACGCGTCTCTGTCAACAACTCAAGCTTATACGCAGGTCGACACCGCCCGCCTGATGGATGTTTACAACAAAGCGCATCCCAAGGCCTAAGCCAGCGACCTCAACCGCCCTCGTGAAAATAGTCATAGATCGTTTCCGCCAGCGCATCAGACACCCCGTCCACCGCCTTTAAATCCGCCAAATTAGCCCGGCTCACCGCCTTGGCGCTGCCGAAATGCGCCAACAACGCCCGCTTGCGGGTCGCGCCCACGCCAGGCACATCATCCAACGGCGTTGCCCCGATGGCCTTCGCCCGCTTGGCCCGGTGTGTGCCAATCGCAAACCTGTGCGCTTCGTCCCGAAGGCGCTGAACAAAATACAAAACCGGATCGTTGCGCCGAAGCGCCATTACGCTCTTACCGATCCGGTGGAATTCCTCTTTGCCGTGGTCTCGGTCCACCCCCTTGGCCACGCCGACCATCGGGATGTCCTCCACGCCAAACTCTGCCATGATCTCATGCACAGCACTCACCTGCCCTGCACCACCGTCGATCAACAGCAAGTCCGGCCACATGCCTTTGTCCCGATCCGGGTCTTCCTTAAGAAGCCGCTTGAACCGCCGCTCAAGCACCTCTTTCATCATGCCAAAGTCATCGCCAGGCGTCAGGCTTTCGCCTTTGATGTTAAACTTGCGATAGCTGTTTTTCATGAACCCCTCGGGGCCAGCGACAATCATGCCGCCCACCGCATTGGTCCCCTGAATGTGGCTGTTGTCGTACACTTCGATGCGCTGCGGCGGGCTGTCGAGATCAAACGCCTCTGCCACGCCACGCAGCAACTTCGCTTGCGTTGCTGTCTCGCTCATTTTCCGCGCAAGGCTTTCGCGGGCATTGCGCGCGGCCCCACTGACCAACTCGGCTTTCTCACCCCGCTTCGGCACCAGAATTTCCACCTTCCGCCCCAGCTTGCCGCTCAAAGCTTCTGCCATCAGGTCCGCGTTCTCGATCGGATGGCTCAGAATCAATTGCCGTGGCGGTTCCTTGGTGTCGTAAAACTGCCCGACAAAGGCTTCCAGAACTTCGGCGGCGTCCACATCTGCACCCACACGCGGATAATAATCGTGGTTGCCCCAGTTCTGGTTGGCGCGAATGAAAAACACCTGCACACAGGCCTGCCCATTCTCCAGATGAAGCGCGATCACATCGGCTTCGGCCACCCCGCGCGGATTGATCCCCTGCGTGGCTTGAACCGCCGTCAGCGCCCGAATTCGATCCCGCAATGCCGCCGCCCGCTCGAACTCCATCGCCTCTGATGCGTCTTGCATCTGCTCGGCCAAGGCCTCTTGGATCTGCGTGGACCGCCCCGACAAAAACCGCTCCGCGTCATGCACGCTGGTTGCATAATCCTCGATGCTGATCTTGCCGACACAAGGCGCTGAACAGCGCTTGATCTGATACAATAGGCACGGTCGCGTGCGGCTCTCAAACATCGAGTCCGAACAGTTTCGCAGCAAGAAAACCTTCTGCAACTGGTTCAGCGTTCTGTTCACCGCCCCCGCATTGGCGAAGGGGCCATAATAGCTGCCCTTTTCCTTTTTGGCGCCGCGATGTTTTTTGATCTGGGCAAAGTCATGCGCGCCACTCACCAGAATATTGGGAAAGCTTTTGTCGTCCCGCAGCAGCACGTTGTACTTCGGCTTAAGCTGCTTGATCAGGTTCTGCTCCAAAAGCAGCGCCTCGGTCTCCGTCTTTGTCGTAAGAAACATCATCGACGCGGTTTCCGAAATCATCCGCGCGATCCGACCAGTGTGATTTCCCGGTCTGGAATAATTGCTCACCCGCGCCCGCAGATTGCGCGCTTTGCCAACATAAAGAACACGGCTTTCCGCATCCAGCATCCGATAGACGCCCGGCGAGCCGTCCAACGTTTTCAAATAGCCCTGAATGCGGGCATAGCCTGTCGGGGTGTTGGTCTCTTTGGGGGTCTGCTCACTCATGTCCTTGGAATATGATTCTTTGAGGGCGGCTGCAATCTTCGGGATTTAGTTTCAAGAGAAAACAAATCCACCGAACCTGTGGATAAGTTTGGAGATAACTTTCCCGCATCTTGATTTTTTCTTTGTTTTCGGCCCATTTCAACGAAATGCCTAAAAAATAGGCAAGATTGTAACCCATTGTTAATACGTGATATTTTTTTACTTACCATCCAAACATCTGAAAACATTGCAAAAAAGGTAACAGTTTCCTAACAGTTTCTTAACGGGTGCAAAACTTGCAGCGCACGTACAGGTTTTGCTGCATCTGCACAGCGGTTCAAGGTCCACATTGCGTCTTCCTTCCACTGGCAGAAAACTGCCCTCGCTTCACTCTGGCCCCATCACATCCGGTGTTTGCCAGCCAAGGTGCTGCCCGCCGTCGACACAGATCAGTTGCCCTGTGACCGTCGCAGCCTCCAACAGGTAACCAAGCGCTGCGCAGATGTCTTTTGGATCAACACCGCGTCCCAAAACCGTGCTCTGCCGTTGCGCCTTGAACTGCGCCTCAGACTGCCGCACGCCTTGCAAGGTCGGCCCCGGTCCAATTGCATTCACCCGGATTGCGGGCGCCAGCCCCTGCGCCGCCGTTTGGGTCAACGCCCAAAGCCCCATTTTGGCCAATGTGTAAGTTGAAAATTCCGGCGTCAGCTTGCGCACCCGCTGGTCCAGCATATTGACCACCAGTGCCGCAGCAGTCGGCTCACCGGCCGCGTCCTGCACAGGGACCAGCCCCTGCGCCGCCATCGCCTGTGTCAACACATAAGGCGCGCGCAGGTTGCTTTCCATATGGCGGTCCCAGCTTGTACGAGACGCGGTTTGCACTGTGTCATACTCAAAGATCGACGCGTTGTTCACCAGACAGGTGATTGGCCCGCCCAACGCTGCGCTCGCGCGGGGCAAAAGCGTCTGCATCTCACTTTCCACCAAAAGATCAGCCTGTACCGTGGCCGCCTTCTGTCCCTTTGCACGAATATCCGCCGCGGTGTCCTCCGCGGCCCCTTCTGAACTGGAGAAATGCACGGCCACATCAAACCCGCGGTCCGCCAGATACAACGCCATCGCGCGGCCAAGTCGTTTGCCTGCTCCGGTCACCAATGCGCGTGTCATGTCGCCTCCTGCCTCCGCTGGGTCAGTTCAGCGTAATCAAAACGAACAACACGTAAAGTGCGGTAAAGGTGACACCCCAAACACGGGTGATGTCACGCTTCATAAACACAAACGGGATCAGCATTAGCGATGCCGCCAACATCACCCACATGTCAAACTTCAGGAAACTCGGATCCACCGAAATCGGATGTACAATCGAGGTGATCCCGATGATCGCAAGCAGATTGAACATGTTGGACCCGATCACGTTGCCCAATGCCACATCCGCTTGGCGGCGCAGGGCCGCCATTACCGTTGTGGCCAACTCAGGCAAGGACGTGCCCAGCGCCACCAGCGTCAAACCAATAACCGTGTCACTCACACCATAGCGCCGCGCGATGATTTCGGCGTTGTCCACCATTAGGTCCGCGCCCAATGGCAAACCGATCAGACCAAGCAGCAAAAAGACAATAATGCGCCACCAGGGCATATCCGGGTCCGCGCCCTCGACGTCCTCATCGTCTTCAACCGCGCAGGCCGCCGCGACCTCTTTGCGGTGGTTATACGCACTGCGCATCGCGTCCCCGAGCATCACCGCCAAGGCAATCAACAGGATCACACCGGACCAGAAGGTAAAGACTCCGCAAGCTGCCAGTCCAATGAACAAAAGCGTCGCAAAGATCATAAACGCAAAGCTGCGGCGCGTGTCACTGCCAGATGTGTGCAAGGCAGTCATCGCCGCTGGCACACCCAGCACCAGCAAAACGTTGGCGATGTTGGAGCCCACGACATTGCCAAGCGCAATGCCCGGCGCGTTCTTTAGCGCCGCCTGCAAAGAAATCAAAAGCTCAGGTGCCGACGTGCCAAACGCGACAATCGTCAACGACACTATCAGCGCCGGAATGCCGATCCGCAAAGACAGGTTCACTGCCCCTCGTACAAGTGCGTCACCCGCCAAAAGTAGGATCACAAGTCCGAGCGAGATGTACAGCCACTCCATGCGTTACCCTTTGCCTTTTCGGCAGCCGCACGGGCCTTTGCCGATCTTAAAACGTCCGCAATTCTTGCACTTAGCCGCGTTCAATCGTGCCTGCCCCGGATAGCGCAACTTGCCGAACATCGCCAGCACGGCCATGCCAGCCAGAAACAAAAGGACAATCTTGGAGATCACGCCTACAACCCAAAGCGCGCGTATTCTGCACGCTCCTCGATACCCGAAAGCGCATCCTGCGCAAGTGTTGCACCAAACCGTTGGAAAACCGATTTCCGCACTCCATAGCGACGCAGCTTCACTTTGTTTCCGAACCGCTCTTTCAACACCGGCATCATATGACCGATCCCATCGATCAGCCCCAAATCAACCGCATCCGAACCAGCCCAGATTTCGCCGGTAAACAGATCTTCGCTCTTGTCGAGTTTGTCGCCCCTGCGGCTTTGCACATGGTCAATGAAATTGCCATGAATCTGGCCCAATAGCCGCTTCAGCCGTGCGACGTCCTCTTCTTTTTCGGGACGGAACGGGTCCAGCATTGACTTGCTACCGCCCGCCGTATGCACCCGCCGTTCAATCCCCTGTCGCGACAGGAAAACATGCGCGCCAAAGCCCGCAGAAATAACCCCGATCGATCCCACAACCGAATTGGGGTCCGCAAATATCTCATCCGCTGCCGCCGCCAGCCAATACCCGCCGGACGCGGCTACATCCTCGACAAACGCCAGAACCGGAACCTCTTTTTCTTCCGCAAGCCGGCGAATACGCGCACCAATCAGCGCGCTTTGCACAGGGCTGCCACCGGGCGAGTTGATTTCCAGCGCCACCGCTGCCGGCTTGCCACGACGAAAGGCTTTCTCAAGAATCGGGCCCAGCGCCTGATCGTTGAGCTGACCGCGCGCGCCGCTGGCGATAACACCATTCAGGCGCACCACTGCAACAGTCGGTTCAGATTTCAGAAAAGGTATCCAACGTTTCATATGTTCGGATGTAGAGCGCGCCTAAGGGTTAAACAAGACAACGCCAGCAGGAAAGCGCAGGCGTTGCCCATTTGCCAAGTCTTTTACTGATCCGTGTCGGTCAACTGCGAATGCGCCAACCGGTGCGGAAGATCCACCAAATCGCACCCATGCACAGGGCGGTGAACCCCGCAATCGCCAGCAAACTCAAGCCAACCGGCACATCAGCCGTGCCGAAAAAGCTCCAGCGAAAGCCCGAGATCAGATAGACCACCGGATTAAACAGCGTGATTTTCTGCCAGATCGGCGGCAGCATCGAGATCGAATAAAACGACCCACCTAGAAACACCAAAGGCGTGATCACCAACAAAGGGATCAGCTGCAGCTGTTCAAAGTTCTGCGCCCAAATACCGATGATAAACCCAAACAGCGCGAAACTCAGGCACGTCAGCAGCAAAAACAGCACCATCGCCATCGGGTGTTGGATTTGTATATCCACAAACAGTGACGCTGTGCCCAAAATCACCACCCCAATGAACAGGGCTTTGGTGGCCGCGGCCCCGACAAAGCCCAGAACCACCTCCAGAAAGTTGACCGGTGCTGAAAGCAGCTCGTAAATTGTGCCGATAAACTTCGGGAAATAGATGCCAAAGGACGCATTCGAAATCGCCTGCGTCATCACCGACAACATGATCAAACCCGGCACGATAAATGCGCCGTAGCTCACGCCTTCAACCTGATCAATCCGGCTGCCAATGGCCGCACCAAAGACCACAAAATACAGCGACGTCGAAATCACCGGCGAAATGAAACTCTGCGCGATGGTGCGGAAAAACCGCGTCATCTCAGAGACATACATAGCTGAAACTGCTGCCCAGTTCATGCCGCGCCCTCCTTGACCAGACCGACAAAAATATCTTCCAAACTTGATTGCTCCGTGAGCAGATCCCGCATCTGCAAGCCCGCTGCCGACAGATCGCCCAGCAGGCGGGTGATGCCGGTGCTTTCACCGCGCGTGTCATAGGTATAGCGCAACGCCTGCCCGCCACTGACCAGTTCAAGATCATACCCCGCCAGCGCGTCCGGAATGGCCTGCGTCGGCTCCTGCAATTCGATCTGCAACGTCTTTTGTCCCAACCGTCGCATCAGCTCATCTTTCTCTTCGACCAGCAACAACTGCCCGCCGTTGATCACACCAACCCGATCCGCAATCGCCTCGGCTTCCTCGATGTAGTGCGTCGTCAGAATGATGGTCACGCCCTGCGCCTTCAGGTCAGCCACCACGTCCCACATATCCTTGCGCAACTCCACGTCCACGCCTGCCGTCGGTTCATCGAGAAACAGCACTTTCGGCTCATGGCTCAATGCTTTGGCGATCAGAACACGCCGCTTCATACCGCCCGAAAGCTCGACAACGCGCGCATTGCGTTTGTCCCACAACGACAGCTGTTTCAGGATTTTATCAATCGCCGCATCATCGCGCGGCTTACCAAACAAACCCCGTGAATAAGACACCGCATCCCTGACCTTGGTGAACGGCTCAAGGCTCATTTCCTGCGGCACCAACCCGATCAAGGACCGCGCACCGCGATAGTGTTCGACAACGTCAAACCCGCCCACAGTGACCTCGCCCGAACTGGGGTTGGTTATGCCGCAAATCGTTGAGATCAGGGTGGTTTTCCCCGCGCCATTCGGCCCAAGCAAGGCCAGAATCTCGCCCTCCCGGATGCTCAAAGTCACACCTTTAAGCGCCTCGAACCCGCCATCGTACACTTTGCGCAGGTCTCGAATGTCCACAATCGCTGTCATGGCTCCCCCTCTTTCTCACCGGCGCAGCCTATCAGGCAGAATTCTGAGTCCAAGAGCAAAACCTAACGCAGACTTTGTGCGCCAATGCAGAGTCATCTGTGCATCCGCATCCAAAAACAAACCGGCCCCGCTTTGAAAGGCGGGGCCGGCATTGATCCGATTATGTTCTTGTCTGTCCTAATTGCGCCCTACCCGCCGGTGAGGCGTTTCAGCAGACCTTTTTTCTCGCCCCCTTCGGGCGCTTCCCCAGGTTCCGAAGCTTCCGCTGGGCCTTCCAAGTTTTCTTGAAAATTGGTGAAAAACTGATCGGCCATCTTTTTGGCAAAGCCGTCAATCAACCGGCTGCCCAGCTGCGCCAACTTGCCACCTACTTTGGCGTCAACTTCATAGGACAACAGGGTACCGACCTCAGTGGCCGCCAGCTTCACATCCGCGCCGCCCTTGGCAAAACCGGCCGCGCCGCCTTTGCCTTCTCCCGTTAGCGTCAGGCTCTCCCCTTCGACCAGATTGGACAGAACTACGTTGCCCTTGAACGTCGCCTTAACTGGGCCGACCTTTTGAACCACAGTGGCCTCGAACCCGTCCTCGGCATTGCCGGTCACCTCTTTGGCACCGGGAACACAGGCCATCAACGTGTCCGCGCTCAGCAGCGCCGCCCAAACCTCTGCCACCGGGGCGGCAATCTCACGTTCGTCACTCATATGCATGGGCTGATCCTCCGGACTTGAGCCATCGTGGTCTTTCGCGCACCCTATGCAGCCAAAACCAGAGCCGCAAGCGTACCAACGTCGTAGACTTCACCGATTGCGACGTGGCAACGGCTCGTTTCGCGTCCAATCATAAGTGCCTTCATCTCGCTCTCGAACCGCGTGCTTCCACCCCATTTCCTCAGAACGCGCTTTGAAACTCATCCCTTCTGGCGAATGCCGCGTGATCCCGTCAAACACCGTCGCCAATCGCTGCGTTTGCTGCAAGCCCGCCATCTCCATCGCCTGATTGACCACCATCTTCTGCATCGCCAACTGGTTGATCGGCACCGACGCCATGCGCCCCGCCAGGGCTTCGACCTCATCATCCAGTTCGCTCGCGGGCACGGCTTTTAGTACCAGCCCCATTTCGGCGGCCTCCCGTCCCGTTATTTTGTCACCCGTCAACAACATGCGTTTGGCCTTTTCCGGTCCCAAGCGTGCCACCCACATCATGGTAGTCGGACAGCCCCAAACCCGCGCGGGCATGTATCCGATCAACGCGTCCTCAGCCATAATCGTCATATCCGCGCACAGTGCGATATCGCTGCCGCCCGCAACGGCAAAACCGTGGATCTTACTTACGACGGGTTTCATTGCCCGAAACAACGACATAAAATCCTGCGTGTTCTGCCACATAAACCGATAGTCCTGCATCGGATCCCACGGCATCTCCTGCACGCCGGGATTTGGTCCTTCGGTTTGCGCAAACTCGGTCAGATCATAGCCCGCACAGAACGCATCCCCCGCGCCTGCCAAAATCATGACGTGCACCTCGGGGTCTTGTTCCGCCTCCGCAACCGCTGCCGCCAGATCGGCTGGCATGCGCATGGAAATCGCGTTCATCACTTCGGGTCGGTTCAGCGTTATCCGCGCGATCCGCCCGTCTTTTTCATATGCCACATGGCTCATAGTCTATCCTCCCTGCCCCACCTCAGCCCGCCCGGCGCCTGCTGACAAGCAGAGCGCGGCGTCACGTCCTTCGGGATGACGTAAATGCAGCTTACGTAACGTCTTGATAAGCGCCACTCTCCACACATCCGCCAAATCCTTTGTTTTCTTAATCGGCGCCACAATATTCCGCTATGCGGAATAACGTTCCGCAAGTTGACACAGCCCTGCGAATCCGGTTTCCTACCCTCAAGACGCGGAACAACTTTCCGCATAGCGGAATTATTGGCGAAAGCCATGGTGGGAGGACATAAGATGATTTCGAGAATTCTTAAGCTTAAAGACGGTGTTGGCTGCGAATACGGCTTGTCAAAATGGGTCAAAATCGATCAGGCCATGATCGACGCCTTCGCCAAGGCCACCGGCGACAGCCAGTATATTCATACGGACCCGGAGGCCGCGAAGGACAGCCAGTTTGGTGGCACCATCGCGCACGGCTTCCTAACGCTGTCACTGCTGTCGCAAATGATCGCAGACGCAGTTCCGCGAACCGAAGCAGAATCCACCGGCGTCAACTATGGCTTTGACAAGGTCCGCTTCGTGGCCCCTGTTCGGGCAGGTGCCGAAATCCGCGGCCGCTTCACCTTGGCAAAATATGCCGAGCCACAACCCGGCGTGATCGAGATGCAATGGAACGTCACCGTGGAAATCCGCGGCGAAGACAAACCCGCGCTGATCGCCCAGTGGAAGAACCTGCGTTTTGAAAACGCCGAAGAACCTCTCAAGAAAGCCGGCTAGGACGTTGCGTCCCAAACGGGACGCATCGCCACCGACGCGATACCGACGTGATACCACCGTCATACAGAACGTGAAAAACAGGACTATTTAGATGCGCGACGCCCTTATCGTCTCCACCGCCCGCACGCCGATCGGCAAAGCTTACCGCGGTGCTTTTAACAACACTCAACCTCAGGAACTGATCGGTCACGCCGTCAAAAACGCCGTCTCCCGCGCTGGACTTGAAGGCCACGAGGTTCAAGACTGCGTCATCGGCGCCGCCCTGCAACAGGGCGCATCCGGCGGCAATATCGCGCGTCAAGCCGCCATCCGCGCGGGCCTGCCTGTGACCGTGGCCGGCATGTCGCTCGACCGTCAATGTGCCTCGGGCATGATGGCGATTGCGACGGCTGCCAAACAGGTTGTGCACGACGGCATGGACGTGGCCATCGGTGGCGGCGTTGAATCTATCTCTTTGGTTCAAAACGAAAAAATGCGCATGGACCGCGCGGGGGATCCTTGGATCAAGGAACATAAACCCGAGCTCTATATGTCGATGCTGGAAACCGCTGAAATCGTCGCGGCACGGTACGGCGTAACCCGCGAAGATCAGGACGCCTACGCGCTTCAGTCTCAGCAGCGCACCGCCGCCGCCCAAGACGCCGGCAAGTTTGACGACGAAATTGTGCCGCTGACGTCGACTATGGGCGTGATGGACCGCGAAACCAAAGAGATCTCCTTCAAGGAGGTCACTCTGGCCAAAGACGAAGGCAACCGCGCCTCCACGACACTGGAGAACCTGCAAGGCCTGAACCCTGTGTTCAAGGGCGGCCAGCAGGTCAAAGAAGGCCAGTTCATCACCGCCGGCAACGCCAGTCAACTGTCTGACGGCGCCTCCGCTTCCGTGATCATGGAAGCAAAAATGGCTGAAAAACAAGGACTTGAGCCTCTCGGTCGCTATGTTGGCGTGATGGCTGCAGGTCTGGAACCTGATGAAATGGGCGTTGGTCCGATCTATGCCGTGCCAAAATTGCTTGAGGCTCACGGCCTGAAAATGGACGACATCGGCCTGTGGGAGCTGAACGAGGCCTTCGCCTGTCAGGTGCTGCAATCGGCCCGCGTTCTGGGCATCCCTAACGAGATCCTGAACGTCAACGGCGGCGCGATCTCGGTGGGCCACCCCTACGGCATGTCCGGCGCGCGCATGGTCGGCCACGCGCTGATCGAGGGCAAACGCCGCGGCGCCAAATACGTCGTCTGCACCATGTGCGTCGGCGGCGGCATGGGCGCAGCGGGTCTCTTCGAAGTCCTGTAAGCCACTGAAACTATTTCCATAAGGCGGTGCATTTGCGCCGCCTTTTTTGTTGACGTTTCCGAACGGCGCTGACAACCTATGCGGGTTATTAGCCGTGGGACCGCCACCAATGATCCTGAAGTTCAGAATGTTCTCAGCCCTCGGTGCGCTTTTTATGGCCGCGCTTCTGACCATGGTGCTCAGCCAGCCCGACTTGATCAAAAAGTCTGCCCTCGGCTTTACCAAGGCACAAATTCAAAAAGACATCGCCGAGCGTTTCCCTGATTTGACCGACAGGCCTCTCACCGAAGGTTTGTCCAAACTTTCACAACGCTACAAAACCCGCAGCGACGCGATATCAATCGGGCTTTCCGAAGGCGTGCATTTGTTTGTTGCTCAGCAAGTCGCAGGACTCTGTGCATGTGACAACGCAGATGAATCCGAGGTCAAAATCGCCACTGGCTTGCAAACCTATATGCAAGAAAGGAGCGCAAAGTTCGATGCCGTCCGCGAGCGACTAGAAGGAGCCATCAAAGGAAAATACGACAGTCTAACCAACGCTCTGTTGCGGGACGTGTCGATCTTTCTTGGCACCAACTTGGCTGCATTTTTCGCCATCTTTTCGGCAACGTTTGTCCGCAACGGCAAGGGGCCAATGTTGGTTTATCCCCTTGTATTGCTCAGCATCGCGCTTGTTGCCAGCGCGTCCATTTACGTGTTCGGTACCGACTGGTTTTACGCCATCCTTTTCCAAGACTATTGGGGCTATGGCTACGCTGTCCTCATCGGGTCCTTGTTTTTGGCACTCATTGATATCACCTTGAACGAGGCCAAGATTACCTCTGGCATCGTCACCCACTTGCCCTCCGCCTTGGTGCCCATCTGTTGACGCCTCACGCCTCGATCACACTCTGGTCAGGTGGGTGCAACAGGCGACAATCGCGTCTTATAGTCTTCTCAAACAGGAGGACTGAAAATGATCACACGCCGCGCCGCTCTTGGCCTTTTTGCAACCGCCCCCATCGCCTATGCGCTGACATCGAATGTGGCACTAGCCGCTGAACCCGAGGTTTTCCAGAACCCCACTGCGATCAATGGATATGACCCCGTTGCCTATTTCACCGAAGGCAAACCCGTCGAAGGTTCCGGCGCCAATGTTGTCGAATGGAATGGCGCGAACTGGCATTTTGCCACAGCACGAAACGCAGCCAAATTCCTCGAAAACCCAGAGGCATTCGCCCCCGTTTTCGGTGGCTATTGCGCCTATGCGGCGTCCAAAGGTTCCCTAGCTCCGACAGTGCCTGAGGCGTGGACCATCCACGAAAACAAACTCTACTTGAACTTCTCGCTCCGCGCTCAAGAACTCTGGCGCGAAGACATCCCCGGCAACATCGAAAAAGGCTTGGCAAACTGGCCCGGCATTCTGGGCTAAGGCAATCAAAAAGGGCGCGCCCCCATCGGAGGCGCGCCCTAAACTAACTCAAAAATTCAACTTACGCCGCATAGCCTTTCATCACCTGCGACAGGTGATAATCAGTATCCCCCAGCTGCGCGTCCAGCATGATCAGGCGTTTGGCATAATGACTGACGGAGTATTCCCACGTCATCGCGATCCCGCCGTGCATCTGGATGCTTTCTTCGGCAATCAAACGTGCCGCACGGCCAATCAGGTTCTTGGCCATCGAGGCGTATTTGGATGCGTCATCCCCGCCCAACTCGGCCGCTGCCTTGATCACAATCGAGCGCGCCTGTTCGATCTCGGTCAGCATGTCCACCGCACGGTGTTGCAGAACCTGAAACTTGCCAATCGGCACACCAAACTGTTTGCGCTGTTTGAAGTATTCAACAGTCGTGGCATGGGTGACTTCCATCGCCCCCACAGCTTCAGCACATAGCGCCACAATGCCCGCGTTGACTGCGTCGTTCAACGCGGCTTCAGCATCGGCCAACACCAAAGTCGCTGGCGCATCATCCATCAGGATCTCCGCCGCGCCGCCGCCATCCATCAAGCCATACCCTGTCACATTGGCATCCGCCGCATTGACTGCAAAAACGCCCAAACCGTCGTCATGTTTTGCGGCGATAAGGATCACATCCGCGATCTGGCCACCATAAACGGTCGACTTGCGACCCGACAGGGTGAACCCGTCGCCTTTGGCCGTGGCTTGCGTGGCAATCTGGTCCAACTCATACGGCGCGTCGATTTCGGTAATGCCCACGGCGTATTTGGTTGCCCCAGTCAGCAACGCGTCCTGATCCCCGCCTGCCGCCGCCAAAAGCCGCGAGGCCATCAGCGCACCAAGGAACGGTTCAGGTGTCAGTGTTTTCCCAAGCGCTTCGAACACCACGGAAATATCAAATCCCGTACCGCCCATTCCACCCGCTTCCTCAGACGCCAGAGCATAAAGCGCGCCCAGCTCAACCAGCTGATCCCACTTCGCGGGATCGTGGTATGGCGCGTCATAAGCGACCTTTATGCGGTGCTCGACGGGATATTGCTCTCCAAGGAACCGGTTTAATGTGTCCGCCAGCATTTGACGGTCTTCAGTCAGATTGAAATCCATCGTTACAGCTCCAGCATGGTCTTGGTCACGATATTGCGCTGGATCTCGTTGGACCCACCGAAAATCGAGGTTTTGCGGTTGTTGAAATATCGCGCCGCATTGTGTTCGGTATCGGCTGGGCCAAACATCAGGTTGCCCTCGGTGATGTGGCCAGGGAACGGCGCAGCCGCTGGTCCCAGCGCACGACGTGCGAGGTCTTTGAGTTCCTGATTGATCACCGTGCCTTTGATCTTCAAAAGCGACGTCTCCGGTCCCGGCGCGCCTTGTTCTTGCGCTTTAAACAACATGCGCAGGTTGGTGATTTTCATCGCCTCAAGATCAATCTCGGCCTGTGCGACACGCGCCGCAAACAACGGATCTTCGATCAGCGGCTTGCCTCCGCGCATGGTCTTGCGCGCGATTGCTTTGACCTCTTCTAGCGATTGCATCGAGAAGCCAACGCCGGCGATGCCTGTGCGCTCATGCGTCAGCAAGAACTTGGCAATCGTCCAGCCTTTGTTTTCCTTGCCAACAAGGTTGCCAACCGGCACCCGCACGTCAGTAAAGAAGATTTCGTTCACCTCATAGCCGCCTTCGATCAACTTGATCGGGCGCACTTCGATGCCCGGCGTGGCCATATCCACAAGGATAAAGCTGATGCCTTCTTGGTTTTTGGCATCGGGATCAGTGCGGCACAGGCAGAAAATCCAATCCGCAAACTGGCCCAACGTGGTCCACGTCTTCTGACCGTTGATCACCCACTCATCACCATCACGTTCCGCGCGGGTCTTAAGCGACGCCAAGTCCGATCCGGCACCCGGCTCGGAATAGCCCTGGCACCACCAATCGGTGCCGTCCAGAATGCGGGGCAGATAATGGTCCTGCTGCTCTTTGGAACCAAATACCTGCAACACCGGACCCAGCATATTTAAGCCAAACGGCACAATGCGCGGCGCATAGGCGCGACAGCATTCTTCCTCAAAGATGTGCTTCTGCACAGGGCTCCAACCCGGCCCGCCAAACTCTTTGGGCCAGATCGTCGCGAGCCAGCCACGTTTGTTCAAAATGGCATGCCATTCTTCGATAATTTCCTTGGTCAACTCTGCACCAGAGCACACCACATCGCTGATACGCTCAGGCAGGTTTTCCGCCAGATAGGCGCGGACCTCGTCGCGAAACGCAAGGTCCTCTGCTGAATAACTCAGGTCCATTGGATCACTTCCCCTTATTCATTTTGTCAAAGCTGCCGCCCTCGTCTGCCATCTTTTGCAACAACGCAGGCACTTTCCAGTAATGCGCGTCTTCCTTGGCGTAGGCTTCAATGCGCGCGACAAGTTTCTTGGCGCCAATGGTATCCGCATAACAGAGCGGCCCGCCACGGTGACGTGGGAACCCGTAACCCATCAAGAACACCACATCGACATCCACTGGGCGCAACGCGATGCCGTCTTCCAGAACCCGCGCCGCCTCGGAAATCATCGCCGTCATATAACGGTCTACGATGTCCTCATCCGTGAACGTTTTGGGCGTGATACCAGCTTCGGCTCGCACGTCATCAATGATCCCGTTCAGGTCGGGGTTCTCCAACGTCTCACGACCTTCATAAACGTAATAGCCCTTGGCAGTCTTGCGCCCGTTCCAGCCATTTTCGCTCAGACGATCCGCAATCGCGCCGCCATAACGTTCCTCGGCAGGGCGTGTCGCCTCAAGCCGTTTGCGTGTCATATAGCCAATGTCCAGCCCTGCCAGATCGCCGACGCGGTGCGGACCCATGGCAAAACCAAAGCCTTCAAGCGCGCTGTCCACTTGATCGGGATGCGCTCCGTCCAGCACCAGATAGCTTGCGACCTTGAGGTAGTGCCCAAGGATACGGTTGCCGATGAAACCATCGCAAACGCCTGCGCGAACGCCGACCTTTTTCATGCGTTTCGCCAGAGCAAAGCCCGTCGCCACAACGGCAGGATCAGTCTTTTCACCCACCACAACTTCGAGCAGACGCATAATATGCGCAGGCGAGAAGAAGTGCAGACCCAACACATCCTGCGGACGGTTGGTCATCGCGGCAATCTCGTTGATGTCGAGATAGCTGGTGTTGGACGCCAGAATGGCACCCTCTTTGCAAATGGTGTCGAGCTTGCCAAAGATCTCTTTCTTGATCTCCATCTTCTCAAAGACAGCCTCGATCACAAGGTCCACATCGCTTAGCGCGTTCATGTCGGTTGAAGCCGTCAGGTTCGCCAGTGCCGCATCGCGTTTTGCCTCCGACATTTTGCCGCGCTTCACTGCGCCGGCCAGATTGCCGGTGATCGTCGCCACACCGCGATCCAAACCCTCTTGCGAGACTTCAATCAGCGTCACAGGCAGACCCGCCATCAAGGCAGATGTCGAAATGCCCGACCCCATCGTGCCGCCGCCAATCACGCCCAGCGATTGCACATCGCGCGGGGTTTCTTTCTTCTCCGGAATGTTTGCCACGGCGCGCTCGCCAAAGAACGCATGGATCATGCCGCGAGATTCATCTGTGCCCATGCAGGCCATGAAAGCCGCACGCTCCGCCGCGAGACCTTCGTCAAACGGCAAGGTCGATGCCGCAACAGCATTGATCGCCTGCACCGGAGCATTTAGACCGCGGGCTTTCTTGGCAACCATCGCTTTGGCCGCTTCGAGAGCCGCTTCATCAGGCTTGGTTTCGATGTCGCGCGTTACGCGGGTTGGCAATGTACCGGCAGCAACTTCCTGTGCGGCAGCCAGCGCAATGTCGCGCGGCTCGCCGTCTTCAATGCGATCAACAATACCGGCTGCCAAAGCTTCTTTGGCGGGCATCTGACGGCCCGACAGCGACAGGTCTAGCGCCACCGGAATGCCTGCCAAGCGCGAAACCCGCTGCGTGCCACCAGCACCGGGCAGCAGACCCAGATGGATTTCCGGAAGGCCCACACGGGCGGTTGGCACAGCAATGCGGGCGTGACAGGACACGGCCAGTTCCAGACCACCACCCAGCGCAGTACCGTGAATGGCCGCCACCAGCGGAATCTCGGATGCTTCGACCTCGTTATAGAGATCCGGCATCATCGGCATCTGAGGCGGTTTGCCAAATTCGGAAATATCGGCGCCAGCAACAAAGGTGCGACCCGCGCAATACAGACCAATCGCCTTGACTTTGCCCTCAGCGTTCAGATCGGCAACGGCCTTCTGCAGACCTTGGCGCATCGCCGCGCTGCCTGCGTTTACCGGCGGATTGTTGATGCAAATCAGGGCGACGTCGCCCACATATTCGACGCTTACAACTTGTGTCTCACTCATCTCGTCTCTCCCTCAAATCTCTTAGCAAATTGTCTCGCCGCCATCGGCCACGATGGTCTGGCCGGTGATATAGGCGCTGGCGTCGGTGGCAAGGAACAAGGCGGTTCCTGCAATGTCTTCAGGCTGGCCAATCCGGCGCAGCGGGTTCTGGCCTTCGACTTTGGCCAGATAATCCGGGTTCTCCCACAAAGCGCGGGCGAAGTCGGTTTTGATCAGACCTGGCGCGATAGCGTTTACACGGATGCCTTTCGGGCCCCACTCTACAGCCAAGTTGCGTGCCAACGACGCGTCGGCGGCTTTGGAAATCCCGTAGGCGCCAATCACGGCGTTGCCTGTGATGCCAGAAATCGACGACAGGATCACGACATTGCCGCCACCGCGTTTCGCCATCCCCGGCAGAACCAGATTGCACAGCTGCAACGGCGACAGCACGTTCGCCGTCATGATTTTGGCAAAAGCTTCGTCATCCAGATTGCTCAGCGGGCCAAAAACCGGATTGATCGCGGCGTTGCAGACCAAAACATCGATTTGACCCCATTCTGCCAGCGTCTTTTCAACCAGCGCTTCAACTTCGGCACGATGGCTGACGTTACACGGCACCACCAGCGCCTCGCCACCATCGGCGCGGATTGCTTCGGCCACCGGTTCACACGCTTCGGCGGTGCGGCTAGAGATCACAACCTTGGCGCCCGCTTTGGCATACATTTCGGCAATTGCGCGGCCAATACCGCGGCTAGAGCCCGTGATAACGGCAACTTTGCCAGTCAGATCAAACATCAGATTTCCTCCCGAATGTGCGCTGAGACTCACCAAACGCACCAAGTCCATTTGTCTGTATCCTACGGCTGCTTCCGCATCGCGGAAACGCGTTTCGCTGCAATGCGGCCAAAAACGACGCGACGACACTTGGGTGAAATTCCGCATGACGAAACGCCGCTTGACGTTAGGCTACCTCATCGCGGACCCTCCGCAGCACTCTTAAGACCGGAACGCCACATGCCTCATCCAAACGCCCGCATTCCCGATTTCTGGCCCACCGAAAAGCCTTGGACCTTTGATCGCCCGGACACGCCGGTCGACGTCAATCTGGACAAAACCGCTACCAAATGGGGCGACCGGATCGGCATCACTTACAATGGTGCTGACTACACATACACGGACATCGCGACGCGCGTGTCGGCCCTCGCGGGGTATCTGCAACATGTCGGCCTGACCAAAGGCGACCGCGTGCTGCTCTATACCCAAAATTGCCCGCAATACATCATCGCGTTTTACGCCATTTTACGCGCGGGCGGCGCTGTGGTGCCTGTGAACCCGATGAACAAACAGGCCGAGATCGACTATTTAGTGGAGGACACCGGGGCCAAAATCGCAATCTGTGCGCTGGAGTTGTCCGCCAGCATTTTGCCCGCGCTTAATCGCGGCGATCTGCAAACCCTGATCGGAACTCGCATGACCGACATGGGGCTCAAAGGGTTTGACCTTGTACCTGAAAACATGGTCCAAGCCATGAGCGAAACCGAGGCCGAAGCGCTTGGCATGACTGGCTTTCAATCCGCCATCGACGCTGACCACATCCCTGCCCCGCGCGACACCACTTCTGACGATCTGGCAGTGATCCCCTACAGTTCCGGCACCACCGGAAACCCTAAAGGCTGTGTGCACACGCATCGCACAGTGATGGCTTCGCTGGTGGCCGGCGTGATTTGGAACCCGACCACGGAAGTTACTGTACATCTCGGCGCACTGCCGTTTTTTCATGTCACAGGGATGATGAACGGCATGCACGCGCCGCTGATGACCGGCGGGCGCAACGTAATCCTGCCGCGCTGGTCGTCCAAGCTCGCCGCTGGCCTGATTGAACGCTTCAAAATTGCCCGCTGGCGCTCCATCGCCACAATGGCCATCGATCTGGTGAATGATCCGAATTTCGAGACCTACAATCTGTCCTCTCTTGAAATGATCGGCGGCGGCGGGGCTGCGATGCCCGAAGCCATCGCCGGCAAACTCAAGGAGATGACTGGACTGGATTACGTAGAAGGCTATGGCCTGTCTGAAACCATGGCCGCCACGCACGTCAATCCAATCCACGCACCCAAGCGCCAATGCCTTGGGCAACCGGTTTATGAGGTCGACAGCCGTGTGCTGGAAATCGGCGGCGATACCGAAATGCCGCACGGCGAAGTTGGCGAAATCGTTATGCACGCGCCACAGAACTTCCTGGGCTACTGGCAGCGCCCCGACGAAACCAAAGAGGCTTTTGTCGAAATCGATGGTGTGCCGTTCTTTCGCTCCGGTGACATTGGCTACCGCGACGCGGATGGATATTTCTTTATGGTGGACCGCGTCAAACGCATGGTGAATGCGGCTGGCTTCAAAGTCTGGCCCGCCGAGATCGAGATGTTGATGCTGCACCATCCCGACATCGCCGAATGCTGCGTGATCGCGGCCAAAGACGACCGACGCGGTGAATGCGTGAAAGCCGTGATCATTCCCCGCGCCGAGGCCCGCAACACACTCACCGGGCAAGAGATCATCGATTGGTGCCGCACCCAGATGAGCGCCTACAAATGCCCCTCCATTGTGGAATTTGTTGACGACCTGCCCCGATCCGGTGCCGGCAAGGTCTTGTGGAAAAACCTCACATGACGCATAGAAATTCCACCATGCGGAAATACGATTGACCAATGAGAAAACGCGCCCAAACGCCCGGCGAGCCAACAACGCCCCCCGAAAACGACCGCCAGTTCGTCACGGCCCTGTCGCGTGGTCTCGAAGTGCTGCGCGCCTTTAAGCCGTCAGACCGCGCCGGACTTTCCAACCGCGAACTGGCCCAGCGCACCGGCTTGCCGAACTCGACAATCTCGCGCCTGACCTACACGCTGATGACCACCGGCTACCTGCTCTATAATGAGACCACGGGCCGCTACAACATTGGCGTCCCGGTGCTCAGTCTTGGGTTTTCCTGCCTTGGCGCCATGCCGATGCGGGACGCTGCCAAAGACCTGATGCAGGATTTGGCGGAC
Source organism: Shimia sp. Alg240-R146 (assembly GCF_947331465.1). GTDB lineage: Bacteria > Pseudomonadota > Alphaproteobacteria > Rhodobacterales > Rhodobacteraceae > Shimia. Next base: position 1,600,935 of record NZ_CAMZOK010000001.1, on the reverse strand, counting down.
TACGCCGGTGACGGCGTGCAAGTTGCGCTTGGCGCGCGTGACGGCCCGACCGTCACCTACCTCGCCTGCGCCCGCGCGGCCAACGGGGTGGTCTCGCTGCAACTCGGTGTCGGGTCGCGCATCTCACTGGCCCGCTCGGCCATGGGACGCGCTTATATTGCCGGCTGCATAGGCGAAGAAAAAGACGAGATCCTCGATTTGCTGGCGGCCTATTACGGACCACAGGACTGGCCTGAAACCCAAGCTGGCATCGAAGACGCCGAGGCTCAAATCGCGACCAACGGGTTTTACGTGAACTACGGCGATTGGCACGACGGTGTGCATTCCCTTGCCGTTCCATTTCCTGTGCGCGACGAAGGCTCCCCCAACCTTGCATTCAATCTCGGTGGCCCAGCACACTTTCTGCCGCCAGAACGAATGGAAAACGACTTGGGACCACGCCTCGTGGCAATGGCGCAAAGCTTGCAACGTCACAACTCTGCGTTCTGACCTATTCCCCGCGTCATGGCGCATCCTGCGTCAGAGCGAACGCCCGCGTTTTACCATTTGACCTTGCCGCGACCCACGCGCAAGCTGCCCTGCGATCAAATTAGGGGGAGCCACCAATGGTCACGGTCACACAACAGGATATCGACACGTTTCAACGCGACGGGGTGGTGGTGATCCGCGGGCTGTTTACCGACCACCTTGAGACCCTGCGTGCAGGTGTTGCGCGAAACATGGACGAACCCGGCCCCTATGCATCTGAGAACAAAAGAGACGGCGAAACTGGTCGCTTCTTTGACGACTACTGCAATTGGCAACGCATTCCCGAATTTCAGGACGTGATCAAAAACAGCGACGCCGCACAAGTTGCGGCCAAACTGATGCAGTCGCCCAGCGTGCAACTGTTCCACGATCATGTGTTAGTCAAAGAGCCCGGCACCTCGATGGCCACGCCTTGGCACACGGACGGGCCTTACTACTTTGTGCAAGGCAGCCAGACGCTCAGCTTCTGGTCCCCCTTGGATCCGGTGGAAGAGGCCACGCTACGCCTCGTGGCAGGCTCGCACTTGTGGGAAAAGCCGGTGCTGCCCACCCGCTGGACCAGCGAAGAAAGCTTCTTTCCCAACGCCGATGACTACATCCCTGTGCCAGATCCTGACGCCGAGGATATGCGGGTCGTAGAGTGGACGATGCAACCCGGCGATGCGGTTGCCTTCAATTTTCACGTGTTGCACGGTGCCCGTGGCAACCACGCCACCACCCGGCGGCGCGCTTTCTCCCTTAGGCTTTTGGGCGAAGATGCACGTTACACAACACGCCCTGGCCCCACCTCTCCGCCTTTCCCCGGGCATGACATGATTGAAGGTCAGAAGCTGCGCAAAGACTGGTTTCCGATGCTGATTCCCAGAAATGGTTAATTGTCGCCATTCAGGAAACAGTTAATTTTCAGTTAAGGCCTGCGTTGACTCTCAAGGGAATCTCGCCCCATTCTTGACAAGATTCCACCACTTCTACGTCACATTGCCATTTGGGGGCCTTCACATGCCTATTAGTCCACCCAGCGTTCCGACGCTCGAAAGTCTGTTTGTCGCCCCACCCGAGGTGACCGAAGAAGACATCATCATTGCTGCGGGGCCGTACGACTTCACCGCTTTCTTTTCCGGATTGCTCGACCTGATTTTTGACGAGGTTGTCCTCGCAATCGGTACAGGTGGAGATGAAACCGTAACCGTCTCAGACGGACGGGTTGTATTTGTTGCCGGGGATGGCAATGACATGCTGGACGGTGGCAGCGGAGTAGACATCGCATTTGGCGATGACGGGGACGACACGCTGTATGGGAATGGCGGCTCCGATCTGTTGTTTGGCGAGCACGACAACGACGTCATGGATGGCGGCGGCGGCTTTGACGCCCTGTTCGGCGGCTTTGGCGCGGACATCATCCATGGCGGCTCCGGCTCCGACTTCATCGATGGCGGCAACGGTTATGACCGCCTGTATGGTGACAACGGCCACGACATCATTCTTGGCGGTGCCGGCAACGACTGGATCAGCGGCGGCAACGGTCATGACGTCATCGGTGGCCAAAGTGGCCGCGACAACATCTGGGGAGGCCACGGCAGTGACACCGTCTTTGGCGGCACTGGATCCGACACCCTTCGCGGCGACAACGGTGCCGACGTACTTGTTGGCGGTGAAGGCAACGATCGCATGTACGGCGGCAATGGCGCTGACATTGTGTCCGGCGGCGACGGCCATGATCTTGTGCGTGGCGGGCGCGGCGACGACACGCTGATCGGTGGCGAAGGCAACGATCGCATGTATGGCAACGACGAAAACGACCAACTGTTTGGTGAGGATGGCGACGACTTCCTTTCCGGCGGCAATGGCAATGACTTGCTAAACGGCGGCCACGGCGATGACACGGGCTTTGGCGGCGACGGCAACGACACCCTGCGCGGCGGCAACGGCAACGACGCTCTGCATGGCGGGGACGGCGACGACAACATCTACGCCCAGAACGGCGATGATTATGTCACCGGCGGCAGCGGCGCAGACGTACTGTTTGGCGGCCACGGCGAAGATACTATTCGCGGCGGTGTAGGCGATGACACGCTTCTCGGCGGCGCGGACGCGGACCAATTTGTGTTCTTTGACAGCGTCGACAATGGCCTCGACACCATCCTCGATTTTGAGGACGGCGTGGACCTGATCCGCATCGACAGTGACACCACCACCTATTCGGTGACCGACACTGCAGATGGCGCATTGGTCGAAATGGACAACGGCATCTCGTTCCTGTTGTCCGGTGTTGCCGCCACAGACATTTCAGACGACGACTTCCTTTTCGTCTGATCTACTCACGACACGTCATCAAAAAGGCCCGGAGCGCGACTGCACTCCGGGCCTTTTTTGGTAAACCTCTGGACCTTACTTGCTCAGCAGGTCCTTGACCTTCGGTCCCACCTTGCCAAAATCCATCTGGCCGGTGAATTTGGACTTCAGCGCCCCCATCACCTTGCCCATATCGCGGATCGACTCAGCACTGACCTCGGCAATTGCCGCCTCAACCGCAGCAACAACTTCATCATCACTCAGCTGCTTTGGCAGGAACTCTTCAATCACCGGAATTTCGTTCATCTCGCGTTCCGCCAGATCAAGCCGCCCACCCTCTTCATAGGTGCGCGCGCTTTCTTGCCGTTGTTTGACCATCTTGGCCAGGATCGCCAGTATTTCCGCGTCGTTGACGCCGCTTGCATCCTCACCTTCGCCACGCGCAGCGATGTCGCGATCTTTGATCGCCGCGCTGATCAGCCGAAGGGTCGACAGCCGCTCTGCTGCGCGGTCCCGCATCGCCTGCTTCAGGGCTGCGGAAATTTCTTCTCTCAGGGTCATGTGCATTGCCGTTCACTGCCAAACATAAGATTGAGACACTATATAAAGTCATCGCGACTCGCAACGTCGAAAGGTTGCGCAAACATCGCCATAAAAATAAGGGGTTTCACGCTATTTTTCGGCGGAAACACGCTTCGCCTTGACGCCACTCGGCCCCCGACATAGTTTCCCGACAATTTGTCAGCCGGAGAGTCGCGCCATGGCCCATAAAGCCCCATCCCACCCGACCGCATGCCTTGCCCTTGCTGATGGAACCCTGTTTTACGGGCGCGGATTTGGCGCAACCGGCGACACCATCGCAGAGCTTTGCTTCAACACCGCCATGACCGGATATCAGGAGATCATGACGGACCCGTCCTATGCCGGTCAGGTCGTCACGTTTACCTTTCCCCATATCGGCAACACCGGCGTCACACCCGAAGATGATGAGACCGCCGATCCAGTGGCCGCCGGTATGGTGGTGAAATGGGACCCGACTGAACCCAGCAACTGGCGCTCGGCTGGCACCCTGTCTGATTGGCTGGCGGCGCGCGGGCGCATCGCGATTGGCGGGGTCGACACGCGCCGGCTGACCCGCGCCATCCGTCAACAAGGGGCGCCCCATGTGGCGCTGGCCCATGATCCGGACGGCAATTTCGACACCGCCGCACTGGTGGCAAAAGCTCGCGCCTTTTCCGGTCTCGAAGGCGTAGATCTGGCCAAAGAAGTCACCTGCGCGCAATCTTATCGTTGGGACGAGATGCGCTGGGCATGGCCAGACGGCTACGCACGCCAGGAAGATCCCAAGTACAAAGTTGTCGCCGTTGATTTTGGCGCCAAACGCAACATCCTGCGCTGCTTGGCATCGGCTGGCTGCGACGTGACTGTATTGCCGGCAACCGCGACCGCCGAACAGGTATTGGCGCACAATCCCGACGGTGTATTCCTGTCCAACGGCCCCGGCGATCCGGCGGCGACAGGTGTCTACGCTGTGCCAATGATCAAGGATGTGCTCAAAGCTGACATTCCTGTCTTTGGTATCTGCCTCGGCCACCAAATGCTGGCGCTGGCGCTAGGCGCCAAGACTGTGAAAATGAACCACGGTCACCACGGTGCCAACCACCCGGTCAAAGACCACGACACCGGCAAGGTTGAGATCACGTCGATGAACCATGGTTTTGCTGTTGATGCCCAGACGTTGCCAGCAGGCGTCGTTGAAAGCCATGTGTCGCTGTTTGACGGATCCAACTGCGGCATCCGTCTGGCTGACAAGCCGGTGTTTTCCGTCCAACACCACCCCGAAGCCAGCCCCGGCCCGCAAGACAGCTTTTACCTGTTTGAAAAATTTGCCGCCTATATGGCCGCTAAGGCTGCCTGACCAACGGCTCAATTAACCAACTGTTAACCAAGCCACCCCAGAATTGTTCTGACAGTTCAACGGGGTGACGCAGATGAATGAGCCGCGACCCAATCTGGAACCGCGACGACTTCCAACGCAAGATCTACCGCCCCTGCCGCTGGGGCGCACTCTGGTGGAGCGCGCTTGGATCACGCCATGGCAGCTGTTCTTTGCACTGCATCGCCAAAAACTCTGGGATGCCACTCTACCCGAAATCCTGTTGTCACGCGGCTGGCTGTCACGCGACCGCTATTGGCGCCTGCATGCGGAACGCACGGGCATGCGACTGATCGATTTGGACCGCCTTCCCCCGGAACCGGGTCTTTTCGCGCTGCTGCCACCCGAGGTCTGTCTGAAACACAATATCCTGCCATGGCGCAGGTTCGGCGATCGCATCTGTTTGGCTACCGGACGACCGGACAGGCTGGCCAAGGCGCGCTGCAACCTGCCGCTGCAATATGCCAATGCGCCTGTTGTGATTGCCCCGGAGGATCAGGTCACCGGGCTTATCGCGCGCCAATCCCGCCGCAGTCTGACCACGCTGGCTGAACATCGCTTGCATCCTCATTACAGCAGTCGAGGTTGGGATCGGCGTTCGCTGCTACAAAAGCTAGCCCTCGCCTGCTCGTTCGTGGCTTTTTTGTTTTCGCTCGCATTTGCCTCAAAAGCCTTCTTTTTGATCGCAACCAGCTGGGCACTCATTTCCCTTGGCGCCGCCACCGCCCTTCGCATCGCCGCCATGGTCGCTTTTTTCCGCCGCTCTGCCCGCGCGCCACCGCCAATTCGTACCGCACCCTTGCCACGCATTTCGGTCATGGTGCCCCTGTTTAAAGAAAAAGAGATTGCCCGCGCGCTGATCCGCCGCCTGACCCGCCTCACCTATCCCCGTGCTTTGCTGGATGTGGTCTTGGTGCTGGAAGAAAAAGACACGCTCACACACGCCACCGTTGCCCGCACCGCCTTGCCCAAATGGATGCGCGTGGTTGTCGTGCCCAAAGGGACAGGCGTCACAACCAAGCCGCGCGCCCTGAATTACGCACTGGATTTCTGCAAAGGCGACATCATCGGCATTTGGGACGCGGAAGATGCCCCTGCTCCGGATCAGCTTGAACGCGTGGCCAATCACTTTGCGACCGCCCCGTCAGACGTGGCTTGCCTGCAAGGCATCCTTGATTACTACAATCCCTACACAAACTGGCTATCTCGTTGTTTTTCAATCGAATATGCCACATGGTTTCGTATCATCCTACCCGGCCTGTCCCGCCTCAAACTCGCCATTCCGCTGGGCGGCACCACCCTGTTTCTTAGGCGACATGTGATCGAAGAGGTCGGCGGCTGGGACGCGCACAACGTCACCGAAGACGCTGACCTTGGCTACCGTTTGGCGCGCTATGGCTATCGCAGTGAATTGATAAACACAGTCACAATGGAAGAAGCCAATTGCCGCCCCATCGCGTGGGTGCGGCAACGCTCGCGCTGGCTCAAGGGGTTTATGGTGACCTATCTCGTGCACATGCGAACGCCACATAGACTCTGGCGCGATCTCGGCGCGCGACAGTTCCTCGGGTTCCAATTGGTGTTTCTCAGCACGCTAAGCCAGTTTCTTCTCGCGCCCCTGCTTTGGATTCTTTGGGGTGCCACTTTTGGCCTTACCTTGCCAAACTGGCAGGCAGGCCTGTCTGGCCCATCCTTCTGGCTCAGTCTCGGCCTGATCTGCGCGACGCTGTCAAACCTGGCCACATGGATCACCGCAGCGGTGATCACCAACCGCTCAAAGCTGATCGCTTGGGCGCCAACCATGGTGTTTTATTTCCCGCTGGCCACACTTGCCTCCTACAAGGCGCTGATCGAACTGGTCGTTGCGCCTTACTACTGGGACAAAACCGAACATGGCAAAACTGCCGAAGCCACCGATCTGAAGTATAGCGGCCACCCCGCCCCAATGGCGCAAGCAGATCCGGAATGATCACTCCTCGTTTTCGGCTTTCAATCGGGTGACAAACGCGGTGCTGATATGGCGGCGCAACGCTTCATTGGCGCCGTCTTCATCACGCGCGGCAATTGCATCAACAATGGCCTGATGTTCCACAACCGTATCTTCACCCCGCCCCTCGGCAGCAATAGATGTGGTCGCCATCAACGCCATCGACCGATGCACAAGATCCAGCTGTTGCACCAGATACCGGTTGTGGCTCGCCAGATGGATCTGCTTGTGAAACCGCCGGTTGGACCGCGCCAGCGCCGAAGGGTCATTCACCAGCCTCTGATCCGCTGCCACCATATCCTGCAACACGCGCACTTCTTCTTTGGTAGCATGACGCGCAGCCAATTTTGCGGCCAACCCCTCAAGCTCGGTGCGTACAACGTAAAGCTCGGCCATCTGGTTGTGATCCAGTGAGCTGACAATCAAACTGCGGCCATCACGCGCCAGCAACGATTGGGTCTCCAGCCGCTGCAACGCCTCACGGATCGGGGTGCGCGACACGCCAAACCGATCCGCAAGATCGCTTTCCACCAGCCGGTCACCCGGTTTGTACTCGCCCACATCGATCGCTTCCAGGATCAGGGAATAGGCATCTTTGTTGGGCCGCTGGCCTTGGGGCATGTCAGTTGTCTCCGCGTCGCACTGCAGGCCAGACTACGCGCAACGACAATTGTTGCAACCCCGCCATTGCGCGTACAGGCGGTAGCACGTTACAGACAGGCATGCCCAAAGCCTCTTTTGCCCACGTCGACACATGGGTGTTTGACCTCGACAACACCCTCTACCCGCCGCAGATGCGCCTCTTCGACCAAATCGAAGTGCGCATGACCAACTACGTGATGACCGCTTTGGGTGTGGATCGACCCACTGCTGATCAGATGCGCAAGGACTACTGGGCGCGCTATGGCACAACGCTCACGGGGCTGATGCGCGAACATGATGTGGACCCCGCGCCATACCTGCATGAGGTCCACGAGATCTCTCTGGATCACCTCAGCGCGGATCTGACGCTTGCGGCGCATATCAAATCGCTGCCTGGTCAATGCATTGTCTACACCAACGGCACCGCGCCCTATGCCGAGCGCGTGCTGGACGCGCGTGGCCTTGAGGGCCTGTTTGACGGAATCTACGGCGTCGAGAACGCGGATTTCTTGCCCAAGCCGGAACGCGCCGCCTTTGAAACCGTGTTTGACAAGGCCAACGTCGAACCCACCCGCGCCGCCATGTTTGAGGATGACTTGCGCAACCTCAAAGTGCCGCACCAAATGGGCATGCGCACAGTGCACGTTGCGCCCGCAGATACTAAAGCGGATCATGTGCACCACCACACGGCCGATCTGACCGACTTTCTTGGCAAACTGACCTGATCGATGTCGGCGGGTTGTCGCCATTGCGACAAACTGACTGATCGCGCGTGGCGCGCTATCGCATAGGCAATTCCAACAGTCACCCGCTGTTAAAAACCGCTGCCGCATTCAGGCCGCGAACAAAGGAATTTGCCCAATGGCCTCTTACGAACCCACATCCACCAAAACCCTCGTCGCGATCTACGCATTGGTTCTGCTCATCGTCGTGCTTTGGGGCACATCAATCGCGCTCTTTGGCATTCCCGGACTCTATATCCCTGCCGTCTGCGCCGTTCCTGTGATCGGGATCATCCTGCTCATGATTTCGCGCGGATAACGGCTGCGGATGACACTTCGCCCCCTTTAAAGCCCCCGCCGTCCGGCGTAGTGTTGCCGCAGGAGGCCCCAAGCATGAGCACATCCCCCACTTCGGCGACTGTTGATATCCTGATCTCCGGCGGCGGCATCGCTGGCCTGACGGCTGCTGCCGCCTTTGGCAATGCCGGGTTTTCTGTGCAATGCGTCGATCCCACGCCGCCTGTCACCGAACGCGACGTTGCCGGATCAGACCTGCGCACAACGGCGTTTTTGCAACCGGCCCGCACCCTGCTGGATCAGGCTGGTCTGTGGGACCGCTTGGCGCCTCATGCCGCGCCTTTGCAAGTCATGCGCATCGTAGATGCCGGCGGTGATGTGCCGGAACCGCGGATCATCAAAAACTTTGACGCCGCCGACCTGTCAGACCAGCCTTTCGGGTGGAACCTGCCCAACTGGTTGCTGCGACGCGAAATGCTGGCGCGGCTCGCAGACCTGCCAAACGTTGATCTGCGGCTCGGAACCGCGACAACCACGCTTTTTACGCGCACCAACGAGGCCCGCGTCGGCCTTTCAGACGGCAGCCAGACAACCGCGCGATTGGTGATCGCCGCTGACGGGCGCAACTCCCCCATGCGAGAGGCAGCGCGCATCAAAGTACACACCACGCGCTATGGCCAAAAAGCGTTGGCGCTGGCCGTCACGCACCCGATCCCACACGCCAATGTCTCCACAGAAATTCACCGCTCCGGCGGCCCCTTCACGTTGGTGCCCCTGCCAGATTACAACGGAATGCCCTCCTCCGCCCTAGTCTGGATGGAGCGCAGCGCAAGGGCAACCCAACTGTTCGACCTGGACGAAGCCGAATTTGAAGCCGAAATGACCGAGCGCAGCTGCGCGCTGTTTGGCCCTCTGAAACTTGCCTCACGCCGCACCATCTGGCCAATCATCTCACAGTCCGCCGAGCGTCTTCATGGCGAACGCCTCGCACTTGTGGCCGAGGCCGCGCATGTTGTCCCTCCAATTGGCGCGCAAGGGCTGAACATGAGCCTTGGCGACATGCGCGTGTTGCTTGATCTGGCGACGGCCAATCCGTCACAACTCGGCGACGCAACCATGCTTGAGACCTATCACCGCCGCCGCTTTGCCGAGGTGAAACTGAGGGTGCAAGGCATCGACATGCTCAACCGCGCCTCCATGGTCGAGTCCCGCCCGCTGCGCGACGCCCGCGCCATGGGGCTGAACGCGCTCTATTCGCTTGCCCCTGTGCGCAAGACCCTCATGCAAATGGGATTGGGTGTGCGATAAGGCATGCGCAAGCTCTGGACCTTCTTTCTGGGCCATTGGCAATTGCTGGGTCTGACGCTGGCTGTCGCGCTCTTGTGGCACACGGACTTCGTGCTGCCCTTGCGGCTCCTGACAGTCTTTCTCCACGAACTCTCCCACGCGATCACGGTGCTCGCGACCGGTGGCGAAGTGCTCAGCCTGACACTGAACCCAAACGAAGGCGGGCTGGTGATGGCCCGTGGCGGAAGCCGCTTCCTGTCGCTGTCCGCCGGCTATCTTGGGTCTCTCGTGATCGGCTCAGCCCTGTTTCTGATTGCCATGCGCACGCATTGGGATCGAACCGTGGTCGGGCTCTTCGGCGTCGTGACGCTGCTCGTCGCCGCCTTCTACGTCCGTGACTTGTTTGCGCTTGTTTTTGTGACCGGCACGGGGCTCGCCATGTTGGCCTCCGCAAGGTATTTCAGCTTGCAAATTAATGACATGGTTTTGCGCACGATTGGGTTGACCAGTATGATCTACGCGCCACTCGACATTTTCGATGACACCATCGCCCGCGCGCACCTGAGATCAGACGCGCGCATGTTGGCCGAAGAATTTGGCGGAACCACGATGATGTGGGGCGGATTGTGGCTGATGATCAGCCTTGCCGCCATTGGCCTAACCCTACGGTTCGGATTGGTCCGCCCAAGCAACATCGCACTGCGCGGACCGTATCTTCGCAGTCGCTAAAGGACCTCATCCAGCACGGCCTTCAACCGCGCAATGGTTCCGTCAACGTCATAGAGTTTGTCCAGCCCAAAGAGGCCCAACCGAAAGGTCATGAACCCGTCCGGCTCATCGCAAGCCAACGGCACGCCCGCTGCAATCTGCATGCCTTTGGCGGCAAATTTGCTACCGTTCTGCACGCCCGGATCACTGGTATAGCTTACGACAACGCCCGGCGCGCCAAAGCCGTCCGCCGCCACCGACGTCACACCCTTGTCCCGCAATATAGCGCGCACGCCATCGCCAAGCGCCCATTGCGCATCGCGCAACTTGTCAAAGCCATAGTCCCGCGTTTCCGCCATCGTGTCGCGAAAGTCCCGCAACGCGTCCGTTGGCAGTGTCGCGTGGTAGGCATGACCGCCATTTTCATAAGCCGCCATGATATCGCGCCATTTTTTTAGGTCGATTGCAAAGCTGTCTGACTGAGTGTTTTCCAGCCGTTCCAAAGCCTTATCCGACATCATCACCAAACCGGCCGAGGGGCTCGCGCTCCAGCCTTTCTGCGGGGCCGAGCACAACACATCCACTCCCAATGCCTTCATGTCGACCCAGACACAGCCCGACGCGATGCAATCCAGCACCATCAACGCCCCCACGTCATGGGCGGCGGCGGCCATCTGCGCGATGTAATCATCCGGCAAAATAACCCCCGCGCTGGTCTCCACATGCGGCGCAAAAACAACGTCCGGCTTTTCCTCGCGAATGCGGGCCACCACGTCGGCAATCGGTGCCGGAGCAAAAGGTGCACTCACGTCGTTTCCGGCCTGACGCGCCTTCATCACCGTGCTTTCAGCGGCAAATCCGCCAGTTTCGAAAATCTGGCTCCAACGGTATGAAAACCAACCATTGCGCACTACCAAAGTGCGTGCACCGCGTGCAAACTGACGCGCAACCGCTTCCATGCCATAGGTTCCGCCACCGGGCACAAGCACCACGCCATCCGCGTTGTACACCTCTTTCAGCATGTCAGAGATATCGCGCATAACCTGTTGAAAAGTCGCGCTCATATGGTTCAAAGACCGGTCTGTAAAGACCACGGAAAATTCCTGAAGTCCGTCGGGATCAACCACTGATGAATGGGCCATTGGCACTCTCCTTGCAAAGTTCTGGCCACCCTATGAGGGTGACCAGAAAAAGAAAACTGCACTTTGTCGAGAAACTGCTTCAGCCCATCAAGACAGGCTCAGGCCGCGTCCTCCATTGCACTGGTCTCTATATCACTCCAGCCAACGACCAGCCGGTCTCGCCCACCGCTTTTGGCGCGGCAAAGCGCCTCGCCGGCCGCTGTGATCGCAACCTTCAAGTTGCTGATGCTATCCATGCGTGCCGCACCAAGCGAGACTGTAATCCGCACCGGATCAGTGGCGCCAATCGGAATTTTGCGTTTCTCAACCACCGACCGCAGGCGCTCTCCGATTGAGGCACCGGTTGTCTCGTCCTGACGGTTCAAAAAGATGAGAAACTCTTCTCCGCTAAAGCGACAGATCAGGTCTTCTCCGCGAATGTTCCCCGCCAAAAGTGTCGCTACGTCCCGCAGCACAACGTCCCCGACAAGGTGTCCATATGTATCGTTTACTGATTTGAACCGATCCAAATCCACCATCAGGATCACACCGTGAACCGAAGGCCGACGCTCCATCTCCGCAAAGAAAAACTCTCGACTCGCAACGTTTGTTAGTTTGTCGTGGTTCTCAAGGCGCTTCAGCTCGCCCGACAAAGCCTGAGATTTCTGCACCAAGCGCCCAAAACTCCAAGAGATGCCAATCGTCAGCACACTCACTAGCAAGATCACAACCGGAAACGCGCTTGCCCATTCATCCCGTTCGGTCAAAACAGCTGCCACGATGAAAACACTGGCATTTGCAAACAAGGTGACCGCGGCAACCTTAGTGAGTATTTCTCGTTTTTCCGCTTGCATAAGTTCTGCCCTACTAGGTTTTTTGCATGGAATATCGGTAAGCCGTTAAAGTTTGGTTTTCGACGGACAATTGATCACAACAACGGTCCAGGGCGGCGCTCTTCACTTAGCAAAACGTTGGCTTCCACATTACCGACTCCGGGCAAGGTCATCACCCGCCGACGCAGAACCCGTTCAAAATCGGCAATATCTCGCGCCACCACACGCAAGCGATAATCATACATCCCAAGCACATGCTCGATGGTCTGCACTTCTGGAATGGCACTGACGGCGCGCTCGAAATCCTCAAGGCTGACCCGCCCCTTGGTGGCCAGTTTCACCCCCAAAAACACGGTCACCCCAAATCCCAGTTTTTCCCGATCCAAATCCAGCTTGCGCCCGGCAATCGCTCCGCTGTCCGTCAGACGCTTGATCCGTCGCCACGCCGCAGGTTGGCTCAATCCAAACTTACGCCCCAACGCGCCCGCATTTTGCGTTGCGTCTTCTGCCAAGGCCGCCAGCAGGCCTCGATCGATGTCATCTAGGTCAATCATAGCGGCAGGCTTTCATCGGATTTGATCCGCGCCACATGCATCAATGACTCAATGTCCGCGATATGCGGAAGCGTCAAAATCCGCCGACGATAAACCTCCTGATAGTGACGCATATCTTTGGCAATCACCGACAAACGCACGTCAACGCGACCCAGAAAGGTTTGAATCTCTGTCACCTCGGCAATGTCGCGTGCCGCCTCGATGAAATCGTCAAACGCCCGTGATTGCGTTTTGTCCAACGTCACACGCAACGACACCTCCACGGCATACCCCAACGCCTGCCAGTCGATCACCGCGCGCTGACCGCGCAAGATCCCGGCTTCACGTAATTTGTCCAACCGGCGCGTCAACCGCGACACGGTCACGGTCAATCGGTCCGCCAGATCCGGCAGAGATTGAGTCGGGTCGTCTTGCATATAGCGCAAAATGCGCCGATCCAGATCATCAAGCATGAAAAAATCACTATCACGCATATTGGAGAATGACTATCGGCAAAAATTAAGGAATTATCGGCGTGACTGCGCTCGTTTTTGCCCACTTCCGCCTTATGATCCCCTCAAAGACACACTGACACCAACAAGAGGAGCGCCCATCATGCGCGTTTACTACGATCGCGATTGCGACATTAACCTGATCAAAGACAAAAAAGTCGCCATTCTGGGCTACGGCTCCCAAGGCCACGCCCACGCGCTGAACCTGCGCGACTCCGGCGCCAAGAACCTTGTTGTGGCTCTGCGCGAAGGCTCTGCCTCCGCCAAGAAAGCCGAAGGCGAAGGCCTGACCGTGATGGGCATCGCCGAAGCCGCTGCTTGGTGTGACGTCATCATGTTCACCATGCCCGACGAACTTCAGGCTGAAACCTACAAGAAATACGTCCACGACAACATCAAGCCCGGCTCTGCCATCGCGTTTGCCCACGGCCTGAACGTACACTTCGGCCTGATCGAGCCTAAAGAAGGCGTAGACGTGATCATGATGGCGCCTAAAGGCCCTGGTCACACTGTACGCGGCGAATACACTAAAGGCGGCGGCGTGCCTTGCCTTGTTGCTGTTGATCACGACGCATCCGGCAAAGCGCTGGAAATCGGCCTGTCTTATTGCTCCGCCATCGGTGGCGGCCGCTCTGGCATCATCGAAACCAACTTCCGCGAAGAATGCGAAACCGACCTGTTCGGTGAACAAGCTGTTCTCTGCGGTGGTCTGGTTGAACTGATCCGCTGTGGTTTCGAAACTCTGGTCGAAGCAGGTTACGCACCTGAAATGGCCTATTTCGAGTGCCTGCACGAAGTGAAGCTGATCGTTGACCTGATCTATGAAGGCGGCATCGCCAACATGGACTACTCGATCTCCAACACTGCGGAATACGGCCAGTACGTCACCGGCCCACGTATCCTGAACTACGACGAAACCAAAGCCCGGATGAAAGATGTTCTTACCGACATCCAGCAAGGTAAATTCGTGCGTGACTTCATGCTGGAAAACGCAGTTGGTCAGCCAACAATCAAAGCGTCCCGTCGTGCCAACGACGAGCACATGATCGAAGCAACTGGCGCCAAACTACGCGGCATGATGCCTTGGATCTCTGCTGGCAAAATGGTCGACAAAGAAAAGAACTGATCTCCCCGATCAGACTGGAACGGGGCGCTTTCGGGCGCCCCTTTTTTCTCCTCCTTCATTGATATCTTGGGCTGCACGCTGGCCGTCCATTTCTGCCCGCACCTAACACCTTCACGCATCGCAAAGTCTTTGATCGGGCCACGCATTCCGGAGATGGACCATGAAGCAAGAGACCTCCGCCGAAATCGCGCTATTTTCGCCAGCTTGGCTCATGGCGCTTTTGCGCGGGCAACGCTCTAGCGGTGAAACGTTTTGGGTCGGCAACTATGGCACCGCGCTGTTTCACCAACCGGTTCTGGCCTTGCTGCTGGTTCTTCCCGGAACTGGTGTGCTTCCCGGCTTCTTTGCCGCGCTCCTGTTTGTCTACCAGCTCTTACTCGTCGTCGCCCTAATCCGCTCACACCCAAAGGTGGCCACTCCAATTGGCTGGAAAGTTGCGGGCGTCATTTTCACATTGCTCAATGCAGGCGCCTTTGCCGCGCTCGCCATGACATTATCCATCTGACATGACCCCACAGACCGCTCCAACACCCACAGCGCAAAGCTGGTTGATGATATTGTTGCTCGGCCTCGTCTGGGGCGGCACGTTTATGGTCATGGCCATCGCGCTCGAAGATTACCCCCCGCTGACGGTCGCTTGCGCGCGCACAGTGTTAGGCGCGTTGGGATTGCTGGCGCTGCTGCCTCTCACAGGGCGCAAAATTCCAACGCTTACACCGGGGTTGCTTTCAAGCATCACATGGATCGGCTTGTTCTCCACCGCCATCCCCTTTGTGCTTCTCAGCTGGGGCATCTCGCATGTCGCTTCGGCCTTTGCAGGCGTGTCGATGGCAGCTGTGCCTTTGTTTGTCCTGCCGCTGGCGCATTTCTTTTCCGACGAAAAGCTGATCCCGCGCCGCCTTGTTGGCGTTCTGGTCGGCTTTTCCGGCGCGCTTGTATTGATCGGCCCCGGCCTTGCGGCCATCGGCACCGGCGCCGAACCACTCGCGCAAATCGCCTGCCTCGCAGCCGCACTATGTTACGCCATTTCCTCTACCCTCACACGCCGTTGCCCGCCAATCGATCCATTGGTGCTTGCGGCGCTAACGCTGCTTATCGGCGCCATCCCTTTGGTGCCTCTAATGCTAATCGTGGACGGCATACCAACTTGGCAAGGCGCACGAACCGGCACGGCCATCCTCTTCCTCGGTCTGATCCCAACCGCCGCCGCAACACTTTTGCGGGTTACAGTGATCCAAACCGCTGGCTCTGTCTTTATGACATTGGTCAACTATCAGGTGCCGATATGGTCGATGATCTTCGGCGCAGTCGTCCTGTCCGAAGACCTACCATTCCGCTTTTTCATCGCGCTGGCACTGGTGCTGACAGGCCTCGCCGTCAGCCAATGGAACAGCCTGCGTGGCCTTCTCGGAAGTCGCAGATCTTAAGTCACTGCTGTTTTTACGGCATCCACCACACTGTCGACCGTCCGCTCCAACAGTTGCGCATCCTCACATTCCGCCATCACGCGGATCAAGGGCTCAGTGCCGGACTTGCGGATCAACAGCCGACCTGCGCCTTGAAGGGCGCTCTCAGCGCTGGAAATTGCCGCTTGCACGGCCGCGGTCTCAAGCGGCGCCTGTCCCTCTCCGTAACGCACGTTCTTGAGCATCTGCGGTACGGTTTCAAACACACGTGCCAACTCAGACGCCTTTTTGCCGGTTTCGACCATAGCGGCCACAAACTGCAACCCAGCCATCAGCCCGTCGCCAGTGGTGGCATAATCCGTCATCACGATATGGCCGGACTGTTCTCCGCCAAGGTTGAACCCGCCCTTACGCATGGCTTCAACCACATAGCGATCCCCCACCGCGGTGCGTTCCAGGCGCAGGCCTTTGCCGTCTAGAAATTTCTCAAGCCCAAGGTTGGACATCACCGTCGCCACCAACGCGCCGCCCTTAAGCTGCCCGCTTTCCGCCCAACGCGCCGCCAACAGACCCATGATCTGATCGCCATCCGCCACACGGCCGGTTTCGTCGATGATCATCACGCGGTCCGCGTCCCCATCCAGACAGATGCCCACATCCGCACCATGCGCCACAACTGTTTCAGAAGCCGTAGTCGGATGGGTAGACCCGCAGTTCTCGTTGATGTTCAGCCCGTTCGGCGACACGCCAACAGGGATCACCTCGGCCCCAAGTTCCCATAACGCCTCAGGCGCTGCGCGATAAGCCGCACCGTTGGCGCAGTCTACGACAACCTTGATGCCAGACAGCGGCAACGCCCGTGGCAATGAGCTTTTGACCCGCTCGATATAGCGGAACCGGCCATCATCAATCCGCGTAGCGCGGCCAATGTTGTTGGCCTGTGCCGGCTCAACACCGCTTTCAATCAGCTTTTCGATCTCAAGCTCGGCTTCATCAGACAGCTTGAACCCGTCCGGCCCGAAAAACTTGATACCGTTGTCCTGCGCAGGATTGTGACTGGCGGAAATCATCACCCCCAAATCGGCGCGCATACTGGTGGTCAAAAGACCCACCGCCGGCGTTGGCACCGGCCCCAGAAGAAACACGTTCATTCCAGTGGAGGTCAGCCCCGCTGTCAGCGCGTTCTCAAACATATAACCGGAAAGCCGCGTGTCTTTGCCAATTACCACGCGGTGCTGGTTGGTACCATCGTTGCGAAAATACCGCCCCACCGCGGTGCCAATGCGCAGCGCCATTTCAGCGGTCATCGGATAAATGTTTGCTGTGCCCCGAACCCCGTCGGTGCCAAAGAACTTACGCGTCATCAAAATCTCCTGTCGTCACGGCCCACCAAAGGCCCAGCGCCTGCGCGGTCTCGGCCACGTCATGCACACGCACAATTTGAACGCCTTGCGCCACCGCTTCAAGCGCGACGGCAATAGAACCGGGCGCGCGATCACTGGCAAGCGGTGCCTTGCCGATCGTCCCGACAAACCTTTTGCGCGACGCACCTAACAAAACTGGACATCCAAGGCTGTGGAAAAGGCTGATCCGGCCCAACAAGGCAAGGTTATGGCGCAACGTCTTGCCAAACCCGATACCGGGATCCACGACGATCTGAGTGCGCTCAATGCCGAGCGCCACAAGGGCCTCAACTTGTGTTTCAAGAAAGTCATAAACATCCAACAACACATTGTCGTACTGCGGATCAGCCTGCATCGTCTGCGGATCCCCCTGCGCGTGCATCACACACACCGGCACGCCTTTCTCCGCCGCCAATGTCGCCAAGGCGGGGTCAAAGGTAAATCCGGCCACGTCATTGATCAACGTCGCGCCCGCCTTCAACGCCGCTGCCGCGACAACAGCCTTGCGGGTATCGATGCTGATTGGCACATCGCTCTCTGCGCGGATCTCGGCAATCGCCGGAACCGTGCGTGCGATTTCCGCGTCTACCACCACCTCTTGCGCGCCGGGCCGCGTGCTTTCGCCGCCCACATCAATGATGGTCGCGCCTGCGTCAATCATGCGTGTGGCATGCACCCGTGCCGCTTCGGCGCCTTCGTGCTGCCCGCCATCGGAAAAACTGTCAGGCGTGACATTGAGGATGCCCATAATTTGAGGCGTCGCCATAACGAGACCGGCCACCGCCACCCGTTGCGCTGTCATGCGCGCCAAAACAGCCTTTGGCACCTCGGCAATAGGCGCAACACGCGGCGCTTGCCCACGTTCGAGAACTTCGACATTAGAGAACCAGCACCATCCACCGGCAAGCGTCAACGCTGTGTCAGGTCGGGCGGCGTCGGTTTGCGGGATCGCGCGAAAATAGGTCGTCATGTTGGTTCAATGAGGCCAAACGCGGCAAAACTCAAGGCTCAGAGCGTCCGTTGTTCCAACGCCACGGCCCGTACGGGCACATCGCCCGCTTCGGGGGCCGCCTCACCGATCACGCAAAGCTGGAGCGCATCCATTTCGGCCGCAAACCACTGGCTGAGAGCAAGGCCATCTGTCTGCGCCACATCGCCGGGGCCTTCGACGGAATCCAAGACAATTTTGGACGGTGCCCACACGCAAATCTGCCCGTTTTTCATTGCCCAATCGAGTTCGGTACGCGTCGCAACGACAACGCAGCGTTCGTCCCGCGCCGCCAGACACCAGGCGTTTTGTTCAATCGCCAGCAAATCAACCCGCCGTTGGGTCATCACATGGCCAGTTTGCGTCACATCGATATCCGGCATGCCCACGCAAAAAATCAATGGCGCACCTTTTGCCTCAAGCTGATCAATCCAGCCGGTCAGATGCGCGACAGCCATCGCTGCATTGGACACATAAACCACGCGCGGATGCGGTGCGGCTTCTTCTTCGATCTCTTCAACCGGTGCCAGATGGGCCGTGCGACTGCGCACAATCTCGACCCCCAAGGCACCGGGGCCACGATCGAGTTTCTCAATACGTACGAACACCTGCATTGCCTGCGGTTCAAGCAAAATACGGTCGGCCACCCGCGCCGCCAGAGTTTCCAAGAGGTTCAGCCGCTCCGCCGCCAACTCAAAAGCAATCGCGTCCGTCACACGGTCATAAGACAGGATGCGGTCCACATCGTCGTCCACCGGCGCTGAAATCGGGCGTACTTCGACCACCACATTGAAACACACCCGTTGCGTGGTACCGCGTTCGGCTTGAAACGCGCCAATCTCCACTTCCACAATGTGATCGCGCAACGAAATCCTGTCCAGTGGCACCCCGTCAGCCATAGCTTCCGAGCGCTCAGATGGATGTGCAAACGCGAGGCGAATTTCGTTGGTCATGACGCCGTTCCCATGTTGTGTTGTTCTGCCAAACTACGGTCCGGTCGCGGCCATAACAGAGCCACAGGCGGCACGCCATAGCCCAAAGGCGTCACGCGCCGCAAGCCAAAGCAACGCCATCGCGTAACATCGACAAGTTTAGCCTAGTTTTGCGTCAGGCGCGTCGGCATCCGGTAAAAATGATGCACCCCAATGGTCGTGGTCCGCGGAAACGTCCGTGACCACCGCGGGTTCACCGCTTTGGTGTGATAGTGCGTGGCGCCATCCGTCAATCCGCGCGGCGCACCATCCAGCGACACATGCGCAACCTTCACAACACGTTCATAGGCGTCTTTTTCGTGGATGCGGTTGGTGACGCCATCGCAATTATAGGTGAACTGACACTGGTATTTACGCCCAGACGCGGTGCCCTGCTTGATCACGCCACAAACGCTGTCAGGAAAACTGCCATGCTCGGCACGGTTCATGATGACCTCAGCCACGGCAAACTGCCCTTTGACACTTTCGCCCCGAGCTTCAAAGTAAAGCGCTTCCGCCAGACAAACCACCGCGTCGCTGCGCAGCTTGGTCTCGACCTTGGGCAGGCTGTCAACAAATGCACGGCTATAGGTAATCTTGGTTGGCGCGTTTTTCTTCGGCGCAAAAATTTCCCGAAGCGATTTTCCGTCAAAAAGCACGATCGTCTTTGGCTGTTCCGCGCCATCTTTACCCGTCGCCGACGTGTCAGCAGCAGCAATGGACGTCGACAATGTCGCCGCCAAAATGGCAGTAAATACGGTCCGCATATCAACCTCACAGAATTAAAATGCGGATAGCCCCCCGCATAGCAACGCGGGCTGTATTAGCGCAAAATGCTAAAATGGTAAACATTTGGACTGTTTCTGGTAAATGGCGGAATGAACTCGCCCAACCACAAACCACCTAAGCGCTTGTCTTTACTCTATTTTGTCAAGGATTGCCAGCTGAGCCGCCGCCAGTCGCGCCACCGGCACCCGGAACGGCGAACACGACACATAGTCCATGCCGATGGTGCGACAGAACGCAATCGATTCGGGTGAGCCACCATGCTCCCCACAAACCGACAATGTCAGATCAGGCCGCGCCTTGCGACCGCGTTCTGCGCCAAGTCGCAGCAATTCGCCCACGCCTTCCTGATCCAGCGTGTGGAACGGATCTTCGGGAAAGACGCCCTGCTGCACATAAGGCGACATGAACCGTCCGGCATCATCGCGTGACAACCCATATGTCATCTGCGTCAAATCGTTGGTCCCGAAGCTGAAGAATTCGCAATGCTGCGCAATGTCTTCTGCACGCAACGCTGCGCGCGGTGTCTCGACCATCACACCAAGACGGTAATCAAAGTCGCGCCCGCGTTCCGTGCGAACCGCCGCTGCCACCGCATCAATGCGGGTTTTGACAAGCTCCACCTCGCGCTTGGCAGACACCAGCGGGATCATGATTTCCGACACAACCGGCTCATTCTCACCAGCGGCATCCAGCATCGCCTCAAAAATCGCCCGCGCCTGCATATCAAGGATTTCTGGCACGGTGATGCCCAACCGAACCCCGCGCATACCGAGCATCGGGTTGTATTCACCAAGCTCCTCAACGCGCAGCGTGACATCGCTGAGCGGCAGGTTCAACGCTTCCGCGAGATCACGCAAGCCAGCCCGGTCAGTGGGCAAAAACTCATGCAGCGGTGGGTCAAACAGACGAATGCACACAGGCCGCTTGCCCATGATCGTGAACAGTTCGACGAACATTTCACGCTGCATCGGCAACAATGCCTGCAAGGCAACACTGCGTCCTTCCGGATCATCCGCAAAGATGACTTCGCGCATTGCAATCAGCTGGTCCGCCTCAAAGAACATATGCTCCGTGCGCGCCAACCCGATACCTTCGGCCTGAAACATCAACGCCGTGCGCGCATCCGCAGGCGTATCGGCATTCGCGCGCACACCGATGTCGCGGCTCTCATCGGCCCAGCTCATCAGCGTCTGGAAGCTCTCATCCAATGCAGCCTCCATCATCAACGGCTCACCAGCCAGCACCTGCCCGTTGGTGCCATCCACAGTGATCACATCGCCTTCGTTGAACACCCGTCCGTCCTGCGCCAGCAGCCGCTTCTTAGACGTTTGAAACCGAAGGCTCGACGCCCCAACAACGCAAGGCAGCCCCAATCCACGCGCAATCACAGCCGCATGGCTGGTCATACCTCCGCGTTCCGTCAGTGCAGCGTTTGCCGCGTGCATGCCGCGAATATCCTCAGGATTGGTTTCTCGACGCACCAGAATACAAGCTTCACCACGGGCTTGGCTGGCCTGCGCTTCGGCCGCCGTAAAGACTATTTTTCCGGTCGCCGCGCCGGGGCTGGCAGCGATGCCGTCTCCAATCATGTCGCGCTCTGCCGCGGGATCCACTTGGCGGTGCAACAATTCGTTCAACGCGCGCGGCTCGATCCGCATCACCGCTTCCTGCTGTGGAATGACACCATCTTGCGCCAACGACACGGCAATCCGCACCGCTGCCCGCGCAGTCCGGCTAACCCGTACGCCATCCAGAATATGGATCACGCCGTCTTCCAGCGTGAATTCAATCTGCATTTCCTCGCGCAGTTTGACCCGCATCAGCGCAGCGTATTCCTGAAGCTTGGCGTACACCTCCGGCGCATGTTCTTCCAGCGACGGACCACGATCATCCGCCTGCAGAAAAAGCGCCTCGGCACCAGTTTGCATGGCGTCCCGTCCTTGGGATTGGCTCAAATAGCGTCCCGTGATCTGCGGATAGCCGCTGCCGCTGTCCACCAACTGCAACACGCCAGATCCGCTTTCACCATTGCCGACGCCCAACGCCAGCGACTGGATCACCAGTCCCAGACCGGCATCCGCAGGTGCGCCTTTGGCTTGCCGCAACAGGCGCGCAGTTGTGCCTTCCCATGCCCGCGCCATCGACTTCAATACGCCAGCCAGTTGCACATTGCGATCCTGCGGAAATTCTTCTTCGGCCTCATCCTCATAGGCATCCAGATAATCTTGCAACGCGCCCGCACTGCGCGGATCAATGTCATCAAAGATGTCTGGATCAAGTCGCGCCACATGGGTCGAATAGGACTGAATGAACTTCAGATAAAGACGCGTCGCCGTCTCCGCGCCGATCTCGTCAGACAAGGCCGCATGGCGCCCCGCGTTCATTCCGATGTTGAGGATCGCTCCGGGTCCACCCCAATCCGGATCTTCCGAACTGGGCCGCACGCACAGCAACTGACCATCCTCAAACGTCGTGGAAATCTCCGCGATGTCGGGTGTCTCACCTGCCGCGATCTGATGTACCGCTCCGAAAGAAAGCGCAACAGTGGCCGGCACCGGCAAGTCCAGCCGCACCAGACGCTGCAAACACTTTGCCCGCCCGCCATGGGTGGCAACCGCCACCGGCGCCTCTGGTGTAATCAGGGTGATGTCAGGATCGTTCTGCTGCACTGCGGCACCTCGCTTTGAGAGCGCAGAATACGCTGGAAAGCCAGCGAGGCAAGCCTTTGCTGCCCCGCTGCGACTTAAGTGTCAGCCTTCGACCCGCGTCAAATCCGCCGCCTGCAGGCAAATGCCGCGAATGCGAGACAACAGGTTCAGACGATTGCGGCGCACCACTTCGTTGTCGCTGTTGACCTGCACGGCTTCAAAGAACGCATCAATCGGCGCGCGCAGAGAGGCCATGGTGCCCATGGCTGACGCGAAATCCTCAGTCTCGATGGCCGCAGAGATCGCCGCTTCTGCGCTATCAAGTGCGACAAACAACGCGGTCTCGGTGTCGTCCTCGGCAAATTTCACATCCGCACCATAGGAATACTCGACGCCGTCTTTTTCTTCGGCTTGGCTGAGAATGTTGTTGGCCCGCTTAAAGCCCTGCAACAGGTTCTCACCGTCCTCGGTGGACATAAAGTCCTGCAACGCCCGCGCGCGCGCCACCAACAGCGTCAGATCATCATTGCCCGGCATCGCAATGCAGGCATCAATCACGTCGTGGCGAATGCCCTGATCGCGCAGGTAGACTTTGAGACGGTCGTGGAAGAACGATAACAAATCGCCAGACGTATCAGGCAGACTGTCCCGCAGGGTCTCAATGTGCTTGGGCAACTCGCCATCCACAGCGGCTTTGACCGTATGAAACACCGCCCCCAAAACGCCGTGGTCGGCGATTTCGTTTTGTAAATCCTTGGCCAGCGCATCGGTCAGCAAATCGTCTTCGCTTTGATGTGCTTCATGACGCAGCAACTGGTGCTCAAAATGTGCATCCAGTTTCAACCGCAATCCGTTCTCCAGAACCAACCGGATCACGCCAAGCGCTGCGCGACGCAATGCAAATGGGTCTTTCGAGCCCGTCGGCTTCTCGTCAATCGCCCAAAATCCGGTCAGCGTATCCAGTTTGTCCGCCAGCGCGACTGCCACCGACACCGGTGCGCTTGGCACATCATCAGAGGGTCCAAGCGGAGAGTAGTGCTCCTCTGCCGCCGCCGCGACTTCCGCCGGATGGCCTACGGTCTCGGCATAATACCGGCCCATCAAGCCCTGCAGTTCCGGGAATTCATACACCATTTCAGAACTCAGATCAGCCTTGGCCCAGCGCGCGGCGGTGTCCGCGAGATCCACGTCTGCCTGTGCTACCGGCGCCAATTCCGCCGCCAGCGACGCCACGCGACCGATGCGGTCGCCCTGACTGCCCAATTTGTTGTGAAAGGTCACATTCTCAAGGCTTTCAAGCCACTCCGCCGCGCCGCCTTTGGCAACGCGAACGTCGTTTTCCCAAAAGAACTTCGCATCTGACAGACGCGCAAACAGCACCTTCTGGTTACCCGCCAGAATGGTTTTGCCACTGTCCGCAGTTTCGCGGTTGGCCACAGTGATGAATTTTTCAATCCGGCCGGTCTTGGGGTTTTTCACAGAAAAGAACTTCTGATGCTCTTTCATCGAGGTCTGCAACACCTCCGGCGGCAACCCAAGGAAGTCCTCGGCAATATCTCCCATCAACACGACTGGCCACTCCACCAGACCGGCAACCTCTGCCAGCAGACCTTTGTCTTCAACAACTTCCATGCGCTGTGCAAAGGCCATGTTGGTCGCTTCGGACCAGATCGTTTCGGCGCGGTCTTCGGCGTTCAGAATTACGCGGTCACGCTTGAGCTTGGCTTCGTAATCCTCAAAGCCATGCACAACAAACCGGCCGCTGCCCATAAAGCGGTGGCCTTCGGTGGTGTCACCGGATGTGATGCCATCGATGTCCATTGCCACCACCTCGTGGCCCTCTTCCGAAGACAACACGCACAAGATCGAATGCAACGGACGCACCCAACGCAAGCTGCCCGCGCCCCAACGCATCGACTTGGGCCAAGGGAAGTTGCGGATCGCATCTTCCAACACCTCTGCCACGATCTCAGCAGCAGGACGGCCCGGCTTGGTGATCGTTGCGAAATACACAGCGCCTTTGGGGGTGTCGCGTTCCTCCAACGCGTCGCGCGCTACACCTGCACCACGCAAAAAACCTTCCAGAGCTTTTTCGGGCGCGCCAACTTTGGGGCCCTTGCGCTCTTCCTTGATGGTCGGGCTTTCTGCCAACAGGTCTTCGAGTGCTAGCGTCAAGCGGCGTGGCGTCGAAAACGCCTGCGCTCCGCCATAGGTCAAACCGGCCTCCACCAATCCGTCTGTGACCTTTTTGCGCAGGTCATCAGCGGCCCGCGCCTGCATGCGCGCGGGGATTTCTTCGGAAAACAGTTCGATCAGCAAGTCGGGCATGACGGATCCTTAGAAGTTCATAATCGCCTGGATGACGACAGCGTTGGCGATATCCACAAAAAAGGCCGAAACCAAGGGCAAAACCACAAACGCGATGGGTGCAGGGCCATAATGTTTGGTCACGGCGGTCATATTGGCGATGGCTGTCGGCGTAGCACCCAGCGAAAAGCCGGCAAATCCAGACGCCAGCACCGCCGCATCATAGTTCCGTCCCAAAAGCGGAAAGAGCAGCAGGATCACCAGCGCCACAGTCACAACCGTCTGCAGCGCTATCGTGCCGAGAATGGCAACACCCAAACCACCCAGCGTCAGCAGGTCCAAAGTCATCAAAGAAATCGCCAGAAATGTACCAAGCGCAAATTCAGACATGACCGCCAATGTTGGCGTGCGTGCGACCTGCACGTCTTTTGGAAAGAACCGGCTGTGCAGATTTCCCAGAACGATGCCCACAATCAGGCACGGCACAAACAGTGGTAACAACAGGCCAGCGCCTTCGAGCGCCTCATGCAGAAGATAACCAAGCAGGATCGCCAGATGCAGCATCAACAAGACCCGCATCAACGATTCATGCGATATATCGCTATCTTCTGTGTCCTCGTCCTCAAACGACATGCCCACAACGTCATCATGTTCGTCGGCGGTGGATTTCAACTTATGCCGGTCCACCAGATAGCGCGCAATCGGCCCGCCCACCAACGCGGCGGCAATCAATCCCATTGTTGCCATCGCCACACCAAGTTCTGGCGCGCCGGCAAAACCTGTCGCCTCAGCCACATTCGGGGACCAAGCAATGGCCGTTCCATGCCCACCAATAAGGGCCGCCGAGCCAAACAGCACCCCCGACTGCAGCGGGAAATCAAACAGCAATGCGCTGGCGACGCCGATGCCGTTTTGCACCACGATGGCGACAAACGTCAGCAACAACAAAAGCGCCAAAAGTCGCCCGCCCGCCACCAGATCGCTCAGCCGCGCATTCAGCCCGATACCGGCAAAGAACAGCACAAGGAAATAGTCCCGCCCTTCCAGTTCGAATTGAAACGCCTCACCCAATGCGAGCGACACAAGGGTGAAAACGATCGCCGCAATCAACCCGCCCGTCACCGGTTCCGGAATGTTGAAGTTGCGCAAAAAGGCCACGTTGCGTGTCAGCCGGGCACCCAGCAAAAACACAGCAAACCCGAGCGTCGCCGTAATGAATTCCGGTATGACAATCGGGTCGGCCATGGGCTTATCTCTCTGGTTGTGGCGGGCAATGCGCTGGCAACGGCTTACCGTCAAAGGCAAGCTCACCACATTCGTTGATCTCGTGCCAGACAAACCCGCGCCCGTCCGGCAAAATCGCAACCAGCCGGTCGATGCCATACATGACGTCTTTTGTGCCCATAAAGGCCAGCGCCTCATCGTTTTCCAATGCGGTGCCGATCTCTTTGGCGTCAAAGCAATCAAACCACTTCGGCGCGTTGCGCGGTTCGGCATGCTCGATCATCTCGTATGTCTCGGTCAACAGAGCAGCGCTCATATTGGTTGTGAAACACGCGCGATAGCGGATCGGTGAACTGTCTGCGTCGATGGCTTTGAAATTCTCGTACAAAATTGGCTCCGGCTCTCCGGTCACCAACAGCGTCAGTTGCACGTCATCATTCGCGCCCGACACTTCGACGGGCTCATAAAACCCGTAAACCTGCAGCCAATAGAGGGCCGTACCTCCCACCAAAGCTGACAACACGATGAAAACTCCTAGGATTTTGCCCGTCACGCAGCGTATCCCCCAGCTTCGGTTTGCACAAACGCATCCGCGCATTGTTTCGCCAACGCGCGCACGCGGCCAATGTAAGCCTGACGTTCTGTAACCGAAATCACGCCACGCGCGTCCAACAAGTTGAACAGATGCGAGGCTTTGATGCACTGATCATAGGCGGGATGCGCCATGATGATGCGCTTGCCGGTCTTGGGGTCTTCGTGATCCAGCGATAGGATCTTTTCGCATTCCGCCTCGGCCTCTTCGAACTGTTTGAACAACACATCCGTGTTGGCCACGTCAAAGTTCCAACGGCTGTATTCCTGCTCGGTCTGGCGGAACACATCGCCATAAGTCAGCGCGATCTCGGTTTGTGGATCGTTGAACGGCATGTCCATCACGTGATCCACGCCCAGAACATACATGGCCAGACGTTCCAGACCATAGGTCAATTCGCCAGACACAGGGTGGCAGTCATGGCCGCCAACTTGCTGGAAATATGTGAACTGGCTGACTTCCATACCGTCACACCAGACTTCCCAGCCAAGCCCCCACGCGCCAAGCGTCGGGCTTTCCCAGTCGTCCTCGACGAAACGGATGTCGTGCATCTCCATGTCGATGCCAATCGCCGCAAGCGAGCCAAGATACAGCTCCTGCAAATTGGGCGGGCTCGGTTTGATCAACACTTGATACTGGTAATAATGCTGCAAGCGGTTCGGGTTCTCACCATAGCGCCCATCGGTCGGACGGCGCGACGGCTGCACATAGGCCGCGGCCCATGATTTGCTGCCCAGGGAACGCAAGGTCGTCGCCGGATGGAAGGTGCCTGCACCCACTTCCATGTCATAAGGTTGCATGATCGCGCAGCCCTTGTCGGCCCAATAGGCCTGAAGACGCAGGATGATCTCCTGGAAGCTGCGGGGTTTGCCGTCAAATTGTGTCATGCTTGGTCCCTCTGGAAACGCGGGTCTTGCTTATGCGCACTCGCCCTTGGGGTCAATTGGGCCTTCACGCAAAATAGACGTGCAACGTGCGTGGAACCTGATAAATAGGGCGGACAATAATAACGTCATGAGTTCCAGGGGCTTCTCCGAACATGTTGCGCATACTTCTGTCGCTGATTTTTTCAATCACCTTCTCCGTTTCCGCCGCTATGGCACAATCTTCTGATGACACCGTTTGGGTGCAACTCGAAGCCCAACCCAGCTTGACCGTGGCCCAAGACCGCATTCGCGGCTACGCCACCCGCATGCAGGATGTGAACGGCTTTTCGCTTGGCGGCGGATGGTACGCCGTCGCGCTTGGGCCATACCGCCGCGAAGACGGCGAACGCGTTTTGCAAGTCTACCGCTCCGAGGGGCTGATCCCGATCGACGCCTATATCGCGCGCAGCGGCGATTACCGCAGCCAATTCTGGCCGGTTGGCGCCAACCTGCTCAACGGTGTCGCGCCTGCCACATCACAAGTGGCTGAGGCACAACCCGCACCATCCGAGCAACCGGCCGAGGCCGAAGTTGCTACACAAGCTCCGCAAGAGCCGGACGAAACAGTTCGCGAAGCCCGCGCTTCTGAGGCCGCACTGACTCGGGACGAGAAAAAGCGCCTGCAGGAATATCTGCAATGGGGCGGCTATTATAATTCCGCCATCGACGGCGCGTTTGGTCGCGGCACCCGCAACTCTATGGCCGCGTGGCAGGCTGACAATGGCGCCGAACCCACAGGCGTGATGACCACCCGTCAGCGCGACACCATCCGTCAGCAATACCTTGCCGTGCTTAAAGGCATGGACTTGCGACTGGTGACCAGCACAGACGCAGGTATCGAGATGCAGATCCCGACCGGTGTTGTGGGCAAAGCCGCCACCGAGTACCCCTTTGTGCGTTTTGAGGCCTCAGGCGATCTGCCTGCCACGGTGCTGATGATCAGCCAGTCGGGCGATCAGAACACGCTCTTTGGCCTTTACGACATCATGCAGACGCTCGAAGTTGTGCCGCTGAATGGCCCGCGCGAACGTCTCAAATCGTCCTTCACCTTGGTTGGTGAAAACGCCGACGTGATCTCTTATACGCAAGCCAGCCTTGAGGATGGTGAGATCAAGGGCTTTACCCTTGTCTGGCCCGCCGGCGACGAAGAGCGCCGCACCCGCATTCTGGACGAAATGAAAGCCAGCTTTAAACGCATCGACGGCGTTCTGGATCCGGCCGCAGGTGACGAAACAGCGCAAAGCATCAACCTGATCGCAGGCCTGCAAGTGCGCAAACCGCGCTTGTCGCGCTCCGGCTTCTTCGTCGACAGCACCGGTCATGTGGTCACCACAATCGAGGCCGTGAATGCCTGTGAAAAAATCACCATAGAAGGCGACTATGACGCCGAAGTGAGCTACCTCGACGAAGGGTTGGGCATCGCCATTCTGAGCCCGAAGTCGAGCTTGGCACCGATGGGCGTCGCTGCTTTGCGGTCCGGAGCACCGCGTCTGAAATCCGATGTCGCAGTCTCCGGCTACAGCTACGAGGGCGTGCTTGGCGCACCCACGATGACCTTTGGCCAGCTGTCTGACGTGCGCGGATTGCGCGGCGAACAGGAACTGGCCCGCCTCGCTCTGGCGCCACAGCCGGGTGATGCCGGTGGTCCTGTGTTTGACACCGCAGGCTCCGTATTGGGCATGTTGCTGCCCCGCGCAACGGATGGCGCTCAGCAGCTGCCGGTCGAAGTTAACTTTGCCGTCAATGCAGACGCGATCCGCGCGCTTCTGGAACAGGAAGGCATCACCGCTCAGGTGGCAGATGGCGGCTCCGCACTGGCGCCCGAAGACCTGACCAAGCAAGCCAGTGGTATGACTGTTCTCGTCAGCTGCTGGTAAGCACCCCGTCGTCAAATTGAGAAAGGCCCTAGGTTTCCGCCTCGGGCCTTTTTTGTTGGGTATGTCCACAATTGGTGTTGGGGACGGGAAATCCGTCAGTCACTGCGAACTGGGTTTACGTCTGCTGAGCGGGACTTGTCTGCTGTTCGCCAAACTTGAACCAGCGGCAGTTCCCAGCTCAAAGCTGCCTTAAGCTGCAACGTGCGTGAAGGTCCGGTCAGCGGACATTCCAGACTTTGACGCTTTCTTTGTTAACGGCTGCTTCCAGAGTTTGGCGGCCGCGCGTTTGTTAAGTGCTGCATTGAACAGCGGTACCATACCATCGAGGAAAATCACGGTCTCGGACCCTTAGACCGTGGTTTTTCTAACTGCATCGACGAATCTTTTGACGGTGTCTGAATTTCCCGATTTGCGAAATGCAACGTATAGGTCAATGAGGTTTTCACATGGCTCAAATGGGACGAAGGAAACACCTAAGGGGGCGATATTCCGGACCCAAGCAGGTGCCAATGCGATTCCGAGGCCCTGAGCTACAAACTGCAACATTGTGGACTTATCAATAATCTCACAGACAATGTTGGGCTGCGCGCCTATTCGGCGAAAGCCGCTCCATAATGCTTCGTGCAAGATTGGGCGTGCGTGTTTGGGGTAGCCCACGATCGGTTGGTCGACGATATCGGACGCCGATAGAGACACAGAGCTTGAAAGAGGGTTTGTATCCGCAAGAACCACCAAAACCGGCTGCCGGTGAAGCAGTTCACTGGTGATGAAATCGTCTTGCTGCGGCGTTCTGACAAAGGCCACATCGGTGCGATGGCCAATCAACTCTTGCGAATGTTGTTCAGAAGATGAGGTTTCCAGTACCTGCACGTGAACCTTCGGGTCCGTCCTGCGAAAAGCTAGCAGAGCTTTGGGCAGCAGCATCGAAATCGCCTCATCTACCCCGCTCACACGGATGTGGCGTAGGTCAGACTCGGCGGTGTGGCGAACATTTGAGACCGCCCTTTCGATATCGGCAAGTATCCTTTTGGCATCCTGGACGAACTCTGACCCAGCTTGGGTCAGGCTGACCTGCCGTGTCGTTCTGAAAAACAGTCGCGCACCAAGTTCATGTTCCAACGCAGAGACCCGTTCAGAAAGAGCCGATTGGCTTAGCCCCAAACGTTCGCCTGCTCGCCGGAAGTGAAGTTCTTCCGCCACGGCGACGAAGCATTCCAGCTGTCTGATATCCAATCTGTGTTCCCTTATTGGTCTATTTGATGACGCTGACCCGCATCTGGCTTTTCAATCCCGCCTCATAGTCTCGGATCGCACCTGCATGTTCTAACGAGTCTAGCGTATCATCGCGACCTCGGATCAGCGCTGTTTGTGTCGCGGCGTCCATCTCGAATGGCGCGCGAATGTCACCAGCTGTGATCGTGCGGCCACTAAGGTCGATTGTTATCTCGGCACCGTTGCCTGCGGCCTGCAAAAGCAAGTCCCGCGTCTCCGGCGAGACAATCGGCAATGCCAAACCGTTTTTGCGGGCATTGTCGTAGAAAATACCGGCGAAACTTGTGCCGATGCAGGCATCAATCCCAAGTTGGCGCATACCCCAGACAGCATGTTCGCGACTGGACCCACAGCCGAAATTGTCGCCGACAACCAAAATATTGGCCTGCGTCCAAGGTGCTTTGTTCAAGATAAAGTCTGGGCGAGGACCCCCAGCATTGTCAAAGCGCAAATCGGCGAATGTGCCATCCGCCAATCCTTCGCGGGTGATCGTGATCAGAAACCGCTTGGGCATGATCACATCAGTATCGACATTGGCCAGCGGCAAAGGTGCTGCGATCCCTTTGATCATCTTTTTCATCTGTTGGTCTTTCATTTGAAATTTCGCACATCTGCCAGATGCCCCGCGACAGAAGCCGCCGCGACCATTGCAGGTGACATAAGGTGCGTGCGTGCGCCGCGACCCTGTCGGCCTTCGAAATTTCGGTTGGTGGATGATGCGACGCGTTCACCATCCATGGCGATGTCGTCGTTCATTGCAAGGCACATGGAACAGCCCGCCTCGGGTCGCCATTCAAAACCTGCAGCCTCAAAGATCGCGCGCAGGCCTTCGGCTTCGGCTTTGATCCGTGTCATGGCAGAGCCGGGCACGACGATGGCTTCGACGCCCACCGCGACCTTCCTACCTTCGAGTATCTTGGCCGCCTCGCGCAGGTCTTCAATCCGGCTGTTGGTGCAAGAACCGATAAAGGCCGTGTCGATTGCGATCGACTGGGCTGACTGCCCCTCGGTTAGCCCCATGTAATTCAACGACCGCGCCAAAGCGGCCTTGGCTTTCGGCGAGACATAGTCGGACGCGACCGGCACATGTGCAGTGATCGGCACCGATTGATCCGGGCTGGTGCCCCATGTGACCAGCGGTTCGATATCGCCCCCTGCTATTGCGACCTCATTGTCAAAGACGGCCTCGGGGTCGCTGTGCCAACTCTCCCCGTAGAACGCAAACCGACCGCTATGAGAGTGGCCTTGCAATGCCGCTTCGGTGACCTCATCCGCTGCGATCAAAGCCGCACGCGCGCCTAACTCAACCGCCATATTGCAAACGGTCATGCGTCCGGCCATGTCGAGGTGGCGAACGGCGGAACCTGCAAACTCCACCGCAAATCCATTGGCCCCGCCAGCGCCCACGACTTGCACGACTTTCATGATGATGTCTTTCGCCGTCACGCCGGGTGCGGTTTCGCCGTCGATCAAAACACGCATCGTTTTCATACGTTTGTAGCGTAGCGTTTGGGTTGCCAGAACATGTTCCACTTCCGAGGTGCCGATGCCAAACCCCAGCGCGCCGTATGCGCCATAGGTTGTCGTGTGGCTGTCACCGCAGGCAATTAACATGCCGGGTATGACCAACCCCTGTTCGGGAACCACGACGTGTTCAATGCCCTGTCGCGGGTCGCCCAGACCATAAAAAGCGATGTCGTGCTTGGTGCAATTGGATTCCAGATTGTCGATTAGGAGCTTGGAAGCCTTATCATGCGGTTCATTGCTGCGGGTTGCGTTCACATGATCGACCACGGCAAGATGCGCCTCGGTCCGCCAAACGTCCAAGCCCTTTGCGTCGAGCCCCGAGAAGGCTTGCGGGCTGGTGTATTCATTCATGATGTGGAAATCGACATAGATCAGCATGTCGCCATCTGGCAGATCGCACACCTTATGGGCGTCGACCAGTTTGTCATAAAGTGTCCGGCTCATGCGGTTGCCTTTGCGTGAATTGGGTTGCGGGCAAAGAAATCCGACATGCGCGCAGCTATGTCATCCGGGATTTCTTCGGCCATGTAATGTGTGGTGTCGAGCGCTTCGCCCTCAACCCTTTCAGCCCGCTGTCGCCATAGGGCAAGCGCGTCAAAGCACGTCTCAATCACGCCACGTTTCGCCCAAAGGGTCAAAACGGGCATGCGAAGTTTGCGGCCCTGATCCGCATCATCATGTGCGATGTCGATCGTGGCGGCGGCCCGATAGTCTTCACAGCTTGCATGAATAGCGTCGGGGTCTGCGAAGGCACTTAGGTATTCTGCCAAAGCTTCAGGTGAAAACGGATTATCGCCGCGTGCCTGATTGAAGCATTTCAGTTTCCAGAACCCTTCAGGATCTGCACCGATCATGCGTTCAGGTAGCGGGCTAGGCTGTGTCAGAAAGAACCAGTGCCAGTATGCCTGTGCGAATCCGGCGCTTGTCCCGGCATACATTTCACGGGTCGGAGCGATGTCGAGCAATGCCATGGCTGAGACGCGGTCAGGATGGTCCAGACCCAACCGATGCGCGACCCGCGCACCGCGATCATGGGCACCAACAAGAAACCGCTCGTGGCCCAAGCGCCGCATGACAGCGACGATGTCGTTCGCCATAGCCCGCTTTGCATAAGGCGCGTGTGCTGCATCGGACGCTGGCTTGTCAGACCGACCGTAGCCGCGCAGATCAGGGCAAATAACCTGAAACGTACGGGCCAGAATGGGGGCCACACCGTGCCACATGGCGGACGTCTGCGGATACCCATGCAATAGAACAAGCGGCGGCGCACCGACAGGTCCTGCGCGGCGGAGGAACAGGGTCGCACCATCGCCTACGATACGCTCTTCCACGAAGTCCTTGAACATTTCGATCCCCCTGAGGACATGAATTTTTATCCACTATCTCAGATTAAATCAAAAGGTTTAATCGGCAAATCTGATCAGTAATGCCGACTAATCCTCATGTGAAACCTCGATAGTCTTTAACGACATTTGCAGCATCGCATGGTGCCGCGAACCGGATCAGAGGAGGATACCATGAAATTTCTGCTAACCACTGCACTATCCCTGACATTGGCGACAAGTGCTTCGTCAGCTTTCGCGGCTTGCGACGAAGGCGAGATCGTCATCAAGTTCAGCCACGTCACGAACACAGACAAGCACCCCAAGGGCATCGCGGCCACTTTGCTGGCCGAGCGCGTCAACACCGAGATGGACGGAACAGCCTGTATGGAGGTTTTTCCGAACTCCACCCTTTATGATGACAACAAGGTGCTAGAGGCGCTACTGCAGGGTGACGTTCAACTCGCCGCACCGTCGCTGTCAAAGTTTGAAAAATTCACCAAGCAATTCCGTATTTTCGACCTGCCTTTCATGTTTGAAGACATCGAGGCTGTTGATGCGTTTCAAGCATCTGAGGCTGGGCAGGCACTGCTAGACAGCATGCAGAACCGAGGTCTTCAGGGTCTGACCTTCTGGCACAATGGCATGAAGCAAATGTCCGCCAATGTTCCTTTAATGTCACCAGCAGACGCTGACGGGCTCAAGTTCCGCGTGATGTCATCCGACGTTCTTGTCGCGCAGATGGAAGCGATCGGTGGCGCGCCGCAAAAGATGGCCTTCTCAGAGGTCTATGGCGCACTTCAACAAGGCGTTGTCGACGGCCAAGAGAACGTTTGGTCCAACATCTATGGCAAAAAGTTCTTCGAGGTTCAGGATGGCATTACCGAAACCAACCACGGTGTTATCGACTATTTGGTCGTGACGAATGTCGATTGGCTTGAAGGCTTGGATGCCGATGTCCGTGACCAATTCTTGACGATCTTGGATGAAGTCACAGAGCTTCGAAACGCAGAGTCCTTTGCGGTGAACCAGGCCAATCGTCAGGCCATCATCGATGCCGGTGGCGAGGTGCGCACCCTCACAGCAGAAGAACGTTTGGCGTGGGTCAATGCGATGAAACCGGTTTGGGAGCAATTCTCTGACGACGTCGGCCAAGACATGATCGACGCGGCACAGTCGTTCAACGGCGGCACCTAAATCAGAAGTAGCCGAGGGCGGTTGATCTGCCCTCGGCACGCAAAGGGAGGTCCGACATGGATCACACGAGATCGTTCATTGATCGGATAGAAGAGACCCTAATTGCGGGCATCCTTGGCGTGATGACATTAATCACATTCGCCAATGTCGTCATGCGATACGGCTTCAATCAGAATATTCTTTGGGCGTTGGAGCTGACCGTCTTTTTGTTCGGTTGGCTCGTTCTACTCGGTGCATCCTATGCGGTCAAGAAAGGCGCGCATTTGGGCGTCGACATCGTCATCAATGCACTGACACCAAAACCACGTCGCATGATGGGGCTGGCTGCGGTTGCCGTCTGTATCGCTTTTAGCTTTCTAATGTTGAAAGGCGCATGGGACTACTGGGCCAACTTCGCGAACCTTCCTGGCACCGATGGGCGCTGGTTCCCGCTTGGGTTTGAGGAGAGCTTCCGCGGCAAGGGATGGTACGAGGTCAATGACATCCCGCATCCCGCTGTTTTGGGCTGGATGGAAACCGTGTTCAACGACGGCCAAAGCTACGAAAAAATCCCCCGCCTGCTGCCCTACGTTGTTCTGCCATTATCAATGGCGCTGTTACTTTTGCGCTTTGTCCAAGCTGGCTGGGCGCTTTGGTCTGGCAAAACCGACCGCGTTGTGGCCAGCCACGAGGTTGAAGACGAAATTCAAGAAATCCGCGAACAGAGGCAGGGAGAAAGCTAATGGAAGTCGCACTTCTCTTTTCAATGGTCATCGGCCTCATGCTGATCGGTGTTCCGATTGCCATTTCGCTTGGCATGTCATCGGTTCTTTTTCTGTTGGTCTATTCAGACAGCTCACTGGCATCAGTGGCACAAACCCTATTCAGCGCGTTTGAGGGGCACTATACCCTGCTCGCTATCCCGTTCTTTATATTAGCGTCTTCCTTCATGACGACAGGCGGCGTTGCCCAACGGATCATTCGGTTCTCAATTGCCTGTGTCGGGCACCTGCCCGGTGGGCTGGCAATTGCTGGCGTTTTCGCCTGTATGCTGTTTGCGGCTCTTTCAGGATCTTCGCCTGCGACTGTTGTGGCAATCGGAACCATCGTGATCGGAGGTATGCGACAGGTCGGGTATACCAAAGACTTTGCCGCAGGCGTCATCTGTACAGCAGGGACATTGGGTATCTTGATCCCACCGTCCATCGTGATGGTGGTCTATGCTGCGTCGGTTGAGGTTTCAGTCGGTCGTATGTTTCTGGCTGGGGTCATCCCCGGATTGCTAGCCGGTTTCATGCTGATGACGACCATTTATGTCATCGCAAGAATTAAGAATTTGCCCAAGGGTGAGTGGCAGGGTTGGGGCGAAATCGTTGCCTCTGGCCGTGAGGCGGGCTGGGGACTTTTCCTGATCGTCATCATCCTTGGCGGCATCTACGGGGGCATTTTTACCCCAACCGAAGCGGCCGCAGTCGCCGCAGTCTATGCGTTCTTCATCGCGACGTTCGTCTACAAGGATATGGGGCCACTCGCAGATAGACAGCCACGTAGTCTTTCCGCTGCAGCGGTGAACGAAACCCCCGGCAGCATTCCGTTGCGGAGCCGCCCATGGGCCATCGTGACCGCGTTTTTCCATCCAGATACACAACGCACTTTGTTCGATGCCGGCAAGCTGACAGTCACGTTGCTGTTCGTGATCGCAAACGCGCTTATCTTGAAGCACGTTCTAACAGACGAACAAATCCCACAACATATCGCCAATGCGATGCTTTCTGCGGGCTTCGGGCCGGTTATGTTCTTGATAGTCGTCAACATCATCCTGTTGATCGGCGGCCAGTTCATGGAACCGTCGGGACTGCTGGTGATCGTAGCGCCACTGGTGTTCCCAATCGCGATCGAGCTTGGCATTGATCCGATCCATCTCGGCATCATCATGGTCGTCAATATGGAGATCGGTATGATTACACCTCCGGTTGGACTGAACCTCTTTGTTACCTCCGGTGTCGCCGGTATGCCAATGATGAGCGTAGTGCGTGCGGCACTACCATTCCTCGCGGTGCTCTTTGTTTTCTTGATCCTGGTGACCTATGTGCCGTGGATTTCGACCATACTGCCAAATACGTTCATGGGGCCAGAAATCATCACGAACTAGATGTAGCAATGCGAGCAAAAAACGGCGGTGTCAGTTTTGGCATCGCCGCTTTTCTTCTAACTTTTGCGAAACCGAACTTTCCGTCTTCGCCAAGCGAAGCAGCCATTCATACAAGTTGCAGCATTGGTCAATATGGGCTCAAAGTGAGATTTCGCCGCAGTCGGCCCAATGTCCGCTTCTGGGATTGTTGTGACCAACACCAGATGCGGACATCGCCTTTTTTGCTTCCAAAGCGCCTTGCCGGTGCCTACGACATCGCTGCCGTCATGCGGATCATTGTCGGCCGGTCCGCCTCAAAGGCCTTGCTCAACGCGCCCTGCAACTCTTCCAATGTCGCAGGCTCCGTCGCCAAACAGCCATAGCTCTCTGCCAGCTTGCAAAAATCCGGGTTCAGCGCGACCACCGCATTTGGTGCAATCTGGCTTTCGACCATACTGTCCTCGATTTCCTTGAGCTTATGGTTGTCCCACAACAAGATCGGGATCGGCAGCTTCATCTCCACCGCCGCGCCCAATTCCTGCACTGTGTACTGAAACCCATAGTCGCCTGCGATGCACACCGTCGGTTTGCCCCGTCGCGCCATCGCGCCGCCAATGGAGGCCGGCAACGCGTAGCCCAGCGTGCCAAATCCCGTGGGGTGGTGCCAATGGCCCGCCCGGTCCAGATCCCAGACTTCTTTAGCGACATAGGCAAACTGCGTCATGTCGGAATAAATCATCGCATCTTGCGGCATTACATGGCGAAGCGCATCACAGATACGCGCGATACCTGGCCTCTCCGCATCGCTTTCGGCACGGAACCGCGCTTTGGCCGCAGCAACCTCTTTTGCCGCCCATTTGGGCGCGACATCATTTTCTGGCATCGCGGCCTTTAGCGCCAATACAAAGGCAAACGCCTCCGTCTGCAACGTGGTGTCAGCCCGGTGCCGGTCCGCCAACACTTCGGGATCAATGTCCACCCGCACCAGACGTCCTGTGTGGCCCAACTCATCGCGCCACAGATCGTTCTCGCTCAACTCTGTGCCAATTGCGATGACCAGATCGCTCTCGCCAATAATCCGTTTGCTTTCACCGCGCCCCAGATAGGTGCCAAAGCTCATTTCGTCATCAGATGCCAATAGGCCCGAGCCCGCATAGGTCATGAACGCAGCCGCACCGCTTCTGCAGAGCAATTGCCGCATATGAAGCCCCGCCGCCTGACCAGACGCCGCCAACCCACCGCCCAAGATGAACAGAGGCTTTTTGGCAGTTACCAGATCCTGCGCCACGCCTCGCACATCGCCTGCGGCAAACGCTGAATGGCTTTCCATTGCGCCGGGCCGCGCCTCTGGTGCCTCAGGCGCCATCGTGCCCAGCAACCCAATCGGCACTTGAATGTGCTTGGATCGTGGCCGCTGGCTCTCAAACTCGGTGAATGCCCGATCAATCAAATCATAGGCCGCCCGAGGCGTGCGCGCCTCTTCTGACCAGTCACAGACTGTCGCCGCCGCCGCGCGCTGATCCCGCATCTGGTGCAACTGGCCGCGATGGCCCACGTGCTCATCCAGACAGCTGGATATCGTCAGCACCGACACGCTGTCGGAATAGGCCTGCCCCATCGGCGTCATGATATTGCACAGCCCGGGGCCGGTGATCACATAAGCCACCCCCGGCTTGCCGCTGGCGCGCGCATAGCCATCCGCCATGAAACCCGCCCCCTGCTCGTGACGCGCCAGAACATGGGTGATGCCGGCTTCTTCGATGCCGCGATACATCTCGACGTTATGCACACCCGGAATGCCAAAAATCACGTCCACACCGCGTGATTTCAACATATGCGAGATCTGCGCTCCCAAGGGGCGCATCGCTTCATCTTTTTGACCCATCAGGCCCTCCAGAATTGAACTGTGAATAGTACGTAGACCGCCAAAAGCTCCAGACGGCCAATCAACATGCCCGCCGCCAAAAGCCATTTGGCCGAGTCGTTAAGTGTCGCAAAATTGCCCGCTGGTCCGATGATATCTCCCAAGCCGGGTCCGATGTTTGCCAAAGCCGCCGCCGCGCCGGACAGGGCTGTAGTGAAATCCAGCCCGGTCAATCCCAGCAACACGGCCAAAACCCCAAGCGACACTGTGAAGAACACAAAAAAGCTCATCACAGAGCTCAGCACATCATCTTCGATCTTGCGCCCCTGATAGGTCGCCATGAACACACCGCTTGGGTGCTGAATTTTGCGGATCTGTACTTTGATCGACGCAAACAACAGCTGGTAACGAAAGACCTTGATCGAACAGGCCGTCGATCCCGCGCAGCCGCCAATCAGCCCGGCAAAAAACAGCACCGAAACCGGAAACCCGCCCCACAACATATAATCCGCGCTGGCATAGCCGGTGCCGGTCATGATCGAGATCGAGTTGAACAGCGCCTTGCGCAGGCCTTCTTCGGACCGAATGCCCATCACCATGACTTGCCACAACGCCAGCATCAAAACGATGGAGCCCGCCACGAAGAAAAACGTCCGGATCTGGCTGTCGAGAAACAGCGGTTTAGCGCTGCCGGCGGTCAACTGCACAAACCGCACAAACGGCAACGCCGCAAGAAACATGAAAACAACCGCGACGTACTCTGCCCCGGCCCCAAAGGCCCCGAAGGAGGCGTCGTAATTTGCAAACCCACCTGTGGCGATGGTCGTCATCGCATGTACAAGCGAGTCAAATTTCCCCATACCAGTGATCGCATAAGCCAACGCGCAAATGCCCGTCAGCGCGAGATAAATGATCGAAATACGGCTGGAAATCTCTGTCGCACGCGGCAGAATTTTTCCAAGCGTATCAAAGCCTTCACTGCGGAAGATCTGCATGCCGCCAACCCGCAACTCCGGCAGGAACACCATTGCGACAACAATAATACCAATACCGCCCAGCCACTGCAGCAACCCACGCCACAACAGGATCCCGCGTGGCAAATCCTCAAGGCCGGAAAACACCGTCGAGCCGGTGGTCGTGAGACCTGACATGGCTTCAAAGAACGCATCCACCACCCGCGCCTCGGTGGCGCCCAGCACAAACGGCAACGCGCCAAACATCGGCAACGCCAGCCAAACACCGGTCGTCAGCAAAAAGGTCTGCTGCAACGTCAGACGCGAGGCCCGCGCATTGTGGCATGACAGCGCCACAAGCCCGCCAATCAGAAACGAAATCAATCCGCTAAAGAAAAACGCGCTCCAATGGGCGTCCCCATCATAGAGATCAACCGCCATCGGCAACAGCATGGTCAGCCCAAGGCTGGCCACCAACATGCCAATCAAATATCCAACGGGTCTCAGGTCCAGCATGGCCGCAGGGTTGGCCGCACTCTTAGCCCCTGTCAAGCGTGATCCATGGCCTCAAACAGCGGTTTTCGCCTTGCCCTTGGGGAAGATCTGCGAAATCGCCCCCTTAAAGACCGGTCGCGACGCCTTTTGGCAGGACCGAACCCTCAGCCAACATGGAACAGAGTGGTAAACAGTTTTGGATCAAGGCTTTGTGCCTCAAAAAACCGCCCGTCCGTCAATACTGACACTGCATCATGACTGTGCAAGCTTTCCTGATGGCTCGCGATCACGCGAAAATCACCGATCCGCGGGTCGGCCTTGAGCTGCTCACAGAAAAGCCGCGCCGCGTCTTCGACAAAAATTGGGTTGGCTGCATTGAGCTCGGCAAATGCCTGCTCGTCTTCGCGTTTGACCATAACCTGTGTCTCGGTCGGCACTGCCGCGCGCGCCAGGTCAATCAGATCCTCAAACCACAACATGCCGTCGGTGACCTTTACCGAAATCCGCGCGACTGATCGCTGCGAATGCGGCGTCGCCAACTGCCCGCGTTCTGACCGCGCATGTTCGCTCAACTCCAGCGAACA
This sequence comes from Shimia sp. Alg240-R146, assembly GCF_947331465.1. GTDB lineage: Bacteria > Pseudomonadota > Alphaproteobacteria > Rhodobacterales > Rhodobacteraceae > Shimia. Next base: position 1,559,956 of record NZ_CAMZOK010000001.1, on the reverse strand, counting down.
TGGGCATGTCGACGAATACACATAATCCAGATGCATCACCTTATGCAGCACACCGTCCTGCTGCACTTTTTCCAAGGCGATGTCGTAGTATTGATACCCTTCCAGCTCAGAGCGTAGCGACATGATCTTCATCGGATAGCTAAACCGCATCTGCAACCGCGCATCAAAACTCTCCAGATCAGTGATGTAATCCGCCAAAGCGGCCTCCATGACCTCAAAACTGAACGTCTTTTCTGCGTGTTTGTAAAACGAGCGCATAATGCGGGACATGTTGATGCCCTTCTTATCCGCTTCAAGACTAACCGTGCCGGTGACACTGGTTTGCAAAGCAATGTCGCCATTGTCCCGTGTGTGAAACCGGATGGGCAAGCGGAAATTCGAGATGCCGACGTGCTGGATCTGCTGCTTTTCGCCTTTGATCAGGCTTGATGGACCGTTCTGCAAGTCCGGCAACGTCGCGCGGTACTCGGGCGTGACCGCAAACTCCGGATCATATGCGCGCGACAGCGCCGGATAATTCGCCTTGGGCTGATCGGGCAAGAGACGGGCAATGGCCGGATCCAGCTCGGCGATCTCGGTAACTGACGCGTCAGCAGCCCAAGCGCGCAGCTTCTCGAGCGCCGCAGCTGCGTCGTCCCGTGTGATCTCATCATGTGCTTTCGGAGTCTGCATATTCATGATCCAACCGCCTTTCGCGTCCATTGCGCTTGTCTAACCTAATAGTTGATCTGGCCAAATGCCAATTACGCTTTCTATTACGCCCAATACGACGTTGCGGTTCAGTCTTCCAACAATAGAAAAAGCGGTACCCGACCAGGCACCGCTTTTTTCTAATGTTCCGTTATTGCGGAACTTAGGCCTTCGACGCAGCAACTGCCTGTTTGATGTCCTTGATCAGATCATCGGCGTCTTCCAATCCCACGGAAAAGCGCACCAATCCCGGCGTGATGCCCAGAGCAACTTTCTGATCTTCAGGCAAACGCTGATGTGTCGTGGTTGCCGGATGGGTCGCAATAGACTTCGCATCGCCAAGATTGTTGGAAATCACCGCAATCTCCAGCGCGTTCAGAAACTTGAACGCCGCCTTTTGGCCGCCCTTGAGGTCCAGCGACAAAACGGTGCCGCCTTTGCCACCCAATTGGGTCTGCACCAATGCGTTCTGCGCGTGGCCCTTTAGTCCGGGATAAATCACCCGCTCAAGCCCCGCATCGCCTTCAAGTGCTTCTGCAATTGCCAAAGCGCTCGCCGCTTGCGCCCGAACGCGCAGATCAATGGTCTCCAGACCTTTTAGCAAAACCCAGGCATTGAACGGGCTCATGCTGCCGCCGGTATGCTTCATGTAAGGCTCAACGGTCTTGCGTATGAACTCTTGCGAGCCAAGGATCACGCCGCCAAGGCACCGCCCCTGCCCGTCAATGTGTTTGGTTGCGGAATAAATCACCGCATCCGCGCCTTGCGCAATTGCGCCACTGAACACGGGCGTCGAAAACACGTTATCCACCACGACCTTTGCACCTTTGGCATGTGCAATCTCGGCCACCGCAGCCACGTCGATCACTTCAAGTGTCGGGTTGGACATGCTTTCGAAAAACACTGCCTTGGTGTCGTCGCGTACAGCCGCGCGCCATTCATCAAGGTTGGTGCCGTCCACAAATGTCACGTCGACCCCGTAGCGTGTCAGGATCTCTTCGAGAATATAAAGACACGAGCCGAACAACGCCTTGGCGCTGACCACATGGTCGCCCGCCTTCAGCATAGAGGTCAACGCACCGCTGACCGCCGCCATGCCGCTTGCGGTGGCAAAAGCGTCTTCTGCGCCCTCCAGTAGGGCTATCCGCTCTTCAAACATCGCCACGGTCGGGTTGCCGTAGCGTGCATAAATGAACTCATCCGGCCCGGTCTCGATAAACCGTGCCTCAGCCTGCTCGGCACTGTCGTAAACAAACCCCTGGGTCAGGAAAATCGCTTCGCTGACTTCATTGTATTGGCTGCGTCGCGTGCCACCGTGCACCAGTTTTGTGCGTGTGTTCCAATCGCTCATCTTTGTCTCTCCCGGGCCGATATGAGCGGCCCAAATAAAAAGCCCCGTTCCGGCCAAGCGGAAGGGGCTCCTTCGTCTCGACCTCTTTAGCGGCATGTTTAACGTGGCCCGCAATCCGGTAACAAATCGCCACGCCAGCGGATTACGCTGCAGGTGCAAAAAGGTCAAGGCCGTCACACGGCCGTTACAAGTTTTTCACGCCACATGCACAAACATTCGGGAAACTGCACACAACATGTTGTGGGAGAGTCGGGATGCCCCTCATACGGATCAACGCAGCAGGCCGCACGCCAGTTCCCCATGGCGGCGAAAATTCATTCCTCCCCGCATTAAACGCAGCTTTGGAAGGATCCGGAACCATCACCATCATGCTGCATGGCTACAAGTTCCACCCGCATGATCCACAGCATTGCCCACACCGCCATATTTTCGCGGAACAGGACACCGCCTGCCACAAGGCCAAAAGCTGGCCGAACGCGCTTGGTTTACTGGAGGATGGCGGTCTTGGCATCGCCTTTGGCTGGAACGCGCGGGGCACGCTGAAACAGGCGCTGCGCTCCGCTGGCAAGGCCTCTATAGCACTGGCCAAGCTGATCATAAGCCTTCGTCACATTGCACCTCATCGTCCTGTGAACCTGATTGGGCATTCGATGGGCGGCTACGTCGCCCTAAAAGCGCTGCGCCATCTGTCGGCAGGCGACGTGCATCGGATCATCGGCTGAATGCTGCGGTGTTCCGAGGCTGCGCCGGTCGGGCAATGGCAACCCCCGCGGGCCAAAGCGCCGAGTTGATAAACATGGTGAGCGGTGAAAACGCAGTCTACGACTTCCTGTTAAAACGCGCCTTGCGCCGCAAAGACGACGCTCTTGGTCGAGGCTTCTCTGCGCACAACGCGCTAACCATAAGGCTCGAAAACCGCCAAGCTCTGGCGCGATTGGCCAGTGTGGGCTACCAGATCGCGCCACCAAAACACTGGTACTGCCACTGGTCCACCTACCTGCGTCCCGGGGTGTTTGATCTCTATGCGGCCCTGCTGGCTGCGCCGGAACGCACGCCGCTCCCTTATCTGCAGTCCCTGCTTGATGGTGCTCCGCAGGTTGCACAGCATCTACCCGACAAAAATGCGCAGCCCTTGCCCCTCGGCCTGAAACAGGCATCATGACCGCAACTTGACTTTAAGGACACGCCATGACCGCCCCCATCGACCTTTTCTATTGGCCCACGCCAAACGGCTGGAAAATCTCTATCGCTCTGGAAGAAATGGGGCTGGCCTACAAAACCCACCTGATCAACATTGGCAAAGGTGACCAGTTTGCGCCCGATTTTCTGAATATTGCGCCCAACAACAGAATGCCCGCGATTGTGGACCCCGATGGTCCTGAAGGCGCACCGGTGTCGATTTTTGAAAGCGGCGCCATTCTGCAATATCTCGCGCGCAAAACCGGCTCCTTTATGGGCACAACCGAGCGCGACCGCATTGCTGTTGAGGAATGGTTGATGTGGCAAATGGGCGGGCTGGGCCCAATGGCCGGACAAACCCATCATTTCCTAAAATACGCGCCCGAAGACATCGCTTATGCCAAGGACCGCTACCGCAATGAAGCAGCGCGCCTTTATGGCGTGCTGGATCGACGACTGGCAGAAACCGAGTTTGTGGCAGGCGATTTCTACTCCATCGCCGACATGTCGATCTGGGGCTGGGCGTCGCTCTGGCAGGGGCAAGAGCAGACGTTGGAGGACAAACCTCACCTCGCCCGCTGGCTCAAAACCCTCTGGGATCGCCCCGCTTTGCGCCGAGGGCGCGCGCTTCACGCGGACCTGCGCGGAGACCGCTCTGACACTTGGGTGCAAGCCGATCTGTTTGGCCCTCAGACATAGCGCTCCCGCCATCTTCGATGCCTGACGGCCTCTGCCAGATGTTTGGCGTGGCTCAGCTTCGCTGAGCCTGTAACAGAAAAGCCGGCAAAGCAGCGCCTCAGGCTCAAGGCGGATGCCTTGAGCCACGCCCAACCGGTCGCGTGCATTTTTGATGCGCAAAGATCGGGCGGGAGCACGCGCCAAGCCGCTTCTTGGCCGCTCACCGCTTGCACCGCCTACCCCTGCGCGCTAAAGGCTGTAGCCAAGTTGCAACCCGGAGAGTCTGAGCGATGTCGATTGACGAAAGCACCGCCGCAAAAGTGGCCAAACTGGCCCGTATCAAAGTCGAAGAAGATGCGCTGCCCGCGCTGGCGCAGGAATTCAATGCTGTGCTTGGCTTTATCGAACAGCTCAACGAAGTGGACGTTGAGGGTGTTGAGCCCATGGTCTCTGTCACACCGATGCGCCTGAAACGTCGTGAAGATGTGGTGAACGACGGTGACCAACAGGAAAAAGTCCTGTCCAACGCGCCCGACGCCCGTGAAGGTTTCTTCACTGTTCCCAAGGTGGTTGACTGACGTCCCCCTTCCCTGATTTTGCCCGATATTCAGAAGGCGCACCCGTATGACTGATCTGACCAAACTCACCCTTGCTGGCGCACGCGACAAATTGCGCAGCGGCGACGTGTCCTCGGTGGAACTGACCGAAACGTTCCTGACCGCCATCGACAAGGCCGATGCGTTGAACGCATTTGCGCACAAAACGCCCGAGCTCGCGCTTGAACGTGCCAAGGCTGCGGACGTGCGGATCAAACAAGGCGATGCGCCGGATATGTGTGGTCTGCCGATCGGCATCAAAGATCTGTTCTGCACCAAGGGCGTGCCCTCACAAGCCGCGAGCCGCATCCTCGAAGGCTTCAAGCCGGAATATGAATCAACAGTCTCCCAGAAACTGGAAGACGCGGGCGCTGTGATGTTGGGCAAGCTCAACATGGACGAATTCGCCATGGGCTCCTCCAACGAAACCTCGGTCTATGGCAACGCCGTAAACCCGTGGCGTCGCGGAAACGACGACGCCCAGCTGACCCCGGGTGGCTCGTCAGGTGGCTCCGCCTCCGCGGTGGCCGCAGACTTGTGTCTGGCCGCCACCGGCACCGACACCGGCGGCTCGATCCGCCAGCCTGCTGCGTTTACCGGCATCACCGGCATCAAGCCGACCTACGGCCGCTGCTCGCGCTGGGGCGTTGTTGCCTTTGCCAGCTCGCTCGATCAGGCGGGTCCAATGGCCAAAGACGTGCGCGACGCCGCCATCATGCTAGAGGCCATGTGTGGCCACGACGCCAAAGACAGCACCTCGGTTGATCTGGCGGTGCCAAACTTTGAAGCCATGCTGACCGGCGATATTCGCGGCAAGAAAATCGGCATTCCGGCTGAATACCGCATGGACGGCATGCCTGCCGAGATCGAAAAGCTCTGGGCTGACGGCACCGAAATGCTCAAAGCTGCCGGCGCCGAGATCGTCGACATCTCGCTGCCCCACACCAAATACGCGCTGCCTGCCTATTACGTGATCGCGCCCGCAGAAGCCTCGTCCAACCTCGCGCGCTATGATGGCGTGCGCTATGGTCACCGCGCCACTTTGGGTGCAGGCGACGGCATCACCGAAATGTATGAGAAAACCCGCGCCGAAGGCTTCGGCCACGAAGTGCAACGCCGCGTGATGGTGGGCACCTATGTGTTGTCTGCGGGTTTTTATGACGCCTACTACAACCGCGCCCGTCGTGTGCGCACGCTGATCAAACAGGATTTCGAAACCGTCTTTGCCCAAGGCATCGACGCAATCCTGACGCCAGCCACGCCATCTGCGGCGTTTGGCCTTGGCGAAATGACCGACGCTGATCCGATCCAGATGTATCTCAATGACGTCTTCACCGTCACCGTGAACCTCGCCGGATTGCCGGGTATTTCGGTCCCGACCGGTCTGGACAGCCAAGGTTTGCCGCTGGGTCTGCAGCTGATTGGCCGCCCATGGGAAGAAGGTGATCTGCTGAATACAGCCTACGCACTGGAAGAGGCCGCAGGCTTTGTAGCCAAACCGGCGCAATGGTGGTAAAACTCTGCCAAAGCTAAAAAAACAGCAGGCACGGCAGACATGACTCGGATTTTCCTGACAGGATGCGCCCTGGTGGCGCTGGCAGCATGCCAGCCCGCCATTCCCGACAGCGCGGCGGGTGTGGGCTTTGACAACGTTCACAACTCACCTGAGGCACGCGCCAAACGCGAGTCTCAACTGACAGGCACCGCCCTGCCCAATCCAATTGCCGTGTCGCAAGAAACCGTGCCGCCTGCACCCACAGTCGCCGCCGCTCCCCTGAGCGCGACCCAGCCCGCCGCTGCGGTTCCAGTAGCGCCCGCAACTCAAACCGCGCCGCTTCCGACCACCGCAACCGCCGCTCCGTCCACATCGGAAGCCGCAGATATCGCTGCCGAAACACAGGCCGCGCTCAAAACCTCCGCCACCACCTCCGGTCAGGAACCGCTGCAGGCCAGCCCGTCCAATCCGGCACCGGAAGTGTTTTCAAACCCCGGCATCTCGGACGAAAACAACTTTGACGCCGTCGAGGACCGCCGCTCGCTGGAGGCCGACGCCGCCCGACGCGAACGCAACAAAGCGCAATACACTGTGGTGGAAACCGGCACTGTACCCACCCGCAGTGGCGCGACAGGCCCTAACATCGTGGCCTACGCCCTCTCCACCTCCCACCCGGTGGGTGCCAAAGCCTACAACCGATTGAATCTCAAATCCGCGGCGCAGCATCAAGCGGCCTGCAACAAATTCGCAAGTCCCGACCTCGCCCAGATCGCATTTTTGGAAAAAGGTGGCCCTAAACGCGACCGCCTTGGCCTGGACCCGGATGGTGACGGATTTGCCTGCGATTGGGACCCAACCCCGTTCCGTTCAGTTTCCGGCAACTGATCCATGGCCTCTGCGCCGCAGATCATCGCGCGCCCTTCCCCCAATTTCGGCCCGCGTCGTGATGGGCTAAAGCCTGAATTCATTGTCGTACACTACACCGCGATGGACACAGCCGAGGCCGCGTTGGACCGTCTCTGCGATCCCGTGCCCGAAGTGTCCGCCCATTACCTGATCTGTGAAAAGGGTCGCATTTTCCAGTTGGTAGACGAAGACATGCGCGCATGGCACGCGGGTGCAGGATCATGGCAAGGCAAGAACGACATCAACTCGCGCTCCATCGGCATTGAACTGGACAATCGCGGCACTCATCCGTTTTCCGAACCTCAAATGAGCGCGCTCGAAACCCTGCTGCCTAACATCATGATCCGCTGGAGCATTCCCGCCGCAGGCGTCATCGGTCATTCCGACATGGCACCCGGTCGGAAATTCGATCCCGGCCCGCGATTTGACTGGCAAAGGTTGGCATTGCAGGGACTGGCGACTTGGCCGCGCGTCATTGACCCCACACCTCATACCTCCTAAACCCGCCAAGCGCAGAGGGCTGGATGGCCGCGGGCGGCAACGTCCGAGGAAAGTCCGGACTCCATAAGGCAACGGTGCCGGGTAACGCCCGGCTGGGGAAACCCAAGGGAAAGCGCCACAGAGAACAGACCGCTCCCGCTTGCGGGAGTAAGGGTGAAACGGTGGGGTAAGAGCCCACCGCGGCCCTGGCAACAGGGACGGCACGGCAAGCCCCACCGGGAGCAATGCCAAATAGGGATCGCGTGTGCGCAAGCACAGGGGCGCCTTGCCCCGAGCAGGTCCGGGTTGGCAGCTAGAGGGCGTCTGGCAACAGGCGCTCAAGATGAATGGTCATCGAACCGGGGCAACCCGGAGAACAAAATCCGGCTTATAGGCCCTCTGCGCGTTTCACTCTAAAGCCCCGATCCGAAATCTTGGCCGCCATCCAAGCCACCCTACTCTTCCGCGCGCGCCAAAAGCCACGTGATGGCAGTGTTGATTGCCGCGTTGTGTTTGGTTTTACGCGCCGCAAGCAAATAGAAATCCTGCTTGCCGGGCATGGTGTCCGGCGTGACCTGCACCAGCCGTTTGGCAGCGAGATCGCCCGCCACCAGAAAACGACTTACCAATGCCACCCCCTGCCCAAAAAGCGCCGCGTCCACGGCCAAAGACGTCTGGCTCAATCGCAACCCGCGCCCGCTCTTGTCTTCCACATCCTTTAGTCTCAGAAATTCCGGCCAAAGATCATGGGTGTCATGCAACTTTGGCAGTTTCGCCAATCCTTCTGCATCAACTGGCAGCGCCTGCCCCTCGACCAGACTGGGCGCGGCAACCGCAATCACCTCTTGCCGAAACAAAAGATGGGCCTCCAGCACCGCACCAAAAGGGGGCTCTCCTTGCCGCACAGCAAGATCAATCCCGTCGCTGTGAAAGCTTGATACCTTTTCTGTCGCCAATATCCGAAGGTCAATCTCGGGATGCTTGGCCGAAAAATCCGGCAAGTTGGGGATCAGCCACTTTGCCGCAAACGTCGGCGTGACACTGACCAGCACTTTGCCCGGTTCGGGCTTCAAGTCATCGGTTGCAGTGCGCAGCGCTTCAAACGCAGTCGCAACCGTCCCGTGATACCGCCGCCCAACAGACGTAAGCGCGACCCCTTTGGGCAATCTCTCAAACAACTTGGTGCCGAGATAAGCTTCAAGCTGACGCACATGCTGGGCAACCGCCCCCTGCGTAACGCCCAATTCATCGGCAGCCGCCCGAAAATTCAGACAGCGGCCAGCCACGTCAAAAGCGCGCAATCCGTTCAAAGGAGGAAGTTGGCTCATTTGACAATAGTATCCCTACAGTCACGAAACATCAATTCTCAAGAGCGCACCCCTCCGGAATGGCATATAATTATGGGTACTTGAGAATGGAGAGACCAAATGACTGTAGTAAAAGTTGCGCTCATCACAGCTGGCGGAAGCGGAATGGGCGCAGACGCCGCCCGCCAATTGGCCGCGGATGGATTTAAGGTAGGCGTCCTATCCTCTTCCGGCAAAGGCGAGGCGCTTGGAACCGAATTGGGCGGCTTTGGCGTGACTGGGTCCAACACCGATCCTGACGCCCTATCCGCATTGGTTGACGGCGCTGTAAAACGATGGGGCCGTGTCGACGTCCTTGTCAATTCTGCAGGCCATGGCCCCAAAGGTCCGGTGCTGGAAATCTCGGACGACGACTGGCACACGGGTATGGAGGTCTACCTGATGAACATCATCCGCCCGACCAGACTGGTCACACCTTTGATGCAGTCCCAAGGGGGAGGCGCAATCATCAACATTTCAACATTTGCGGCCTTTGAACCCGACCCACTGTTCCCGACGTCTGGCGTGTTCCGCGCGGGATTGGCTGCTTTCACCAAACTCTTTTCCGACAAATATGCCGCCGACAACATTCGAATGAACAATGTCCTGCCCGGCTTCATCGACAGCTTGCCCGAAACCGAAGACCGCAAAGCCCGCATCCCGATGGGGCGCTATGGCAATACGCAAGAAGTGTCTTCCGTGATTTCCCTCTTGGCCTCCAGTGGTGGCGGGTACATGACCGGCCAAAACCTGCGCATAGACGGCGGATTGACCCGTGCCGTCTGACGTCGCCATCCTAAAACCTCAACATGACCGCATCGTATTTGCGGTCAAATGGGGCGCGTCCATCATTCAAATTATGGGCTACACCGCAACAGGGTTCGGATGGACACCTTGGAACCTCTACCTGTTCTTGATCGGCGTGCTGGGATGGTTCGCGGTCGGTGCGATGTGGAACGACAAAGCGTTGATGTTGGTTCATCTGGTTGCTTTGGGCGCAATGATCGCGGGTATGGCAAGCGGCTGACGTCCTCTCGCCACAACTTGGAAACACGACATCTGGGGTGCCTTGGTGCGGTCCTTTTCGTTTGCACCTCAGCGTGTCACCGCTAAGGTCACCGAAAACCAGCCATCCAAGGCCCTCATGACACCATTTGAAATCATCGCCCTGCGACAGACCCTAAAATTTGTCTTCATCGGGGTCGGCCTGCTTGCGGCTCTGATCTATGCGGTGTTTTTCTGCCACCGCCCACCTAGCCGTGCCAAAACCATCGTCAAAGCCATCCCAATGCCCGCTTTCGCGGCGGCCGCATGGATCAGCTTCGGCCACCCCGCCGTTGTCATTGCTCTTTTGCTCTCCGCTGTGGGGGACATCGCGCTGGCGCGCGACGGCGAGCGCCCCTTCCTGATCGGCCTCATCGCGTTTGCTGCCGCCCACGTCGGCTACGTTGTGCATTTTTGGACGCTCGGCACTGGCCCGCTGGACGCGCCGTGGCCCTTTATCGCCGCCATCGTCGTTTTTGCGCTCTCAACCGAACGCTGGCTAATCCCGTTTACCGGCGACATGCGCTGGCCGGTGCGCATCTATGTCATCCTGATATCGCTTATGGGGCTCACCGCACTTGGCTTGCCCGCACTTCCGCTCGCCACCTTTGGCGCGTTTGCCTTTCTGGCGTCTGACACCATCCTGTCACTGCAGCTGTTTCGCATATCCGACAAGTCCCGCTTGCAACGGCCAGCCTCCGTTGCGCTCTGGCTGCTTTATGCAGGCGGTCAATTCCTGATCCTTGCCGGCAGCGGTTGGGCCACGCCACTCTTTTAAGTCCTTGCGAATAAGACTAAGTGGAGTGAAGACTTTTTTCGGAGGCCCCGATGGCGTTTTTTTCCAAGCTCAAAGACCGGCTGTTCAAATCCAGCTCCAAACTCGAAGAAGGGCTGGACGCCATTGTCGAAGACGGCGGCGCGGAAGAGGCGGTCGCGGCACCTGAACCAGCGGCGGCGCCTGAACCCGCACCTGAACCACAGGCGGAAAAGCAGCCTGAGCCGACGCCCGACCCAACGCCAGCCCCACCCCCGGAACCCGTCGTCCCAACGCCAGTCGCTGAGCCAGCGCCCCAGCCCGTTGCGACCCCCAAACCGGCGCCTGCCCCAGCGACGCCCCAGCCAACACCTGCACCAACCGCCAAACCGGCCCCTGCGCCGCAACCCGCCCCCACGCCCGAACCGGCACCTGCCGCCAAACCCGGCCTGCTCGCCCGTCTGACAGGGCGCACCACAGCCCCCACTGAGGTCAAACGCGAACTCGACGACGACATGCTCGAGCAACTCGAAGAGCTGCTCATCACCTCGGATATGGGCGTGGACACCGCCTTGCGCGTGACCGCCAACATCGCCGAAGGCCGCATGGGCCGCCGCGTGTCGTCTCGCGAGATCAAGGAACTGCTTGCGGGCGAAATCAGCCGCATCATGGACACAGTCGCCCGCCCCATGCCGCTCTATCCAACCAAGCCGCAGGTGGTGCTGGTTGTCGGCGTGAACGGCTCCGGCAAAACCACAACCATCGGCAAACTCGCCAGCCAGTTCCGCAACGCCGGAAAATCGGTGGTGATCGCAGCTGGCGACACCTTCCGCGCCGCAGCCGTTGAGCAGCTGCAAGTCTGGGGTGACCGAGCCGGCGTGCCCGTCTTGACCGCCCCCGAAGGCTCTGATCCCGCCAGCCTCGCCTTTGACGCCATGACCAAGGCCGAAGCCGACGGCGCTGACCTTTTGATGATCGACACCGCAGGTCGCCTGCAAAACCGTCAGGATCTGATGGAGGAGCTCGCCAAAATCGTACGCGTGATCCGCAAGAAAGACCCAGACGCACCCCACAACACCTTGCTGGTGCTTGACGCCACAACCGGCCAGAACGCGATTTCTCAGGTCGAAACCTTCCAGAAGCTCGCCGATGTGTCAGGCCTTGTGATGACCAAACTCGACGGCACCGCCAAAGGCGGTATCCTCGTCAGCCTTGCCGACAAATTCGGTCTGCCGATCCACGCCATTGGCGTCGGCGAGCAAATCGATGACCTGCAACCCTTTGATCCTGAAGAGTTTGCAGCGGCATTGACCGGATTGGAAAAAGGGTGAGCGCGCACCGATGAGTGAATGGCTGGTCTCTCTGGAGGGCACGCCCGCCGGCGCCCAGCTTGCTCTGGCCCTCGCCCTGCTGGCCGCTTTCCTGCACGCGGTCTTTGGCGCCCTGCAAAAAGGCCGCCACGATCCCTGGCTCACCCGCGGTGCGATTGATTTCAGCTACGCCGCTATGGCCGCGCCCTTTGCCTTTTTTCTGGTGCCGTGGCCCGAACCGCACATGTGGCCAATCTTTGCTGGCGCCTTCGTGATCCACTTGGGCTACAAATTTCTGCAAAGCTGGGCCTACACCAAAGGCGCTTATACCGTGGTCTATCCGGTGGTGCGCGGCATCGGTCCGTTCTTCACCGTAATCGGCGCCTACCTGATATTTGGTGAGACATTTACCGGCACGCAATGGTTGGGCGTGCTGGTTCTGATGTCCGGCATCCTCGGCCTTGCCATCTACAACATGTTCTTCATGACCGAGGGTCGCGACACTCTGGTCTCCGCGATGGTGATCGCTGTCTTCACCGGCTTTTTTGTCGCACTTTATACGACCTTTGACGCCTACGGCATCCGTGCCACCGCTAACCCTTTCACCTTCCTCGCGTGGTTCTTTTTCATCGACGGGTTGGTGTTTCCGGTGCTGGCGTATCTGCGCTGGCGATCCATGGTCGACGCCCCCACCCCGGGGCCTCTCATGGTGCGGGGATTTATCGGCGGACTGGTGGCTTTTGCCAGCTTTGGCTCTGTCATGATGGCCACCCGACTGGACAGCGTTGGCGAAGCCGCTGTGCTGCGCGAAACCTCTCCGGTTTTTGCCGCGTTGATCGGCTGGCTGGTGCTAAAGGAGACCGTAGGCCCGCGCCGCATTGCTCTTATGGCATTGATCGCACTCGGCGCTGTGATAGTTGAGTTCGGAGGATAAAGGAGCGCCCATGTCTGAGCAAACGCCGGAACCGACCCAAAAGAAGATCAACCCGTGGCTTAAAACGGGTCTGGAACTCGGCCCGATAGTCCTGTTCTTCATCGGCTACATGCGCCTGAAAGACGCCACCTTCACTTTGGGTGGCACCGAGTATCAGGGCTTCATCCTTGTGACCGCGATGTTTGTGCCGTTGCTGATCCTCACAACAGGTATCTTGTGGAAACTCACGGGCCATCTGTCAAAGATGCAGGTCATGACGCTTGTGCTTGTGGTGGTCTTTGGCGGGTTGACGGTCTGGCTGAACGATCCACGCTTTATCAAAATGAAGCCCACGATCCTTTATGTGATGTTTGGCGGCATCCTTGCGGTGGGTTTGATGCGCGGCCAATCTTATCTGCGTCACGTGATGGAAGGCATGATGCCTCTCAAACACGAGGGATGGATGATCCTGACCAAACGCCTGATGATGTTTTTCTTTGGCCTCGCCATCGCCAACGAACTGGTCTGGCGCCTGATGAGCGAGCAAGCCTGGGTGAACTTCAAAACCTTCGGCCTCACAGCGGCGATTTTTGCGTTCTTCATGACGCAGGGCAAAGTGTTTCAGGACTACGCAGAAGAGACAGACGAAGCGTCCTAAAGGGGCTCGCCCCGTCAGGCTCACATCGTCAGACGTGAGCCATGCCCAACCCGCAGGGACGGGAGTGGGCTTTAAGCCGCCAGTCCACGCCCCTTAAGCAGAGCCTCCACGCCCGGCAACCGCCCGCGGAACCGCTCATAAAGCGCATCTGCTTCGACGGTGCCGCCGGTCGACAGGATGTGGGTTTCCAGCGCTTTGGCTGTCGCCGCATCAAACGGGCTGCCTGCTTCCTCAAAGGCTTCGAACGCATCCGCATCCATCACTTCGGACCACATATAGCTGTAGTAGCCGGAGCTATAGCCATCGCCAGCAAAGACATGCGCAAACTGCGGCGTTGCGTGGCGCATTGTGATGGCGCGCGGCATGCCCAGTTCGGCCAGAACCTCCGCCTGTTTCGCCATCGGATCAGCTGGCGCCGCCCCGTCATGAAACGCCAGATCCACCAACGCCGAAGCGACGTATTCCACCGTCGCAAACCCCTGATCGAAATTCGCAGCGCCGAGGACTTTCTCCAACATGTCCTGCGGCATCGCCTCACCGGTCTCGGCATGTGTGGCAAATTCTGCCAGCACTTCCGGCACCTCAAGCCAATGCTCATAAAGCTGGCTTGGCAATTCCACAAAATCACGTGCCACGGATGTGCCCGACACGCTTTCATAGGTCACGTTTGACAACATCTGATGCAGCGCGTGCCCAAACTCATGGAACAACGTGCGCGCATCATCGTAGCTCAGCAGCGCCGGATCACCCTTTGCGAAATTGCAAACATTGATCACAACCGGCCCCTGCACCTCAGGGAATTTCGCTTGTCCGCGCATCGCAGAACACCACGCCCCGGACCGCTTTCCGCCGCGCGCAAAATAGTCACCGATGAACACAGCCACGTGCGACCCGTCACGCGTCACTTCCCATGCCCGGCAATCCGCATGGTAAAGCGGCACGTCCAGCTCCTTAAACGTTAGTCCAAACAACCGCGTCGCGCAGGCGAAGCTCGCTTCAATCATGCGCTCCAGCTGCAGGTATGGCTTAAGCGCCGCCTCATCCAGATCATGTTCGGCCTTGCGCCGTTTCTCCGCATAATACCGCCAATCCCAAGGCTCCAGATCGCCGTTGATCCCGTCGCCGTGCATCATGTCCGTCAAAACAGCGCCATCCGCTTCGGCCCGCGCTTTCGCCGGTTCCCAAACCGCCATCAACAACGCGCGCACTGCTTCGGGCGTTTTGGCCATCTCGGTCTCCAACTTGAAATCCGAAAAACTGTCGTAGCCCAACAGCTTTGCCCGTTCCTCGCGCAAAGCCAGTGTTTCCGCCGCGATCGCCCGATTGTCGGTTTTCCCACCATTGGCCCCACGTGCTGCCCAAGCTGCAAAGGCAATCTCTCGCAAATCCCGACGCGGCGAGAACTGCAAAAACGGCACGATCACTGATCGCGACAACGTCACAACCGGCCCATCCGCGCCCTTCTCTTCCCCGGCCGCCCGCATTGCATCGACCACAAAGTTCGGCAGACCCTCTAGGTCTTGCTCAGTCAGCGGCATGAACCACTCGCGCTCATCCGCCAAAAGGTTCTGCGTGAATTCAGTGCCCAGCACAGCAAGGCGCGATTTGATGTCTTTCATGCGGGCTTCTTCCGCGCCATCAAGCGCGGCACCACCGCGCACAAACCCACGATGGGTCAGCATCAAAACGCGTTGCTGTTCTTCTGTCAGGTCCAACTCATCGCGTGCCCCCCAAACGGTGGCGATCCGGTCAAACAGCGCCTTGTTTGACGAAATCTCCGCGCTATGGGCTGCGAGCTTCGGTGAAAAGTCACGTTGCAAGGCCTCGCGCTCGGGGTTGCTGTCCGCCCCCGCGACGGAAAAGAACACCGACAACACTTTGTCCAGCGCAACGCCCGCCGCTTCCAATGCCTCAACTGTGTTGGAAAACGTCGGAGCCTCTGGATTGTCCGCAATCGCCGTGACCTCCGCCTGATGCTCTGCCAGTGCCACGTCAAAGGCCGGCGCAAAATCCGCATCGCCAATCTTATTAAATGGCGCGATTTTGAACGGGGTGGTCCAGTCACTCAGCAGCGGGTTGGTCATGGCGAAAGTCTCCTTTTGCCGCCACCCTATGTCGCCAATCACCGGGCTGCAATCGAGTGCGCATCACATTTCCGCACCGACGCGATACCGACGTGAAACAGCCGCTATACAGAAGCCGATTTTGCCCCACCACAGGTCGGACAGTCCGCTCGTGGCCGCAGCGTGATTTTACGGGTTTCGCCCCACAATGCGTCATAAATCATCATTTCACCGCGCAGCACCGCGCCCGCGCCAGTGATGACCTTGACCGCCTCCACAGCCATCATCGTACCGACAACGCCTGGCAAGGGACCTATCACGCCGGCTTCGGCACAACTGGGCGCCAGTTCAGGCGCGGGGGCAGTCGGAAAAATGCACTGGTAACAGGGCGCGCCATTGGCCGGATCAAACACGCTCAATTGCCCTTCCCATTGCGAAAGTGCACCTGAAATCAGAGGCTTGTCCAATGATACGCAGGTCCGGTTGACGAGATAACGAGTGTCGAAATTGTCTGTCCCATCCAGCACCAAATCATAGTCACCAATCAAGGATGCTGCGTCATCCGCGCTCAGGCGGCGGTTATAGGGGTTCACGGTGACAAACGGGTTCTGCGCAGTCATGGCCTCAGCCGCGGAAAACACCTTGGGTTCGCCAATCATCCGATCCGGATGGATCACCTGCCGCTGCAGGTTGGAGTTGTCGACAACATCATCATCCACAACCCCGATTGTGCCAACGCCCGCAGCTGCCAGATACAGCAGCGCAGGCGATCCCAACCCGCCAGCGCCGATGACCAACACCTTGGCATCTTTCAGTTTTTTCTGCCCCAATCCGCCGATTTCACGCAGCACAATATGACGTGCATAGCGGTTCAACTCGGTGTCAGAAAATGGTCCGTCCGCGACTAGTGGCTCTGCGGATTTTGCATTGGCGTCCGCCTTGTTGCGCAACAGACTTAGCACCTCTCGGTAAACCAAAACCAACGCGGCGGCACCGCCCAAAATCGCCCAAAGCGCTGAGGATTCCCCGGTTGCCATCCGCAAGGGGTGGCCCTCTTCCAGCACCAGATGCAGACCGAGAACCGCAAAGTACAGCACAGCAATCATCGTCCAGCGCAGCCTCTTTGGGGCGCCAGCCAAGGCCCCAACGCCCCAGATTGCGGCCGCCATCGCCAACACCATAAGCATCAGCGAACACCCGTCGAGCCAAACCCGCCACTTCCACGCTCACTGGCGCTAAGGTCTTGATGCATTTCAAATTTTGCAGTCAAAACCGGGGCAACGACCATCTGCGCTATGCGCATTCCGTGGTCGATCTCAAACGGTTCCTGTCCCGCGTTCAACACGATCACGCCAAGCGGCCCGCGATAGTCACTGTCAATCGTGCCCGGGCTATTGGGCAGCGTGATCCCATGCTTCAGCGCCAAACCGGATCGGGGACGCATCTGCACCTCATATCCAGCCGGAATTTCAAGCGACAAACCAGTGGACACCAAGGCCCGCTCTCCCGGTGCCAAAGTTATGCCATCGCGTTGGGTTTCGGGAAAATTTGCACGCACATCCGCCCCTGCAGACCCCGCTGTCTCATAAGACGGTAGGCCCACGGTTTGATCTGCCCCGTCCAACCAGCGCAATTTGATGGGCACCTCGGTCATGACTTTTCTTCCCCCAAAACACCAACGCCATCAGCGCAAAATCTTGATCTCAAAGCGTTTTTGCGATCCGTTCCGCCAATTGACGCGCGACTTCGCCTTTGCTCATGCGCGGCCAGCTCTCCGCGCCCTTATCGGAAATCAACGTCACCGCGTTTTCGCTGCCGCCCATGATCCCTGTTTCCGGGCTCACATCGTTGGCCACAATCCAGTCACAGCCTTTGCGCAAACGCTTCGCGGTTGCGTTTTCAATCACGTCATCCGTCTCCGCCGCGAAGCCAACCACCAGATCTGGCCGCCCTTCCGCCATTTGGCTCACTGTGGCAAGGATGTCCGGATTTTCTGCAAACTCCAAAGTCGGCAAGCCGTCCTTGGTCTTTTTTATCTTGCTGTCAGAGGCGCTAGAGACCCGCCAATCGGCCACGGCCGCGCTAAAAACTGCAGCGTCTACCGGCAGCGCGCCCTGCACTGCCCGCATCATCTCTTGGGCGGTTTCGACCTCGACCAGATGCACCCCATGCGGCCGCGCGGCATCCGCAGGGCCGGTCACAAACACCACGTCTGCTCCTTGCGCCACCAGTGCTTCAGCGATGGCAGTACCTTGCGACCCCGAGGATCGGTTGGCGATGTATCTGACCGGATCAATCGGCTCATGCGTCGGACCCGACGTCACCAGAATACGTCGTCCTGACAACGGACCGACCTTCATCGCGCCTTCGATTGCCGCAACAATTTCAAGGGGTTCCGACATCCGCCCCGGTCCAAATTCACCGCAGGCCATATCGCCTTCATTGGGACCAACAAAGCTCACCCCGTCCGCCCTCAAAGTCGCCAGATTGCGCTGTGTTGCGGGGTGTTCCCACATGCGCACGTTCATCGCGGGCGCCACCAGAACCGGGGTATCTGTCGCCAAAAGCAACGTCGAGGCCATGTCATTGGCCAACCCGTTCGCCATCTTGGCCATCAAGTCCGCCGTACCCGGCGCAACCACGATCAAATCCGCTGAACGGGATAACTGAATGTGCCCCATCTCTGCCTCATCGGTCAGGTCAAACAGATCGCGATAAACCTTTTCTCCCGCCAGCGACGACACGGACAAAGGCGTCACAAACTCTTCGGCCGCACGTGTCAGCACAGGTGTCACCCATGCGCCGCGCTCCCGCAGGCGCCGGATCAGATCAAGCGATTTAAAGGCGGCAATGCCGCCTGCAATAATCAATAGAATGCGCTTATCCGTCAGCATGTTGTCGGCCTTTTGTGTCACGTGATGCAAACCTATGCTGCGCGTCCCTGCGACACAAGCCGACCTTAGCGCTATTTGAAGGCCGCACAGGGGTCTTCACGCTCTGCCGCTGCGGTCACCAACCACTTGTCGAACGGTTCCTGCCCCTCCGACTGAGCTTCAATCTGGGCGATGGATAAGACAGAAACCTCTTGTGGCAACAAGGCAGGTGCCCCCCAATCCGTCCGCGCATGTCCGTTTCCTGTGATCACCACGACGGGCCCGCCCGTTTCGGCCAACGCGGACATTGCGGCGCGCGCCAATGACGCGTCTCGCAATCTCTGGGCCAAAACCATTCCCGGCAACATTTCGGCAGGCAACGCATCACAATGCGCCGCCATCTGCTTGGCTTCGCGCTCCTCCTGTTGCGCTTCGGGCAATTTTGCAAGCAACCCAAACCGCTCGGCCCCTTCGCCAAAGGCTTCGGCCAAATCCTCGCCCATCACCGCCGCACGGGCCGCCGCACGCGGCACCTGCGCTCCGTAAATCTCCGCCCCCGCGCTGGCAGCAAACACCGGATAATAGATCTCAAAATCCGGCCAGCCGGTGTTCGCCCAATCCAGCTCCGTAGCCAATTGCGCCGGATCTTTTAGCAGACTGGGCGTTACCGCTGCGGCCTTCTCACGCGTCAGCATTTCAAACACCACAGCCGTGGGGGCAATCGCCACCACCGCCGCCGCCTGGTTGTCATGATGGTGCGGATTGTCGTGTACTTCGCCTAGAAAAACGACCTGCGCCTGAGGCAAGTCCCCGAAATCCGCCACAAATATCTCTTCCGCGCCCGCACTACCTGTGATGACCGACACGGCAAATGCCATCAACGCGACACTCTGTTTCATATGGCTCCTTTCGCGGGCCAAACACCACGCAGAGTTAACGACCGACAAGCACATCCACAGGGTTGCTAACACACAGCCCCTTGCACTTGCGCCATCTTTTGACAATCTACGCGCCAGCGCAACAGACGGATGACACATGCTGCCAAAACTGAGCCTGATCTTAGGAGGCGCCTCCTCCGGCAAATCCGAATTTGCCGAGTCGCTGGTGGTGAGCACCGGCGCGCCGCGTGTGTATCTCGCGACAGCGCAAGCATTTGACGAAGAAATGCGCGCCAAGGTGGCCGCGCATTTGGCGCAGCGTGGCACCAACTGGCGCACCATCGAAACTCCGCTGAACACCGCCGATGATCTCACGCAACTCACGGAATCCGAAGTGGTCTTGCTGGACTGCGCCACGATGTGGCTGTCCAATCACCTGCTCGCCGAAAGCGATCTAGAAGTAGAAACCAACAAGTTCTTGGATGCACTCGCGACCTGCAAAGGCCGCGTCGTTGTGGTTTCAAACGAAGTCGGACTGGATGTTGTACCCGACAACAAACTCGCCCGCCAATTCCGCGACGCCCAAGGCCAATTGAACCAGGCCGTCGCCGCGCAGGCCGACCTTGCGGTTCTGGTTGTGGCCGGTCTGCCAATGGTCCTCAAAGGAGACCTGCCATGACGGAACTGCATCTTGTGCGCCACGGGCCGACCCATGCCAAAACCATGGTTGGCTGGTCCGACTTGCCAGCGGATCTTTCAGACACCGCTGCGCTCGCACGCTTGTCGGATATGTTGCCTGCTGATGGCATAGTCATTTCCTCGGATCTGACCCGAACGATAGCAACGGCTGACGCAATTCAAGGCAGCCGCTCTCGTTTGCCCCACGACGCCGACCTGCGTGAAATCCACTTCGGCGATTGGGAGCTCAAAAAGTTCACAGACATCGAAGCCGAAGACCCTGACCGCATCCGTGCCTACTGGGAGCACCCGGGCGATGTGCGCCCTCCCAACGGCGAAAGCTGGAATGACGTCACCACACGCGTTGATCGCGGCATCGACCGTCTAGTCACCAACCATGCAGGGCAAAAGCTCATCGTTGTTGTGCATTTCGGGGTCATCCTCACCCAGATCCAGCGTGCCGAACGCCTGACCGCGTCTGAGGCGTTCGGGCACCGCATCGACAACCTGTCGGTGACCTCGATCCATATCGATGATGACTGGTCCCTCAAACGCATTAATCACATCGCGTGATGCAAGTCGCCACAATCTTTGGCTTTGGCGATGGATGAACTGGCGCTAGGTTAAGGATATGACCTATCAGCTTCTTCTTGGCGATTACGCCTATTCTTCGTGGTCGCTCCGCGGCTGGCTCTTGTTTGAAAAATTTGGACTCTCCCGTGCGCAAACCATGGTGGATTTCTCCGATAAATCGGTCGGCGAACAGCTGGCCCAATTTGCGCCCGCGCGCACAGTGCCCACAATGATCACACCCGAGGGTGCAGTGGTTTCTGACAGCCTCGCCATCGGCGAAGAGCTGGCCAGCCGCCACCCCGAGGCCGGTTTTTGGCCCTCCGAGCCCAAGGCCCGTGCAACTGCACGGTCACTCGCGGCAGAGATGCACTCGGGCTTCATGGCGTTGCGGTCCGATTGCCCGATGAATCTGCGCCTGTCATATCAGGATGCCGCCCCGTCCGACGCGGTCCGCGACGACCTCGCGCGGCTTGAAATCATTTGGTCCCATGCCCGCGACACTTGTGCGCCGACCGGCCCTTGGCTTTGCGGCGACTATTCGGTTGCTGACGCCATGTTCGCCCCCGTTGCAGCACGCATCGCGGGCTACAACCTCCCCGTTGGGCCTGAAGCCCAATCTTATGTCGCTGCACACTTGGCCGACCCTGCATTCCGCCGCTGGCGGGCAATGGGGATGGTACACGGTGCAACCCTGCCGTGGTATGCCAAGGACTTTGAAACCCGCCCATGGCCCGGGCCAGACGCAATGAACGCCACACCTGTAGAAACCGGCCCTGCGGAAAACGCGACGTGCCCCTATTCCGGCAAGCCCTCCACGCATTTCTTGCAGATAGACGGGCGCACCTTCGGCATGTGTAACGCCTTTTGTCGGGACAAAACCGTGGCGGACCCCGAAGCTTGGCCAGCCTTCATGGCGCTGCTTTAACGCCTTGCATTAACCCTTCGCTAACCATGATCCGCCTAACCTTATTAACGAGTGTTAATCGTTAATTGGTGGGCGGGTTTTGTCATGGTTTCACGGGCTTATACCGTGGCGTTCGAAGGCGTAGAGGCGCATCAGGTTGAGGTGCAATGCGCCGTAACCCCGGGGCTGCCGGCTTTCTCCATCGTCGGCCTGCCCGACAAAGCTGTTTCCGAGGCCCGCGATCGCGTACGCTCGGCACTGGCCTCGATGGCCATTGCGCTGCCCTCAAAACGCATCACCATCAATCTTTCGCCCGCCGATCTGCCCAAAGAAGGCAGCCATTTTGACCTCCCCATCGCCGTCGCACTTTTGTCCGCCCTCGGCATAATCCCTGAAGACGCCTCCGAAGGCTCCGTCAGCCTTGGGGAATTGTCGCTGGACGGTACACTTGTCGCCGTGACTGGCGCGTTGCCAGCGGCAATGGCCGCCGCGGAAGACGACCGCACGCTGCTGTGCCCGAGCGCCTCCAGCCCCGAAGCCGCCTGGGTTTCCGCCACTCAGGTGATTGGCGCCAAAACGCTTGCCGATGTGGTCCGTCATTTCTCCGGACAGTCGCCCCTGCCGCCCTCCACCCCCGGCGAAGTGCACCACCCCGCCAGCGTTCTGGACATGCGCGACGTCAAAGGTCAGGAGCGCGCCAAACGCGCATTGGAAATCGCGGCTGCCGGTCGTCACCACCTGTTTATGGTAGGTGCGCCGGGATCCGGAAAATCCATGCTTGCCGCCCGCCTGCCAACAATCTTGCCACCGCTTAGCCCCGCAGAGGCACTGGAAACCTCAATGATCCACTCGGTCGCGGGTATCTTGGATCAGGGCGGCATTTCGCGGGCGCGCCCATTTCGCGAACCCCACCACACGGCCTCAATGGCCGCAATTGTTGGCGGTGGCCGCCGCGCAACGCCCGGTGAAATTTCGCTCGCGCACAACGGCGTTTTGTTCATGGACGAGTTGCCCGAATTCGCCAGACCTGTGCTGGAAACCCTGCGCCAACCAATTGAAACCGGCAAAGTCATGATCGCGCGCGCCAATGCGCATGTGACCTACCCCTGCCGCTTTATGCTGGTCGCCGCCGCAAACCCTTGCCGCTGCGGCCATATGTTTGACCCCGCACAAGCTTGCGCCCGTGTGCCCGATTGCGGCGAGGATTACCTTGGTCGTCTTTCCGGCCCGTTGGTGGACCGGCTGGATCTGCGCATCGAAGTGCCTCCGGTCAGCTTCACCGACCTTGACTTACCTGCCGATGGCGACACCTCTGCAACCATCGCCGCCCGCGTGCTTGCCGCACGCGACCTGCAACTGGCGCGGTTTGCCGAAACAGAAGGCATTCGCGCCAACGCCGACGCCCATGGGAAAATGCTTGAGGATATCGCCACACCCGATGAACAAGGGCGCGCCTTGCTTCTCAAAGTGGCCGAGACCTACGGCCTCACGGCTCGCGGCTATCACCGTGTGATGCGCGTGGCGCGCACAATTGCCGATCTCGCAGGATCAGACACAGTGCGTCGCCCACACGTGGCCGAGGCCGTCAGCTTTCGACTGACCACAAAAACCGCTTAGGCTCGTTTGGCTTCGATAGCATTCCAGATTTTAGCCGCAACGTTGATCCCGTCAAACCGCTCCAGCTCCTGAATGCCGGTGGGCGAGGTCACATTGATTTCCGTGAGGTAGTCACCAATCACGTCGATCCCGACGAATACTTGGCCCTTCTCACGCAAAAGCGGGCCAATCGCGGCACAAATCTCCAAATCCCGTTCGGACAGTCCGATCTTTTCCGGACGCCCGCCAACGTGCATGTTCGATCGCGTCTCACCTTTTGCAGGCACGCGATTGATCGCACCCACCGGCTCGCCATCCACCAGAATCACGCGCTTGTCGCCGTTGCTTACATCCGGCAGGAATTTCTGCACAATCAGAGGCTCACGGCTGAATCCGGTGAAAAGTTCATGCAACGAGGTCAGGTTGCGATCGCCGGCATCCAGCCGGAAAACCCCTGCGCCGCCATTGCCGTAAAGTGGCTTCAGGATAACATCCCCGTGCTTCTCCTTGAACGCCTTGATGGTGTCCAGATCACGCGCAATCGTCGTGGGTGGCGTCAGGTCCGGAAAATCCAACACCAAGAGCTTCTCCGGATAATTACGCACCCAGAATGGGTCATTCACAACCAAAGTGTCCGGCATCAGTCGGTCCAAAAGATGCGTCGACGTGATATAGTGCATATCAAACGGCGGGTCTTGCCGCAGCCAGACCACATCAACATCACTCAGCGCGATAACCGTTTCCGGACCCAGCGCGACATGATCGCCCTCAACCCGTTGTACTGTCATCCAGTGCCCGCGCGCGGTGATCTGACCTTCTTCATAGGCAAGCTTGTCTGGCGAATAATAAAAAAGCTCATGGCCACGCGCCTGCGCCTCTTCGGCGATACGAAACGAGCTATCGGCGTTGATGTCCACAGATTGGATCGGGTCCATCTGGAATGCGATTTTCATGGGCGGCACCCTCCGTTGATGCCTCTTCATGGCCCAAGCTGTCGATAGGTGCAATGCCTGCTCAGGCAGCTTGTAGGGCGCTCTCAAGAATTTGAATACCGCCCCGTTCATCCATCAGCGCCACGTCAAACCGCATCGGCGTCAGAGACCCTGCCGGTTCTTGACCAACAAACTCTTCGCCAGCCCGCATCAACCGGGCCATCTGTTTTGGCCGAAGCTGTTCAGACGCACGTGCAAAATCCCGACTTTTCTTGACTTCGACAAAGATGATTTCCGCACCGTTGCGCACAATCAAATCAACTTCGCCACTGCGTCCGCGCCAACGGCGTTGAACAACCACCATTCCAGCCGCTTCATACGTCCGCGCCACTGCCGCCTCGGCCGCCATTCCAGATAAAAAATTGCGATGCCCACGGCGCTGACGAGATGGCAAAGGCCCGGCTGCGCCAACATCTTCTGCAATCAAATCAAACACGGCAAACCCTCGCCAAAACAAAACCTGTCTCAGAAGGGTATCACATCACTCCTGATCCTTCTTTAATTGCAAAGCAATCTGGTAAATATTTCGTTTATGCCCACCAAATGTCTCAGCCACTTCGGCTGACGCATCCCGTACCGACAGGGTCTTTAATGCCTCGCTTAATGCCGCCTCTATTTCTTCCGGGCTGGCCTCTTTGGTAGGTGCACGCTCAATCAAGACGACAATTTCCCCCTTGGGCGGCGCCTCTTGAATGCTGGACACCAAGTCCGTCAATGAACCTCTTCGCACCTCTTCAAATTTCTTGGTCAACTCGCGCGCGACCGCGCCGCGCCGCTCCGGGCCAAAAACCTCCACCGCATCCGCCAACATGGCACCAACCCGTTTGGGGGATTCGTAAAAAACCAACGTCCCCGGAACCGCCGCCACAGCCTGCATCGCCTTGCGTCGCGCAGTCCGGGCATTGGGCAAAAAGCCTGCAAAGAAAAACGCATCCGTTGGCAGGCCAGCCAGAGTTAAAGCCGTGATGATCGCCGAGGGTCCGGGCGCGGATGTCACCAAATGTCCGGCCTCCGCAACCGCACGTGACAAGTGATAACCCGGGTCAGCAATCAGCGGCGTGCCCGCCTCTGACGCATAGGCCACCGACCGCCCGGCGGCGATATGCGCCACCAGTTTCGCCCGCGTTTTTTCACCCGAATGGTCGTGATAGCTTAACACCGGCCGATCTCCCAACGAAACGCCATGGATCTCCAGCAAACGCTTCATCGAGCGGGTGTCTTCGGCGGCAATCACATCTGCAGACGCCAGAATATCCAGCGCCCGCAAGGTGATATCTCGCGCCGACCCAATGGGTGTGGCGACAAAGTACAAACCGGGCTGCAATTTCTCTGTCTTGTGATTCCCCACTGGACCCGCCTTTTCATCCGTTTATTATCCGCTCGCAAAACCTATAGCCGACCGCGCAAGCAAACGCACCCAAGCAGGGAATGGAGTTATTCCGATGTTGTCTTTTTTTAAACCCGCCCAACGTTTTCTAAAAGGGGCGGTTCTCGGATTGTCCGCACTCACGCTTGCCGCCTGTCTGCCGGATGGCGGCGGTCCAACCATATCAACCTCAAATCCGGTGCCGGTTGCACTTTTGGTCCCTCAAGGGTCAAGCAACTCCGGCGATGCCGTGTTGGCGCAAAGCCTTGAAAACGCGGCCAAATTGGCAATCGCGGACCTTGAGGGCGTTCAGATCGACCTGCGCGTTTACCCCACAGCCGGTGATCCGACCACGGCGCACGCCTCGGCGGTGCAGGCCGTGAACGAGGGTGCCAAGATCATCATCGGACCGGTATTTGGTGAAGCAGCAAACGCCGCCGCCAAGGCCGTTGCCACCCGCAACATCAACGTTTTGTCGTTCTCCAACAACACCTCAATCGCCGGCGGCAATCTGTTTGTTCTCGGCCCAACGTTTCAGAACACGGCTGACCGTCTCGTCAATTATTCGGTGCGCGGCGGCAAACCCAACATACTTGTGGTGCACGCCCAAAACGAATCCGGCCGTCTTGGAAAGATCGCCATCGACGCCGCCATCGCCAGTCAACAGGCGCAGGCCGCAGGGTCAGTCAGCTACCAATTTTCCCAAGAAGGCGTGATTGCTGCGGTGTCGCAAATCAAACTGACTGCAGACGCCAACAACGCGGATGCGATTTTCCTGACCTCCAACACGTCGGGCGCCTTGCCTTTGATGTCACAGCTTCTGCCAGAGGCCGGCCTCAGCCCCGCAACAACCCAGTTCATGGGCTTGACCCGCTGGGACATCCCCAGCCAGACGCTGGAACTGCCGGGTGTGCAGAACGGCTGGTTTGCGCTGCCTGACCCGAACCTGACGCAGCAATTCCAAACCCGCTATGCGCAGGCCTATGGCGGCCTGCCGCACCCGATTGGCGGGCTGGCTTATGATGGCATTGCGGCGATTGGCGCACTGGTCAAGGCTGGCAAAAGCAATGCATTGACCACGGGCGCCTTGACACAGGGCGCTGGTTTTCAAGGCGTGAACGGCATCTTCCGCCTGCGCGCCGATGGTACGAATGAACGCGGGCTGGCTGTGGCCACGATCCGCGACAAGAAGGTGGTAATCATTGACCCAGCTCCACAACGTTTCGGAGGCGCCGGCCTCTAAGACCGGCTCCATTGTCCCACCCGTGCCAGCAGCCGGGTTGATCTGCGCCGCTGACGAGATCTTTGACCGTGCCGCGGTGATTGCCGAACTTGAGGCAATCTTTGCGCAGGATGGCGTGAATGGTCAGCGTGGCGATGTGGTCAAAGTGCTCATGGCGCGGCGTAAGGCGGCGATGACCACCATCGCCGACGCCTTCCGCGCCAAGCCTTTGGCCGCACGCGAGATGACCCGGTCTTATACCTGGCTGACCGACTGTCTGATCGGCTGCGCCTTTTTCGTCGCCACCGAACGTCTGCATCCGGCGCACACCCCGACAGAGGGCGAGCGGTTGTCGCTGCTGGCTGTGGGGGGCTATGGTCGTGGCGAAATGGCACCGCAGTCTGATGTCGATCTGCTATTTCTGACGCCTTACAAGATCACCCCTTGGGCCGAGAGCGTGATCGAAACCATGCTCTATATCCTATGGGATCTGCGCCTGAAGGTCGGGCACGCGTCGCGAACTGTCCGCGATTGCCTGCGTCTGGGACGCGAGGATTTCACCATCCGAACAGCACTGCTGGAACATCGCTATCTGTTGGGGGACGCTCGGCTGGCCCAAGAGCTGGCAGAACGGCTGGAAAATGAACTTTTCAAAGGGAGCGAGCGTGAATTCATCGATGCCAAGCTTGAAGAACGTGACAATCGGCACCTGAAACAGGGGCAACGCTATGTGGTGGAGCCCAACGTCAAAGAAGGCAAAGGCGGGCTGCGCGATCTGCAATCCCTTTTCTGGATTGCGAAATACGTCTACCACGTCTCCGAGGTGCAGGAACTTGTCGCACTGGATGTGCTGAGCGATGACGAACTGGAACACTTCATCGCGGCTGAAAGCTTCCTTTGGGCCGTGCGCGGTCACCTGCACTTGATTGCTGGCCGCCCCTCAGAGCAGCTCACGTTTGATGTACAGGTCGAGGTCGCCGATGCGCTTGGATACAAAGACACCGGTGGACGCCGTGCGGTCGAACACTTCATGCAGGACTTTTTCCGCCACGCGACCTCCGTGGGCGATCTGACACGTATTATCCTGACCAAGCTGGAGGCAGACCACGCCAAGGCAGCACCGCTGATGGAACGCATTTTCCGCCGGCGCCCACGCGCCAAAGCCGGCTATCAGGTGATCCACAACCGTCTGGACGTTGCGGACGCCGACACGTTCCTTGCCGATCCGCTCAACCTGTTGCGCCTTTTTGAAGAAGGCCTGCGTACCGGCATGCTGATCCATCCAAACGCCATGCGTCTGGTGACGGCCAACCTGCATTTGATCGACGATGATCTGCGCGCCAACAAAGAAGCGCGGCGCATCTTTCTTGATCTGCTGCTAAAGCACGGCAACCCCGAACGCGCCCTGCGCCGGATGAACGAATTGGGCGTACTCTCCGCGTTTATTCCTGAATTCGAACCCATCGTCGCGATGATGCAGTTCAACATGTACCACTCCTACACGGTGGATGAGCACACAATTCAGGTGATCGCGAATTTCACCCATATCGAGAAAGAAGAGCTGCAAGATGAACTGCCGCTCAGCTCGGAAATCCTGAAAACCGGCATCAACCGCAAGGTCCTGATGGTCGCGATGCTTCTGCACGACATCGGCAAGGGGCGCGACATCGACCACTCCATTCTCGGAGCGCAGATCTCGCGCAAAGTGGCGCCGCGTCTGGGCCTGAACAAATCCGAGGTCGAGACGGTTGAATGGCTGGTGCGCCATCACCTTTTGATGTCGGACATGGCGCAGAAACGCGACATCGCCGACCCGCGCACTGTGCGCGACTTTGCCAAAGCGGTGAAAACCGTGGAACGCCTCAACCTTTTGACGGTTCTGACAGTGTGTGACATTCGCGGCGTTGGCCCCAACACGTGGAACAATTGGAAAGCTGTTCTACTGCGCGCGCTGCACGGCCAAACCAAACTGGTGCTCGAGGACGGCATGGAAGCCATCACTCGCGAAAACCGTGGCACCAACGCCAAAAAGTTGTTGCGCGCCGAGTTGTCGGATTGGCCTGCCAAGGATCTCAAGAAAGAGACCGGCCGGCATTATGATCCTTACTGGCAAGGTCTGCACATCACCGCACACAAAGTCTTTGCCGAACTGCTGCGCGACATCCCCAACGATGAAATCCGCATCGATTTGCACCCTGACGACGACCGCGACGCCACGCGGGCGTGTTTTGCGATGGCCGACCATCCCGGCATCTTTTCCCGTATGTGCGGCGCGCTGGCGCTTGTGGGCGCCAACATCGTAGATGCCCGCACCTTCACCTCCAAAGACGGCCACGCGACTGCCGCCTTCTGGATACAGGACGCCGAAGGCAAACCTTACGAATCCGGCCGCCTCCCGCGTTTGCGCCAGATGATTGAAAAGACCTTCAAAGGGGAGGTTGTCACCCGCGACGCCATGCGCACGCGTGACGTGATCAAAAAGCGCGAGCGCGCTTTCAAGGTGCCCACCACCGTCACCTTCGACAACGAAGGCTCAGAGATCTACACCATCATCGAGGTCGACACCCGCGACCGGCCAGGTCTGCTTTTTGATCTGACCCGAACGCTGGCCAACACCAACGTCTATATCGCCTCCGCCGTGATCGCGACCTACGGCGAACAGGTGGTCGATACTTTCTACGTAAAAGACATGTTTGGCCTCAAGTTCCACTCGGCAAACAAACAGAAAGCCTTGGAGAAGAAGTTGCGTGAAGCGATTGAGCAGGGCGTCGAAAGGGCCACAGCTTGAAGCCGATCCGCCTGATACGCGGGTTTCTGACCGTTGGATTCTGGACACTCGCCAGCCGCATCCTCGGCTTTGTGCGCGAAATCCTTCTGCTTGGCTATCTCGGCCCCGGCCCCGTGATGGACGCCTTTGTCGCGGCCTTCCGCCTGCCCAACATGTTCCGTCGTTTCTTCGCCGAAGGCGCCTTCAACGCCGCCTTCGTGCCGATGTATTCCAAAAAATACGAGGGCGACGAAGATCCCGACGGCTTTGCCAGCGATGCTTTTTCGTGGCTTGCGCTGGTCGTGTTCACATTGACGGCGCTCGCCATGATCTTCATGCCCGCGCTGGTCTGGGCCACAGCCGAAGGGTTTTCCAATGACGCGCGGTTTGACCTGACGGTTGGCTATGGCCGCATAGTATTTCCCTACATCGTCTTTATGTCCCTCGCCGCTCTGTTCTCCGGCGTGCTGAACGCACGCGGCCATTTCGCCGCTGCTGCTGCCGCGCCGGTGCTGCTCAATATCATGGTGATACCGGCACTGATTCTTGGCAGCTGGATGGGCGATAACGTCATCTACTGGCTGCTCTGGACCATTCCTGCCGCCGGTGTCGCCCAGCTCGCTTTGGTCTGGACCGCCGCCTATCGTGCCGGAGCACGCATTTCTCTGCGCTTGCCGCGTCCGTCGCCTGAGATGGGAAAAATGGTCAGGGTCGCGGTCCCCGCCGCGCTGGCCTCGGGCGTCATGCAAATCAACCTAGTGGTCGGCCAGATCGTGGCCTCCGCCAACGAAGGCGCGGTC
Organism: Shimia sp. Alg240-R146; assembly: GCF_947331465.1. Taxonomy (GTDB): domain Bacteria; phylum Pseudomonadota; class Alphaproteobacteria; order Rhodobacterales; family Rhodobacteraceae; genus Shimia. The sequence continues at coordinate 1,529,844 of NZ_CAMZOK010000001.1, read as the reverse complement.
AGCTGGCTCTACGCCGCCGACCGGCTTTATCAACTCCCGCTAGGTGTGATTGGCATCGCGGTGGGCATCGTTTTGCTGCCTGATCTCGCTCGCCGTCTCAAGGCGGGCGACGACGCGGGCGCCAAAAACGCCTTCTCCCGCGCAACCGAATTCGCCATGTTCCTGACAATTCCTTGCGCGGTCGCCTTCCTCGTGGTGCCGTTGCCGATCGTGTCTGTGTTGTTTGAGCGCGGACAAACCGGCCCGGATGACAGCGCGGCAATTGCGGTGGCCCTGTCGATCTACGCCGTTGGTCTGCCCGCGTTCGTGCTGCAAAAACTACTGCAGCCGCTCTATTTCGCCCGGTCTGACACCAAATCCCCCTTCCGATACGCGGTCTGGGCGATGGTGGTAAACGCCGCACTGGCCTTTGGCCTTGCCCCCTTCATCGAATGGCTGGCACCGGCCATCGCCGCCACGGTGTCGGCATGGGTGATGATCGCGCAACTTGGTTTTGGCGCCCGGAAATTTGGCGACACCGCAAAATTTGACATCCGCCTGCGCAAGCGTCTTTGGCGGATCGTTTTCTCTAGCGCGCTAATGGGCGCCGTGCTTTGGATGCTGTGGATTGTCCTGATACCTTGGCTTGGCAGTCCGGGATGGCGCTATCTGGCCTTGGCCATGCTAATTGTGGCTGGCGGGCTGATCTATTTTGCCGTTGCCCGTGTCACCGGAGCATTTTCTATGTCCGATCTGCGCGGTGCGGCCCGACGCGGCGGCTAACCCGCGGAAGGCACCGAACAAAGAAAACCATTGCCATACACCCTTTGTACGACGTTACATCCCCACATAACCGCAAAAGGGAAATTGAAATGGTAAATTGGATCGTCATGCTGATCATCGGCATTTTATCAGTCGTTTTGGGCCTCGTCGCCCTCGCCAACCCATTTGGCGCTTCGGTCACCGCTACGCTCATCGCCGGGTGGAGCTTCGTCTTTCTCGGTGGCATTCAGGTGATTGCCTCTTTCGGCGCGCCCAGCGCCGGTGGCAAAATCTTTGGTGTTATCTTTGGCCTCATCGCCCTCGCCATCGGTATCAATATCCTGCAAGAACCGCTTCAAGGCATGCTGACCCTCACCTTCGTTGCCGGCATTATGTTCTTGCTGTCCGGCATCACCAAAGCCTGGTTCGGCTTTTCCGGCGCAGAAGGCACCCCACGCGCCGCTCTTTATCTGTCGGCCATCGTTTCATTGGTGCTGGGCGCCATGGTGCTGTCCAACTTCCCGCAATCCGCCGCCGTGATCCTCGGTGTTCTGTTGGCGGTGGAGCTTTTGTCCAACGGCATCAGCGCCATAGCCCTCGCACTTGTTGCACGGGATATGGACCGAAACGCCTGAACTAGTCGCGGCGGATCTTTTCGCGGATCCGCTGCCAGCCACCCGGCACCAAGACAAAGCTCATCAAGAATCCGGCGCCAAAACCAATCACGTCGGCAACCCAATCCGGGTTGCCGCCAAACAGCAAACCAAACAACAGCTGAATGCCCACCAGCACGCCGATCAAGGAAAACGCCCGCGCTTGCGGCGCGCCCAGCGCTCCCAACCGTGTCCACATCAGGAACGTAAAGGCACCAATCAAGCCATAAACACCAGGATAGCTGCCAACCAACGGCAGGTCCGGATCAAGGATCACCGCATAGCCAATCGCGCCCGCAATGCCCGATCCGACAAACACCACAAAAGTGCCAAGTTGCGAAAATACCTCGCCGACCATTTTGCCAATCGCCAGCAGCAGCACCCCGCCAAACAGCGCGTGGGTAAAGCTGACGTGGACAAACAAATAGGTCACAAAGCGTTTCGCATGCTCAATCGGCCAACTTCCCGTCGCCAGCATCCAGTCCATGATTTCAGCTGAAAATGCATACTGCTGCAACGCAGCCAAGCGCCACCCCACTGCACTCGGCCCGCCAATAAGCCCCTTGGCCCCGGCCCAAAGCATCGCCTCCACGCCGACAATCAAAAGAAAAAGCGCCACCACAACGGGCGGCAGCGGGTTGACCGGACTTTGATCGTCGGGATGGCTCATATGGCACGTTCCTTCTTGTTCCCCATGCCCCCGTGCATGACTTCTTGACGGGGATATGCGCCCTGAGTAAGGCACTCTCACCTTTAAATCCAGACGGAGTAACTCCAATGACAGAGGCGGTCCAAACGTCCTCCACCTTTACCCCACGCGTCTTTTCCGGGATCCAACCCTCGGGCGGCCTGACGCTGGGCAATTATCTTGGCGCGATGAAGCGCTTTGTTGACATGCAAGAGGCCGGCACGCACGAGACAGTGTATTGCATGGTTGATCTGCACGCGATCACCGTCTGGCAAGACCCCGACAAGCTGCGCCGCGCCACCCGCGAACTCTGCGCCGGTTTCATTGCCGCGGGCATTGATCCTGCCAAATCGATCCTTTTCAACCAGTCTGCCGTGCCCGAGCACGCGCAATTGGCGTGGATCTTCAACTGCGTCGCCCGCATGGGCTGGATGCAGCGTATGACCCAATGGAAGGACAAGGCCGGCAAGAACACGCAAAACGCGTCTCTGGGCCTCTTTGCCTACCCTGCCCTGATGGCGGCAGACATTCTGATTTACCACGCCACCCACGTGCCCGTGGGCGAGGACCAGAAACAGCACCTCGAGCTGACCCGCGATGTGGCGATCAAGTTCAACCACGACTACGGCGTGGATTTTTTCCCTGTCACCGAACCAGTGATCGAGGGAGCGGCCACGCGCGTGATGAGCTTGCGCGATGGCTCCAAGAAAATGTCGAAATCCGATCCCTCCGATGCCTCTCGCATCAACATGACGGACGATGCCGACACCATCGCCAAGAAAATCCGCAAGGCCAAAACCGACCCCGAGGCGCTGCCGTCGGAATCCAAAGGTCTGGAAGACCGTCCGGAGGCCCGCAACCTCGTGAACATCTACGCTGGCCTGTCCGGCCAAACGGTGGATCAGGTTCTGGCAGACGTCGGCGGCAAGCAGTTCTCGGAGTTCAAGCCAATGCTGTCGGAACTGGCGGTCGCCAAGCTGGCGCCGATCAGCACCGAAATGGCCCGCCTGATGCAGGAACAGGACGAGATCGACAAGATCCTTGCCCAAGGCGCGGGCCAAGCCCGCGAACTGGCGGCACCGATCCTCAAGAAAACTTACGAAATCGTAGGTATGGTTGGGGCATAATCAGCTCCAACCAAGAAGAACAGCCCCGCGTAATCTGCGGGGCTTTTTTGTTACATGCGGCCTACAGAGCGTTCAAAAATTCAACATAGTCCCGACCGGTCTGTGTTTTCCGATCCAACATAGGCAAATGCCCGCATCCTTCAGGTTCAATGACTGTACTTTCAGTCAATGCAGCACCCAGCACTGCCGCGCCTGACGGATGAAAAATTCTGTCATCCTGACACCAGACAATCAATGTAGGTTGGCTGATATCCGGAGCGATGACCTCCAACATCTCCACATCCGAGCCCTCCACAGCGTCCCAGATCTGCGCATTGATGGCGGCGAAGGAAACCTCTTCCGCCTTCCATTTGTCCATGATCGGCTTTGGCAGGAATGGCACCTTTGGAAACAACCAATCCATCCGCGCGTCATATGTTTCCTCTGACGTCACAACCAAAGGCGCCTGCCCTGCTTGCATTGCTACTTCCATTTCGCTTGGCACAGGCGACGTGACATTGATCGGGCTACCGATCAACGCAACGCTTTTGACGCGGTCACGTTCAGCCAACGCAAGGTCAAATGCGATCTGTGCTCCCATTGAGTTTGCTGCAATGTGATATGATTCCACGCCGATCGCTTCCAGCACGTCGGAAACGTTTATTGACTGCTGATTCAGGTCATAAGCAGTAGCCTCAAGACGCGGGTTTCCCCCGAAACCTGGCAAATCCAGCAAGATCACCTGATAGTCACCAGACACCTGCCGCGACATGTCCACCCAGTGCTCCTTAAGCGCAAAAATACCATGCAAAAAGACCACTGTCTCGCCTTCGCCGCCCTGCAAATAGTGAACCGTCCCAAACGGCATGGCGACCTCACGTTTGGACAATCCTGCGGACGCCACGAAACCCGAAAGCATCACATTCGCCGCCTTTTGAGGCCACACAACAGTTGCTGCAAAACCACCCCCAACTGCGATGACAAAAGCAGCCACAAAGCTTTTCATTAGTCTCTTCACGTCAAAACCTTCAAAATTCAGTTAGTGTTATCAAACGCATATTGCCCCGATAAAGTCGCAATATCGGCGTTGGTCCCGCCAAATCAATCCCGTTGCTGCGCAACGCAGCGTCACCCTCAAGCGGACCGTTTTCACGCTCCGGCTTCCAAAAACTACGCAAAGCACTGCGCATTCAAGCGCACCAATCGCGCCCTGATGCCGACTTCGCACGCGGGGTCACAGCTTTGCATTGGCTTTGACCAAAAGAGACCTCTTATGACCACCCTCGTCCACCCCGAAGCCCGCATTGGGCACGTTCACCTCAAGAATGCCGATCTTTACCGCGCCACCGACTCTTACTCCGATGTTTTGGGTATTGATGTTCACCCAAGAATTGGCGATGGCGCAGGCGTTCCGGGCTCAGATAAACGTCAATCGTCAGACAGAGTTCTCAAAAAATCCTCCAAATCCTCAGCGTCCTGATCGCTCAGCCCCAACGGGCGCAAAATCGCTTCACCATCGCTGTGCAGCCGTTCCATATCGATTTGATTATAATGCTGTATCACGCTTGCAAGGTCCCGCAGGCTGCCGTCATGCATATAAGGCGCCGTGCGGGCGGCCCGCCGCAGCGTCGGCACGCGGAAGGCGCCAAAATTCCCATGCTGAAACCTAACGTTTCGAACTGCCCAGGCCCCCGCCTTGCTTCCGTCATCGGAAAATTCCCCAGCCAGCGTAAAGGGGCTTTCCATAAGCCGGTCGATCCCCTCTGCCCGACCTGGATCAACCCCGCCTCGCTCCAAAAAAAAGGGGACTGCCGCATGGTGGAATTCTCCATTGGTGAAAGCCGGACCCGAATGACAAAAGGCACAATTTCCTCGACCGACAAAGATCTGCAAACCGCGCTGTGCCGACAAAGGGTACTGCGCGGCCTTCTTCATATCGCCACTCGCCAAGGCGTCCCGAAACTGATCAAAGGAGGTTTTCCCACTGCGCAGCGTCTCGATGTAAGCGGCGAGCACCTTTGAGACATTCACCGTAGTTTCAACGGCCGGCTCTGCGTCCATCTCACCAAAAAGCGCTTCATACGCGGGGCGATGCACGCTGGCCACAAGGGCGGCACGCAAAGAGTTCTCATCATGTCCCAACTCGTCCGGGTTCAGAAGGGGTGTCAGGTTCTGTGCCCAAAGGCTATCGCTGTCGCCAGACCAGCCATACCAGCGCTGCACGGCAAGGTTCCAAAGGGCCTGAGTGTTTCGGTCCAACGTTTTACGCCCTTCGGCGCGCGGCAACCCGTCGGTAAAGTTTTGCTCAGGGTCATGGCAACTGGCGCAGCTGATTGTGCGATCCCGCGACAACATCAGGTCCGAAAAAAGCACCTCGCCAAGCGAAATGGCAGTTGTGTCACCTGATACCCGATTGCTGGGGTCCAAAACCACCTCGGGCGGCCAGGGTCCATGGCGCAAGGTCTGGTCTATTTCGGCCTTGCTCAGGATCACGTCAGCTTGAGCAGATGATAGCCCGCAAAGCAGGCAAACAAGGACCCCAACCAATCGAACAACCCAATTCACTTCACCTGCACCTCTGCAATGTAGGTGTAAGCTCTCCCGGCGAACTCAGCCCCGAACTGGAGTTCCCAAAGACCCGGCATGTGGAACACAATATTGGACACCTCAAACCTATTGTCTGCGATCTTGCTCACATCAACGGTAAAGTTCATTCCATGTCGATGCGCAGGCATAAGTGCGTCGAACATCAGTGCCTCGATCTTTTGGGCTGGGTCACAAAAGGTGACGAGCATCGCAAATGGTGCGGATAAGGGCGGCGTATTCATCTCCGCATAGGCCGCGGGAGCGTGATCCGCTTCCGGTATCAATTGCGTTGCATCAGGTGGCGTTGGGCAGGCCAGCGCGCTTGAAGACAGAGCAAAACTCGCCAGAAAAGCTGTGCGGGCGATCATTTGGCGGCCAACATCGCCTCGGCATTTTCAAAGGCAATCTTGCGCGCAATATCGTCCGGAAGGTGTGCCAGCCAGCTACGCGAAAACTCTGCATGGCGACCAACGTAATGCCAGCGTTCAGGCGCAAAAGTATCGGTGCCAACCATAAAACGATCAGGAAATTTTTCAAAAGCCTTGCGCCAGTCTTCATCTACCCCGCTGCTGTCCGCCATATCAGAGCGATAGGCCAGATCTGCCCAGACCCTCGGATACGTGCGCAGAGCATTAGCCACTTCATTTGGCGGCGCGAAACCGGAATGGGCCCACAGCACGCGCGCCTCTGGCCAGGTTGCAAGAATTTGGTCCAGAGCTTCACGGTCGCCGTGGTGGTGCAAGAGAAGGTTCCGTTCGCGGGCCATACCGATCATGGTCTGGATCACTTTAGTTTGAATATCGTCTCCATAGGCATGAAATTCACCGATGGCTTCATACTCAAACTTTGCCAGCTTCTTTGCCAGGTAATCGATGACACTTGGGTCATGCATCCAGGTGCCAATCGCGCCCCGACGCTCATAAGGCCGTAAGGCGGGAACAATAATGTCTGGCGCAGCAGCTTTCAGCAACTGGGTGCCGCGATCATCCGAGCTTGAGACCAGCGCTTTGCGCACGCCTGCGTCGCGCAGAATTTTCACAACCTCATTTGGCGGCACAAACGACACAGCATCGTGACTATAGTGCATATGGGCGTCAAAAATGGGCAATTCCTCAGCATGTGCTGAGGTTGCCAAAACCCCAAGAACCGCAAGAATCTGCAAACTAACCTTCATGGTGCCTCCAATCCCTTAAGGGCATCTAACGCGATTGCGGTTGGGTCTCCAATACGCAAACCAGACTTTAGTTATCCTACAGAAACTCGCAAGACATGGGCTCACCGCCGGACAATTGCAGTACCAGGTTGATGGAGGTGCCACTGCACAACTTCACCCCTGCGCATCCACGCACACCGCCCGCGCTCTGATGCCTGTTTTGTGCGCAACCTCACCATCCTACATTCGCCCAAACAAAAGGAGACGCATCATGACCACCCCCGTGCATCCCGCCGCCCAAATCGGCCACGTTCATCTCAAGGTCGCCAACCTCGACCGTGCAATCGCCTTCTACTCAGGCGTTCTGGGCTTTGAAGTTCAGGTCCGCATCGGCGATGATGCCGCGTTCCTCGGCGCGGGCGGCTATCACCACCACATTGGCCTAAATACATGGTCCTCCAAAGGCGCCACACCGCCGCCGCCCGGCCACACGGGCCTGTTTCACACCGCGTTTCTCTATCCAAACCGCGCGGAGCTGGCGGATGCCGTGCAACGTGTGATCAACGCCGGATGTCCTTTGGAGGGCGCATCTGATCACGGGGTTAGCGAAGCGGTCTATCTCACGGACCCCGACGGGAACGGCGTCGAGCTTTACCGCGACCGCCCTCAAGCCGACTGGCCCCGAAATCCCGACGACAGCCCTGCCATGTATACCCGTCGCCTTGATCTCGCCGCTCTTCTGGCTGAGGCCAGCTAAAGCGCCTCTGCTGGCGCCCTCCATCATCGCTCCCAAACGTGGCGTCGCAAAAGACGAACCGGTCACATAACTGATATATCAGCGTCACGAATTCGATTCCGAATGGGCCTAGCCTGCGTGCTGTCCGTACCCGGACTTACTGAATCGATAGCTATGGAGCCAACAATGTCCCACGAAGACCTGTCATTTGACGAGATCGATGAAATCATCAGCCCCCGCGCTGAAGAAACAGATTTTGACCGTGTTGTGGACACCGCTCTGTCCCGTCGCGGTTTTCTCGGCGGCGTTATGACCTTTGGTCTGGGCACCTTCCTTGTTGGCACCACCGCCCTGACCCGCGACGCTCTGGCTGACGGCGATCGCTTCGGCTTTGCCGCCGTTCCGGCCAACTCCAACGACACCATCACCGTGCCTGATGGTTTTGAGTGGGAGCAGGTTGTGGCATGGGGCGACCCGATCACCGCAGACGCACCAGACTTTGATGAGGCAACCCGCGGCACGGCTGCGACACAGGCGATGGCCTTTGGCGACAACAACGACGGCATGTCGATCTTCACCAAGGGCGGGCGCACCGTTCTGGCCGTGAACAACGAATACACCAACCGCAAGATCATGTGGGGCAACAACCCCGACGGCAAACCGGCCTCCGATGACGACATCGCCAAAGGCATGATGGCGCATGGCGTTTCGGTCTTTGAGGTCGCGCGCGACGACGCAGGCAATTGGCAGGTCGTGAAAGACAGCGACCTGAACCGCCGCATCACGCCGCAGACCGACATGGACCTGACCGGTCCGGCTGCTGGCGACGACATGCTGAAAACCGCCGCGGATCCGTCTGGCACCACAACCAAAGGTACATGGAACAACTGTGGTAACGGCGAAACCCCTTGGGGCACCTATCTCACCTGCGAAGAAAACTTTAACGGCTACTTCTCCGCTGCTGACGAAGCCCACGAGGTCTCAGCCGAGCTCAAACGCTACGGCGTATCTTCAAAAGACTGGGGGTACGGCTGGGCCAAAATCGACGACCGTTTCGATGTCGCCAAAAACCCGAACGAGCCGAACCGCGCTGGCTATGTGGTAGAGATCGACCCCTTTGACCCAACATCAACCCCTAAGAAGCGCACCGCTCTGGGCCGTTTCAAACACGAAAACGCGGCTGTGGTTCTCGCGCCTTCCGGTCACGCGGTTGTCTACCTTGGTGACGACGAACGGGGCGAGTTCCTCTACAAATTTGTCTCCCATGGCATCTACTCCGCCACCGGTGACAACTCTGATCTGCTGGAGAACGGCGATCTCTTCGTGGCCAAATTCAACGACGACATGCGCGGCGAATGGCTGGCGCTCACACCGGGCACCACCGGCATGAGCGACGCCGAAATCCGCATCCACACACGTCAGGCCGCGTCCAAAGTTGGCGCGACGACCATGGACCGCCCAGAATGGGTGGCGGTGAACCCGACAAAGGCAGAAGCCTACGTCGCGCTCACCAACAACAAGAACCGCGGAAAGAAACCAAATGCCGGCGGTGATGACACGTCGGCGAACCGCCCCAACCCGCGCGTTGAAAACCACTATGGCCAAATCGCCCGCTGGATGCCCGACAATGACGATCACGCGGCCCAAGGCTTCAACTGGAACCTCTTTGCTCTGGCAGGCAATCCCGACGTGCACGACGACGAATATGCGGGATCGGAGAACATCAACTCGGGCAATATGTTCAACTCACCTGATGGCATGGCGTTTGACAGCACCGGCCTGCTGTGGATCCAGACCGACGGCAAATACTCCAACGAAGGTGACTTTGCCGGCATGGGCAACAACCAAATGTTGGCAGGCGATACCGTGACCGGCGAAATCCGCCGCTTTTTGGTGGGTCCAAACGAATGCGAAGTCACCGGCATCTGCTGGTCCGCGGATCGTCGCACGATGTTTGTCGGCATCCAGCATCCCGGCGAGCGCGGCGACAGCCATTTCCCTGGTGGCGGCACGTCGGTTCCACGCTCTGGCGTCTTTGCCGTGCGCCGCACCGATGGCGGCCTGATCGGCTAACCGTTTTATCCAAGGTAATTTCAGCAGCTAAAACAGCCCTCGACCTTTGCGTCGGGGGCTATTTCATAGGCGTCCCCAAGACCCCCGTCTTTTGTTGAATTCTGACATCACAAATCTCAATGTCTCCCCCTCTGGACCTTGCGTCAGCGCGGGCATAGTCTGCACGCCAGCGAGCGAGGGGAGTTTCCGCAAATGGCCACCGGCAAAGATATCCGCACCTATTTCAACGGCAATTGGCATGACGGCGACACGCCGATCATTTCGGCGGCCGATCACGGCGCGTGGCTTGGTTCGGGCATCTTTGACGGTGCCCGAATGGTGAACGGCCTCACGCCCGATCTCGACAAACACTGCGCCCGCACCAACCGCTCTGCCGAAGCGCTGATGCTCACGCCCACCGTCTCCACAGAGGACATGGTCGAGATCGCACTCGAAGGCCTCAAGGCCTATGATGCCGGCACGGCTGTCTACATTCGTCCGATGTATTGGGGCATCGACGGCGACGTGACCGCCATCGTGCCAAGCGCCGACAAAACCGGCTTTGCGATCTGCCTCGAAGAAATTCCGATGGCGCCGGAAACCGCCTCAACGACTCTGACAAAGACCCGCTTCCGCCGCCCGGTACTGGAAAGCTCTGTGGTCAACGCCAAAGCCGGCTGTCTCTATCCCAACAACGCCCGCATGCTGCGCGAAGTGCGCGCCAAGGGCTTTGGCAATGCGCTGGTGACCGACGCCATGGGCAACGTCGCCGAAACCGCCACCGCAAACATCTTTATGGTGCGCGACGGCGAGGTCTTTACGCCCGTGCCCAACGGCACCTTCCTGTCGGGCATCACCCGCGCGCGGCACATCGAAAACCTGCGCGCAGATGGCGTGACCGTACATGAAACCGTCCTGGGCTACGCCGATTTTGAAGCCGCCGACGAGGTCTTCATGTCCGGTAACATGAACAAAGTCACTCCGGTTTCGGCCTTTGACGACCGCCAGTATCAGGTTGGTCCGGTCACGCGCCGCGTGCGAGATATGTACTGGGATTGGGCGGCCTCAAGCGCCTGATGCAGACCCCTCCAAAACCCCTCGCTTTTAGGGGACGCCGCCAAGGGGCCGCAGCGGACGTTTCCAAAATCTGTTGCGCCACCGCGCCCTTCCCGCCAATATCCCCCGAAACGGGAGACACCTTATGCGCAAGTTCCTTGTGATACTGGACGACAGCCGCGAATGCCTGAACGCCATGCGCTTTGCCGCAATGCGCGCCGCCAACACTGGTGGCGGTGTCAAAGTGCTGTCCGTCATTGCGCCCGAAGAGTTCAACCACTGGATCGGTGTCAGCGACCTGATGCGCGAAGAAGCCCGCGAACGCATCGAAGTGCATTTTGAGGTCTTTGCCAAATGGATGCGCGACCGTCAGGGTGTGGACCCTGAACTCAAGATCCGCGAAGGCGAGGCCGTCGCGGAAATCCTGTCTGAAGTCAAAGAAGACACCGAAATCGGCGTTCTTGTGCTGGGCGCGAACAACGACCGCAAAGGCCCCGGCCCGCTGGTCACGCAGCTCTCGCGCAACTCCGGCTCCATGCCGGTGCCGATGACGGTGGTGCCCGGCGACCTAACCAAAGAACAACTTGAAGCGATCACCTGATCACAAGCGCGCGATGCTGCGCGCGCCTCAACCTTAGAACCATTCTAATCCTTGACACGCGGCCTGCGCGGGCGCATATCCATTCCTGATAGGAAAGGTCTGCCATATGTTTATTCAAACTGAATCCACGCCGAACCCGGCCACTTTGAAATTTCTGCCCGGCCAGACCGTGCTGGAAACAGGCACGGCCGACTTCCCGACGGCGGACGGCGCCTCTGCCTCGCCGCTCGCAACCCGCATCTTTGCGGTGAACGGCGTGTCCGGCGTTTTCTTCGGCAATGACTTTGTCACCGTGACCAAAGGCGACGACATTGAGTGGGACCACATCAAACCCGCAATCCTCGGCGCGGTTATGGAACACTTCCAGTCCGGCCAACCGGTTATGGCAGGCGACGCGGTTGCACCATCGGGTCACGCCGAACACACGGGAGAAGACGGCGAAATCGTTGGCCAGATCAAGGAGCTTCTGGACACCCGCGTGCGTCCGGCAGTGGCACAAGACGGCGGCGACATCACCTTCCACGGGTTTGACCGCGGCGTTGTCTATCTGCACATGCAGGGCGCCTGCGCCGGTTGCCCATCGTCTACACTGACCCTGAAAATGGGCATCGAGAACCTGTTGCGCCACTACATTCCCGAAGTGACCGAGGTTCGCCCGGTTGCCGTCTGACGGCACCACACCTCACAAGATTACAGGACGGTGCTATTGCGGCGCCGTCCTTTTGGTTTCTGACCACCTGCCCGCCACAGTTGCTTATTGCCACTGTTCGGACTGCCGCCGCTGGACCGGCGCCCCCTTGCCGGCCTTTGCCGCCTTTGATGACGATCACCTTTCGGCAAAACCGGACCAGGGCACCGGCATTTCCCACACCCAAGGTGTCACTCGTTGGAATTGCGCGGCTTGCGGCTCTCCGGTGATGGTACGGTTTGAGTATCTGCCCGATCAGGTCTATGTTCCGCTTGGTCTGATCGATCAGGCCGCCGACCTGCCTCCCGCGCTGCACTGTCATGCGGATGCCGCCTACCCTTGGCTGCACATCCAAGACGATGCGCCCCGCATCACCGGCAGCGCCCGCAAAACGTTGAACAACGCCACCTAAGAGACGCCTGTGACCCCTGCTCCCCTGATCCTTGCTTTTGACACTTCCGGCCCGCACGTGTCCGCCGCCCTGCTGCGCGGCGACAGCATTGAGGCGGTGATCAGCGAAGATATGAAACGCGGTCAGGCCGAGCGCCTGATGCCTCTGTTGCAAGAGGTCCTGACTAAGGCCAACACAACTTTTGCCGATCTGGATGCCATCGGCGTTGGCGTCGGGCCTGGTAACTTCACCGGCATTCGGATTTCTGTATCGGCGGCCCGTGGTCTTGCGCTTGGTCTCGCCATTCCCGCGGTCGGCGTGTCAGCTTTTGCAGCCACCTCACTGGACGAAACCGCCCCCCATATCGCTATGGTCCCTGCGCCGCGCGATCAGGCCTATGTCCTTGGCGACGGATACCCGACCCCGAAACTTGTTCCGGCCGACGATTTGGACGCAAACCTGATACGTCCGCTTGTCGACCCGGCAACGCAGGTCCGCAACATCGCGCGCATCGCCGCAACGCAGTTCGATCAAAACCCGCCGCGTCCGGCACCGCTGTATATAAAGCCTGCCGACGCCGCCCCGCCCCGCGATCCGGCGCCGGTGATCCTCGATGACTGACCCTGACTGCACCGCACTCGCTGCCCTACATGCCGCCGCTTTCTCAGACACCCGCGCGTGGTCGACCGACGAATTCTCAAGCCTTCTATCCAGCCCGCACTGTTTCTGCGTCTCAGATGACGGGGGCTTTGCATTGGGGCGCTGCATTGCCGACGAAAGCGAGCTTTTGACACTCGCCGTGCACCCCGTCCGCCGCCGCAACGGTCTGGGCCGCACACTTCTTCAGGCCTTTGAGAGCGAATCGCAAATGCGCGGCGCCACCCGCGCCTTCCTCGAAGTCGCCGAGGACAACACCGCAGCCCTTGCTCTCTATCAGGCCTCGGGATACCAAATCACCGCCAATCGGCCTGACTATTACCGTCGCGACAATGGCGGCCAAATAGCTGCCAGCCTTATGGAAAAGACGCTAAACTAAGCACAGGCCCGATTCGCGGACCAATTTTTTGGCCAAATAGTCAAAATTCAGTTGACCCTTCGGGGCGCTGTGGCCTTACTTGCACGATGATCCTTCGGGATTGAACAATTGGGACGGCAAATAAACGACCGCCCCGCTACTCAAATGGGAGACATTCATGAGCCTCATGCACAAATTCCTCGGCGCAGCCGCTGCCGTTGCCCTGTCCGCAGGCGCAGCTCTGGCAGAGCCAGCGCTGATCTTTGACCTTGGCGGCAAATTCGACAAATCGTTCAACGAAGCCGCCTTTGGTGGCGCGACCCGTTGGGCCGAAGAAACCGGCGGCACGTTCCGCGAAATCGAACTGCAGTCCGAAGCTCAGCGTGAGCAGGCTCTGCGTCGTTTTGCTGAAGCTGGCGCCAACCCGATCGTCATGACCGGTTTTGCCTTCGGCAACGTTTTGTCCGAAGTTGCACCTGACTATCCTGACACCAAATTTGCAATCATCGACATGGTTGTAGATAGCCCCAACGTTCGCTCCGTTGTATTCAACGAGCACGAAGGCTCCTACCTTGTTGGCATGATGGCCGCTCAGGCCTCCAAATCCGGCACCGTTGGTTTCATCGGCGGCATGGACATTCCTCTGATCCGCAAATTCGCCTGTGGCTACGTTCAGGGCGTCAAAGCCGTGAATGCAGACGCAACCGTGATCCAGAACATGACCGGCACAACACCTGCCGCATGGAATGACCCGGTAAAAGGCTCCGAGCTGACCAAAGCGCAGATCGCGCAAGGTGCAGACGTTGTATACGCAGCGGCCGGTGGCACAGGCGTTGGTGTTTTGCAGACCGCAGCGGATGAAAACATCCTCTCGATCGGCGTGGACTCCAACCAGAACTACCTCCACTCCGGCAAGGTTCTGACTTCCATGATGAAGCGCGTGGACAATGCTGTTTATGACGCAATGACCGCTGGTGTTGATCTGGAAACAGGCTTCAACGTCATGGGCGTTGCCAACGGCGGCATCGACTACGCCATGGACGAGCACAACGCGTCGCTCGTGTCTGCTGACATGAAAGCATCCGTGGACATGGCCAAAGGCAAAATCGCTTCCGGCGAGCTGGCAGTGCACGACTACATGTCCGACAACACCTGCCCGGTGGAATAAGACACGCTCACCGGCCTAGCGCCGGGGTTGAAAATCGGGGCCGTGCCACTGCGGCGCGGCCCCATCCACTCACAAAGGCCCGCCATGACACACGCGATTGCAAGCTTCTTCGCCGCATGGGGCGAAGCTGACGCGGACATCCGCAGCACGCAGCTGAAACAGACGCTGTCCTCCCAGATCTCCTATGCCGATCCTCGCGCGCCCGACCCGATCACCGACATCCAAGCGGTCATCGACTACGTCGGCACGTACAGCCAGTTCGCCCCCGGCGCGACGGCTGAAGTGGTGGCGCAAAGCGAGACCGCAGGACACCTGCGTGCGACCGTCGCCTTCCGTATGGCGGACGGCACCGAGCAATTGGGCCAATATTATATAGACCTCGATGACCAATCCCGGATTTCCCGCGCGGTTGGCTTTGCAGGAATCGGAGCACCTGAATGACCGCACCGGCGATTGAATTAAAAGGCATCTCCAAAGCCTTTGGCCCTGTTCAGGCCAACAAGGACATCTCGATCTCGGTCCAGCCCGGCACGATCCACGGGATCATCGGCGAAAACGGCGCGGGCAAATCCACGCTGATGTCGATCCTTTATGGGTTTTACAAAGCCGACGCTGGCGAGATCTTCATCAAGGGCCAGAAAACCCTGATCCCCGACAGCCAAGCCGCCATCAAGGCCGGCATCGGCATGGTTTTCCAGCACTTCAAGCTGGTCGAGACCTTCACGGTTCTGGAAAACATCATCCTTGGTGCCGAAGACGGCGCGATGCTCACAACCTCGCTGGGCAAGGCCCGCAAGGAACTCAAGCATCTGGCCGAAGAATACGGTCTTAACGTCGACCCTGACGCGGTGATCGAAAATCTGTCCGTTGGCCACCAGCAGCGCGTTGAAATCCTCAAGGCGCTCTATCGCAAGGCTGAAATCCTTATTCTCGATGAGCCCACCGGCGTTCTGACACCGGACGAAGCAGATCAGCTGTTCCGCATCCTGGACCGGCTGCGTGAAGAAGGCAAAACCATCGTCCTGATCACGCACAAACTGCGTGAAATCATGGACACCACCGACACCGTGTCGGTGATGCGCCGTGGCGAAATGACCGCCACTGTAAAGACCGCCAACACCTCGCCCGAAGAACTGGCCGAGCTTATGGTGGGCCGCAAAGTGCTTCTGCGCGTCGACAAAGTTGCGGCAAACCCTCAAGAAACTGTACTCAATATCAGAGACTTGCGGGTCGTTGATGAAAAAGGCGTCGAGCGAGTCAAAGGCATCGACCTGCACGTACGCGCCGGAGAAATCCTCGGCATCGCCGGTGTGGCTGGCAACGGTCAAACCGAACTGCTCGAAGTGCTCGGCGGCTTTGCCCACGGCACAGGCGTGATCGAAGTGAACGGCGCCGAAATCCCTCTGACGGGTCACGGTGCTGATGGGCAAGCCCGCCGCGCCGCCGGCATCAGCCACGTACCCGAGGATCGCCAGCGCGAAGGCCTGATCATGGAATTTTCCGCTTGGGAAAACACCGTGTTTGGCTATCATCGCGACCCCGCGATCCAGAACGGCCCCGTGATGGACAACGCCGGAATTCAGGCCGAAGCGCAGGAAAAAATGGACCGCTTTGACGTGCGGCCCCCAAACCCCAAACTCGCTGCAAAAAACTTCTCCGGTGGCAACCAGCAGAAAATTGTTCTGGCCCGTGAAATCGAGCGCAACCCGGACCTGCTCCTGATTGGTCAGCCGACCCGAGGCGTCGACATCGGCGCCATTGAATTCATCCACCAGCAGATCGTCAAACTGCGCGATCAGGGCAAAGCCATCCTGCTTGTCTCGGTGGAACTGGAAGAGATCATGTCGCTGTCAGACCGCGTTGCGGTGATGTTTGACGGCCACATCATGGGCGAGCGCGACCCTGCTCAGACCAACGAACGCGAACTCGGCCTCCTGATGGCCGGTATTACTGACACCTCCGCTGTTGCCGATGCCGGTGATGGCGCTGCTGAGGAGGCTCTCAACGATGGATAAGATGCCTAAATGGGCCGACATCGTCCTGATCCCGCTCATCTCCTTGCTTCTGGCCGCGTTTTTTTCGGCTTTGGTCATTCTGGCCATCGGTGAAAACCCGATCGAGGCGCTCAAGCTGATGATTGACGGCGCTTTGATGCGCTCGGCTGGCTGGGGCTACACGCTCTATTATGCCACCAACTTCCTGTTCACCGGCCTTGCTGTGTCGGTCGCCTTTCACGCCCGCCTGTTTAACATCGGCGGCGAAGGTCAGGCGATGATCGGCGGTCTCGGCGTGGCGCTGGTGTGCCTCTACATACCTTGGCCACACTGGTCGCTTGCCATCCTGGGCGCTTCCGTTGGCGCCGCCTGCTTTGGCGCTCTCTGGGCGTTGATCCCCGCCTATTTTCAGGCCAAACGCGGCAGCCACATCGTGATCACCACGATCATGTTCAACTTCATCGCAGCCGCGCTCCTGAACTATGTTCTGGTGGAACTGCTGCGCCCTGTTGGGGCGATGGACCCGGCCTCGGCCAAATTCCCTGCCGCCACCCACCTGCCCTCGTTTCAGGACATGTTCTCCACCGCCGAAACCCCGATGTTCCGCGGTGCACCGGCCAACGTGACCTTTTTCCTTGCGATGGCGGCTTGTGTGCTTGTCTGGGTGCTGATCTGGCGCACCCGTCTGGGTTATGAGATCCGCGCCTTTGGCCAATCGGAAACTGGTGCCAAATATGCGGGCATCAGCCCGGTCAAGATCACCGTGGTTGCCATGCTGATCTCTGGCGCGCTGGCGGGCATGATGTCGGTCAACACCACCATGGGTGAAACGGAACGCCTGATCCTGAACTCCACCGAAGGGGCCGGCTTTATTGGCATCGCCGTGGCGCTGATGGGCCGCAATCACCCGTTCGGTGTGTTCCTCGCCGCGATCCTGTTTGGCTTCCTCTACCAAGGCGGCGCAGAACTGGCGCTTTGGACATCGATCCCACGCGAATTGATCGTGGTTATTCAGGCGCTGGTGATCCTCTTCACCGGAGCCTTGGACAATATGGTGCGCGAACCCGTTGAAAAAATCTTCATCGCGATGCGCCGGAGGAACACCTGATGGACTTTCTGACACTACTTCAGGTTCTGGACACCACCGTCCGCCTCGCCACTCCGCTTCTGCTGGCCTGTCTTGCCGGTCTCTATTCGGAACGCTCCGGCGTTGTTGATATCGGGCTTGAGGGCAAAATGCTCGCTGCGGCGTTCTTCTCGGCAGCTGCTGCCTTCTACTCAGGCAACGCCTGGGTCGGCATGCTCGCAGGCATCGGCGCTTCCGTGGCGCTGGCAACAGTGCACGGTCTGGCATCGATCACCTTCCGTGGCAACCAACTGATCTCAGGTGTTGCGATCAACTTTCTCGCCGCAGGCATGACAGTTCTGGTTGCGCAAAGCTGGTTCAAACAAGGCGGACGTACCCCGTCCCTGACAGGCTCTGCAAGGTTTGAACCAATCGACCTGCCCTTCGCCATTGGCCTACCTGACGCCGAGGCGGCAGGCCGACCGCTGAGCCAGATGATCGCCGAAGCCGGTCCCCTGCAACAGTTCTACTCCGAACTGATCTCGGGCCACTCGATTTTGGTGTATCTGGCGGTGCTCACCGTGCCGCTGACATGGTGGTTACTGTTCCGCACGCGCTTTGGTCTGCGTCTGCGTGCTGTGGGCGAAAACCCGGCCGCCGTGGACACCGCTGGCGTGTCAGTGGTCTGGCTGCGCTACAGCGCGGTGCTGATTTGCGGCGTGCTGTGCGGCGTCGCCGGTGCTTACCTGTCGACTGCTCTTCAGGCCGGCTTTGTCAAAGACATGACCGCCGGTCGTGGCTTTATAGCGCTCGCCGCCCTGATCTTTGCGAAATGGCGTCCGGTTTACGCACTTTGGGCCTGCCTGCTCTTTGGTCTGTTCCAAGCGTTGGAATTGCGGCCTGACATCATCACAAACCTGACCGGTCTCAAGGTTCAGATTCAGCTGCTGGGCGCCCTGCCCTACATCCTGACCGTGGTGATCCTCGCGGGCTTTATCGGCAAGGCAATCCCGCCAAAGGCCAGCGCCGAGCCCTACATCAAGGAACGCTGACAGCTGACCGACAATTTACTCGACAAAGCCCCGCCCGCGGCACTGCAGGCGGGGCTTTTTGAACTGGCAGCGCTCTGATACGCACAAATAAGTCCAGATTGACCCCAATGATCTGTCCTGTGGGCGTTTTCTCTGTCCCGCGTGGTTGCAAAGCCCCGCCCGCTAACGCTATCAAAAACTATGCAGATCTACCTTCCCATCGCCGAAGTCTCTGTGAACGCCTTTCTGCTCTTGGGCATGGGCGGCTTGGTTGGCATTTTGTCGGGCATGTTTGGTGTAGGTGGCGGCTTTCTGATGACGCCGATCCTGTTCTTTATAGGCATCCCTCCCGCTGTGGCTGTGGCCACCGAAGCCAACCAGATCGTGGCTTCGTCTTTTTCGGGCGTGCTGGCGCATGTCAGGCGACGCAACGTGGACTTCAAGATGGGCACTGTGTTGCTTGTCGGAGGCCTTTTCGGGGCCGCGCTTGGGGTTGTGGTCTTTAATTACCTGAAATCGCAGGGCCAAGTCGATCTGCTGGTCAAGCTCTGTTACGTGGTCTTTCTTGGCGTGATCGGCTCTTTGATGTTTGTCGAAAGCCTGAACGCCCTGCGCAAGTCGCGCAACAACGTCCCGCCCACCCGCAAGAAACACAACTGGATCCACGGCCTGCCGTTTAAGATGCGCTTTCGCGTGTCTGGCCTGTATATCTCCGTGATCCCCCCGATGGTCGTCGGCGTCTTTGTCGGCATCCTGTCTGCCATCATGGGCGTTGGCGGCGGCTTTATCATGGTGCCCGCGATGATCTATCTACTGGGCATGCCGACCAAAGTTGTGGTCGGCACCTCGCTTTTCCAGATCATCTTTGTCACCGCATTCACCACGCTCTTGCACGCCACCACCAACTTCACTGTGGATATCGCGCTTGCGGTGCTCTTACTTGTTGGCGGCGTGATCGGCGCGCAGATCGGCACGCGCCTTGGCACCTATCTCAAAGCAGAACAGCTCCGCATCCTTCTGGCGCTTCTGGTGATTGCCGTCTGTGCCAAACTGGGCCTTGATCTCTTGCTGCAACCCACCGAGCTGTTTTCGCTCGGCGCGTCAGGAGGCCACTGATGCTTCTGCGCAGCCTTATCCTCCTGTTGCTGACACTCGTGACCCTTCCGGCCCGTGCCGAACAAGTCGTGCTGGGCCTCAGCCAAGACAAAGTCGCCATCACGGCCACGTTCAACGGCAAGGAAATCCTGCTGTTTGGCGCGGTCAAACGTGAAGAGGCCATTCAGGAAACCCCGCCACTGCAGGTGGTGATTGCGGTCTCCGGCCCAACCGGCCCTATCACTGTGCGCCGCAAGGAGCGCCGGTTTGGCATCTGGGTCAACACCGACGCCGTCGAAGTCGACACCGCGCCGAGCTTTTATGCCGTGGCCACATCCGCGCCCTTCTCCGAGGTGCTCTCCAACGTTGAAGATCAGCGCCACAAAATCTCCATCCCGCTTGCGATCCGCTCTGTCGGCGCGCCAATGGATGTCGCCAACCCCCAAGATTTCACCGAAGCCGTGATCCGCATTCGCCAGAACGAGGGCCTTTATCAAAAGCTCGACGGCGCGGTGCGGTTTGACGAACAAACCCTGTTTCGCACAACCATCCAGATGCCCGCAAACCTGACCGAAGGAAATTATCCCACGCGGATTTTCCTGACCCGCGGCGGCAATGTGGTGTCGCAATTTGAAACCGTGATCAACGTCAACAAAGTTGGGCTGGAACGCTGGCTTTACGATTTGTCACGTGAAAACCCGCTGTGGTACGGCCTGATGTCGCTGGCCATCGCCATCGCTGCCGGCTGGGGCGCATCTGCTGCGTTTTCGCTGCTAAGGCGCGGATAGCCCCTAAGGCGCTATTGTCCTGCGACAATCAAAGCCCGAATTTTTACAGCCTTCTCAAAGTGATCAAGCTGGTGGGTTTTAATCCACCAATGCGCAGCTTCCCATAGCAAATCCGGGTCGTCGTTTTTGTTGGCAAAAAATGCATAGAACGACAATCCCACTGCATCGCCCTTTGCCACTATTTTGCGGTCACAAATTTGAATAGCCTTTGCGCGCAAACTCTCCCGCATTCTAACCCCGCCCGATAAAGGGCATTTTGGTCGCCATCACCGTCATGAACTGCACGTTGGAAGCCAATGGCAACTCCGCCATATGCAAAACCGATTTCGCCGCATCCGTTACGTCCATAGTGGCAATCGGGTCTTTGCCCTGAGCCGCCAAAGCGTCATTCAAACCCGCCACCATATCCGTGGCGGCATTGCCAATGTCGATCTGTCCGCAGGCGATGTCATGGGGCCGTCCGTCAAGCGACAACGTGCGCGTCAGGCCGGTAATGGCGTGTTTGCTCATTGTGTAGCAGACCGATCCTTCACGCGGCACATGCGCAGAAAGGCTGCCGTTGTTGATGATCCGCCCGCCCTTCGGGCATTGTGCGCGCATCTGTTTGAACGCCAATTGCGCCGCCACGAACATGCCCCGCACATTGACGGACATCACCTCGTCAAAACCGGCCAGCGGTACCTCATCGATGCTGCCGGCAGGGCCAAACAGGCCAGCGTTGTTAAACAGCGCATCCAGCCGGCCGGCCTTGCCGACAAAGCGCTCAAACGCCGCCGCCATCGCCGCCTCATCGCTCACATCGGCCTCAAGCACCACGGCACCCTCACGCCCCTCGGCCACCGCCGCCAGCCTCTCCGTACTTCGCGCCAACAGACCCACACGCCAGCCCGCATCCAGAAACATCTCAGCAGTCTTGCGGCCAATCCCCTGACTGGCCCCAGTGATGATAATGCTTTTCATGACGCGTCCTCCTGCACTTCCAAAGTCAACGGCACCGGCGCCACCGCCAGATCATCGACCTGCAAATCATAGGTCGGCTTGGCCAACCGGTTCCTGACGACCCAATAAAGCCGCTCACTCGCCCGCGTGATCGCCACATAAGCCAGCCGCTTCCACAACGGTTGGCCCGCCTCAATCCGGTTCATGCGGGCCGCCACAAACAGGTCCGGCGCGAACACCTGTACGTTTTCCCACTGGCTCCCCTGCGCCTTGTGGATCGTCACCGCAGCCCCATGCAAAAACGTCGCCCCCATGCGGGCCGCAAATGGAATAAACGGCTCTTCCTCGTCCGGTTTTTCGATCTTCACAATCGACGCCGCCGACACCCGAGGGTCTTCTGCGCCCATCACGTGAAGCCGCGAAAACCCCGGTTTGCGCCCGGGGCCGAGGTACACAACCTGCGCCCCTTTGATCAGCCCGCGTGCCTCAAGATCCAGCCGCTTTTTGCGGTGTTTCATCGGCAACTCAATGCCGTCGCAAATCAACGGCTCACCTTCCAGCAATTCATCCTCGGGTGCGTGATGCACCCGCCGGAATGCCTCGATTAACCGAATGCGCGTCGCATTGCGCCACACCAGAACCGGACTGCGCGCCATCAGGTCCACTTCAACCCGCTGCCCCAGTATCACGCGATCATCCTTGCGTGACACGTCCTCAATCATGCGTTCAAAATCCTGAAACGTCAGTTCCGGATCAGCCAGCGCATGCGCCAGATCCAAAATCGGATTGTCCGCGTCCTGCCGGTGGATGCGCTCCAGATTGTAGACCGCCGGCGCTGGCAACTTGTCAAACACCATTGCGCCGGACTGGTTCACGGGCGCCAACTGCGCCGGATCGCCAAACAACACCAGCGTGCTGAAAATCTCTTTCAGATCGTCATACTGCTTGTCATCGAGCATCGAGCTTTCGTCGATGAACCCGATATCAAGCGGATCATCGCGCCGCTTCCAGCCGGTGATGAAATCACTGCCCCGCAACCCCGCTGCCGCCAGCGCTCCGGGGATGGATTTGTGCAGCTTGTAAAACGCCGCCGCCCGGTCCAGCGCGTCATCCGTCAGCCCCTCAATCTCGGGCCGCTCACCATTTTCCGCCAACCACTCCGCGATCTTTTCGTATTCTGGGTCATAGACGGGCGTATAGATGATCCGGTGGATCGTCGTCGCTGGCACGCCGCGCATCCGCAACACACTTGCTGCTTTGTTGGTGGGTGCCAGAATGGCCAGCGTGCGTTTGTCTTTCTTGCGCTTGCCTTCATAGTCGCCCGACACGATGTCCACGCCCGCCGCTTCCAGCGCTTTGACCATCTCGGCCAACAACAGCGTCTTGCCCGATCCGGCTTTGCCAGTCACCGCCGCAATCGCCTGTTTGCCTTCGGTGGCGGGCGTCAGAATGCCATCGTCCAAATCCACCCCAAGCCCCTTGAGCATGGAAGAGATATTGTCAAAGGCCTCGGCCTGATCGTGGCTGAATGTAACGGAAGTGCTGCTCATGGCGCGACCCTATATTGGGCGGCGGATGGGGGCCAGCGGGTTTCTCGCCTGCACGGAAAGGAGCCTTAATTCAGAACCCAGGAAGCTTCGTGTTACTAACGAAGTCGACACAAGAATCGCCGCCTCTCAAACGCGGAAACTTGCAACCTTTTTGAAAAATGCTCGGCTTGAACTATGATCCAAACTCATCGCTCCCAACTCATTCCACTTTCCGACCACTTCAGAGACGAAGAATTGAAGAACCTTCAAGTTTTTCATAGCCGCTTCGTTGAGCTGTGGGAAAACTTTGAAGACTTAAAAGCGATGGGGTTTAATTTGAACGGCGGTCATTATCGAGACAAACACAACAAAATTCAAACTACTGCAGATTTGGGTGTCTCCCGATTTCGACTAAAGGGTTTTTTGGTGGATTACCGGCACTTTGATCATCAAAATGAACCCGCATATTTCAATTCAATTGTGAACAAAATCCGTCAGCGTTGTCGTGATGCTGACGTGACGGCTTTGTTGGATGAGAACCAAAATCATTGGAGGGAGGCTGGCGTTTTGCGAGGTTGGAGCAACGAATTCTCGGCAAATCAATTTTTGCAAGCCATGTTTGGTGAAGACCTTTTTCACTCAAACCCAAAAGGCCAACGAAAGGTTCGGATGAGGGAAATTGAAGCCAAACTGTCTTCTGATGCCATTTGGTACGAAATCGCAATGATGGCTTATGACCGTTTGCTCGTAGTCAGAAACTTGAATTGGATCCTCCATCCTGTCTATTCTGGCAGGTGCGAGTTACAGATTCCACACTAAAGATCTTTCCCAAATTCCCCATTTCCCCAAAAACAAAAACCCCCCGAGCCTTGCGACCCGGGGGTAAGTCAACAAACGGGGGAAAACCGTTCAGACCAATCTCATATGGCTCACTTGCCAGCGTCGAGCACGTCTTCCAGCGTACGCAGACCCGTCTTGGGTGCCTGCACCAGAACCGACATGTTGCCCGGCTTGTGCTCATTGCGCAGCATCTTCATGTGCGCATCCGGCAGTTCCGCCCAAGGGAAGACTTCGGACATGCATGGGTCCAGACGACGCTCTACCATCAACTTGTTGGCGGATGCCGCCTGCTTGAGGTGGGCAAAGTGGCTGCCCTGCAGACGCTTCTGGTGCATCCACATGTAACGCACGTCAAACGTACAGTTGAAGCCCGAGGTACCGGCGCAGATCACAACCATGCCGCCCTTTTTCACAACAAAGGTGGACACAGGGAAGGTCGCCTCGCCGGGGTGCTCAAACACCATGTCGACGTTGACGCCTTTGCCGGTGATGTCCCAGATGGCTTTGCCGAATTTGCGCGCCTCTTTGAACCACTCCGCATATTCCGGTGTGTTCACTGTGGGCAACTGGCCCCAGCAGTTGAAGTCCTTGCGGTTCAGCACGCCCTTGGCGCCCAGATCCATCACAAACTCGCGTTTGTCCTCATCCGAGATCACGCCAATCGCGTTTGCACCTGCGGTGTTGATCAGCTGGATCGCATAAGAGCCCAGACCGCCGGACGCGCCCCAAACCAGAACGTTCTGGCCGGGTTTCAGGTCGTGCGGCTCGTGGCCAAACAACATACGGTAAGCGGTCGCCAGTGTCAGCGTGTAACACGCGCTCTCTTCCCAAGTCAGGTGCTTGGGACGTGGCATCAGCTGCTGCGCCTGCACACGTGTGAACTGCGAGAACGACCCATCAGGTGTCTCATAGCCCCAGATGCGCTGGCTGTCGGAATACATCGGATCGCCGCCGTTGCACTCTTCGTCGTCGCCGTCATCCTGGTTGCAGTGGATCACAACTTCGTCGCCAACTTTCCAGCGCTTCACCTTATCACCAACGGCCCAAACGATGCCCGCTGCGTCGGATCCCGCAATGTGATACGGCTGCTTGTGCACGTCAAACATGGACACCGGAACACCCAGACCGGCCCAAACGCCGTTGTAGTTCACACCGGCAGCCATCACCAGAACCAGCACTTCGTGGCTGTCCAGCGTTGGCACGTCTACAACTTCTTGCAACATCGCCTTGTCGGGCTCGCCCTGACGCTCACGACGGATTGCCCATGCATACATCTGCTTGGGCACGTATCCCATCGGTGGGATTTCACCCACCTCATAGAGGTCTTTTTTGGGAGCGTCATAAGACGCAATTGCGCTATCGGTATCCAGAGCCATGAGTGCCTCCAACTGTTGATGTTGCCGCGATGCAGAATCGCGCTGTCTGACCATGAAATATCGACGGAAAGGTAATATTGCAACTACACTTGATGCAATTTTGAAATTTTATAACCCAGCAGTCGCAGCAATTAATGCTGCATCTGCACTATTCCTTCAGCAGATGCGCGATGGAATTGGCATAAAAAGAAAGTAAATCGCGCCGTTCGGGGTTGGCTTCAAATGTGCCGTTTTGGCGCAAAATGACGCCGCGTTCTACCAATATGCGCAACCCCGCTTCGGTCGCGTAGCTCAGATCGCCGCGTGGCAAATGGATGTGCTCGTTGGCCAGCTTTTGCATCCAGCCGTCATAGGCTGCCTCAATCGCACTTCGGCTCAAAGGGCCGTCGCTGGCTTCTATGATCGCGGCAACCATCGGCGCCGGAAGCACCGGCACCACGTCGTTGATCCGCCCCATCAACTCGCGCGCAAGAGGTTTCGCCAATTCCATGTCAAGGCCGTCGCTAAACTCCGACAGCGACAAAGGCCGCCCGAAACTCACCGCCGCATAGCCAAACTTGTGATACTTGCCCCGCAGCCGCAACCAGATCTGTTTGAAGAAGAAGCCCGCAACAACACTGATCTTGGCGTCAAACCTCCGCCCGCCCGACGCGTTGGCATTAAGCAAAATCCGGTCTTCCAGCACGCGGTCATAATTGAGCGCCACCGGCACAAACACCACGTCCCGCCCACCAGGCTCAAACGTATCGGTGATGTATTTGAGCAATCCCAGCTTCGGTTGCTGCGGCGCCCCATCCAAGCTCAACCCGCCTTCGGGGAACATGGCCTGCGACACACCACCTTGCGTGGCCAGCCGCACATAGGCCGCCAGAACCTTGCGATACAGTGCATTGCGCGACTTGCGCCGGATGAAATAGGCGCCCATCGCCTTGATCAACCGGCTCAACGGCCAGACCCGCGCCCATTCCCCCACCGCATAAGCCAAGGCTGACCGCTGCGCCGCCAGATAGGTCACCAGAACGTAATCCATGTTGCTGCGGTGGTTCATCACAAAGACCACGGTGGCGTCTTTGGGAATGGCGTTGATCCCGTCCTCGTCAAAATGCACCAGCCGCACTCGATACAAGGCCCGGCTCAGAAACCGCGCCAACCGAATGGCAAACCCGAAATAGGCCGAGGCCGAAAACGACGGAACAATCTCGCGCGCATACCGTTTGGCTTCTTCAAAGGCGACGTTCTCCGGCACGCCTGTTTCCGCCGCATGTTCGGTCACCGCCTGCGCCACATCGGGCTGATAAATCAACCGCTGGATCATGTCGTAGCGCCGCGCCAGCTTGAACGGCTCAATCGGCCGCTCCAACCGCTCGTTCAGCCGCGCCACAGCCTTCTCCATCCGGCGGCGGAAAAACCAACGCACGGAGGGAAACAAAAAGTGACTCGCCGCCGTGACCGCCGCAAACAGCATGATCAGGATAAACAGCCAGATAGGTAATTCGACAGTCTGCGTCATGGCTCACCCTTGCAACGCTTCGTGCGCGCAGTAAACAAGAAATCTCCGTTAGCTTTCGCGCGCGCGCCCGCGCGACCCCACGTCTCACCTCGCCGCAATGCAGCAAAATCGCTTGCATATGAAATTTCGTGCAACTAGGTTCTCACGCAACAATATTGCCCACCGTGTTCTTCACAGTGATTCAGGAGGCCCCAGATGTCGCAGACGCAGCAAGACCGCACCAAGGACCGCCCGTGGTTGATCCGCACCTATGCCGGCCACTCCACGGCCACCGCGTCCAACGCGCTTTACCGCTCTAATCTGGAAAAAGGTCAGACCGGCCTTTCGGTGGCGTTCGATCTGCCCACACAGACCGGATACGACAGCGATCACATCCTGTCGCGCGGCGAGGTGGGCAAAGTCGGCGTGCCCGTAAGCCACTTGGGCGACATGCGCGCGCTGTTTGACCAGATCCCGCTTGAGCAGATGAACACCTCGATGACAATCAATGCCACCGCGCCTTGGTTGCTCTCTCTTTATATCGCTGTCGCCGAAGAACAGGGCGCCGATGTCACCAAGCTTCAGGGCACCGTACAAAACGACCTGATCAAGGAATACCTCAGCCGCGGCACCTACATTTGCCCGCCTGAACCCAGCCTCAAGATGATCGCGGATGTGGCCGAGTATTGCTATACCAACGTGCCTAAATGGAACCCGATGAACGTCTGTTCCTACCACCTGCAAGAGGCTGGCGCGACGCCCGAGCAGGAACTGGCCTTTGCGCTGGCCACCGCCATCGCCGTGCTGGACGCGCTCAAGCCGCGCGTACCTGCCGAAGACTTCCCCGCGCTCGCGGGGCGTATTTCCTTCTTTGTGAATGCCGGTATTCGATTTGTTACCGAGATGTGCAAAATGCGCGCCTTTGTTGATTTGTGGGATGAAATTCTGGAAACCCGCTATGGCGTGGAAAACCCTAAATACCGCCGCTTCCGATATGGAGTTCAGGTAAACTCTTTGGGTCTCACTGAACAACAACCCGAAAATAACGTTTATCGCATTCTGATTGAAATGCTAGCGGTAACGCTCTCCAAAAAGGCGAGGGCCCGCGCCGTGCAATTGCCCGCGTGGAACGAAGCCCTTGGCCTGCCGCGTCCATGGGATCAGCAATGGTCCATGCGGATGCAACAAATCATGGCATTTGAAACCGACTTGCTGGAATTTGACGATCTGTTTGACGGCAATCCCGCCGTCGACGCCAAAGTCGAAGACCTCAAAGAGGGTGCGCGCCATGAATTGTCCAATCTGGAAAGCATGGGCGGCGCAATTGGCGCTATCGACTATATGAAGTCCCGCCTCGTGGACAGCAACGCCGACCGCCTTGGCCGCATCGAGGCCGGCGAAACCGTCGTCGTAGGCGTGAACAAATTCCAGAAGGGCGAACCTTCGCCCCTGATGACCGGCGATGGCGGCATTATGGTTGTGGACCCCGCAGTGGAGCAGGAACAGATCTCTCGCCTAAATACATGGCGTTCTGAGCGTGACACTGCCGCTGTGGAAAAAGCCCTCGCCGATCTGCGGGCAGCTGCGGCCAATGGCGACAACGTCATGCCCGCCTCTATTGCAGCAGCCAAGGCCGGTGTCACCACCGGCGAATGGGCCGCGCAGATGCGCATGGTCCACGGAGAATATCGTGGCCCCACAGGGGTCTCCGGCGCCCCGTCCAACAAAACCGAAGGTCTGGACGAGTTGCGCGCAGCGGTCGACACCGTGTCCGACAAACTGGGCCGTCGCCTGAAATTCGTGATCGGCAAGCCAGGTCTTGATGGCCATTCCAACGGCGCTGAACAGATCGCTTTCCGGGCGCGTGACTGCGGTATGGACATTACGTATGACGGCATTCGTCTCACACCAGAGGAAATCGTGGCCACCGCGCTGGAAGACGAGGCGCATGTGGTGGGCCTGTCTATTTTGTCTGGTTCCCACATTCCGTTGATCGAGGATCTGATGCAGCGCATGCGTGAGGCCGGGCTGGGCGACAGACCGGTGATCGTTGGCGGCATCATCCCCGACGAAGACGCGGATCGTCTGCGGGCAATGGGTGTGGCGCGGGTCTATACGCCCAAGGATTTTGAACTCAATACGATCATGGCCGATATCGTGACATTGGCTGATCCCAAATCAGTCGCCGCCGAATAGGCCGGTTACCCAAATCCGATATGCAATTTTGAAACGCCTCGCAATCTGATCGTAGCGGGGCGTTCTATTTTGCAAAAATAACAGAAAAACGCGTCTTTCCGAAAGAAACTGACACAAATAACAACTTGTGCCTTCCAAGCGGAATCGTCGAAATGGACGTAAGGTCAATTAAAAGGATGGTATTGGCATGAATCTGGGCAAAAAATCTTATGAAGAATTGCAATTGATGTTGGCGGAAATCGACGTCGAATTAAAAAAGCGCGAAGCGGACCGTCGCAAAGATGCGCTTAAAGCCGTCGAAGATGCCGCCGAAAAATTCGGCTACTCTCTGGCCGATCTGGCCGCAGCCACCGGCCTTGGAAAACGCCGTGGCTCCCTGAACAAAGGTGTGCCCAAATACGCCGACCCCAAGGACAAGACACGCACCTGGACCGGCAAAGGTCGCAAACCAAAGTGGTTTGACGAGGCTTTGGCCGCAGGCGTGGCCCCCGATCAGATGGAAATCTGATCCCGCCTTTGGCGTCGTCTAACGCAATTACGTCGGAGTTCCTGCAAGTCTCTTGCCGAATTAGGGCTTGAACACCGGCGGCGCTTTGCGGCATCTGGTCACTCTGGATAAAACGTCAACAAAAGGGGTCGACCCATGACAGTGCATATTGGCGCCAAACCCGGCGACATCGCAGAAACCGTTCTTTTGCCGGGCGACCCTTATCGCGCCCGCTGGGCAGCGGAGAATTTTCTTGAGGATGCGGTCTGCGTAAACGAAGTGCGCGGCATGCTGGGCTTTACCGGCACCTACAAGGGCAACCGTGTCACCATCCACGGCTCTGGTATGGGGATGCCGTCACTGTCGATCTATGTGAACGAGCTCATCAAAGACTTCGGCGCCAAAACCCTGATCCGCATCGGCTCAGCAGGTGGCATGCAAAAACATGTCAACGTGCGCGACGTGGTCATCGCAATGACCGCCTCGACCCTGTCGACCCCCTCACGCGGCATCTTCAAAGAGCTCAACTTCGCCCCTTGTGCCGACTACGGCCTGCTGCGCGCGGCGGCGGATGCAGCGGCTGCCAAGGGCACGCCAACGCACGTTGGCGGCATCTACAGCTCGGACGTGTTTTATGACGAACGTCCCGACCTGAACGAACAGATGGTGCGCCACGGCATTTTGGGCGTCGAGATGGAAGCCGCGGAGCTTTACAACCTCGCGGCCCGTCACGGCGTGCGTGGTCTCGCAGTGCTGACCATTTCCGACCACCTTCTGACCGGTGAGGCCTTGCCATCCGAGGACCGCGAAAAGAGCTTTGGCGACATGGTCGAAATCGCGCTCGAGGCGGCCTTCGCCTAAACCACGCGCTCCCGCTCTCCGGTTGGGCATGGCTCATCTCCTACCGGAGACGAGCCTGACGCATCCTGACACGACAACGCCCGCCCCGTTTACCGGTGCGGGCGGTTGTTTTTCGCTATGCCTCATTTGGCGTTGGCCCCGGCAATCTCAAAAGCAGACATTGGGCTAACCGCGGCGAACTCTCACTTTGAGCCCTTTGTGCTTAATGCTGTGGAATACACCAGTGACCGCTTTTGTCACTGAGCTGGAGTTCTTCAATCACCTTATAATGAGTTTGATGAAATCTGGACAATCTCATCGGGAAAGGTTGCCCTTAACTCATCTCGTACTTTGGTTAGGATGTCCCCCAGAAGGTTTTGCCCAGGCCAATGCGCCTCGGGTGTTACATCGGCGACGGAAGCTTCGAGCCCGATACCCCAAATGGTATCTACCGGACTGGCTTCCACTAGTTTGCGTTCTCCGGTCTGGAACAGTTTTCGCCGAAGCCCTTTGTTCTGCCGAAACTTCTCTAGGTTAATTCGGTAGACAATCTCATATTTGCTATCATTCCATACCGCTTCGCTAAATTTTTCCACCCGCCGCCCCAACGCTTTTTGCCGCCCAGGATCGGCGGTTTCTAATATCAGTGCGGCCGTTTCCTCATCGTCGAATAAGATTGCCTTCGAATACATCATGGCTTGTTCAGCCGTTACAAAGCTGACGCCGTCGAGCTCAAATTCGGAACGCTGCCACTGACTAAAGGGGCCAGACCAATAAAAATGATATTTGCCATCGGTTGAATTCATGCCGCATCGTTTACCAGTTCTGTGGGCAAACCTCTAGCTTGTTTAAAACGCAGGATTTTTACCTCAGCAGTCCTTCGCGTAGCCGCAGCGAATTTACGGTTTGTCCGCAAAACGCAACTAAGTCCAAACTGTGGCGAATGACCAGCCCCCTGTGAACAACTCTGTTTGCGGATACACCCTTGTTCTTTGGCGCACACTCACCGACGTGGTGCCGACGCCATGCCGATAGGCCAGATCGTGTAAATTCCGCTGTTAACCTTGCGATGTTCCGTGGCTGCGATCATAGGCGTTGACCCGCGGAGAACTCCAACCTTCCAAAGCACCGACGGGCGGTGCAAAAACCTCCACCAACAGCGGGTGACAAGCCGCCACATCAGAGCTGTGCTCGGCACTGCAATCGCCACCCGGACAGGCGCTCAGCCCACCCAACAGGTCTATCTCGGCCAAAAACTCCAGATAGTCGCCGGGCCGCACCGGGCTGGATTTCATGAAATATTGTCCGGTGTCGCGGGTGAAACCTGTGCACATAAATACGTTCAAAACGTCATGTACGTGCCCTTCTGCCTCGTGCAAAGGCAATCCCGTGTGATCCGCCAAGGCCCGTGTCAGATTGGAATGGCAGCAATGGTGATATTGGTTTTCATTCAACAGGTTAGACGTATAGGGATCACACCGCGTTCCGATCACATCATGCACCGATCCACCGTATTCATCGATGCCGTACCAACCCAGCGTATCCGCAACGATTGTCGCCATGGGGCGCAATGTCGGAAAGCTCGACCACAACTGCTCACCGGTCGTCACATGTGTGCCATGCAGCGCCCGCGTCTTGCCGGAATAAAACCGCTCTGACAGGTCGTTCAGGTTCCAAAAGTTCAGGTCCCCCACCTGCGGACCCTCAACCGAGGTGATCCGCACGAAATGCCCAGCGGGCACTTCAAAACAACGCGCATCGCGGGCAGGAACCAAAGTTTCCGACACCTTTCTCGCGCCTTGCCGCGCAGCCTGATACAGCGCCATCGGCACCTCATGCAGCGTGTCATTGGGATAGCAGATCACCGGCTTGATAGCCCGCCGTTCTTTGGCGTCGTCTGGCATCTGTGTCATCAGCTATCTCCTTGATTATGTGCTTAAACAGACCGTCCCACTGCGCGACCCGAGAAAATGCAGCCGCCAAGGAATGTCCCTTCCAAGGCGTTATAGCCGTGATAGCCGCCGCCGCCAAAGCCCGCGACCTCTCCTGCCGCAAAAAGTCCTTCAAAGGCGCTGCCATCGGGGCGCAGAACTTGACCGGTGATGTCGGTGTGCAAACCACCGAGCGACTTGCGCGTCAACACGTTCAGACGCACCGCAATCAGTGGGCCGTTTTCGCCATCCAGAATCCGGTGCGGCTTGGCTGTCCGGATCAATCGATCCCCGCGATAATTGCGCGCGCCGCGAATGGCCGTGACCTGCCCGTCTTTGCTGAATTCGTTTTCAATCTGGGCGTCCCGCATCTCGATCTGGGTCCGAATTTTCGCAATATCCACAGGCACTTGCGGCGTGATCTTGTTCATACCCGCGACCAACTCTTCCAAGCTGTCCGCCACCACAAAATCCTCGCCATGCTCTTTGAACGCTTCCACCGGCGCAGGGGCGCCTTTGTTCATCATGCGGCGGCGCAAAACTTCGGACCATTTGCCAGATGTCAGGTCGGGATTCTGCTCGGACCCTGACAAAGCAAATTCCTTCTCGATGATCTTCTGCGTCAAGACAAACCAGCTGTGCTCATGCCCAGTCTGCAAGATCCGCTTGAGCGTGCCAAGGCTATCAAAACCAGGAAAATAAGGCGCTTCCATACGCTCACCAAGCGCGTCAAACCACATAGAACTCGGCCCCGGCAGAATACGAATGCCGTGGTTGGGCCAGATCGGATCCCAATTTGCCAGCCCTTCGGTGTAGTGCCACATCCGGTCACCGTTGATGATGCCCGCACCTGCATTTTCGGCAACCCGCTGCATCTGACCATCCACATAGTCCGGCACCCCTGCCACCATGCGTTTTGGCGCTTTGCCCAGTCGATCTTCGGGCCAGTATTGCCGCACCATGTCATGATCGCCGCCAATGCCGCCTGTGGTGATGACAACGGCCTCGGCGCGGTGTTCAAACGTGCCGACAACGTCGCGACTCGTGGATTTTCCGCGATCCGCACCGTCGTCCGACAACACATCACCTTGCACACCTTTGACAACGCCACCTTCTACGATCAAGCCGTTGACTTTACGCCGGAATTCCATGGTGATCCGACCCGCTGCCGCATGGGCGCGCACCAACCGCTCAAAGGGCGCAACCACGCCCGGCCCGGTGCCCCACGTGATGTGGAACCGCGGTACAGAATTGCCGTGCCCATGCGCCATCTCGCCACCGCGCTCGGCCCAGCCGACAATTGGAAACCAGCGCATGCCGATCGAGTGCAACCACGGACGCATTTCACCGGCAGCAAAATCAAGATAGGCATCCGCAACCTTGCGCGGGTTGGCGTCTTCGGGCCGATCGAACTGCGCCGAACCCATCCAGTCACCTGACGCAAGCGCGTGGCTGTCTTTGATGCCCATGCGGCGCTGTTCTGGTGTGTCGATCATAAACAGACCGCCCAACGACCAGAATGCCTGCCCACCAAGGCTTTGCTCACCTTCCTGATCGACAATCAAAACCTTGCGACCCCGGTCCGCCGCTTCATTGGCCGCAACCAATCCAGACAATCCGCCGCCCACAACAATTACATCAAACATGACAAAGCCTCCCCGTTTCAGGAGAGGCTAGTCAAAGCACTCAGCGGCTCCAAGCGCTACCTTGCGTCAGACACCTAGCGTCACAAAGCGCACAACAAGCGGCGCAAGCTGCCTTTAGGCGGCCTTCACATACTCATAGTAGGTTTGACTGGCACTGGTGTTCACCGTGCGCAGTGGCAAGTTGTAATAGGAATAAGACTGCTCCAACAGCTCCAGAGCACGGGCAGCGAAATCTTCGGTTTTTGCATTGTCAGAAGGCGACATGAATTTTGCTCCAAAATGAATTGTGATGATCTCATCTGGCCGCGATATAGGCAGGTGTCGCACCGCCGAAAAGGGCTCAGAAAGCAAAGGTGTTATGCAGAGAGCGCATTGGCATCTTTAGGAACACCATTGGCGGAAAACCGCAAAAACAACTGGGAAAAAACCGCCTACTAAGGCCTCTGTGGGCGAAAGAAAAAGGCGGCCCAAAGGACCGCCTTTTTGAAACTCTCTGCCGATGCGATCAAACGTGGCGTTCGATCAGCATCTTCTTGATGTCGGCAATCGCCTGGGCCGGGTTCAGACCTTTGGGACAGGTCTTGGCGCAGTTCATGATTGTGTGGCAGCGATACAGTTTGAACGGATCTTCCAGATCATCCAGACGCTCACCAGTGGCCTCATCACGGCTGTCGATGATCCAGCGATAGGCATGCAGCAACGCCGCTGGGCCGAGGTATTTGTCGCCGTTCCACCAATAGCTTGGACAAGACGTCGAGCAGCTCGCGCACATCACGCACTCATACAGACCGTCAAGTTTCTTGCGGTCCTCAATCGACTGGCGCCATTCCTTGGCGGGGCGGTTGGTCTTGGTCTCGAGCCACGGCATGATCGACGCGTGCTGCGCGTAGAAATGCGTCAGGTCGGGGATCAAATCCTTGACCACGGACATGTGCGGCAGAGGATAAATCTTCACGTCGCCTTTGATCTCATCCAGACCATAAATACAGGCCAGCGTGTTGATCCCGTCGACGTTCATCGCGCAGGAGCCGCAGATACCTTCGCGGCAAGACCGGCGGAAAGTCAGCGTCGGA
This sequence comes from Shimia sp. Alg240-R146, assembly GCF_947331465.1. GTDB lineage: Bacteria > Pseudomonadota > Alphaproteobacteria > Rhodobacterales > Rhodobacteraceae > Shimia. Next base: position 1,494,890 of record NZ_CAMZOK010000001.1, on the reverse strand, counting down.
TCAATCTCGTTTTTGATCTTGATCAGCGCGTCCAGAACCATCGGGCCGCATTTGTCCATGTCGAGGAAATACGTATCCAGACTAGGGTTTTTGCCGTCGTCCGGGTTCCAGCGATAAATCTGGAACTTGCGCACATTGGTGGCCCCTGCCGGCTTGGGCCAGGTCTTGCCGGTGGTGATCCGGCTGTTCTTGGGGAGGGCAAATTCGACCATGGTCTTTCCTTCCTATCCGTGGATGGATGTGACACTCACACCATCCTTCGTCCTGTCTCAGGCCTTTTGACGATCCGTGTCAAAAAGCGATTGATTGTCTTTCACCAGCGCGGCCACTTTTTTGCGGGCCGGTTGGGCAAGGCCCAAACCATTAAGCTGGCGCATGAATTCCAAAGAGCCCTTGTTGAGGCTCTGGTTGCTGCGCCCCTCAAGGGGCGTCAGCGCGTCGATGTCTGGATCCGTCAGGCCCGCGAGACGCAAAAGCTGACGACCGGGGCGGTCTGCAGTGGACTCATCCTCAAGCGCAAACACACGCAGACGGTCGTCACCGACCACTTGCGCCACTTCGGCTGCAACCGCAGCCCAGTCGCGTGCCTTGGCGGTTTCCGCCTCAAACGCGGCCTGTGTTCCGGCATAGCCATCTGACTTAACCGCTTGATTATAAACGCTGCGCAACCAGCTGGCCCGCTCGCGGGTATAAAGCACATAGTCGGGCTTGAAAGGCGCAAGATGGGTCTCGATCAATGACACGATCTCACCCGCACGTGGGTAAAGGTCACGCACCCCGCGCCGCCCCATCATTGCGCCCACGATGTTCTCGTGGCTGATGATGCAGACACGGTCTTCGCTCTCAAGCTCGGCGCGCAACTGCGTCAAAAGATCCACCAGAGACGCCTCATGCGCCGCAGGCTTCAAACTATACAATGCGCAGGTCCGACCCAATTCCCGCGTCAACGTGCCCTTCTCGGGCACGCGAACGTCAAGACGCGCCGCCAGCGCGTCCCGATTGCGTGTCAGGAACCGGTGTAACGACGTCGACCCGGTTTTCTGGGCACCGATATGAACGATGACCCGGCGGGTGGCCGATATGGTGCGCGCTGCGCCCAAGCCGCTGCCCTAGAAGGTCCGCGCTTTGGGCGCGATTTTCTTGAGGCTGATGCCGCCTTCGGTTTCCGTCGTCAGCGGATCTTCGATCACCGGACGATAGCTCAGGTCAACCGCGTTGCCGTCAATCCGGCTCAGCGTGTGTACCCGCCAGTTTTCGTCATCCCGCGTCGAATAATCCTCATGCGCATGCGCGCCGCGGCTTTCCTTACGGGCTTCGGCACCGTGGATGGTGGCCAAAGCGTTTGGCATCAGGTTGGTCAGCTCCAATGTTTCCATCAGATCGCTGTTCCACACCAGCGAGGTGTCCGTGACGTGCAGATCGTCGATCTTGGCCGCAATCGCGGTCATTTTCTCAACGCCCTCTTTGAGGGTTTTGTCCGTGCGGAACACAGCCGCATCTGCCTGCATGGTGTGCTGCATCTCAAGGCGCAATTCCGCAGTTGGTGTGCCGCCCTTGGCATTACGCAGCCCGTCAAGGCGATCAAACGCCTTATCAACAGAGGCTTGGTTTAGCACAGGGTTTGGCGCATCCGCATCCACAACCTTGCCAGCACGAATGGCCGACGCGCGGCCAAACACCACAAGGTCAATCAACGAGTTCGACCCCAGGCGGTTCGCACCATGCACGGACGCACAGCCTGCTTCGCCCACAGCCATCAGACCCGGCACAACGGCCGTCGGATCATCAGCGGTCGGGTTCAGCACTTCGCCCCAATAGTTGGTAGGAATGCCGCCCATGTTGTAGTGCACGGTTGGCAAAACCGGGATCGGCTCTTTCGTCACATCCACACCGGCAAACACTTTCGCGCTTTCCGAGATACCCGGCAGACGCTCTGCCAATGCCTCGGCAGGCAAGTGGTTGAGGTTCAGGAAGATGTGGTCTCCGTTGTCGCCCACACCACGACCTTCGCGGATCTCCATTGTCATCGATCGTGACACGTAATCGCGCGGCGCGAGATCCTTATACTGAGGCGCATAGCGCTCCATGAACCGCTCGCCTTCGGAGTTCGTCAGATACCCGCCTTCGCCGCGGGCGCCCTCGGTGATCAAACAGCCAGAGCCGTAGATACCTGTTGGGTGGAATTGCACGAATTCCATATCCTGCATCGGCAAGCCCGCACGGGCCACCATACCGCCGCCATCACCCGTACAGGTGTGCGCCGAAGTGGCCGAGAAATACGCACGGCCGTAGCCACCCGTCGCCAACACCACCATTTTGGCGTTGAATACGTGCATGGTGCCGTCGTCCAGCTTCCAGCAGACCACACCCTGACACTGTCCATCCTCGGACATGATCAGGTCGATCGCGAAATACTCGATATAGAACTCAGCGTTGTTTTTGACCGACTGACCATAAAGCGTGTGCAGGATCGCGTGACCGGTCCGGTCCGCCGCTGCACAGGTCCGCTGCACCGCTGGGCCTTCGCCAAATTCGGTGGTGTGACCACCAAACGGACGCTGGTAAATCTTGCCTTCCTCAGTCCGCGAGAACGGCACGCCGTAGTGCTCAAGCTCATAAACCGCCTTGGGCGCTTCGCGGGCGAGGTACTCCATCGCATCCGTGTCACCCAGCCAGTCAGAGCCTTTGACGGTGTCATACATATGCCACTGCCAGCTGTCCGGGCCCATGTTTCCTAGCGAGGCAGCGATACCACCCTGCGCGGCAACCGTGTGGGACCGTGTCGGGAAAACCTTGGTCACGCAAGCGGTGCGCAGGCCCTGTTCGGCCATGCCGAGCGTGGCGCGCAAACCGGCACCGCCGGCCCCCACCACGACAACGTCATAGTCATGTGTTTCGTATTCGTACTCAGCCATGTCTCAAATCCTCAAAGCGCGATTTTCGCCAGCGCAAACAGGCCGGCGGCGGTCAGGCCGTATGTCAAGATGATCACCAGCATCACCAACGCCTTGCGGGTGGACTTGCGGGTGTAATCCTCAATCATCATCTGCGCGCCCTTGCGGAAGTGCGCGAGGCCGAAAACCAGAACCAGACCCGACAGGATCGCAGGGAACGGACGGCTCAGAACAGCGATGACGTGCTCATACGGCGCGCCAAGCAACGAGCCGAACAAAAAGATAAACGCCGGCACGATGAACGCGAGGCCCACGGCGCTCACTTGCATATACCAGTGATGCTCGGTGCCGGCATGTGCGGCGCCACGCCCTTCGGCACGCTTGCGGTCGGTCAGAAAACGCATGATCAGCCCCCTCAGACGATGATGATTGTCAGAACGGTCAGAACAACCGATCCGATGATGCAGGCCCAGCCGAGCTTTTCTGCGGTCGGGATATCAAGTCCGCGACCCGCGTCAAAGATCAGGTGACGCAAACCGGCGAGGTAGTGATACCACAGCCCCAACGCCGACAAGGCAAAGATCACGTCGCCCAGCAGGCTTGTGGCAAACCCGTCTGCGACGGCGAAATGCTCCGGTCCTACCGCAGCGGCCAGAAGCCACCAGACGATGATGAAAGTGGTGACGATCAGCGCATTGCCCGTGATCCGAGTCAGGATCGACGTCATCGACGTCAGCTGCGGGCGATAGATCGTCAGGTGAGGTGAAAGCGGGCGCTCGACCCTTTTCGCGTCAGCCATATTGAATCCTTTCAGGTTCCCTTGCCACTTTACTAACGTTTTTTTGCGGGCTGTCACCTTTTAGGCCCGCAAAAATCCGCGCTTTTTTGGCACAGTTTGCGCTTTATTTGACCTTTGTGATCACGCGGAATAATTCGTGATCACAAAATTCAATTCCAATGGTTTTTGTCGGATTAACCTCGGGGAAATCCGGCTTATTCCAACATAGAATATCGCGAATCCAAGCGGTCGGAAACTGTTTGCGCTCACATATCTGCACTTATCTCAGGGATTTCCAGCAAACTGCTCGGCCACTTCGCGGATCAGCTTTTGCCGGATGCGTGCCGGGTATTCCTCAAACCCGTTTGCGGTCACCACAAATGCCCCGGAGCCTGTGATCACATTTTCCCAGAAATAGCCGGTCAGGTCGGTGTCATCGGTCTCGATCACCAAGGCGTTCACAGTCACACCCATCGCGGCCAAACGGGCCCGCCCTTGTGCTGGCTCAATCCCTTCGTTGGAAACACCGTCGCCGGACACATCAATCACCCTGCGCCGACATTCAGGCGCCTGATCCATCAAATCCGCCCCTCGCCACAAGGCGTCCCCTATCGCCGTTGAATATTTCGACCAGGCCCTCGGCATTGCTTCGACAGCCTGTGCCAAAGTGTCCAAGTCGTCCGCAGAGCGCACGCGGGTCCAACCCACGGACACCTGCTGTCGCCGCGTACCGGTCCACTGCATCAACGCCACGGCCGCCTCGGCCTTGATCAAGGCCTCAACCACAATGCCGTCGCGCAATCCCGCGGCCAACCCATCCATCTGCACGCGGTACTCGCGCGCGTCCACGCTGCCCGAAACATCAACCGCCAGCAAAAGAGCGATGTCACAGGCGGCGACGGGTGCTGCTCCCATAACCCAAAATGAAAAAATGCGGCCAATCATGACCGCATTCTATGCCCAGTTTCTCATCTGCGCTGTCACTTTGATGTGTGCGACCTACATTGGCATCAACGCCCAATAGTCCAAATCCAGAAGCACATCCGGCAGGTATTTCCCGTCTTCACCCTTCAGCTCAAACGGCGCCCCGCCTTTCGTCGCCACCAGCCGCAACCGGATCGCACCAACGCCGGGCGCTGAGGTTTCGGCCTTGTCCAACACTTCGGACCACGCTTTTACGGTCAAGCCGCTGAACGCCGGATTGGCATGCGCGCCGCCGTTCAGACCCACAATCATCTGCGCGTTCGCCAAGCCATTGAACGACAAAGCCCGCGCCAGCGAAATGATGTGCCCGCCATAGATCAGGCGCTGCCCATCGGGACGGAACGTGGCATCGAAATGCACTTTGGCCGTGTTCTGCCAAAGGCGCGTGGCCAACATATGTTCGGCTTCTTCAAGCGTCACACCATCGACGTGGTTGATGGTTTCACCAATGTCATAGTCGCCCCAGCGATGCGTCTCACCGGCTTGGGCAAAATCGTAGCCTGAAAAATCCAGCCCCTCAGGGATCACCAAATCTTGGGCGGCAATCACTTTGGACAACTCAGGCACCACCGTTTCCGGTGCCGGCGCATCCACATCGCGTTTGCGCACCATCACCCAGCGCACGTATTCCATCACAACCTCGTCGCGCTGGTTCATGCCACGCGTGCGCACATAAACCACGCCGGTTTTGCCATTGGAGTTCTGTTTCAGACCAATCACTTCGCTCGACGAACGCAACGTGTCGCCCGCATAAACCGGCTTTAGCCACCGGCCCTCGCCGTAGCCCAAATTTGCCACCGCATTCAACGACACATCCGGAACAGTTTTGCCAAAGACCACGTGAAATGCCGCCAAATCATCCAGCGGCGACTGCGGCAGGCCAGAGGCCCGCGCAAATTCGTCACTGGAATACAGCGCATGCCGCGCCGGATAGAGCGCATGATAGAGCGCGCGTTCACCTGCACCCACGGTGCGCGGCACCGCATGCTCGATCACCTGACCCAGCGTGTAGTCTTCAAAAAACCGGCCCGGATTGGTCTTGGCCATTAGTGTTCTCCCAGTTTGGTCTCCGGGGTGTAGGTACCGTCCACCTCTTTCACCACGGACTGGCCGCAACGCATCACGCCGGTCTTGTGGCAAAAGGTTTGGGTCGGGGAGCCATACAGCTCCCACCCCTTGTTAAGCGCGTCTGTCACTTTGTGACAGAACGCAGATGTGTCCTCTTCGGAGAGAAAACGATAGAGTTTCATACCGTTACGCTCCAAATGGAGATGGGCCTAGCAGCCCGTGAATAAGACCGATCACCACCAAAAGGATGATTGAGGCAACCATGAACATGCCGTCCTTGGCGATTGTGCCGGTCTCGGTTGGCGACCAAGGCCCTTCCGCCTTGTTGATCACAACAATCTCAATAAGCGACCACAGCAAAAGCCCGCCAAACAGCACCACCGACGGCATGTCGGGGTTGACCCACACATGTGCCGCCGCCCAAAGCGCAAAACCGATCAGCATCGGGTGGCGCACACCATTCAAGAGTTTGCCTTTGCGTGGCGCCGGACTCATCATAAAGATCGCAATCAGCACCACGAGGTTGTTGATATGTTTCGCAAAACTTGGCGTCGACCACAGCGTGTCCGTAACCTCTGCGGCCCGATAGCCAAGCACCATCAGCACGATCGACACCACAAGCGCCAGCGCAACAACGCCTTTGCCTTTGTCTCCCATCGGCTCCCGTACACCGGGCATCGCGCGTTTAAAGAAATGGGCTCCGGCCCACAAAAGTACTCCCAAAACCAATAAAGTCATCTCGCTCCCTCGCTGGATTATTTGGTTATGGGACCAGAGTTACCCTTCCAGCGCGGCAATTGCATCCGCCTTCGCCAAAATTTCGCGGGCCGTGACAACATGCAGGTTCTCGACAATCTTGCCGTCAACCACGGCGACGCCCTGCCCGCTTGCCTCAACCTCTTCAAACGCAGCAATCTGCCGGTTGGCGAGATCAATCTCAGCGTCGCTTGGCGCAAAGGCCGCGTTGGCCACATCGACTTGTGCCGGATGAATGAGCGTTTTGCCGTCAAAACCCATATCGCGGCCCTGATCGCATTCCACCTTCAACCCGTCGGCATCTTTGAACGCATTATATACCCCGTCCACAATCACAATGCCTTCCGCCTTGGCGGCCAACAGGCACAGCCCCAACCCAGCCATCATTGGCAGGCGATCGGCACGAAAACGCGTCTGCAATTCTTTGGCCAAGTCATTGGTACCCATGACAAACCCTGTGAGCTGCGGATAGGCCGCTATCTCAGCCGCCTTCAGCATACCGCGCGGCGTTTCCATCATCGCCCAGATCGGTTTGTCGCCAATCAGCGCCACTAGAGCGTCCAGTTGTTCGGTGCTCTCAACCTTTGGCAACAGCACGGCATCACAATCCATATCGGCCGCCGCTATGGCATCAGCTTCGCCCCATTGCGTGTCCAACCCGTTGATCCGCACAATCCGCATCCGGCTGCCGTATCCGCCTTGGTCCAGCGCTGCAGCCAATGTGGCACGCGCGTTGTCTTTCTCATCCGGCGACACGGCGTCTTCAAGATCAAAGATGATCGCATCCACCGGCAATCCGCGCGCCTTCTCCAGCGCCCGATCTTTCGATCCTGGAATATAAAGTACTGACCGAAAGGGGCGTGCGCGCTGATCCATGATCTCTCTCCGTAATTTTGTTGCGCAGAATGGGGCATTTTTCTCAGATAAGTTCAAGATCAAAATTGCCGCATCGCAGAAAAACCACAGGTGACGCACCGTTCCTCGGGCCAGCCGCGCGGCGCATTAACCAATATTTCCACCCCGACCCGCAGAATTTTCCCATCGTTTGCGCACACAGAGCCAGCCAACACCAATCAATGGCCGTGCGCCAAGGACATTTGAAAGGACAGGCATATGAAACACTTCAATCTCAAAATGGCGATGGCCTTTGGTCTTATGATCATGGCCGCCACGCATTCCGAAGCCCAGGAAAACTGTGCAGCCCGCGACACCGTTCTGACCCAGCTTGCCGAACGTTACGGCGAAACCCGTCAGGCACTCGGTATTGCCCAACAAGGCGCGGTCATCGAGGTCTTTGCCTCCGAAATCTCCGGCAGCTGGACAATCACAGTCACCCTGCCCAATGGCAGCACTTGCCTCGTGGCCAGCGGTCAGGCGTACGAACACCTCGCCGAGGCGTTGCCGGCTCAAGACGACGGCGCCTAAGTTAGCGCATCGAAAATCAGTTTCGCGCCGGTGAGCGTTAGCAATACATAGGTCACTGCAAAAAAGGCCCGCTCCGGCAAAACGTAGTGGGCCTTCACGCCGACGACCGCGCCCAACACTGCAAATGGCGCCAAGATGATATCTGCCCAAAGCGTCTGCAACGAGAACGCGCCCAAAAAGGCGTAAGGCACAAATTTCGCAATGTTGATGACCCAAAACACCAAAACCGTGGTGGCTTGATACGTGGTTTTTCCGAGCCCGCGCGACAGCAAATAAACAGCTGCTGGCGGCCCACCTGCGTGGCTAATAAAGCTGGTAAATCCTGCGACGCACCCCGCGACAAGCCCACCCCAAATCGGCACCACCCGCTGCTTGGTTGCGCCGGTCCACAGCTGCCACGCCACAAATCCTACGGACACCAAACCAATCAAAAGGCGAAGTACGTCGTCATTGGCCACTGAAAAGAGCCAGACGCCCGCCGCGACCCCCGGAACCCCACCGAGAATCAGCACCTTTGCGTCGGGCCAGCTCCACTTGCCCCAAAAGGGGCGCAAAGCGGCCAGATCGATCAGCATCAGCAACGGCAACATGATGCCCAGCGCCACCTTGGGCGGCATCACTAACGCCAAAAGCGCCGCCGAGGCAAAGGCGGCGCCAGATCCGAATCCAGCTTTGGAAATACCTGCGAAACCAACGGCCAACGCCGCTAGCGCAAACACTTGAAAAGAATCAATCATCCGTCGCTCAGGCGCAGCCCATCAAGCCGCGCCATTGGAGGAAACAGCATCACTTTTTCAAAAGTTTTTTGCGCTGTTCGTTGTATTCTTTTTCGGACAACAACCCGCCCGCATAGGCCCGTTCAAGGTCCGCCAATTCCTGTCCCAATGTCTGGGTCGACACCTCGTTGGTGGTGTTTCCGCCATTACCGCAAGCTGACAATGTCATCCCCGCAAGAGCCAGAACCATAAGCGTTTTTGCAGCAGAGTTCATATTCGTCTGTCCTCATTTTTCGGTATAGATTTCATCCAACTTTATCCCTTGCTGAAACGACAATGCAAGCGAGCGTTGAAATCGAACATATAAATTTGAATCGACGGTCCAGGGTGCGACGGGAAGCCTCGCTGCACCTGCAAACCCTTGCGTCAACGCCGATTTCGCCTTAAGCCACCCGCGACAATTCACACGGACCGGAGACTGATCCCATGGCACGACCCAAGATCGCCCTCATTGGCGCAGGTAACATCGGCGGCACGCTCGCTCACCTCGCCGCTCTCAAAGAACTCGGCGACGTTGTTCTCTTTGACATCGCAGACGGCCTGCCTCAGGGCAAAGCGCTCGACATCGCAGAATCCGGCCCCGTTGAGAAAATCGACGCTGCCATGTCCGGCACCTCGGACTACGCTGGCATCGCCGGTGCCGACGTCTGCATCGTGACCGCTGGTGTTGCGCGCAAACCGGGCATGAGCCGCGATGACCTGCTCGGCATCAACCTCAAAGTCATGAAGTCGGTTGGCGAAGGCATTGCAGCCCACGCGCCAAACGCCTTTGTCATCTGCATTACCAACCCGCTGGACGCGATGGTTTGGGCTCTGCAGAAATTCTCCGGCCTGCCCGCACACATGGTTTGCGGCATGGCGGGTGTTCTGGACAGCGCGCGCTTCCGTCACTTCTTGGCTGAAGAATTCAACGTCTCCATGCGCGACGTGACAGCCTTCGTTCTCGGCGGTCACGGCGACACAATGGTGCCTTCGGTACGTTACTCCACCGTTGCTGGTATCCCATTGCCTGACCTGATCGACATGGGTTGGACCACACAGGAAAAACTCGACGCTATGGTTCAGCGCACACGTGACGGCGGCGCCGAAATCGTTGGCCTGCTGAAAACCGGCTCCGCGTTCTATGCGCCCGCCGCGTCCGCAATCGAGATGGCCGAAGCCTTCCTCAAAGACCAGAAACGCGTTCTGCCATGCGCTGCCTACTGTGACGGCGATTTGGGCGTGAAAGACATGTATGTGGGCGTGCCCACCGTGATCGGTGCCGGCGGCATCGAGAAAATCGTCAACATCAAGCTCAACAAAGAAGAGCAGGACATGTTCGACGTTTCCGTTAAGGCCGTTCAGGGTCTCGTTGATGCGTGCAAAGGCATCGACGGCTCGCTGACCTAAGCCGCAGCCGACAAACAATCGAAAAAGCCCGCCACTACGGCGGGCTTTTTTGTTGCGCCGCATTGGGCGCGGGTGCATCCTCGCGCCACCTTTGGACTTAATGAAAGCACGCCCTTTGCATGCTCGGCCTGAACCGCCAACTGGACACCTCAAACGGCCTCAAACTTCTGGGCGAGCGCAACAGCGGCACCAACCTGCTTGACGGGATCCTGTCGCAGATTTCGGGCCTGCATCTTTACCCCAATCTGCCAATGCTCACATGGCGCGATTTGGCCCGGTTTCACAGTCCATGGAAGGCCCTGACCTCCTACACCGCCGCACGAGAGGAAACGCTGGATCGCTGGCACTTGCGCGATCTGCCAACTTCAGGCGGCTGGAAACACGCCGCACCAAATGAAGCTTTTCACACCGAATTCCTCGATCACCATCAACCGGCGGTCTTGATCATCCTGCGCCACCCAGCGGTCTGGCTACGATCTATGCACCGCAACCCATTTCATACCTTGAAGCCGGTCCCGCGCGATTTTTCCCGATTTATCCGTCAGGAATGGCTTTGCGTCGGCCGCGACAGCCTTGAGCAGCGCAGTTTGCCAAATTTGCCTCGCCTTCATGCCGCAAAAGCAAATGCATACTCAAACCTTCTGTCCCGATATGCCAACAGCAGCCTAATTCGCTACGAAGACCTCGCAAGCGACCCGACCGGCACACTTGCTAAAATTGGCATCGCACTTCCGCCTCAAACCAAGCTTCCCGGCAACGACGCCCGAGGCTTTGCCCGCCGCCAAAGCTTTGGAACCGACTACGCCGCGGCGGCACGTCAGGCTCGGTTTGACCTTCTGTCGCCGACCGATGCTGCCTTCACCCGCGAGGCCCAAACAGATAGCCCCCTGTCAGCGATCTATCCAACCTAGCGGCCACCGTTCCACGTTTCGCCGATTCCGAATTGGACCAATACCTATCAAGCCTGACAGGCTTTGTTTACCGAGCGGAAACCAAGAAACCGCTGACTCCACCAAATTTGTGATCACACTTTTTTCGACTGTGATCACAAAACGGCAAAAATGCGCTAACATTAAAGAAATCGCTATATTCCCATCTGAGATTCGTGGCAAAACTCCGCCAATCGCAGCAAGATGGGACAGTTCCATGAACATCCACGAATATCAGGCGAAAGCCCTGCTTCGCTCCTACGGCGCCCCGGTGTCCGAAGGTCGCGTAGTTCTCAAAGCAGAAGACGCCAAATCCGCAGCTGGTGAACTTGACGGCCCACTTTGGGTTGTTAAGGCTCAGATCCACGCTGGTGGCCGCGGCAAAGGCTCCTTCAAAGAAGCCGACGCAGGCGAAAAGGGCGGTGTCCGCCTTGCCTTCTCGGTTGAAGAAGCCGCTGAAGAAGCCAAAAAGATGCTGGGCCGCACCCTTGTGACCCACCAGACCGGCGCCCCTGGCAAACAGGTCAACCGCATTTACATCGAAGATGGCTCAGACATTGAAAACGAACTCTACCTCGCTCTGCTGGTAGACCGCGCCACATCGCGCGTTTCGTTTGTCTGCTCCACCGAAGGCGGCATGGACATCGAAGAAGTGGCCGAAGCCACACCCGAGAAAATCCTGTCCTTCTCCGTTGATCCGGCCACAGGCTACCAAGCCTACCACGGCCGCCGCATTGCATTCTCCCTCGGCCTCAAAGGCGCGCAGGTCAAACAATGTGTGAAACTGATGGGCCAACTCTACACAGCCTTCATCGAGCGTGACATGGAGATGCTGGAGATCAACCCGTTGATCGTTCTGGAAGGCTCCGGTGATCTGAAAGTGCTCGACGCCAAGGTCGCGTTTGACGGCAACGCCATGTACCGCCAGCCCGCCGTGGCTGAACTGCGTGACGAAACCGAAGAAGACTCCAAAGAGCTTGAGGCCTCCAAGTATGACCTCAACTACATCGCTCTGGACGGTGAAATCGGCTGCATGGTGAACGGTGCGGGCCTCGCAATGGCCACCATGGACATCATCAAACTCTACGGTGCTGAACCTGCCAACTTCCTCGACGTCGGTGGCGGCGCCACCAAAGAGAAAGTGACCGAAGCCTTCAAGATCATCACCTCCGACCCACAGGTCAAAGGCATCCTTGTGAACATCTTCGGCGGCATCATGCGCTGTGATGTGATCGCAGAGGGCGTTGTCGCTGCGGTCAAAGAAGTCGGCCTGCAGGTTCCACTGGTTGTACGTCTGGAAGGCACAAACGTTGAAGAAGGCAAAGCCATCATCAACAACTCCGGCCTTGACGTAATCGCCGCTGACAACCTCAGCGACGGTGCAGAAAAAATTGTCAAAGCGGTGAAAGGATAACACCCATGGCTATTCTCGTAGACGAAAACACCAAGGTTATCTGTCAGGGCTTCACCGGCTCGCAGGGTACCTTTCACTCTGAACAAGCCATCGCATATGGCACCAAAATGGTTGGCGGCGTCACACCCGGCAAAGGCGGCGTTGACCACCTTGGCCTGCCCGTCTTCAACTCGGTGCACGAAGCCAAGGCCGTGACCGAAGCCAACGCGTCGGTGATCTACGTCCCGCCCCCCTTCGCGGCAGACTCGATCCTCGAAGCGATTGACGCTGAAATGGAACTGATCATCTGCATCACCGAAGGCATTCCCGTGCTGGACATGATGAAGGTTGAGCGCGCCCTGCAAGGCAGCGCAAGCCGCCTCATCGGCCCCAACTGCCCCGGTGTTATCACGCCTGATGCGTGCAAAATCGGCATCATGCCCGGCCACATCCACAAACGTGGCTCGGTTGGTGTTGTGTCCCGCTCCGGCACCCTGACATATGAGGCCGTCAAACAGACTGCCGACATCGGTCTGGGCCAGTCCACTGCTGTGGGCATCGGCGGCGACCCGATCAAAGGCACCGAACACATCGACATCCTCGACATGTTCCTTGACGACGAAGAAACCCAGTCGATCATCATGATTGGTGAAATCGGTGGCTCTGCAGAAGAAGAAGCTGCTGACTTCCTCGCCAACGAGCGCAAGAAAGGTCGCTGGAAACCAACTGCTGGCTTTATCGCTGGTCGCACGGCCCCTCCCGGCCGCCGCATGGGCCACGCTGGCGCAATCGTCGCTGGCGGCAAAGGTGGCGCGGACGACAAGATCGCCGCGATGAAAGAAGCCGGCATCGTGGTTGCCGACAGCCCCGCCGGTTTGGGCGAAGCTGTGCTCAAAGCGATCGAGCTCGGCTAAAGCGTCGGTGCTGGTCTCTCATACCCATAACCTTATTTTCCTCAAATCGAGGAAAACAGCGGGAACATCCGTCGAGATGTTCCTGCAACAGGTTTGTGGTATCACCCAAGGCCCGCCTTCTGAAAAAACTGCTGCTGTTGTCAATCAACGCGGCATTGTCGGGCGTCGTAAAAACGCCCGACCAAACCTGCTTTGGTGGCGCAACAAGTGGCAAAATCACCTGTCTTCCACCCAAATGCGTGCCTATCTGGGCGAACCCCGCTGGCAAAGCGCCAGTAAAGTGACCACCGTGCGCAATCCATTTGACCGGATGCTCTCTGGTTTTTACTGGCGTCTGCGCAAAGCCGATCGCCAGGCTCCAGCCGCTCTGCCCGAACTGCGCGCCGCTGTTGAAGATTTCATTCTCAACAGCGACTTCCCCGATGACCGTGACATTTTTTTCGACAACGGTTCTTTTGTACCGGATCAGTGCCTTCGCTATGAACATCTCGAAAGTGATCTCGCCGCCCTATGCGACGCGCACAATATCGAGACCGCAAACACCTCGCTGCCCCGCACCAAAGCGACCGGCACCGCTCGTGGCGATTTTGCACTAGCGGATTTCTTTACGCCCCGTGCTGTCGACGCGGTCCTTCGCAATTATGACTGGAGTTTCGAGCGGTTTGGCTATGCGCCTTCACCCGATCAAACCGAACCTGCCGACAACGTGATGCAGCCAGTCGCCCAAACCCAACTGCATCAGCCCATCCCAACCCAGGGGTCAAAACAATGACAGATCAAAGCCCGAACGACATCTTCCACGCCTCCTCCTTCATGCAGGGGCACAATGCGGAATATCTCGAACAGATGTATGCCCGCTATGCCGCCGACCCCAATGCGGTCGACGCGGCTTGGCAAGAGTTCTTCCGCCAGCTTGGCGATGCCGAACTCGACGTCAAGGCCGAGGCCGCTGGCCCCAGCTGGGCCCGCGCCGATTGGCCACCGCAGCCTGCAGATGATCTGACCCAATCCCTGACTGGTGAATGGGTAGAGCCTGTCGAAGCCAAAGCTGCAGGCAAAAAGATCAAAGAGAAAGCCGCCGAGAAAGGCGTTGAGGTCTCAGACGAAGCCATCAAACGTGCCGTTCTGGACAGCATCCGCGCGCTGATGATCATCCGCGCCTACCGTATTCGCGGCCACTTGGTTGCCGACCTTGATCCGCTGGGCATGCGCGATCAGACCCCGCACCCAGAGTTGGACCCGAAATCTTATGGCTTCACCGACGCCGACATGGATCGCCCGATCTTTATCGACAAGGTTCTCGGACTGGACATCGCCACGATGCGCCAGATCATGGACATCGTGAAGCGCACCTATTGCGGCACCTTCGCGCTGCAATACATGCACATCTCCAACCCCGAAGAAGCGGGCTGGCTAAAAGAACGCATCGAAGGCTACGACAAAGAAATCACCTTCACCCGCGAGGGCCGCAAGGCGATCCTCAACAAGCTGGTTGAGGCCGAGGGCTTTGAGAAATTCCTGCATGTGAAATACATGGGCACCAAACGCTTTGGTCTGGACGGCGGCGAAAGCCTCATTCCGGCGATGGAGCAGGTGATCAAACGCGGCGGCAGCCTTGGCGTTGGCGAAATCGTCATCGGCATGCCCCACCGTGGCCGCCTGTCGGTGCTCGCCAATGTGATGGCCAAACCCTACCGTGCGATCTTCAACGAGTTTCAGGGCGGCAGCTTCAAACCGGAAGACGTCGACGGCTCGGGCGATGTGAAATATCACCTCGGCGCCAGCTCTGACCGCGAATTTGACGGCAACACCGTGCACCTGTCGCTGACCGCGAACCCCTCGCACCTTGAGGCGGTGAACCCTGTGGTGCTTGGTAAAGTGCGCGCCAAGCAAGACCAGCGCAACGACGACAGCCGCACCTCGGTCATGCCGATCCTGCTGCACGGCGACGCAGCCTTTGCCGGTCAGGGCGTTGTGGCGGAATGCTTCGCGCTCTCTGGCCTGCGTGGCCACAAAACCGGCGGTACCATGCACATCGTGGTGAACAACCAGATCGGCTTCACCACCGCGCCGCACTTCTCGCGCTCCTCGCCTTATCCCACCGACAACGCGTTGGTGGTCGAGGCGCCGATTTTCCACGTCAACGGCGACGATCCCGAGGCCGTGGTACACGCGGCCAAAGTCGCCACCGAGTTCCGCCAGAAGTTCGGCAAGGACGTGGTCATCGACATGTTCTGCTACCGCCGCTTTGGTCACAACGAGGGCGACGAGCCCATGTTCACCAACCCGGTGATGTACAAGAACATCAAAAAGCATAAGACCACGCTGACGCTTTATACCGAACGTCTGGTCAAAGACGGTCTGATCCCCGAAGGCGAAATCGAGGATATGAAGGCGTCGTTCCAAGCGCACCTGAACGAAGAGTTCGAAGTGGGCAAAGACTTCAAACCCAACAAGGCCGACTGGCTGGACGGGCGCTGGTCGCATCTGGACAAACAGAAAGACGACTACGATCGCGGCCAGACCTCGATCAAGCCCGAAACGCTGGCCGAGATTGGCACAGCCCTGTCCACCGTTCCCGAAGGCTTCCCGGTTCATAAAACCATCGGCCGCCTGCTGGGCACCCGCGGCAAGATGTTTGAAACCGGCACCGGCTTCGACTGGGCCACAGCTGAGGCAATGGCATTTGGGTCTCTGATGGCGGAAGGTTATCCGGTACGCCTGTCCGGTCAGGACGCCACCCGCGGCACCTTCTCGCAACGCCACTCCGGCATCATCAACCAGGACACCGAAGAGCGTTACTACCCGCTCAACAACATCCGCAAAGGCCAAAGCCAGTACGAAGTCATCGACTCCGCGCTGTCGGAATATGCGGTGCTTGGATTTGAATACGGCTACTCTCTGGCAGAACCCAACGCACTGACCCTGTGGGAAGCGCAGTTTGGCGACTTTGCCAACGGCGCGCAGATCATGTTCGACCAGTTCATCAGCTCCGGCGAAAGCAAATGGTTGCGCATGTCGGGCCTGACAGTGCTTCTGCCACACGGCTTTGAAGGCCAAGGCCCCGAGCACTCCTCGGCACGCCTGGAACGCTTCCTGCAGATGTGTGGTGGCGACAACTGGATCGTGGCGAACTGCACCACACCGGCGAACTATTTCCACATCCTGCGCCGTCAGCTGCACCGCACCTTCCGCAAGCCGCTGATCCTGATGACACCCAAGTCTCTCCTGCGCCACAAATTGGCGATCTCGGAGGCCGAGGGCTTTGTTGACGGGTCTTCTTTCCACCGCGTGCTGTGGGATGACGCCGAAAAAGGTCACTCCGACACCAAGCTCAAGAAAGACAAAGACGTCAAACGTGTCGTGATGTGCTCGGGCAAAGTCTACTATGACCTGCTCGAAGAACGCGACGCACGCGGCATCGACGACATCTATCTGATGCGGATTGAACAGTATTACCCGTTCCCGGCGCATTCGCTGATCAAGGAACTGGAACGCTTCAAAAACGCCGAGATGGTCTGGTGTCAGGAAGAGCCTAAAAATCAGGGTGCATGGTCCTTTATCGAACCCAACATCGAATGGGCGCTTACACGCATCAAAGCCAAACACACCCGTCCGGTCTATGCAGGCCGCGCCGCTTCGGCGTCGCCCGCAACCGGTCTCGCAAGCCAACACAAAGCCCAACAAGCAGCGCTGGTGAATGCCGCGCTCTCCATGGAAGGAAACTGATCCATGACCGAAGTACGAGTCCCCACCCTTGGCGAAAGCGTCACCGAAGCCACCGTCGCCACTTGGTTCAAAAAACCCGGAGACGCGGTTGCTGTCGACGAAATGCTCTGCGAGCTGGAAACCGACAAAGTGACCGTTGAGGTCCCTGCCCCTGCTGCTGGCGTTCTGGGCGAGATCGTTGCAGCCGAAGGCGAAACCGTGGGCGTTGATGCTTTGCTCGCGATGATCAACGCAGGCGAAGGCGCGGCACCGGCTCCTGTCGCCAAAGGCACAGACACCGGAAATCCGGGTGCGGCAGCATCTGGCGGCGACGCAGTCGACGTGATGGTCCCGACCCTTGGCGAATCCGTGACCGAGGCCACCGTCTCCACTTGGTTCAAAGCTGTGGGCGACACCGTCGCACAAGACGAGATGCTCTGTGAGCTGGAAACCGACAAAGTCTCCGTCGAAGTGCCTGCCCCTGCGGCCGGTGTGCTGAGCGAGATCGTCGCGCCCGAAGGCACCACGGTTGACGCCTCTGCCAAACTCGCCGTGATCGGCGGCGCCACGGCAAGCGCCGCCCCGGCTGCTGCGCCTGCCGCTGTTGCCGCGCCTGCGGCGTCCGCAGATGTCGAAAACGCGCCCTCTGCCAACAAGATGATGGCGGAAAAAGGCATCGATTCGGCTGCTGTCACCGGCACAGGCCGCGATGGCCGCATCATGAAAGAAGACGTGATGAAAGCCGCACTGGCCCCAGCCGCAGCCCCGGCACCTGCCGCCGCTGCCGCACCACGCGCACCGATCTCCGCCGACGACGCATCCCGCGAAGAGCGCGTGAAAATGACCCGTTTGCGTCAGACCATCGCCAAGCGTCTGAAAGAGAGCCAGAACACCGCCGCCATGCTGACCACCTATAACGAGGTCGACATGGGCGAGGTCATGGCGCTGCGCAGCCAGTACAAAGACCAGTTCGAGAAAAAGCACGGAGTGCGTCTGGGCTTCATGTCCTTCTTCACCAAGGCCTGCTGTCATGCACTGAAAGAAGTGCCCGAAGTGAACGCCGAAATCGACGGCACCGACATCGTCTACAAAAACTTCGTGCACATGGGTGTCGCCGCTGGCACGCCCACCGGTCTGGTTGTGCCTGTGATCCGAGACGCCGACAGCATGTCTTTCGCCGAGATCGAAAAAGCGATTTCTGAAAAAGGCCGCCGCGCCCGTGACGGCAAACTGTCGATGGCGGAAATGCAGGGCGGCACGTTCACCCTGTCCAACGGCGGTGTCTACGGCTCGCTGATGTCCTCGCCGATCCTGAACCCGCCACAATCCGGCATCCTTGGCATGCACAAAATCCAGGACCGCCCGATGGCGATCAACGGCGAAGTTGTGATCCGCCCGATGATGTATCTGGCACTCAGCTACGACCACCGCATCGTCGACGGCAAAGGCGCCGTGACCTTCCTCGTACGCGTGAAAGAAGCGCTCGAAGATCCACGCCGCCTGCTGATGGATCTCTGATCTGATACGGGGCGCCGATCACTTGATCTGGCGCCCCTCTTTTTCTCCGCCGTTCATTTTTGTCAGCGGCACCTCATTCGGTAGCAAGACATGTCTGCTGTGACCAAAGCGAAAAGCTGTCTTTCCCTCCCTAGAATTGACGTGACCTCCACAGTCACGATACCGACGTAATACCGACGCGACGCAGACCCCAGAATTCGTCCGTCCCAAATCAAAGGAAATGACCCATGTCCCAATATGACGTCATCATCATCGGCGCTGGCCCCGGCGGCTATGTGTCCGCCATCCGCTGCGCCCAACTGGGCCTCAAGACGGCCATCGTCGAAGGCCGCGAAACGCTCGGCGGCACCTGCCTCAACATCGGCTGTATCCCCTCAAAGGCGCTTTTACACGCGACCCACATGCTGCACGAAGCAGAGCACAACTTCGCCTCGATGGGCCTGAAGGGCAAAACCCAGTCGGTCGACTGGAACCAGATGAAATCTTACAAGCAGGACGTGGTCAGCCAGAACACATCCGGCGTCGATTTTCTGATGAAAAAGAACAAGATCACCGTGCTCAAGGGCTGGGCCTCGATCCCTGCCGCAGGTCAGGTCAAAGTTGGCGATGACGTCCACGCCACCAAAAACATCGTGATTGCCTCGGGCTCCGTGCCGTCATCCCTGCCGGGTGTTGAGGTCGACAACGACAAAGGCATCGTCGTGGACAGCACCGGCGCGCTGGAACTGCCCAAAGTGCCCAAGAAGATGGCCGTGATCGGCGCGGGCGTAATCGGCCTCGAGCTTGGCTCAGTCTATGCGCGTCTTGGCGCTGACGTAACGGTCGTGGAATACATGGACGCGGTGTGCCCTGGCATGGACGCGGACGTGCAACGCACCTTCAAGCGTATCCTTGAAAAACAAGGTCTTAAGTTCGTAATGGGCGCGGCTGTGTCTGGTGTCGAAACCACCAAAACCAAAGCCAAAGTCAAATACGCTACCAAGAAAGCACCGGACACCGAAGAGGTACTGGACGCTGACGTTGTGCTGGTTGCCACGGGTCGCAAACCCTATGCCGAGGGCCTTGGCCTTGACGCATTGGGCGTGAAGCTGACCGAACGCGGCCAGATCGCCACGGACGCCAAATGGGCCACCAACGTGCCCGGCGTCTACGCCATCGGTGATGTGATCGAAGGCCCGATGCTGGCCCACAAAGCCGAAGACGAAGGTATGGCCGTGGCCGAAGTGCTCGCTGGCAAACATGGCCATGTGAACTATGGCGTGATCCCCGGCGTGGTCTACACCACGCCTGAAGTGGCCACTGTCGGCGCCACCGAGGCCGCGTTGAAAGCCGAAGGTCGCAAGATCAAGGTCGGCAAGTTCAACTTCATGGGCAACGGCCGCGCAAAGGCTGTGCATCAGGGCGAAGGCTTTGTGAAGCTGATCGTGGACAAAGAAACCGACCGTATTCTTGGCGCCGCGATCATCGGACCCGGCGCTGGCGACCTGATCCACGAGATCTGTGTCGGCATGGAATTCGGCGCATCGGCGCAGGACATCGCCTTGACCTGCCACGCGCACCCGACCTTCTCCGAAGCCGTGCGCGAAGCGGCACTTGCCTGTGGTGACGGCGCGATCCACAGCTAATTTGCACAACATACCTATGAAAAGGCGGGTCATTTTGGCCCGCCTTTGTTTTTTCACGATCCCGCCTCAGCCATCGCACAGTGCCCGGCCAATCTGTCGCAGACTACTTCAAACCCGTTCTCCGACTTGCGGTCGCAGGACACTTTCATCAATTGGAGGCATCTATGCGCGCGTTCGGACTGTTTTTATTGACAATTCTCTTTGCCGTCACCGGACCAACACAGGCCGTGGCGCAGGACACGCCCACGTTTGGAACCTCTTTGTCGCTGACATTTGTGGATGAAACCGGCCTGACCGACATGAACGGTGCCGCCTTGGATCTGTGTCATCTGGCCCAAGGCCGCAGCCTCTTGGGACAGGGCGTTTGGGTGACTTCCAAAGGCTATGTGCTTGCCCCAAACCAATGTCTGTCTGACGACTACTTTACCCTCACCGGCCTCCAACTGGTGCAGGCACAAGCCGACGGCGACATCGCCGCAGACGTGCCCGCTGCGCCAGAAATGACCGCAGCACAAATCATCGACCGCGCCCGCGGCTACACCTTCATGGCCCTTGTTGGCGGCGTCATTGTTCTGCTGGGGCTGGTCGTTTTCGTCATTCTTCGCCGACGGGCGGCAGTACGCCGATACTATGAGACCTTGGCGGCCGAAGAAGAAGCCGGAGCAGCTGCCTAAACCATAGCGACCTCCAAAGGCCGCGCCCCGCGCCGCCCTTGGACTATGTCCTCATTCTGCGGGCGAGCGCGGTTTCTTCTCCGCCGCCCCGCGCTTAAGTCTGCGACCCGCTTTGGCAAACGGCATAGCGTAAAGCTTCCAGACGCTGTCCATCTCCATCGACTTCATTCCCAGAACACCAAATTTCACGTCCCTATTGTCCTCGGGCATGGTGTAGGTGCCAAAAATCACGTCCCACATCGGAAACATAAAGGCAAAGTTCTTGTCGCAATGATCGGGATGACAGCTGTGATGCACATGATGATGCGCCGGAGACGGGAAGACCTTGGACCAGTTGCCCGGCCAACGCAGCCAGATGTGACTGTGCCGAAGATTGTAGGCGAAGGCATTGAAAAGGAACATCAAAACCGGCACGCCGATGATGGTGATTTTGTTTGGCAACACACCAATCAGGTTATACGTCACACCGGTGACCACCCCATATCCGACACCAATCGCCAGCAAATAGAACAGGTTGTCGACCGGATGTTCCCGATAATTGGACAGCGGATGCATCACCTCGGCGGAATGGTGAACCTTGTGAAATTCCCACAGGATCGGGACCTTGTGCTGTAAATAATGCACGATATAGCCAATCAAATCGCCAACCAGAACCGTGACAAACATATAGATCAGCACAATGCCCAGCCCCACGCCGCCATCCACCGTGGCCGGCAATTGGGTCATGTGCGAACCGGTGATACCTTTGAAGACATAGGCCATCGCCGCCGCCAGAACGCCCAACAGAAGGAAATGACCAATCAGTTTGTGAAAGAAGAAATAGCGTACATCCAGCCAAGCCGACGGATGGCTCCAAACCGACTTGGGGAACAGAAAGCTCAGGAATGACGCGGCTTCGGTTTGCTTCGCTTTTCGAGCCGCGAGGTAGACGCCGAAGGCAAAGATCATCGACGTCGCCAAATACAGCACAAATATTCGCTGCCTTGGGTTAAAAATCGACCCCAAGAAACCCCGGACATAGTCCAGGTAATTCGCAATAAAATCCTGCACGACTGCTATACCTCTTTGTCGGATGTGGATCTTATGCCCACATTTAGTTTTCAAAGAGCTTAAATCATTAACGCGCGCGGGTCACGATCTGGCTGATTGTTTTTTGCCAATGCCAGCGTGCCATGCATCCGCGCAGCTCTGAGCAATCAAAGAAAAGAGCATCCTTCACTTCAGCCCAAGCATATCGGTTTGCGCCAAAGCACCCATGCCGCCATCAATCACGATATCCGTGCCGCGCAGCCAATTGCTCTGCGGGCTGATAAGAAACAGGATCACATCAGCCACTTCTTCCGGCAGCCCGGGTCGTCCGACGCGGGCGATATTTTGCGCGACCTTCTCACCAAATGCGGCAACAAAATCATCAAGAATACCGGTGCTGACCGCAGCAGGGCTGACCGAATTCATTCTGATCCCACGGGCTATCATGGTCTCGGTCTCCGCCATGGTCAGCACGATCACCGCCTCTTTTGACAGGTTATAGGCGCGGGTGGCCCCCATCGACCGCTCGGCGATGAATTTCGGCACATCGTCAGGGCCAATCGCCATCAAGGCTTTGACTTCATCCAGGTTCTGACGCCACATCGCCCCAGCGCGCGAGGCCGTGTTGACGATGGCCGCACCTGGAGCGAGCTTTTCGAGCATGCCATCCAGAAAGGCCTTCAATCCGAAATAGTTCACCTGCAAGATCTTCTCTTCCAGGCCTTCGCGCGGAGGCAAACCCGCGTTGTTGATAAGCGCATCAAAAGGCCCCGTCGCAGCAGCAACCGCAGCCGCAATCGACGCCGAATCGCTAAGGTCGGTCTGTATCCAGCGATCAACTGCCGCCGCAGGCTCGGAAATGTCAAAGGCCGTCACCTCATGACCGCCAGCCTTGAGTTTTTCCGCCACTTGCGCGCCGATACCGGTGGCGCCTCCCGTCAATGCAACGCGCATGGGTCAAGGCCTCATGTAATTGGATGTTGTGGGAATCCCCTACGGGATCTTTGATGTCGTAAATCGAATAATCCGACGCCGGAGGTGACCGGCGCCGGAATTTGGCTTAGTCGATCACGCCAACTTCGCGGTAATAGCGTGCCGCACCGGGGTGCAACTCCATCATACCCAGTTTCAGCGCCGCTTCTTTCACGCTCAAACGTTTGGCCCAAGGTGCGTCAGATGACACCTGACCGACATTGTCCCAAAACGCCTTGGTGATCTTATAAACAATCTCTTCATCCAGATCAGCGCGGACGCCAACACCGACATGGGTGCCCCAAGACGTGACAGGCCCTTCGTTCATCTGGCTATCATAAAGTCCGGCCGGGATATCTTCACGTGCGCGGAACTTGCCCAGAAACTTGTCGACCGCTTCGCCTTCATGGCTTTCCGGCTCAAGGAAACGGATTTCCTCGGTTTCTGTGATCTGAATGAACTGACCACAAGGATCAAGACAGCCGGTGACGTAGACGTCGATCTTGCCGTCCATAAAGGCTTGGAAACCTGTCTGCCAATTGGCTTTGATCGCTTCATAATCCTCACCGGCTACAAGCCCGGTTGTGGACGCGATCCAGCCTTTGGCGCCATTATAGGCTCCGCCGCCAGTTGGCCCCAAGAAGACGGTCGAGCCTTCAAGATCATCCAGCGTTTTGATGTCGCTGTCTGCCCGTACGGTGAAGTGATAAGCGCCGTAAGGGTACCACATCAAAAGCTTGAGGTTCTTTGCCAGCTCCGGTGCTTCGGGCGTTTTGGCATACATCGCCTTGCCGCTGGACATCAGGTTGTAAACAACCGGGCTGGTCATCGACAGATCAAGGTTGCCGCGCGCCACTTCGACCATGTGGAGCGTCGCTGCGCCACCGCCGGACACTTCGATCTCGGTGCCTTCCACGTGGTCATTCACGATGTTGGCAAACGTGGCCATGGTAATCGCGGCGCTCAGGCTGGGCGCGATCGTGGCCATTTTCAACGTTTCCTCTTCCGCCTGAAGCGGAGCGAGCCCAAGGGCCATCGCGGCAGTCGCCGCCAGGATTGTAGTACGCATGATTATCCTCCCTGATTTAATGCGTAGTCTTTCGTCATCGCGTCAATCGGCGACGGATCGCCTTTCAAGAAACGATGCACAACGATCAATGCGATGGCTGCACCCAGCGCAGAACCGGCAATTGCCATGTTCGGCACAAGCAGCAACAAACCAACGCCCGCACGCAAAACCCTTTCAACGGGGTTCAGGCGGTTTTTCTCAAATCCCGTCAGGGCTGAGGTCAAAAGCCAAAGGGCAATGGTCATGGCCAGCACGATCCATCCAAGGTCAAACCATGTGACTGTGGTGATATCGATCATGGCGCGCGATTGCGGTAACTCCTCTCCGAACCACGCAAACATGACCTGAAGTTTGTATAGGATCGCGGGGTGATAAACGAAAACAAATGGGATCAGGAACCCCGCAAGCGACAGCCTTGCGGCCTGAAATCCGGTGCGCACCGGATCCGCGCCCGCAATCGGGGCCGCGGCAAAGGCGGCCAGCGCCACAGGTGGCGTTACCGTGGAAATTACCGCGAAGAACACCACAAACAGATGCAGCGTCAAAGGCGCCACGCCGACCGCCTCGATGCCCGAGGACAGCGCGATAACGATGATGAAATAGGTCGCCCCCGGCGGCAGGCCCATGCCCAAAACGATCGAGCCCAGCGCAACCACAACAAGGGTCAAAAACAGCGGTCCTTGGGACAATTGCGCCAGCAAAAGCGACAGCCGCCCCGAAAACCCTGAGACTTGGATCAGCCCGACGATCAGGCCGATAGCAGCAACGATCAGGATGATCGAGGCCGACATCCGCCCGCCTTCAACAAAGGCCCGATAGACCTTTTTGCGGTCCCGAAAGGATGGAAAAAGGATCAGCGCACTCAGGATCGCGGCCACAAAACCAAAGAAACCGGCCTTGGGCACTGATGGCTGCGCAAACAGGAAGTAGCTCAGCACAAAGATCGGCACGACAAACACCAGACATTGCAACAGATCCGGTCGGCTCAACTTTGGCCGCTGATCGTTGGGCAGCGGTCCCACACCTTGACGGCGGGCCTCGAAATAGACCGTCATAAAGGTGCCAAGGTAGTAGAACGCCGCGGGAATGATCGCCGCGATAACGATATAGCGATACTCCAGCCCGATTTGGCCGGCGACAAAAAAGGCCACGACCCCCATCACCGGCGGCATAACCTGCCCACCGGTCGACGCCGCAGCCTCAACAGCTGCGGCAAACGCCGGTTTGAAACCAGAGCGCTTGATGACCGGAATAGTCATCACACCGGTTGAAACGACGTTGGAAATCGCCGCGCCCGACAGGGTGCCAAACAGTGCGGAAGACGCCACCGCCGCGTGCGCTGCACCGCCGGTCAAACCACCGGTCAGCCGGTTGGCGACCTTCATTAACAAGTCCCCCGCCCCGCTGGCCATCAACACAGACCCGAAGACGATAAAGATCAACACATTGCCCGACACAACCTGGATTGGCTGGCCAAACATGCCACCCGTCTGGGCCCAGAAATTCAGCACCATCGAGCGCATGCTCTGCGCAAATGTGCTTTCGGATCCCGCAAAAATTCCGGTCCATTCAGGCAGGTAGCCACGCACAAAGAAATAGATCACCCAGAACAGACAGAACCCGACGATGAACGTTCCATAGACGCGCCATGTCATATATAGCGTGATCGCTGTTATCAGCGGGAACAGCAGGTAATCTATCGACCGCGCCGTGGGCAACAGCCCGCCGTCGATGGCAAACAGGTTAGAGATCCAGAACGCAAAAACCACAATTGAGACACCGGCCAGCGCCCAGTTGATCCAAGCGGTTTTGTGCATGGTCAGCGACATAATCACAAAACCAAACGCCAACGGCAGACCCAGTATCATTCCTGTCGGGGTTAGGAGCGATTGCTCGATCGTGCGGTATGCCGCGCCCAGCCAATGGGTCTTGAGCAACAGGCGCTGATCGCGACGCGACAGCTCGTCAAACCCCGGCGTGGTCGTCTCAATCACCCAGCGAACCAAATCGCTGATTGGCCCCGATGCCGCAAAGATCAGGATCAGCAGCACAAACAGGAACGACGCAATGTCGGCTACCTTTTTGTGGAAACCCGGAACTTGGATCGGATGGCTCATCCTCGGCCCTCAATCTTGTCACGCAGTTGTTTTGCACCCCAAAAATACGTGTTGCGCGCAGTGGCATTGATCTCGATTTCTGCAAGCGCTTCCATCGTGTCGGCCTTGAGCGTTTCTGCGGGTGCGCCCAGCGCGATCAGGTGATCACAAAGCTCCAACCGCCATTGCATGTCGTCCGTGTCCTGCGCTTTGGCCATCAAGGCCTCAACGCCACCTGCCAGCTCCGCCACATGGCCTGCCCGCGTCGCGCTGGACAGCGTGCCAAGGTGGGTCGGGTTGCCATCATACCACCCCAAAGTGCCCGTCGCAAAAGCCCGCGCCGACCACGCGGCCTTGCCGTAAAACTCTTTCAGCCACGGCTTGTCTGCGATCTCGGAAGGCAAGGCCATCGCCGCGCAGATGTCATCCAGCGACTGACCTGCGTCCATGCCGTCGGCGGTGGCGCGCATCACGTACAGGATTGCGTCGCGGGTTGATGTGAGCACATCAACCACGTTTTCTGCGCCCACAACCGGACGCGTATGGCCTGGCGCCATAGTCTCGGCCCCAAGGTCGGCCATCAGCGTCAGACTGTCGGCCCAAGCCTGAAAATCGCGGTACGGCGTGCCGCGAATGGCGTAGAGGTTAGGAAAGGCGTGGTACCAGTTGTCCCCGGAAAACAGGATTTTCAAATCTGGCAACCAGACCACCAAATGGTCGTCTGTCTCACCCGGCGCATGCATCAGACGCGCGGCAACTCCGTCCAGGTCAATCTCGCAATCCTGCGAAATCAACTGTGTGGGCGCGATGAAGCCTGCCCCCATGCCTTCCATCGGACGATCTCCGGGGCCAACTCCCAGACTGATGCGCTGCTCAGGTGCCAGCCCGATACCAAATTGCATCATCGTGCGCCGCATCAACGCTTTATTGGCGGCGATCGCGCTCTCGTCCACATCCACCAGATCGGATTTGAACAGATGCGACGCAATCACCGGAACATCGCGCCCTTCGGCAAACACGCTTGCGCCTGAAATATGGTCCCGATGGCTGTGGGTCAGGATGATCCGCCCCACCGGTTTGTCAGTCAGCTTGCGAAACTCGGCGAAGACGTTCTCCGCCGCCTTCGTGGTCTCGGTTGTATCGATGATGGTGACGGTCTCCGCCCCTTCGATCATGTGCACGGTTGATGCCGCATAGCCGACAGCGGTCCAGATACCGGGCGCCAGCTCTATGATGTCTTTGCGGGTTTGCTCGCCTTGCGCGATCAGATCAGGATGGGCTGTCATTGCGGTGTGTACCTCTGCTTTGCCTTGCCCCGATATTTGGACAAGAGCTCTTCATCGACTTCCGTGCCGTCAGCCAGAAACGGCAAAATACCCCGTCGCATGGAACGGCCGCGCATCGCGCGGATGTCGTCGTCCGAACGGGTCACCCTCTGGCTCATCCGTCGACCCCACTCCGCCAAATGGTCATATAGCCGGTCGATCTCGGCCTCATGGGCGTCGCCCTTGGCCAGATCGTGGAATTCTTCGGGGTCTTCGGCCAGATCAAACAACATTGGGCGGAACCCACCTTCGGCATGCATCAGCTTGAAACGGCCATCAAACACCATGAACAGCCGTGCATCGCGCGGTTCCAACCCCAGCTTCACGGCTTGCGGCGTGGCGGAATAGTCAAACTCGCTGATCGCGTAATCCCGCCAATCCGGAGTTTCGCCCCGCAACCACGGCATCAACGACCGACCCTCGATGATATGGTCCGGCACTTTGCCGCCTGCGGCCTCAACAAATGTCGCAGCCAGGTCGATGGATTCCACCAGCGCATCACAGGTGCTGCCTCGACTCGCATCCGCTTGCACGCGCGGATCATAGATGATCATCGGCACCTTGACCGATGGCTCATGGAACAGATCTTTCTCACCCAACCAATGATCGCCAAGGTAATCGCCATGATCGGACGTCAGCACGATCATGGTGCTGCTCAACTGATCCGTCGCTTCCAAGTGGTCCAACAGCCGGCCCAGTTGATCGTCGCATTGCTTGATCAGCCCCATATAGGCCGGGATCACCTTTTGGCGCACCTCATCGCGCTGAAACGCCTGTGCGATCTTGTTGCCCTGATAGGCGCCAAACACCGGATGAGCGTCCTCGCGCTCGACATCGTGGCGCACTGCGGCAGGCACGTGGTTCGCCCCATACATGTCATGATAGGGCGCGGGCACGATATAGGGCCAATGCGGCTTGATGAAACTGACATGCGCCAACCACGGGCGCGCGTGTTCTTGTTCGGTGAACTCGATTGTCTTGGTGGTCAGCCAAGGCGTCTCGCTATCTTCTTCGCGAATGTTGGCTGCCTTGTCGGCGTTGCGGAAAATCCAGCCCGAGGCAATCTCATCGCCCTCAACGCCGGAGTTGGCAAAATCCGCCCAAGGGTTCTCGCTCTCATAGCCTTTGGACTTCAAATACTCGTTATAAGGCGAGCGTTTTTCGTCATAAAAACCGTCTGGCCCATAGCCCCACAGCCCGTCATCGCGCACCCAAGCGTCAAAGCCGCATTCCGCCTGCCGCGCGCCGATCATACTGTCGGCTGCCAGGCCCAGCCGCGCCATGCCTTCGGCATCCGCCTTCATATGCGTCTTGCCAATCAGCCAGCAATCCATGCCCTCGCGGCGCAGATGATCGCCAAGCGTCTGTTCGCCCACCCGCAAAGGAAACCCGTTCCACTGAGCACCATGGCTGGACGCATAGCGCCCAGTGTAAAAACACATGCGCGACCCGCCACAGACCGGAGATTGCACATAAGCGTTGGAAAACCGCACCCCCATGGCCGCGACCCGATCAAAATTCGGTGTGTGCAAATGCGGATGACCCGCGCAGGACAAATAGTCAAAACGCAGCTGGTCATACATGATGAACAGGATATTCATGGCTTTCAAATTTCCCCGTCGCGGGGGCAATCCCGCAGTGTCATTTTTCTGATTCGTTTCCTCACTTTGACAAGCCGACTTGGCCTACGCTATTCATGAGTTCACCAGATGAACCGGAGAACCCATTGACTGACCTCGACGGACCAAAGCGTATTCGCGCGCTCGATCGCGGGCTGTCGATTGTCGAACACCTGTCAAATTTCGGACTGTCCACGCTCGCGGATCTACGGGCAGCGACCGGACTCAGCAACGCCACCTTGCTGCGCAATCTCGCAACCTTGCAGGACCGCGGATGGGTGCGCCGCAACATCGTCGAAGGTCACTACGAACTCGCCCATTCGCTTGGTGAGGTGCTTGGCGCCAACGCCCGCGCCCACCCACTGGCGGAAATCGCCGCGCCGATTTTGTTGGAAATGAAGGGCCGATTGCTGGGCTTTCCCTCAGACCTTTGTGCTTTGATAGGGCCCGGCAAGATGGAAATCGTCGAAAGCACGCGAATTCGCGGCCCCATGGCGCCAGGGCGTACCTCCTTGGGCATTCGGCCTTCCATGCTGCGCTCTGCCCACGGCCGCGCTTTTCTGGCGTTTTCAAGCCCAGAAGTGCGGGAATTTCACGTGCAAACCATCCGCTTGCAGGACATCAAGGAAAACCGGCCATGGCTGGACTCTGGCCGACTGGAAGAAGAACTGGACCGAACGCGCCAACGTGGCTATGGCCTTCGCGACGCGGATTACTTCCTGCATTACGCCTTTGACCCCGGCCCCGACATTACCGCAATTGCTGTACCGATCCTGTCGCGGTCCGGCATTCACGGCACGCTCAGCATCCTCTGGCTGCGCGAAGACACCAACCTCGAAGAAGTGTTGGCCTTAGACAGCTTGAACGACATGCGTCAGGCCGCCTCTCGCATTGGTGCAGCGCTGGACCGGCATGGCATCACGGCCCCGACGTTTGGCGCCGGGAAATGACGGGGCAGCATCGTCCTGCCTCGGCTGTATCACTCAGAAAGTATAAAACGTGGTCTCTGGGTGAAAGGTGATCCAGGCCCGTAGGAACTGCTGATAGCTTTGCAGTTGTCCAAGCTGTTTGCCTTGCAACTTGCCTAAAACGCAGCGCCCAAAATCATCCCAGACCGACCCCGTCCCCAAATCCCGCAGTTCGCCGTCTGCGCGTTCAAACTCCAGCGCAGCGCCGTCAATGCGCCGATCATAAACAAACCCCGACGTGCCGGCCGCATCGCTCATAACCAGCAGCGGTGTCTCACCAACTTGATCCATCACCATCCGCGCTTTTTGCAACTCGCCCCAGTCATACCCTCGCACAGCACCTCCGGTTTCGACCCCGATCACCAGTGGCGGCGTCTCCTGCCGGTGCCAACCCGGCAAGCTCGCCTCATAGTTCAGCAGCTTGGCCAAAAAGTTGTATTTGCCTACAAACGCCGGATCATATTGCAACACAGTGCTGTCCGGGTATTTGGCCAGCCAGTTTTCCAAACTCATCTGCTCAAAGGCGATGTCCTCCAACTGCCGGCCTTGCATCGGCCCCTTGGCCGCCTCACCTGTTTCCTGACGCCACCAACTGCCGGTTCGGGTGTCACTGAACACCGCGTTAAAACTGATTGCACCGACCAGTGAGAACGCGAGCCCGCCTCCGTCCACATCGATGTCATAGACCCGCCCCGAGCGGCACAGCCCGCAATAAGTGACCCAGATCGGCTTACCCGCGATCTCGTCTGTGATCTGGTGGTGATAAAATAGCATGTTGACCGGATAAGCCTTCTGCACGCCATCGCGCTCCACGCCGACCACTTGCAACTGCGGATCAACCTTGTTCTCACCCGCGCCCACAAACACTTTTTGCGAAATCGGCAGGAACTTCACCTTACCCACCCAAAAGTGGTTGAAGACCCAATAGATGCCCGCCCAAACTGCGCCCAAAATGAGCGTGCCCAACACCACAGCCACCGGCGCCACGGCCATGGCTTGTGATGCAAAGACCACCAGCGCGATGGCCAAGATTATGCGGAACATCCGAATGTTGGACCACATGAAATGCGCCAGATCCATTTGCCACGCAAATTTCTGCAAAATTGGCGGCGTACCGTTGGCGCTAAGCC
This sequence comes from Shimia sp. Alg240-R146, assembly GCF_947331465.1. Classification (GTDB taxonomy): domain Bacteria; phylum Pseudomonadota; class Alphaproteobacteria; order Rhodobacterales; family Rhodobacteraceae; genus Shimia. The sequence continues at coordinate 1,463,851 of NZ_CAMZOK010000001.1, read as the reverse complement.
CCTTGATCAGTTCGACCAATATCAGCAGCAGAAAGGTGACAAAGAAAAGTGTCGTCATGTGATACGGCCTCCAAGTGGTGCTGCATGATCAGCAATCAACGCCTCCGAAATTCGACGCCACACCGCGCGCAGTCCTCCCGATTCGTCGGTCGATCTTGGCAAATGGCCAATTGCCACACTATACACCTGTTCACCAGATGAACCGCTTAGCTTAAAGGCGCCTGTCGCCGGCAAAACCCAAGGGCAACCGGCGCGCCTGCAAGGCGCACATTTGGCTTACACAAATTGTTCGCGGATCAGTCGTTCTTCCAAGCCGTGGCCCGGATCAAACAGGATCTTATGCGCAACCGAGGGTTCGGAGCGAATTTCCACGCAGGTCACGTTTTCAAACGACCGGCTGTCGGCATCCGCCATCACTGGACGCTTTTCCGGCTCCACCACGTCAAATTGCACCTGTGCTGCCTTGGGCAACAACGCACCGCGCCAGCGACGCGGGCGGAACGGCGCAATGGCTGTCAGCGCCAGCACATCCGACCCGATCGGCAGGATCGGTCCATGTGCAGAATAGTTATACGCGGTCGATCCCGCTGGCGTGCTCACCAAAGCGCCGTCACAAACCAGCTCTTCCATGCGCAACCGTCCGTCGACCGTTATGCGCAGCTTGGCCGCTTGCGGACCCGCGCGCAAAAGCGAAACCTCGTTGATCGCAAGCGCCTCATGGATGGTCCCGTCCGCACAGGTCGCGCGCATCGACAGCGGGTTCAACACCTCTTCTTCTGCCGCCTCAAGCCGCTCCAACAGATCGCCTTCGCCATAGCTGTTCATCAAAAACCCGACGGTGCCACGGTTCATGCCATAAACCGGCGCAGGCAAATGCTGTGTGTCATGCAAAGTTGCGAGCATGAAACCGTCGCCTCCCAAGGCGACAATCACGTCCGCACCATCCGGCGCACAATCGCCATATCGACCGATCAAAGCCGCGCGCGCAGTCTGTGCCACGGGGGCACGGCTGGCCAAAAAGGCGATTCTTTTCTGCATCTCTACCAAATCCGCCGAGATCGTTTCCGAGCTGCGCCAATGTTTCCTATGGCGGCATATGTTTATCCCCTGCACCATTCGCGGCGTTCAGACAAGACATTGCGTCGTTTTATGACCTTCCGTCTCTGTCATCTTTCCTTTACCTAGCGGCCAACGTGAACACCTGATCTGGAGATGCATCCATGACTGCGACCCGCGACGCCGGCTTTTTCACAGAGTCCCTGTCTTCCCGTGACCCCGAGCTTTTTGCCTCGATGACCGACGAGCTGGGCCGCCAGCGCGACGAGATCGAGCTGATCGCCTCCGAAAACATCGTCTCCGCGGCGGTGATGGAGGCGCAGGGCTCCGTGCTGACCAACAAATACGCCGAGGGCTATCCCGGTCGCCGATACTACGGTGGGTGCCAATATGTCGACGTGGCCGAGAACCTCGCCATCGACCGCGCCAAACAACTCTTTGGGTGCGACTTCGCCAACGTACAACCCAACTCCGGCAGCCAAGCCAACCAAGGTGTTTTCACCGCCCTTCTGCAGCCCGGCGACACCATTCTGGGCATGTCGCTGGACGCCGGTGGCCACCTGACCCACGGCGCCAAGCCAAACCAATCCGGCAAATGGTTCAACGCCATCCAATACGGCGTGCGCCAACAAGACAGCCTGCTTGACTACGATCAGGTGCAGGCACTTGCGACCGAACACAAACCCAAGCTGATCATCGCCGGTGGCTCCGCCATCCCGCGTCAGATCGACTTTGCCAAGTTCCGCGAAATCGCTGACAGCGTGGGCGCCTATCTGATGGTCGACATGGCGCACTTCGCCGGTCTGGTTGCGGCAGGCGAGCACCCCTCGCCGTTCCCGCACGCAGACGTGGCCACCACCACTACCCACAAAACCCTGCGCGGCCCGCGCGGCGGCATGATCCTCACCAACGATGAGGCCATCGCCAAGAAAGTGAACTCCGCGATCTTCCCAGGCATTCAGGGTGGTCCCTTGATGCACGTGATCGCTGGCAAAGCTGTCGCCTTTGGCGAAGCACTGCGTCCCGAGTTCAAAACCTATCAAAAGCAGGTCCGCGCTAACGCTGTGGCTCTGGCCGATCAGCTGATGAAAGGTGGCCTTGATATCGTCACCGGTGGCACCGACACCCACGTGATGTTGGTCGATTTGCGCCCCAAAAACGTAAAAGGCAACGCCACCGAGAAAGCCTTGGGGCGCGCGTTCATCACTTGCAACAAAAACGGCATCCCGTTTGATCCCGAAAAGCCGATGGTCACCTCCGGCATTCGCCTTGGCACGCCCGCAGGGACGACCCGCGGCTTTGGCGAAGACGAGTTCCGCGCAATTGCCGACATGATTGTCGAAGTGGTCGACGGGCTGGCCGCTAATGGCGAAGAAGGCAATGCCGAGGTTGAGGCATCCGTCAAAGCCAAGGTCGCAGACCTTTGCGCCAAATTCCCGATGTACCCGAACCTGTAAAAACGGCGTTCGAAAATCAAAAGGCCGTCTCTAGGTAAACTGGAGGCGGCCTTTTCTTTTGGGTATGTCCGCAAACGGTGCTGGGAACAGGAAACCGAACAATCGCCGCGGACTGAACTTAAGTCTGCTTTGCGGCTCTAGGCGCCCTTACGCTGCGATTGTGCGAGTGTCCGTTTTAAACGTGTCGAACCATAAACAAGAAATGCCGAGTTGACCGAGTTTAGTTAGAGAATTAGATGCAGGTCTAAAGAAAGCACGAAGATGACACGAATTGTTTCCTTTTCTGAATCCGGTCTTGATCTAGGTGACTTGCACGGCGCCATGCTTGCCGCGTTTTCTGACTATATCGTTCCCTTACAACCGGATGCGGCAACGTTCAGAGCCGCACTGACCTCGAGGGGCTTTGACCCCGAAGCATCTTTTGTCGCCGTCGAAGAAGGTGACATCGTGGGCTTTTGGAATGTCGCAAAGCGCGGCACCAAACGGTATCTGATCGGCAGCGGAACTCGGATTGGCTCCAGAGGCCAGGGATTGGCGTCCCGTTTGGGCAAGGCGGCGATCCAAGCGGCGCAAAATTCCGGAACCGATAGCTTCTGGCTCGAGGTCATCGAGGGAAATACTGGCGCGGAGCGTCTTTATCGGAAGCTGGGCTTTGCTGTGACCAGAAAGCTCGATTGCTACCGGCTTGATCATCCATCTCCCGATCGGTCCTCATGCGAATTGTCGGATTTCGGCACCGTTGCCAATATCATTCAGCGGTATTCGTCATGGAAGCCAACTTGGCAGAATGCCAAGGAAACCATTTGCGGCGCACAGCTGACGTCGTTCCTGCATGACAGAGGCGGCGTCATCATCGGTGCAGGTGGCCTCGTGCATCAGATTGCCGCCAGCGAAACTTCGGCTTTGGAAGACGTCATCGCTACGGCAGCCACAGTCGGGTCGCTAACCTTGGTCAATGTCGATTCCGCTGACAGCGCCTTGTTTTCCCTTCTGCAGGAGCTTGGGGCTCATCGCTTTATCGTGCAGTCTGAAATGCGCCTGTCGTTGTAACAGGTATTCTAGCAGTCGTCCGAGCCAGGCGCGATATTCGGCCAAAAAGAGCTCAGCATGAGAATTCACCGAAATCGACCCACTGTCTGTTTCCGGGATTGCTAGGACCAACATAGAATGCGGGCACAGTCTTTCTTTGCACACTGCCGAGGCGACTTATTGGTCCAATGTCTATTCAGACTGGGCCTTCAACCAACCAATAATATTGGCAGCGGCAGAACCTGAAAAATTGGCAGCCTTTTGCGGGTCATATGAATCCTTGGACGGGTTAAAAACCCGTGCGCTCTTGGCGCCCTTGGGCCTCACCCAAACGCAAGCCAACTCGCCGAATTCATCCGTTTCAGCAACGTACAAAGTATCTTCCATTCTTCACCTTATTTATTTCAAAGCGGCAAAGAGCAGGCACCACGCGATGGCTCCCACAGCAGACTTCTTTCACTTTGAATGTCATTATTTTGGACATAGGCACCGCACATAGTTGCGAACTGGTGCTGGCCTGTTGGGCGGTCTTAACAAAATCGCGGCCAAGAAAAAGCCTAGCATCATCTGCGCGACGGCGACCGGCATCTCTTTGCCGAAGTGTTCCCTTTTTTTTGCCGACAAGTTGGCTCATGCACCCCACGCGCCCCGCCTCATAACACCTCTCTTTCACGGCAAAATTGCTCTTTCTTTGTTCCAAACACCGCGCTAGCGTGCCGCGATGGTTTATCGAATTTTCAACCGCGACGCGCGCCGCTTGTGGCTCTCCAATCAAGGTCTTTCTGAAACCCCTACAGGCCCCGCTGACCCGCTGGCCACAATCCAAAAGCTCGGCTTTGTTCAGCTCGACAGCATTCAAGTTCTGTCGCGCGCGCATCACCATATTCTTTGGTCGCGCAACCAAAACTACCGCGAGCCGATGCTGGACAAACTCTTGGCCGAAGATCGCGCGGTTTTTGAACATTTCACCCATGACGCTAGCGTTTTACCAATCGAAACCTATCCCTACTGGCGCGCGCAATTTAGCCGCCGCAAAGACCGTATGGACGCCAAAGGCTGGTTCAAAACCGCGCTGTCCAAGGTGGATCTGGACGAGATCAAAGGCCGCATCGCCGCCGAAGGGGCCCTTTCGACCGAGGCCTTTGACACAAAAATCGAAGGCCCCAAGGAAATGTGGTCGCGCCCGCCGCACAAACAGGCGCTGGATTACATGTGGTACGCGGGTGACTTGGCCACCTGCTATCGCCAGAACTTCAAAAAGTTCTACAACCTGCCTGACAGGGTCATTCCCGACCACATCCGCGACGCCGATATGCCAGCGGCCACGCAGCAAGACTGGCTTTGCACCGAGGCCGTCGCCCGTCTTGGCTTTGCCACAACTGGCGACATCAAACGGTTTTGGGAGGCCGTAGACACCGCCGACGTCAAAGATTGGGTGGCCAACTCGAACCTGATCGAGGTCGAGGTACAAACCGCCAACCGCCAATGGTTGCCGATGCTGGCCCCGCCCGAAATCGCTGACCGTATCGCAGACACGCCCGCGCCAACATCGCGCCTGCGCATTCTCAACCCTTTCGATCCGGTGATCCGCGATCGCGACCGGCTGTCCCGTCTTTTTGGCATGGACTATCGCATTGAAATCTTTGTGCCCGCCGCCAAACGCATCTGGGGCTACTACGTCTATCCGCTTCTGGAAGGGGACCGTTTCGTGGGACGCTTGGAAGCAAAAGCCGACCGCAAAAAAGGTACGCTTTCCATCACCCGTCTCTGGGCCGAAGGCGGCGTGAAATGGACCGACGCCCGTGCCGCAAAACTCGACGCCGAGTTGGAGCGCATGAGCCGTTTTATTGGCGTGCGTGACATCTTGTGGTCCTGCGACAAAACCCCCGAGCCCGCCCCCGCATAATGACCCGCACGCTGTCAAACACCCGCCTGCTGGAACGCGCCCTAGGCGACTGGATGCGCGCGCGCCTGCCTACAGCACTCACAGAACTTGTGATGTTCTGCCTCAAGATGCTTTGGGCGGGTCTGTTTGGTGGTGCGCTGCTCCTGGGCATGATCGCAACCAATCGCATCTGGCAACCGGATTGGTCGATCGCGCGTTACGACGCCCTGCTGATTTACGCCATCGCTTTGCAGGTTTTGTTCCTGTCCCTGCGCATGGAAAGCTGGCGCGAGGCCCGCGTGATCCTTCTTTTCCACCTCACCGGCACCGCGATGGAGATCTTCAAGGTCAACGCCGGCAGCTGGGCCTATCCCGGTGACGGGCTGATCAAACTCTGGAACGTGCCGCTGTATTCAGGGTTCATGTACGCGTCTGTCGGCTCGTTCATGGCCCGTGCTATCCGGCTGTTTGACATGCGCTTCACACCCTATCCGCCTTTCTGGGCAACCATGCTGCTGGCCTGCGCGATCTATGCCAACTTCTTCGCGCATCACTTCCTGCCGGACATCCGGCTGGCATTGTTTGCGGCCACCGTTCTGCTCTTTCTCAAGACCCGCATTTACTTCCGCATCGGCGCAAACTGGTATTGGATGCCACTGCCACTCGCAGCATTTCTCTCCAGCATCTTCCTGTGGCTCGCTGAAAACATTGGCACTGCCACCAAGGTTTGGCTCTATCACGGCCAATCCGCCAACGACTGGGTCAGCCTCGCCAAAATGGGCAGCTGGTATCTCTTGCTTTATGTCAGTTTCACCACGGTCACAGTGGTCTTCCGCGATGCGCTCATGCGCGACCACAGGCGCCCCTAAATATAGCCCTGCCAGCGCAGAAACAGGATCACCAGCGCCGTCAACACAATCAGGTTAAAGCTCAGCGAGCCGAGCACATCCAGTATCCGGTCAACACGGCGCTCACGCCGATCCACGGTTTTCAGATGCGCCGAGATCGACTCAAACGCTTTTCGCACCCGCGCGTCATCCATCTGACGCGCCAGCTTGGGATGGCCGATCAACCCGCGGGCCTCCTCGATCACTGCGGCCTCTTTGTGCAGCCAGTTCGGAACCCGTCGCCCGATCTTTTTCATCGCTTTGGTCAATGACTTGCTGCGCACGCCGAACTTGGCCTTTGCCAAAGCCAGCACAGCGCGCGTTTCTTGATCAAGAGTCTCTGCATCCATCATCCCGCCTGTTTAAGGCCTTGCCGCGTCACACTCAACTCTGGAACCCCGCACCATTGCGCACTATTCATTGCCGTATGCTGAATGTTATTGACCACGGTCCCGCCAACACCAACGAACCGCCGCTCCTGATTGTGCATGGCCTGTTTGGTTCTGGCCGCAACTGGGGCGCGATTGCCAAACGGCTGTCGCCAAACCGCCGCGTGATCGCCGTGGATCAGCGCAACCATGGCAACTCGCCATGGTTTGACAGTCACACCTACGAAGATATGGCCGCCGATCTGGCTGAGGTCATCACGCATTTTGGCGGACGCATGGACGTGTGCGGGCATTCAATGGGCGGCAAGGCAGCCATGGTTCTTGCGCTCACCCGCCCTGATCTCGTCAACCGCCTGATCGTGGCTGACATCGCCCCAGTGACCTACGGCCACGATCAGAACCAAAACATCCAAGCCATGCGGTCGGTTGATCTCACCAAAGTCACAAAACGGGCCGATGCTTCGGCACAATTGGCCGCTCATATTCCTGACACCACATTACAAAGCTTCTTCACACAATCGCTGGATGTCAAAGAACAGCGCTGGCGTCTAAATCTTGATGTGCTGGACACCGAGATGCCGAAGATTCTTTCTTTTCCGGACATCTCAGGTCGGTTCGAGGGTCCAACCTTGTTTCTGTCCGGCGCAAATTCGGACTATGTGGCACCCGAACACCGCCCAACGATCCGCGAAAAATTTCCCAAGGCCCGTTTCGCCAAAATCACTGGCGCGGGCCACTGGCTGCACGCGGAAAAGCCGCGCGAATTTGTCGCCTCGGTCGAGGCATGGCTGTCTCACTCTGCGTCGTAAATCCGTTTGGCGATGACCCAGCTGATCGGAAAGGCGATCAGAAAGCCTGCGACGGCGGCTCCAAGGATGGTCCACAGCCCGCCAAATCCGGCAACCAATGCAACCACGATGGCCACGCCGGACAGGGTGGCGCCAATAAACAGATGCAGGATCAGGCTCAATTGCAGCATGGTGTCGCTCCCTTTTCTGAGCCTTTCCTAGCTGCCAAAACCACGTGCACGCAACGCGGCCTTATGGCGCGACATGTCAACGCAAACCGCCGCTCACTCCGCCATCAACCGCATAACCTCGCGACCATCCGCATCCACCAACGCGGCACCGTTTTGCACGTTATATCCTGTCACCCGCTCCAGCGCGGCAAAGAACTGCGTTTCCTGCGCGCCCAATGCCGCGGGGCACGCCATGCGCGTACTGGCCAACGGCCCAAACGCAAAACCTCCTGCGCTTATGTCCACGCTGCCGGTAAAGCGATTGCACCCACTGCTGCCGCTCACGCGCCCATCCGCGTCAAAGCGCATCTGCGGTAGCCTTTCGGACTGCAGCTCTTTGCCATCAAGGACCACCACCAGCCACTCCGATGATGTTAAAACATCTGGCATTTCTGCGGCTTCTTGCATCGGCATCTTCTCCAACATCACATCCACGGTCTCCGGTGCCCCTCGCGTTAAGGCAGGAAACACCGATGTCGTGCGCCACAACACGTCGCCGTCCACCACGATCTTGGCCTGCACCGCATAGCTGTGCGCGTCGCGCACCATCGCATCGTCATAACTCATTCGATACGCCACCGGCACATTGCCCTCAGGACGCAACACAATCCGCGCCAACTCAACCGACGGCGCATCGGCTAGAGAAATATCCTGCAACGACACCTCGACTCTCGCACCTTCCGGCATCGCAATCCGCTCGCGATAGCTCACGCTGCCGCTCAGGTCCCGGATCTCCGCCACTGCCACACCCGCCGCGCCAAACAATGCCGCCGCCACAAGACCGATTTTCCAAAACTGAGCCATCTCGCACCTTTTCTCACACAACCTACGCCACCCTAACCCAGCTTTCGCACCAGACAAGAACCCGTCGCGCCATACGCGTCTTCCCGCCCAACACCACCTGACCGCTACGACCTTTGGCCCCCTTGGATTCGCCTTGCACTTTGTTAGGCTGACCGCCTAACTCTTGTGACATGACCCAAATGCCTGATCTTGCTCGCCAATCGTTGCGTAACCGCTTCAAAACAGCCCTCGTGGTCGACGACCACCCGCTGTTTTGCGACGCATTGGTGATGACCTTACAGGCGGTCTCGCCAGTCGAGATCGTCACCACCGCCGCCAGCTTGGCAGAGGCTCTGACCGCACTTGACGACAGCACACCAGACATCGTCGTGCTTGATCTCAATCTGCCGGACGTCAACGGCTTTGACGGGCTGATCCGTCTGCGCAAGGCCACCCGCGCCGCGATCCTTGTGGTGTCCTCCATGGCCGACGCCCGAACAATCAATGCCGCGCTCTCTGCAGGTGCGGCCGGTTTTGTGCCCAAACACAGCCAACGTGACATGTTCCGCCGCGCGCTTGAAACCATCGGGCGAAACGAAACTTTCGTGCCCGAAGACCATATGACCGAGGCCGACACCGCCACCCAAGAGGCGGTCGCCCGCCTTGCCTCGTTGACCACGCAACAGTCGCGCATCCTCGAATTGATATGCGAAGGCAAACTCAACAAACAAATCGCTTTTGACTTGTCGATTGCCGAAACCACGGTCAAAGCCCATGTCACTGCAATCATGCGTAAACTTGGCGTTCATTCCCGCACCCAAGCGGTGCTGATCGCCAAAGAAGCCAGCTTCGACGAGTACTTGCGCTAAGCCACATCACGCGCCTAAGCTGCGCGGGCGGTCCTGGGGAGAGACCGCCAAAGGGAGGAGATCACATAATGGACGGCGTGACCGACCAGTCCCGCCACCCTGTTCAGCGGAAGGAGGAGGCCGCTGGACTTGTGCGTCGTGGGTTTGCCCCCTGCGAGGCGCCGGACGCCATAGATCGTCTGGTGACCGCGCTCGGAAGCGACCCGCTGGCGCTGGTGATCCTCTTCCTCTCCCCGCAAACACCCCTGCCCGCGTTTCTGAAGTCCGCTCAAGGCCGTTTCGGCGCAGCGCAAGTGGTCGGCTGCACCACGGCAGGCGAGCTTGGCGCCGAAGGCTATACCGAAGGTGAAATCGTCGCCATCGGCTTCCCTAATGCGCATTTTGCCGCCAGCACGCTCTTGATTGACGACCTCAACGACATCCGCGCCTCAGACCGCATTTCGCAGATGATCCAGAACCGCAACGCTCTGGCCACCAGCCACCCTGACTGGCAATCTGAATTTGCCTTTCTGATGGTTGACGGCCTGTCGCTGCGCGAAGACGCTTTGGTCAATGAAATCGCGCTCGGCCTCGGCCCTGTGCCCCTTTTTGGCGGATCTGCCGGCGACGGCGAAGACTTCGACCAAACCCACCTGATCCATGGCGGCCAAATCCACGACAACGCCGCAATCCTTGTGCAGGTGCGCTCCAATTGTCCGGTGCGCGTCTTTAAAACCGATCACCTGCAACCCACCGACGCCCGCATGGTTGTCACCGCGGCCGACCCCGCCAAACGGTTGGTGCACGACATCAACGCCGAACCCGCCGCCCGCGAATACGCCCGCATTCTCGGCAAAGACCCGGAACAACTCTCGACCTTCACCTTTGCGGCCCACCCCGTTGTGGTGCGCATCGGCGATCAAACCCACGTCCGCGCCATTCAGCGCGTGGCGGACAATGGCGATCTGGTGTTCTTCTCTGCCATCGACGAAGGCATGGTGCTGACGCTGGCTGAACCCGAAGACATGGTCGCCCATCTGGACCGCGAACTCTCCGCCCTATCCAACGCCAGATCGCCCGACATGATCCTCGGCTGTGATTGCCTGCTGCGCCGGGTCGAGGCCACACAGAAACAGATGACCACCGGCCTTTCTGAGGTCATGGCCCGCCACAACGTTGTCGGCTTCTCCACCTACGGCGAACAGCTCAACTCGATGCACGTGAACCAGACCTTCACCGGCGTCGCGATCTACCCGCCCGAAAGCGCCTGATATGGCCAATTCGCTGATCAATCCAACCGACACGCTTGTGCGGCAAAACGAGAAACTGCTCACCATTGTCGACACGCTGATGCGCCGCGCCGAACAAGGTCCCGACACCTCCGGCATGGCCTACGCACAGTTCGAGCGCGCCGTGATGCTCGAAGAAGAAGTCCGCGCCCGCACCCGCGAACTCGAACACGCGCTGGACCTGCTCAATTCCTCCAACGCCCAGCTGGCCACAGCCAACGCCGAGGCCGAAGCCGCCCGCGCCAACCTCGCAAACGCCATCGAAACGGTACAAGAAGGCTTTGCTCTTTTTGACGCCGACGAAAACCTCGTCATGTGCAACTCGCGCTTCGGCAAACACATGCGCGACGTGCACACCCGCTTTCAGCCAGGCCTGCCCTTCCGTGACTACGTGCACCTTGTCTCCCAAAGCCCGCACCTGGAATTGCCCGACGGCGAGACCCCCGCGCAATGGGCCGCCCAACGCATGGCACGCCACAAAGAACAACACGTGGTGTTCAACGCCCGCATGGCAGGCGATCGCTGGCTACAAGTCAGCGAACATCGCACGCGCGACGGCGGCACTGTGGTTTTGCAAACCGACGTGACCGACATGATGTTGCTGGAACGTCAGGAACGCGAACGTCTCAAGGACGATCAGGCTCAGCTGATCAAAGCCACGCTGGAGCATCTCAACCAAGGCGTTGGCATCTTTGATTCTGAGGCCCGCCTTGTGGGCTGGAACCGCCGCATGAGCGAACTGCTCTCCATACAGATCGGCCGCTTCCGTGTCGGGCAGACCTTTGGCTCCATCTTTGACCAACTCCGTCGCAAAGTGTCCTTTGCCTCTGCGCAAGATGCCGAAGCTCTCCCGCATTGGACCGCCCGCAAAGGCCGCCGTGCGCCGCTCAACTTCGAGGTTGAAATAGGTCAGGACCGCACTCTTGCGGTCTTTGCCCAACAAATGCCAGACGGCGGCTTTGTGATTTCCTTCACCGACATCACCGCCGAACGCGCCGCCATACGCGCAATTTCACAGGTCAATGAAACACTGGAGCAGCGTGTAACCGAACGCACGCTGGAACTGGAGGCCGCTCTGGCCGAGGCCGAACGCGCCAATGCTTCCAAGTCGCGCTTCGTTGCCGCCGCCAGTCATGACCTGCTGCAACCTCTGTCCGCCGCCAAACTATATATGGCGTCGCTTGACACCGATCTGACCGACGCGGACCAACGCGAACGCCTCTCCAAAGCCAGCAACGCCTTGCAAAGCGTCGAACACATCCTTGGCGCATTGCTGGACATCTCGCGACTGGATTCAGGCCGCGCCGCGGTGCATGTCACCGAAATCCCGATCGACGTGATGCTGCATCAACTCCACGATGAAATGGCCCCGCTGGCCGCTGTCAAGGGACTGCGCTTTGATGTGAATTCGCAGGCGGCGCATGTGACGTCCGACGCCACCTACCTGCGCCGCATTTTGCAAAACCTGATCTCCAACGCCTTGCGCTATACTGATCAAGGCAACGTGTCGGTGACCGTCAGACACCAACGCAATCGCGTCGTGGTCACCGTCCACGACACTGGCCCCGGCATTCCACCGGAACAACAGGACAAAGTCTTTGACGAATTTCACCGCGTCAACGCCGCCGCCAGCCCCGCCGAGGGGCTTGGCCTCGGTCTCGCGATTGTCGACCGCGCCTGCCGCCTGCTGGATCACCCGTTAACGCTGCAATCCACCCCCGGTTCTGGCACCCGGATCTCTGTCGATTTGCCTTTGGCTGCCCCCAGCCATGCGTCCGTCGCTGCGGTAGAAGACCGCATCGCAGAAACGCCGCTGACACACCGGATTGTGCTGTTGGTGGAAAACGACACCGACCTGCGCAACGCCATATCCATGACACTTGAGAACTGGGGGGCGGATGTGCTGGCCTGCGAAGGGTATGCTGAGGCGGTCGCGCTTCTTCAAGAAATCGACATCGCCCCGGACGTGATCCTTGCCGACCATCAGCTGGACGACGGCGCAACCGGCACTGGCCTGATCGCTGATTTGCGCGCCACCTACGGCGCGCTGCCGGCTGTGGTGATCACCGCCAACCGTGACCCCATCGTGCAATCCGATGCCGCCGCGCTCAACGCCCCGCTGCTCTACAAACCCCTGGATCTCGATGCTCTGCGGGCCGCGCTCGAAACCCATGTTGCTCCAGATTTAAAAACCTAAAGTCGGCCACTGCTCGCCCTCCGCCGCGCTCAGAAAGCTGCCAAACGACAACGTCGCGTTACCGAGGCAATACCGACGCGATGCAGACAGCCCTTTCGCCCGTCTCCGTCACGCTCTAAATTCACCCCAAACCTTTCAACCGGAGCGCCCCATGTCCAAGTTAGACACCGTCCTCGCCGCCATTGATGCTGCCAATGCAAAAGACCACCGCATGGACGAAGGTCAGCCCGAAGATTTGCTTTACGGTCAACGCATGAGCGCCGAGTGTGATCGACTTTTTCCCAATGCTTCCGAGGTGTTACAGATTGCGGCCCGCGGTCAGCACACCGAGCGCTGGGTGCTGAAACGCGCCGATTTCCCCGAAGGCCGCGCTGGCTATCTGAAATGGCGCCGCGACCTTGGCGCGCATCATGCCACACGTGTGGGGGAACTCATGGCCGAGGCCGGATATGGCGAAGATGAGATTGCCGAGGCTTCCGCCATGTTGCGCAAAGAAGGCATCAAGCGCAACGATCAGGTGCAAGCCCTTGAGGACATTATCTGTTTTGTCTTCATCAAATGGTATTTCGCTCCGTTTTCCGGTAAGCATTCGCCTGAAAAAATTCTCGATATCGTTGCCAAGACTGCACGCAAAATGTCCGCCGAAGCCCGCGTCCGCGCGCTTGCGGAATTCGACCTGCCTGCTGATCTGGCGGCCGCTTTCGACGTATGACCACACCCCCAAAACAGGCGCTGATCGTAGCGCACGGCCAGCCCTCAGATCCCGAACCGCCCGAACTTTGGCTGGCTGAATTTGCGGCGCAAGTCGCCGCTTTGCTACCGGATTGGGCCATAAAATCTGCCACCATCGCCAAGCCGGAAGCCCTTGAAAATCAAGCGCTTAATTTGAATGACGGTGCAATGGTCTTTCCGATGTTCATGGCTGACGGATGGTTTGTCGGCCGCGTCCTGCCGCGGCGCTTGAAGGGGCAGAACCTGCGCATTTTACCGCCGCTGGGGTTCCACTCCGAACTGCCTCCCCTCGCCGCCGCTTTGATCCAAGATCATCTCAGCGCGCAAAACTGGGCCGAATCCGAAACGCACCTCCTGCTCGCAGGTCATGGCTCCGCCAAAGGTGACAAGGCCGCGCTATCTACCCGAAATTTCGCCGGTACTCTCGCTGAGTTGCTGCCAGAAATTGATATTGTTCAGGGACTTATCGAAGAAAGCCCCTTCATATTTGACGCCGCCCGCGACCTTGGCGACCGTGCCATGTGCCTGCCGTTTTTCGCCCTCGAAGGGGGGCATTGCAAGTTTGACATCCCACAAGCCCTCGACGCAGCCGGCTTTTCCGGTCTTCGCCTACCGCCATTGGGCCACGCAGCAGCTTTGCCCGCGTTGGTCGCACAAGCCCTTAAAGAGTCACGTAAAAACGCCTAGAGCGATTGACCGCGAATGGCTTGAGGCTCCAACTGGACCAATTGCGCGGCGTTGGGCGCGTCCAGAATAATTTGCGCCGCCGCCTCACCAATCGCAAGCCGATGCGCGTCCGTTGTTGCAAGCTTTATCGGCAGCCCGCGCAGCAGGTTCAAGTTATTAAACCCCGCCAAAGCCAATTGATCCGGCACCGAGATTCCGGCGGCAACGCAATGCATATAGGCGCCAACGCTCATCACATCGCTGCTGAAATACAAACACTCCAGATCCGGCGTCCGCGCCAACAAGTCTTTGGTCAGCAGGTGCCCGTTTTCGATCGACGAGGCACCCGAGTACAATTCCTGATCGGCCAGCAAAACACCCGCCTTTTCAAGTTCTTGCAAAAAACCGGCCAAACGTTTTTCAGCCCGGAAATCCTGCGGCATCTTTGTCCCGATGAACCCGATCCGCCGATACCCTGCGTCCAGAATTTCCCGCGCCATTGCCCGACCGGCCGCCAGATGGGAAATGCCCACACAATGGCGGACCGGATCTCCGTCGACATCCATTACTTCAACCACCGGACAATCCGCATTCGCCATCATTTTGCGCGCGGCGTCTGTATGTTCCAGCCCGGCAACAACAATGCCCGCCGGACGCCAGCTCAGCATCTCGCGGATCACTTCTTCTTCTTCGTCCAAATCATAAGCCGTGACTCCGATCACCGGCTTAAGCGGCGTGTCTTTCAGCTTCGAAGAAATACCGGACAAAACCTCAGGGAACACCGACGAATTCAGGCTCGGCACCACCACACCAACAAGATTGACCTTATTAGACGCCAGCGCGCCCGCGATGCGATTGGGCACATACCCAACGTCTTTGGCGATCTGCTCGACTTTTTCGCGTGTGCGTACAGACACATCCGGTGCGCCCCGCAACGCCCGCGACGCGGTCATTTCGCTCACACCAGCCAAATTGGCGATGTCTTTCAAAAGAAGCTTTTTCCCCATGGCGCGATGCTCTGACACCTGCCCCCAAACCGCAAGCTTAAAACTTGTGATGGAAACTGTGCCGCAATCCCCTTGATTATTAATTCGGACGCGTATACCGATAGCGCTAACGGTAGCGCAATCGATTTGCGCTTGTCTACGGGTTAGGAGTTTTAGGATGACCACGAAGATTGCAATCAACGGTTTCGGCCGCATCGGCCGCGGCGTTTTGCGGGCCCTGATCGAAAGCGGCGCAAATGATATCGAGGTTGTGGCGATCAACGATCTGTCCCCCAACGACCACCTCGTTCACCTTCTGAAATACGACAGCGTACACGGCCGCCTGAACGCCGATGTCTCGCTGGACGGCGACGTCATGACCGTCGGCGCTCAATCGATCCGTCTCACCGCGATCCGCAACCCCGAAGAACTGCCTTGGTCCGACGTGGATGTTGCCTTTGAATGTACTGGTATTTTCACGGCCAAAGACAAGGCAGAGCTGATCCTGAAAAGCGGCGCGAAACGTGTGCTGGTTTCCGCGCCGGGCAAAGATGCTGACAAAACCATCGTGTTTGGCGTGAACGACGACACGCTCACAGCGGATGACATTATCGTCTCCAACGCATCCTGCACCACCAACTGTTTGGCGCCCGTCGCGCAGGTCCTTAAGGACACCGTCGGCATCAAAACCGGCTACATGACGACGATCCACGCCTATACCGGGGATCAGCCGACGCATGACACAAACCACAAGGATCTTTACCGCGCCCGCGCCGCGGCATTGTCGATGATCCCCACGTCCACCGGCGCCGCCCGCGCGATCTCTCTGGTGCTGCCAGAACTCGCAGGCAAACTCGAAGGCTCCGCCATTCGTGTGCCCACAGCCAATGTTTCGATGGTGGATCTGGTGATCGTACCAGAGAAAACCACATCCACGGACGCCATCAACGCCGCCATGAAAGCCGCCGCCGAAGGCCCCCTCAAGGGCGTACTTGGGTATGAAGACGCGCCGCTCGTGTCGATCGATTTCAACCACGATCCGCATTCTTCTATTTTTGCCCCGGCGCAAACAAGCGTCACAGACGAAGGCCTCGTGCGTGTGGTAAGCTGGTATGACAACGAGTGGGGGTTCTCCAACCGCATGCTCGACACCGGCCGGCGCATCGCCGCATTGCTTAAAGGGTAAGAACACATGGTCGCTCGCGTCATCCCGGTATCCCCATTCGATCTGGTGATCTTCGGCGCGACGGGTGATCTGGCCCGGCGCAAGATCCTGCCGGGCCTGTTCCTGCGCTTCAAATCGGGCCAAATGCCCGAAGGCGCGCGCATCATCGGGTCCGCCCGCTCCGACTTTGACAGCGCCGAATTCCGCAAAGTGATTGGCGCGGCCCTCACCGAATTCCTCGACGAAGAACATCGTCCTGCCGACATGCTCACAGCCTTTCTTGACCGGCTGGAATATGTCCACATCGACGCTATGGGTGACACTGGTTGGGACGCGCTCAAAGGTATCTTGCGCGAAGATGTGATCCGCACGTTCTATTTGTCAGTGTCACCATCGCTCTTTGGTGCCATCGCTGAACGGCTCAGCATCCACGGCGTCGCCACGCCCGAAAGTCGCATTGTTGTGGAAAAGCCCTTCGGGCACGACCTCGCCTCAGCCCAAGCCCTGAACACGGATTTGTTGCGCCACTTTTCCGAGCACCAAATCTATCGCATCGACCACTATCTGGGCAAAGAAACCGTCCAAAACCTCATGGCGTTGCGCTTTGCCAATTCTTTGTTTGAGCCGTTGTGGAATTCGACACACATCGACCATGTCCAAATCACCGTCGCCGAAAGCCTCGGCGTCGGCGGACGTGGCGGCTACTACGATCAATCCGGCGCAATGCGTGACATGGTGCAAAACCACCTAATGCAGCTCTTGTGCCTCACCGCGATGGAGCCGCCTTCCAAATTTGCCTCCAATTCTGTGCGCGACGAAAAGGTCAAGGTGATCGAAGCGCTCGATCCGGTCAAAAGCGAAGACGTCGTGCGCGGGCAATATCGTGCAGGGCGCGACGCACCAAGCTATTTTGAAGACGTAGAAAACGACGACAGCCGCACCGAGAGCTTTATTGCCATGAAGCTCAAAATAGCCAACTGGCGGTGGGCCGGCACACCGTTTTATTTGCGCACCGGCAAACGCCTTCGCGACCGCGTCAGCGAGATCACTGTGGTTTTCCGCGATCCGCCGCACATGATATTTCCCAATCCGATGGAGGGACGCAAAGGCAACGCCCTGATCATCCGTCTGCAACCGGACGAAGGCATCACGCTGCGCACCACTATCAAAGAACCCGGTCCCGGCGGCATGCGCCTGACTGAGGTCGATATGGACATGACATTCGCCGACGCGCTTGGTTCCGATTTGCACACGCAGGACGCCTACGAGCGGCTGATCATGGACGTGATCCGCGGCGATCAGACGCTGTTCATGCGTGGAGACGAAGTCGAAGCTGCCTGGAGCTGGGCAGACCCGTTGATTGCCAATTGGCAAGAAAGTGGCAAACGCCCTGTGCCTTATGATGTCGGCAGTTCCGGCCCCGAAGAAGCCCTTATGCTCTTGCACCGCGACGGACGCCGCTGGCGCCCAATTGGCGCCTGACGCCACCAAACAGACGCGATTTATCAGGAAGGAAGGCTCCCATGCCGATCCACCCAACTTTGCAGGCGGTCACAGACCGCATCATCGCCCGCAGCGCGCCAACCCGCGGCGCGTATCTCGCGCGGATGGCCCAGGCCCGCAAACAAGGCCCCGCCCGCGCGCATCTGTCGTGTTCCGGTCAGGCCCACACTTATGCGGCAACCGGCGAAGACCAAGACGCGCTCGCAACGCAAAGCGCTGGTCATCTTGGCATCGTTACCGCTTACAACGATATGCTCTCGGCGCACCAGCCGTTTGAAACCTATCCTGCCGCCATCAAGGAAGCAGTCCGCACCATTGGCGGCACCGCACAGGTCGCGGGCGGCGTTCCGGCCATGTGTGACGGCGTCACCCAAGGTGAAGCGGGCATGGAGCTCTCTCTTTTCTCGCGCGACGCCATTGCAATGGGCGTTGGCGTGGCCCTGTCGCACAATGTGTTTGACGCAACCGTCTTCCTTGGTGTTTGCGACAAGATCGTGCCCGGCCTGATCATCGGCGCACAAGCATTTGGCCACCTTCCGGCGGTCTTCCTGCCTGCAGGTCCGATGACCTCCGGCATCTCCAACGACGAGAAATCCGAAGTCCGTAAAAAATTCGCGACCGGAGAGATTGGCCGCGACGAACTGCTGAAATCCGAAATGGCCGCCTATCACGGCCCGGGCACCTGCACCTTCTACGGCACCGCCAACACCAACCAGATGCTGATGGAGTTCATGGGCCTGCACCTGCCCGGCTCCTCCTTCGTTAATCCCGGCACCGACCTGCGCGACGCTCTGACCCGCGAAGGCGCCAAACGTGCTCTGTCGCTGTCGGCCCTTGGCAACGATTATACGCCGGTCTGTGACGTGCTGGACGAGAAAGCTTACGCCAACGGCATTGTTGGTCTTATGGCCACGGGCGGCTCTACCAACCTTCTGATCCACCTGATCGCCATGGCCCGCGCCGGCGGCGTCATTCTGGATTGGCAGGACTTTGCAGACCTGTCCGACGTGGTGCCTCTGATCGCGCGCGTCTATCCCAACGGCTTGGCAGACGTGAACCATTTCCACGCCGCCGGCGGACTTGGCTACATGATCGGCCAACTCTTGGGTGCAGGCTATCTGCACGGCGACACCAAGACCGTCACCGGCGCAGGCCTTGCCAGCTACACGTCTGAACCTTTCTTGGATAACGGCGCGCTCACGTGGCGCGAAGGCCCCAAAGACAGCCTGAACGAGCAAATCGTGCGGCCCGCCGACAACCCGTTTCAGGAGACCGGCGGTCTGTCGCGCCTGACCGGCAACCTCGGCACCGGTGTGATGAAAGTCTCTGCCGTGGCGACTGAAAACCGGGTGATCGAGGCCCCTGCCCGCATATTCCACGACCAGAACGAAGCCAAAGAGGCATTCAAAGCTGGCGAGCTGACTGAGGATGTGGTGATTGTCGTCCGTTTCCAAGGCCCGAAAGCCAACGGCATGCCTGAGCTGCATTCCATGACGCCGTTCCTGTCGATCATGCAAGGTCGCGGTCAAAAAGTGGCTCTTGTCACCGACGGGCGCATGTCCGGTGCGTCAGGCAAAATTCCGTCCGCGATCCACGTGGTCCCCGAAGCGCTCGATGGTGGCCCAATCGCCAAACTGCGCGACGGCGACATGGTGCGGGTGGACGCCACCACAGGCGCGCTCGAAGTGCTTGCTGAGGGTTTTCTTGAGCGTGATGTGGTCACTGCCGACCTTTCTGCCTATCAACATGGCACCGGCCGCGAACTCTTTGGCCTGTTCCGCAACGCCGTGACATCTGCCGACACCGGCGCAACCGTATTTGGAGCCTGACACTATGCCCATCACCCCGCAGCAAGCCTCGATCGAGGCCCGCAAAATCTGCGAAGCCGCCCCCATCGTTCCTGTGCTCGTGGTGCATGACGTGGCCCACGCCAAACCGCTGGCGGAGGCGCTGGTTGCAGGTGGCCTGCCTGCCCTCGAAGTCACCCTACGCACGCCAGCCGCATTGGACGTAATCGCCGCCATGGCCGAGGTCAAAGGCGGCATGGTTGGCGCGGGCACATTGTTGACACCCGATGATGTCAAAGCTGCCAAGGACGCAGGCGCCACTTTTGGCGTATCCCCGGGCGCAACCGATACTCTACTGGATGCTTGCGAGGCCGAAGGCCTTCCACTGTTGCCGGGTGCCGCCAGCGCATCAGAGGCCATGGCGCTTCTGGAACGCGGCTACGACATGCTGAAATTCTTTCCGGCCGAGGCCGCAGGCGGCGCCAAATTTCTTGGCTCTCTCGCCAGCCCCTTGCCACAAATCAGCTTTTGTCCCACAGGCGGCGTAAACCCGCAAAACGCGACGGATTACCTGAGCCTTCCCAACATCATTTGCGCAGGCGGCAGCTGGGTCGCCCCCTCGGCTTTGGTCAGGGACGGCAAATGGGACGAAATCGAAGCCCTCGCCCGCGCCGCCGCCGTGCTTCCACGCTGATCAGGGCCACCAACCTCTTCTTTTTGCCTCAAATATCCTGGGGTGAATTGGCCAAAGGCCAAAAGGGGCAAAGCCTCTCGTCTTTTGTGACTGAGCCCTGACCGCGACGGCCCGGCCTTTAACCTAAGGCCGGGTCCGCCCCGCCAGAGAACGGATCAGGCGACAGGATCTTCCGCCATTACATCCGCAAACGATTTGAAGAACTTAGCCGCCAATTTCTTGGCCGTACTTTGAATCAAGCGGCTGCCGAGCTGTGCCAGTTTCCCGCCGATCTGGGCTTTGGCCTCATACCTCAAAATAGTCTGATCACCATCGGTGACCAAGACAACATCCGCGCCTCCTTTGGCGTGTCCGGCTGCGCCGCCATTGCCTTGTCCCGTCAGGGAAAATGCGTCCGGCGCGCCTTCTGTGTTCAACACCACATCGCCGGTGAATTTGGCTTTGACCGGCCCGACCTTGAGGACAACTTTGGCCTCCAACTCCGTGTCAGACTTCTTGATCAACTCCTCGCAACCGGGGATACACTGCTTCAGGATCTCAGGATCGTTTAGGGCCGCATACACCGCCTCTTTGGGCGCGTTGATTGTGATTTCATCAGCCAATTCCATGGCGTTTCCTTTCTTTCGTCAGCAACAGGGAAATTTTATCTTGGCCAGAACTTCGGCCTGCTCCGCGGAAGGCGTCAAACGTCGAGCTATACGTTTCAGCAGTTTACGCATCATGCCCCCCTTTCCAGATGCCTTCGGCGTATTTGGATCAATTCACCCAAGATCGAGAGCGCGATTTCTTCAGGCGTTACGGCGCCTATATCGAGCCCCGCAGGCGCGACCACGCGTTTGATGTCATCTTGCGACACGCCTGCGTCTGCGAGTTTCTTCGACAAAGAGGCATATTTCTTGTGGCTACCCACAAAAGCTACGTAACGCGCGCCTTGTTGCAGCGCGTCTTGCAGCGCAACCAGATCGCCTTGTCCTTGCGTGGCAACAACAGTCGCCTGCAATTTCCCGGCCAAGACAGGCGTCTCAACAGCTCTGGAAACAGACCAGTGAAAATGCGGCGCCAACTCGGCAAGCGCCTCGGCCACAGGCGACGCGCCAAGCACGGTCAATTCGGGCATCGGCAGGCAGGGTTCAATGAAAATGTCGATTGTGCCGCGAGACGGACAGCCGTTGCGCGCATACGTCACCCCGTCCACCATCGCGCCTGCACTGACCCCGATCTCGTTCAAAAAATCTTCAGGCGCAACAGACACCAGTTGCGGCTCGCCGGAGTTGAGCGCTGCGAGGGTGGCGCGTTTGACCGCACCGCGGGTGCAGCCGCCGCCGAGAAAACCATGAAGGATCACGCCTTCGGCGCCAATAATGGCCTTCGCACCGGGTTTGGCCGCGGTGGTGCCCGCCGTGCGCACAATGGTGGCAAAGGCAAACGGTTCTTCCTTATCGCGCAGGGCGCTGACGGTTCGCGCAAGATCGGTGTCTAGAAACTCTGCAGGGGTCATAGTGTCACCAGCTCCTTTTCCAATGCCGCAAGGTCCGCCAAAGTGTTGGCGGCGGCAAAACGATCCAGATGGGGAAGCGCGGCGGCCATGCCCGCAGCCACAGGGGCGTAGTCATTCCAACCTTTTAGGGGGTTGAGCCAAATGATGCGGCACCCTCGTTTGCGCAATGTGGCCAAAGCAGCGCCAAGCCGATCCGGATCCGACGTATCATAGCCATCCGAGAAAATCATGACCACGGACCGGCCATCGACAAACTTTCGCGCATAAGTGTTGGCAAATTTTTCAAGGCTTTCGCCGATTTTTGAGCCGCCCCCGAACCCGTCCGCCATCAACGACATACGCCCAATCGCGCGCATCGCATCTTTGTCGCGCAGCGCTTCGGTGATCCGCACAAGCCGGGTGTGAAATAGATAGGCATCCGCACTGGGATCGCTGCGCATCAGCCCTGCGAGAAACGCCAGAAACACCTGCGCATAAACACTCATCGATCCAGATACGTCACAAAGCGTGACAATCTTTCGGCTGCGGTCCGGACGTTTGCGCTTGATCAGTCGCACCGGTTCGCCGCCCGTCGCAAGGCTGCGGCGGATGGTCTTGCGGAAATGCAGGCGGTCACCCTTGCGGGCTGCGATCCGACGGCGTGAGCGGCGGTCGCGCAACGCCAGACCAAGGCGACGGGCAACGGCTTCCGCCTCGGCAATTTCTTCGGCGCGCACCAGATCGCGCAGGTCGCGGCGCGACAAGTTGCGCACCTCGGTGGCAATCAGCTTGCCTTCTCCATCACTGTCCGCGTCACCGTCGCCACCTTCAGGCGCGGTGGCCTCTCCGGCGCCTCCAGCGTCCTGACCTTTGGCGTCGCGTGAGGATTTTACGCTGTCATCGCCTTTGGCAGCGGGCATCATCTTGGGCACCACCTTTTGACGGACACGTCCCGCATCCATCCAAAAGGCGTCAAACAGCGCATCAAACCGCAGCGCCTCGTCCTTGCAGCCGGTGCAGACGGCCTTGAGTGCATGGCGTGATTGGTCCGGATTGGCTGCGTCTACGAAGGTCAACGCCGACAGCGCCGCCTCGGTTTCCTGCACACCGAGACGCAGACCGTTGTCGCGCAAATGCGCCATAAATCCCGCCATACGCGCCGAGGCACCGGGGTCACGACCCGCAAAGCGGGTAACACGGCTCATGCCGCTTTCCCGGCAAGGCGCTGTGCAACTTCGGTGGTAATGTGGGCGCGGTCGCTTTGAGTTTTCAGCAGCGTTGTCAGCGTGGCCTGCAAGGTGGCGGGATCTGTGGTCAGATCCGCTATGCCCAGCCCTGCCAGAGCGGCGGCAAAATCAAGCGTTTCCGCAATGCCCGGTGTTTTTTCCAGCTCCTCTTTGCGCAGGTTCTGCACAAAGCCGATGATTTGATCCGCAAGCCGGGCTTCAATCCCTGAACACCGTGCTTGCAGGATCGCCAATTCCGTCGCGCGGTCGGGATACTCGACATAGGCAAACAGACACCGACGCCGCAACGCATCCGACAAGTCGCGGGTGCCGTTTGACGTCAGAATCACGGTCGGCACGCTGGTCGCGGGGATTGTGCCCAATTCCGGCACGGTGATTTGATAGTCAGCAAGGACCTCCAACAAGAACGCCTCGAACTCTTCATCCGCACGATCGATTTCATCAATCAACAAGACCGGTGACGTTTTTTGCGTAATCGCCGCCAGCAAAGGGCGTTCCAGCAGGTAGTCGCGGGAGAAAATCCTGTCTTCGACGTCTTTACCGGTCTCGCCCGCCTCAGCCGACGCGCGGATTGCCAGCAATTGACGCTGATAGTTCCATTCATAAATCGCCTGCGCCGCATCGAGCCCTTCATAGCACTGCAACCGGATCAGCTTGCTGTCCTGAGCGGCGGCCAACACGCGGGCAACCTCTGTCTTGCCAACACCGGCTGCGCCTTCAAGCAGCAATGGACGTTGCAACGACAAAGCAAGATGCAAAGACACTGCCAAATCGTCAGATGCCACATAGTTCTGTGCCGCCAGGGCAGTTTGCAGATCGGTCCAGGTCATGAGAGCCTCAAGTCTTTTGAAGCGCGCGCAGGCCAAGGCCGCGCGCGCCATTTTCTTAGCCGTGCAGGCCCAGATCGTTGGCGGTCTTCCAGATGCGCCAATGGTCGTGCGGCATGTTGGTGTGACGCAGCCCAAAGGCCCGGAAGGCGTCATTCACCGCATTGGAGAAACACGGCACACCGCCCACATGGGGGCTTTCACCCACACCTTTGGCACCGATCGGATGGTGCGGGCTGGGGGTCACGGTGTGATCGGTTTCATAGTTTGGCACTTCCCACGCTGTCGGCAGGAAGAAGTCCATCAATGTGCCGGTCTTGACGTTACCCATGTCGTCATAAGCAATCTCTTGCCCCAACGCGACGGCCAGCGCCTCGGTCAAACCGCCATGCACCTGCCCTTCGATGATCATCGGGTTGATGCGCGTGCCACAGTCATCCAGCGCGTAGAAGCGGCGAATGTCTGTCACACCGGTATCCACATCGATGTCCATCACACAGACATAAGCGCCAAACGGATAGGTCATGTTGGGCGGATCATAATAGCTGACCGCTTCCAGACCTGGCTCGATGCCCGGAATGGCCTGATTGTAGGCGGCGAAGGCAATTTCCTTCATCGTCTTGAACTTCTCAGGCGCGCCTTTGACCACAAACCGATCCACGTCGAATTCGACGTCGTCATCGTGCACTTCCAGCAAGTAGGCCGCAATCATCTGCGCCTTGGCGCGGATTTTACGACCAGCCATCGCCGTGGCCGCACCAGCAACCGGTGTAGATCGTGACCCATAGGTGCCCAAACCATACGGCGCCGTATCGGTGTCGCCTTCCTCAATCGTAATGCTGTCGGCAGGCAGGCCGATCTCGGTTGCGAGGATCTGCGCAAAGGTTGTGGCGTGACCCTGACCTTGCGAGATTGTCCCCAGACGCGCGATCGCAGACCCTGTCGGGTGGATGCGAATTTCGCAGCTGTCAAACATACCCAACCCAAGAATGTCGCAATTCTTGACCGGACCTGCCCCGACGATTTCGGTGAAATGCGTCAGGCCAACGCCCATCAACTTGCGGGTCTTGCCAGCTTTGAAGTCCTCGACACGCTGGGCTTGCTCGGCCCGCAGACCGTCATAGTCCACAGCCTTCAGCGCCTTGTCCCAAGCGGTGTGATAATCACCGGAGTCGTACTCCCACCCAAGCGCGGACTGATACGGGAACTGCTCTTTCTTGATAAAGTTGATCCGGCGCAGCTCTGCCGCGTCCATATTCAACTCGATCGCCAGAACCTCGACCATGCGCTCGATGAAATAGGCCGCTTCCGTCACGCGGAAGGAACAGCGATAGCTGACCCCACCCGGCGCTTTGTTGGTATAGACACCGTCCACCGCCAAATAAGCAGTTGGGATGTCATATGAGCCCGTGCAGATGTTCATGAAACCCGCCGGGAATTTGGTCGGGTCGGCGCAGGCGTCAAAGCCACCATGGTCCGCTGTCACGTGACAATGCAGGCCAGTGATTTTGCCTTCTTTGGTGGCCGAAATCTTGCCGGTCATGTGATAATCCCGCGCGAATGCCGTGGTCATCAGGTTCTCCATCCGGTCCTCGACCCACTTCACCGGAACGCCGGTCACGATAGAAGCCACCACCGAGCAGACATAGCCGGGATAGGCCCCAACCTTGTTGCCAAAGCCGCCGCCGATGTCGGGCGAAATCACACGGATGTTGTGCTCTTCAATGCCGGAAATCAGGCTGACCACGGTGCGGATCGCGTGCGGTGCCTGAAAAGTGCCATGCAATGTCAGCTTGCCGTTGACCTTGTCCATCGACGCCACGCAGCCGCAAGTTTCAAGCGGGCACGGGTGCGTGCGGTGGTAGTAAACCGTTTCTTCGGCCACCACGTCAGCCTCGTCCAACACCTGTTCGGTGGCGTCTTTCTCGCCAACTTCCCACGTGAAAATATGGTTCGGGTGTTTGCGCGGGCCATGAGCCCCGTCCGGCAGGCTACCGCCTTCGCCAAGCAGGTCTTCGCGCAGAACCACGTCGGACTCCATTGCCGCAAACGGATCTGTCAGAACCGGCAGCTCTTCGTAGTCCACTTCAACCAGTTCCACAGCGTCCGCTGCGATGTAACGGTCCTTAGCGACCACAAACGCGACTTCCTGACCTTGAAACAGCACTTTGCCGTCAGCCAGAACCATCTGTTTGTCGCCCGCCAAAGTTGGCATCCAATGCAAACCAAGCGGCGCAAGATCTTCGGCAGTCAGAACGGCAATCACACCGTCCAAAGCCATTGCAGCGCTGCTATCGATCGATTTGATCCGAGCGTGCGCATAGGGCGAGCGCACAAAATCACCCTGCAACATGCCGGGCAGTTTGATGTCGTCGACATAGTTGCCTTTGCCTTGGGTGAAACGGGCGTCCTCAACGCGTTTGCGCTTGCAGCCCATGCCGCCCAGCGCGTCGGTGCGTTCCTCGCGGGTTAGCTCCTTGTTCATTCTGCCGCCTCCTTGGCTGCATTCATCTCACTCGCCGCAGCGAGGATGGATTTCACAATGTTCTGATACCCGGTGCAGCGGCAGATATTGCCGGCCATGCCAAACCGAACTTCTTCTTCGGTTGGCGTCGGGTTCTCTTCCAGAAGTTTGGACGCGCGGGTGATCATACCCGGCGTGCAGAAACCGCACTGCAACCCGTGGTGCTCTTTGAACGCTTCCTGCAGAACGTGCAGGCTGTCAGGGTTGCCCAGACCTTCGATGGTGGTGATGTCTGCCCCATCGGCTTGGGCAACAAACACGGTGCAGGCTTTCACCGATTTTCCGTTCATCGTCACCGTGCAGGCACCGCAATGTGACGTCTCACACCCAATGTGAGGACCTGTTTGACGCAGGCGCTCACGCAATGTGTGGATCAACAGTTCACGCGGCTCAGCCAGAAACTCTTGCTCCTCGCCGTTCACGGTCAGTTTAAAGTGTTTTTTGTTCGACATGTTCTCTCTCCTCAGGCTCAGGTCAGGCCCTGTCCCAGGCGTTTTCGATGGCGCGACGCAGGATGACCGACGCTGCATGGCGTTTGAATTCAATCGGGCCACGGTTGTCCTCTGTCGGATCGATGTCTCCCAACATCGCGTCGACAGCGGCTTTCATGGACGCTTCATCCAAAGACGTCCCAACAAGGGCCGCGCCCGCATCTACCGAATAGACCGGCGTGTCGCTAAGGTTGGTCATTGCAATCGAGGCTGACGCGCATGTCCCGCCGTCTTTGGTGATCAGCACAGCCGCCGCCGCGGTGGCATAGTCACCAATCTTGCGTTTTTGCTTTTCATAGGCGTACCCGCCCTTTGATGCCGCAAACTCGACCGCTGTCAGAACTTCATCGTCCGCGCGATCTGTCATGTAGGCGGCTTCATAAAAGTCGCGTGCGGCAACCGAACGTTCACCGTCCGGCCCCACCAAAATGAAAGTGGCATCGAGACACTGCATCAATCCCGGCATGTCATTGCCCGGATCCCCATTGGCAACGTTGCCGCCAACAGTGCCCATGTAGCGAACCTGTGGATCGGCGATCTGAAGCGACGCTTCACGCATGATGGGTGCGACGTCGGACAGGCCCGCGTGATTGATGATTTCATGCTGGGTCGTCATCGCACCGATGCGAACGCGTCCTGCATCGATTGAAATGCCGGTCAATCCCGCCACATCCTGCAAGTCGATCAGGTGCGGCACCTCGGCCATGCGCAGCTTCATCATCGGGATCAGGCTGTGCCCTCCCGCCACGACGCGCGCATCATCTCCATGCTCCTCAAGGACGGACAAGACGCCCGCCATATCCTTGGGTCTATAGTATTCAAAGGCAGCTGGAATCATTGCCTCTCCTCCCTTAAGCAATTGTTCTGGCTGTCAGGAGGCTGCATCCGCAGCTGGATCAAATCTTTAGATAGCAACTTGTTTTCGCGCATTTTGCACGAAATGCGCCTCAACCCGCACGAATTGCGCCTGCACGGCTGGCCTTACTCACCCGAAGGCGGTCTGCGCCTCTTTGAGGTTGGAGCGACTGACCGGCACCGGAGGCAAATCTCCCTCGCCAAAGGTGCATTGCCCTTTGTCTTTGCTGCGCTCAAACCGCACGACTTTCTTTGGGTTCACGAGATAGCTGCGATGCACCCGCAAGAACCCACATGGCACCAACCGTTTGACCGCTTCGGTGATCGGCCAAACACAAAAGTATTTGTCCGTCTTCGTGTAGACTTGGGTGTAGTGCCCGTCGGCGCGCACGAACACCACATCCGTCGCCGCGATAAAGACTTTGCCGCCATCCCGTTCACAAGGAATACGCGCCACCGCCGGCTCAAAGGTATCAGGATCGATTGGGTCTGACAGAGAGGTCTCCGACGCCCCCCCTTGTGCAGGAACCAGATAGGTCGTCCCAACCCACAAGAAGGCGCCAAAGATCACGAAACTCGACAGGATCACGCCGACCGCCATGACCTCATTGCTAATCATCGGCCCAAATTCGCGAATATTGTCGAGCGCGACGAAATTGGTCCCCTGCATTGCCAGAAAGTGCACCGAGAACACCGCCGCGCCGAAACATAACGTGCCGATCACTATGGTCCGGTTAGACCGCACACCATAGGCAACCCCGATCGCAAGAACACAAAGCGCAATGGCCAAAACCGACGATCCAACGACGCCGGACACGGTGTAAATTGGGCGGCACAACTGCATTCCCGCCATGCCGACATAATGCATTGTGAGAATGCCTGCGCCAACTATCGCCCCTGCGGCCCCAATGGTGACCGGTGTGCGCTGCACGAAATGCAGCAGCACCAACGCAAGCGCCACCATCAAGATTGCGATTAACGCGGATGCCAGCGTGATAGCCGCGTCATAATAAAACAAGATCGGCAGCTTCAGACCCAGCATCGCCACAAAGTGCATTGACCAGATCCCGCCGCCCAACGCGATGGCCCCTAACGCGATGGCCAACTTACGTTGTGGCACCGACTTTTCCGAAAGGTCCCGCGTCAACGAAAGACCAGTGGCGCCTGCGACCAGTGCCACGACAAAAGAAACCGCCACAAGCCACGGGTTATGTCCGAAGTCTAAAAATTCCATAGCGCGGACAATGCAGCAGCGGATTGCATTATTCAATCACCGCTTACGCGCCCTTTTTGCCTAGGGCTAAGTCCTGCAAAATCCCGCCGCCAAATTCCCACGTCACACGCAGGCCGTCATTTTGTCAGGTCCAGCGTTTCAAAAAAAGCCTGCCCCGCTAAAATTCAGCCGCCAAAGACAACAAGCTGATGTCGTTTGGATTGAACGACAGCGCTTGTCGCATAAGCTCTCGCGCGGCCTCCAGACCTTCTGTCTGCGCCACCATTCGAACAAGGCTGTGCCAGGCTTGCGGATTTTGCGGGTTAATGCGCACCGCCTCGCTCAATGCGGAAATTGCCGCCGGAACGTTGCCCGCGACCATCGAAAACCCGCCGACTTGCAGGTGGGTCTCTGCGAAATCCATTTGATGCCGCAAAACGCTGCCCAACTCCGCATAGGCCTTGCCGACCTGTGCGCGAATGCCGTCAGACATACGCCCTGGCTGCTGGCTTAGGATCGCGCGCGCGGCCGCAATCCGAACAGCGCGGGTGTTGTCGTTCAATCCGCGGATCAAATAGGGCTCCGAGATCACCGACGCGCGTTGGCGCAATGCCGAAATAGCTGCGACGCGCACTTGTGAATCCGCATCATCCATGAAGGCACCTAAGTCGGAGACGTCAAGGCTGATGGCCCCGTCGCGCAGGAGCCACAGCGCGGTCGCACGCACGATGTCAGGCTGTGCAAAATCTTGGGCCAACCCCAACAATTCGGGCGCGGCCGACGTCGGGCTTCGCCGCCCTTTGGCAAGAACCTCGCCATAATGAGGCTGCTGCCATTGTCCGTCAGGGAACCATGCTTTGATCTTGTCTGCGGCCCATGCGGCGGCTTGGTCGGTGTGGCAGGTTGTGCAGGCATTTGGCGTCTCAAGCACGTCGCTTAGATCCGGACGCGGCACGCGAAAGCTATGATCGCGTCGAGCATCGATGCCCATATAGACCTGATCCGTCATATGGCAATTCACGCACTTCGCGGCATCGCTGTCTTGTGGATGATGGGTGTGCGCCTCGCTGTCATACTCGGCCAAGGGCAGGCTTGGGAAATCCGGATTGCCCGCTTCGGAGTGACATTGCGTGCAAACCGCATTGTCGTCAGCAACCGTCGTCGCGGCGTGCGGTGTATGGCAATTGGCGCAAGTTACGCCCTTTTGGTGCATTTTTGACTGCAAAAACGACCCGTAGACGTAGACCTCGTCGAGGATTTGCCCATCCGCGTGGTAAAGCCCCGGGCGCAACATCGCGAGATTATAGCTGTCTGCAAAAGCTACGCCCGGTACTGGGTTGCCGTTGCCAAAAGCTTCGCGCCGCGCGTGACATCCCGCGCATTGCGCCATCTGACCTTGCGGATTGGACAACACTTCGGCAAATCCCCAGAACTCCGGTCCGCTCATTGACGCGTC
Organism: Shimia sp. Alg240-R146; assembly: GCF_947331465.1. Classification (GTDB taxonomy): domain Bacteria; phylum Pseudomonadota; class Alphaproteobacteria; order Rhodobacterales; family Rhodobacteraceae; genus Shimia. The sequence goes on along the minus strand of NZ_CAMZOK010000001.1, from coordinate 1,433,390 downwards.
AGCTGCGAGCGTCTCGGCAATGGCCACATGGGCCGATCCAGGGCCGTGACAGGCCTCGCACCCCACACCGATTTCAACTTGTGTTGAGGCGTAGCTGCGGTTTCCGAAGTCGTAGTTTTTTTCAAATCCCGTGGCGTGGCATTCCGCGCAACGTGCGTTCCAGTTTTTGTACGCGCCCGACCAGTGAAACCCATCAACAGGCGGCAAATCCTGATCCGGGTAAAGATGGTACCAACGCCGCTGCTCCACGTCCCAGACAATATCAAAACTCTGCAAAAAGCCATCGCCGGTCTCTAGTATCAGGTGTTCCAACGGATGCACGCCACCGACAGAATGCACCCTGTAAATGGTGGTGCTACCATCACTTTCCTGCACGGTAACAGCCAAGCCATCTGCATTTCTGGCAAAGGTCGCTTGCATACCGTTGTCGGAAAACGTCTCGCCTTTGAAAGCGCCCACCAAAGTGTCAGGTCCCGGAAGCCGCCAAGCATTTGCATGGTGTGAGTCTTGCCATGCCGAGTAAGCCTCCGTGTGGCAGTCCGCACAGGCTTTGGACCCGAGATAAGCTGGCGTCTCGCCGTTCAATTGTTGCGCGACTACGGGCCCGCCCGATCCAAAAACCACACCAACGCATAAGGCAAAGATCCAAAGAAACACGCTGTTACAACGCCTGAAAACCATAGTGTTCCTTTTTGGCCACCGACATGTGGCTTTGAGCATCGCCTGTTTGGCGTCGCGGGAGGTCAATTCAATCACTCGCAAACTATGCGTTAGCATGAAAGGGACGCAAAGCTCGCATTGGCAAACAAAGTGAGAAACTTTTCTGGCGTTGCATGCGGCTAAGTCGGATTAAGCGGTGGCAAAGCGCCAGGTCGCGACCGCGCCAGTCGCCTGTTGCGGTCTGCATCGAAGGCTTCGGACAGTGCGCGCCATGCGCGGGTGTCGCCTGCTTCATTGCCATAAAGTCCCTTCCCAACCGCCGCCAAGGCGATTTTCAAGCCGTGTCCGGATTGACCGGGGCAGCGTGTCTCCCAAAGCGGCAATGCGCGATAAACCCGTGAAAGATCATGGGCGCGGATCGCCTTGGATACCAATGAGCTGGCATAGGCTTCACTGCTGAGCCGACGATCCCGACGGCGCCGCATCCCCGCAATCACGGGCGGCGCAACAAACCGCTGCAGAATGCGCAGCGTCGCCGCCAAAATGGCCAACACGATCACAACCGCTACAATTTGCCGTCGGCTGATCACCGGCTCCAGTGGCGCTGTGGGCGCATCGATTTTGACCGTTGCGCCCTCCAGTTGCGTCGTTTCGACCTTGTTCGTCTCGGTGCTGAACCACTGCACTGCGATCGGGGCGAGTTCCAGCACGCCACCGAATTGCGCGACATAGCTGGTGGTCTCGGTTCGTGTGCCGGACAGCACGCCCCGATCTTCACTTTCCGACACCGCGGGTTCTTTGGAATAAGCGCGCGCTGCGTCCCCCGCAATCGGCGCAATCAGCGGGGGCAAGAAAAGGGCTGAGCTTCCTGTGATCTTGGCTGTGACCTTGCGCGTGACGGCATCGCCTTGACTGAGCACCCCGTCGGTGCCCTCAAAATCTTGCGTTAACGTGAGCCCTTGCGCGACGATCAGGGGGTCCAACGCTTCGGCGCCTTTTGGGACCGTTGCCTCGAAGGCAATTGGCTCTAACGGCACGTCTATTGAGACCGGCGCGCGTGTTTTGGGGTCGGCATAGGTCACGCTCACTGTCTTCTGGGCAACCGAAAACCTGCCAGGCACCATAGGATAGAGGCGATAGGCGCGGCTGACACCCGACCAGGTTTCTCCCTCAATGGTTTCACTGACCGGATTGGTGGCGCGCGATGGCAAGCGCACAATCAGGTTCGGAGTTTCGAGTGACGGGAATTGCGGCGGCTGCGGCAGCCATGTGGGCACCAAAACCGTCACTCTCAGAAGTATCGCCTGACCCACAACCGGCGTTTCCTCGGGCAACACCGAACGCACGATCACCGGCGGCTGAGACGTGTCCTGCGCGTGGATTTCGCCGGCGAATCCGAACATCAACAGGGCTAACAACACGCGGATCATGGCTGATCCCTCGCGGCATTCTCCTGCACAAATCGGGTGCGCAGAAAATCCCCCATATCGGTGTCCACCGACCGCATCCACTGCTCGGCAGTCTGCATCGGCGCCGGCGCATCTTCCTGTTCGGAAAAATCCGAGTCCGTCTGCGCCCCACGTTTGGCTTCATTGTCAAACACAACGTCATCCGCACCGATGCCTGCTTCTTCGCCGGTGTCGCCTGCTTCACGCGTCGCTTCCACATATTCCAGAATTGCGCGACTGACCTGCAGGTTCCATTCGGCCTCAGCGAAATCCGGACGCAATGTCAAAGCCTTCTCATAGGCTGCAATCGCAGGCCTGTATTGGCGGTTTCTAAGGCGCGCCATGCCCTCGGCAAATGCGGCCTCTGGCGTGTCGATGCGGGCATAATGCTCGGCGGCCTCTTCATAATTGCCCGATTTGAAGAGCGCATAGCCACGCCACATCGGGTTTTGAAACAACTCCGCCGCGTCGGTATAGTTCTTATCGCGAAAGGCCATCATGCCGCGCTGGTCCGGCGTGAAAAACCAATCCAGCACATCTGCCCGCACCGGTGACGGCGCTATGCCCCCCCCCAACAGCAAAACATAAACCGCCCAGCGCATCGTCCATCCGCGCCGAAACCAAATCAGCAACAGCGGCATCGCCAACCAGCCGAAAACCCAGCCCCGATCATCCCACTCCAGACGCTCGTCTCCTAAAAGCGCAGCCCGATATGCCGAAGCCGTCGCCCGCTCTATGGCTTTGACATCCGCGTCATCCGCGCTCAGTGGTACGATCGTGGCGCCGGGTAGCCGTTCCAAAGCACCGATCGCCTCGCCTTTTGGTGCTGCCACCAAAAAGATCACCGGCACGCCATCGGCCTCCATCTCTGCGGCGAAAGCTGGGGCATCCGTCGCGCTCAAATCGTCCAGCACAAACAAGATCGCGCCGGGCGTCTGGTTGCTTTCCAAAGCGGCTTTTGCCAGCGCAAGCGCGTCGGTCGCGTTTTCCCCCGGCGTCGGCATGACCGCGGGCGACAAAGCCTCCAACATCACACGCAACACATTCGGATCTTCGGTGAGCGGCGCCACCTGATGGGCTGTTCCACCATAGGCAATCAACCCCGTTCGCGCCCCTGCGCGCGCTTGCACAAGGTCAAGGATTTTGAATTTCGCCCGCTCAAGCCGACTGGGTGGCAAATCCGGCGCCTCCATCGACCGGCTGACTTCCAGCGCGACAACCAACGGCGCGGTTTGTGCCAGCAACGGATTGGGCACACGACTCCACGACGGCCCCGCCGCAGCAAGGCTAAGTAGGATCAGGCACATCGCAACGCCGTCAATCGGCACAATACGCTGGCTTGCACCTTCGCCAACTGTCAGGGCGCGCGCCAGATGTGGTGCCATGCCCTGTGTCGCTTGCTCAGGTCGCACCATTCGTCGCCGAATGCCCCACCAAAGCAAACCGATTGGCAGCAGCATCGCCAAAACCGCCGGACGCAGAAACCGAAACGCGCTCACAGCGTCCCAAAACACATCCATCATGCTTTGGCCCTCCGAAATCCCACCCCGAGCAAACCCAACAACGTCAACACCGCCAAGGCCGCCGCGCTGCCAAACGCAATCCACGCAAGCGGGCGCTTGGGTTGAAAGCTCAGCGTCTCCGTGACACGCGGATTTAACCGTTCTATCTCGTCATAGATATCCCGCAGACCTTCCTTGCCGGTGGCATAGTAAAACGCCCCGCCGGTGCGCTGCGCGATGTCGTCCAATGCCTGCAAGTCAACCCGATCATCTCCACGACCTTTTGGATCACCAACCCCAACCGTAAACAGGCGCACGCCTCTGTCTGCGGCGATTTCGGCCGCGTTCACCGGCGACATGCGGCTCGATGTATCAGCCCCATCAGACAGCAAAACCATGAGCCTCTGCTCCACTTCGGACGCTTCAAAAGTACGGATCGCAAGGCCAATGGCATCGCCAATTGCCGTGTCCGGACCCGCCATGCCGACCGTCGTTGCGTCAAGCAGATCGCGCACCACCGCAAGGTCTTCGGTGAAGGGCGTTTGCACAAAAGCGCGGGTGCCAAACACAATCAGCGCCACACGGTCGCCGGCGCGCGCCTCAATAAATTCTCCCACCACGTCTTTGACAACCTCAAGGCGTTGTTGCGGGCTCCCGTCGTCGCTTTTCATGTCGTGCGCGTCCATCGATCCGGAGATATCAACCGCTACCACCAGATCCCGTGCAGCCTTTTCAATCGTGGTCAGTTGGCCCAATTGTTCAGGCCGTGCCAATCCCAGCACGAGCAGCCCCCAAGCCAGCACCGCCACCACAATTTGCACCCGCCGCCGCGCCAAAACCGCAGCCCCCGCCTTGGCCTCGACGCCTGCTGCCTCGGTCACTTGCCGAAAAAACGGGATGCGAATGGCTTTGCTTTGTTCGCGATGTGGCGGCGCAAATTTCCACACCAACCACGGCAATGGCAAAAGTAAAAAAGCCCAAGGAAAGGCCAGCGCATAAGTCATTTCACCGCCCCTGCTTTATGCGTCCTCAGCCATACACGGCATTGTCCCTCCAATTCGGGGTTTGCGCGCGGGTTTTGCTGATAAGGCGCCGCAACAAATGCCTCCGCTGCGCTGCCCGTGAAAGGCGCGTCGGGGCAGCTGCCATTGAGAAACCGCACCCAATCCTGCCCCACCAAAGCCGCAACCTGCCGGCGCGGGAAAGCCACCAACGCCGCACGGCGCACGATGCTCGCCATCTTCACAGGATCTGCCGCGGCGGAGCGCAATTCTGCAAGCGCTTCGCGGCGATAGGCAGACGCGTGTCGACGCCGAACCAAAATCACACAGCCCCAGATCAAAACGATCACGACCGCAACCGCCAACCAGATCCATCCCTGCGTTTGCGGCATCATCGAAATCGCCTCGGGCTCCGGAACCGGCTTGAGCAGGTCCAGCATATCAACAAGGCCAAGCCCATCGGTGTCAGGGGTATCCGCCATCAGCGCCCACCACCTCTAAGCCCCCACAGCTCCCGCATTTGCGGCACCGTGTCGCGAGACGTGGTCAGCGGCAGAACCGGAATGCGATATTTGCCGGCCCACCCGATAGATTGGGCCACCCTCCCACGCGTGAACGATCCAAGACGGGCCGCACTCTCGCCCTCGCGAAGGTTCAAATCCGCCTGCAACTGCCCGTCCGAAACCACCATGCGAAGGTCATCCGGCAAACGGCTTTCTGTGGGGTCCGTCACAGGAAACAGCATCACATCGTTGTGCGCCGCCATGCGCCGCACCAGGCTTTCGGTTTTGCCGTCCGCTTCGGCAAAGTCAGAGAACACCAAGATAAGATTGCCGGTTGTGGCAATCCTCGCGGCCGCTTCCAGCGGGCGATTAAGCGGCATGGACTGCGCCACAATCCGGTCCGCCCGCAGCGCACAGTTGGCATCGGCAATAGCAGACACAACCCGGCTCAACGCCATGTCGGACGCTTTGGGCCGTAACTCTGCGACGGATTCATCAGAAAACACGATGCCGCCAACCCGGTCACCCTGTGCCCGAATACGAAATGCAGCCAAGCTCGCAGCCTCTGCGGCAGTCACCGATTTCATCGTGTGTTGGCTGCCAAAAAACATGCTCATCCGCTGATCAACCACCAACAAGGCCGGCCGATCCCGTTCTTCGGTATAAACCCGCACATAAGGGCTGCCTGTACGCGCTGTGACTTTCCAGTCGATGGTGCGCGTATCATCCCCGATTTGGTAATTCCGCAGCTCTTCGAAATTCAGTCCCCGCCCCCGCAACCGCGATGTATGCCGCCCGTTCAAAACAGACCGCACCGGTTGGCGCGGCAGCAAAGACAAGCCCCGCGCGGCGCCTGACAGCCGTCGCAGGTGGGCGTGATCGGCGTGTATCCTTGGATCAAAATCTCGTGTTTTTTCGGCCATGCGTTCGCCTCAGGGCAAAGCGACTTGCGCCGCGATCTCGTCGATCACCTGATCGGCTGACACACCGTCGCCTTGTGCCTCAAACGACAAGGTCAAACGGTGCCGGAATACATCATGCAAAATGGCGCGCACATCCACCGGATCGACATAATCCCGGCTTTGCAACCACGCATGCGCCCGCGCACATTTGTCCAAGGCCAACGACGCCCGCGGGCTGGCACCCACATCGATCCACCGTGCAAGATCTTCCGACAGCGCGGCCGGCGTGCGCGTTGCTTGCACCAGATCGGCCATATACCGATCCATCGCGTCCGATACGTGGGTTTTGCCGATCTCGGCCCGTGCTGCAAACACGATGTCCTGCGCAATCGCTTCGGGTGCCGTTGCTCCACTTTTGTCATGCGTCTGTTGCTCTTCGCGCCGCACCAGCCGGATCACCTCCACCTCGTCCTCAACGGACGGGTAAAGCACCTGGACATGCATCAGGAAGCGGTCCATCTGCGCTTCGGGCAATGGATATGTGCCTTCCTGCTCAATCGGGTTTTGTGTCGCCATCACGATAAAAAGCGGGGGCATTTTGTGAGTCGTTCCCGCAACCGTGACCTGCCGCTCTTCCATCGCTTCCAAAAGGGCGGCCTGCACTTTCGCAGGGGCGCGGTTGATCTCATCCGCCAAAACAACGTTGGCAAATATCGGTCCGGCCTCAAAGCGGAACTCGGCGCCTTCCGACGTTTGGTGATACACCTCGGTGCCGGTCACATCAGCGGGCAGCATATCAGGCGTAAACTGGATGCGGGAAAATTCGGCCTCAAGGTTGGTGGACAAAGCCTTGACCGCGCGCGTTTTTGCGAGCCCGGGCAAACCTTCAATCAACAAGTTGCCATTTGCCAGCAATCCAATAATCAACCGCTCGATCACGTCGCGTTGGCCAATAATGCTTTCGCCCATACGCGTACGCAGGGCTGCGATCTGATCAAGGGGGGACATGCGCTTACTCCTGCTGTCGTGCGGATTTAGGGAAAGACTTCGACCAGCGGCGCACCAAAGGCGCCGGAGGGCAGTTTTGTACCAAGATAAGTCGCAATGGTGGCGGCCACATCCACGGTTTCCACCCGCCGCGAAACGCGAGCCTGTGTGATGCCCGGGCCTGCGACGATGATCGGAACATGGGAGTCATACGCCCACGGAGAGCCATGCGCGCTGGCCACGGTCAGACCATCAAAATCTGCAATGAACCAATGCGGCTCAAATACAATGTAGATGTCGCCAGACCGATCTGAATGGAAGTTCGCCCTTACAGCTTGCGAGATGGAATCGTCGCCGAGTTTGGCATCGCGCAACCGCCAACTCGGGATTGCCCGAGCGATCCCCGGCAACAGCGCCAGCTCTTTGGCCAATTCGTCGGCGACGGTGGCGAACTCAAGCCCCTGTTTGCTGATTTCCCTGCGATCCAGATAAACGTAAGGGTTTGAAAAATTACGCACCAGCCCACCGGTGCTGCCCAGTTTTGCCCGCAACCGCACTGTCCCGGGCTGCATATCGGTTCGTTCAAAATCAAAGGTGTCGGCCATAATCCCATGTTCCGCCAAATAGGCCGGATGGTCTGGCGCACCATGATCAGCGGACAGTACAACGAGCGTGTTATCCAGCCCCACCTTGGCATCTACATGCGCCAGAAAATCAGCAAGCGTGTCGTCCAACCTGCGAATGTTGTCTTCGGCCTCAAGCGAGGAAGGACCAAAGATGTGGCCGACGTAATCGGTGGAGCTGAAACTGACCGAAAGGTAGTCGGTGATGTCATCTTGCCCAATGTCTTCCGCATCCATCAGCGTCTTGGCAAAATCAGCAGTCAGGGAATCCCCCGCAGGGCTCAGCGTCAGGAGCGTGGTAAAATACTTGCTGTCAGCCGGTCCAAAGTCGTGCGGGAAAATCCGCCCATATCCGGGGAAATCCGTCTCCCACGTTTGATCATCGCGTTCGCCAAACAGATAAGTGTCGCGCGCGTCGCGCAACGTCCACCAAGTGTTCGCATAAGCGCCAACCTTGCCGCTGTCGTTCCAGTCTTGCATCCATTGCGGGTAGTCGTCACGATAAAACGTCGAAGTGACAAACCGCCCTTCGGCTTTGGAAAACCAGTAGGCCTGCCCACTGTGGCCCGCCATGGCGATTGCGCCACGGTCTTTGACTGAAACGCCAAAAACCTTGGCCTTGGGGCCGAAAAACATCTGGATTTCGTCCGCGATTGTGCTCACCAGAATATTGCCCGGGGAGCGTCCATCCGTGGTCGCGGCGCGCTGTGTCGGGTCAATCTCGCTGCCCGCGTCAATGCCGGCCGCCCCCACCAAAGGGTAATCAGCGTCTTGAACATTATAAAACTGACTGCCGGTTTCGCGGTCATACCAGAGGTTGGCAACCATCCCATGCATCGCAGGATCCGCGCCGGTTGAAAGCGTGGTGTGGCCCACGACGGTTTCGTTGTTGGCATGGCGATGGTGGGCATTCACATAGGTCACCCCTGCCGCGCGCAGACGGTTGAACCCGCCGCCGCCCAATTCGGCGCCGTAGCGTTCGATCAGATCGCCGCGCAACTGGTCTACGGTAATCTGCAAAACAAGTTTGGGGGGTGTTTGCTGCGCATATGATGGCTGAGAAATGAACAATCCGACGCAGCCCAAAGCGGTCAAAAGCGGTTTTGGCATAACCATTCCAATAGTCCCGTAAACAAACAAAAAAAGGCGGCCCCAATCAGGGGCCGCCAAAACATTTTTAGATCAGTCACCCACCGCTTGGGTCATTTGGTCCATGACCTGCTCAAGCGAGAAACTGGCTGCTTTTTGACGCGGTGGGAATTCCTGGAAAGTTGCCAGGAACTGCGCCACATATTGCTGCGCCGGTACCAGCAGGAAAACCCTGTCAATCAACCAATCATAATAAGTATTGGACGTGCGATAAGAGCGCTCGTAAGGGTCGCGACGAAGGTGGAAGACCAGTGGAACGCGCAGTTCGGTCCAAGGTTCAGCCCAAGCACGCAAAGTGGTGTACTGGCGCTGCTCAAGGAAGATCATCTTCCAGTCCTGATAGCGCAGCGCCGTCAGATCACCGTCATCCGAGAAATAGAAGATCTCGTCGCGCGGGCCAGCATCTTCCTCACCGGTCAGATGCGGAAGGAAGTTGTAGCCGTCCAGATGAACTTTGTATTCACGCCCAATAGCTTGAACACCGCCTTCTTTCAGCTGTTCCTTGATGTTTGGATTACCTGCTGCTGCAAGATACGTCGGCAGCCAATCCATGTGGTGCATGATTTCGTTGGAAACCGCGCCCGCTTCGATTTTTCCGGGCCAACGCACCATCGATGGCACACGCCAGCCGCCTTCCCAGTTAGTGTTTTTCTCACCAAAGAAAGGCGTCGATGCGGCATCCGGCCAGGTGTTGTAGTGTGGCCCATTGTCGGTCGAATAATGCACGATTGTGTTGTCGGCAATGCCAAGCTCGTCCAGCACGTCCAGCAACTGCCCGACATGCATGTCATGTTCGATCATACCGGCGGTGTACTCATCCACCGTTTTACCAACGATTTCATTGGCTTTTGCACGCATTTCGTCTTTTACGTGCGTGCGGAAGTGCATTCGTGTTCCGCTCCACCAAACATAAAACGGTTTACCCTGTTCATTAGCACGCTTGATGAAATCAATAGTGGCCGCGACGGTTTCTTCGTCAACGGTTTCCATACGTTTCTTGGTCAACGGACCAGTGTCTTCGATCTCACCGTCGGCAGAGGATTTGATCACACCACGCGGACCAAACGCTTCCCGAAAGGTGCGGCCATCTGCCAAAATTGTATCACCTGGATAATCTTCGTTCTCGGGCTCTTCCTCTGCGTTCAGGTGATAGAGATTTCCGAAAAATTCATCAAAACCGTGGTTCGTCGGCAAATGGGAATCTTGATCGCCTAGGTGGTTCTTGCCGAACTGACCGGTCATGTAGCCTTCTGCCTTCAGCAGACCGGCGATGGTCGGGTCTTCTTCCTGCATCCCAAGGTCCGCACCGGGTAGGCCCACTTTCGACAAACCGGTCCGAAACACAGACTGGCCCATGATGTAAGAGGACCGGCCAGCGGTACACGACTGCTCACCATAGTAATCGGTGAAAATCATACCCTCGTTGGCAACGCGGTCGATATTGGGCGTGCGATATCCCATCATACCCATCGTATAGGCGGAGATGTTGGATCTGCCGACATCGTCTCCCCATATGACTAGAATATTCGGGCTGTCTTGCGCCAACAGGCCCGTGGCACCTGAGGTCAGCACCGCAGTCGCCAATGCGAGCCCCCTCACTGCCTTAGAAGCGGAAAAGTCCATCATCTCTGTCTCCCTAATTAATACACACGCGGTGAATTGGCCGCAAAAATAGTCGTGTGCCAAAAACACATCTAACACGCTGTACGAGCCTAGCCCGATCCCAGATTGAAACAAATGAATTTTTTGACATTTTTTATCTGGGCATCCGGTTCGGAAAGCCCACAAGAAGGCAGTTAATCTCGGTTTGCGACCTATACATGTGCATCTCGAAAAATCTTGGAATTGTCCAATCCACTAACAAAACGCAGCTCTTGGCGCCGACAAGGCTTAAACGCTCCAAAAATATAATTAGGCCAACCACGTCTCGTAGTCGCTCACCAACAAATGTGTCGGCGCCACGTCTTCGTCGATGTCCGCAAACCGGCCAATGGGTGCGCGAAAGATATTGTCGGTCCTGTCGTCGTTCACGGTCGACACCTCCCCAATCAGCACGTCGCCTCCCTCACCCCAAAACGCGTGCCAATCGCCCGGCATCAGGGTCAAGCTTTCTCCCGGTGCAAACCGCAATTTCTCTCCTGCCGCGTAAGGCCGCTTGAGTCCGTCGCACATCACAACGCCACCGCGATCCTCCGCGAAATTCCCGGCATCATCGCTGCCAAACAGCTCCACCACCAACGTCGCGCCGCCCCGGTTGATGATGTCTTCGGCTTTGATCACATGGGTGTGCATCGGGCTCAGCTGGTCTTGTCGGGAGATCAGCAATTTTTCGGCGTAGCACATGCCACCGCCGCGTCGCAAATCCGCCAAAAGGCCGTTTCGCAGCGTGAACAGAAACAGCCCCATGTCATCAAACCGCCCGTCGCCATAGTCCGTAATGTCCCAGCCGCATTGCGCATCAATCACGTGACGCGCCACGTCTTTGTTGGCGACAAACTCTTCCGGAGTCCACTTGGCAAAAGGCGGCAACACAAAGCCATAGTGACGGATCATCTCATCCGCCTCAGACATGATCTCATTGATGCGGGAACGTTTCATCGGGCTGCCTCCTCTGCTTGCCTCATCTCTAGCAAACTACCTGCCCCCTGTCAGCGCTAACAGTGCCCTTGCGGCAATTTCTCACCCGCAGATTTCACCCCCCATTGCGCTGGACGCCCAGTTGCGCGACAACTGAATGATCGTTCAATGGAGCCCCTAATGCCTGACGTCATCTTCACCACCCGCATGGACGCCCTGCGCACCCGCATGGCCGAGACCAACACCGACCTCGTGGCACTTGGTCCGTCGACCCACATGGAATGGCTCTCCGGCGTCAACCCGCATGGCGACGAGCGTCCGGTGATGCTGCTGGTGAGCCGTGACAAAGCAGGCTTCCTGATGCCATCTCTCAACGCAGACAGTGCAGCCCAAATGACAGACCTGCCGTTCTTTACCTGGCGCGATGACGAAGGCCCGGCCGAGGCTTTGGCGGATCTGTTGGCTTACCTTGGCACCGACGTGCTCACAGATCCCTCCATCGTCATCGACGAAACCATGCGCGCCGATTTTGCCTTCCGGCTCACCGACGCGTTACCGACGCAATACCGACGCTTTACCGACGACACCGTTGGCCTGTTGCGCAGCCGCAAAGACGCCAGCGAAAAAGCCGCAATTAAGGCTGCACATCTGTTGAACGACGACGCCGTTCGGATCGCCTTTGATAGCTTGCGCGAGGGCATGACAGAGCGCGACGTGCAAGACATCATCCGCGCCCACTACAAGGCCAACGGCGCCACGCCAGAATTCACGATCGTCGGCTTTGGCGCCAACGGCGCCTTCCCGCATCACCACACCGGCGACACCAATCTGGGTCGTGATACGGCAGTGCTGATCGACACGGGCTGTCGCCTTGACGGGTATCCATCTGACATGACCCGCTGCGGCTTCTTCGGCACGCCAAGCGAAGAATATCAAAAGGTTTTCGGAGTTGTGGAACTGGCAGTTCAGGCCGCAGTGGCCGCCGCCAAACCCGGCGCCAAAGCCCGCGACATCGACGGTGCTGCACGCGGCGTGATCACGGACGCCGGCTATGGGGACCTTTTCCTGCACCGCACCGGCCACGGCCTCGGTGTTGACGTGCACGAGCCGCCATACATCACCGCGACATCCGATGTCGTGCTGGAGACCGGCAACGTTTTTTCCATCGAGCCCGGCATCTATGTGGCGGGCCAATTCGGCGTGCGGCTGGAAGAAATCGTGATCCTGACCGAGAGCGGCAACGAGGTCTTTTCCGAAATGCCCCGCGCAATGGTAAACCGCCCCGCATAGTCAAACGCGAGGCGGCACATCTATTTGTCAGTAAAGGTGATTATCCGACGGCTTTGACCGCTGGCACCGCATGCACGAGGTGTTCCGCCCACTCCGTCTCCAAAAGCCACGAAATCTGATCTGCGGGGATCGGCTTTTCAAAGTAGTAGCCCTGCCCCAAAGAACACGTCGACCCCTGAAGGTAGGCAAGGTCGTCGCTGGTTTCGATGCCTTCGGCGGTCACATCCAGCGCCAGTCCGTTTGCCAGCGACAGGATCCCTGAAACAATCTGCTGGTTCTGTTGGTTGGACGAAATGTCCGTCACAAAACTGCGGTCAATTTTTATGCGGTCAAACGGCAAACTGCGCAGACAGGACAGGCTGGAGTATCCCGTACCGAAGTCATCCAGCGCAATTTGTATGCCCAACTCTTTGAACGCTTCAATTTTCGGGCGGGCGATCAGCACGTCATCGATGACCGAGCTTTCCGTGATCTCGATGGTCAGCCGTTCCGGTTTGAACCCTGTCTCATGCAAAACGTTCTGAATGCTCTCTACCAAAGCCGGATCGCGGAATTGGATCGGAGACACGTTGAACGAAATCGACAACTCTTCAGGCCAGTCCGCCGCGTCCGCGCAAGCTTGGCGGAGGATACTCATGCCCAATTGACCAATCAGTCCGCTGTCTTCGGCAATCGGGATGAATGTGAACGGCGGGACGTTTCCGCGGGTCGGATGGGTCCAACGCGCCAGAACTTCAAATCCCACAAGCTCCGACGTCCCGATTTTCACAATCGGTTGATAATACGGGGTAATCTTGTCGGACTGGACCGCTGACTTCAGCTCGGCCGCGATTTCAGCCCGCTCCAGCGCCTGTTTGTCAGCGTCGGAATCATACCATGCAAAACTGCCGCGACCACTGAGTTTCACTTGATAAAGTGCATGATCAGCGCGGCGCATCATCTCAGACAATCCAAGCGAGCCGTCCCAATGTACCAACCCGATGCTGGCGCCGACAAAAACGCTCTGCCCGTTAAACGGGATGGCTTGTGCAATCGTCGACAGCATCCGGCGCGAAACGCGCTCAACGTCTGCCGCGTTCATCTTTGGTGCAAACACAATCACAAACTCGTCGCCGCCAAGGCGTGCCACGTGCCCACCTTGCCCGATCTCGTTGCGCAACCGATCTGCCACCGAACACAGCGTCACATCGCCAGCCGCGTGCCCATGCACGTCATTCACGGGCTTAAACCGATCCAGATCGACCAACCCAACAAACTGAGAGGCCTTGGATGTCCCGCCCCTATTTGAGAGGTTTTCGATCATCTCGTAAAAGGCCCGGCGATTCATCAGACCGGTCAGCGGGTCGTGGCGAGCATTTTTTTCGGCCCGCTCCCGTTCCAGCTCGCGTGCTTGCAAAACCAGTTTCAGGCTGCGGGATTTGTACCAAACCGATGCACCCAGTGCGATTGTCAGATTGAGAATCAAGAGCGCAATTTCGTCCACTTCCCAGCTTTCATGGTCTCGGCTGAACTCATAAAAGACCTCAAAAGCCTCCAATTCAGACAGAATCGGCCACGTCACCAACGCGCTCAGGAAAAACAGCGCGGTTGGAGATACCAGTCGTTTGCGCCAGATCGATTTTTGTTTTGGGGAAAGCACGCACGCCTCCTAAAGCTTTGTCGACCTCATCAAGTCACCTGATAACCCTAATCCTTGGTAAATTATGCAACGTAACCGGACGGCAAAATTGATACAAATTTATACTATCCACGATGCTCCTGAGGGCGCAGGCCAATTTTCCGGCATAGCCTCGTCGCCGGTTCGAAAGCCACGCTCAACATGGCATTGCACCGACATCACATAACTCAAACACACCACGTCATACCAAACAGGGCGAAAGCGCTTGCACGGCTGGTTCAAACCAAATACTCAACTGGTATGCTAGTCGACCAGATATTATCCCCTCTGCCACAGGCCGCAGCGGCGTCAGCCACAGACCAAGTGTTTGACCGCCTGCACGCAGCCATCATCGCCTTGGAACTCCCTCCGGGCAGCAAAGTGTCAGAGGCCGACCTCGCAGGCCGGTTCGACGTCTCCCGCCAACCCGTTCGGGATGCGTTTTTCCGTCTGTCGCAGCAAGGTTTTCTCCTTATCCGGCCTCAGCGTGCAACGTTGGTGACCAAGATTTCGGTCGCCGCAGTCGCACGCGCGGCCTTTGTCCGCTCCGCACTTGAAACCGCCTGCTTGGCGGACAGTATCCAACGCCGCACCAACGCCGATCTCGCCGCTCTGGACGCCCTGATCGAGCAACAACACGAGGCGATGCAAAAAGCTGACGGCGTTCGGTTTTACGAGTTGGATGAAACGTTTCACCAACTGCTGTGCGCTATATCCGGGCACGACGACATCTGGCCGCTGGTCAGCGCGCAGAAAAGCCATATGGACCGCGCCCGACGGCTGTCATTGCCCGACAACGGCCCTGTGGCCTTTCAGGAGCATTGTGAAATAGTCGCGGCGCTGCGCCAGCAAGACCTAAGAAGTGCGCAAGACCAACTGGCCGCCCATCTGCACAGCTTGTTCCCCCTGATGGACGGAATACGCGCCAAGAACCCGGAATTTTTTGAGGACGACACGTGATGCGCACCAGACTTTTGGCAATCGGTGAATGTATGGTTGAAATGGCCCCCACCAAAAGCGGGCTGTTCAAAATGGGCTATGCTGGCGACACGTTCAACACCGCATGGTACGCCCGCCGCCTCGCGGCTCCGAACCTCGACGTGGCCTTTATGACCGCCCTTGGTGATGATCCTGCCTCGGACCAACTGATCAACTTTGTCTCCGAAAGCGGCATCACCCCTGAAATCCAACGCATAGCTGGTACCTCCGTCGGTCTCTATCTGATCGCCACCCAGAACGGCGAACGCTCCTTTTCATACTGGCGGTCTGCCGCGGCCGCGCGCCAGCTTGCACAAGACCTCACCGATCTGCCGGTCTCCGGCGCCGGTGACATCGTGTTCTTCAGCGGCATCACCATGGCGGTTTTAATTGGAGACGGACGGGAGCGGTTGCTCGCCGCGGTGGCAAAAGCCAAAGCCAATGGGGCGCTTGTCGCCTTTGATCCCAACCTGCGCCCCCGTCTTTGGGAAGACGTCGACACCATGCGCCATTGGATCACCGAAGCTGCACGCCACGCCGATTTGGTGCTGCCCTCTCATGAAGATGAGGCCTCTTGGTTCTCCGACGCGTCCCCAACGGCCACCGCCCGCAGATATCTTGATGTGGGGTGCGACCTCGCCATCGTCAAAGACGGTCCCGGCCCTGTCCAGATCGCGCACGCCACCGGCGAAACGCAAACCGTTGCACCGCAATCGATAACCACATTGGTGGATACAACCGCCGCTGGTGACGCCTTCAATGCAGCCGTGTTGATCTCGTTGATGTCCGGCAAATCCGAGAGTGACGCTGTCGATGCCGGTTGCAAACTGTCCGCTGAAGTCATCCAAGCACCCGGTGCGCTGGTGGAAGTTTAACCCCGACGCATTTTTGCCAACCACAAAGCCGGGATCAAATGCCGAGATACCGGTCAGTCACCTCCGCAGACAACTCAGAGAAGGCTCCATTCCAAACGGAAGTGCCTTTTTCAAGTATGACCGCCCTATCCGCAACACCGCGCAATTCCTGCAAGGATTTGTCCACCACAACAATCGCCAAACCGCTCTGCGCTTTCAGCTTTGAAATCGCCTGCCAGATTTCCTGACGCACAACCGGCGCCAGCCCTTCTGTGGCCTCATCCAGCAACAAAAGCGTCGGGTTGGTCATCAACGCCCGCCCGATTGCCAGCATTTGCTGCTCGCCTCCCGACAGCGTACCCGCCGCCTGACCCCGCCTTTCCAACAGCCGTGGAAACAGCTCTGCAACTGCGGTGAAATCCCACGCGCCTTTGCGCGCCGCGGCAATCAGGTTCTCATATACGGTCAGGTCCGCAAAACACCGCCGCCCTTCGGGCACCAAACCGACGCCCAGGCGGGCCACCTTATGCGACGGCAATCGCGCAACATCATTTCCCGCAAACATCACAGTCCCGCCGCGGTGTTGCAGCATCCGGCAAATAACCTTGATCGTGGTCGATTTGCCCATACCGTTGCGCCCCATCAGGGCGACAACTTCCCCTTCAGCGACTGAAAAATTCACGTCAAAAAGCGCCTGTGACGGACCATAGAACGCAGACACCTGAGACAGAGACAAAAGGCTCATTCCGCCGACTCCCCCAGATACGCTTCGCGCACCGCTGGATTGCCGCGAATCTCGTCCACTGTGCCCGTTGCAATGATTTCCCCATAGACCAGCACGCTGATCCGGTCCGCCAAGGCAAACACCGCATCCATGTCATGCTCAATCAACAAAATTGGAGCCTGATGGCGCAATTGGTCCAGGAAACCCTGCAACTGCTGTGACCCTTCCGCTCCAAGTCCGGCCATCGGCT
This sequence comes from Shimia sp. Alg240-R146, assembly GCF_947331465.1. Taxonomy (GTDB): domain Bacteria; phylum Pseudomonadota; class Alphaproteobacteria; order Rhodobacterales; family Rhodobacteraceae; genus Shimia. Next base: position 1,416,285 of record NZ_CAMZOK010000001.1, on the reverse strand, counting down.
CATCCATCAGGAATGCCTTTGGCTCCATTGTAAGCGCAACCGCGACTTCCAATTGACGCCGCTGTCCATGGGACAGATCCGACGTTCGAAAAGCTCTGACGTCTTGCAGCCCCACTTGTGCCAGCGCCTTATCGGCAACTTCAAGCAATTGCTGATCTTTCATCACACGATTGAAAAACCGAAACACATCGCCACGTCGCCCAAGCGCCCCCAGCACCACGTTTTGCAAAACGGTGTACTCCATCGCCAATGAGGATATCTGGAACGTCCGCGCCATGCCTTTGCGCGCCCGCGCGGCCGTGGTCAGCGCACTGACATCTTGCCCGTCAAAATGCACCGAACCGGTATCAGGACGCAAAGCGCCGCTGATCAGCTGCACCAAAGTCGATTTCCCTGCGCCGTTCGGGCCAATCAGCGCATGGATCTCACCCGCGTGCAGGTCCAGATCAACGTCTCGGGTCGCCACCAATCCGCCAAAACTTTTGGTCAGCCCGCGCACCTTGAGGATGGGGTCAGTCATGCGCAACCTCCCGCCCGGCAAGCAGCCCAAAAATGCCGCCCCGTGCAAACAACACAACACCCAGCAAAATGGCCCCCAAATAAACATGCCAATACGGGCTAAGCCCGCCAAGCGTGTGCTCCAGAAGAATAAACAGCGCCGCGCCTGCCACCGGTCCGTACACCCGTCCCACGCCACCGAGAATGACAAACACCATGATCTCGCCTGAGGTCTGCCAACTCAGCATCGATGGGCTGACAAAGCGGTTCAAATCGGCAAACAACGCCCCTGCCAAACCGGTAATCGCACCCGAAATCGCAAAAGCCGTCAGGTAAAGGCGATACGGCACCTGCCCGACCGCCTGAAGGCGCTCTTCGTTTTGCCGTGCGGCCCGCAACGCCAGACCGAAAGATGCGTGGGCCAAGCGCTGAACCCCAGCCAAGACCAGCACCAAAACACCGTAACAAATTGCAAAAAACTGGATCGGATCCATCGTGTTCAAACCCGGAAACGAGTTGCGCACATAGATCGACAGCCCGTCCTCGCCCCCATAGGCCGACCAACTGATGGTGAAATAGAAGAACATCTGCCCAAAGGCCAAGGTGATCATGATGAAATACACACCCGACGTGCGCAGGCTGAGCGCGCCAATCGCCAAAGCCGCAAGACCGCTCGCCACGATGGCCACAGGCCAAATCACCAGCATCGATTTCGTGCCCTCAATCACAAACGGCCAGTCCATCAACGGCGTATAGGTCTGTGCATGATAGGCCAGAATGCCCATCGCATATCCGCCCAACCCAAAAAACGCAGCATGCCCAAAGCTCACCAGACCGCCAAACCCAAGCGCCAGATTAAGCCCCACGCCCGCAATTGCGAAAATCACGGCGCGCGTGGTTAGCGTAATGATAAATGGCTCATCCAATGCCCATGCCGCCAACGGTACAACCAGCAAAAACCCCATTAAGACGGCGTTCAAAAAGCTTTCCCGCGTCATGTCATGCGCCCCCAAACAGGCCCTTGGGCCGCACCAAAAGAACACCCGCCATCAGGATGTAGATGGACATCGAGGCCAGAGAGGATCCCACCGACGTGGCCGTCGCCGGAGACAGGAAAAGCGCAAAAGCCTTGGGCAAAAGAAAGCCGCCAAGCGTGTCGGTGAGGCCAACCAAAATGGCCCCGACCAGTGCCCCTTGCACCGACCCGATCCCGCCAATAACGATCACCACAAAGGCCAGAATAAGAACCGGCTCGCCCATGCCGACCTGCACCGATTGGATCGCGCCAATCAACGCGCCCGCCAGTCCGGCAAGCGCTGCCCCCAATGCAAACACAAGCGTATATAGCCGCGAAATATCGACCCCTAGCGCGGCAATCATCTCGCGGTCGTTTTCGCCCGCACGAATGCGAATGCCAACCCGCGTCTTGGCAATCATCCAGAACAGCCCAGCCGCCACAGCTAGCCCCACACCGATCAGCGCCAATCTGTAGCGCGAATATTCAATGCCAAAGGGCAGCGACACCGTGCCGGACAAAGCTTCGGGTCGGTCCAGAAATAACGGAAAGGAGCCAAACGCCCAGCGCGTGCCCTCTGAAAAAATCAGGATCAACGCAAAGGTCGCAAGCACCTGATCAAGATGGTCTCGATCATAAAGGCGGCGGATAATTGTGGCCTCGATCAATACTCCGGCCAACGCGGCGGCTGCCAAACTGGCGATCAACGCCAAAACGAACGACCCTGTCGCAGCGGCCACCGCGGCGGCGGCAAACGCACCAATCATATAAAGCGAGCCATGCGCGAGGTTGATCAGCCCCATGACCCCGAATATCAGCGTAAGCCCCGCGGCCATTAAAAACAGCATCACGCCGAATTGCAGCCCGTTCAGCGCCTGCTCCACAAGTAAGATCCAGGACATGTCTTCCCCAAGAAAGTGCCCGCCCCGATACCCCGGGGCGGGCCAAAAGTCACTTACATCTTACAGTCAGCCGCATAGGCATCGCCGCGATCTTCCAGACCTACGGAGATGATCTTGTTGGTAAAGACATCGCCTTCCTGAATGACTTCGCGCACATAGATGTCCTGAATCGGATGATTGTTTGGACCAAAAGCGAAATCCCCCCGCGTGGAGGCAAAATCAGCTGCCTGAAGGGCTGCGCGGAATGCGTCCTGATCCGCAACATCCGCCTTGTCCATCGCGGAAATCAACAGGTTCGCCGTATCAAACCCTTGGCTGGCATAGAGCGACGGCAGACGTCCGTATTTGGCAGCAAAGCTTTCCACAAAGGCGGCGTTGGTCGCGTTGTCGATATCCTTGGACCACTGCGAGGTATTGCGCACACCCAAAGCTGCGGCACCGACGGCTTGCAGAATGCCTTGATCAAAGCTGAAAGCTGGCCCAACGACCGGCAGGTCCAGACCGCTGTCGGCATATTGTTTGAGGAAAGAAATTCCCATGCCCCCCGGCAGGAAGAAATAGACGCTGTCAGCTCCGGACGCACGGATTTGCGCAATTTCGCTGGCATAGTCTGTCTGCCCAAGCTTGGTATAAAGCTCCCCCGCCAGCGCACCTTCGTAGAACCGCTTATACCCGGTCAAAGCGTCCTTACCGGCCGGATAGTTGGGCGCAAGAATGAAGGAATTGCCAAGCCCAGCCGTATTGGCATAGGCGCCTGCAGCTTCGTGCAGGTTGTCGTTCTGCCATGCCACGTTGAAATAGTTTTTGTGGCAGCCTTTGCCCGCCAGCGCCGATGGCCCGGCGTTAGGTGACAGATAAAATTTGTTCTGCGCCACCGTTGCCGGCACCACGGCCATCGCAAGATTGGACCAGATGATACCGGTCAGCACATCAACTTTCTCGGATTGAATCATCTTATCGGCCAGCTGCACCGCCACGTCCGGCTTGCGCTGATCGTCCTCGATGACAACCTCCAGATCGCTGCGACCGGCCTGCTCGACCGCCAGCATAAACCCGTCCCGCACATCAATACCCAATCCGGCGCCGCCGCCGGACAGCGTGGTGATCATTCCGACTTTTACGCCCTCGGCCTGCGCTGTCGCCGCAAGCAGAGCCGTACAGGTCGCTGTCACAAGTAGGTGTTTCAATTTCATAGTTCCCTCCCGTCGAGTGATTTTAGAAAATTCTGCGATCAATTTGGCGAAGACTGCGGGATCGACCACGTGTCAGGCAAGAGATTTTTGCAATATTTCCAAACTCTTGCTTTTCAAATGGTGCGGATCATAGCTCAGCGAGCTTGCCAGCCAACCCATCCAGCACCCCAAGGCACGCCTCAAGTTGCGCAAGCGAAACAAACTCATTGGCCTTGTGCGCCTGCGCTATGTCGCCGGGACCACAGACGACCACATCCATTCCCATCGATTGAAAAAGCCCCGCTTCAGTGCCAAAGGGCACCAGCTCCGTACTGTTGGCGCCCGTCAGGTCCATAAGCAGCCGCCGCGCCTCGTTGCTGTCTTCGGGAACAAGCCCCACAACTTCGCCCACCACCTCGGTGTCAATCTTTGCGTCGGGATAAACCGCGCGCATCAGCGGCAGCAATTCATCCCGGCAGTATGCTTGCAGATGTTGCTTCACAAAATCCGCATCACTGGCCTGAACCGGTCGCATTTCCCACGCAACTTCGGCTTTCGGCGCGATAACGTTGTGCACGCTACCGCCCTGAAACGCACCGACATTCACGGTGGTCCATGGCGGATCAAACCGGCTGTCTGAGGGCGCCAGTCCCCTGAGTTGATCCTTAAGCGCCAACAGCCTTGATACATACCGAACCGCATATTCCACCGCGTTCACACCCAAATCGGGCGCCGATCCATGGCCCTCAAGCCCATGAAAGCGTGTGGTGTATTCATGACACCCCTTGTGGCCTTCGATGATGCGCATGCTGGTGGGCTCACCGATCAACGCCATCCGAGGTTTCAATCCGCGCTCCTTAAGAACCTGCACCAAATGCCCTGCCCCGACGCAGCCGGTCTCTTCGTCATAGGTAAAGGCAAAATGCAACGGCCGCTCGGCAACCTGCGCTGCAAATTTCGGCGCCATCGTCACCGCCGCCGCGATGAACCCCTTCATATCGCAACTGCCACGCCCATAAAGCCGCCCGTCGCGCTCCTCCATCACAAACGGATCGCTGTGCCAATCCTGATCCGTAACAGGCACCACGTCGGTATGGCCCGACAGGACGATACCCCCGTCGCGCTCCGGCCCCAGCGTGGCAAACAGGTTGGCTTTTTTGCCGGTTGGGTCAATCATCGCCTCCACCTTGGCGCCGCAGTCCTCCAACCGCCCAGCCAGACAAGCAATCATCTCCAGATTGCTGTCCGCTGAGACCGTTTCAAAGCCAATCAGCTCAGACAACAGTGCTTTGGTGGCGTCAATCATCGTTCAGCCTTTGACAAACAATTGGCGGTCTACATCGCACAGTGGTTCCGCAGCGCCGTCGGCTCGGATCAGGATGGTTTCGGTGGTCTCAAGTCCCCAACTGTCCATCCACAACGCAGGCATAAAGTGAAACACCATACCCGGCTCCAGAACGGTCTCATCCTCGCTCCGGATCGACGCCGTGCGCTCCCCCCAATCCGGCGGATAGCTCAGCCCAACCGGATAGCCCATACGACCCGACCGCTCGATCCCGTGTTTTGCAAGCACATGCATAAACGCATTGGCGATGTCACAGGTGCGATTGCCAGCCCGCGCAGCGTCAAGGCCCGCCGTAATCCCTTCAAGCTGGGCGGCTTCGGCCCGCCGCATGTCCTCAGATGGGGTGCCTAGGAAAATCGTCCGACACAATGGCGCGTGATAGCGGCGGTAACAGCCTGACAACTCAAAAAACGTCGCTTCACCAGCCTGCATCGGTGTACCATCCCACGTCAGATGCGCAGCAGTCGCGTCCAATCCCGAAGGCGTCAGTGGTACGATGGCCGGATAGTCGCCCCAGTCCTCGTCCACGCCTGTGATGCCCGCGTGCATGATATCCGCCACCAGATCGTTTTTGCGCACGCCGGGCTCGGCGCGCTCCAATGCGGTGCGCATGACCTTGTCCGAAATGCGCGCCGCCTTGCGCACAAATTCAAGCTCTGCGTCGGACTTGATCAGCCGCTGCCAATTCACAAGCGCTGTGGCATCCACCAATGTTGCGTCGGGCAGCTCAGCACTCAGCACAGCGTGCGCTTTGGCGGAATAATAGTAGTTTTCCATCTCCACGCCGATGCGCTGACGGGCAAAACCACGCGCGCTAAGATGCTGCGCCAGATCCTGCATCGGATGCACCTCGGTGGACTGCACATAATGGTCGCCATAGCCAAGGATGTGATCGTGATCCATCCAACATGTGCGACGGCCACCCATCATGTCCATGTACCGCCCCCACCAGATCGGCGGGCCATCCATCGTGACGATAACCCCCTGATGCACGTAAAACGACCATCCGTCATAGCCAGTAAGCCAAGCCTGATTGGAGGGGTCGGTGACAAACAGCACATCCAGCCCCGCAGCCGCCATTGCGGCGCGGGTTTTGGCCAGGCGGCGTTCATATTCCGCAATGCTGAACGGGGCTTTTGACTGGGTCATCGTTTGGCTCCTTTCGTGATCATGGCAAAACCGACGTGACAGCACGCACTGTGGCCGCAACAACTTGGTCAGCCTCGGCACGGGTAAGGCAAAACGGCGGCGCGAAGCCAAGGATGTCGCCCTGCGGCATCGCGCGGGCAATCACACTGTCTTGCTCCAATAGCTTGGCCGCAATCTGCGGCCCAATCTTGTCGCCTGCATCAAAAAATGTGTGGCTGTCCTTGTCGGCTACAAACTCGATGGCGCAGAGCATACCTTCGCCGCGCACGTCACCGACGTTGGGATGATCCGCCAGCGCAGCCGTCATGCTGTCGTTCAGATAGGCACCGGTGCTGCCGGCATTCTCAATCAGATTGAGACTGTCGATCAGCTGCAAATTCGCCACGCCTGCCGCCGCACCAATTGGATGCGCGGAATAGGTCCACCCATGACCAATCGGCCCGTTCTCATCCGTACCCTGCTCCAGCACGGCCCAGATTTTGTCAGACACAATCGAGCCCGACAGCGGCGCATATGCCGAGGTCAGCCCTTTGGCGATGGTGATCAGATCGGGCTTCATGCCGTAATGTTCTGATCCAAACATGCTGCCAAGACGCCCAAATCCAGTGACAACTTCGTCAGCCACCAACAGAATGTCGTGTTTGTCCAAAACCGCCTGAATGGCTGGCCAGTAGCCCTCCGGTGGCGGCACAATGCCACCTGTGCCAAGCACCGGCTCGCCAATAAAGGCCGCGATGGTGTCGGCGCCTTCTCGTGCGATCATTTTCTCCAGCGAGGCGACGCATTGCGCCACAAACTGCGCCTCGCTTTGGCTTTGATCTTCCCGACGGAAATAATACGGCGCGTCGGTGTGCAAAACCTGCGCCAACGGCAGGTCGAACTTCTTGTGAAACAGCTCCAATCCGGTCAACGAACCGGTCATCAGGCCAGACCCGTGATACCCACGCCAGCGCGAGATGATCTTCTTTTTTTGTGGACGCCCTAGAATGTTGTTGTAGTACCAAATCAACTTGATGTTGGTCTCGTTGGCATCTGACCCCGACAGGCCAAAATAGACCTTGGACATGTGATCGGGCGCACGGTCCAGCACCATTTTCGCCAGCGTAATCGACGCCTCTGTACCGTGTCCGACATAGGAATGGTAATACGCCAACTCCTTGGCCTGCTCGGCAATCGCTTCAGCGATTTCGGGCCGCCCGTAACCAACGTTGACACAATACAGCCCGGCAAACGCGTCCAGCATCCGCGCCCCGCTCCGGTCCTCGATGTGACACCCGTCTCCTCCGGTCACCACGCGTTGCGGCAGGTTTCCCCGCGCGAACTCTGCAAGATGTGTGGACGGATGGAAGAAGGACTCGCGGTCCCATTGTTCCAGATGATCGTTGTGCAGCATGGTCAATCCTTTCGACGATGGCGGCGCGCCGCCTGAGTGTTGAAAAGGAGCCATTTGCGCGTGTGGGGCAGCAACACCCTCACTCTGAGCAGACAGGCTCCGCTCACCCGGACAGCAGCGCGCAATGCCTTTATTGTCGGGATTGACCAAACATCAGCACACACAAAGCGCCTAAATCAACAGGTATTTCAACGGTATTGGATTTATCCGCCCTCTGGCAGGCCGGACCACGGGTTCGTGCTCCAAAATCCGGCGTCAGAAATCAGCGCCGCAACAACTGGCGCTACGTGTCCTCGATGACGCGCCGCGCCACACGAAAGCACTCTAATGCCTGCGGCACGCCACAGTAGATGCCGATGACATGGATAATTGCCCGCAGTTCATCGTGTGTCACACCATTATTGAGCGCCCCGCGACAGTGGGTTTCCCACTCAGCCATTTTGCCTAGCGCTCCGATCATCGACAAGTTCATCATCGAGCGGGTTTTGGCGTCGATCACATCGTCGCCCCAGCCAAAGCCCCAGCACCATGCCGTCATGGCCTCCTGAAACGGGCGGGAAAACGCATCCGCCGCCGCCAGATTCTTTTCGACATATTCGGCGCCCAACGTGGCCTTGCGTTGCTCCAGCCCTTTCAAAAACAGGTCTTCGTCAAAAACGCTCATGATGCTGCTCCCAGCTTGATCGCGATATTTTTGGTCTGTACGTAATTCCAAAGCGCTTCTCGCCCCTTTTCACGACCATACCCGGATTTTCCGTAGCCGCCGAACGGAGTTTCCACTCCGCCCGCGTACCATTCATTCACAAAAACCTGCCCGGCTCTCAAACGCCGCGCCGCCCGCGTGGCACGGTCGAGATCACGCGTAAACACGCCAGCCACCAACCCATAGTCCGTTGAGTTTGCCATCGAAATGGCCTCTTCATCATCACCGAAGGACAAGATCGACAACACAGGTCCAAAGACTTCTTCTTTGGCGATGGTCATCTCCGCCCCCACGCCCGTCAACACGGTTGGCTCCATAAAGGCGCCGGCGCTGTTGCAGGGGTGGCCGCCCGCAATCAACCGCGCGCCCTCGCCTTGTGCAGCGGCCACCATGCCAACCGCACGGTCACGTTGAGCGTCAGACACCATTGCCCCCATGGTTGGTCCAAACTCCGGACTGTCGATGCCCGCCTGCACCGTCAGGCTTCGCGCCACAGCTTCGGCACGCGCTGCCATTTCCTCGGCACGGCTCTGATGCACAATCACTCGGCTCATCGCGGAACAGACTTGCCCGGCATTGAAAAAGATGCCCCATCGCAAATCATTTTCAAACGCTTCCAGATCCGCGTCTTCATGCACAATCGCCGCCGACTTACCGCCCAGCTCCAGCACGCACGGCACAACATTTTGCGCGGCGGCTGTGGCAATGGCGACGCCTGTTGGCACGGATCCGGTGAACACAATCTGGTTCACTCCCGGATGTGCTGACAACGCAGCACCGGCCTCGGCGCCATACCCACACAACAGGTTCACTGCACCCCGTGGCAACCCGACGGCCTCCGCAGCTTTGGCAAACCACGCATTGGTCATCGGCGTCAGCTCCGGCGTTTTCACCACGCAAGCGTTGCCCGTCGCCAGCGCCGCTGACAACGACCGTGCCGTCATTTCAAGTGGGTAATTCCACGGAATAATCTGCGCCGACACGCCCAATGGCTCGTGTTCCGTCCAATCGTAATACCCTGCCCCCAAAGGCACCGACCGCCCCTCCACGGTGGCGGCCTGATTGCCGTAGTATTCAAAATAAAGCGCCGCGCCGTCGACCTCGATCAGGCTTTCCCAAAGCGGTTTGCCCTGCTCTAACGTCAAAAGCTCGGCGATGTCCGCGCGATGCGCGCTCAGATAACGCCCCATGTCTTGTACAAGACGCCCGCGTTCCAGCGGGCGCATGTCGCGCAAATCGCCCGCACGGTGCAAACGCTGCGCCGCTGACACAGCCCGATCCACATCTGCCCGATCCGCCAACGCGTGTTGTGCCAAGACCTCACCCGTTGCCGGATTGATCACATCAATGCGCCCAGCGCCACCGTCCTGCCATGCCCCGTCGAAATAGTTTTGCCAAAACGGCTTAATATCAGCCATCAACGGCCTCCCTCATCCATTTCTGAAGGTGCATCACCGGATGCTCTGAATTCACACCACCCTGCGGGTCAACCACCAATGGTCCGGGCACATAGCCCCGCGACCGCAGCCCACGTTGCACCGCTTCCACCAAATGAATGTCTTCCTCGACCGTGGTGTCGCGATCCTGTTGCGCCAATTGGCGCACCGTCGGGTTTTCCACGCCCCCAACCGAATACCAGCCCCGCCAGACCGTCACCGTTTCCGGCCCGGTTGCGCGCCAGTGATAAGTATTGAGCACATTGCCGGGATAGACCTGAAAGCTGAACATCGGCCACAAAAACCAGCTGGAATACTCGTGGCTGTGCGCAAAACCACTGTGGATGTCATAAGTCATCTGATCCATCGACTGACATTGTGTTGTGTGGCGCAGGCATTTTCCTTGGGGTTGAATGTCATAAGTTTCCGGCCGAACCACACCATTGGAAAATGTCGGATGGTTCAGGCTGCAATGGTAACACTCCGAGTAGTTTTCAACCGACACTTTCCAATTGCAGTGTTCCGGAATTTCCACCCAATCCAGCGGCCGCAAATCGGCCCAGTTCGGCACCCAATCTTCCAATTCTGCACGCGCACCGGGGAACCACGTTTCCATGGGATCAGCATCGGGATCGAGATTGACAAAGACAAAGCCCAGCAACTCTTCGACGCGTACCGATGTGAGGCACACCGCACTACGGTCAAACCCGTCCACCACTTTGATGTTGGGCCCGGCGCGCAACTCGCCAGTCAGCTCATAGGTCCATGCGTGATAGGGGCAGACCACAACCCGTGTTGACCCGCTCCCCTGCACCAATTCATGCGCGCGGTGCTGACACACGTTGTAAAAAACGCGAATGTCGCCGTCGCGCCCGCGAATGGCAAACAGACTGTCGCCGGCGATTTCAAAACAGGTGTAGTCGCCTGGGCTGGCAATCTCGCTGGCATGGCACGCAAATTGCCACGTGCGTGCCAAAAGGCCGGCACGCTCCACCTCAAACACAGCGGGGTCCGTGTAATACCGCGCAGCAAGCGACCGAACCGGCTCCGTCATCCGCCCTCTCCCGCATAAAGCCCGATGCGATGGCGACGTGCGTGAAAGGCATCGACACGCTCCACAATTTCGTCGCCCGCTTGGGCCACAACAAACGACAGCAACGTCTCCAACAGCGCGATTGTGGCGATGGACGACGGGAAAAACTGTGGTGTATCCACCGCCACGACAAACCCGTGCGTGGCCGCCCGATAAACCGGACTTGCCGGGCTGTCGGTCAGACCGATCACGGTCACGCCTTGTTCACGCGCGACCTCGACGGCTTCCAGCACTTCGCTGCGATAGGGCGCGCTGGTGATCGCGATCAACACATCACGACTGTCAGACCACGCCAGATCGTCTGTCGCCACGGACCCTGCACGCGGGATGGCGTGAAATTGCACCATGCCGGTTGAGGCCAGATAGGTGAAGTTGCGCGCGACGGAATTGTTGACGCCGACCCCGATGGTAAAGACATTACGTGAGCTCCAGATGGCCTGAGCAGCCTCCGTCAACGCATCCGCCGTAATGCCCGCAAACGTGTCTTGAACATTGCCCAGCGCGGCCTGAACCATATCCGCATAAAGCGCACCCATCTGGCCGGATTTGCCTATTTCCTGCAAAAATCGTGCGCGATCCGGAAAGGTCACCTGTCCATTGCGAATGGCCTCGCGGAAAGGTTCGCGAAAATCGTCGTAGCCCTCAAAGCCGACCTGCCGCGCCATGCGCACCACGGTGTTGGGTTTCACATTCGCTGCTTCTGCGATTTCGCGCACCGTCGAAACCCCCACATCCCGCGGGTTTTCCAGCACATATTTCGCGGCCTTCTGCGCTTCTGGTGTCAGATCGCCGAACTCTTCGGACAGACGGGTCAAAACCGCCGATGATACATTTGTGTCATTCATAATTGACGACGGTATAAATGTTTGCTTAGCCTGTCGAGAGGTTTTTCTCCGGAGGGAACATGTCAGCTACAACTCTGCCGTCACACGCACGGGTCGTTATCGTCGGAGGCGGCGTCATGGGCGTCGGCCTTGCGTACCACCTTGGCCACGAAGGCTGGGGCGCGGACACCGTTCTGCTTGAAAAAGCCGAACTCACCTCGGGGTCCACATGGCACGCCGCAGGTCAAATCACGCATTCCACGTCTTCTTTTGGGCTCGGTAAATGTGTGGACTACAACATCGGCCTCTATTCCGGCGCACTTGAGGCCGAGACCGGTCAGGCCGTCACGTGGCATGGCTGCGGCTCTTTCCGTCTGGCCTACACCGAAGACGAAATGGATTGGCTGCGCCACACGCTGTCAGTCGGTCGAGCATTGGGTTTCAACATCGAACTGGTGTCGCCAGCCCGCGTCGCCGAGCTGCACCCTTTTTACAATCTTGATGGCGTTCTGGGCGCTTTGCACACGCCCGATGACGGCCACGTCGACCCGACAAACGTCACCATGTCCATGGCCGCAGGCGCGCGCGCCAAAGGCGTACGGATCGTCCGCCGGTGCCGCGCCACCAACATCACACAAGACACCAACGGCGAATGGATCGTGCAAACCGAACAGGGCACAATCCGCTGCGAACACGTCGTCAACGCAGGCGGCACCTATGCGCGCCAAATGGGCGAGTGGTCCGGCCTGCAACTGCCAATGACGTCGATGACGCACCATTATTTTGTGACCGACGAGGTGCCACAGTTCCGCGAACTTGACCGCGAACTGCCAGTAATCCGCGACGACAAAAAAGTCTCCGGCTACATCCGGATGGAGCAAAACAAAGGTCTTATCGGCATCTATGAGAAGGCCAACCCCAACACCGTTTGGGAGGACCATTGCCCGTGGGAGGCCGAAAACGAACTGTTTGACGCCGACTACGATCGCGTCATGCCGTGGCTTGAGGAAAGCCTCAACCGCATGCCGATCTTTGCCGACCTCGGCATCACCCGCGACGTGCACGGCGCCATCAGCCATCCCCCCGACGGCAACCCGTTGATCGGCCCTGCACCCGGAGTACGCAACTACTGGTGCTGTTGCGGCACGCAGATCGGCATTGGCTGGGGACCGGGCCTTACACGTGAACTGGCCCGCTGGATGGTGCACGGCGCTGCGGACATTTCGATGCGCGACTATGACCCGCGCCGCTTTGGCAGCTACGCCACCAAAGAGTGGCAGGTCGTGAAAGCCAAAGAAGACTATTGCTTGCGCCATGAAATCCCCTTCCCGCATTTCAACAGGTTGGCGGGTCGTCCGGTGAAACCCTCTCCGCTGCACGACATTCTCAAAGCCAAAGGTGCCGTTCACGAAGAAGTCTACGGCTTTGAACGCCCGCGTTGGTTTGCGCGGCCCGGCGTGGCGCAACACGATCACTACAGCTTTCGCCGCACCCCCGTGGACGCCATGGTATCCGCCGAAGTTGCCGCCGTGCGCAGCGCCGCTGGCATCATGGATGTGACCGCCTTCACCAAGGTCGAGGTCTCAGGCCCCAATGCCTATGCCCTTCTGGATCGCCTGACCGCCAACCGCATGCCGCAGAAAACCGGCGCGATCACACTCACCCATATGCTCAACCGGCGTGGTCGGATCGAGCTGGAAACCACCATCGTGCGCATGGCCGACGACCGGTTCTATCTGGTCTGCGCCGCATTCTTTGAGCAGCGCTTGCTTGACCATCTGACCCAACACAAAACGTCTGAGGACGTCACCTTCACTGCGCTGTCTGACAGCTGGTCCGCCTTGTCTCTCAACGGGCCGATGTCTCGCGACATTCTGGCGGCCTGCACCGACGCCCCACTGGACAACGCCACCTTCCGCTGGCTCTCCGCACAGCAAATCCGCATCGCCGGCCACACCGTCTGGGCGTTGCGCATGTCCTACGCCGGTGAGCTCGGCTGGGAATTGCACATGCCCAATGCCGCCTGCGTCGATGTCTACACCGCGCTTTTCTCGGCTGGCACGCCTTTGGGGCTAACGGACTACGGCAGCTTTGCCATGAACGCTATGCGCATGGAGAAAGGCTTCAAAGGAGCCTCCGAACTTACCAACGAAGTCACCTTGGTCGAAGCTGACGTGCTGCGCTTTGCCCGGCAAGACAAGACCTTCCTAGGATCTGATGCGACCTTCAACACAGACCCCAAATGGATCTGTGCCTACCTGGAAATCGAGCCAGACGGCGACATTGATGGGCACGGCGGCGAAGCTGTGTTGCACAATGGCGTCGTGGTCGGGTCAACCGCATCGGTTGCCTTTGGACCCACTGTCGGGAAAATCCTCGCTTTCGCCTACATCACGCCAAGCGCTGCGCAATCAGGCACCGACTTGCAGGTGATGATCCACGGCGCCCCGCGCCCTGCCCGCGTGCTGGCCGAACCGGCTTATGATCCGCAAAGCCTGCTGCCACGCACCGACGTTCGGCAAGAGGCTGCACAATGAAAATCACGCGCATAACCGTCTACCATGTCGATCTGCCGCTTGAGCATCCCTATTGGCTCTCCGGCGGGCGCCTGAAGTTTGAGGTGCTCGACGCAACCCTCGTGAAAATTGAAACCGACGCTGGGATCACCGGCTGGGGCGAAGGCACGCCGTGGGGCCACACCTATGTTCCCGCCCACGGCCCCGGCATTCGCGCCGGCATCGAGACCATGGCCCCCTTTGTCCTCGGGCTGGACCCACGTCATGTGCTTGACGTGGAGCGCGCCATGGACCTCGCCCTACCTGGTCATCTCTACGCCAAATCGCCCATCGACATGGCGTGCTGGGACATCGCCGGACAAGCCGCAGATCTGCCGATTGCCGACCTGATGGGCGGCGGATCCCGCACGCCGCGCCCGATTGCATCCTCGGTTGGCGCCAAAGACATCGAGGAAACCCGCGCCGTGATCGACCGCTACCGCGCACGCGGCTATGTTGCCCATTCCGTCAAAATCGGCGGTGACACGACCCGCGACATTGCCCGCATTCGAGACGTTGAAAACCTGCGTCACGACGGCGAGATCGTGCTCTACGATGTCAATCGCGGCTGGACACGACAACAGGCCCTACGGGTCATGTCAGCCTGCGAGGATCTCAAAGTGATGTTCGAACAGCCCTGCGAATCTTTGGATGACATCGCCGCAATCGCAGGCAAACACGCGAGCCCGGTGTCGGTGGACGAAAGCCTCGTAACCCTGCAGGACGCGACCCGCATCGCCCGCGACGGATTGGCAGAAATCTTTGGCATCAAGCTCAATCGGGTTGGCGGTCTCACCAAAGCCGCCCGCATGCGCGACGTGGCACTGGCGCATGGCATCGACATGTTTGTGATGGCGACGGGCGGCTCCGTGCTGGCCGACACCGAAGCGCTGCATCTCGCGGCAACCATCCCCGACGCCAACTGCCACGCAGTCTGGGCCTGTCAGGACATGCTGACCGTCGACATCGCCGGCGGACGCGGTCCGCGCAATATCGACGGCCACCTGCACTTGCCTGAAACGCCTGGCCTCGGGGTACAACCAGACGAAGACCGGCTCGGCGATCCGGCGGCCGTCTACACATGAAACTCACGCGGATCTCTCTTTGGCACGTGCCCCTGACCAGTCATGAAACCTACCACATGGCAGCTGGCAAAACCTGCGACACGGTAGAGACCGTTGTGCTTCGCCTTGAGACAGACACCGGCGAAACCGGCTGGGGCGAGGTCTGCCCAATCCCACATTACCTTCCGGCCTATGCCCGCGGCGTTGCTGCCGCAATTGAAGAGTTGATACCTGTTCTGATCGGCGCAAATCCGGTTGGCGTAGAGGCGCTGATGGCTTCGGCGGAGGCCTTTCTTCCCGATCACCGCTACGCCAAATCCGCGCTTGATATCGCGCTTTGGGATATCACCGGACAGGTCGCGGGATTGCCGCTTTATGCGCTTTTGGGCGGCAAATTCGCCGACAGCCTGCCGCTTTATCACTCCATCACCTGTATCGCGCCTGACGACATGGCCGACATCGCAAGTGAGGCACAGAAACAAGGCATCACCCAATTTCAGGTCAAACTCGGTGCATCCGGCGATTGGCAAACCGATGTGGAACGGCTCGCAAAGGTGCGTGAAGCTGTGGGCCGCGGGCCGCTTGTCTACGGCGATTGGAATTGCGGCGCCACCTCACTGGACGCCACGCGCGTTGGGCGTGACGTGGCGGATCTTGATGTCATGCTTGAGCAGCCCTGCGCCACCATAGCTGATTGCGCGCGCGTACGTGCGGCCACCGGCCTGCCAATGAAACTCGACGAAACTGCGCATGACACCGTCAGCCTGTTAGAAGGCCACAGCCGAGGATGCATGGACGCCGTCGCCCTGAAACTCAGCAAATTCGGTGGCCTCAGCGCGACCCGACGGGCCCGCGACCTGTGCCTGACATTGGGGGCCAAAATGTGCGTCGAAGACACGTGGGGCAGCGACATCACCACCGCAGCGGTCCTGCATCTTGCCGCGGCGACCCCGCCAAACCGGCTGCTCAACACCTGCGATCTCTCGAACTACGTGGCGCCGCGCCTCGCACCCGACGCCCCGCAACGCCACGCAGGGCGCATCTCGCCACCCACGGCCCCGGGCCTTGGAATTGCTGTCAACGCAGAGGCCCTTGGTCCTGCAGATCACGTCTGGGAGTAGCCTTATGAAAATCCGCACCCAAAGCGAATGGATTGACCGTGCCCGCGAAGTTCTGCCCGCCGCAGGATTTGGCAATTTCGATCCCGGCATTGTTATCGCCCGCGGCGAGGGCGCCCACGTCTGGGACGAGGACGGCACCCGCTATATCGATTATCTGATCGGGTCGGGACCAATGCTTTTGGGCCACGGCCACCCAGAAGTCATGGAGGCAGTTCTCGCGCAACTCCCCAAAGGCATGACGTTCTTCGCCAACAATGCAGCTGGCATCGAGTTGGCCGAGGCAATTGTCGATGCTGTACCCTGTTGTGAGCAGGTACGTTTTGTCACCTCAGGCGGCGAAGCTGACATGTTCGCGCTGCGACTTGCCCGCGCCTTTACCGGAAAATCCAAGATCCTCAAGTTCGAGGGCGGTTATCACGGCATGAGCGCCGAGGCCCAAATGAGCCTCGCCCCGTCGCAGTCGGTGAATTTCCCGCAAGCGGTGCCGGACAGCGCCGGAATTCCGCAATCTGTGGCCGACCAGATGCTGATTGCACCGTTCAATGATCTCGATGCCGTCGCCTCGCTCATGCTCGAACACACCGACATCGCCGCTTTGATCGTCGAGCCACTGCAACGCATCATCCCGCCCGCACCCGGATTTCTCCAAGGTTTGCGCGACCTCTGCACCAAACATGACATTCTGTTGATTTTTGACGAAATTGTCACCGGCTTCCGGCTGGCTTACGGCGGCGCGCAGGAACGCTACGGCGTGACACCTGACCTCTGCACGCTCGGCAAAATCATCGGCGGCGGTTTCCCTCTCGCCGCACTGGGTGGCCGTGCCGACATCATGGCGCATTTTGACAAATCCGCAGTCGGGCAGGAAAAATGGTTGATGCAGCTTGGCACGCTGTCCGGCAATCCTGTGGCTTCCGTTGCGGGCCTCAAAACCATGGAAATCCTGCGTCGCCCCGGTCAATATGACCGCCTGCGAGATCTCGGCACCTCTTTGATGCAGATGCACACCGACGCGCTGACCGACGTCGGAATTGCGCATCAACTCTGTGGAGACCCCACGCTATTTGACGTCTACTTCACGTCCGAGGCGCCCACGAATTATCGCACAGCAACCCATGACGATCCCCAAACAAGCGCCAGATGGAACGCATCTTTGCGCAATAGCGGCGTGTTCAAATCTGCGGGCAAACTTTACCCTTCACTGGCGCTGTCAGACGCGGATCTGGAGGCCACAAACGCCGCCCTAAGGACCGCCGCCGCATCGTGTTAAGCACCAGTTCACGCTGCCAATTTTCCGCCTAAAGCCGTGGCAACATCACCGAAAGGCTCGCACCTTTCTCAACCCGATTGATCGACACCGTCCCGCCGTGCTGTTCGGCGACCGAGGACACAATTGCCAAGCCAAGGCCGCTGCCTTGTGACGGTTCAATCTGGGAAAACCGCCCAAAGGCCGTTGCCGCTTCTTCCGGCACGAGCCCCTTTCCGTCGTCAGACACTGTTATGTCGACGCTGTCCTTACTGGAGGTCATTGCAACCGAAATGCTGCTCAGGGTCTCGCCGCCATGTTTAAGCGCGTTGTCGACAAGGTTCTTGACCGCCTCGCTGACAAACAACGGATCACAGGAAACCGTCATCGCTCCTTCGGGCAATTCAACGACAAAATCGATGTCGGCAGACAACACCGCCGGCCCCACATCCGAACACACCTGACGCATCACCTCCGTCAAATCCGCCTCGCGGAAATGATCCGACCCAAGCGGATGGCTCAGGCGATCAAGCGACAAAAGTTGCTCTGTCACCCGCGCCGAAGCCCGCGCAGCAGATACCAACTCTTCGGTGCGCCGCTCACGCTCCTGCTCGCTAGGCGCGTTGCGCAGACTTTCGGCCATAGATTGCACCGCTGCGGCCGGATTGCGCAACTGATGTGCCGCGTCAGAGATGAATGTCTGATGCGCGTTCATGCTGGCATCTACCTTGGAGAAAAGACGGTTCAGGGTGCGCACAATGCCGCGCGCTTCCATCGGAACCGTCCGTTTGATCTGGCTCAGGTCATCCGGTGAACGCACCGCGATAGCCTCCTCCAGATTCAAAAGCGGCCGCAATCCAATCGACACGCCAAACCAAACCACAAGCGCCACCGTGGCCACCAGCGCACCGATCAGCGCGGCGGCCCGAATGGCCAGTTCAACCGCAATCTGATTGCGATCGCTCAACCGCTGCCAAACAGTGACCGTTGTGTCTCCGGTCAGGGTATCGACCGTCACTTGCTCTGTGACTTTCATGACCCGCACGCCTTCGCCACGATAGACGGCCTCAAACACATTCGGCTTGTTGCGCTCCACCTTGAGCGCCGTGAGGCTGGTGGGCGGATAAGCGTAGCCCGTCACATAACTGCCGCCGGGTCCCGTGGCGTGATAAAAAACTTCCCCACCCGCGACATCACGGATCAAACTGCGCGTAGTCGGTGACAAAGCGTCTCCGCCCGATACCGCCACATCCCTTGAAATCGCCAACGCTGTTGACAAAAGAGAGCGATCAAACAGCTCTTGCGCGGTTTGCTGCGCAACCGTGAACCGCCAAAACCCCAACAGGATCGCCATCGCGATCAAGGGCGTCAGGATCACCACAAACAACCGCAGCCGCAGCGACGCCCGCCGCATCAGTCCGTGACCTCAAGCATATAACCCAGCCCCCGCGCGGTTTTGATCCCGACTCCGTGGTCTGCCAACCTCTTGCGCAAACGCGACACATGCGGCTCAATGGCGTTGTCGCCAACGTCCGCGCCAACGCCGTAAACAAAATCAATCAAATGCGCCTTGGACACGATCCTCCCGCGCCGCTCCACAAGACACTCTAAGACAGCAAGTTCCTTGCGGGGGATCTCAAGCGTTTGTCCAGCGGCCAAAACCTGGCGGTTGCTGCGGTCAAATGTAAGATTCCCAAGCGTTTCCTGTGCGCCATAGTCCAAATCCTTGCGGCGCGACAAGGCCCTGATACGGGCGTCCAATTCGTCCATTTCAAAGGGTTTAACAAGATAGTCGTCTGCCCCCTTGTCCAATCCCGCAACCCTGTCGGCGGTCTCGGCACGCGCAGTCAACAAAATCACCGGCGTGCCATCAGCACGAGCGCGCATCGCTTGCAGAACCTCCAATCCTGACCGACCGGGCAGGTTAATATCGAGCACCACCAAATCCGCGCCTTCCTGTGTCAGAAAACGATCCGCGTCGTCACCGTCATGCAAGACATCAACCGCATGGCCGTGGTCGCGCATCCGGTAAGCAATGGCATTGGCCAAGGCCGTGTTGTCTTCGATAATGGCGATACGCATTTTGGCTCCGCAAGCTTGGCGCAAGGTTGGCCTTCCATGATCGGCAGATCGAAGGGGGAATCAATCCCCGAATTTTCGAACAATCATGGTAACGCTGGAGACGTTGTCGTGCTTGTCTGGTCTACAGGGAGGAACCAATGACCATTTCAACCTTTACGCGCCGTGCCGTTGTCGGCCTGCTCGCGGCCGCTGGCCTTGCGGCTCCGGCCACCGCCGAAGTCGATTTTTCCGGCAAAACCATTGAATGGGTCATCCCTTTCTCTGAAACCGGCGGCTCGGCCAAATGGGCCAACTTCTTTGCGCCTCTGCTGTCCGAAGCCCTGCCCGGCGCCCCGACTGTGGTCGTGAAATTCATGCCCGGCGCCGGATCGACCAAAGGCGCCAACTGGTTCCAGAAAGAAACTCATGACGACGGCACATTGCTGTTCGGCACATCTGGGTCCACTCAGTTCCCATATCTTTTGGGCGACCCGCGCGTGCGTTATGAATACAACGACTGGACCCCGGTTATGGCATCCGGCACCGGCGGTGTGGCTTATCTGAACGCCGAAGATGGCGCCAAGTTTGACGGCTCGGCCAATATGCTCCAGGACGTCGATTTCATCTACGGGTCGCAGGGTGCAACCCGCCTTGACCTCGTGCCTTTGCTGGCATGGCAGATGCTCGGCATGAACGTCGAACCTGTGTTTGGCATCAAGGGCCGCGGTGATGGCCGTTTGATGTTTGAGCGCGGCGAAGCCAACATCGACTACCAGACATCTTCGGGCTACCTCAAAGGGTCCGCCGAAATGGTTGCCGACGGCAAAGCTGTGGCGATGATGACATGGGGATCGCTGGACGCCGATGGCAACATTGTACGCGACCCAACTTTCCCCGAAATCGCGACCTTCAAGGAAGTTTGCGAAGCCACCGACGGCTGTGAAACCTCGGGCGAACAGTGGGACGCATGGAAAGCCTTCTTTGTCGCGGGCTTCCCCGTGCAAAAACTGGCCTTCCTGCCCGCTGGCACGCCTCAAGACGTAGTCGACACCTACACTGCTGCCTTTGAGGCCGTTGTGGCGCGAGCTGATTTCCCGGAAATCTCCTCCAAGCGCGTCGGCAAATACTCGGTCTTCACTGGTGCAGGCGCACAGGCTGCCCTTGGCACTGCGACCAACGTGCCAGACTCGGCTAAGGCCTATGTCATCAACTGGCTCAAAGAGTCCTACGGCGTCGAGCTGAAATAAGCCCGACACCACCGGGACGACTTCACCCCTCTGAGGTCGTCCCACCTTCCCATTTTTCCGAACAAGAAAGGCGGCTCCCATGGAGGCTTTCGCCACAGCCCTTCCTGCGCTTTCAGATGCGTGGGCACTGATCCTGCAACCCGTCGTTCTTGGCTACTTGGTGCTCGGCGTCGTGATGGGCCTCGCGGTCGGCGTCTTTCCCGGTCTGGGCGGCATCGCCGGCCTTTCCCTGCTTTTACCGTTTATGTTCGGCATGGACCCCATTCTTGGCCTCGCGCTGATGATCGGCATGGTCGCGGTGGTGCCCACCTCCGACACGTTTGCCTCGGTTCTGATGGGTATACCCGGCTCCTCGGCCTCACAGGCCACGGTGCTTGACGGCTTCCCCATGGCGAAAAAAGGCGAAGCCGCGCGCGCCTTATCCGCCGCCTTTGCCAGCTCGCTGTTTGGCGGGCTTGTCGGCGCAACCTTTCTGACCGTCTTTATTCTCGTGGCCCGCCCGATCGTGCTCGCATTCGGCCTTCCCGAGATGCTGATGATCACCATCCTTGGCCTGTCGATGGTCGCGGTTCTCGCTGGGCGCTACGCCCTCAAAGGCCTTGCAGCCGCGGGCCTTGGTCTGATGATCGGCACCATTGGCGAAGCTGACGCGGGTGGCTCACTGCGCATGTCGTCCTATGATCTGCCTTACCTCACAGACGGTCTGAAGCTGGTGATCGTCGGCCTCGGCATCTTTGCCATCCCCGAAATCGTATCGCTGCTGCGTCAGGACCGCTCGATTGCCAAAGGCGCACAACTCGGCGGCGGCTGGCTTGACGGCGTGCGCGACTGGTTTGCCAACATCTGGCTGTCCGTGCGCTGCTCCATCATCGGCGTTGTCGTCGGTGTGATCCCCGGCCTCGGCGGCTCGGTTGTGGACTGGATCGCCTACGGCCACGCCGTGCAAACCACCAAAGACAAATCCAACTTCGGCAAGGGCGAAGTGCGCGGCGTGATCGGCCCTGAAAGCTCTAACAACGCCAAAGAAGGTGGCGGCCTTGTGCCCACGCTCCTGTTTGGCATCCCCGGCTCAGGCTCGATGGCGATCTTCATCGGTGCGGTGGCGCTTTTGGGCTCAGGCTCCATCGAAGTCGGCCCCGGCATGCTGAAAAACAACCTCGACATCACATACTCGATCGTCTGGTTGCTGGCGCTTGCCAACGTGGTTGGCACGGTTCTTTGCATTGCGGCCTCCGGCGGCATCGCGAAGCTGACCACGATCCGCTTCACCTATCTGGCGCCGTTCCTTTTCATGCTGATCAGCTTCGCCGCCTTCCAGTCCGGTCAAAACTTCGAAGACCTGCTGGCGCTGTTTGTGATCGGTCTGATCGGTATCTTCCTGCGCCGCTTTGATTGGTCACGTCCCGCTTTCCTGATCGGCTTTGTGTTGTCCAATCCCGTGGAAAAATTCACCAACCAAGCTTTCCAGATCGCGTCTTTCCGCTTCCGCAAAAGCTTTGATCAAGGCATCGAGTATATCTTCTCACCCATCGTGATCGTCCTGATCGTCATCACGGTTGTTTCGGTCTTCTTTGGCATCCGTCAGGCCAAGTCGATCATGGCCGAGGGCGATGTCAAAGCAGGCAGCAAACGCGCGCCGGTTGTCTTCCTTCTGGTGATCGCGGGCTATCTGCTGACCGCCTTCATCAACGCCAGCATGATCCCTGACTACAACATGACCGACAAAGTCATCCCGTTGGTGATCGGAGGGTTCGCGCTGCTCTGTTGCCTGATCCTTATGGTGCAAATGATGATGCGCCCCGAAGGCGACGCTATTTTTGCCGACAAGGAAGTCGCCGGAGACGAAGCAGACGCGCCTTACGGCCTGTGGTCAACGCTTGCGTGGTTTGCCAGCCTGATCGCCGGCACATTCTTTGTCGGCTTCATCCTTGCGCTGGTCGGCTTCCTGATCGCCTTCTTCCGCGTTCGCGCCGGTGCCAGCTGGCCACGGACGCTGTTGCTGACGGCTGCAGGCATCGCCTTTATGTGTCTGATGGCGGGGGCGCTCAACCGTGACTTCCCACCCGGCCTGCTGCAGGGAATGGTGGATCTGCCATGGCCGCTCAAATGACGCAGACCGGTATCCCATTTGTCTTCATGCGGGGCGGCACCTCGCGCGGCCCTTACTTCAACCGCGCGGATCTGCCAGCGGATTTGGACACTTTGGCCGAGGTGCTGATCGCCGCGGTCGGGTCCGGCCATCCGCTCAATATCGACGGCATCGGCGGCGGCGCCGCCGTGACCACCAAAGTCGCGATGTTGTCGCGCTCGGAGGATGACTGGGCCGACATCGACTATTTCTTCGCGCAGGTTTCGGTCGAGGACAAGCTGGTGGATTTCAAACCCACCTGCGGCAATATCCTGTCAGGTGTGGGTCCGGCGGCTATCGAAATGGGCTTGATCAGCCCAACCGGCGACAGCACCGACATCAAGATCCGCGCAGTGAACACCGGCGCTCAGGTCGAGGCCACCGTCGCCACCCCGGGGGGACATCTCACCTATGAGGGCGACACTGCCATCGCCAGCGTGCCCGGCACGGCGGCACCTGTAGCGCTTAAATTCATGGGGGTGGTTGGCTCCGCAACCGGGCAGCTTCTGCCCACCGGCAACCTGCGCGATACGTTTGACGGGATCGAAGTCACCTGCATGGATGTCGCCATGCCTGTCGTCATCGCCCGCGCCGAGGATTTCGGCCTTACAGGGCATGAAAGTGCCGAAGACTTGGACGCCAACCCCGACTTCTTCGCCCGGATGGAAGCGATCCGCCTTCAGGCAGGTGCAGCCATGGGCATGGGCGAGGTTACAAAATCCGTGACACCAAAATTTGCCTTCCTTGCGCCTGCCCAAAACGGCGGCACCATCGCCACACGCTATTTCATGCCTTGGAAAACGCACCCGTCGATGGCCGTCACAGGTGCCCAATGCATTGCCTCTTGTGCACTTACCCCCGGGTCTGTGTCCGATGGAATGCTGGACCGCCCCTCTGACAGCCCGGCCAATGTGGTGCTGGAACATGCCTCGGGCACAATCGAGGTGCTTGTCGATTTCACGGCCAACAACGGCTTTGACCTCAACGCCGCCGGATTGGTGCGCACCGCCCGAAAACTGGCAGACGGTCAGGTTTATGTGCCCGCCACCATCTGGTCGGGCCACCCCGATGCCTAGAAAGGATTTCCTATGAGCTTGAAGAACATCCTCGTTGCCTTCAACGGATCCGAAGGATCGGTCTCGGCCCTAAAATACGCCGCCGCTTTGGCGGATGAAACAACCCACGTCACCGTGCTTGTGGCGCATTCCGACCACGACATTGTGACGTCGAGCGGCATGTGGGTGCCCAGCAGCGCGCGGGCCATCATCGAACAGGCCAACATCGACTTTGTTGGCGAAATCGAAGCAAGATTTGACGCCCTGCGCGGTGAGCTAAATCTTGGCAATCGCCTGCACTACAGGCGCGAGGCCGGCCGCGTGGACAGCATCATTTCCGAAACTGCGCGCGCCTTTGATCTGGTGGTTATCGGTCAGGATCTCCCAACCGAGGAGGTCAACGAACACATTTTTGTTCACCCCGACCGCATCGCTTTGGTCAGCGGCCGTCCTGTTCTGATCGTCCCACAAGGCCACGACGCCAAGGCCACCCACTCCCATGCGGTCCTTGCGTGGGACGGGGGTCGTGCCGCCGCCCGCGCGCTTTCCGATGCGCTTGGCCTTCTCGAAGATCAGGGCCACGTCACCGTGCTTAGTGTCGGAGACACCGATGCGCCGCGTCCTTCCAAAGATCTGATGGACCACCTTGCGCGCCACGGGATCTCGGCAACCCGCCAAAAGATCCCTGCGACCCCCGGTCCAGCGCGCGCCTTGCTAGCCTATTGCCGGGAAAAAGACCCCTGCCTTTTGGTGATGGGGGCTTATGAGCATTCGAAATTCCGTGAGGACTTTTTGGGTGGCATGACCGCGCGCGTTTTCAAACGCACCCCCATTCCAGTGCTTTTGTCCCACTGAAAACGGCACCTCCGCATTACCGACGCGATACCGACGGGATACAGACATGAAAATTCACATCCTCGACGACTGGTTTGACACCCTGCGCGGCTTGCCCTCCTTTGCCAAACTCGCAGGGCATGACGTCACCGTATGGACCGACCATACCGACGATATCGACACTTTGGCGAACCGTTTGTCCGAAGCCGAGGGCTTGATCCTGTTTCGCGAACGCACCGCCGTAACCCGCGCCCTAGTGGAACGGCTCCCCAACCTCAAACTGATCAGCCAACGCGGCGTCTATCCACACGTCGATGTGCAGGCCTGTTCTGACAATGGCG
Source organism: Shimia sp. Alg240-R146 (assembly GCF_947331465.1). Taxonomy (GTDB): domain Bacteria; phylum Pseudomonadota; class Alphaproteobacteria; order Rhodobacterales; family Rhodobacteraceae; genus Shimia. Next base: position 1,391,103 of record NZ_CAMZOK010000001.1, on the reverse strand, counting down.
TCCTGCTTTGCTCCAAGCAGCCCAAAGGCGGGGGAACCAACTATGCCGCCGCCGAATTGACTTGGGCGTTGATCCTGGCCGCGATGCGGGATCTGCCAACACAGATGGCCTCCGCTAAGGCGGGAAATTGGCAAGCCGGCGTCGGAAAAACCCTTCATGGGCGGACACTTGGCCTTTTTGGCTATGGCCGCATTGCACGCACTGTTGCGCGGTATGCCGAGGCGTTTGGCATGCATGTTTTGTGGTGGGCTTCAGACGATGGACGCACCCGCGCCGCTGATGATGGCGCACAAGTCGCCCCCTCTCGCGAGGCGTTCTTTTCAAGCTGCGACGTGATCTCTCTGCATGTCCGTTTGAAACCGGAAACCCGAGGTTTGATTACCTCGCAGGATTTCGCCAACATGCGCCCGGACTCAGTTTTTGTGAACACCTCCCGCGCCGGCCTTGTGGCCGCTGGCGCCTTGCTGGACGGTCTTAACAATGGACGCCCCGGTTCAGCTGCAATCGACGTCTTTGACACCGAACCTTTGACCGATGCCAACGATGCGCTGCTGGCCCACCCCAACCTGATCGCAACGCCTCATATCGGTTTCGTCACCGAAGACGAATTCGACAAGCAATTCTCTGATATCTATGATCAAATTGTCGACTTCGCCGACGGAAATCCAAGCCATATGATCAACCCAGAAGTCTGGGCGCGCACTTAAACATTCGCCCGAATGGCAGCCTTAACAGCGCTCACCAACGACGTGTCGACCTGCCCAACCCGCGACAACAAACCAATCGACCGCGATATCCCAGGCGACTGCAGCGTTGCGACGCCCACCCGCGCCGGATCAATCGCCGAAAGCGGCAACAACGCGGCCCCCATGGCCCCTTCCACCAGATCAAGCGCCGATGTGGTTCGCCCGACTTCAAAACTCCACCGCACCTGCACGCGCGCACGTGCCAAAGCTTCGTCAATCAGCAACCGGTTTCCGGTGCCTTTGGCGGGCAGAATCAGCGGCAAGTTTTTCAGCGCGTCAAGCGACAGATTTTGCCGCCCGCTCAACGCGTTGCCCTGCGCGATGGCCACGACGATGGGATCATCCATTAGCGGTTCAAACTCCGTACTCGGCTCAAGCACCGGGATCGAGCACAGCCCGAAGTCCGCCTCTCCTTGGGCCACCGCCTCAGCCACCTCATTGGCCGACCCATCCAGCATACGTACTCTAAGTGATCTGTCTGTCACGCCCTTCAAAGCCGGCACCAGCAGACGGGTTATGACCGTCGGAACACTCGCCACAGTCACCACCGTCCCGCGTTGATGGGCAAAGGCGACGCTTGCATCCCGCATCGCTCGCGCAGTTTCATGTGCGTCATTGACCATCGCCTCCGCACGCGCCTGTAGACTTTTGGCCGCCAACGTCGGTTTGACCGCCCGCGTCGTGCGCTCAAACAGCTGGCTGCCGAGCGCGTCCTCCAATTTGCGCACCCGCCGTGTGATGGCGGATTGCGACAGGTTCAAACGGTCAGCCGCTCCATGAAAGGAGCCGGTTTCCTTAACTGCCAAAAAGGCTTCAAGGTCGCCAAAATCATAATTAATGCTCATGACGCATCAATTATGCACCAACCGTCATTTGTCAAATAAACGCCCAATCAATATCAAAGTATCAGCCAAGGAAATGAGCCATGACGCACTATGACATCGCAGTAATTGGCGGCGGAAACGCCGCTCTTTGTGCAGCCATGACGGCCGCCGAATCCGGCGCCAAAGTTTTGATTTTGGAAACCGCCCCAAAGGCTTATCGCGGGGGGAACTCCCGCCACACCCGCAATTTTCGCTGCATGCACACGGGACCACTTGGGCCATTGGTCGAGACCTACTCCGAAGATGAGTATTTTGAAGACCTACTAAAAGTCACCAAGGGCAAGACCAACGAAGCGCTTGCCCGTCTTGCCATTCGCACATCCGAGGAATGCTTGCCCTGGATGCAGGATCACGGTGTCCGCTTTCAGCCCTCGCTTTCTGGCACGCTCTCTTTGGGGCGCACCAATGCCTTCTTCATGGGCGGCGGTAAAAGTCTTGTGAACGCCTATTACCGCACCGCCGACAAGCTTGGTGTTGATGTTCTGTATGAGGCCGCAGTGACCCACCTCGAACTCAGCGAGAACGCCGTCCAATGGGTGGACTATACACATGAAGGCAAGTCCCACCGCATCACGCCCAAAGCGGTAGTTGTGGCCTCTGGTGGTTTTCAAGCAGACACGGATTGGCTCACACGCGCTTGGGGACCAGCGGCTCAAAATTTCCTTATTCGGGGAACGCCTTACAATCGCGGAATTGTGCTTGCAGATCTGTTGGAACAAGGCGTCAGCCAAGTGGGCGACGCCGATCAATGCCACGCCGTTGCCATCGATGGACGCGCGCCCAAATACGACGGCGGGATCGTGACCCGATTGGACTGCGTGCCTTTCTCCATTGTTGTGAACAAAGACGCGGAACGGTTCTATGACGAGGGCGAAGACGTCTGGCCCAAACGGTATGCCATCTGGGGGCGCCTTGTTGCGGCCCAGCCTGATCAGGTTGGCCATGTGGTGATCGACAGCAAATCGATCGACCTGTTTATGCCTTCTGTTTTCCCGCCCCTCAAAGCCGACACGCTTGAAGAACTGGCCGCGCTGATGGACATCGACGGCGCCAAGCTCAAAGACACGGTGGAGACCTTCAACACAGCCTGCGGGGACACGTCGGATTTCCACCCAACGGAACTGGACGGTGTGGCCACCTCAGGCCTCAGCCCTGCTAAAACCAACTGGGCCCGCCCCATCACCGACCCACCTTTTTATGGCTATTCTCTGCGCACCGGCGTGACCTTCACCTACCTTGGATTGAAAGTCGACGAAAACGCCCAGTGCAGCACCGATACCGGCCCAATCAAGAACCTCTGGGCCGCCGGGGAAACCATGGCTGGCTCGATTTTGGGCCAAGGCTATCTCGCCGGATACGGCATGACCATCGGAACTGTCTTCGGACGCATCGCAGGCCGGGAGGCCGCCGCATATGCAAACTGACCTTATTCAAGAAGCCCGCCGTCAGGCCGAAATCTGCAACGCCTGCCGCTATTGCGAAGGTTATTGCTCCGTCTTTCCGGCACTTCACGCCAACCGCGCGTTTACCGACGGCGACATCACGCAGCTTGCAAACCTCTGCCACAACTGCCGGGGCTGCTATTATGCTTGCCAATACACTGCGCCGCACGAATTTGACCTGAACCTGCCCGCTGCGCTGGCCGAAGTCCGTCGCGACAGCTGGGAAAGCTACGCATGGCCACAGCCATTGGCGCGGCGGTTCCACACGCACGGCGCAGCGATTGTGACCGCGTTGGTAGTTGGCTTTGCTTTGCTCTTTGCCGCGATCAAGATGATAGGGTCGGCTGGCGGCGAGGGTTTTTACGCCGCACTGTCTCACAACGCCATGGTTGCGATTTTTGCGCCGGCCTTTTTGTTGCCTCTTGCCAGCCTCGGCATAGGTTTGCGTCGCTATTGGCACGACGTCGGAGGCATCGGAATTCGCATTTCGCATCTCACCAAAGCCTTTGGCCGTGCGGCCAAAATGAAAGACCTCGCTGCGGGTCATGGCGACGGCTGTAATTTTGAGGACGAAGACCGTTTCAGCCAAGGCCGTCGACACGTGCACCAAGCCATAATGTACGGCTTTCTGTTGTGCTTTGCGTCAACTTCCACGGCCACGGTCATGCACTACGTCTTTGACATGCCCGCGCCTTATCCGCTGCTATCTCTGCCAAAACTCCTGGGCGTTGTTGGTGGCATCATTCTGACACTGGGGTGCATCGGCATGATCATGTTGAAACGCAAATCCGATCCGACACTCGGTGACGCAAAGGCGTGGGGCGGAGACATGGCCTTTGTAGCATTGCTCGGGTTTGTCGGCTTCTCGGGCCTTGCGCTTTATGCGCTAGGCGCCAGCACAGCCATGCCAGCCCTTCTTGCCATCCATCTTGGCGCAGTGCTGACCTTCTTTCTGCTCACGCCGTTTACTAAAATGGCCCATGGGTTTTATCGGCTGGCCGCCTTGATCCGCGATGCACAACGCGTCAGCTAAGGCGTTCAGCAATCACTTTTATTGATCACCCAACGGGCTGCTACCACATCGTTTTTGCAGCCCGCGCGCCCCACGCATCGTCGTATGTTGCCCCACCTTCAGTCCCGTCGGTTTGCTCTGCCAGAATATCGCCCGCAGTGGGCAGACCGGCGCTTTGGTCTTCGCCGCTCCAAAGGCACGCGCGCATCACTGCGCGGGCGCATTGTGTGTAGATCTCTGCAATTCGGATCACGATCACCGAGCGAGGATGGCGCCCTTTGACTTCAAAGCTTGCGCAGATCTCCGCATCCGTGGTGACTTTCGCCAAGCCGTTCACGCGCACCACAGTGTTGGAACCAGGAATCACAAACATCAGTGAAATCCGTCCGTCCGCCACGATGTTGCGCAGCGAATCCATCCGGTTGTTGCCACGCCAGTCGGGCATGGCCAGCGTCTTGGGATCCAGTTCGCGCACCACCGGACCATCGTCACCACGCGGACTTCCATCGGTGCCCTTTGGTCCAACGGTGGACATCACGCAAAACTGAGAACGCATGATCCACTTCCGATAGAGCGGCGTTAGTTGGTCTGCGACCTTGGCAGTCGATGCAATGCCGGGCTTTCCATAGAGCACTTCAAGCTCTGCAATGTCTTCAACCCATTTCATCCGGCTTAAACCCCGCCTCGCGCATCAAATTGTTGGACCCAGTCTCAATGGCGTCTTCCAACTGATGCATGAAATCTTTCTGGCCAACACCCTGCTCGATCGGATCAAGAAACTCCACCACCGCCAAGCCCGGGGTACGCAGCATTGTCCCCTTAGGCCAGAACATACCCGCGTTGGTGGCAACAGGCACGGCAGTCTGGCCGGTTTCTTTATAAAGTACGTAAGGCCCGACTTTGTAGGGCTGGAACTCCCCCACCGGCACACGCGTGCCTTGCGGATAGATTACCAGCTGCCCGGGCGCCACACGGCCGCTTTCCACATCTGCCAACATCGACTTGATCGCCGCGCCTCGTTTTCCGCGCCGCACAGGTACACAGCCAAGTCGCCACGCATAAACGCCGATGATGGGCGTAAACAACAGCTCATATTTCATGATAAAACGCGGCTGCGGGATCGCGTTGTAAATCATCAAGATATCAAGGAATGACTGATGCTTCGCGGGAACCAGAACGGCCCCTGAGGGGACCGTTCCGCGCACTTCTGTGCGGATGCCGACAAGCCAGCGAGCCGTCCAGAGCGCCCAGGTCGCATAAGTCTTACAAGCAGTCATCGCCCCTTTCGGGGAAACCAGCGCCCAGGGAAAAAACAAAATGCCCATGACCACCATCATCACCGCGTTCTGAAACACATAGACAATAGACATGATCCACTGGAAAGCGGTGCGCATCAGGCCAATTCTCCCAAAGTTCGTCGGGCCGCCGCCCCTGTCGCCAAATAGGCCACCACCGCGGCCAGAGGCGGGATCACCAAAGGCAAGGCCCAGCTTGCACCGGCGAACCCCAGACCCGTCAAAAATCCGGCCTCATCCTGTGCCGCCGGCAACAGAAATATCGCCAACATCCCAATTGCTGTGCCCAGCGCAGCGCCAGTCAGGCTGCGCAGCGTAAAGCGGCGCACAAAAGCCTGCGCAATATAGCGGTCCTGCGCCCCGATCAGACGCAAAACCGCAATCACCTGCGCATTGGCCGACAAAGCAGCGTTGGCCGCCAACGTGATCATCGCAGCGGTGGCCGCACCAATCAGCCCAATCGACACCCAGCCCAGAAATCGCAACCGTCCAGCGGCCTTCTCTAGTGGGCGCCGCCACCGAGTGTGATCGTCCAGCACCGCACCGGGTACTTCAGCCTGCAGGCGGTGGCGCAATCCAACGGTGTCGTAGCCTTGTTCGGTCTCTTTGATTTCAATCAGCTGCGGAATAGGCAGGCTGTCCACTGGCAAATCAGGTCCGAACCACGGCGACAGCAAAGCGCGCTGTTCATCTGAACTCAAGGCGCGCGCACTGGCCACGCCGGGCGTGCTTGCGAGCACGGTCAAAGCGGCCTCGGTCTGTGCGTTCAGTTGCTCGGATGGTGCCGAAATACGCAACGTAGAGCTTTGGGCCAATTCGTTGCCCCAGCGTTGCGCAAGGCGGCCGGTCGCCAACGATAGGGCCAGCGCAAACACTGTCAGAAACGCCATCGCGGCAGCCGCAAACAACGTCAGTCGCGCTGTGTATCCAGTGGGAGGCACCACACGGTCCGCTTGCGCGTCGCCCACAAACACTGCGCTTAACGCGTTTAGAAACCTCACAGATCCGCTCCTGCCAATTGCAGCTTGCGATTGGAAATTCGCAGAACCCGTGCCTGCACATGGCCCTTTGCCGCGCGGATCAAGTTCATATCGTGGGTCGCGATCAGGATGGTTTTGCCCATCTTGTTCAGCTCCACCAGTAACTGAAGCAGGCGCTGCGACATGTCCCAATCAACGTTGCCTGTCGGCTCATCCGCCAACACCACATCCGGCGACATAATAACGGCGCGGGCCAAAGCGGCCCGCTGGCGTTCGCCTCCCGAGAGTTCAGGCGGCAAGGCGCCAGCGCGATTGCCGAGCCCTACCCAGCTGAGCAGTTCTTTCAGGTTTGACACGTGCTCAAGGTTTTCACGGCCCGAGACCACAAGCGGCAAAGACACATTTTCGCGCACTGGCAAATGATCCAAAAACTGACAGTCCTGATGCACAACGCCGATCTGGCGCCGCGTCAACGCATGATCATCACGGCTCATCTCGCGCACATCGCGACCAAACAGTTCCACATGCCCCGACGTGGGGACCAAAGCGCCGTAACAAAGCTTTAGAAAGGTGGTTTTCCCGGAGCCCGACGGACCCGTTAGAAAATGAAATGAACCCGGCGCAATTTTGAGCGACACATCACTCAAAAGTTCACCGCCGCCATAGCTGTAGGCAATATTGTTTAATTCAATCAAACGCGACCCCTTTGTCTGGGCCTGTTGTGCCTGAGCATCGCTGCGGTTTCAATCCACATCGCCAGAGGCTTTGCACTTTCGCGGAGGTTTGTTACAGATTAGTGTTAATGAACAAAGATAAAACATGGGGCAACGGGGACTTGCGATGCGGCTGACATGCCCGAATTGCGGCGCTCAATATGAGGTGCCTGACGACGTTATTCCTGCCGAGGGGCGGGACGTGCAGTGCTCAAACTGTGGTGACACTTGGTTTCAAGCGCATCCGGATGCGCTGCTGCCCGAGGAAGACGCACCTGAAGAGGTGCAAACAACTGCGTCCGCCGATGATGCAGGCGACACCGAAGAGGCAACCGAAACCTTTGACGAGGTTGAGCCCCCTGATGTGAGTTTTGATGAAGACCCGGATGAGTACACCGACGTTGACGGCAACGATTGGGACCTAGACGACGACTGGCAGGACACACCTCCAGAGTCCGCTCCAGTTGAGGAGGCGGCGTCGCACGGCGCCGAAGCAGACGAGGCCTCTCAGACAGACGGCACCGATGAGCACGACGAGTCACCGGAAATTCCAGACGATGAGGATGCCGACGAGGCTTTGGATGATACGCCATCTGAAAGTGACAACGACGAACCAGACAGCCCCCAAAGGCGCGGTCTGGATCCGTCGGTGGCGGACGTTTTGCGGCAAGAAGCCGAACACGAAGCCAATGTCCGCGCCGCCGAAGAGCGCGAAACACTGGAAACGCAAACCGAACTCGGGTTGGGCACACCTGGCCCGGACGTCACACAACGTGCGACCGAGGCCCGAGACCGGATGCGCAAGTTGCGCGGATTGACCGACGAAGCGCCTGCTCCGGAGCCGGAGGAAATCAGCCCCCAACGGGACAGCCGTCGGGACTTATTGCCTGATATCGAAGAAACCAACTCCACGCTTCGCCATTCCGGTGACATGGCGCAACCCGCTGGGGCGGATTCTGCGCTCCCGTCGGGGGCGGACCGCGGTCGCGGTTTCCGGCTGGGCTTTGTGCTGGTGATATTGCTCGCTGCAGCTGCGGTTTACGTCTACAGCAGCCACGACAAACTCGCGGCGAGTTATCCGCAGTTTGCGCCACAAATCGAAGGGTTTGTCGACAGCGCAAACAATACACGCGTTTGGCTGGACACCAAGGTAACCGGATTGTTTTTGTGGCTGAACGAGATCGCAGGCGGAACGCCAGAAGGCTAACGTTTGCGAAGAAATCCTGCCTTCAAATGGCCGGCTCAGAAGCGGTCCAGCAACCGTTCCAGATAATTGCGTTCAACATCTGGCCGGTCGGCTTCGCCCGCACGGCGGCGGATTTCGTCCAACAAACGGCGCGCCTGCCGGTAAACGTCTTCGCCCTGCAACAGCCCGTCATCGGTGCCCGCAGCGCCTTGGTTGCCCTGAGACCGACCCAAAGGATCGCGGTTTGCACCTTGCGTCTGGGCATTGCCTTGAGACCCTTCCTGCTGGTCCTGCGCCATGGCCTCTCCCAACTCACGCATGCCTTCCCTTAGGGCTTCCATAGCTTCCGCTTGTCGATCAATCGCCGTGGCCAGATCGTCCTGCCGCAAGGCGTCCTCGGCCCCGTCCATTGCCTCACCTGCCCGCCCCAAGGACTCGCGTGCGGCGTCTCCCTCGGGTGAGCCCTGCCCCGGCAAATTGCGCATCTGGCGGTCAAGTTCCTGACGCAGTGCCTGCTGGCGGTCGCCGAGCCCCATGTCGCCGCCGTCGCCGGTTTCCTCGCCCTGCTCTCCAGCTTCGCCCTGCCCTTGCTCAGAGCCGCTCTCCCCTTCGCCGTCTCCGGAGCCTCCGGTGCCGTCATGAGCGGTACCTCGCCCCTCGCCGCCGCTAAGACCTTGGTTCTCGCCGGATTGTCCGGCTTGAGCGTTGGGGTTGAATTGCTCCTGTAAGTCGCGGAACGCCTCATCTGACAACCCCTGCTGATCGCGCAACGTGTCAGCGAGCCCCTGCATGGTCTGGTCACCCTCGTTGCCCTGACCCTGCCCTTGTGTCACCTGCATGTTTTCCAACATGCGTTGCAACTCCTCCAGCGCCTGTTGGGCCTCAGCCATGCGGCCTTGCTCCATCAGCTCCTGGATACGGTCCATCATGCGTTGCAGGTCATCCTGATTCATCTGCATCGAGTTTTCGGCTTGCTGCTGGTCTCCGGACTGCTCGCCTTCCTGCTGATTGCGCCGCGCCAATTCGCGCATGTAGTCATTGGTGGCTTCACGCAGTTCTTGCATCAGGCGTTCGATCTCGGCATCGCTGGCGCCGTTTTTCATCGCCTCAGCCAATCGCTCTTGCGCTTGCTGCAACCTTTCCAGTGCATTGCCGAGGTCGCCATCTTCCAGATTCAGCGCCAGTTCCCAAAGCGCCTCAGCCAGTTCTTCTTGTTTCTCACTGCTCAGGCCGTATGCCCTGTACGCTTCAAGCCGGCGCAAAATCGTCCGCAAACGCAGGTAATCCGTTTCGCGTTTGAATATGCCATCCACGGGTCGATGGCTGATGGCGCGCATCAATTGCGACACTCGTACGGCATTGTCTTTGGACCACAAAAGGTCACGTCGCAGCTCAATCACAGCCGATGCCAAAGGATCAAAAAAGCGGCGCGCAGGCAACGTGATGGGCAATTCAATCGACTGACCCGATTGGCCAGCAGCGTCTTCCGCACTCAGGGTTATCGTGACTGGTAAATGCGCCCAGACATGCTTGGAAAAGTCCTCGATCAGGATTTCTTCAAAAGAGGATCTGTCCCCGGCGATGGGCAGCGGCAACGGCACGGAAATCGGGTCGCGCGCATCCGGTGACGGCGTCAGCCCAAAGCGGCGTTCAACACTGGCAAGATCCAGCGTTATTCGCGCCTGCCCGCCAATAACTTGGTAGTCATCAAATGCCTCGAACCCGAGCGTCATTTCTCCACGTGCTGAGGTGTCGGCCTGCCCGGAGATGGCAATCTCGGGGGGGGTATCAAGCAACAACGCCACGTCCCACTTGGCCCCGCCCGGACCCGCTATCTCAAGACCACCATCCTGTGTGACCTCAAAACTTTGCTCTGGCTCCGCGGCACTTGGCACTTCGCCCGTGCGGCCAGACACCGTCTCCGCCACGGTTATTGCCCCCACCTCGCCATAAAGACGCAACAGAATGCGACTGCCTTCCGGGATCACAAGCGCGCCTTCGGGCTGGTCGTTCAGATAAAGGGCGGGTTTTCCGGTATAAGAAGGCGGCTCGATCCAGCCCTCCCAAGTCGGGCCTGCAGCAAGGGCCGTGCCGCCGCCGCTCGCAATATCTGCGATGTTGCCCACGCGGGTGAAGGAGCCAAACAGCAATCCGATCAACAGAAGCAAAGTCGCGGTATAGCGCAAACCAAACGGATCAAGTCGGGCCAACTTCAAATCCGGCGCAACCGCATGTGCATCTGCCGTGCGTTCCGCCATCCGCGTCTGATGGGCCCGCCACAAAGCCTGAGACCCCGCGTCGCCGTCGCCAATTGCCGGCGCGTCTCGCAACGCCTGAATTGGTCGGCCCGGAAGGGTCGAATCAAGGCGTGCGATGGCATCTTCGCGAGAAGGAAGCTGAACCTTGGAAAGACCTCGGGCTAGGAACCAACCGCTCGCCAGTACGACCAACAGCGCCAACGCCCAACTCGCCTCAAGCGGCAGCACTTCCAGTGCGCCCATCATCACAGCAGCAGCCGCCACGAAAAGCACTGTCCAGACAGGCCAAAACGCGCGCGTCAAAGTCTCGGCCAATAGGCCGAGTCGTGTCAGCCCAAGCACAAGGCCTAAGCGTTTGAGAGCTGTTTCACTGGTCGACCGATTGCTCACGGTGCTTCCATTCACAGGGCAAGTTTAAAGGACCACGATGTGGCCCTTGAGGCGGATGCCTCAAAGCCATGTGGGGATGCTATCGCGGTTTATCATCTCTTCATAGGTGGGGCGTTCACGGATAACCGCAAATTGATCCCCTTTCACCAAGACCTCGGGAATGAGTGGCCGTGAATTGTATTCACTCGACATCACCGCGCCATAAGCACCTGCGCTACGAAATGCGACCAGATCGCCAGCTTCGAGCTTGGCCAAATCACGGCCTTTGGCAAATGTATCGCCACTTTCACACACCGGACCAACGATATCGTAGCGCGCAGGCTCTTGACCCGGAGCGGCTTCGATCACCGGAACAATGTCATGATGCGCTTCATACATGGCAGGGCGAATTAGATCGTTCATCGCGCCGTCGATGATCAAAAACTCCCGGTCTTCGCCGGATTTCACATAGATGACTTTGCTCACCATGATACCGGCGTTGCCAGCGATCAACCGGCCGGGCTCGATCTCGATCTCACAGCCCAGATGGCCCAGCGTTTTTTGAACCATAGCCCCATATTCCACCGGCAAAGGTGGCGCCGTATTGGAACGCTCATAGGGAATACCCAGCCCGCCGCCCAAGTCCAAACGGCGAATGTTGTGCCCATCTGCGCACAAGGTTTCGGTCAATTCCGCAACTTTGCCATAGGCCTTCTCAAACGGCTCCAGTTGGGTCAATTGGCTGCCAATGTGCACATCGATGCCCACCACATCCAGCCCGGGCAGGCTTGCGGCCAAGGCATAAACCTCACGAGCGCGACTGATCGGAATGCCGAATTTGTTCTCCGACTTGCCGGTCGCGATTTTGGCGTGGGTTTTGGCATCCACATCAGGATTCACGCGGATCGCAATCGGAGCCGTTTTGCCCAACCGCGTTGCAACCGAGCTGATCGCGGCCATTTCGGGCTCGCTTTCAACGTTGAATTGACGAATTCCGCCTATCAGCGCATCGGCGATTTCCTCTTCGGTTTTGCCGACACCGGAGAATACGATCTTATCACCAGGTACACCCGCCGCTTTCGCCCGCGCGTATTCACCGCCAGACACCACATCCATGCCAGCCCCTACGGCGGCCAGCGTTTTCAGAATGGCCTGATTGCTCGCGGCTTTCATGGCAAAACAAACCAGATGTTCCATACCGTCCAGAGCTTCGTCAAACAAACGAAAATGTCGCTCAAGTGTTGCTGTAGAATAGCAATAAAAAGGCGTTCCAACCTGCGCCGCGATCTCGCTTACAGGAACGTCCTCGGCAAAAAGCTCGCCGTCACGATAGAGAAAATGATCCATGCGGCGCCTCCTGCCGGTCTTGTCTTGCGTCAGGCCCTGTCATAGCGCCGCACCCAACGCCATTCAATGGCGCAAAACAGGGATCACCGCACAGGTTTGGCCCGCAAGAACAGATAAAGTGGCAAGCCGCAACTCACCCCGATTAACCATATGGCTGGAATGGCCAAAAGCGCCGACCAGTTTCGCCGAACCGCCACCTCGGCAAGTATCCAGACATTCAGTGTGATCGCAGAAATCACCAGATCCCAATAGATACCCGTGACGGCATCATTTGCTTTCCACAGGGCCACCATCGCCTGAAGGTCAAACCCGTTTTCCGCAATCCACGGTGCAAAATAGGCCATCGGGTGGATGGCGCCCCAAAGGGCGAGACCGAGAAAAACAAATCTTAAGGGGGACATTGGCGGTCTCCGGTGGTGGCTAGATCAATGTCAGAGACTACGCCTGAGATCGCGGGTTGGTTCAACCAAAAACCACTCTGTGATTAGCGGCATCCATAGCGGTAACAGCCGCCGCCCACGGAGATCGTGACCGGGCCATTGCTGACACCGATGCTGCCAGAGGTATGCACGCCGTCGCTGCCCACCCCGATTGTGCCGGACATGGTTGGCGTCCACGGCTCTCCGTCAATACCGCAACCGGCCAGTCCAAATACAGAAATCAGTCCAATGATTCGCAGCACACCACTCTCCCGTTAAGGCCGGCAGTGTACGCTATATCCGGTTCGGTGACAAAGCTCCGTGTTCGTCCCAGACGGCCCGCGATCCCGGTACGGAACATTGCCGCTGGTCACCCCGATCTCAGCGGTGCCGGAAATCGTAATACCGGATTGGGTTTTCTGTGGGACGTGTTGTTGCGGCCTCGGGTATCCCGAAGGGGCGCCACACGCCGAAAGCGTCATCGCACCAAGGGCGATAGCTGCAATCAATTTCATCACAAAGCTTCTTTCCAGCGCGCAATCTGTTCGCGCACCCGTGTGGGTGCTGTTCCGCCATAAGACAAACGTGAAGCCACCGAATTGTGCACACCCAGCACGTCAAACACGTCTGCGGTGATGGCCTCATGCACGGATTTCATATCGTCCAGCGTCAGGTCCGGCAAATCGCATCCGCGAGATTCCGCCATCGCCACAAGCGAGCCCGTTACATGGTGTGCATCGCGGAACGGCATGTTCAGCGCCCGCACCAACCAGTCCGCCAAATCTGTCGCCGTGGAAAACCCGCTACCAGCCGCGGCCTCTAGGCTTTCACGGTTGGCGGTCATGTCTTTCACCATGCCTTCCATCGCAGCCAGCGCCAGCATGAGATTGTCTGCGGCATCAAAGACCTGCTCTTTGTCTTCCTGCATGTCTTTGGAATACGCCAGCGGCAGGCCCTTCATGACCATCAAAAGCGCGGTGTTGGCCCCGAAAATCCGCCCGATCTTGGCGCGGATCAGTTCGGCTGCATCCGGGTTTTTCTTTTGCGGCATGATCGACGACCCGGTCGAGAAGCGATCAGATAGCGTCACAAACCGGAATTGCGCTGAGGACCAGATAACCAGCTCTTCTGCAAAGCGGCTCAGATGCATGGCGCAGATGCTGCTGGCTGCCAAGAATTCCAACGCAAAATCCCGATCGGCCACCGCGTCCAAGGAATTTGCTGCCGGACGGTCAAACCCAAGCGCTTCTGCCGTCATCTGACGATCAATGCCAAAGGACGTTCCGGCCAAAGCGGCTGCGCCCAAAGGTGATTCATTCATACGGGCGCGCGCATCCTGAAACCGTGTCAAATCGCGCCCAAGCATTTCCACATAGGCCATCATGTGATGGCCCCACGTGACCGGCTGAGCGGTCTGCAAATGCGTGAACCCGGGCATCACCCAATCCGCACCGGCCTCGGCCTGCGCAACGAAGGCACGTATCAACGCCGCGATGCCTTGAATGGCGGCGTCGATTTGGTCCCGCACCCAAAGTTTGAAATCCGTGGCAACCTGATCGTTTCGACTGCGTCCTGTGTGCAGACGACCCGCTGGCTCGCCAATAACTTCTTTCAGGCGGGCTTCGACATTCATGTGAATGTCTTCCAGCGCGGCTGAAAATTCAAATGTGCCGCCTTCAATCTCTGACAAGACCGTGAGCAGCCCTTCCCGAATGGCTTCGGCGTCGCTATCAGTCAGGATGCCCGTCTTGGCAAGCATTGCCGCATGGGCCCGCGAGCCGGCAATATCCTGTGCTGCCATACGTTGGTCGTACCCGATCGAGGCGTTGATCGCCTCCATGATCGCGTCCGGTCCTGCGGCAAAGCGGCCGCCCCACATCTGGTTCGAGGTATCTTTGGTCATCGTCTGCCCTTCGGAGGGAAAATGAAAGTTATCGGGTTCATGAAACACTTGTCAGTGCGGGTTTATACGGCGTTCGCGGCATTCGCAATTGCAGCAGGCGCCTTTGTCGCAGTTCCAGCCGCACAAGCAGATGACGTACGGGATATGACATCGATCATTGAGATGCGCGAAGGTGACATGCGCAAGCTCAACGTCCATTCCGAACCCAAACCAGTTTCATCCAAAAGCTTCACCTCTGAAGACGGCGAAGAGATGACACTTGAGGCGTACCGCGGCAAGATCGTGCTGCTGAATTTCTGGGCCACTTGGTGTGCGCCCTGTCGCCACGAAATGCCGATGTTGTCAGAGCTGCAAACGCAACTGGGCAGCGACGATTTTGAGGTCGTGACAATTGCCACGGGTCGCAACATGGTTCCCGCGATGAAGAAGTTTTTCGCCGACATCGGTGTGGACAATCTTCCTCTGCATCGCGACCCGAAACAAACTCTGGCGCGGGACATGGCCGTATTCGGCCTGCCTGCCACATTGATTATCGATGCCAGCGGACAAGAAATTGCGCGACTTCAAGGGGATGCGGACTGGTCTAGCGAAAATGCCCGTGCTATCGTTTCTGCGCTATTTGAGATGAACACGCACTAATTGCCTGAAGGCGGGCACCTTGACGTCATGAAAAATCGCCGGCTGCCGCCCCTTCGTATCACCCTTGTTTTGACCCTCGCCATTTTTGTTTTGAGTTCGGTTTTTGGTGCGGCCCAAGCTCAAGGCATCAACGTGCAGAAAAAGAAAAGCCGCTTACAAGAAATCGCTGACTTCAAACTGCGCGGTTCGGCCAAGTCCGAGTTCAAACAGTTCAAGCGCAAGGCAGAGTTCTACGGTGCCTTTTTCGCCAACCCTTCGGAAAACACCGCTGGGTATTACTACAACGCCAGCTCGATCGCCGTGGCCGAGGACTACGCTAGGTCCGTCTGCCAAGCGAGTTCGCGCAACCCTTTTGGTTGCGTGCTGTATGCGCGCATGCTGCCTAAAAAATATGACCCAACCAAGCCCGGGCTCACATTGTCTCGCCAAGGCAACAAAGACTTTCGCGAATATCAACGTCTTCAAGATCCGGAACGCTATGGTGCTTTTGCCCAAAGCGACAACGGCGCATCCGGCTTCAGCTGGGCGGAACACGACCGCGACTCAGCCGCAGAAGAAGCCCTGAGACGCTGCGAGAAAGCAGCGCGCAAGCTTCTGCGCAAGACACCACAGCATTTGCGAACCACCGTTGCCGACCCATCAAAACAGATCTGTCGCGTGGTGCACCGCTCCGGGTGACCCCACGCCACCTTTGACAAAAGTCGGGTTCCGAGGCTTCAATTTCAACGGAGGAGGACGCACAGCATGTCTTTGCAGGTGTTGCTTGTGCTGGTTGTCGGCGGAATCGCCGGGATCGCGGCGATTTTGCATTTCATGGGGTTAACCGGGCCTTATCGGTTCTCGGAGGGTCAAGACGCCGTGGCGGCTTGGGAGCGGGAGGTGCCAGAGCGACCGGCGACAAACGTTCATTTATCATCTGATTCCCGCGCGTCTCTGATTACTTTTGACGGCGGCTCCGGCATTGTCTGGAGCTTCGGCGACGACACCGTGGCCAGAATTCTCGAGGGCACGCGCCCCCTGGAAACCAAAACCGGTTTGCGGTTCGACTTTCCGGATTTCGGATCCTCCGCACTCAACGTCCGTTTGAATGATTCCGACCGAGACATCTGGCTGAAAGCTCTGGAGGCCCAATGACCGATCAATTGACCTATCCCGATGTGGTGCAACTTGCAGTGCCGTTTTTCATCATCGCAATTCTGATTGAGCTTGTTTGGATCGCAGTCAAGGGCCGCGGCGGGCGTTATGAAACCCGTGATGCGGTAACCTCTCTGATCATGGGCGCGGGCAATGTGGCCTCAGGCATCCTGCTCGGGTTCATTGCCTGGGGCTTCTTCATGGTGCTGTGGGAAATCACACCTTTGGATTTGGGGTCTAGCTGGTGGGTCGTGCTGATTTGCTTTGTTTTGGACGACCTTCGGTACTACTGGGTGCACCGGTTTGGCCACCGCATCCGCTGGGTGTGGGCAAGCCACGTCAATCATCACAGTTCGCAGCACTACAACCTTACGACAGCCCTGCGCCAAACATGGACCGGCACTTTTACATTTATGATGGTTGTGCGCGCGCCGTTGATTTTGGTGGGGTTTCATCCCGCGATGGTGCTGTTTTGCGGTGGCCTTAACCTTATCTATCAGTTTTGGATTCACACCGAAGCCATCAACAAGTTTCCGCGTTGGGTAGAAGCTGTGATGAACACCCCCAGCCATCATCGGGCGCACCATGGGCGCAATGCACGGTATTTGGATTGCAACTATGCCGGAGTGCTCATCATCTGGGACAAAATGTTTGGCACTTTTGTGCCGGAACAGGATGACGACAAGGTCGACTACGGCCTCGTTCACAATCTCGGTACGTTCAATCCACTGCGCATCGCGTTTCACGAGTGGGTTGGTATTTACCGTGACATGACCCAGCGGGGCCTCACACTGCGAGAACGTCTTATGTATGCCTTGGCCCCTCCCGGCTGGAGCCATGACGGCAGCCGAAAATCATCGGAAGAACTCAAACAGGCCCATCTGCAGCGACATCCCGAAGATAAAGGCTCCGCAGGCTTTTCTTGAGAACCTCATCTTCGACAGTTGGATTGATAAACCATGGCGCTTTCTTGACATCTCTGAGGCAAGACATACATTCATTTCGCAAACCCAAGACAGGAGGCGCCGCTATGTCCGCTACCACACAGATGATCCGCAAGGTGATGAACCGCGTTCAAAACGCTGTGTCGGAGCTGGAAGCAAAGGTCGTTTCCCTTTTTGCTGGCCCGCAACTTGATGAGCGCGCCGTCTTGATCCCAGTCCGGGAAGAGCGTCGGGCGCCGCAGCAACATCGGTAACCACGCCCTTATTTTCCTGAGCGTCTAACCGCGTTTGCCGGAAATCATGCGGCTGAGTGTTAAAGAAGATTTCACCACTAAACCTGTATCTTGCTCAGAACCTTTGGTTCAGCGCAGGATTCGTAATGGATCGCCCCAAAAAGAAAAACCGCAAAGCTAAAATGACCCGTGAGCAGCGCAACCCGCTGGCCTATGCGGTCGACAAGCGTGATTCGTCCACATTAGACATGGTGCGCGACGCGATCCGTCACAAACAGGTCATGCTTGCGTTCCAACCCGTTGTTCAATCAGGCCGCACCAACCATGCGGCCTATTTTGAAGGCCTCTTGCGAGTGCTGGATGAAACCGGCCGCATCATTCCCGCCAAGGATTTCATGGGCGCGGTGGAAGACAACGAACTGGGTCGACAGTTGGACTGCCTTGCGCTGGAACTCGGTCTGCAAACCCTCGCGTCTCAACCCAACCTGCGCCTGTCGATCAACATGTCCGCACGCTCTATTGGCTACGCGCCGTGGATGCAAACGCTGCAAACTGGCCTGTCGCAAATGGGCACGGTCCCGGAACGATTAATCCTCGAAATCTCTGAAAAATCTGTGGTGCAAGTGCCTGAAATCGTGCGCGGCTTCATGGAGGACCTGCAACTCAAGGGGATTTCATTTGGCCTTGATGACTTCGGCGCAGGCTTGTCCTCTCTGCGTGTATTCCGCGATTTCGACTTTGATATCGTAAAACTCGACGGCACCTTCAGCCGCAACATCGCCAATGATGCCGCCAATCAGGTTCTTGCTGGTGCCGTGGCAGCAATCGCGCAACGCTTTGACATGATATCGGTTGGTAGCCGTATCGAAAGCCCGACGGATGCCGTAACAATGCACGAACTTGGGTTTGACTGCTTGCAAGGTTTCGCGTTTGGCGCGCCCACCATTTCGCCACCCTGGCTGAAATCGGGCAGAAAAACCAACGTCGCCTGACCCCCATCTTCCACACCTACTGGCTGAGACAAGCTGTCCATTGCCGCAGTGCGGCAAATGCGCTATTGACGTTGCGGAAAGGTGTTTTGGCACCTTGATGGATCCGAGCATTTTGCCAATGCTGCGCCATCACTAAGTGGAGGACTACCATATGACCAATGTTGTGATCGCGTCCGCAGCCCGCACCGCCGTGGGCAGCTTCAGCGGTTCTTTCGCCAACACCCCGGCCCATGATCTGGGAACCGCAGTGCTTGAAGCCCTTGTGGCCCGCGCGGGTGTCGATAAATCCGATGTCTCGGAAACCATCCTCGGTCAGGTGCTCAGCGCCGGTCAGGGTCAGAACCCGGCCCGTCAGGCCCACATCAATGCAGGCCTTCCCCAGGAAAGTGCCGCATGGGGCATCAACCAGGTGTGCGGATCCGGTTTGCGCGCAGTGGCTCTCGCGGCACAGCACATTCAACTGGGTGATGCCAACATCGTTGCCGCCGGTGGCCAAGAGAACATGTCGCTTTCGCCCCACGTCGCGCACCTGCGTGCCGGCACCAAAATGGGTGACGTCAAATACATCGATTCGATGATTCGTGACGGTCTTTGGGATGCGTTTAACGGTTACCATATGGGCCAAACCGCCGAGAACGTCGCCGAGAAATGGCAGATCAGCCGCGAACAGCAGGACGAATTTGCCGTTGCTTCGCAAAACAAAGCCGAAGCTGCTCAAAAGGCCGGGAAATTCGACGACGAAGTGATCCCTTTCACCGTCAAAACCCGCAAGGGCGACATCATCGTGGACAAAGACGAATACATCCGTCACGGCGCCACAATGGAAGCGATGCAGAAACTGCGCCCGGCCTTTGCCAAAGACGGCTCAGTCACCGCAGCCAATGCCTCCGGTCTGAATGACGGTGCCGCTGGTGCGCTCCTGATGTCCGCAGACGACGCTGAAAAGCGTGGCATCGAGCCGCTTGCTCGCATCGCGTCTTACGCCACCGCTGGACTGGATCCATCGATTATGGGCGTAGGCCCGATCTATGCGTCCCGCAAGGCACTTGAGAAGGCCGGCTGGAAGGCCGAGGATCTCGATCTCGTCGAGGCCAACGAAGCTTTCGCCGCACAGGCTTGTGCCGTGAACAAGGACATGGGCTGGGATCCGGCGGTTGTGAATGTGAACGGCGGCGCGATTGCCATCGGTCACCCGATCGGCGCATCCGGCGCACGCATCCTGAACACTCTGCTGTTTGAAATGCAGCGCCGCGATGCCAAAAAAGGTCTCGCAACGCTTTGCATTGGCGGCGGCATGGGTGTGGCCATGTGCCTTGAGCGTCCCTAACTCGGCGCCCGGCATTTAATTCTGCAAAGGGGCGCCCATCTTGGTGCCCCTTTGTTGTTTTGGGAGGTTTTTTCGCACAAGCAGCAAAAAAATATCTGCAGTGCGGCAATTCATCACGCAATTATGTTGCGTAACATGTTTATAGATCGTAACAGAATTACCAGACCACTGGACTTATTGGAGGAACACACATGGCCAGAGTAGCACTTGTCACCGGCGGCAGCCGCGGTATCGGTGAAGCCATTTCCAAAGCACTCAAAGCCGAAGGCTATGACGTTGCTGCAACCTATGCCGGCAACGACGAAAAGGCTGCGGCCTTTACCGAAGCCACCGGTATCAAAACCTATAAATGGAACGTCGCTGATTATGAGGCCTCCAAAGCCGGCCTAGCACAAGTCGAAGCCGACCTTGGCCCGATTGACGTTGTTGTTGCCAACGCCGGCATCACCCGCGATGCTCCATTCCACAAAATGACGCCCGAGCAATGGCACGAAGTCATCGACACCAATCTGACCGGTGTATTCAACACAGTTCACCCGATCTGGCCCGGCATGCGTGAGCGCAAGTTCGGCCGTATCATCGTGATTTCCTCGATCAATGGTCAAAAGGGTCAGTTTGCCCAAACAAACTACGCGGCAACCAAAGCCGGCGATCTGGGCATCGTGAAATCTCTGGCCCAAGAAGGCGCGCGCGCGGGCATCACTGCCAACGCCATTTGCCCCGGCTATATCGCTACCGAAATGGTCATGGCGGTGCCGGAGAAAGTACGCGAGTCCATCATCGGTCAGATCCCGACCGGCCGTCTGGGTGAACCCGAAGAAATCGCGCGCTGCGTGACATTCCTCGCCTCCGACGACGCAGGCTTTATCAACGGTTCGACCATTTCAGCAAACGGCGGCCAGTTCTTCGTCTGAAGTCTGAGCCAAATCAATACAACAAGGGCCGGTCTTATGACCGGCCCTTTTTCGTGGTCCCGTAAGTGCAAACTTGCTCAGCGGGACGGCACCGTAAGACCGAAATCGGCCAGCGGTGTTTCGGATTTTCCAAACAACCACTTGAACATGCCGACAAATGCGCGGCTGCGCTCGGCGTGGGCGTCTTGCATGGCTTTGGCGATGCGGGCGTTTGCGGCTGTTTCGATCATGATGCGCCTCCTTGGGCTCTGTGTGGTCTGGATGATTCCAGCGTTTCTTAACTGCAATCAATATGTCGCCCAACAAGCAAAGGTACAAACGAGAGTTTTGACATCTTCAGTTAAGCTGTATTTAACTGATTGCATGTCAGACCGCCTCCCACCACTCACCGCCCTGCGCGCCTTTGAGGCTGCTGCACGTCATATGTCTTTTGCCAAGGCAGCAGAGGAACTGTTCGTCACCCCGGCGGCGCTTTCGTACCAAATCAAGTCCCTCGAAGAGCATTTGGGGGCACCTCTGTTTCATCGACTCAATCGGGCAGTTTCCTTGACTGAGGCAGGCTCAGCTTTGGCACCGGGCGTGCAAGACGGTTTTCAGTCCCTGAATGCGGCTTGGCGCACGGTCCAACGTCTTTTGGATGACGCCACACTTATGGTCACTGCGGGACCAGGTTTTACGGCAAAATGGCTTGCCCCGAGGTTCTTCGAATTTGCCCGCGCGCACCCGGAAATTGACCTGCGTTTCTCCGCATCCCTCCGCAACGTGGATTTTGCCAGAGATGAGGTCGATGTGGCCATCCGTTTTGGTCTTGAAAAAGACGCCGCCGGACTATGGACCTATCCGTTGGCGCGGGAGTGGGTTGTACCGGTAATGACCCCCGAACTTGCAAAATCCTTCACCACGCCCCAGTCGCTCGCCAATGCGACCCTGATCCATGACGATTCCATAAGCTTCCTAAGCCCGCGCGCCGATTGGTCGGCTTGGGCCCTTTTGATGGGGATTGAGTTGGACACATCCCACGGTCCTCGCTTCACGGGTGCCGACCACTCTATCGACGCCGCCCTCGCGGGTGCCGGCGTCGCGCTTGGGCGCCGCGCCTTGGTGGTTAAAGACATCCACGAAGGCCGCCTTGTCGCGCCCTTCAAGCAAGCGATCACATTACAGGCACGGTTCCGGTTTTTGTGCCAAATCGGCACACAAGATCGTCCCCACATTGCCGCTTTTAGAAATTGGATACTGGAAGAAATTGAAAAAACCGCGCATATCACCGAAGCTCTGACGCTGACGCCTATCGAGGACATCCCCCCCGCATGACACGTTCCCGCGCCACATATGTGGGCTTTATCGCCATCCTTCTTTGGGCGCTTTTGGCCCTGTTTACCGTAGGCAGCGCGCCAACACCGCCGCTGCTTTTGAATGCGCTCTGCTTTGCCATTGGCGGTGGGCTTGGCGTCATTTGGGGCCTGATCACTGGGAATTTGTCTGCGCTGCGCCGCGTGCCTTGGCATGTCTATGTATTCGGAACCATCGGTCTTTTCGGCTACCACGCGCTGTACTTCAGCGCCCTGCGCAATGCCCCTGCTGCCGAGGCTGGACTAATTGCCTATCTCTGGCCGCTTTTGATCGTTTTGTTTTCCGGACTATTGCCCGGCGAACGCCTACGCGGAGGCCACCTTATCGGCGCCTGCCTGGGGCTGTCAGGTGCCGCCCTGATCATCCTCGGCGGCAGTTCGGGTTTCGATCCTGCGCACGCCAAGGGTTACATGTTGGCCGCAGCTTGCGCGCTGATGTGGTCGACATACTCTGTTGGATCACGCCGCTTCGGCGACGTGCCAACTGCTTCGGTCATCGTCTTTTGCCTGGCCTCAGCCGTCTTGTCTGCAGGACTCCATTTTGCCCTCGAAGACACTGTTTGGCCCGCCGGAATGCTGGGCTGGACTTCGACAGTAGCCCTTGGGCTCGGCCCCGTCGGGCTGGCATTCTATGTGTGGGATATCGGCGTGAAACGCGGTGACATTCAGCTCTTGGGGACCGCGTCTTATTCGGCGCCCCTACTGTCGACGCTTGCGTTGGTGGCTGCCGGTATTGCCGCGCCAAGTTGGAAACTCGCGGTGGCTGCGCTTCTTATCACCGCCGGAGCGGTATGTGCCGCGCTCGCCAGCTTGAAATCTGATGGCTAACTCCGAGCGCGGCAGATCGTTTTAGGCAGAAAGTCGGTTGATCTCTTCTTTGAGTTTCAGCTTTTGCTTTTTCATTTCAGCGATCTCATGATCACTGGACCCAGGCGAACGCTGCTCTGCTTCGACTTGCTCAGAAAGCGTTTCGTGCTTGCGTTTCAGCTCTTCCAGGTGCGCGCTTACGCTCATGGTGTCTCTCCTATCAAACAAAAAACCGTCTGTTGATTGCAGCACAGATTTCTCAGCCTGTCACGCGCGACTTTCGCCGCTTTTGCAACAACGGCACTTTATTGCCGCCCTCCGCGCGATCTGTCGTAATTCTGTTTCAATGCTACAAAACCTACACCTCTCTGGAATCGTTTTAAAATTCCTGCGCGTGTCATGACCGCTGGCTTATTGTGCAGCCAAACTGACATTTTCAGATGGTTTTGGCGGAGGTTTCGAACGGCAACGGCGCACCGTCTCGCAAAACAGCGCGAATCTGCGGTGTATAGCTTTCACCATCCGCCTCGTGCCGCGCTCCGAGATGCATCAAAATCGGTGCGTGCAGCCTAAAATCCGCGCGCCCGCCTTTGCGACCCCGCACTAGAACCAACCCGGACGCCCGACCCTCGCGGGCCTGCAAAGGCGCCACTTGCACAGACCCCAACAGCCCGGACATCGCTGACAGAAGATCCGGCAAACGCTCGGTTCGATGAATAAAGCTGGCATAGCCCCCCTGCCGAAGGCGGCGGGCGGCGGTTGTGACCCAATCGGCCAGCGGCGTCGCTTCGCCCATTGCCACCTCTCGACCCAAGTCAACAGCCGCTGTGCTGGCCTCTCGATCAAAATACGGGGGATTGGCAATCACATGGTCAAATTGAATTTGACGCAATGGCTCCGGCAAAGCCAGCAGATCGCCGTCAAAAATGTCGATCTCAATGCCGTTGCGGGCCGCATTCTCACGCGCCAATTCGGCGTATCGGGGCTGAATTTCGATGGCCGCGAGCTGCAGCCCCGGCACCCGTGCGGCCAAACAGAACGACGCCGCGCCAATACCACATCCGAGTTCCAACACAGATTGACCGGATTTTGCGGGCACCGAAGCCGCAAGCAACACAGGATCCACGCCTGCGCGATAGCCCTTTTTCGGCTGGACAAGGGACAATTGCCCGCCAAGGAATGCATTTTCTGTGACAGCGTCCGTCACAGGCCCCGCCCCAAGGCAATCCCGTTGTCGGTCATCACAATTTCGGCCTCTGGCAAATCCGCTGTGCGCACCATCAGGCGGCGCGGCAAAATGCCAATGCTGCCTTCCAGCACGCTCATATTTACGTCCATTTCAAAGCAGTCTATACCCTCTCCTCGGAGAAGAGCGGAGGCAAAAGCGATGATCGTCGGGTCGTTGCTGCGCAGAAGTTCATTCATATTGGGGATGTAAGTGCAGGGATGACGGTTTGTCGACCCTAGCCACAAGAAGTTGAGCCGGGAATAGTGCGTATGAGTCTGGACACCGCTGCAAGCAAACCTCACGAAGCCCTAGCCGGGCTGTTGGCGGATGATATGGACGCCGTGAACGAGCTGATCGAGACTCGCATGGCCTCCGAGCACGCGCCGCGCATTCCTGAGGTGACCGCGCATCTTGTTGGCGCCGGCGGTAAGCGTTTGCGGCCCATGCTGACACTCGCGGCAGCGCGGCTTTGTGGCTACGACGGTCCTTACCATGTGCACCTTGCCGCCACGGTTGAGTTCATTCACACAGCGACGCTTCTGCATGACGATGTTGTCGATGAAAGCGACAAGCGTCGCGGGCGCCCCACTGCCAACTTGTTGTGGGACAACAAAAGTTCGGTGTTGGTTGGCGACTATTTGTTTTCACGCAGCTTTCAGCTGATGACGGAAACCAACAACATTGACGTGCTGCGCATCCTTTCCAACGCGTCTGCAACGATTGCCGAAGGCGAGGTTCTTCAACTGACCGCCGCCACCGATCTGCGTACTGACGAAAGCGTATATCTTCAAGTTGTGCGCGGCAAAACCGCAGCGCTGTTTTCAGCTGCAACCGAAGTTGGCGGCGTGATCGCAGAAGCCAACGCCGCCGATATACAGGCGCTTTTTGACTATGGCGACGCACTTGGTATCGCGTTTCAGATTGCGGATGACTTGCTGGATTACCAAGGGGATAGCAACCAAACCGGAAAAAATGTCGGCGACGATTTCCGCGAGCGCAAATTGACTTTACCGGTGATCAAAGCTGTGGCGCAGGCCACCAGCGAAGAACGAGACTTTTGGGTGCGCACCATCGAAAAAGGACGTCAGGACGACGGTGACTTGGACCATGCGTTGGCCCTGATGGCGAAGTACGGCACGCTTTCAGCAACACGGGACGATGCTTTGGTCTGGGCTGAAAGAGCCAAATCAGCGATTTCCTCGTTGCCGGCTCACGAAATCCGCGATTTGCTAAGCGACATTGCCGACTACGTGGTGGCACGCCTGAACTGATCGCGCTTATGGCCTAACGAAACTTCACGACGCAGTCTTCGGTTGGAACAATCCACCATTTCGGGAAATCGCGGCGCAACTGTGCCAATGCCTGATCGCGGAGTGCATCAGTTTTGTAGATGCCAAAGCACGTCGCACCCGAGCCGGACATTCGTGCCAGCAAACACCCCTGGCTCAGGCCAAGCTCCTCCAGGCATGTGCCAATCACAGGCTCGATCGCGATTGCTGGCGCTTCCAGATCATTGCGTCGCGCCGCAAGCCAAGACACCGCCAAATCGTCTTCAAACCAATCAGGGAACCCCTCTGGCATTGGGGAATTACTTTTGTTCGGAAGTGCTTTGAATACCTTGGGGGTTGGCACATCCACACGCGGATTTACCAAAATCATTGGCCAATCGGCCCCGGTTCCCAACCGGGTGATCTTCTCTCCGATCCCTGACATTCGGGTCAAATCCGGTTCAAGACAGACCGGCACATCCGCACCGAGCCTCAATATCTCTTCCACCGAGGGATTTGGAATGTTGTATAGCGTGGTCAAGGCTCTCAGCGCGGCAGCGGCGTCTGATGAACCGCCGCCGATCCCAGCTGCAGCAGGCAGATGCTTCTCAAGCGTGATCTTCGCGTTCACCCCAAGTAGCTCTGCGGCTTGAAACACGAGGTTGCGCTGATCTGTCGGAACACCCGCAGCCATCGGTCCGATCACAGAGACAGTCGTTTCATCCGCCGCTTCGACCGTAATCTTGTCGCCTACATCCGCAAACATCACCAGAGAATCGAGCAGATGATACCCATCCGCCCGTTGCCCTGTCACATGTAATGTCAGATTAATCTTGGCCGGCGCAAAGGCCTCAACCTTCTTCTGAGCCATTGTCCACATTCAGAGGCGCGGCGCCTTCTTCCTCCAGAACTTGATCCAGCCCAACTTCAAGCTTGCGTCGAATACGGTCTGGCTTGGCTTCTTCCGCTGTTTCCTCATCCACAAAGCTCAATGCGCGCCGCCATTGAAACTGCGCTTCAAGTTTGCGTCCCACAGCCCAAAAACTGTCGCCCAAATGGTCATTCACTACCGGATCAACCGGCATCAATTCCGCCGCACGTTCCATTTGAATAACCGCTTCGTCATACCGCCCCAAACGGAAAAGAACCCAGCCGAGGCTGTCGACGATGTAGCCGCTGTCAGGCCGCGCCGCGACAGCGCGCTCAATCATGTCCAACGCTTCGTCGAGCTTGATCTGCTTTTCCACCAGCGAGTACCCAAGGTAGTTCAAAACCTGCGGCTGCTCGGGGTTGAGTTCAAGCGCAGTCCGGAAATCCGCTTCTGACTTCTCCCAATTCTCCAGCCGTTCGTGGGAAATGCCGCGGGCGTAAAACAGGAACCACTGTTGTTGTTCCAAGGTGTCAAAAATCTCAATCGCTGTGTCATAAGCGGCCACAGCGCGTTCAAACTCCCGCTCTTGCCGGTGTAAGTCCCCCAGCGCGGAATGCACATAGGGCAACGTCCCCTGGCTTCGCGCCAGTTGCTCCAGAACTTCAATTGCGGCGTCAACTTTTCCCGATTCGCGCAACGCCTCGGCACGACCCATTTCGGCTGCGTGGAACGATGGATGCTCTGCCGGAACACGACGATAAGCCTGAGACGCCAGTTCGAACTGCCCCAGCTGTTCCAACAGCTCGGCGCTCAAAAGGAGGGCCTCGATGTGATCTGACCGCAGGAATTCGGAGATCCGGGTGTACAGCAGTGTGTAATCTGCGTTGGCCTCAGCCTGAAGCGCGCTGCCAATTGTGTAATACACTTCGGCAATGCCATCCTGCGCCCCGCGAATATGGGTGAACGCCAGCTGTTTTCCATCCCGCAAATCCGCCTGCATTTGGCGCAGTTCCGGATCCAGATCACCGCCGAACACGTCCTCAAGCAACGCCAAAGCATCTTCGTTGCGCTCAAGCTGGCTCAGCACTTCGACCTCGGCCATCACGCCGCGGCGCGTGTGTTGAAGGCCGTTTTCCGCACTGTTGTCAAAGATCAACTGCGCGCCTTCGAAATCGCCAACCGAGGCCATCGCCAAAGCTTTGTGATAGGCTGAAAAGCCCCCAAGCATCGGTTCGGTTGCCACGGAATCAAAAGCTGCGACCGCCTCGGACATAGATCCGCGCCCGATATGCGCCCAAGCTTTCATAAGCCCGTCCACCAATGGCCCAACGCCACGCGTTTCCATACGTGTCAAAAGTTCAGAATACTGGCCGTCCTGCACCATGCCGGATGTGATCACCATTTCGGCGATCTGGCTTTTGAACCCGTCTCCGTCCAGCTTGCGCGCCACTGGCATCGCACGGTCCATCTGACCCAGCGCCAAAAACGCCAGAACGGTGTTCTCCAGCAAGGCAGGGTTGGACGGATCTTTGGTCAACGCCTCAGAATAATAGCGCGCGGAACTCGCATAATCGCTGCCATAACTTGCCTGTCGGGCTGCAAGGTAAGACCCTGCCCCTCCCTCGGCACTTACCGGCACGGCAAACGCCGCCAGCAACGCCGAAACGGCAACGGAGCGGAAAAATCGATGGGCCACGGGCAACTCCCTGTTCAAATCACCAACGAAAGGTAGTCCGCGCCCAACAGACTAGCAATGGTCCAAAAGGGCAATGAGCGGTTTGTTGTCCAAGAAGTGAACATTGTGTGTGCCGCTCTCGCGTTGCAGGCCTGCCGGCAGGGCTTGCAAACCAACGCATTGCAAAAGTCCAGTCCATCCCCTCACCCAAACAAAAGCTCCGAGCGGGTTTCCCTGCTCGGAGCTCTTTTTATTTTCATGCCGTCGAAAACCATGTTCCTCAGCCACTGCCGGAATGTCGCTTTCCAACGACAAACCCGTCACATGTTCGGGTAATTCGGCCCGTCACCACCTTGTGGCGTGGTCCATGTGATGTTCTGGCTCGGATCTTTGATGTCACAAGTCTTGCAGTGCACGCAGTTCTGGAAGTTCACCACAAACCGCGGATCGCTGCCCTCTTCTTCAACAATTTCATACACGCCAGCCGGGCAATAGCGCTGCGCGGGCTCTGCATATTTGGGCAGGTTGACCGCAGTCGGCACCGCAGGATCAGCCAGCTTCAAGTGACAAGGTTGGCTTTCCTCATGATTGGTCATCGAGAAGCTGACGTTGGTCAATCGATCAAAGCTCAACTTGCCGTCGGGCTTGGGATAATCAATCGGCTTGTGCTTGGACGCTTCTTCGGTTGCTTCCGCATCGTTTTTGCCATGCCCCAGCGTGCCAAACAGCGAAAACCCGCCAAAGATCGTCTGGAACCACATGTCAAAGCCACCCAGAACCAGCGACGGCATCAGGCCCCACTTGGACCACATCGGTTTAACGTTGCGCACCTTCTTGAGGTCTTTGCCAATCGCGCCATCGCGCACGTCCAGTTCGTAGATGCTCAGCTCATCACCGGACCGCTCGGCCTTGATCGCGTCAAAGGCTGCTTCCGCTGCCGCTTTACCGGACAGCATCGCGTTGTGGTTGCCCTTGATGCGCGGCACGTTGACCATACCCGCAGAACAGCCAAGCAGCGCCACGCCAGGAGCCACCAGTTTCGGCATCGACTGATAGCCGCCTTCGGTGATCGCACGCGCGCCATAGGCCACACGCTTGCCGCCTTCCAGCAGTTCGGCAATCATCGGGTGATGCTTGAAGCGCTGGAATTCCATGTATGGGAACATGTGCGGGTTTTTGTAGTTCAGGTGAACCACAAAGCCGACGTAGACCTGATTGTTTTCAAGATGGTAGACAAACGACCCCCCGCCCGCGTTGGAGTTCAAAGGCCAGCCCATTGTGTGGGTAACAGAACCCTCTTTGTGCTTGGCTGGGTCGATCTCCCAGATTTCCTTCATGCCAACGCCGTACTTTTGCGGCTCTTTTCCGGCCTGCAGGTCGAATTTCTCGATCACCTCTTTGGAGAGCGAGCCACGCACGCCTTCGGACAGGAAGACATACTTGCCGTGAAGCTCCATGCCGGGCTCGGTGTTGGGGCCATAGGTGCCATCTTCTTCCAGACCAAAGACACCGGCCACGACGCCTTTGACTTCGCCGTTTTCGCCATAAACCAGCTCGGAACACGCCATGCCGGGGAAAATTTCCACGCCCAGCTCTTCTGCCTGCTCAGCCATCCAGCGACAGACATTGCCCATCGACACGATGTAGTTGCCATGGTTGTTCATCAGCGGCGGCATCGGGAAGTTCGGGATGCGGATCTCGCCCGCTTCACCCAACATATAGAAGTGGTCTTCTGTGACCGGTGTGTTCAGCGGTGCCCCTTTTTCTTTCCAATCAGGGATCAGAGCGTCCAGACCACAAGGGTCAAGCACGGCACCAGACAAGATGTGCGCGCCCACTTCGGAGCCCTTTTCCAGAACCACAACATCAAGGTCGGCATCCAACTGCTTCAGTCGGATCGCGGCTGACAGGCCCGCAGGACCCGCACCGACGATGACAACATCATATTCCATGGCTTCGCGTTCGATTTCCGACATTGGCTTCCCTTCCCGGATCGCTGGCGTAATTTTCTTTCGCATCTGCTAGCCTGAGTTTAACGTTTCCGTCAATCAGAACCCCACGACATTTCGTCCTAAAAGGACATGTTTCGCTGCGCCACAGCATATTTGGGCCAACAACGCGCTCTGCTCTTGCAATTCAAGACGGCCTTAGGGCAAGTTGCGCCACGTGTTTTAAGACTGACCTGCCTTTGTGTTCGCATACGAGGGCCACGACCAACGGGACCGCCCCATGGAAAAACTACCAATGACCCGCGCCGGCTACACGGCGCTCGAAGCGGAATTGAAGCAACTCAAATCCGTGGAACGCCCCGCAATTATCGAGGCGATTGCCACAGCGCGTGAACTCGGCGACCTCAAAGAGAACGCAGAGTATCATTCCGCGCGTGAAAAGCAGGGTTTTATCGAAGGGCGCGTCAAGGAACTCGAGGGCGTGATTGGTTTGGCAGAGGTTATTGACCCGACGACTCTTTCCGGCGCCATCAAATTTGGCGCCACCGTGACGCTCGTTGATGAAGACACCGACGAGGAGAAGACCTGGCAAATCGTGGGCGAACACGAAGCCAATGTCGAAAAAGGTCTGCTCAACATCAAGTCACCCATTGCCCGTTCTTTGATAGGCAAAGACGAAGGTGACAGCGTCGAGGTGCGCACACCCGGCGGCGAAAAAAGCTACGAAGTTCTGAGCATCACTTTCAAATGAGCCAGTCAAACGGTCAGCAAAAGATGACGGACGAAAACGACAGCAAATCGACCCCGCTGGGCATCTATGACAAGCCACACGCTCCAAGCGTGACCGGTGTCGAGGTGATCGCGGTTGCCCTCAGCTTCGTCTGGCTTGCAGGCGCTGTTGTTTTCTTTCTTGTGCTGGACACCGACGCGTTTGGCAAAGTGGACAACCTGCGTTTCATCATGACGTTGCTGGCGATTTTCATGCCTGTTGCCATGATTTGGGTTGCGGCCACAGCCGCGCGTTCGGCGCGGGTCGTGCGCGAGGAAAGTGCGCGCCTACAGGCTGCAATTGACGGGATGCGGCGCACCTATGTGGCGCAATCTCAGGGTGCTCAGGTCCAGATGAACGCAGAGAATTCCGTGACCCAAAAACTAGACGAAATCGCGGCCGCAACCCGCAAAACAGAATCCGCACTGGCAACGTTTTCAACAAGCCGCGAACGCGAAGGTGGCATTCGCAAATCCGCCGAAGCGCCAACTTCCGACCAGATTGAAAATCAGGGGCTTTTGGAACTCGGCACCCCTGCTGAGGAACTTGGCCCACCTCTGTCGCGCGCCGACTTCATCACGGCGCTAAATTTCCCTGAGAACCCGGACGACGCAGAAGGTTTTGCCGCGCTGCGCATGGCTCTCAAAGACCGTAAGGCCGCGCATCTCATCCAAGCCAGCCAAGACATTCTGACCCTGCTCAGTCAGGATGGCATCTATATGGACGACCTGCGCCCCGATCTGGCGCGTCCCGAAATCTGGCGCCACTTCGCCGCCGGCGAACGCGGCCGCGCAATTGCTGCATTGGGAGGCGTGCGTGACCGCAGCTCTCTCGCGCTTGCGGCGGGCCGCATGAAGCAGGACCCGATTTTTCGCGATGCAGCGCACCACTTCCTGCGCCGGTTTGACACCAGTTTTGTCGAGTTCGAGGAAACCGCAACCGACGCCGAAATCGCAGCGCTTGCCGACACGCGCACGGCGCATGCCTTCATGCTCCTGGGCCGCGTGGCAGGGATTTTCGACTAAAAACCGCTCCCCTAGCCAAACGCCAGATCTCTGGTCATGGTGAGGAATTTGGCCCAAACCTCTGGCTTGGACAATCCGCCTTGTCCCCAAAGCCCAGTGTCCTTTAGCGCTGCGGTGATGCCTTTTTTGGTGTCATCTCCATAAATCCCATCCACGCCGTCACCATCGTTCCCGGTTTTGCCAATATTCTGTTCGTAGATGTAGACCAAGGCTGACTGAACAAAGAACATCTGCGCATTGGACGCCGAGCGAAACCGTTTGGAAGAATTGAAATCCATGTGAAAATGATCGTGGTGGCGGGGATAGTGAAAACTCAGCACTTGCGGAAAATAGAGAAACAACTGCGCATTGATGCCGTTATAAAACCGCCTGTCCTTCGCGTATTCATCCATCATGAAACGCTCGTCGCCCCAAAAAAACCCATCCAGATCAAAAGCATACCCCTTCCCATGGGCATTTTCACCGTCTCCCAGTGTGCCTGCGGACAGAATTATGCTGGGTTTGCCCTTACCCCAAACATCAAAAAGCTCCGTGCAACAGTCGTTCAATGTTTGCTTGAGAACATCACGGCATTTGAACGAACGTGCTTTTCCCTTGCTGCCATAATCAAATGGCGGGTCGAACCGACCGTAATGCGTGGGAACGCCGGCAAGTTCGGATATTGTGGCTTCATCTCTTGGCATTGTTTCCTCCCTCCAATCTTGAATTCAAAAAACCATGCACCGCTGCTTGGTCCGTCTAAGATTGAGAGAGTATCACACTTTTTGCGAAAATTTTAGCCAAGCCACACTACCGAGGGTAATGCGCTGCTATTGGCCTGATCTAGAGTCCAAAGGCGGCGTAGCTGTAAAATGCGACCTCCGTTCCGGGGGCTACTTCGCAAGCGCCGTCCGGCAATTCGACCAGACCCTCTGCCCAGCTCAACCCGCTTATCCGACCTGACCCTTCCGAGGAAAAAACCTCTGCCTTGCCATCGCGCAAGCGCGCACGCAGATACTCTCGCCGTCCCGGTCTTTTGCCTTTGGTGAAATTGGCCGGCACCATCATCGGGTCCGGCAATTGCCACCCCTCACCGGCCAACGCACCCATTGCCGGACGCGCAAAGATCAACGAGCACACCATGGCCGCCACCGGATTTCCCGGCAGGCCAAACACCGGTTTTCCACGCCACATCCCCAATGCAAGCGGTCGCCCCGGCTTGATCGCAAGTCGCCACATCGTCATGGCGCCGCTTTCGTTCAGCAATGCCGACAAATGATCCTCATCCCCCGCTGAGGCCCCGCCTGAAGTAAGGATCAAATCTGCCGCCTCAGCCGCCCTATCCAACATGCGTTTGAGCTCAGCCCGATCATCCGGCGCCCGCCCCGCATCGACCGCTTCAAAGCCAAACCGCTCTATCATAGCAAGCAACATCGGCCGATTGGCATCATATATCTGATCCGAGCGCGCGGCCTCTCCCGGCTGGGCCAACTCGTCACCCGTCGAAAGCACAGCCACCCGCAAATGGTTTCGCACGGGTAACTCCGACACCCCCGTCGCCGCCGCCAACGCCAGATCCGCAGGCGCAATTCGCCGCCCTGCGGCCAAAATCACATCCCCCGCATCAACGTCTTCCCCGGCTCGCCGAACGTTGGCACCGCGCTTGAGAGAGCCGTGAAACGCAATCCGGGACGCATCTGTGGTCACGTCCTCTTGCAAGATCACCGTGTCCACACCGTCGGGAATTGTGGCCCCTGTCAAAATACGCACCGCTTGACCGTCCGCGAGCGTGCCTTGAAATGGCGCGCCAGCCGCCGAACGTCCGGCCGCCAGCGACATTGTCTGGGGTCCATCGCCCGTGTCCGCATGGCGCAGCCCATACCCGTCCACCGCAGAGTTGGCCTCCGGCGGATTGGCCCGCCGGGCCGTGACATTCTGCGCCAGAACCCGATCCAAAGCCGCGTGTAACGCAACAGTCTCTGTACCCACCACCACGGACAAACGATCTTTTAGCATGGCATGCGCCTCTGCTACCGGCGTCCAATGGGTGCCGGCCGGCAAAGCAAAACAATCGTCGGTCAATGGGGGCGGCTTGAGCGGATCAGACATCTTAGAGGGCCCCTGCCGGTGTCGGTATCAATCCCACTTCCGAAAGCACAAAATCAGCGATCACCGATGTGTCGTTCAAATCAAACACCACGCGGTCACTAATGACCGGTTCATCTGCTGCAATGGCGCGAATGGTTGGATCATCGGGCGCGATCAAAGGATTGCCGGTCTCAGCCCGAAACGCTTCCACTTTGGGATGCGCATCGCGCTTGTATCCCTCTACCAAAACCAAATCGACCGGTGCCAGCTTTGACAGCAACAACTCCAGTGGCGGCTCTTCCTCTTTGGCCAGCTCATGCATCAGCGCCCATCGCGCGCCTGAGGCCAAAAGAACTTCGCGCGCGCCTGCTGTGCGGTGCCGGTGGCTGTCCTTGCCCGGCTGATCCACGTCAAAGGTGTGGTGCGCATGTTTTACGGTCGAAACCGAATATCCACGCCCGGTGATTTCGGACACAAGCCGCTCCATCAACCCTGTCTTGCCAGCGTTCTTCCACCCCACAACGCCGTAAATTCTCTGAGTCATACTGCCCCCACCATGCGCCGTGCCGTTTCCAGGTCTTCGGCGGTATTCACATTAAAAAACGGATTGCCACCCTCCGTGGGAAACTCCGCCAAACGCCCGCCGTGCGGGTCGGTCCAAAGCACCACTTTGCGCAGGCCGCCGTCAAGCGCTGCCCGCAAGTCATGACGCAAAGCCACCGGCCAAAGGCCAAAAGTTGGGTGCCGGATCAGGCCGGATCGGGACATGGATTTGGTTGCCTCACCTGCGCCACGCGGCGTTGCCGCCAACGCCAGACGATGCTCCATTTCATCTGTTGCCATCAATAGGCGCGGCACAAGATCACAAGGAAAAAAAGGCGTGTCGGCAGCTGCCGTGACAATTGTCTCTGCCCCCTGTTCCGCCGCCCAATCCAACCCCGCCAGAACACCCGCCAGCGGTCCCGCAAACCCGTCCAGATCATCTGCGATCACCGGTAAACCCAGATCGCCAAACCGCGTGGCATCGCCATTGGCGTTAAGCGCCAGCCCCGCCACTTGCGGCTCCAGCCGCTCAATCACATGCGACAAGATCGAGCGATCGCCAAGCATCAAGCGTCCCTTGTCGCCCCCGCCCATGCGCGTGGCCTGTCCGCCCGCAAGTATCACACCGAGAGGTTGTTTCATGCGGCAGCTCTCCGCTCATTGATGGCGCCGACAAAAGTATCCCGATCCGCATTGCCAAAAGCTGTTGAAGGCAGGACATAAACAAAAGCGCCCGAGTAGAAGAAAAAGCCGTCCGCTGTAGCCTTGAAACCGGTCACAGCAGGCCATTTAACCTCCCATTTGGCGTTGTCGGTTGCCATCGACAAACCCTCTTTGCCGAAGGAAAACCGTGTGTTTCCGGAGTATATTGGCGACTTCAATAGGGCACCGACGTGAACTCGAAAATTATACGCAAACGCCAATTTCCATAATAGGAGCGCCAAGAACAAGCCGCCAAAAACGACAGGCATGTCACGTGCAATTTGCCCATAACCGACCTTGAAAGCGACACCAATCGCAATCGCGATACCACCTACACCCAAGACTGCTGCAAGGAATGATCCCAGCGCAAAACTCACGATTCTTGATCGGAGACTGCCGTGCTTCTTAGGGCAACCCTTTATCGCCCGCGCCATTACCTTAGCATCCACCGGCCCACTCTGCTCAAATTCAAACGTCACGTCCCCGCCCCTTTGCGCCGGTGTTTTTTGTCTTCATCGCCGACGCTCTTCGGGTCAACATCCCGCAGCAGCCGGTCCTCGCCGCTCAAACAAACAAACCGCTGCCCGCGCATCCGGCCTATCAGCGTCAGGCCGACCTGCTGTGCGATTTCCACACCCCATGCCGTAAATCCAGAGCGCGACACCAGCACCGGAATGCCCATCATCGCAGTCTTGATGACCATCTCACTGGTCAGACGCCCTGTCGTGTACAGCACCTTGTCGTCCGCCCGCACGCCTTCCTGAAACATCCAGCCCGCGATTTTATCGACAGCGTTGTGCCGCCCGACGTCTTCCATATAGACCAGCGGTCGCGCGCCTTGGCACAGCACCGTGCCATGGATGGCCCCGGCTTCGAGATAAAGCGACGGGGTGCGGTTGATCTTGTGGGCCAACGCGTAAAGGTCCGAGGTGCGCACCTGCGTCGGCGGCAACACAACGCCAGCCAGCCCCTCCATCATGTCACCAAAGACAGTGCCCACAGCGCAACCGCTGGTGCGGGTTTTCTTGGCAAGCTTTTCCTCGTGGTTGGTCTCGGTCGCGGTGCGCACTACGACCACCTCAAGTTCCTCGTCATACTGAACGTCTATCACCTCATCATCAGGCGCAACCATGCCCTGATTGAGCAAAAACCCAAGCGCCAGAAATTCGGGATAGTCGCCAATCGTCATCGCGGTGACAATTTCCTGACTGTTCAAATAGATCGTCAGCGGGCGCTCCTCGACCACTGAAATCGTGGTCTCACGGCCCTCTTGATCGCGTCCTGTCACTGCCCGCGTCAACCGAGCGGCACCGGGATCTGGCGCGACAATATAGTCTTGCAAAAATTCTTGGTCGCTCAATGAAATAGGCTCCTCCAGCTCACCGAAACCTAATCCGGTTTTGCCAAAGTGACCACAGATGAATCATCATTCATTGCATCCCCCCTTAACCCACGCTACGCCTTTGCAGTCTGAGTGTTTCCTTATCCCTTTTGCGAGTCCCGATGCCCTCCTATTATGATCGCCCCACCTATCTGCGAGGCATACGAGACGGAATGCCGTTCATTCTCGTGGTTGCGCCTTTTGCGCTGCTGTTTGGCGTTGTCGCGACCGAGGCGGGACTGACCGTCTTTGAAACCATGACCTTTTCGGCGGTGGTCATCGCAGGTGCCGCTCAATTCACAGCACTGCAACTCATGCACGACAACGCACCAACTGTCGTTGTGATTGCCTCTGCCCTCGCTGTGAACTTGCGCATGGCGATGTACTCGGCCTCGCTTACGCCCCACCTTGGCGCGCTGCCGTTTTGGCGGCGCGCATTTGCAGCTTACACGTTGGTGGATCAAAGCTACGCGCTCAGCACGTTGGAGTATGAAAAGAACCCAGCCATGACGCTGGCGCAGAAAACTTCCTACTTCTTTGGTGTCATTACACCGGTGTTGCCGAACTGGTATCTCTGGTCGCTCATCGGCGCGATGGTGGGTCAGTCGATCCCGCCCGAACTTGCGCTTGATTTTGCGGTACCGATCACTTTCATCGCAATGATCGGCCCCATGCTGCGCACCGGCGCGCATGTTGCCGCCGCCTTTGTGTCTGTGACCTGCGCCATACTGTTTGCGTTTCTGCCGTGGAACCTCGGCCTGATTGTCGCGGGCGTTGCCGGCATGATGACCGGTGCACAAATGGAACTATGGCTGGATCGCAAGACCAGCAGCGAGGACGCATCATGATTGATAAATCCGACCTCTGGATCATCATCATCGCGATGGGGATTGGCAGCTTCGGCCTGCGCTTCTTGTTTTTGGGTCTGGTTGGCGACCGTGAAATGCCGCCATGGGTGCTACGCCATTTGCGCTATACAGCCGTCGCTGTGCTTCCCGGCCTTGTGGCACCTTTGGTTCTTTGGCCCGCCGCCACCGGCGGTCAGCCCGATCCCGCACGTATGGCCGCGGCGCTGGTCACGCTTGGCGTGGGGTACTTCAGCAAAAATGTGCTGGCCGCGATTTTCTGCGGCGCCGCAACGCTTTATCTCGGATTGTTTTTTCTAAGCTGACAAAAAGCCGACAATCAATTCGTCGGGCTCAAAGGTTCGTCTTCATACTGCGGCGTAAAGGCCGCGAGCACCTTGGATTTGTCATCGTCGTCATATTCAAACAGACGCTCATAGGTCGCGCCCTTGGCGGCAAAGTATTCTTCAAGCTTGACCGGAAACAGCGTCGACGGCGCGTCTTCAAATCCGGGCAGTGCCCGTAAAACCTGCGACGTTGACTGGGCACATTGCGATTCCAACACCGGCCCCAACGACTGCGCCTTACGCAGCGCCATTTCGGCGACCTGAGGGCTCACATCGAGGGACTGCACCACAACATGATAAGTCTCGCGCGCATGGAACCGGGTGTATTGATCGACCATCCACGGCGTCATGCCGTAAACCACGTCATTCTTCGCAACAATCGCCCCGTCCTTGCGAAACGAGCCGGCCGGATCAAACGCAACCCGCTCCGATCCGTTGATCAACAGCGACGTGTGTGCGCCAGACCCGTTGCGGTTGGAGCGCATGGTATAAAGCGTCAATCGGGCTGGCCCGTCATGCACATAACGCGCTGCCAGGACCTCTGCATCAGGAGAGTTTTCCTTGACCGGATTGCGCACAGTACAAGCCGACACGGACACAACAGCCGCAACCACGGCACACATACGCAACACCGATTTCATGACGCTTGGACCCGCAATCAGCTGTTGACCAGAGCCATAAAGATCAGCGCGGCAATCGACACAGCGGCCACACCGATCGACCATTTGACGAAGCCCTCAAAGGTCTTTTCCTGAACTTTGGTGTCCATCGTGCCGTGTTCATGTTCCGCCATAGTCGCGTTCCCTCTTGTTCGCTAGCCCGGGGCGTGCCCAAGCCTTCTTTCCCTCTGATCAGGCGCCCTGATCGTTTCCATTTCTGGCTGGATACCCGATTCACGTGGCCCTGTCACCACGACATTGACGCACAGGCGTCACGATCTCTCAAGATCATCCGCCAGCCGGAACCCAATGCGCGCAGCTTCAGACTGCTCCGCCGGTTTCGGCAACGCCCGCAACAACACGTTCAGCTGGCTCACATGCTGCACCAGCTGGGTTTTGATGCCACTGCTGTCGCTGCCGTAAAACGTCACAATATCGGGATCAAAGAACCCCATACCCTCGATGCGCAGCACTCCGGCATCACCACCCGTGAACCCCATCGCCACCTCGTGGTCGCCATCCAGCTGCTTCTCGAAATTCTGGATATACATGATCAGCCGTTCATAGGCCCATTCCGCAGGGCTTTTTTCGGCCACAGGCTTTTTGGCAACGCCGTCAGGCACTTCTACTGGGGTTGCATCCGGATCGGAGTGCACCTCATGGCTGCGCGGCAGGGCCGCCGC
Source organism: Shimia sp. Alg240-R146 (assembly GCF_947331465.1). GTDB lineage: Bacteria > Pseudomonadota > Alphaproteobacteria > Rhodobacterales > Rhodobacteraceae > Shimia. The sequence goes on along the minus strand of NZ_CAMZOK010000001.1, from coordinate 1,352,195 downwards.
CTCAACGGCTTCGGCGGTGGTTTTGATGTCGTTGCTCATAGTTGGTGACCTTTTCAGTCGATGCGTTGCCACAAATAGGCGCCGTCTTCCCGAACTGTGCGGCGCGCCTCGCCAACATGATAAAGATGGTTCAGGTGCGCAAGCGCCTCGACCAACGCAAGGCCATAAGCCCCGCCCTCAATGTTGCGCTTAAACAGCGGCAGGAAACACTCCGCAGCGGTCATAGGCGCATCAAGATGGTCCCGCAGACGCCTCAAAGCCCCATGGTGGTTCTCGATGAGCTGCCGCATCCGCGTTGGTGCTCCAGTAAAGGGCAGCTTGTGCCCGCCAAGGATCAACTGATCATCCCGCGCCAACAGGGACAGGCGCTCACATGCCTCGAGCCAATCCGCCACCGGATCGGCCTCCGGCTCAGTTGCGTAAACCCCGATGTTGGAACTGATCGACGGCAGGATCTGATCACCTGACAGCACCAAATTGTCGTCACGGCTCCAGAACGTTGCGTGCTCCGGTGCGTGGCCGTTGCCGATATGCACATCCCACGTGCGCCCGCCAATCTCAACCACGTCGCCCTGCTTGATGCGCTTAAAGCCCAACGGCATCGGTGCCACCACATCGGCGAAATTGAAAGGTCGCTCGCTGGCGCGCTCTTGATAGATCGCCTCGTCCATGCCGCAACTGCGGTAGAAATCCAGCGTTTCCTGCCGCGGTACAGCTTGCTCGTCGAGCTGCAACATACGGGCAAACAGCCACGCAGTGCGCGTGGTCCAGAGGCTGGCGCCGTGCTCTGTCTGAAACCAGCCGGCAAGGCCCACATGGTCCGGATGATGGTGCGTCACGATCACCCGGCCAACGGGCTTGCCCCCCAGCGGGCCAGCCAAAAGATCGCCCCAGATGGCGCGACCTTTTTTGCTGTCAAAACCGGTGTCAATGATGGTCCAGTGATCCCCTTCGTCCAGCGCGTAAACGTTCACATGATCCAACGCCATCGGCAGCGGCAACCGTATCCACAAAACCCCTTCGGCCACCTCGATGGCCTCTCCCACTTCGGGCGGGGTCTCCCAAGGATATCGAATACCTGCTGCCTTTGTGTCGCTCATTAAGCGGCTCCCAATTCTTCCGCGCTCAGCGCATAAATTCCAGCGGCACCCTGCATGGCGTGTTCCAGAAGTCCAGAGTGCTCAGGCAGCAACCGTTTGATATAAAACGCAGCCAGCTTGCTGCGGGCGCCGTCGCCACCCTCTGCAATCGCCGCTTTCAAGTGGAAGTATCCGCCCAACACACGGGCAAAACCCATCAAGAATGGTACTGAACCGGCGAACCGCTCGTTCATGTCGGTCTGCGCAACCATCCATTCGGTGGCCTCACGCAAAGTCTCGGACGCTTGCCACAAGGGTTCTGCCAGATCGGACATACTTTCGCGCACCTTCTCCGCGCAGTCTTCGATTTCGTCCAGCAAGGCATAAGCCGCGTCGCCGCCGTCCATCAACTTGCGCCCAACAAGGTCCATCGCCTGAATACCGTTGGTGCCCTCGTAAATCGCAGTCACCCGCACATCGCGCAAGAACTGCGCGGCGCCGGTTTCCTCGATAAAGCCCATCCCGCCGTGCACCTGCACGCCCTGCTGGGCAACATCCATGCCAACTTCTGTGCCAAAAGACTTCGCAATCGGCGTCAGGAAGGCCGCACGGGCTTTCCAGTCTTTGTCAGCGGTTGCGGTGTTCATGTCGATTGCCACCGCACAAGCCATTTCAATGGCCCGCGCTGCAAAAATGTCGGCTTTCATGCCTGCCAACATGCGGCGCACATCGGCGTGCTCCAGAATGGTACCCGTGCCGCCATCAACCGGCGTGCGGCCCTGTTTGCGTTCCAACGCATAGCCCAGCGCGTACTGATAGGCGCTTTCGGCGACGCCGATACCCTGACCACCAACACCCAGACGGGCGTTGTTCATCATGGTGAACATCGACTTCATACCGTCGTGCTCGCCGCCAACCAGCCAACCTTGGGCTCCATCAAACTGCATCACAGCAGTCGGGCTGCCGTGCAGGCCGAGCTTATGTTCAAGGCTCACAACGCCCAGTGTATTCGCCACGCCCGGCTTGCCGTTTTCATCCGGAATGAACTTCGGCACCATAAACAGGCTGATGCCTTTGGTCCCGGGAACACCGTCGGGCAAACGTGCCAAAACAAGGTGGCAAACGTTTTCGGTGAAATCGTTGTCGCCCCATGTGATATAGATTTTCTGACCGGTCACCGCATAGCTGCCATCGCCATTTGGCACTGCTTTGGACTGCAACGCCCCCACATCCGAACCCGCGGCAGGTTCAGTGAGGTTCATCGTGCCGGACCATTCACCGGAGATCAGTTTGGGCAGGTAAAGCGCCTTGATCTCGTCACTGGCGTGATGTTCCAGCGCTTCGATCTGTCCCTGTGTCATCAACGGGTTCAACTGCAATGCCAAACAGCCGGACGCCATCATCTCATTTACAGCCGTGGTGATCGAATGCGGCAGGCCCATGCCGCCGTATTCCGGATCGGCACTTGTTGAAATCCAGCCACCGTCTGCCACCTGCTTATAAGCGTCACCAAATCCCGGCGACGTGCGCACCTTGCCGTTCTCCAATCGGGCGCCTTCAAGGTCGCCTACGCGGTTCAATGGTGCCATCACCTCTTCGACCATTTTACCGGCTTCCAGCAGAATGGCTTCGGTGGTTTCACGATCCGCATCAGCAAACCGCGCGGTCGCGGTCACGTTGGCAAAATCGACGACATGGTCGAACAGGAACTGAAAATCGGTCACAGGGGCGCGAAACGGCATAACATTCTCCGGCAGGCTTGGCATTAACTGCTGCGGCTTGTATGCAGCATTTCGCTTTACGGTAAGGGGCGAAAGAGCCCTATGATAGAAGAACGCAGCGTCACAGGAGCCGTCCCGTTGGAAACTGAAACCCTCACGCCTGATGTGACCGGATTTGCCCGTGCAGCCGATATTCTCGGTCAAGGCGGGCTCGTGGCCTTTCCAACCGAAACCGTATACGGGCTTGGCGCTGACGCGCGCAACGATATGGCTGTGGCGCGAATTTTTGAAGCCAAGGGCCGACCGCGTTTCAACCCTTTGATTGTGCATGTCCCAGATGTAGAAGCTGCCAAACGTTACGTCGCTTGGGATGACACCGCCGATCGAATTGCCAGCGCCTTCTGGCCAGGACCGCTAACTCTGGTGCTGCCCTTGCGGCCCGGCGCCGGACTTTCCCCGCTTGTAACGGCAGACCTTCCGACTTTGGCGATCCGCATCCCCGCCCACCCGGTAGCGCGGGCTTTGCTCAACGCGTTTGACGGTCCCGTCGCCGCGCCCTCGGCCAATCCCTCCGGCCGTATCAGCCCGACCGAGGCCGCGCATGTACTTGCCGGTTTGTCGAACCGCATCGAAGCCGTGGTTGATGGCGGCACCTGCGACGTTGGGGTGGAAAGCACCATATTGGGTCTCGCAGACACGCCACGCCTCTTGCGTCCGGGCGGCTTGCCACAGGAAGCCCTTGAGGCCGCGCTTGGCACACCGCTCGCGCTCTATCAAGTCGGCGACGCCCTAACCGCGCCGGGCCAGATGACGTCACACTATGCCCCCGGCGCGCCGGTGCGACTGAACGCGATCAAGGTCGAAACAACCGAACGCTTACTGGGGTTTGGCAAGGTCGACGGCGCCGCGCTGAATCTAAGCCCGTCCGGCGACTTGACCGAAGCCGCCGCCAACCTGTTTCACCATTTACACAAGCTCGACCAAGAGGGAGACAGCCCGATCGCGGTTTCACCTGTGCCAGAAAGAGGCCTAGGCCGGGCTATCAATGATCGTTTGCGCAGGGCGGCCGCACCACGCGGCACCTAAAAAGCAACGCCTCAGCTTTGAGTAATCCCAAGTGCCGCCAATGCTTGGTCCGCCGCCGCCGATGGAGCAACGCTCCCCGCAGCAACCCTGCGACCCAAATCAGCTACCACGGCTTGCGCGTCTTTTGTCTGCAATTGCGCCAACAACGCCTGTCGCAACTCTTCATGAAACCAATACTGCGCCTGATCGGCCCGCCGCGTGGCCCAATGTCCGGCCTCTTTGCGCCACTCGGTCAGCGTGCGCATTTCTTCCCACGTCTTTGACAGGCCGTCTTCCTGCAAAGCTGAAACCGTCATCGCCTTGGGAAACTCTTCCGGATCCTGCGGGCGTTTGCGCAAAAGGCGCAAGGCACCGGAATAATCCGCGCAGGTGCGCATGGCCGCAGATTTCAAATCGCCGTCCGCTTTGTTCACCAAGATCAGGTCGGCCATTTCCATAATGCCGCGCTTCACCCCCTGCAATTCGTCGCCACCCGCGGGCGCCAACAGCAACAAGAACAGGTCCGACATCTCTGCCACCACAGTCTCGGATTGCCCCACACCCACCGTTTCGATCAACACAACGTCAAAACCGGCAGCTTCACAAAGCGCCACAGCTTCGCGCGTACGTCGCGCGACACCGCCCAAATGGGTCTGGCTAGGTGACGGGCGAATGAAGGCGTTTTTGTCTCGGCTCAGCCGCTCCATCCGTGTTTTGTCACCTAAAATCGATCCGCCTGAGCGAGCGGAACTTGGATCCACCGCCAGCACTGCAACGCGCAGCCCCTGTGCGGTCAACATCATACCAAAGCTTTCGATAAACGTGGATTTGCCCACCCCCGGCGTGCCCGACAGCCCAATGCGCAACGCCTGACGTCCACTTCCGCGCAGGCTGTCTATCAAGTCTGCCGCCTGCGCCCGGTGATCCTCGCGTGCGCTTTCAACCAACGTGATGGCCCTTGCAAGCGCCCGACGCTCTTGGTTCAATATCCTGTCACGCAAGTCTGCGATATCCATGCCGTCACCTGTAATGATCTAGGCCCTGTTCATGCCCCGCCCAAAACACTCTTGTCTAGCCCACCGACCACTTTTGCACCAATTGGGACAACGGGTCGCTCTTTGCATGACCCTCGGCTTGCCAGCTGCAGCTGCGGCCAACGAGACCCAACTTTGGTCCGTGCATGCCTTTGGCCTCAAAGTCGGAGAGCTGCGGGTTGCCACAACGCAAACAGCGACGACCTACAAAGGCAGCGGCGCTTTCAAAACCACAGGGCTGGCTGGGGTTCTCAAACGTATCCGGTTCGAGATTTCCGCCAATGGTCGTGTGCGGCAGGACCAATTGGTGCCAACCGCCTACGACGGCGCCATCGACACCGGTCGACGAGTGTCGGAAACCAAATTGCGGTTCTCCAACGGACTGCCCACCAAAACTGCGGGCGCGCAGGATCCCGAAACCCCGATCTCTGATGCTGCAAAACAGGGCGCGATCGACCCGATGACGATGATGTGGCTGACACTGCGCAGCCAGACAGACGGCACGCTGTGCCAGTTTGACCAAACCCAGTTTGACGGCACACGCCTTGTTCGCATCACCCTGAAAAACCGTGACGGTGACGCCGCCAAAGTCACCTGTTCCGGCACCTACGATCGCATCGGCGGCTATTCCGCCGAAGAGTTGGCCGAGCTCAAAACCTCACCGCTGTCTATCACCTATGCGCGTGTCCAAGGCACATGGCAGGCCTCCGAAATTCACCTGACATCGCGCCACGGCAAGGCCAAACTGTTCCGCAAAGACTGATTCCGACCGATCTCGCCACTGGACGCCGCCCGCGTCCTGCCTGATAACGCAGGCATGACCACCTTGCCGATCCACGACGCGCTTGACCCGCTGCTCTCCGCCTTGCGGACACACAATCGCGCCGTGCTGCAAGCCCCTCCCGGCGCTGGCAAAACCACTGTTGTGCCGCTTGCGATGCTCGAGGCAGGCCTCACCAAAGGCCGCATTCTTATGCTGGAGCCACGCCGCCTCGCCGCCCGCGCAGCAGCTGAGCGTATGGCACAAACGTTGGGAGAGAAAGCCGGTGAAACTGTCGGGTACCGCGTGCGCGGCGACAGCAAAGTTGGCAAATCCACCCGCATCGAAGTGGTGACCGAGGGCATTCTCACCCGCATGATCCAATCAGACGCCGAGCTTTCAGGCATCGGCGCGGTGATCTTTGACGAATTCCACGAACGCAGCCTGAACGCCGATCTTGGCCTCGCTCTGTGCCTTGAGATCGCGGACGCCCTGCGCGATGACCTGATCCTTGTGGCCATGTCCGCGACGCTTGACGCCGAACCCGTTGCCGAGCTGATGGGCAACGTGCCGGTCATCACCTCACAGGGCCGCGCCTTTCCGGTGAAAACCCGTTGGCGCGACCGCCCGCTGGTCAAAACCGAGCGATTGGAAGAGGCCACCGCCCGCCTTGTTGAACACGCTGTTGCCGAAACCGACGGCGGCGTTCTGGTATTCCTCCCGGGCGAAGGCGAAATCCGCCGCACCCAATCTGCCCTGCGCCTGCCGCCTGACTGCACCCTGCATCCCCTGTTCGGCGCCATGCCGTTCAAAGATCAGCAAGCCGCGATCCGCCCTGCTGAGAAAGGCCGCAAAGTGGTGCTGGCCACGTCGATTGCCGAAACCTCGCTCACCATTCAGGACGTTCGCGTCGTTGTGGATGCCGGCCGCGCCCGCCGCGCGCGCTTTGATCCGGGCTCTGGAATGTCGCGTCTTGTAACAGAGCGCGTCACCCGCGCCGAAGCCACCCAACGCCAAGGTCGCGCCGGTCGTGTCGCCGAAGGCATCTGCTACCGCTTGTGGACCAAAGGCGAAGAAGGCGGCCTGCTGCCCTTCCCCCCAGCCGAGATCGAGGCCGCCGACCTCACGGGTCTGGCGCTTGAGTTGGCGCTGTGGGGCGCAACACCGGACGACCTCGCCTTTCTGACGCCTCCCAACCGAGGAAGTTTTTCCGAAGCGCAAACTGTGCTGCGAATGCTCGGTGCGCTGGACAGCAACAATCGCATAACCCCGCACGGTAAAGCCCTTGCCACTTTGCCCCTGCATCCGCGTCTCGCGCATATGATGGCCGTCGCGGGCCCGCAGGCTGCGCCCGTCGCTGCCCTGTTGGCGGCACGCGATCCGCTTAGCCGGGGCGCGCCGGTCGACCTTGCCCTGCGGCTCGAAGCGCTTAACGAACTACAGACGTTCATTAACCGCCGCCCCTATGGCGTAAACCGCGCCACCCTTGCAACGCTCCGCAGCGAAGCCAAGCGCCTGCGCCAATCCACAAGAGATCTGCGCGCAGACAGCCTCGCCCCGGAAGAAATGGCGGCACTGGCCTACCCCGACCGCATTGGTCTGCGCCGCAAAGGCGACACGCCGCGTTTCGTGCTTTCCGGTGGCAAAGGCGCCATTTTGGACGATGGCGACCCAATGGCAAATGCTCGCCTGATCGTTGTGACAGACACTGACGGTAACCCGCGCGAAGCCCGCATCCGCCAAGCCATCCAGATTTCAGAAGCCCAACTTCGCGATCTGTTTAGCGAACACATCCAATGGACTGACACTTGTACGTGGTCCAAACGGGAACGGCGTGTCATTGCCCGACGCCAAGAACGCCTTGGCGCTATCGCGCTGGATGACCGCATCTGGAAAGACGCGCCGGATAACGCCATAGCCGCGGCTATGCTGGACGGCGTGCGTGATCTTGGCATCTCGCTTTCTCCTGCTGCACACCGTTTCGTGGCGCGTGTCGAGCTGATCCGCACCGCGGGTCACGACTTGCCGGAGATGACACCCGAAGGGTTGATGGTCTCGATTGAAGACTGGCTATTGCCACATCTGTCTGGCGTGAAAACCGCAGATCATTGGAAAAAATTTGACCTGTTAGAAGCCCTTCGCACCCGCCTTGACTGGCCGCAGATGCAGCTGGTTGACCGCCTCGCGCCTGCGCATTTCACCACGCCGCTCAACCGCAAGATCCCGATCGACTACTCCGGCGAAACCCCGGAGATAACGCTGCGCCTACAAGAGATGTTTGGCCAAACCAGCCATCCAATGGTGGGCCGCACGCCATTGCGGGTCACCCTGCTCTCTCCGGGGCAGAAACCGGTGCAAACCACCATGGACATCCCAGGGTTTTGGGCCAGCTCCTATGCGGATGTGCGCAAAGACATGCGCGGACGCTACCCCAAACACCCTTGGCCAGAAGACCCGACACAGGCCGATCCGACATTGCGCGCAAAACGACGAAACCCTTGAAAAACCTGCCCACCTTGACGCGAGCGCATATCGTACGTATATACATTCTTAATCAATCAAGACTACAAAAACAGAACAACAAGACCGAGCAGACTGACCACACCATGCCCAGCGCACTTAGAAAAGCTTTTGACAGCGTGCTTGTCCCGCTGCTGCGTCGCCCCCGGCGGTTGCAGGTCGCCGCTTTGTGTTTGCGTGAAACAGGTCCCGTTCAAGAAGTTTTGCTAGTCACCTCGCGGGACACAGGCCGCTGGGTCCTTCCGAAAGGTTGGCCAATTGACGGCAAAGACGCTCCCGGCTCCGCACTGCAGGAAGCCTGGGAAGAGGCCGGCGTTCGTCAGGCCAATATGGACACCAGCCCTGTGGGCAGCTACGGCTATGACAAGCGTTTGGATTCGGGCTTAGAAATTCCGGTAGAAGTCAAAGTCTATGAGGCGCATGTGACGCACCTCGAAGACCAATTCCCCGAAGCCGACGAGCGGACTCGCAAGTGGGTGCGGCCCGAAGAGGCCGCGGAGATGGTGAACGAACCAGAACTGCAAGCGTTGCTGCGCGACTTTTAGGTCTTCCTAGCGTTTCCTTCCCGCAATAAATCTTAACTTTTACGACAGAAATGTGACTGCGCCGTTGAAATGCGCTGGACATGCCTTTAGCCGTGACTGCGAATATCTTGGGGATTCCATCATGGCTGCGCCTAAACACGGTAAACAATGGTCCGCTCTGGACCGCGATCTGCACCGTATCTCTCATCTGGAAGCTGGCACTCAATATGTGTCCCGCCCAATGGTGGGCCTTGGCGTCGCGCTGGCGTTTATCGTGGTCGCGGGCTTGGTTGCAGGGTTTTTCTTCGGCAACCACCCCAGCAACCTGTTGATTGTCGCCGCAGCGGCCATTGGCGCCTATATGGCCATCAACATCGGCGCAAACGATGTGGCCAACAACATGGGTCCCGCGGTTGGCGCCAATGCCCTGACGATGGGCGGCGCGATCCTGATCGCAGCCATTTTCGAAAGCGCCGGAGCTTTGCTTGCGGGCGGCGACGTTGTATCGACGATTTCCAAAGGCATCATCGATCCCTCAGGCATGGAAAGTGCACAGGTATTTATCTGGGCCATGTTGGCCGCGCTGATCTCAGCAGCGCTGTGGGTCAATCTGGCCACGTGGGTCGGCGCACCGGTGTCCACAACGCATTCGGTGGTCGGCGGTGTTATGGGGGCTGGAATAGCGGCTGCCGGTTTTGGCGCTGTGGATTGGCCGACAATGGGGAAAATTGCGGCCTCTTGGGTGATTTCGCCGGTTCTTGGCGGCGCCATCGCGGCCGCCTTCCTCGCCTTTATCAAAGCCAAAATCGTTTATCAGGACGACAAAATTGCCGCCGCGCGCAAATGGGTGCCGGTTCTGGTCGCCATTATGGCCGCTGCCTTCGCCGCCTATCTGGCGCTCAAAGGCCTCAAGCGCATCGTCAAGATCGACCTGCAAACCTCGTTGCTGATCGGTGCAGCAATTGGTGTTGCCACTTACTTCATCACCCGCCCGCTGATCCGTCGCCAATCCGAGGGCCTTGAGAACCGCAACAAGTCTCTCAAAGTCCTCTTCGGCCTGCCGCTGGTCTTCTCCGCAGCACTTCTCTCCTTTGCACACGGTGCCAACGACGTGGCAAACGCCGTAGGTCCGTTGGCGGCCATCGTGCACGCCTCGCAGTTCGGCGACATCGCTGCCAAGGTGGCAATCCCCACTTGGGTTATGATTATCGGCGCGCTTGGTATCTCTTTCGGTCTGTTCCTCTTTGGACCGAAACTGATCCGCATGGTTGGCGAGCAGATCACCAAACTGAACCCGATGCGCGCCTACTGCGTGGCGCTCTCTGCCGCGATCACGGTGATTGTCGCCTCTTGGCTCGGCCTGCCCGTCAGCTCCACTCACATCGCCGTGGGCGGTATTTTCGGGGTTGGGTTTTACCGTGAATGGCACACCGAACGCCGCCGCCGCAAGTTGGCAGCAACGCGTCCGCTGCCACATATTCCGCTCCTCGCTCCGGAAGAACGCCGCCGCCGCAAACTTGTGCGTCGCAGCCACTTCATGACCATTGTCGCGGCTTGGGTGATCACGGTTCCAGCCGCAGCTGTGATGTCCGGAGTGATCTTTTTGCTGCTCAATACGTTGATCGGGTAACCGGCACATCGCCGGCTTAAGTCCCCTGTATCTGATCCGGACGCAGTCCGGGAGCACCCGCATTGGCAGCCTCCGCTTCCCGTATCAGGTTTAAGACCCGCTCGTTGATCGGCGCGGGAATGCCGTGCTGGCGGGCCAGCCCCACAACCACCCCCTGCAATTCGTCGACCTCAGTGTGTCGCCCCTTGCTCAGATCCTCCCACATTGAACTGCGGGCAGTGGGATCGATCGCCAGCATCGCCTTGGCCACGCCGCGAAACGCCCAAGTCGGCAACCGCAATATCCGTGGCACCAACCGCATTGGCACCGCTTGCGTGACGGGGTTTGTGGTCTCAACGCTCGCCGCTTCCAGCACCGCCAACGCCTCTTTCATTTGATCCGCCATCAGCCGCCGCCACCGCATATCCATAATCTGGTGACGCAATGGCAGGTCAGACAACGCATTGAGCGCATTGTTGAGATTGATCAGCAGCTTGCCCCATTGCACCGGCTCCATGTGTTTGACCTCATGCACATCAAGCCCGTTTACACTCAGCTTGCGCGCCACATGCCCTGCGCCCTTCTCGATCAGGATGTCACCGCTGGTGCCGCGATGAAACCGCCCGCCGCCCATCGCGACCACGTTGAACGGCACCATCCCCGCACGCACATCCCAGCCTTGCAGACGTTCGCGCAAGACACGCGCGTTCTGTGTGCCGTTTTGCAGCGAAACCACCACGGCCTCCTTGGACGCATGTTCGGCAATTTGGTCCGCTATCGCCGCTGTCGCGCCGCTTTTAACCGTCACCAGAATGATATCCGCCTCAGCTAAGCCCGCGGGATCGGTCACCAGCGTCACTGAATCCGGCGGCAAAGCCTCATCCAGTCCGCCAAAATCCGTCAGCAAAATGCCCTGTATCGCAATCTCTTCGACCATATAGGGACGCACCAACAGGGTCACATCCTGCACGCCTCGCGCCAGCATACCGCCAACAAAACAGCCAATGCTGCCAGCACCCGCCACCAAAATGCGCGGTTGCCCCGACTGTTTTCGCTCTTGGTCTGTCATGCTGTTCCCCAAAGCCAGATGCCCTTGCAACGACGATTATGCACGATTTGAGGCAATTTTGGGACATATCGCCGGACTGCATACAAAAACAGGCGCCGCGTCATCCGCGGCGCCAGTCATTTGTTCCGTGCCGATTGGAGTTATTTCCCCAAACACCACTTCATGATCGCTTTCTGCGCATGAAGACGGTTTTCCGCCTCATCAAAGATCACCGAATGCGGCCCATCCATGATGGCGTTTGTGGCTTCCTCGTTGCGATGCGCGGGCAAGCAATGCATGAACAGCGCATCTGCGTTGGCGTGCTGCATCAGCTCTTCGTTCACCTGAAACGGACGCAGCTGGTTGTGCCGCCGCTCACGCGCCGATGGCGCATCATGCATGCTGACCCACGTGTCCGTCACAACAAGGTCTGCGCCTTGCACGGCTTTGATCGGATCACGCTCAATCTCAACGGACACACCTTTGCTGCGTGCCTCCTCGATGAACACCGCCTCAGGGTCCAGCGCCTCCGGGCCAGTAAAGGTCAGGTCAAACCCGAACTGCCCCGCCGCATGGGCAAAGCTGGCAAAGACGTTGTTGCCATCCCCCGACCAGACAACTTTCTTGCCCGCAATCGGGCCGCGATGTTCCTCGAATGTCAGGATATCCGCCATAATCTGGCAGGGATGCGTGCGATTGGTCAGCCCGTTGATCACCGGCACATCGGCGTATTCCGCCATCTCTAGCAGCGTAGCTTCCTCAAAGGTGCGGATCATGATCATATCGACGTAGCGGCTCAGCACTTTGGCAGTGTCCGCAACAGTTTCGCCATGGCCCAACTGCATCTCGCTGCCCGACAAGACCATCGTCTCGCCTCCCAATTGGCGCACACCCACGTCAAAGCTCACCCGAGTCCGCGTTGACGGCTTTTCAAAGATCAACGCAACCATGTGATCCTTTAACGGCTGCTCTTGGTCCAACGCGCCTTTGGGCAAGCCGCTGCGCGCGTCTTTAATGGCCTTGGCACTGTCGATCATGCCGCGCAGATCGTATTTGTCGGTTTTGTTGATATCCAGAAAATGCTTCATTTTCTCAGGTCCTTACACATTTGCAGCAACTTGCGCTGCCGCCTTTTCGAGCCGGTCAACCGCCTCGGAGATTTCGTCGTCAGAGATGTTCAACGGCGGCAACAGGCGCACCACATTGTCCGCTGCAGGCACCGTGATCACCTCGTTGTCATAACCTGCGGCCACCACATCCGTGCAGGCCGGCTTGGCACATTTCAGACCCAGCATCAGACCCGAGCCCCGCACGCTTTCAAACACGTCCGGATGTGCCGCCACCAGCCCTTCAAGTTTTTGACGCAGCAGACCTGCCTTACGGTTCACATCCGCCAGAAACACGTCATCCGCCACCACATCCATAACCGCACCACCCACGGCGCAGGCCAACGGGTTGCCGCCATAGGTCGACCCATGCGTGCCAGCAACCATGCCGCTCGCCGCGTCTTCGGTCGCAAGCACAGCGCCAAGTGGGAAGCCACCACCGATGCCTTTGGCAACCATCATGATATCCGGCGTAACACCGGCCCATTCATGGGCAAAAAGCTTGCCAGTCCGCCCCACGCCGCATTGCACTTCGTCCATAATCAGCAGAATGCCCGCCTCGTCACAGATCTCGCGCAAGGCCTTCAGGTCTGCATCTTCCATCGGACGAATACCGCCCTCCCCCTGAACCGGCTCAACAATAACGGCCGCCGTGTTCTCGGTGATCGAGGCTTCCACAGCCTTCAGATCTTCCCAGTCCACATGCACAAACCCCGGCAACAGAGGCCCAAAGCCTTTGGTCAGCTTCTCGCTGCCAGCTGCGGCAATACCTGCCGAGCTTCGGCCATGAAACGCGCCATGAAACCCGATGATTTCCACGCGGTTCGGCTGGCCTTTGTCATTCCAGTACTTACGCGCCATCTTCACCGCGAGTTCACAGCATTCGGTGCCCGAATTGTTGAAAAACACGGTGTCGGCAAAGGAGGCGCCCACCAGCTTGTCGGCCAATGCCTGCTGCTGCGTGATGTTATAAAGATTGGATACATGCCACAGCTTGTTTGCCTGCGCCGTCAGCGCCTCAACCAACACCGGATTGGCGTGACCCAGCACATTCACCGCGATACCGGCACCAAGATCAAGAAAACGTCGCCCGTCCGCCTCGATCATCCAGCTGCCTTCGCCCGACTCAAACGTCAGGTCCGCACGGTTATAGGTTGGCAAAACGGAGGGGATCATCGCGATCTTCCTTTTCAAAAATAATTTGCCTCAATCAGTGATGAGCAGAGGCGATTTCGTCAACAGTCATGGAGGGTTTTGCGCCGTTTTCAGACGCAGAGGATCAAAGGCCGATTACGCACAAAGGCGTCGGCGTCGCTCAGACAGGATATCTCGTCGTTTGATCATGACGATTGCCTAGACTGAAAGGCCGCAAATGGGAACCCCCTTCTTTCATATTGTGCAATTTGCCCGCCATTCACCCGTTTCGGACGGCACTTCCGCCGACCCGCGCAAATGCGCGGCACAGCGCTTGCCACTCGGCGGCGCACTGCTCATAAGACCCCATGACCGCCCCAACCCCGCCCCGCACCAACCCAGCCCTCGCTGCCGCCTTGACGCTGGCGGCATCCGGTTTTGCGGCGGGTACAACCCTGCTCGCCAAGGCGCTTGGCACCGACGCACTTGGCACTCCCCTACACCCATTGCAGATCAGCCACGGGCGGTTTCTCTTCGCGTTTCTGATTTTCTCCACCGCTGCGGCGCTCTTGCGGCCTCAGTTCACGCGTCCCAACTGGCGGCTTCACATCGGGCGCTCCTCGCTCGGCTGGGGCGGTGTGACCCTGATGTTTGCGGCAGCGGCTTTCATCCCGCTGTCTGACGCCACAGCGATCAGTTTCCTGAACCCGGTCGTAGCAATGCTGCTGGCAATTCCGTTCCTCGGAGAACGCATCGGCCCATGGCGCTGGGGATCTGCAGCGCTGGCGTTTGGCGGCGCCATTGTTCTGACCCGCCCGGGTTCCGGCGCACTGGAATTTGGCGCGCTCCTTGCGCTTGGCGCGGCCTGCGCACTGGGCGCCGAGGTGATCTTCATCAAACTGCTGTCCGGCCGTGAAAAGCCGTTCCAGATCTTGCTAGTCAACAACGCCATCGGCCTTGTGATTTCCACCGTTGCTGCGGCCTTTATCTGGCAAACGCCAAACGCCGCCCAATGGGCGGCGCTTGCCGGTATCGGCGCGTTGATGGCCTCGGCCCAAACCTGTTTTGTCAACGCCATGCGCTTGGCTGACGCCAGCTTTGTCTCGCCGTTTTTCTATACGACACTGGCGTTCGCCGCGCTCTATGATGCCTTGGTTTTCACCGTTCTGCCCGACACCATTTCTTGGATCGGCGCCGGAATGATCCTGACTGCAGCCGGCATTTTGGTGTGGCGCGAAGCCCGCCCCAGAATGCGACAAATTCCCTGAGCGCAAATCGCTCAGTCCATCCGCACAATCACTGTCATGTCCCCGGCATAACTCGTGCCCCACCGCAAATCGACTTCACTGCCATCGCTGCCTTGTTCCAAATTCACATTGGGCATGTCGTAGGCCGTGACATTGGACGTGTCCTTCAGCTTGGACGTGGCCACCAAGCCATCCACGCCACGCGCGCGTCCACCAAAGGGCAATTTGCCTTCGGTGCGCACTGTCCACGTGCTCTGATGTGAATTCTGGTCATGCTGCACCCTCAATGGATTGTGCGCGCCGGTCACGACATTGTGGAACGTATTGCCCGCGAACAGAACGTTTTTGCCTTTGCTCATATCGAGATCGGAGAAACTTGTGTCCACCCGATCCACCCGATCAATTGTGCCATTGATCGACCGGAATTTGTTTCCCGTCACATTGAGACCCGTAAAGAAATGGCCGCTGCCATGCGGTTTTACCACGATATAGCCGAACCACGGCGCCACATCGCCCGACAGGAACACATTGTCCGTAATCGACAGCGACCCAAACGAGAACCCACCGGTGAAATCCGGCTCGCTGTCATATTCGTTTGACCATTCCAGAAACGCGTTGTCGACATAGTTCCCGTCAAACGTTGCCGAGGTGAACCCCTGCGCAAACACGATCCCCGCCGTGCGCACGCCATCCGGCTCGTCATCGCCCTGAAAAAAGTGATTGCCCGTCACCATGGCGTTCTCGCCGCCGATCACAGCAAAATGGCGGAACTGGCTCGCCCGGTTGTTGCGCAGTTTGAAATCATTGGCGTTGCAATTGATGCCAACGCTAATCCGGTCCTGTGAGCGCGTACCGCCCTCGTTTGTGATGAATTGACAGCGATCCACCAACAACCCCTGACAGCCTTCTCCGGGCGACGAGATCCCGCGATGCTTCGGCCGCGTGAAGAAACAGTCGCGCACATGAAACGCCACGCCGGACGGGGACAACAAAATCCCGCTGGCCTTGGAATTGCACTGAAACTCGATGTCAGAAACCGAAAAGGCGCTGATCTTGGAGAACCCGCTGAAATCAAAGATGTATTTGAACCGCGTAAAGGTGAAATTCTGCGTGCCTGCTGCGTCATAAAACGGCTGACTCAGGGTGATCTCCTGCGTCGCCACATTCACGGCGCGCACGTATACTTCGCGCCCCACACCGTTGCCGGACACCAGCGAGCCCACCTGAATGTTTGCCGCATTGCTAACATTGCGCAGACGACGCCCCTCGCTCGTGGAATAGGTCGCCTGACTTGTCACCACGTCCGGCTCCCAAACGCTGTCACCCGAGACGTAAAATTGCCCGTTCGCAATATGACGCCGCTGTGCATAGCTGCCCCGATTGGGCACCGCTGCTTGCAGATCAATCGGCTCGGTTATGGTGATGCGCCGACCGCCCAGATCAAGGCTCTCGTGATCGGCGTTGTTCAACATCGCCTGAAACGCCTTCTTGAACGCCAACTCCTCGTTGCCGAACGCATTGATATAGGTCGGCAGATCAAAATTCTTGGTCAGCGAAAAAATCGATCCTGTGCCCATCGTAACGGTGCCCTCAAACACCACGGGATTTTCAAACGTCACACTGCTGCCAAGAAAGAATTCCCCCTCAGACACCAACACCCGCTTGCCATCCGCCGCCGCATCCGCCGCTTCAAAGGCCGCGGCGCAATCCACGCTGCCGTTTCCCACAGCGCCAAAATCCTTCACATCGACCCAGTTCATCATATCGCGGTGAAACGCGCCGGTGATGTCCTCGATCCTTATGTCATCCACTCGCACAACGCCGCCATTGGATCCGGTCAGATCCAGACCAAAATGCCCATAGGCCGGCGTGGTGCCCCAAACCATATCCACACCACCTCGCGCGCCACTGCCGACAATTGCGCTTACCTCCACAACAGAGCCATAAGTCTGCAAGGTCTCGCTGCTGCCAAGTTCAGTCAGCCCATTGACGTGCGCCCCCCCCGCCGTCGCAGCCCAGCCTGCAATGCGCACGTTCGGAAGGTTGCCGCTGATCGCTTTCACCCGCGCGGTGATGCGCAGATAACACCCCGGAAAAATCGGCGTTTGCGCCATATACCGCAATTTCTGAGTGCTCTCGGTTTTCAAGAGTTCCAGACACCCGCCAAAATCGCTGTCCGCCGGCACAAAGGCCGCGTTGCTCGCCCCGGCATAAGTGTCAGAGCCCGGCGTGCCATTCTCACTGGACCACACATCCAGTCCGGCCGCAAAAGCCGCTGGCATCAACACCAAACCGTCGGTAATCGCCTTGTTCATCTTGCCCTTTCCGCGCCCGGCACCACCATGCAAGACGTCCCATATCCACAACCCGTGCGCCCGAATTCAAGGCGACACCAAGGGCATAGCGCGCAAGGCTTTAACGCGCGGCTTGACCACCGCGCGTTGCCGCAAGCTCAAATGTTGTGAAACGTCAGGCGCTTTCCGGCGCACCAACCAAAGTCACGGCCGCAATCCGCCATCCGGCTTCGGTGGGCACCATGAGATAATCAAGCGCAAAAAATGCCCCGGCACCGTCGCGCACCAAAACACGCTGCCATACCGCACCGCCGTCCGGACGCATCGCGCCAAACCGCACTTCTGCGGGGCGGTGCACCATCGGATAGCCCCGCTTGACCATTTCTCCAAAGTTTTCAGCCGTGCCGAACATCCGGCGGATGTTGTCTGCGGCATACCCAAAGGCCGCCACATAATCATCGCCCTGAAAGGCCTGCATCTGCTGATGGATGACCGCCTCAATCTGCGGGGCAATCGCGTCCTCATCGTTTTGTTCCGCGCCCGCCCCAACGGCAAAGCCCACCGCAATCAAAATTGCCAACAGCATCTGTCTCATGGCACGTCCTCCTAATAAAGACTACGCGCGCTCCACCGTTTCGGATCACCCGCCCGCTTTGCGCAGACGCCAAAACGGCCAAGGGCCCGCCAAAGCGGACCCTTGCTAAACCTGTCTGCGCCGCAAGGCACAGCCCGCTGATCAGCGTTTAAACCAGATCGCCGTCCAGTGCTTTATTGATCAACTGACGGGTTTCTTCCACGCCATAAAGCGCGATGAACCCACCAAAACGCGGCCCTTGGCTCGCACCCAACAGCACCTCGTAGATCGCTTTGAACCAATCCCGCAGGGGCTCAAAGTTGTGGATTTTCCCCACAGCGAACACGATTGACTGCAAGAACTCCTCGTCGCCGAAATCCGGCTCGGGCAGCGGATCGTCGTTGCCAACAAGGTCGTTTTTCGCCGCAATCATCGCCAGCGCCGTCTCTGCCGAGCCCAGCGCACTGCACAGATCCTCCAGCGCAGCGCGCTCCGGCTCTGTTGGCGCACGATACACTTTCGCAGGCTTCACGAAGTCGTTGAAATAGCGCACCGCATAGCCCGCCGCCGCATCCATACCGGGATGCGTTTCAGCCGTCGCATCAGGCGCATATTTGTTGATAAAGCCCCACATCGCGGCCTTGTCCTCTGCCGAAGACGCGCTTGCCAGATTGAGCAGCATCGAGAAGCTGACCACCATATCGGATTCAGGCACGTCACCCGCATGGATGTGCCACACTGGGTTGTTCAATTGCGCTTTCACGTCTTGGGTGTGATAGGCGCGCAGCTGCTGATGATATTCATCAACCGCTTTCGGGATCACATCGAAATGCATCCGCTTTGCCGTTTTCGGCTTCAGATACATGAAGTAGCTCAGGCTCTCGGTCGAGGCATAGGTCAGCCATTCGTCAATCGAGATGCCGTTGCCGGATGACTTGGAAATCTTCTGTCCCTTGTCGTCCAGGAACAGTTCATAGGAAAAGTGGTTCGGCGCGCGGCCACCCAGAACGCGACAGATCGCATCATAGATTTTCTCGTTGGTGGCATGCTCCTTGCCGTACATTTCAAAGTCGACACCCAGCGCGGCCCAGCGCGCGCCAAAGTCCGGCTTCCACTGCAACTTCACATTGCCGCCCGTCACAGACACCGTCCATTCCTTGCCCGTCTCATCGTCAAACGTAACAGTATAAGTCTCGGCGCAGACCTTCTTCATCGGCACATACATGACTCGACCGCTTTCGGGATGCAGCGGCAGAAAGATGGAATAGGTCGCAGCACGCTCTTCGCGCAGCGATTTGAGCATGATCGCCATAACCTCGTCATAGCGTTCCACGGCCAGCTTCAGAATCTCGTCAAACTGTCCGGACTCATAGAATTCCTTTGCCGAGTAAAACTCATACTCAAAGCCAAAGGTATCGAGGAAGCGTCGCAGCATCGCGTTGTTGTGGTCGCCAAAGCTATCGTGCGTGCCAAACGGGTCCGGCACCGAAGTCAGCGGTCGCTGCAGGTGTTGCTCCAGAGCTTGCGGATTTGGCACGTTTCCCGGCACTTTGCGCATGCCGTCCAGATCATCGGAAAAACAGATCAAGCGCGTCGGCACATCGGAAATTGCCTCAAAGGCTTTGCGGATCATTGTCGTGCGCAAAACTTCGCCGAAAGTGCCGATATGTGGCAATCCTGACGGGCCATAGCCGGTCTCAAACAGAACGAATCCCTTCTTGTCCTTGCTTCCTTCATACCGTTTGAGCAGCCGGCGCGCTTCTTCAAAGGGCCAGGCTTTCGATACGAGGGCTGCTTCACGCAGGTCAGACATGGGTTTTCTCCGGTTTTTGGAAATCTTACCACGCGCCGAAATGCGCGTGACAATCCGACGCTTCCTATTGCCCCTGACACTGGCAGTCAATATTCTGCACTGCAACACCGCCTTGCAAAGGAAATAACCGTGTCCCAAGACCTGCCCCACGCGCTGTCCCCCCAGGACAGCCTCGTTGCCGTGATGATCGCCGTATCCGCGTCTGACGAAAACATCCGCACTGCTGAACTGATAAAGATTCAGGTGGCTCTGAACAACTTGCCGGTGTTTGCCGAATACGACATCGACCGCCTTCAGACCATCAGCCAGATCGTGTTTGATCTCTTTGAACAAGAAGACGGCCTAATGGCGCTGTTCGGGCTTGTGCGCGAGGGACTGGATGAGCGGCTTTACGAAACCGCGTATGCGCTGGCTTGCGATGTGGCTGCTGCGGACGGCTCGCTGGCCGAACCGGAATTGCGCCTGCTCGAAGAAATTCGCTACGAGCTGAACATCGACCGGCTGCACGCGGCCGGCATCGAACGCGGCGCCCGTGCCCGCCACATGGTGTGATCAGCTCGCCCTGATCGGGCGTGTCGCTTAACCGTCAGCACCCGCTGCTTCTGCAGCGGGACCCGCTGTGCCCTGCAAAATGGAAAACAACGCCTCTTTGCGGAACGGCTTGCTGAGAAAGTCGTCCATCCCCGCAGCCAAACAATCTTGCACGTCTTTTGGCTGCGCATTTGCTGTTAGGGCAATGATCCTGCCGTGCGGGCGTCCGACCGCCTGTTCATGCCGACGGATCAACTCGGTCGCTTCCAGGCCGCCCATCACCGGCATCGACAAATCCATCAGAACCAAGTCAACGTCACCTTCCTTATAAGCGTCAAGTGCTTGTCGTCCATTTTCAACGACGCAAACGGTTGCGCCCGTTTGTCCCAGCATCTTTTTGACGACCAACTGGTTGGTGAGGTTATCTTCCGCGACCAAAACCGTCATTCCGCTAAGGTCGGGCGGCATCGTTTTGGTATCTTGCGACCCTGCCGCAAATTTTCCGACCTGCTGGGCTGTCTCCACGAATGCGGGTTCCACGGCTTTCGGCTCCGGCAGGTCCAAATGCACCGAAAACGTTGTGCCTTTGCCAAGCTTGCTTTGCAGCGTGATCTTACCGTCCATTTTCTCGACCAGCGCGCGGGTGATCGCCAATCCAAGTCCGGTTCCGTCTTCTCGATTCACACCTGGGTTCTCCACCTGCTCAAAGGCGGAGTAGATTGTTTCCTGATGCCTCGTCTCAATCCCGTGTCCTGTATCTGCAACAGAGATTTTCAACGGCAAGAAGCGCCCCACTTCACCGTAGTCTACGCGCACGTCAATCTGGCCAGTATCCGTGAATTTGACCGCATTGCCGATCAAGTTCGTCAGAATTTGGCGCATGCGGCCTTGGTCCCCAACAAACTTGTCCGGCATTGCCTCATCATAGTGGAAGAACAACCCAACGCCTTTGTTTTCAGCACCCGGTCGCAACAACATGCAGGTTTCTTCTACCAGCGCACGCAGGGAAAACGGGGCATCCTGAAGCGACAATTTCTCCGCCTGAATTTTGGAGAAGTCCAACACATCGTTGATAATATCGAGCAGCGCATTTGCAGAATTGTAAATCGTGTCGGCATAGAGCCCTTGGTGCTGATCCAGGTGCGTTTCACGGAGAAGTTCGCACATCCCCATAATCCCATTCATTGGCGTGCGGATTTCATGGCTCATATTGGCCAAAAACTGTTCCTTGGCCTTGCTGGCCACCTCCGCCTCTTCCTTGGCAACCTTGGTCAGTTCCAAAGCCGCGTCGCGCTCTTTTTCCGAAGTCACATCCAAGGACGAGCCGACCAAATGCGTCACTTTCCCCGCCTCGTTCACATATGGCACCAAAGTGGACCGCAACAATCCCAGCCGTTGTGCGAAGGGAATCATCACCTCATAAGACACCGGTTGCGCGGCCTCTATCACCTCTAAATGCTGATCCAGCGCCCTTTTTCCAGCGACGCCGCCGTATATTTCCAACGCCGTTTTCCCAACGACCTTCTCAAGCGTCAGACCCGTCCACTCCAGACCAACATCGTTGATTTTGACATATCGGGGCAAACCGTCTTCCGAAACTTTCAGAACAAAAACGGATATTTGCAGGGCATCCATCAGGTCGAATGGGTCCAATCCAAGAGTTTCTGTCACGGGCGCCTCCGACAATGTCGACTGTAATTTAAGATAGCTCTTTACGATTTAAGTCAGACTAGTTAGCGAATCCTTGCGATGCGCTGAAGAACCGCCTTAACAAAAAAAAAATTCATAACCCTTTCAATTGTGCCCTCAAGCTCCTATGTGACGCTTGCTAACGTTTTTCTTTTTCGACCACTGTCTCCCGTCATACGGCGGTCAGTCCTTCGATCCAGACCGACCACGCCACGCTGTCGCAATCCTGCGGACAGGTTTTTTAGGAGACTACGGATATGGCTACTGGCACCGTAAAATGGTTCAACACCACCAAAGGCTTCGGCTTCATCGCACCAGACGGCGGCAGCAAAGACGTGTTTGTTCACATCTCTGCTGTTGAGCGCTCCGGCCTGACTGGCCTGGCAGACAACCAGAAAGTGACCTTTGACATCGAAGCAGGCCGCGACGGCCGCGAATCCGCGACAAACCTCGCACTGGCATAAGCCAACCTGCGAGCGTCGCGCACGCTTTGACAAAGACATGAAACGCGGCCCTGCGATATGCGGGCCGCGTTTTTTCTTGTTCATCTGATTGGGTCTCCGCGCGTCACGCCGCGGAATGCACAACCACCTCAAGACCTTCGTCGTCCGTTGGCGCCACAAAGTGCCGCGCCAACTGATCAAACTGCGCCTCACTCACTGAAAACGGATGACTGCCTTTGGCATTGCGCTCCCGCAGCCGCGCTTTGCAGACCTCGTCCGATACATCCAGATGATGCACTGTCGCCTGTACCTGTGCTTGTCGGGCCAACTCTGCCATCCACGCCCGGCTTTCCAGCGTGTTGGCCTGAAAATCCAACACCACCGTTACGCCTGCCTTCAGCAGGTCCACCACATGCGGCCCCGTCACCTCACGCACCCGTTGCGAGCAGCGCACAAAATCGGCAATCGAACTCATCTGATCCCCGAAAAGGGTCGCCAACCATGCGTCCTCTGAAATCACAACCGCGCCCGCCGCACGCGAAAGCTGCGCGCACAAGGTCGATTTTCCAGCCGCCGGTTTGCCGCAAAGCACATGTAGCTTGCTGTGGCTTGTCATCCTTGCCCCCTTCATCAAACGATCAATACATCGACGTCTTATAATCGGCTTCCAGCTCGGCATCGATTTCTGCCATCTCCTCGGGATCGTCAGGCGCACCAACCGTCTGATCAAGGATCATGTTCAAAAGCGACGGCATCTCGCTCCGGTCTTGTTGCGCCTCGGCATCCCAAAGCTTCGCCCGCCGGAACGCCTTGGCGCAATGCAGATACATCTCTCGCACCGTGACCACGATCGCGACTTTGGGCAATCGACCCTGCACCTCCATCAGGGCCAACACTTCTGGATCACGTGTCACCCGTGCTGTTCCGTTGATGCGCAATGTTTCGTCAAAGCCCGGGACCATGAACAACAACCCTACCGAGGGCTGCGTCACGATGTTGACCAATGTGTCCAACCGGTTGTTTCCAGGCCGGTCGGGGATCAGAATTGTGCGGTCATCCAACACTTTGACGAACCCACAAGGATCACCGCGCGGGCTTACATCCGCTGCGCCATCCAGGGCCTGTGTGCCAATACACAAAAACGGGGCTCGCGCGATAAAATCACGCGCGTGGGTGTCCAGGTGGTCCAGACATTTCGCCGCCGCGGCTGCATGAGTTGGGGGAAACAACGCCCGTAGCGCTGCCTCATCCTGCACGATATACTCTTGTTTCAAATCACTTTTCTCAGACACTTCCGCCTCCCATCCGCTCAGCCGCCCAAATTGAACGACCTTGGCCATGACGCATATGTCTGTCGCCGCAATCGGCAGACGGTGCTCATTTCTAAGTTTTGATACGCATTGCTAGCGCGGCACCCATGCCTTGCTAAGCGGCATCCGCTTACGCCCGATACACCGCGCCCCAACGCTCGATCAGCTTTTGCTGCAATTTCTTGGACCGGCTGTTGTAGGTCCGCGCACCCTTGGGCCGTTCCCGATCCGGCCCGATCAGCCGCTCCCGCGCACTTACATCCGCACCAAAAATTGCAAACGCCAACTCGGTATTGCCTGGTCCCGAAATATATCCCGCCAACGCGCTGACAAAATGCAACGTGCCGGTTTTGGCTTTTACCTCAAGCGGATGTCCTTTGTTGACGCGTCCGTTGTCGCCGCGAAGCGCAATGTCCTTCAGGATCGGTTGCAGCACCTTCTGTTGCGACGCCTGCGCCAAAACCAACGCAAATTCATCCGCGCGCATCCGCGATGCCTCTCCAAGACCCGAATGATCCACCAGACGCGCGCTTTGCATGCCCAGCGTCTCTGCGGCCCATAGATTCATCGCCTGTGCAGAGGTTTTCAAGCTGCTCACCTGTGCCCCACGCGCAAGGCTTGCGGCCATGCCAACCATCTCCGCCGTGATGTTGGTGGAATATTTCAGCATCCCCTTCAGGATCGTGCGCAAATCCGGACTCTGATGTTGCGCCACAACGGTCCCAGACGGCGCGCCTTGAGTCACCTTTGGTGCCTTGAGCACAATGCCGTGAGACCGCGCCATCGTACGAAACACTTCGCCGGCATAAAGCTCTGGCTGGCGCACTGGCAACCATCGCGCGCCACCATTGGCCAAAGCGCTGCGCGCCACAGTCCAATGATCCTCTTTGCCCACAGCCTTATAGGTGTACACCGGCACATCACGGTTGGAGATTTTCATCTTCGCAACCGTGACATCTGGGCGGTATTTGTTTGACCGCGCGTCCATCGACGTCACATAGCCACTTGCGCTGCGTTTCCACTCAAAATGCACGCGGTTGTAATTCAGCGACAGACCGGACACCGCCGGATTGTAACCGGCGTGATCGGGCTGTTTCTTGTCGATCCGTGCGACGCGGGCCATCGCGCCGCCCCAGACCAAAAACCGCCCCTTCACCCCTGTGACACCAGCCGCCTTCAAGCTACGCGCCAAGTCGGCCACCGCATTGGTGTCCAACGTCGGATCTCCGCCGCCGCGCAACACGAGATCGCCCTGCACGACGCCGTTCTTCAGCGGCCCCGTGGCCACAACTTTGGTCAAAAACCGATGCGACGGCCCAAGATACCGCAAGGCATAAAGCGCCGTCAGCGCCTTCGCCACGCTGGCGGGCGGCTGCGCACTTTGCGCACCATGGCTTTCCAGAATTTTCCCATCGCCAACCCGCGCCACCGCAACGCTGACTTTGCCGCTAACGCCTGCGTCGTTCAAAAGCCGCTCAATTCCGGGCATATTGACAGTGCCAAGCCCGTCCGGACGCGGCACAGGACGCAACGATCTGGATGGCGGATTGGCCCAACTTGGCGTCGCCAAACCAGCCGCCGCCAAACCTAAAAACACACGCCTTGAAACACCGTTACTCATACCTTCAATCCTACCCGCGCCCGCGCTTTGGTTTCAAGCTCTCAAACCGCAAATCTTCTTTTCATTTCCGCGATCTGGCGTGATACGGCTTAGCGATGTGGAAATTGCCCGCCCTCATGTTTCTCGCCATGTCGTTGATCCCTGCTGGGGACGCCGCAGGCAAGCTGATGACACAGGATCACGGCCTCAGCCCGATTTTTGTTGCGTGGTCACGGTTTGCTCTGGGCGCGCTGCTCGCGCTGCCACTGATCCGGCCAACGACCTTCCGCCTTTTGGGGGACTGGCGCATATGGTTTCGCGCGCTTTTGCTGGTGGGCGGCATCACGTCGGTTCAGACTGCGCTGGCCCACGCACCGCTCGCGGATGTCTTTGCGGTCTTCTTCATCGGCCCGATCTTCAGCTTTGCGCTCTCTGCACTGCTTTTGCGCGAAGCCGTCACGTGGCCTCGCGCCGCGCTCATGGCGCTTGGCTTTGTCGGCGTGGTCTTGGTGGTCCGCCCTTCGCTGGGCGGCGAAGGCCCGCTCCTGTCCACAGGTCGCAGCTTCGCACTATTGGCCGGTCTGTTTTACGGCGCTTTCCTCACCGCATCCCGCTGGCTCGCCACCGCTGCCCGCCCTGCCGATCTGTTGTTCACGCAGTTGTTTTTTGGCGCGATCGCTCTGACGCCTTTCGGCCTTGCTGTTTTGCCGGAGATAACCGCACCAATTGCAGGTCTGACATTTGTCAGCGCCGCATTCTCCGCCCTCGGGAATTTCCTGCTGATCTATGCCTACATGCGGGCCAATGCGTCCGAACTTGCGCCCTACGTATATTTCCAACTCGCCAGCGCGGTGGCGCTTGGCTGGGTGATCTTTGGCGATTTTCCGGATGCGCTCACTTGGGCTGGTCTGGCGCTAATCGCAACCGCAGGCCTTGCTTCCGCACTGCTCGCCAGCCGCAAACGGGCTTAACGCCACCGCCCCTTGGCACGGATCTCGCTGGAACTCGCGTCATTCATCGGCAGGTTTACAAAACACCACGCCGGCGCCGCACTACGCCCCAACAAATGCGACGCTCTCGAATGCAGCCGGGCATGGCGCATAACCTGTGCGGCCTTACCCGTACGCCCGGCAATCCTGTCACCCGGTCTGGCCAAAATCCCCAAAGGCACCCGCGCCGCAATCTCTTGCCAGTCTTTCCACAGGTGAAACTGAGCCAGATTGTCTGCGCCCATTAACCAGACAAAGCGTGTCTCTGGCCGGGCGACCTGCAGGGCCATGATTGTGCGTGCGGTATATCGCGTTCCGGCATGGGCCTCAAAATCGCTGATCTTGACGCGCGGATGCGAATTGATCGCCCGCGCCGCCGCCATCCGCCGCTCCAGCGCCGCCGGCCCGCGATCCTTCAGCGGATTGCCCGGGCTCACCAGCCACCAGACCTCATCCAGACCAAACCGCTTCAGCGCCTCTTGCGTGATATGCACATGACCCGCATGAGGCGGATCAAATGATCCTCCCAACAGGCCGACAACCTGACCGCGTGGCGCATATGGCAATCCGTTTTGCATCAAGGGTTTCTTGCCGTGCACCCGCCGCCTGTCAACCGTCAAAGAAGCCGTTGACAGGGGTTGGTAGTTGACTTAGGTAACTTATTAAAGTTGACCAAGGTAAACCAATGACCCGAAATCCCATCACCCGCATCCGCCGTTTCAATCGTGCCGTTGTGCGCGAGACCGGTGTGCTTGACCAAAGCTACCTCGGCCGTGGTCGACCGCTTGGCCCTGCGCGCGTGCTGCATGCCATTGGCCCCGATGGCGCCGAACTGGAAACCGTGCGCAGCTATCTTGGTCTGGATAAAACCCTGCTCAGCCGCTTCTTAAAATCGCTGCAAGACGAAGGCATGGTGCTGCTGGAACAAGACCCAAACGATGGCCGCCGCCGTATTGCCACCCTGACCGAGGCTGGCCGCGCCGAGCACACAGCCTACAACGCACTCTCCGATGCACAGGCAAACGCCATCCTCTCCCGCCACCCCCGCGCCGACGCTTTGCTGGATGCGATGGACCTGATCGGCAGCGCACTTGGGCAGGACGAAATCACCTTCGACCAGGTCGATCCCCGTTCGGAAACCGCGCTCTATTGCCTGCATGAATACTACGGCGAACTCGACCGCCGCATCGACATCGGCTTTGACGTGAACCTGTCTGCCGACCCCGACGCCACCGACATGATGCCCCCGCGCGGCACCTTCCTTTTGGCGATGTCAGACGGTCTGCCACTGGGTTGTGTTGGCCTCAAAGGCACCGACAAAGGCTACGCCGAAGTCAAACGCCTGTGGATCGCCCCTTCTGCGCGCGGTCTGGGACTGGCAAAACGCATGATGGAGCAAATAGAGACCGCCGCGCGAGATCTTGGCATTTCGCTCCTGCGGCTTGATACCAACTCCGGCCTCGGCGAAGCCGTAAGGCTCTACGAGACCAGCGGCTGGACCCAGATCGAGCGCTTCAACGACGACCCCTATCCGGATGTGTTTTTTGAGCGGGCAGTGTGAAGCAGCCACCAAAGCCAAAGCAATGCTTTGGCCAGCGCCCGAACCGCCCCCACGTGGCGGGCGCTGATGCCCTTTTGACGCTATGAGCAGCCGAAAAAGCCAGAAAGCGTTTCCCGCCACGTCTTTTCCGGATTGAACCCCGCGACCAACCCGTCCCCGTCCAACCCTGTAAACGCGGCCATGCCGTGCTGCACCATATAGCTCGGTGAGTGTTGCGGCGGCCCAGCAGCCTTCATCCGCTTGCAAGCAGCATCATGACGTGGCGACCCAACACCACCAAATTGCCCCATGGCCTTCTCAGCGCGTGATTGCCCCCGCGCTCCGGCTTCGCTGATTGCACTCATTAGCAACACTTGAACTCCTTGGTGCGCCGAGCGGTCCTTGACCCGCTCCATATCAAACTGCCCCCGGACCTGAAGCTCCACAACCAAATCACCCGCCTTGCTCAGTTTGTTTCGCTTCAAGCATTCCACCAACCCTGTCGCCAAATCTGCCGGTGAATACTCGGGCCGATAGTCTTCCGGCCCAATACACTTCAAATGATGAAACGGCTTCAAACTCCCCTCTTTTTCATAGTTGGTTATGTTCATTTGCGCGCTCGCGCACCCCGCCCAAAGGGTCAAAACGGCAATCAGCCTGATCATGCTTCAATTCCTCAAATCAACACCGGAACAATTGCCCTTTTGTGCGGTCTTGGCTAGACCCGCAGAAACACATCTTTCCAGCGGAGTCGCAAAATGGCAGCTTATCAATACGTCTACCACATGCAGGGCGTGTCCAAGACCTACCCCGGCGGCAAGAAATGCTTTGAAAACATCCACCTGTCGTTCCTTCCCGGCGTGAAAATCGGTGTGGTCGGCGTCAACGGCGCCGGTAAATCGACGCTCATGAAAATCATGGCCGGCCTTGATAAGGACTTCACCGGCGAGGCATGGGCCGCCGAAGGCGCGCGCGTTGGCTATCTGCCACAGGAACCCAAACTCGACGAAACCCTGTCGGTGCGCGAAAACGTCATGCTGGGCGTCGCCGCCAAAAGGGCCATTCTGGACCGCTACAACGAACTGGCGATGAACTACTCGGACGAAACCGCCGAGGAAATGGCCCAGTTGCAAGACGACATCGACGCCCAGAACCTCTGGGATCTCGACAGTCAGGTCGACATCTCGATGGAGGCCCTGCGCTGCCCACCTGATGACGCCCGCATCGCCGACCTCTCGGGCGGTGAAGCCCGCCGTGTGGCGCTTTGTAAACTGCTGCTCGAAGCGCCCGAAATGCTGCTGCTCGATGAACCGACCAACCACTTGGACGCCGAAACCATCGCCTGGCTGCAACAGCACCTGATCGACTACAAAGGCACCATCCTCTGCGTCACCCACGACCGCTATTTCCTCGACGACATCACCAGCTGGATCCTCGAACTCGACCGCGGCAAGGGCATTCCATACGAAGGCAACTACTCCGCTTGGCTGGAACAAAAAGCCAAACGTCTGGAGCAGGAAGCCCGCGAAGACAAATCCAAGCAACAAACGCTGCAACGCGAACTGGAATGGATGCGTCAGGGTCAAAAAGCCCGCCAAGCCAAATCCAAAGCCCGTATTTCGGCCTATAACGAGATGGCCAACCAGTCCGAGCGCGAAAAAGTCGGCCGCGCCCAGATCGTCATCCCCAACGGCCCGCGTCTTGGCTCCAAAGTGATCGAGGTCAACGGCCTGTCAAAACACTATGGCGACAAGCAACTGATCGAGAACCTTGAATTCTCCCTGCCGCCGGGCGGCATTGTCGGCGTGATCGGCCCCAACGGCGCCGGTAAATCCACGCTGTTTAAAATGCTCACCGGTCAGGAACAGCCTGACGAGGGCTCTGTGGAATACGGCGACACCGTCAAACTCAGCTATGTCGACCAATCCCGCGACGATCTGAACGACAAAGACACCGTTTGGGAAGCCATTTCCGGCGGCGCGGAAATCATCGAACTTGGCGACGCCCAGGTAAACTCCCGCGCCTATTGTTCGTCCTTCAACTTCAAAGGCGGCGATCAGCAGAAACCATTGAACCTGCTCTCAGGCGGTGAACGCAACCGCGTGCACATGGCGCGCTTGCTCAAAGAAGGCGGCAACGTGCTGCTGCTCGATGAACCGACCAACGATCTCGACGTCGAAACCCTCCGCGCGCTCGAAGACGCCTTGGTGGATTTCGCCGGCTGCGCCGTGGTCATCTCCCACGACCGCTTCTTCCTCGACCGTATCTGTACCCACATGCTCGCCTTTGAAGGCGACGCCCACGTGGAATGGTTTGAAGGCAACTTTGAGGACTACGAAGAAGACAAGAAACGCCGACTTGGGGCTGATGCCTTGGAGCCAAAGCGGCTCAAGCACAAGAAGTTCAGCCGCTAGGCTGAACTTCTTGGGATTGCCGTTTGGGCTCCAAGGAGCGCGTGGCAGGGTTTTGGCGCAGCCAACAACCCGTACGCGCCCCGGTGAGACGGCACACAATCATTGAGTAACAGAAAGAACACCCGCGCCCCGCCGCGGGTGTTCTTTTTTCCCCACCTCAACACTGACACCCCAAAGCCCGCAAAGCGGGCTTACGCGTCCGACCCGCCCCCGTCATGCTGAAAGCATGCCTCCGGCTTGACGGGCGCGTTCGCAGCCACCCTCGGATCGGACGCGCCAGTACGTTCTCGATAACGAACCTTTAAAAAACGGCCCCAACTCACAACTCTGCTATGTGCCTACAAGACATCTAGCCAAAACGGCCTCTGGGCCTCATCCTCTTTCCACCAACCGGAGGACCACCCTATGCGCCACCTGCTCCCTGCCCTGATCGCCGCCGTATTTATTGCCGCCATCATCGCGATTGATACCGCCAAACCGCTCGGAGCGCATCCTTGGTGGAGCCAACGTACCCTACTCCTCGGCACGCCCGTCGGATTGATCCTCGCCACACTTGCGGGCCTTAAACTCCGCTCGATGCCTCTCACCATCGCCTTCGCTCTCGCAACCGTACTCGCCTTCGCATTGGCAAAATACGGCCAAACCCAATTCGCAGCCTCATATGCCGAGGACCGTTTTGCAGGTCAGCTTTGGTACTTTGGCTGGATCGCAACCGGCGCTGCCTTTGCCGCAACCCTCACCGCCGCTGTCCAAGCCATTCTCCGCCGAAGCACCTCATAATCCGGCAACCTCCCGCCGCTCCCGCGCCTCGGCACCCTCTCGCCTCGCCAGCGCCCCATTTCCGCCCTATTTCACCGACAAGGTTAATGTGTGCAATCCAATCAAATGGCGGAGTCCCTCCAATGGCCCTGATCCTGTTCTTTGTCGGAAGTTTCCTAGGCATTATCGTCGCCGCCGTGCAGACGCTGTTTCACAACGCGACCCTGTGGCAGGCCTTTGGCACCTATTGCACCTTCTCCCTCGCGATCCCGTTCTTTGTCGGCCTTCTGGCCTATGCGCTCTCTAACCTGCGCGCGATGGACGATGAAACCGAGTCTAACTACGGCATGAACAAAGCCTAACGCCGCGCCGCGAGCGCTTTGTCCAGACGCAACTCATCCGCGATTTTCATCTGCGCCCATGTCGCCAGCAACCGGTTGACGCGCGCCTGATAGCCTTTGCCCATCGCGCGGTAAAACTTTGCCACTGACTGATCCAGATACAGGGTCACCTTCTCCTTCGGCTCCTCCACATCCAAATCAATCTCAAGCGTGTGCCACGCCTCGGGGATATCCTCCCGCAATGCCGCCGGAAGCCAACTTTCAGAATTCAGCAGCAACATATTACGCGCCAATTTGGCCTGCGCCAGCCTTTGGGTTTTGGTCAACGTTTTGGTCTGTGGTTTTGATCCGGTCATCGGCAAATCTCCTTTGCCTACGACCCTCGCAAATGGCGATTAGGACGCCCTAAACGCACCGCGCGGCGGCACCTACGCGATGCAGCCGCAATACCTACGCGATACAGACAGCCTATTCAGTGGGCCAGATCTCGTCTTCCGGCGGCACCGGACGCGGGTTTCCGTGCTCGTCAATGGCCACATAGGTGAACACCGCCTCCGTCACTTTTTCATAAACACCACGCCGGTGTCGAAACGCCCAGGCCTCGATCCGAACGCCCATAGAGCTGCGCCCAACCCGTTCAACCCACGCCCAAACGCACAGAATATTGCCAACTTTCACAGGGCGAATGAACTTCATCGCATCCACCGCCACAGTCGCCACACGCCCCTTGGCCCGTTGCCCCGCAACGATGCCCGACGCGCTGTCCATCTGGCTCAACACCCAGCCGCCAAAAATGTCACCGTTGATGTTCACATCCCGCGGCATCGCCGACACCCGCAAGGTCGCCTCGCCTTCAGGTCTTTTCTCCTCGCGCTGTTCGGTCATGCTGGCTCCCTTTCGCTAATTCCCCCCACCGTAACCCTCTGGCGTCGCGGGCGAAAGCTGGTAGAACCACGCGTAATCAGGAGAGCCCATGTCTGACTTCGACATCATCGTCATCGGCGCCGGACCTGCCGGCAGCGCTGCCGCGACTTGGGCCGCCAAACACGGTGCGCGCGTCGCTCTTGTCGACAAAGCAACTTTCCCGCGCAACAAGCTCTGTGGTGGGCTGTTTACAGAACGCAGCCGGAGCCATTATCGCGAAATCTTCGGACAGGATTTCGACCTTTCCAAATCAGTCACCCGCCACGACATCGCCTTTTGGCAAGCAGGCGCGGAACTCGCAGTCTTACGCGATATCCCCCCCCTTCATCTGACCATGCGTCTGGACCTGGATGATACGTTGTTTCGCCACGCACTAGATGCCGGTGCCGTCGACTTCTCCGGCCGCCCTATCGCGCAAATCTCTGATAACGCAGTGACTTTCAAAGACGGCAACGCCCTCTCGGCTCCTATTCTGATCGGCACAGACGGTGTAAACTCCATCGTCGCCAAACACCTTTTCGGCGCGGCATTTAATACTGAAACCATTGGCTTCGGTCTCGAAATCGAGGTGCCGGAGGCGACACAAAACCCGAATGAAAACCAACTTCGGATCGATTTTAGCGCCCTTACATGGGGCTACGGATGGTCCTTCCCGAAACAGCAATGCACCACGGTTGGTGTGGGCGGACTGCGCGCGCCCAATCCGGACATCAAAGTGCAGATGCGCCACTATATCGAAACCCTTGGGTTGGACCCCGACGCGATCAAATTCAAAGGCCACCACTTGCCGTTTGGCGACTTCCGTAAAACCCCGGGTCGCGCCAATATCGTTCTTGCCGGGGATGCGGCGGGGCTTGTGGACCCGATCACCGGCGAAGGTATCGCGTTTGCCATGAAAAGCGGCCAGATCGCTGCGCAAGCCGCATTGGATGCGTTGGCCGCTGGCGCGCCTGAAACCACGCTTGCCCGCCACAAAATGGGCCTGCGCGACATGCATAAGAACCTTCGCATTGCCCGCACTTTGCGCCGGATCATCTTTGCCCCTCGATGGCAAAGGACCTTTACCGAAACCTTCCGCAGATCAGAAACCGTTCGTGCAATGTATATGCGGCTTTTGGCGGGAGAAATGGAGTACCCGCAACTCGCACGCGCTGTAGCGGCACGCCTGCCCCGCTACGTGGCAAACGCCTTTCGACGCTGAACTCAAATCGACTTTTTGACCCATTGCACAATTGCCGACTTGGGCATAGCGCCGGATTGGCGCGCACGTTCTTTGCCATTTGAAAAAGCCGCAATTGTGGGAATTCCGCGTATCCGGTATTTTGCACCCGCATTAGGATGTGCCTCGGTGTTAAGCTTCACCAATCGTACGGCGCCCTTAAATTCTTGTGCCGCTGATTGATATTGCGGTGCCATCTGCTTGCACGGCCCGCACCAGGGCGCCCAGAAATCAACGACCAAAGGCACGTCGTCGGTACGCGCAGCTTTCTCGAATGTCGCAAGATCCACTTCGGCCACTTTGCCGCTCATCAGGCCAGTTCCGCAGGTGCCGCACTTCGGCCCTGCACCCAATTTTTCAAAAGGCACGCGATTGATCTGACCACATTCAAAACAAGTGAGTTTCTTGCCCGCCATAGCTGCCTCCACACGTCTACATTCAGCGTTTCATATATGTATTCTGGCGCGACTGTGAACCCTGTCTACGAAAAGAAAAGGCCGGACACATGGCCCGGCCTTTTCCAATTTCACCGATTTGGACAATCAGTTCAGAGCTTTGTCCGTAATCGCATGTGTCCATGCGCCTTCGGGCTTGGCTGTGATCACCGGATCAGAGCCACCAGACATCAGGCTGCTGACCGTGCGGTCATAGTCCGCAGGGTCGAGGGCGCCGTTGCTGCCCGCTGTCAGCTTGGCAATCTCTCCCATCATTCGCACCTGATGTGCTTCCGTCTGCGCGCCGGTCTCATCATACTCAAGCACAATCATAGCGGCCTCTTCAGGGTTCTCTTCTGCCCACTTCCAGCCCTTCATGGACGCGCGCACAAAGCGCACCATTTTGTCTTCAAACGCAGGGTCTGCAAGGTTGTCTTCCAGCACATAGAGACCATCTTCCAGCGTTGCCACACCCTGATCTTCGTACTTGAATGTGGTGAGGTCATCTGGCGTCAAACCGGCATCAATCACCTGCCAGTACTCGTTGTAGGTCATGGTGGACACGCAGGCCGCCTGACCGTTCAGGATGGGATCCACGTTAAAGCCCTGCTTCAGCACTTCAACGCCCGCGTCACCACCGTCGGTGCCCAATTTCAGTTGCGACATCCAGCTTAGGAACGGGAATTCGTTGCCGAAGAACCAAACACCCAGCGTTTTTCCAGCAAAGTCATCGGTGGAGGATACTCCGGCATCTTTGCGGCAAGTCAGCATCATGCCAGAGGACTTGAAAGGCTGCGCAATATTGACCATTGGCAAGCCTTTTTCGCGTGCGGCCAGAGCCGCCGGCATCCACTCAACGGTCACATCTGCACCGCCACCCGCCAACACTTGCGTCGGCGCAATATCAGGACCGCCCGGCTTGACGGTCACGTTCAGATCTTCTTCGGTGTAAAACCCGTTTTCCAGCGCCACATAGTAGCCCGCAAACTGGGCCTGTGTGACCCACTTCAATTGAAGCGTCACGTCATCAGCCGCCTGCGCCACGCTGGCAGACACGCCCAGCGCCGCCACAGTCAGAGCTTTCATCATCGTTTTCATTTTGGCTTTCTCCTTGTTGGTATTTGGCTTTTGGTTATTGATGCACCATCTCCGTGGCGCCTGTCACAAAGCAGAACCCTCTGGGATTGCTAAGAATTCATTCAAACTGGCCTTTGCCTAACTTTCCATCAATCGGGAACAGAATGGCACATCCCCTGCGCTTAGGGAAAAGGAAGTTACCTGCTCCTCATCGCGATTTTCTCTGGGACGGGTGCCAGAACGTCACCCGTTTCTCAATCCATGCAACCACCCCATAAAAGGCGCTGCCCACGAGAGCAGAAACGAAAATCTCGGCCCACACTAAGTCAATGGACAAACTGCCCACACCGGTGGATATCCGGAACCCCATGCCCCGCGTTGGTGAGCCGAAATACTCCGCCACAATCGCCCCGATCAGCGCCAACGTTGTGGCAATTTTCAGCCCATTGAAAATGAAAGGCATCGCCGCTGGAATGCGCAGCTTCAGAAGCGTCTGGAAGTACCCGGCGGCATAGGTGCGCATCAGGTCCCGCTGCATGGCATCGGTTTCGCGCAAGCCTTGCACCGTGTTCACCAGGATGGGGAAAAACACCATCACCACAACCACAGCCGCTTTGGAGTGCCAGTCAAACCCAAACCAGTTCACCAGAATGGGCGCCACACCCACAATCGGCAATGCGGCGACAAAGTTGCCAATCGGCAGCAGACCGCGTGTGAGGAAAGCGCTGCGGTCAATCAGCAATGCCACCACAAAGGCCGCGCATGCACCGATCAGGAAGCCCCGCAGTGCGCCCTTGAGCACGGTCTGTACAAAGTCCACCCATAGAAGATCCATGGATTGAGCAAAAACAACAAACACCTGGCTGGGCGGCGGCAGGATAACTTGGCTGACACCAAATCCACGCACCAGCCCTTCCCACAGCACCAAAATGGTGACCCCAAACAGCACAGGTACGGCAATGCGCACGGCTATCGTGTCGGCATACGCCGAATGCACCAGCCGCACATTTGCGGCCCATGCAAGCGCCCAAAACACCAATATTCCGATGATCCAAATCATGAGACGAACCCCATTTTCCGCAAGGTGACGCGCTGCATGATATCAATGGCCGTGACCAATATGCCCGCAAGAATGGCAGCACAGATCAGTGCGCTCCAGATTGCCAAAGGTGTGCCAAATTGATCCCCAATCAGGATGCGTGCACCCAACCCGCTGATCGCACCGGTTGGCAACTCGCCAACAATCGTGCCCACCAAGGCCGCAGCGATCCCGATTTTCAACGCCGTAAACAGGTAGGGTACGCTTGCTGGCAGGCGCAGCTTTAGAAAGCTCTGCACACCACTGGCACTGTAGGTCTTCAGCAAGTCCAGTTGCTGTTCCGAAGGAGACCGCAACCCTTTCACCATCGACACCAACACCGGGAAGAAACAGAGGTAGGCAGATATGATCGCCTTGGGAACCCCGCGCCCCTCAATGCCAACTTGATTTGATACCACAATGATCATCGGTGCCAGCGCCACGATCGGCACGGTCTGACTGATGATAGCCCATGGCATCACACTGCGGTCCATCACTCGGCTGTACACAATCGCAACAGCCCCCACGATACCCACCGTGGTTCCCAGAAAGAACCCCCAGAGGGTGGATTGCAACGTCACCCAAGCGTGAAAAATCAGCGACCTTTTCGACCAGGCCCGCCCCTTCGCCACCATGGCGCCGGTGGTCTTCCAGAACTCCTCACCCACCTGCTTCGGTGTGGGCAGCCGGGGCCGCTTCAGGTCGTACCCAACCGCGACATGCGTTTGGTTGTCCAGCATCAGCTTGAACACATTCACATCCCGGCGCACAACAGAGCCCTCCGGCATCACCACCGCGCCGCCGCGTTCGACAATATCCAGCGCCGGGCGGATGTTCATCGGCGCCACCGCCAGCCACCAAATGCCCACGATCGCGGCCAGCACGGTCAAAATAGGAAAGAGGTTTTTCATGCTCAGTCCACCACCGTCACAGGTTGAAGCAATGTCACTTTCTTTCCGGTTTTCGTGTCAGTCACTTCAAGCTGCAACCCAAAGGTGCCGGAAGGATCAACGTCGTCGAACACTATTGTGAAGTCCGCTCTGCCGGTATCCGTGAAACCGTTGATCTCCGCATTGGAGTTTTTCGAACACTTGCCTTTTTTACCGATGGGCCCTTGCCGCCCGTCCGGCGCGCGCAAGAAGGGCAGACACTTGAAGCGGCGCCCAGTGGCTTCCTTTTTGCCAACACCCAGCGCTGCAACAACGCGAACCACTTGACCGCGTTTGACTTTGACAGCTTTGGGAAAAGCTCTTGTTTCGGAATAGCCGACGTTTTTGTAAGGGTCCCCTCCCTTGTCAACACGCGCATCGAGTTTGATGACGACGTCACCAAGCGTCGCACTCACCTCGGCACGTGCCATAGGGGAGAACGCCAACACAGCCACAATCGACATTGCGAAAACTTGTATCGCCAACCTCTCAATCATCGCCGTGCCCCGCCCGCAGGCCATCGCGCACGCGATGGGCAATCTCGATGAATTCCGGACTGTCGCGAATGTCCAATGGGCGCTCTTTTGGCAGAGGGCTCTCGATCACATCTGTTATGCGCCCCGGACGCGGGCTCATGACCACGATCTTGGTCGACAGATACACCGCTTCGGGGATCGAGTGCGTCACAAAGCCAATCGTCTTATTGGTCCGCGCCCACAGGTCCAGCAATTGCTCGTTCAGGTGATCACGTACAATTTCGTCTAGCGCCCCGAATGGTTCATCCATCAGAAGGATGTCGGCATGAAACGCCAAGGCCCGTGCAATAGACGCCCGCTGTTGCATCCCACCCGACAATTGCCAAGGGAATTTGTTCTCAAACCCTTCCAGATGTACCAGATCAAGCACGTCCTTGACCGCCGCGTCCTGCGCCGCGCGGTCCATGCCCATGATCTCAAGCGGCAGGCGAATGTTGCCGCCAATCGTGCGCCACGGATAGAGCCCTGCGTGCTGGAACACATAGCCATAGGCCCGCGCCTCACGCGCCTCGCGCGCGCTCACGCCATTGACTGTGATCTCGCCCGCCGTTGGCTGTTCCAGATCCGCCATACAGCGCAAAAACGTGGTCTTGCCGCACCCCGAAGGCCCGATGAAGGAGACAAAATCCCCCTTGTTGATCTCAAGGTTGATATCCTTGAGCGCATGCACTGGCCCGTCGTTTGTCTGAAACGTCAGACTTAGGTTTTTGGCGCTGATTACAGTGTTATTTGTCATATTTTCATCATTCATTTTGCTGCTCGCTTTCGGAACCAATCCTCTATGGCGAAGTGAACCACACCGATTGCACAGCCAGGTACCGTTAGCGACAACAGCATTTTTTTCAGGCCAACGGGAGCCGTTAAATCCCCGTCAAAAAGCACTAGCCAAACTCCCGTACCGATCAGCCCTCCCATCAGCGCATAGTGCCAAATCCGATGACCACCAATTTCATTGATCATCCACCGAAGGAACGCAAAGGGAGCGACGCAGAACGTAATTGCAAAACCCCAAAAGTAGGGAACCACACGGAGGAAGTCCGCGTTCAACGAAAACGGCATTGGATCGCTAGTTTGGAGCCAAAACGTCAACCACACGGCAGCTAGGAAGGTGCTTGCCAGAAAGGCAAAAATGATACCTCCCAAAGGCGTCGCGATCGAGGGGCTGGTTGTGTCCTGACTACTCATTCCATTCCCTCAAAGTGGTTTTTTGCGGTGTCTCTGCCAGTTTGCTTTCTAAACTTTCCAAACAGAGACCTTATTTCTTCACGATCCATACCAGTGCCGGCGTACAGCTCATCGGGTTTTCGATGCGGATAGCCAATTAGACTATTGAGCACATTGTTTACCAAGGGTTCGTAGTCTGCCCGCTTTGCACCCTCTCGCTCGTAAAGAGTTTGGAGCGTCTGTTCTCGGTCAATGCCTGTTAAGGTGTGTAAGAGCCCCTCCCGCCTCGAGAAAAAGGAGCCATCAACGGCTGCAATAACGCAACGTTGGATTGCCTCTTTTTCCCGGCCTGACAGTCTCATTCGATCACACACCCGTCGCCGGAATACCCGACCGCTGCACCGGCTGCGGCGAGGTCAGCTCTTTCCACGTCGAAAGCGCGTTGTTGACCGTTGTGTTGGCCTCACGCGCCACAAACTTACCGTGGCCTTCCTGCGTGCGGATTTCGCCGTCATGCACCGCCACCTGCCCCCGTGTCAGGGTAAAGCGCGGCAGGCCTTTGACTTCATGGCCTTCAAAGACATTGTAGTCGATGGCCGACTGCTGGCTGCTCGCCGTAATCGTCTTGGATTTCTCTGGATCCCAGACCACCAAATCCGCATCCGCCCCCACAAGAACCGCGCCCTTTTTCGGGTAACAGTTCAAGATTTTGGCGATGTTGGTCGAGGTCACCGCGACAAATTCGTTGGGCGTCAAACGCCCCGTCGCCACGCCTTGGGTCCAAAGCATCGGCATACGATCCTCAAGACCGCCAGTGCCGTTCGGGATTTTGGAGAAATCGCCAACTCCAAAACGCTTCTGCTCGGTTGAGAAGGCGCAGTGATCGGTCGCCACAACGCTTAGGCTGCCGGACTGGAGACCCGCCCACAGGCTGTCCTGATGTTTCTTGTTGCGGAACGGCGGGCTCATCACACGTCGCGCGGCATGGTCCCAATCGGCGTTGAAATACTCGCTTTCGTCCAGCGTCAAATGCTGGATCAGCGGCTCACCCCAAACGCGTTTGCCTTGCATCTTGGCACGCCGGATGGCCTCATGTGCCTCTTCACAAGAGGTGTGCACCACATAAAGCGGCACGCCCGCCATATCGGCAATCATAATCGCGCGGTTGGTGGCCTCACCCTCGACCTGCGAAGGCCGGGAATAGGCATGCGCCTCCGGCCCAGTGTTGCCCTCGGCCAGCAGCTTTGCAGTCATCTCGGCAACCACATCGCCGTTCTCGGCATGCACCATCGCAATGCCGCCAAGCTCGGACAGGCGGTTGAACGATGCAAACAGCTCGTCATCATTGACCATCAACGCGCCTTTGTAGGCGAGGAAGTGC
Organism: Shimia sp. Alg240-R146; assembly: GCF_947331465.1. Taxonomy (GTDB): domain Bacteria; phylum Pseudomonadota; class Alphaproteobacteria; order Rhodobacterales; family Rhodobacteraceae; genus Shimia. The sequence goes on along the minus strand of NZ_CAMZOK010000001.1, from coordinate 1,312,309 downwards.
TTGAACGTGTTGATCCCGCGCTGCTTGATCACGGTTTCCATGTCGTTGAAAACCTGCTCGCCCCACCATGTCACCGCCATGTGGAAGGAGTAATCACAGTTCGCGCGGGTCGATTTGTTGTCCCAACGCTTGATCGCATCCATCAGGCTCTCGCCTTGGTTCGGCAAACAGAAATCCACCACCATCGTGGTGCCGCCCGCAAGCCCTGCCCGCGTGCCGCTCTCGAAATCATCGGTGGAATAAGTGCCCATGAACGGCATTTCGAGGTGCACATGCGGATCGATCCCACCGGGCATGACATAGCAGCCGGTTGCGTCGAGCACTTCATCGCCTTTTAGATCCTTGCCGATCTCGATGATGACCCCGCCCTCAATCAGTACATCCGCCTTGTAAGTCAGGTCCGCTGTTACGACTGTTCCGCCCTTAATCACTTTGGTCGACATCGAAATACTCCCTGTAGATTTTGCTGGCTTGGGCCAACAGTGTTTCATAGTCCCCGCGAAATGCATCCGCGTCGATTTTTTCCAGCGCCGCTTCCAGGTTCCAAAGTGCCTGAACCAGCGGCTTGTTTTTGTCATTCTCCGTCAGCAGACGCTCTGCCAACTCCTCGAGATGCGCGCCGAGAATAAGAACATCTGCGCGGCTCAGGCAAACCTCTGACTCTTCGAGAAAATCCTCTTTCAAGGCACTCTCCTCAGAACCCGCCTTGTGCCCCGACTCACTGGCGCTCACTCCACGATCTCCGCAGTTTCCAATACCGCGTGCATCAGCACATCGGCACCGGCTGCCGCCCATTCGCGCGAAATGTCTTCCGCTTCGTTATGGCTCAATCCATCGACGCAAGGGCACATCACCATCGCCGTAGGGGCCACCTGATTGATCCAGCAGGCATCATGCCCCGCGCCGGAAATCAGATTGCGGTGGCTATAGCCAAGCCGTTCCGCCGCTGAACGCACCGCGCTCACACAGGTTTCATCAAACTTCACCGGATCAAAGCCACCGACCTTTTCAAAGGAAATCGTCAGCCCCATCTGGTCCGCGATCTTCTGCCCTTCGACACGCAGCCGCGCTTCCATATCTTCGATCACGTCCAACTCAGGTGACCGGAAATCGACGGTGAACACCACCTTGCCGGGGATCACGTTGCGCGAGTTCGGGTAAACATCGATGTGACCCGCCGCGCCCACCGCATCCGGTGCATGGCTCCAGGCGATGTCATCAACTTTTTCCAAAACGCGGGCCATCCCCAGCCCGGCGTTCTTACGCATTTTCATCGGCGTTGAGCCGGTATGCGCGTCCTTGCCCTCGATTGTCACCTGCGTCCAGCTGAGCCCCTGACCGTGGGTGACCACGCCAATCTTTTTGCCTTCAGCTTCCAGAATTGGCCCCTGTTCAATGTGCAATTCAAACATCGCGTGCATCTTGCGCGCACCAACCTCTTCGTCGCCACGCCAGCCAATCCGCTTCAGCTCGTCCCCGAACTTCAGCCCTTCTGCATCTTCTCGGTCATACGCCCAGTCTTGCGTATGAATGCCCGCAAACACACCAGAGGACAGCATCGCTGGCGCATACCGCGTGCCTTCTTCGTTTGTCCAGTTGGTGACCACAATCGGGTGTTTGGTTTTGATGCCAAGGTCTTTCATTGTGCGCAGCACTTCCAGACCGCCAAGCACGCCCAGCACACCGTCATATTTGCCGCCAGTCGGCTGCGTATCCAAATGCGAACCCACATAAACCGGAAGCGCGTCAGGGTCCGTACCGGGATATTCGGCAAACATATTGCCCATCTGATCCAGCCCCATGGTGCAACCCACGGCCTCGCACCAACTCTGGAACAGCGCACGGCCTTCGCCATCTTCATCTGTGACCGTCTGGCGGTTGTTGCCGCCTGCAACGCCCGGCCCAATTTTGGCCATCTCCATCAGGCTGTCCCACAGCCGGTCCGCGTTCACCTTCAGGTTTTCTCCGGGTGCACCCATCTCATCACTCCCTATATCTGGCCCAGGCTTTCGCCTTCGCAGGCCGCCCTTGCTGTGGGGCTCTTGATCTCACGGCCATCCTGACCGTATGGTCAAGTTCAGACGACCACACCCTGACCAACCGGTCAAGATTTTTTAGCAAAGCGATTTTGATGCCAGATCAGCAATCTTCGTCCGCAAAAGCCAGCAGCAAGAAAATGCGCCGTCAGGAAGCCGAGGCGCTCATTTTGTCAGCAGCAGAAAAAGTCTTTGCCGAGGCGGGGTTTGGCGGGGCCACGATGCAGCTGATTGCCGACATGGCGGGGCTACCCAAGGCCAACTTGCATTATTATTTTCCGACCAAAGAAACTCTCTATCGCCAAGTGGTGCAAAACATCTTTCAAATCTGGCTTCAAGCCGCCGACATCTTTGATCAAGCGGATGGTCCGGCCGAAGGCATCGGCGCCTATATCGATGCCAAGATGGAAATCTCGCGCCGCCATCCAGAGGGCTCCAAGGTTTGGGCTGCCGAAGTGATGCACGGTGCGCCGGTGATCCAAGACTATTTGGAAACCACGCTGACCGAATGGACCAACGGCCGCATCGCAGTGATTGAACGCTGGATTGCAGAGGGCCGGATGGACCCGATCGATCCGCGCCATTTGCTCTATATGCTCTGGGCCACCACACAGCATTACGCGGATTTCGGCCATCAGATCGAGACATTGAACGGGGACACCGCGCTCAGCGATGCACAATGGAACGCAGCCAAATCCAGCGTAAAAAGCATCATTCTGAAAGGCATCGGCGCAAAAGACGATGTGTGATTGACGTTTCCTTGGCCTACCGATCTGGACAGAGCCCACGTGCCTGCACTAGCGTGCCAAAGACCGCCCAAAGAAGGTGAAAGATGACCGAGGCCCCTGCACGCAAACCCAGCCGCATTCAGATGCGCAATCGCAAGAAAATCATGGAGGCGGCACTGGATGTTTTCTCGCGCCACGGCTATCGCGGCGCCACGTTGGACCAGATCGCCGAGCAGTCAGGTCTCTCCAAGCCAAATATCCTGTATTATTTTGACGGCAAAGAAGACATCCACGTGCAGTTGCTCAGTCAGCTTATGGAAAGCTGGCTGGACCCGCTGGAGCATATGGATTCCGAAGGCGATCCCTTGGCGGAAATCCTAGACTATGTACGGCGCAAGATGGAAATGACCCGGGCCTTTCCGCGTGAAAGCCGCCTGTTCGCCAATGAAATTCTACAAGGCGCGCCACGCATGGGACCGCACCTCGAAAGCGGACTGAAACCGCTGTTTGATCGAAAAACGGCGGTGATCCGCAACTGGATGGCGCAGGGCAAACTTGCACAAGTTGATCCGCGACATCTGATCTTTTCGATCTGGGCGACGACACAGCACTACGCTGATTTCGACGCTCAGGTGCAAGTCCTCGTGCCCGCCGACGAAAACGTGCTGGACGGTGCCGAATCCTACATTGAAACGCTGTTCACCAAGCTTTTGTCACCCTGACCCGAGAAGGGCGCTCCCGCCATCTTTCGGCTTTCTTCGAAAGACATCAGATGTTGGGAGCCTCTCGTCAAAAGAAAAACCCGCCGCGATAAGTCCTCGCGACGGGTTGCTTTCAGGGGCGGGAGAGCCCCCTGACGCAGGCGGGGAACAAATCCTCCTGCGTAGTTTTCGACTTACTCTGCGGCCTTAGCCATCGGGTTGTTGGGATGCTGCGTCCAGTTGCCGTAGTCCGCAACAACCGGTGTATCGGTGCGTTCATCCATGTCACCCGGCTCCAACGTGCGCATCGTGATGCAGCCCTCAACGGGGCAGACGTTGACGCACAGATTACACGCCACGCATTCGTCATCTTTCACAGTGAACACGCGGTCCTCGCTCATCGCGATCGCCTGATGGCTGGTGTCTTCGCAGGCCGCGTAGCAGCGCCCACAACTGATGCAATCATCCTGATTGATCTCGGCTTTGGTGATGTGATTGAGGTTCAGATATTGCCAGTCCGTCACATTTGGCGTCGCCATGCCAACAAAATCGGCTGTGCTTTCATAGCCCTTCTCGTCCATCCACTGGCTCAGGCCTGAAATCATCTCTTGAACAATCTTAAAGCCATAGGTCATCGCGGCGGTACAAACCTGCACATTGCCCGCGCCCAACGCCATGAATTCCGCCGCATCGCGCCATGTGGTGATGCCGCCAATACCGGAAATCGGCAAACGCGCCGTCTCAGGATTGCGCGCAATCTCCGCAACCATATTCAAGGCAATCGGCTTCACAGCTGGCCCACAATAGCCGCCGTGGGTGCCTTTGCCGTCAATCATCGGTTCCGGGCTCATCGCGTCCAGATTTACGGTGGTGATCGAGTTGATTGTGTTGATCAGGCTCACCGCATCCGCGCCACCGCGCAGCGCGGCCTCGGCAGGATGCAGGATGTTGGTGATGTTCGGCGTGAGCTTCACAATCACCGGAAGGTCAGTGGCTTCTTTACACCAGCGTGCAACCATTTCGATGTACTCAGGCACCTGACCAACGGCCGATCCCATGCCTCGCTCGGCCATGCCATGTGGACAGCCAAAGTTCAGTTCAAACCCGTCACAGCCGGTTTCGGCGATCATCGGCAAGATTCGCTTCCACTCGTCTTCTTCACAGGGCACCATGACCGAGGCGATGACCGCGTGATCCGGGTAATCCCTTTTCACCCGCGCCATTTCCTCAAGGTTCACCTCAAGCGGACGGTCAGTGATCAGCTCAATGTTGTTGAGCCCCAAAAGCCGCCGGTCTGCGCCATGGATCGCGCCATACCTTGGACCATTCACATTCACCACTGGCGGGCCTTCGGCCCCCAGCGTTTTCCACACAACACCGCCCCAGCCTGCTTCAAAGGCGCGGCGTACGTTATATTCCTTGTCCGTCGGCGGCGCGGATGCCAGCCAGAACGGGTTGGGGGATTTGATCCCTACGAAATCACTTTGAAGATTGGCCATTCGCTTATCTCCTCCTACGCCGACAATTGGGCGTTGATGTCTTCAGCCGCATCACGGCCCTCGGCCACGGCTGTCACAGTCAGGTCATCGCCGCCCGTGGCGCAATCGCCCCCGGCCCAGATGCCTTCAACTGACGTGCGTCCGGTGCCATCCACAGCGATCTTTCCACGCTCCAGATCCGGCAAACCCGCGCCTTCCAGCGTTTGACCAATCGCCTTGAACACTTGATCTGCTGGCAACCGCACGGTTTGGCCCGTCGGGTTCAAATTGTCGTCAGTGTATCCAAACTCGATCTCGCGCACCGACCCATTGCCGATCACCGCTTTGGGCGAGGCATTGGTGATGATCCGCACCCCTTTGGAGGCTGCCAGGTCTTGCTCAAACTCCGACGCGTTCATGCGGTCTTTGCCACGGCGATAGACCAGTGACACATTCAGCGCGCCCAGCAGTTTGGCTTGCACAGCCGCATCCACCGCGGTCATTCCGCCGCCGATCACAACCACGTCGCGACCAATCGGCAACGTACCAAGCTCTTTGGCCTGACGCAGGTCCGCGATGAAATCGACCGCGTCATCAACGCCGCCCTTGTCTTCGCCATCCACTCCCAGCGCGTTTACCCCGCCAAGGCCAATGCCAAGGAACACCGCGTCAAATTCGCCCTGCAAAGCTTCAAGCGACAGCCCGTCGCCAAGCGCCTTGCCCGTTTCAACCGTGATGCCGCCGATCTTGAGCAGCCATTCGACTTCCCGCTCCGCAAAGCGGTCGACCGATTTATAGGCCGCGATGCCAAATTCGTTCAGTCCGCCTGCTTTGGCTCGTGCGTCATATACGGTCACGTCATGACCGTATCCCGCCAACCGGTGCGCCGCTGACAAGCCAGCAGGACCCGCGCCGACCACGGCAATCTTTTTGCCTGTCGCCTCAGCGCGTTCAAACGGGTGCTCCCCAGTTTCAACCAACACGTCAGTGGCGAAACGCTGCAACCGGCCAATCTCAACCGGTTTGCCTTCTGCGACCTCACGCACACAGACTTCTTCGCAAAGCGTTTCCGTCGGACAAACCCGCGCGCACATACCACCCAGAATGTTCTGGCTGAAGATTGTCTTGGCCGCCGCTTCCGGCGTGCCTGTCGAAATCTGGCGGATGAACAACGGAATATCGATGTCCGTCGGACAAGCCGTCATACAGGGCGCGTCGTGGCAGAAATAACAACGATCCGCGGCGACCAACGCCTCATGATCGTCAAGACGGGGATGCAAGTCCCCAAAGTTCTCGGCAAGTTCCGCAGGCTTCAAACGTCCCGACTGGATACCTTCGCTGAACGGTGTGTTGGACATGATACCTCCCCATACACCTTGTTTGGCTATTGACCTCAGGCTGACACAGGTCTTTTGACCAATCAATAAAAATTTTTACCGCACGGTCAAAAGATTTCGTGTGACGAAAAAATCAGCGCCTTCCAGAGCACCTGCCAGTACATTGTGCATCTCGAAAACGAAGTTGATAACCTCTAAAAAACCTGCTATTTTTGACAGCTTCAAAAATCCATCAAGGCGGGTTGGGCACTGAAATCGCATGACAAAACCATGAAATCTGCAGTTTTTTGGCCTGTTATCTGCCCCGACGTCACAAAGACTCTTGCTTTATTCAAATCCTTTGGTCTGATGGGGCCTGCGAAGTTTCTATTATCGACCATCTGCTCCTAAACGGCTCAGTCTCTCGATCAAGATACGCGCCGAGGCGTCGCATGTCGCGGACTGCCAAAAGTAAGGAGAACGACGATGGCAACTGGCACCGTCAAATGGTTCAACACCACCAAAGGCTACGGCTTTATTGCACCTGATGATGGCGGCAAAGATGTGTTTGTGCACATCTCCGCTGTGGAACGCTCCGGCCTCACCGGCCTTGCGGACAACCAGAAAGTCAGCTTCGAGTTGCAGGAAGGCCGCGATGGCCGTCAGAACGCGACCGATCTGTCGCTGATGTAAACAAATTTATTGTACCTGATTTCGAAAGGCGGCCTGTGGGTCGCCTTTTCTGTGTGTGGCACCCTAAAGCGCGGTCCAATCCACATCCGTGGCCTCTTCTATTGTCAAAAGTCCATCCGGCCAGGGCGCCATTAGCGGTGCCACGTCTTCGGCGCTTCCTGACAACCACAGCCCGACATCCTCACGTTGCAGCAAAACACCCATGCGGTGATGAATAGGGGTCACGTCTTTGTTTGGTGCACATGTCACCGTGGCGACCTGCGCCACGTCACGCCCGCCTGGTGCTACCCACACATCCGTGATGGCCGCGAAGATCAGCGGGTCCGCCCCAAAAATCCGCCACGCCGTCTTGCGCCGCTTCTCTCCGGTCCATTCATACCAACCATCCACTACAACCACCGCCCGGCCCACACCGTCAAACGCCGACTTGTCAAACACGGTTTCCGAGCGGGCGTTTACGATGGTCTCCATCACCGGTCGCCCTCGGGCATTTTTTCGCCCCACCGGAATGATGCCCCAACGCATGTGCGCAAAGCCCGCAACTGTCAGGCAGATGATCTCTTGACCGGGTGCGATATTGCGCCGGGGCGGCTCTTGCGCCACAGATGCCGCGTCCGTGCCGATCCAGTCAGCAATGTCAGTCATAGGTGTGGTGAGATAGAAACGACCGGGCATGAGCAAAACCTACCGTGCAGGAGGCATCTTGCAAAGACGTGCCTTAGGAGGCCCAATTGTCGCGCAATGTCGCCCCTATTCGACGTTTCCCGCCAATGTCTGCACGTATGGCCCCAAGACCTCTACAATCCGCGCCACGCCGTCTTTGTTGGGATGAATGCCATCCGGCTGCATAACGGTGACCAACTGGTTTGTGGGCACATCCCGCAGGCCCTCAAAGAAATCCGGCGCGAGCGTCACGTCAAATTCTGCGGCAAGCGTGCCGTACATGCTGTCAAACGCGGTCTTATATTCGGCGCCAAAATTGTTCGGGGCGGTCATGCCAACCAGCAGAACATCAACATCTGCGGTCGCAGCTGCCCGAAGAATTCCCGCAAGATTGGCCTTGCTAAGCCCCGGATCAATCCCGCGCAGCACATCGTTGCCGCCAAGCGCCACGATCATCGCATCCACATCCGGCCCCAAGGTCCAGCCAACACGGGCCAAGCCGCCTTGCGTTGTGTCACCGGACACGCCGGCGTTCTGCACCACAACCTCAACACCCGCGTCTTGCAGCCACGCCGACAACTGCGGCACAAACCCGTCGCCTTGGGGCAAACCGTATCCATGGGTCAGACTGTCGCCCAATGCGGCGATCACCACCGGCTCCGCCAAAACGGGCGCGCTGCCCAAGCTCATTAAAATGCCTACCGCCAATGCCTTGTTCCGGCCCCCGACAAGCCCATATAGAGATGAAAGATTTTTCAACAGGCAGCCCCCATAATGACATCCGTTCTTTCTCTCAAAGATGCCACTTTGGCGCTCGATAGCAATGCCGGACGGGTGGAAATCCTCAACGGGATCACGCTGGACGTTCACAAAGGCGAGACTTTGGCACTGGTTGGCCCTTCGGGTTCCGGGAAATCCTCGCTCTTGATGTTGATGGGCGGGCTGGAACGCGCAACCTCTGGTGCCATCACCGCACTTGATCAAAACCTGTCGCAAATGTCCGAAGATGCTTTGGCAAAATTCCGACGCGAACACATGGGTGTCGTCTTTCAGAACTTTCACCTGATCCCGACAATGACCGCACTGGAAAACGTCGCAACCCCACTGGAACTCGCCGGGCGCAAAGACGCGATGGAGCGCGCCCGGGTTGAACTGGACGCCGTTGGCCTTTCGCATCGTGCCGATCACTACCCAAGCCAGCTTTCCGGCGGCGAGCAACAGCGAGTTGCTTTGGCCCGCGCCTGTGCGCCGTCACCTCAGATCCTGTTGGCAGACGAGCCCACGGGCAACCTCGATCAAACCACCGGCGAGGTTATCATGGACCTGCTGTTTGATCTGCACGCAAAACGCGGGACTACATTGGTTCTTGTGACCCACTCAAACGACCTCGCCAACCGCTGCGCCCGCACAGTGCGCTTGCGTGACGGCGTGATCGCGCCTCAGGCTGAGGCCGCTCAATGAGCCTCGCCACCGCCGCCCGACTTGCCCGTCGCGAAATCCGGGGCGGCCTGCGGGGCTTCACTGTGTTTTTGGCATGTCTCGCACTGGGCGTGGCCACCATTGCCGCCATCGGGTCGGTGCGCGCGGCCATCGAAACCGGTCTTGCCAACGAGGGTGCTGCGCTTCTTGGCGGCGATGCAGAGATGAGCTTCACCTACCGACGCGCCACCGACGTCGAACTGGCGTGGATGGGCGACAATGCGCAAGACAGCTCAGAGATCATCGATTTTCGATCGATGGTTGTGGTGCCGCGTGGCGACGACGCCGAGCGCGCCCTCACCCAGGTCAAAGCCGTCGACAGCGCCTACCCTCTGATTGGCTCCGTCGCTTTGCAACCGGACATCCCTCTCGCGGGCGCGCTCGCAGGCAACAACGGTCTGCCGGGGGCGGTTATGCAGGGCCTGCTGGTGGATCGGCTTGGCCTGTCGCTTGGCGACACCTTCAAACTAGGCGCACAAGAATTTGTCCTGACCGCCCGCCTGATGCGCGAACCAGACAGCTCCGGTGGCTTCGGCCTCGCGCCTAGGACGATTGTGACCATTGACGGGCTCAGCGACTCTGGCCTTCTCGCGCCCGGCACGCTCTTTGAAAGCCGCTATCGCCTTGTTTTGCCATCATCAACCGACCTCGCAACCCTCAGCACGGATGCCACCGAAAAGTTCGAGAGCACGGGCCTGCGCTGGCGTGACAGCCGCAACGGCGCGCCGGGGCTCAGCCAATTTGTCGACCGCTTCGGCGCGTTTTTGATCCTTGTCGGGTTGGCTGGGCTGGCTGTAGGTGGCGTCGGTGTGTCCACGGCCATCCGCGCATTTCTCGCCCGCAAAACCGAAACCATCGCCACACTGCGCAGCCTCGGGGCCACGCGCCAAGTGATCTTCGCGACATACTTTTTGCAAATCGGCATGGTCGCTGCCGTCGGCATCGCCCTCGGGCTTCTGATCGGGGCGCTAGCCCCAATTCTGCTCGCGCCTCTGATCCTGTCGGTCCTGCCGTTTCCGGCCGAATTCACCCTCTATCCCCTGCCCCTAGCGGAGGCTGCGCTTTATGGGGCGCTCACCGCTGCAATCTTCACCCTGTGGCCGCTTGCCCGCCTCGAAGACGTGCGGCCTACCCAACTTTTCCGCGACGCTATGGCAGCGCGCGCGTCTCTTCCCGCGCCTCGATATCTGATCGCTGTGGGCGTGCTCTTTACGGCCTTGCTTCTCGCGGCCTCGCTGCTGTCGGGATCAACGCGGCTCACTCTGTGGTTTGCCGCTGGTGTTGTTGCGGCGATGGTCTTTCTCAGCCTCGCAGCCCTCGGTTTGCGCGCCCTTGTGCGTGCGCTCGCGCCGCGCCTGCGCACCCAACCTGCGCTGGCATGGGCGCTTGCTGCAATCGGCCGCGCCAGCGAAGCTGCAACACCCGTGGTTCTGTCTCTCGGCCTCGGCCTGTCGGTCTTGGCCACTGTCGGACAGGTGGACGGCAACCTGCGCAACGCCATCGCACGCGACCTTCCTGATGTGGCGCCATCGTTTTTCTTTGTCGATATCCAACGCGATCAAATGCCGGATTTCTCCGCGCGCCTCGCTGCCAATTCCGAAGTCACAAAAGTCGAAAGCGCCCCGATGTTGCGCGGGGTGATCACCCGCATCAACGGCCAACCGGCGCGCGAGGTGGCTGGCGATCATTGGGTGATCGAGGGCGATCGCGGCGTGACCTATTCTTCTGGCGTGCCGGAACACACCAAGATCACAGCTGGCACATGGTGGCCTGATGACTACACCGGCGACCCACAAATCAGTTTCGCCGCCGAAGAGGCTGAGGAAATGGGCGTCGCGCTTGGCGACACCATGACCGTCAACGTTCTGGGCCGCGACATCACCGCCACTGTCACCAGCTTCCGCGAAGTGGACTTCTCAACCGCCGGTATGGGCTTCATCATTGCGATGAACCCATCCGCGCTTGCTGGGGCGCCACACAGCTTCATCGCCACAGTCTATTCTTCAGCCCAATCTGAGGCCGCAATCCTGCGCGAGCTGTCCAGCACTTTCCCGAATATCACCGCCATCCATATCCGCGAGGCCGTGGGCCGCGTCTCCGATCTGGTGGCCCAGCTTGCCAACGCCACAACCTACGGAGCGGCGGCGATTTTGCTGACCGGTCTTTTGGTCATCATTGGCGCGGCCGCAGCGGGCCAGCAAGGGCGCACTTATGAGGCCGCGATACTCAAAACTCTGGGTGCCACACGCTATCAAATTCTGCGCAGTTTTGCGCTTCGCGCCGCGCTGTTGGGCGTTGCGGCAGGGGTTGTTGCGCTGGCGGTTGGTGTCACTGGTGGCTGGGCTGTGATGACATTTGTCATGGAAAGTGAGTTTGAAGTGATTTGGCCCAACGCGCTTGTCGTGGTCGGCACCGGACTTCTCGCCAACCTGATCGCAGGTCTGGTGTTTTCCCTGCCCAGCCTCGCCGCACGCCCCGCGCGCATCCTACGCGCACGCGACTGAGAGACATGTCAGGTCAGGCGCCCACGGATTTGCGCACCATGTCCCAGTAAATCTGCTCGACTTGTGCAAGCGACAACCGGCCGCCCTCGCGAAACCACGTGTTGACCCCGGTCAACATGGCAATCACCGCCATCGTCGCCAGCTTGGAATCCGCCACTTGAAACACACCCTCAGCGACACCTTCGCGCAGGATCTCTTCCAGTTGATCTTCATAAGCGCGACGCAACTCTTCGATCTTCTGGAAGTTCTCGTCGCTCAGATTGCGAAGCTCCATGTACGCGATGAAAACTTCCTCGGGTCGCTCCGAGTGAAACCGGATGTGAAATCGCGTGAACGTCTCAAGCGCTTGCAGTGGAGACTGCTCGGCGGGCAAATCGGCCCGCGACGCCAGCAACTCACTCATATGCGCGTTCATCAAATCAAACAGAAGGCTCTGCTTGTCTGGCGTATAGTTATAAAGGGCCCCGGCCTGCACACCCACTTCCCGCGCGATCTGACGCATCGAAACCGCAGCAAATCCGTGTTGCGCAAAAAGCGCCAACGCCGCCGCCCGCACGCGCGGGCCTGTAATGTCGGAATGGGAACCTGTTGTACGTGCCATTCTCCTTAGTTAACTGAACAGATGTTCTTTTAAAACCCCTTCCGCCGCACCTCCCGCAGGCTTCCCTCTATTGTCGCGCCCCAAGGCATGCGCCATAGTGTGAAAAATCCAAGTCGCAGCAGGCCCAAATGCCCCGTTTTCCCACCCGCCCCTTAATCTTGTCTCTGACATGCGCAACTTTGTTTGGCTGCGGTCAGTTTCCGGATGTGGTCGGCGAGGTGGATGACGACATCCTCAAGTCGCCTTATCCGCAGATCCTGCCAAACACCGAAGCGCTGGTGGCGGAAACACCGCGATTGCATTCCGGAAGTGACGAAGCGCTCGATGCCCGCGAACGCCGCCTGCGCAGACGCGCCCAGAACTTACTGGAATAGATCCGCTGAGCGCGTTGCACCGCCTCGCTGAACCAGCTAAACGGCACATAAACCAGACCAGTTTTGCAAGGAGACTCCGCCGATGACCACTTCCCCGCGCCCGCCATTGCGTCTTGGGATCGCCGGGCTTGGCACCGTTGGTGTCGGCGTTGTTAAAATCGTCCGCCAAAAGGCTGACCTGCTCGCCCGCCGCACCGGTCGTCCGATTGTGATCTCCGCAGTCTCTGCTCGCTCGCGCGACAAGGATCGTGGCGTCGCGCTGACCGGCTACGCTTGGGAAAACGATCCCGTAGCACTGGCCAAACGCGACGACGTCGATGTCTTTGTTGAACTGATGGGGGGCGATGATGGCCCCGCTAAGGACGCCATTGAGGCCGCTATCGCGCTTGGCAAAGACGTGGTCACCGCCAACAAGGCGCTTTTGGCACACCATGGTCAGGCCCTCGCGGAAGCTGCCGAGGCGAAAAACGCCGTGATCCGGTTCGAAGCGGCCGTCGCCGGTGGTATTCCTGTGATCAAGTCCCTGACCGAAGGGCTGGCCGGCAACGAAATCAGCCGCGTGATGGGGGTCATGAACGGCACCTGCAACTACATCCTGACCCGGATGCAGGACGCAGGCCTGCCCTATGACGAAGTTTTTGCAGAAGCCGACGCGCTTGGCTATCTGGAAGCCGATCCAAATCTGGACGTTGGCGGTATCGACGCGGGCCACAAACTCTCCCTGCTGTCTGCCATCGCCTTTGGCAGCCGTGTGGACTTTGACGGTGTCGCGCTTGAGGGCATTCAGCGTATTTCGATTGAAGACATCAACCAGGCTGCGGAACTGGGTTACAAAATCAAACTTCTGGGTGTCACCCAAATGACCGGGCGCGGCCTTGAGCAACGCATGTCGCCCTGCCTCGTGCCAGCCGACAGCCCACTCGGCCAATTGCAAGGCGGCACCAACATGGTCGTGATCGAAGGCGACGCGGTTGAACAAGTTGTGCTGCGCGGCCCCGGTGCCGGCGAGGGTCCCACGGCCAGTGCCGTTATGGGCGACGTCTGCGACATCGCGCGCGGCTTCCGCCTGTCGACCTTTGGCGTGCCCGCGACCGATCTCGTCGTCGCCAAAAGCGCACAATCCAACTCGCCCGCACCCTATTATCTGCGCCTTGCGCTTGAAGACAAACCCGGCGCGATGGCCAAAATCGCCACCGCCCTCGGCGACAACGGCATCAGCATCGACCGCATGCGTCAGACACGTCACGATGATGCTCATGCGCCAGTTCTGATCGTCACCCACAAGACGCAACGCAGCGCTCTGGATCAAGCCATCGAGGCAATGCGTGTTTCGGGTGTCGTGGCGTCTGATCCCGTTGCCCTGCGTATTGAAACCGTTTGATTTACAAGGCCTGCAAGCCCCTTCGGGCTTGTGAGCCAGCCCCCCCTGCGCTATTCGAGCCGCAGGATCAGCACATAAGGATTTTTCCATGTCTCAAAAGCCGGAATTTCACGATCGTATGCTGTCGCTCGGCCTCGCGCGGGTCGCCGAACAAGCCGCAATCGCCTCCGCCGCTCTGATCGGCAACGGCGACGAAAAAGCCGCCGACCAAGCTGCTGTGAACGCCATGCGCGAACAGCTCAACCTGCTCGACATCGCAGGCGTTGTGGTGATCGGTGAAGGCGAGCGCGACGAAGCCCCTATGCTGTTCATCGGCGAAGAAGTAGGCACCGGCAACGGCCCCGGCGTGGACATTGCACTCGACCCGCTGGAAGGCACCACGCTGACCGCCAAAGACATGCCCAACGCACTGACAGTGATTGCCATGGGTCCACGCGGCTCGATGCTGCACGCGCCTGACACCTATATGGACAAGCTGGCCATCGGTCCGGGCTACCCCAAAGACGTCGTGTCGCTGGAAATGTCGCCGCGTGAACGCGTCGAAGCGCTGGCAGCCGCCAAAGGCTGCGCGACCTCCGACATCACGCTGTGTATTCTCGAACGCCCCCGCCACGAGGCGATGATTGCCGAAGTGCGTGCCACCGGCGCTTCTATCCGTCTGATCACCGACGGCGACGTCGCTGGCGTCATGCACTGTGCCGAGGCCGAAGAAACCGGCATCGACATGTACATGGGCCAGGGCGGCGCACCAGAAGGTGTTCTTGCCGCAGCGGCTTTGAAATGCATGGGCGGCCAAATGTGGGGCCGCCTGTTGTTCCGCAACGATGACGAACGCGGCCGCGCCGCCAAGGCGGGCATCACTGATCTCGACCGCATCTACGCGCGCGACGAGATGGTGACACAGGACGTTATCTTTGCCGCAACCGGCGTGACCGGCGGCTCGCTGTTGCCTGCGATCAAACGCACACCCGGCTGGATCGAAACCGAAACGCTGCTGATGCGGTCCAAATCCGGCTCCGTGCGGCGCATGACCTATCGCGCGCCAGTCGATCAAACGTCCTGATCGCGACTTGATTACAGCGCCGGAAACGGCTCTGATACACAGGGCTGCGACGCCCCGACATCGGCCCGCCTCTTTTGGCGGGCCTTTGCATACCAAGAAGGCCACACAATGAGCGATTTTCTGGATGTCTCCGAAAGCCTGACAGGGCGGCGGTGGGTGGGCCCGGCGGTTGAAACCACCCGCGCGGCCGAGCAGATCGCGCAAGACACAAACTTGCCGCCTGCATTGTGTGCGGTGCTGGCGCGCCGGGGTATCACCCCGCAAGAGGCGCCGAGTTTCCTGGACCCCAAGCTGGTGGACCTGCTGCCCGATCCGCATTCGATCAAGGATATGGACACCGCCGCCGCACGGTTCTTGCAAGCCGTGAAGTCCAAACAGCGCATTGCCGTGTTCGCCGATTATGACGTGGACGGCGGTACATCTGCTGCGCTCCTGATCACATGGCTGCGCGCCATGAACCTGACAGCGACGCTCTATGTGCCGGACCGCATCGACGAAGGCTACGGTCCCAACGAGGCCGCCATGGCTGCGCTGGCCAAGGATCACGACCTGATCATCTGCGTGGATTGCGGAACGCTGTCACACGGACCGATTGCCGCGGCCAAAGGCGCCGACGTTGTGGTGCTTGACCACCACTTGGGTGGTGAAACCTTGCCGGACTGCGTCGCAGTGGTGAACCCCAACCGTCAGGACGAAAGCGGCGACCTTGCGCATCTTTGCGCCGCCTCGGTGGTGTTTTTGATGTTGGTAGAGGCCAACCGCCAAATGCGCAGCGACGGCGCGCAAGGCCCTGACTTGATGTCGATGCTCGATCTCGTCGCACTTGGCACGGTGGCCGATGTGGCGCCGCTGATTGGCGTGAACCGCGCTCTGGTGCGGCAAGGCCTCAAGGTGATGGCCTTACGCAACCGCCCCGGGGTTGTGGCACTTTCTGACGTCAGCCGCATGGACAGCGCGCCCAACACTTACCACCTCGGCTTTCTGCTCGGCCCGCGTGTGAATGCCGGTGGCCGCATTGGCAAGGCTGACCTTGGTGCGCGACTGCTCTCCACCGACGATGAACAAGAGGCCCGCGCCATTGCCGACCAACTTGATCACCTCAACACCGAACGCCGCGACATCGAGGCTGCCGTGCGCGCCGCCGCATTGGCGCAGGCCGAAGAACGCGGGCTGGACGCGCCGCTGGTCTGGGCCGCAGGCGAAGGCTGGCATCCCGGCGTGGTGGGCATCGTGGCATCCCGCCTCAAAGAAAACACCAACCGCCCTGCCATTGTCATCGGCCTGGATGGCGACGAAGGCAAAGGCTCCGGTCGGTCCATTTCCGGCGTGGACCTCGGAGCCTCCATCCAGAAACTCGCCGCCGAAGGTTTGCTGCTCAAAGGCGGTGGTCACAAGATGGCGGCCGGTCTCACAGTAGCGCGGGATCAACTGGAACCCGCGATGGCACGGCTTTCCGAGCTGTTGGCCAAACAAGGCGCAGCTGACGCGGGTCCGGCTGATCTGAAACTCGACGGGCTTCTTATGCCCGGCGCGGCGACGGTGGATCTTATTCAGGACATCGAGAAGGCCGGCCCCTTTGGTGTAGGCGCTCCGGCGCCGCGGTTTGCCTTTCCGGATGTTGAAATCCGCTTTGCCAAGCGCGTGGGCGACAGCCATCTCAAAATCTCATTTGGCGACGGGTTTGGCACGCGCCTCGACGCAATCTCTTTTGGCGCCTTTGATACGGAACTGGGCACGACCCTCGAATCACACGGCGGCGCGCGCTTTCACCTCGCTGGGCGGCTGGAGATCAACACTTGGGGCGGCCGCCAGAGCGTGCAACTCCGGCTCGAGGACGCCGCCCGCGCCTGATTTGGGGGCAAATTCTTCTTAATGGCCCCAAATACCCTGGGGGAATCGCGGCGCTGCCGCGATGGGGGCAAAGCCCCCCGACCGGGGCGACCGAAAAATCACACTGCGGGTAATATTTGCACTTGCGCAGGTCTCAACCATTCACTAGATACGCCTCACGCTTCGGCACGGCCCGTTCGTCTATCGGTTAGGACGCCAGGTTTTCAACCTGGAAAGAGGGGTTCGATTCCCCTACGGGCTGCCAGTCGAAGCCGGTTCTCCGGACATCAGCTCCACCCGAACCAAGCACATGCGTGGCCCGTTCGTCTATCGGTTAGGACGCCAGGTTTTCAACCTGGAAAGAGGGGTTCGATTCCCCTACGGGCTGCCACTGCTTCATTCCTGAGATCACATACAGCCAGCCAGACAAGCCCACCCGTCCAGCCTCGAATTCTCACGGTTCTGCCGCCGTTGACCCACGAAATCAGCAAGCCTCCGCCGAGCTTCGCTCCACTTGAGAAAAATGCCGCCGGTGTGACTGCGCACCTCTTAGACTCCCTGCCGCCCAAAGCCTACATACCCCCAGAAGGCGCACAATCCCCGAGCTTTTGACGGGCCAAAAACAACCCGCCCGTCTGACGACAAACGACCCGAAAGGCCGCCCATGCCCAAGTACCTGTTTCTGATGTGGACCTTGCCGCATGTTTCGGCGCCTCGGCGCGCGGAACAGCGCGTCGGTCCGTCTAAAGGGTGCTTCTTTTGGGCCACGACCCAGGCCGGATTGCGATCAGATTTGATGCGGGAAACCACCGCATTCAATTTGAATAGTATGCCGTCGCCGCGCCCTTGCCTGAACCGCGACTGAACGCATCAACCGTTCGGTGGCACATCCACCGCAGGTGCGCTGGGTTTGATGTCCACCAAAGGTGTGCCGTCAAAGCAATCGATCGCGTCGATCTCAATCACTCCGGTGACCAAATCCAGCGCCGTTAGGCGCACCGCAGCCAACGACACCGGATTGACCCGATTGGGAGAGCGCAGCGCAAAAGTGCCCCGCGCCATATCGTGATGCCGGGGACGCTGTGTAATCAAATCGCGCCGCGCCTGATCCATCCAGTAAAACAGCAAAATGCCCTGTCCGACCTCCAGCCCGCTCAATCCTTCAGCAAAGCCTGGCTCCAACTCAACACGCGCCCCTTCACCGGTCTCCCGGGCGCGAGTGACGTTCTTGGGACAATTGCCGCGGGACCAAGGCGTGCGGATACGGCCAATAAACCGGATCTGCGCATCCACACGCTCTAGCGGATCAAACCCAAGCTGGCTTTCACCGTCCCTGATTTCCGGTACATCATGGCTCATGCCTCACCTCAATAGATCCACCACACCAGCGCCAGCGTGATCGGCGGGAAGGCCACAAGGATCACAACCCGTATGATGTCAGCCAGCACAAAAGGTGCGGTGCCACGGAAGGTTTCGCTGATCGGAATGTCGCGCGCCATCGCGTTTATCACGAACAGGTTCATCCCCACCGGCGGCGTGATCAACCCAACCTCAACCACAATCAGAACAATGATCCCGAACCACAGTGCGAAATCTTCGACGCTCATGCCGAAATCAAGCGCGATCATGATCGGGAAAAAGATTGGCACGGTCAGCAGCACCATCGACAAGCTGTCCATCACACAACCAAAGACCAGATACAGCACCAACACGCAGAACAGCACAAACATCGGCGAGAAGCCCTGATCCGCCACCCATTGGGCCGAGGTTTGCGGCAGTTGGGTCAGCGCGAGGAAGCTGTTAAACATGCCCGCCCCCAACACGATGAAAAAGATCATCGCGGTGGAATTGGCCGTCGACAGAACCGATTGCACGAGCTTGGGCATGTTCAGCCCGCCTGATGCCAACGCAACAATCCCGGTGCCCATCGCGCCAACTGCTGCGGCTTCGGTTGGTGTAAAGATGCCGGTGTAAATGCCGCCAACAACGGCGCCAAAAATCACAATTACCGGCCAGACGGCAATCAATGCACGGAACCGTTCTGCCATCGGCACCCGCTCCAGCGCGTCCCCCGATCCGGGCACGACGCGCACATAAATTGCCACCACCAGCATATACCCAACAGCCGCCAGAATGCCGGGCGCAAAGGCAGCCACAAACAGCTTCGCGATATTTTGTTCGGTCAAAATGGCGTATATCACGAGGATCACCGACGGCGGGATCAGGATACCCAGCGTGCCGCCTGCGGCCAGTGTACCGGTCGCGAGCGGGCCGGAATAGCCATAGCGACGCAGTTCGGGCAAAGCCACCTGCCCCATCGTGGCCGCAGTCGCCAGCGAGCTGCCACAGATCGCGCCAAAGCCCGCACAAGCACCGATGGCCGACATGGCAACGCCGCCCTTGAGATGCCCCAGCCAGGCCTCTGCCGCTTTGAACAAACCCTTGGACATGCCGGAATGGGTCGCAAATTGCCCCATCAGCAAAAACAGTGGCACAATCGACAGCGAGTAGCTCGAAAATGTGCTGAATGTCAGGTGCTTAAGCTGCCCCATCGTCATCAGGGTGCTGCCCATCACCAAATAAGTGCCGCCAACGCCGACGCCCATCATCGCAAGGCCAATCGGCACCCGCAGAAAGATCAGAACAAGAAGGACAGGAAAGGACCAAATGCCAATCTCTAGATTGCTCATGCGCCACCTCCCGGCATCGCCTTAAGGCTGCGCCACACGCAAAACAGAGAGACAATCACAAAAGTACCCGCGCCGAGCATTGCCGCGGCATAGGCCTGCCAGATTTCGATTTGCAGGATAAAGGTCGTCTCGAAGTAGGACTTCTTGTCCAGCATACCCAGCCAAAGCCGCCACGCGATGACAACTGCGGCGACCGCCATACCAAGATCCGCGATCAGGTCCAGAAACCGGTTCCCAACCTTGCCAAATGTCGCTTGAAACAAATCAACTCGAGCGTGGCCGCGCACATACTGGCAATAGGGCAGAAAGGCGAATATGGCGAAAGCCATGCCCATCTCCAGCAATTCCACATCGCCTGAAACCGGCTTCAGGCCCAGCGGGATCAAAGCCCGCCCCGTGATGGACGCGCACACCATGATCACCAAAGCAATCAGAATGACGCCCCCCGCGATCGCCACGGCCCGCGAAAGCCAGCCAACGGCCTTGTCAATTTGTCGATACACCTGCAGTCCCCTCCCATGCGTCCCGTCAAATGCGGTCATGCAAGGGTCCCTGTCAACAGTTACAAAAAATCACGCCTTTGGTGCGCCGCCAAGGGTATCAAGGATCGGACAATCGGGCCGACCATCGCCGGCGCACGACGTCACCAGATGGGAGAGAGTGGCCCGCATGTCCTGCAGATCTGCAATTTTTGCATCAATGTCCGCAAGGTTCTGTTGTGCCACTCTTTTTACATCTGCCGACGCCCGTCCACGATCTTCATAAAGGGCCAGCAATGTACGGCAGTCCTCGATAGTGAACCCAAGCGAGCGTGCACGCCCGACAAAGGTCAATTTGTGCAGATCTTTTTGCGCAAACTGGCGATATCCATTGGCGCTGCGCGCGGGGCAAATGAACCCGATGTCCTCATAATAGCGTATGGTCTTGGCTGGCAGACCCGACCGCTCTGCCACATCTCCGATATTCATACCAAAACCTCCTGCTCAGACATTGCTGCTTTGACCGAGCGCAGCCGCAAGGCGTTGCTCAACACGAAGACACTGGAAAGCGCCATCGCACCGGCCCCAAGCATAGGCGACAAAAGCGGCCCGCCAAAGAGATAGAACGCGCCTGCTGCCACGGGAATAAGCGCCACATTATAGGCAAAAGCCCAAAACAGGTTCTGCCGTATGTTGCGGATCACAGCTTGCGACACCGTCACCGCATTCACCACGCCCCGCAAATCACCAGACATCAGAACCACGTCCGCCGCCTCGATCGCCACATCTGTGCCGGTACCGATTGCAATGCCCACATCCGCCGCCGCCAACGCCGGCGCGTCGTTGATGCCATCGCCGACAAAGGCCACCGCACCGGCTTCGGATGCAAGATCCCGCAAGGCCGCCACTTTGCCATCCGGCAAAACCTCGGCCACCACATGATCAATACCAAGGTGGTCGGCCAAGGCCTCTGCCGTGGCGCGGTTGTCGCCCGAAATCATCGCCGTTCTCACGCCCATTGCGTGCAGCGCATCGATCGCCGCACGGCTTGCTGGCTTCACCTTGTCCGACACCGCAAGAAGCGCCGCCACTTGGCCGTCCACCGCCGCAAAGACTGGCGTTTTGCCTTCTTTGGCAAGACGGTGGGCCGCATCTGTATGTCCCTCCAAAGCAATGCCTTGCGCCACCATGAACCGGTCCGCTCCGACAACGATGACATGGCCCTCGACGCTTGCCCGCAGGCCCATGCCTGCCACAGCCTCAAAGCTATCCGCGTCCGGCAAGTCCAAACCATCCGCCGCCTCGATCACCGCCCGCGCCAGCGGATGCTCCGACCCAGTCTCTGCCGCGGCCACCAGCCGCAAAACCTCGGTCTGCTCATAGCCTTGCGATACCACAAAATCGCTCAGGCTTGGCCGCCCCTCGGTCAATGTGCCGGTCTTGTCAAACGCCACCACATCGCAGTCACGCAACCGCTGGAGCGCGTCTCCGCGCCGAAACAACACGCCCAACTGCGCGGCGCGGCCGGTACCCACCATGATCGACGTTGGCGTCGCCAACCCCATCGCACAGGGGCAGGCAATGATCAAAACCGCCACACCGGCCACCATTGCATGACCCAATGCGGGGGACGGACCAAAGGCCAGCCAAAGCGCAACCGTCGCCACTGCAATGCCAATCACCACAGGCACAAAAACGGTCGTGATCTTGTCGACCATGCCCTGAATAGGCAGCTTCGCACCCTGCGCGTCGCGCACCATCGTAATGATTTGTGCCAGCGTGGTGTCGGCCCCAACCGCTTCGGCTTCAAAGCGCAGAACGCCTTGCCCGTTAACCGTGCCACCCACCACGACTGCGCCGGCGGTTTTCTCAACCGGCACAGGTTCGCCTGTGATCATCGCCTCATCGACATAAGACAGACCGTCCAACACACGCCCATCCACCGCGATCTTCTCGCCAGGGCGAACCACGACCACATCCCCAACTGCAATCTCGTCAATTGCGATGTCCGTGATCTCGCCTTTGCGCTCGACCCGCGCCGTCCTTGGCTGCAAGCCCACCAGCTTGCGAATGGCCTCACCAGTCCGCCCCTTGGCGCGCGCCTCCATCCAGCGCCCCGCAAGGATCAGCACCACAATGACAGCCGCAGCCTCGTAGTAGACGTTTGCCGTACCATCAGGCAGCCATCCCGGCACAAATGTCGAAACAACCGAAAACAAGAATGCCGCGCTGGTGCCCATCGCCACCAGAGAATTCATATCCGGCGCGCCTTTTATAAGGGCCGGAAAGCCCTTGGTGTAAAACTGGCGCCCCGGCCCCAAGAGCAAGACCGCTGTTAAAATGAACTGGGCATAGTAGCTGTTGCTCATCCCGACGTTGGCCATGATCCAATGGTGCAATGGCGGATAAAGATGGCCGCCCATTTCTACCAAAAATACCGGCAAGGCCAGCGCCGCCGCCAAAACAACCTTGCGCTTTAGTGCCGCCGCCTCGTCAGCTTTGCGGTCCACCGCTGGCGCCTCGGCCTGCTGCAGTCGTGCAGGATAGCCTGCACGTGTCGCCAAAGCGGCCACTTGCGACGCGGTGACTACGCCTTCGGCATAGCGCACACGCGCTGTTTCCGTGGCCAAATTGACCGAGGCTTCAATAACGCCGTGCCCGGCCTGCAAGGCCGCCTCCGCCCGCCCGACACAGCTCGCACAGCTCAAATCCGAAATCTCAAGCGTCGTTGCGGCGATCCGCGCCGGATACCCTGCCGTGTCTAAAGCTGCCAACAGCGCCTTTGTCTCGGCCGGCGTATCAAACACCACATGTCCTGTCTCGGACGCAAGGTTCACGGACGCCTCGCGCACACCATCCACTGCAGCCAATGCTTTTTCCGCGCGGCCAACACAGCCTGCACAGTTCAATCCGTCGATCTGAAAATCCAGCACCTGTGCCGTCATGAGTCGTCTTTCTCTTGTCCTGACACGCTACATAAGGGTTCCAGTTGGTGGAAGGTCAAGCAATGCGCTTGCATTGCGGCTATGCCGAGAACGACGGCACTCTTCGGCGCAAGGCCATGAAAACAAAGCGAAAGCGGCACATCGCCTGCGATCCGGCTGGTAAGCGGGCAGCAAGAATTCGCGATTTTTGAATTTCTGGTTTGAATTCCGAATTAATTTGAGGCAAAAACTAATTGGAGGAGACACTGAGGAGAGCCCCATGTTTGTGGGAATCGATCTTGGCACGTCCGGCCTGCGCGCGCTTTTGATAGACGAAGCGCAACAGGTGGTCGCTGCCAAAGAAGCATCATACGACACAACACGTCCCCATGCAGGCTGGTCCGAACAGGCCCAATCTGACTGGACAGACGCCTGCATCACTGTGTTTGCAGAGCTGCGCGCCGAAGTGCCCGCCGCCGTCGCAGCCATTCGTGGCATCGGCGTTTCCGGGCACATGCACGGCGCTAACCTGCTGGACGCAGCGGGCACCCCCCTGCGCCCGTGCATGATGTGGAACGACACGCGGTCGGTCGACCAAGCTGCCAAGCTTGACGCAACGGCCAATGTGCGTGACCTGTCTGGCAACATCGTGTTTCCCGGCTTCACCGCGCCCAAGGTCGCTTGGGTGGCAGACAATGAACCAGACGTGTTTGCCAAAACCGCCAAGG
Organism: Shimia sp. Alg240-R146; assembly: GCF_947331465.1. Lineage (GTDB taxonomy): Bacteria > Pseudomonadota > Alphaproteobacteria > Rhodobacterales > Rhodobacteraceae > Shimia. The sequence continues at coordinate 1,288,641 of NZ_CAMZOK010000001.1, read as the reverse complement.
TGCTTCTGCCAAAAGACTACCTGAATTTCTGGCTGACCGGTGTCTATGCATCAGACATGTCCGACTCCGCCGGCACCAGCTGGCTCGACGTCGCCGCGCGGGATTGGTCCGAAGACCTGCTCGCCGCCTCAGGTATGCGCCGTGACCAGATGCCTGACTTGTTTGAAGGGTCCGAAGCCATCGGCAACGTGCGCTCTGATATCGCGTCTTTGCTCGGCCTGCCTGACGGTGTTGTGGTGGCTGCGGGGGCTGGCGACAACGCTGCCGCGGCTTGCGGCATCGGCGCTTTGGGCGAAGGTGACGGCTTTGTCTCGCTTGGCACCTCCGGTGTGCTGCTCACGGGCCGCGACGCATATGCCCCGAAACCTGCCAGCGCCGTGCACACGTTTTGCCATGCGGTTCCAGACCGCTGGTATCAGATGGGCGTTATTCTCGCCGCCACCGACTGCCTCAACTGGTTGTCACGTAATCTGCAGGAAAGCCCTGCGGATCTGACCCGAGCGCTCGGCGACACTGTTTCTGGCCCCGGAAAAATGCGCTTCCTGCCTTATCTTTCGGGCGAGCGCACCCCGCACAACGACGCCGACATTCGCGGCGCCTTTATCGGTCTGGACATCGCGTCCGGTCACCAAGGCCTGACCCAAGCGGTGCTTGAAGGCGTCACCTTTGCCTTACGCGACAACCTTGAGGCGCTGAAATCCACCGGCGCAAAGCTCGATCAGGTCATCGCCATTGGCGGCGGTTCCCAGTCGCCGTTCTGGGTCGAGTTGATCGCCACGGTTTTGAACCTGCCGATCGCCCTGCCCAAAGACGGCGAATTCGGCGCCGCGCTCGGGGCCGCGCGACTGGCCATCTGCGCCGCAACCGACGCCGATCCGGTCGCAACGATGACCCGACCAGAAATCGCACAGACAATCCACCCGCGCAGCGATCTGCGCGATGACTATGAAGCGGCGTATGCCGCCTTCCGAAATTCCTACTCCGGCATAAAGGCCCTGCAATCATGACCGACTTTTTCTCTGGCATCGCGCCCGTTCAATACGAAGGCCCCGACAGCACCAATCCGATGGCCTTTCATCACTACAACCCGGACGAAGTTGTCATGGGCAAACGCATGGAAGACCACCTGCGTTTTGCCATCGCTTATTGGCACAGCTTTGCATGGGAAGGCGGCGATCCGTTTGGCGGCCAGACCTTTGTTCGCCCTTGGCATCCTCAGGATCAAATGGCGACCGCCAAGGTCAAAGCCGACGCGGCCTTTGAAATGTTCGACATTCTCGGCCAGCCCTATTTCTGCTGGCACGACGCCGACATCCGCCCCGAAGGCGACACCTTTGCCGAAAGCCTGAAAAATTTCGAGGCCATCATCGACTACTTCGGTGAAAAGATGAGCAGCCGTAAAGTCAAACTTCTTTGGGGCACGGCCAACATGTTCAGCCACCGCCGCTGGATGTCCGGCGCGTCCACCAACCCTGATCCCGATGTGTTTGCCTACTCGGCGGCGACCGTGAAAACCTGCATGGACGCCACCAAGAAACTGGACGGGCAGAACTATGTGCTTTGGGGCGGCCGCGAAGGCTACGAAACCCTTTTAAACACCGACATGGGCCGAGAACTCGACCACATGGGCCGTTTCCTGAACATGGTGGTCGACTACAAACACAAGATCGGCTTTGAGGGTCAGATTTTGGTCGAACCCAAGCCACAGGAACCCTCCAAGCATCAATACGATTACGATGCCGCGACCTGCTATGGCTTCTTGCAGAAATACGGCCTCGAGAATGAGGTCAAACTCAACCTCGAACAGGGCCACGCCATTCTTGCCGGTCACAGCTTTGAACATGAAATTGCGACGGCCACGGCGCTGGGTGTGCTGGGCAGCATCGACATGAACCGCAACGACTACCAATCCGGCTGGGACACCGACCAGTTCCCCAACAACGTGCCCGAAGTCGCACTGGCCTATTACCACATCCTCAAGGACGGCGGCTTTACCCAAGGCGGCACCAACTTCGACGCCAAACTGCGCCGTCAGTCGCTGGATGCGGACGATCTGATCGCCGCACACGTTGGCGGCATGGACATCTGCGCCCGTGGTCTCAAAGCCGCCGCAGCCATGATCGAAGACGGTGGTTTGGATGCGGCCCTGTCTGAGCGGTACTCCGGTTGGGACACACCGGAGGCGCAAGCGATGCTGACCAGCGATCTCGGCAGCATCTTTGCCGACGTGAACGCAGGCAAGATGAATCCGGCTCCGAAGTCCGGCCGTCAGGAAATCTTGGAAAACTACGTAAACCGCTTCGTTTGATCCTGACAGAAGTGGATTTGACTAACACACTCCCCCCTCGCGCCAGAACTGGTGCGAGGGGGTTTGACTATCCAAGGACAGCCATGCGCAGTTTGCTCGCCACCGCCATTTTGATCTTGCCAGTCACGGCAATCGCCGCCGACCTGCCCAAGCCAGACGCAGTGTTCCCTGCGCAAGACGAGGACGAAGTGCGCCTTGGCTGGCAACTGTTCTATGACCCGATCCTGTCAGGCAACCGCTCGGTAAGCTGCGCGACCTGTCACCACCCCGATCTCGGCACATCAGACGGCCTGTCTCTGGGACTTGGCGATGGCGCCACAGGGCTTGGCACCAACCGCGTCATTGATGCAGCGAACCCACCCGAACAACGTATTCCCCGCAACGCACCCGCTCTCTGGAACCTTGGTGCGACTGAATTCACTGTCTTTTTCCACGATGGTCGACTTGAGGATGACCCCACCCGCCCGTCCGGCATCCGCACGCCCTTGGGAGCAGAGATGGAGATGGGGTTCACCAACGCCCTCGCCGCCCAAGCCATGTTTCCCGTGTTATCTGGCGATGAAATGGCTGGGCACTATTCGGAAAACGACGTCGCGCAGGCGGTGCGCTTGGGACAGCTGACAGGTGACGGTGGTGCGTGGGACATTCTGGCAAAACGCGTGGAAGCGATCCCCGCTTATCGCACCGATTTTGATGCCGTCATTGGCGAAGGCACTCCGATCCACTTCACCCACATCGCCAACGCAATCGCTGCATTTATCACCTTTGAATGGCGCGCGGACCAAAGCCCGTTTGACGCCCACTTGCGCGATGGCACGCCGCTGGATCCGGATCAAACAGCTGGCATGAACCTCTTTTATGGCAAAGCCGAATGCAGCGCCTGTCACAGCGGCCTGTTTCAAACCGATCACGATTTTCACGCCATAGCCATGCCCCAGATTGGCCCCGGCAAAGCCGCCCGATTTGAACGCCACAACCGCGATGTGGGTCGCGGACGCGTGACCGGTGATGAAACCGATTTCTACGCCTTCCGCACGCCGTCGCTGCGCAACATCACTGAAACCGCACCTTACGGCCACTCGGGCGCTTATGCGTCGCTAGAAGACGTCGTGCGCCACCACCTTGATCCAACCACTGCGCTCGCGGCTTACTCCATCAATCAGGCCGTGCTGAGCGAAGGAGCCTTCACCAACGACACGGCCCTGATAGAAAACGCAAAAGACGTTGCTGCAATTGCCGCGGCCAATACCTTGCCCACAACACATCTGACCGACACAGAAGTCGCCCAGCTGATTGCCTTCCTCGGCGCACTCACTGACTACGACAGCCTCAAAGGACGCTTAGGTGTGCCGAAATCCGTGCCCTCGGGCCTGCCGCTGGACAAGTAAACCGCCTAAGGTCAGTACTTAGCCACCGCAAGTCCGTCGTCATCGGCCCACAGCATCCAGACCGCACCCGTCTTCAGATCAACCCAATCTGACACAATGCCACCGGGCCAGATCACGCGCACTTTCACATCCGTCACATCGCCCAGACCAAAATGTTCAGGCACGGCGACACCACCGGCATGACCGCCGCCGACAACCAATTCACGCACATAGGTGCGTGCACCGGCCTGCACTTCGATGAACGCACCAACCGCATCGCCATTGCCGCCATCGCCCAACAGGGTCATCGCCACCCAATGCCCCGCGTTCTCGGTCACGTTCTGATAAACTTCCATCGGCGCGCGGCGGTTGACCACCACCAAATCCAGCAAGCCGTTGTTGTTCAAATCCGCCAAAGCCGCGCCGCGAGACCGCGCCATTGTGCCTATGCCTGCGACGCCGCCCTGCTCCTCAAAGCTGCCATCCGGCATTTGGATCAAGAGATTGTTGGGATCTTCCATCGCCGCATCCGGCATTTGTTCGACATTACCCTTGGCAATGAAGACATCATCCAAACCGTCGTTGTCCACATCCCCAAACGCGATATGCCAACCGGTCGACGGCCGCCCGTCGCCGCCCTGATAGGGGCGATGCGCCGAGGTGCCCATTTCATATGGCACGTCTTCAAATGTCGGCCCTGTCGCGCCGGTCAACCGCATCAAACGTTGATCGCCCATCGAACTGAGGAAAACTTCACTCATGCCATCAAAGTCAAGATCACGGCTCGCGATCCCCATCCCCCAAAGCATGTGGGTCGCCCAACCATCAGCCTCCTCAAGCAAGCGCGGCACATCTTCCATCGCCCACATCTGTTCGGCACCGCCTTTGACATAGTAATGTCGGTCGTTGCTCACCCGCAGATCAGCCCGCCCCTGACGCCCCCAATCGGAAAACAACATCGACAGCGGGCAAAACCCCGGCTCAAGCAGGGTCTTGGCATATCCGTCGCCGTCAGGCCGAAACAGCACGTTGGCGTCGCAGGCCTCGAATGGCCCGTCTGGATTGGTGCGGTCGACATAATTGCCAAAGGCCAGCGTCGGCAGCGCATTACCTGCTTCCCAAGTGGCCGAAAACGCCGTGGTCCAGCCATCGCCACCGTCAAAACCGTCAATCTCCATAGGACGGAACGAACATTCCGGCCCGCCCTTCAGCAATTTGTTTTCGCCAACCCGCAGGATCACCAGATCACGCCAACCGTCACCATCGATGTCCAGCGCATAGACACCGGCCACACCGGTAAGCTCCACGTCTGCTGGGGTTGCAGCTTCAAACCGGATATCACCACCCATGTGCGAGCGGTTGCGCATCAAAACAGCAGGGTTTTCCCCACCTGCGACCACCAGATCGGACAGGCCGTCACCGTCGCAGTCAAACACTGCCACACCGCCGCCGACATAATGCTCCCACCCGCCGTCATAAACATGCTGGGCCAGATCTATCGGTGCGAACCGCACTTCGGCCGCCGTAGCGGTTGCAATCGCCCCGATACCCAGTGCCGCCAAACCTTTAGACCACATGATCTTTCATTTCCTGCAAAGCCAGTTCCGACACGTTTTCCAAAGCGTAAGCCGCCGCGCCACGCGCCCACATCTGGTTGCCCCATTTGTGTACAACAACCTCCGGCGGCGCCTTGTCCACCTGAACGATCAATTTGCGCATAACTTCAATGACTTCTTCGGCATACAGGTGGCTTGCCTGCATCTGTTCACCCGCAAGAATGATCAGTTCCGGATCAAAGATATTCACCAGATTGGCCAGCCCCATCGCGAACATGCGTCCAGCCCGTTCAACAATAGAGCCGGCCACCGCGTCGCCGTCCTTGGCCGCTGCCAACAAATCCTCAACCTGCCGCTCGTCCTGCCCGCCGCTGGCGCTCATCGCTTCGCGCAACAACGCATAGTCCGCAACATAGGCCTCCAAACAGCCGCGCTGCCCGCACCGGCACAACGCGCCTTCGAGTTGCACCTTGGTGTGACCAAATTCCGCCCCGCATCCTCGCGTGCCGCGATAAATTTCGTCGCCGATGACAATGCCCATGCCAACGCCGCTTTCGATTGTCACCACGATGAAATCGGAATGCCCCTGCCCCAACCCAAAGGTCTTTTCCGCCATCGCCACAAGGTTGGCGTCATTGTCCAGAAAGACCGGGATCGACAAGGTGTCAGACAACACCTTGCCAAATTCCACATTGCGCGATGTCAGCGACGGCGACCAATGCACAAAACCGCGCGGCGCATCAACGATGCCCGCGATGCCAAGACCAAAGCCCGATACATCCGCCAGACTGCGCCCCACTTTGTTGGCCAGATCGCCCACATGCCCTGCCAGAAGCTGCGCCAGATCAACAGCCTGATGCGCGGTCTGCTCAAGTTCCACCTCATGATCCGCCAACTGATTGCCTTCGAAATCCAGCAACACCAACGACACCGACCGGTTGGAAATCTTTGCCCCGGCAATAAGACGCGCCTCTCCGCAAATTTTAAGGTCCACCTTGGGGCGGCCGCGACGCGCATCCTTGTCCGGAGATTCGCTGCTGATCTCCTCGATCAGCCCATCGCGCAACAACTCTGCGGTGATCGTTGTCACTGTGGCGCGGCTGATTCCCGTGACTTCCGACAGCCGGATGCGGGGGATGCGCCCTTGGCGACGGATTTCCGCAAACAAGGTTCTGCGCCCAATTTCTCTTTGATTCACGGACATATAGATCACTTTCTTCGCTGCCAATGTTGTCGCGGATGCTTGTCGTCAAAGCAACATCGGTTCGACGAGGTGTCGTCAGATTACGTATTTTTTCAAGTCTAGCCGATTTAATTTGATTTACAAATTTAATACGCTAACATGATGACACCAGCTCGAAGACTGATTCACGCCATGTGGCGCCTTTCGGGATCTGGACTGAATATTGGGAGGATAAAATGAAACTATTCGCATCCGCGACGGCGATCATCGCCGGCGCATTCATGAGCACGGCCGCACTGGCCGACGATCTCGTCATCGGCGTAAGCTGGTCCAATTTCCAGGAAGAACGCTGGAAAACAGACGAAGCCGCCATCAAAGGCGCGCTGGACGCAGCCGGTGCCAAATACATCTCTGCTGACGCGCAAAGCTCTTCCGCCAAGCAGCTTTCCGACATCGAAAGCCTGATCGCACAGGGCGCCGACGCGCTGATCATCCTTGCACAGGACGCCTCTTCGGTTGGTCCGGCTGTTCAAGCCGCCTCAGACGAAGAAATTCCGGTTGTTGCCTACGACCGTCTGATCGAAGACGCCCGCGCCTTCTATCTGACTTTTGACAACGTCGAAGTTGGCCGCATGCAGGCACGCGCCGTTCTGGCAGCGCAGCCCAAAGGCAACTACGTCATGATCAAGGGCTCCCCAACCGATCCGAACGCAGACTTCCTGCGCGGTGGTCAGCAGGAAATCCTGCAGGCGGCAATCGACGCCGGTGACATCACCATCGTTGGCGAAGCCTACACCGATGGCTGGGTTCCTGCGAACGCACAGCGCAACATGGAACAGATCCTGACCGCAACTGACAACAAAGTTGACGCGGTTGTGGCCTCCAACGACGGCACCGCCGGCGGTGTTGTTGCAGCGCTGACCGCACAGGGCATGGAAGGTATTCCAGTGTCCGGTCAGGACGGCGACCACGCTGCTCTGAACCGTGTTGCAACTGGAACACAGACCGTATCGGTTTGGAAAGACGCCCGTGCACTGGGCGCCGCAGCGGGTGAAATCGCCGTGGCTCTGGCCGGTGGCAATGCCGTTGAAGGCGCCGCCGAGTGGACGTCCCCATCGGGCACAACCATGAACTCCATGTTCCTGTCTCCGGTTCCTGTGACTGCCGACAACCTGAACGTTGTTCTGGACGCTGGCTGGATCGAAAAAGATGCACTTTGCGCCGGTTCTTCCAACGCAGCGTGTAACTAAGCACTCCCGCCCCTCCGCCGATTTGCGCGGAGGGGCATTTATTTCCCCACCCCCTGAGATTTCAAAAACCTTTACTGTCGCGGTCTCCTCCGCACAGAATAGGTATGGTATCTCACGCATCGCGAGCCAAAGAGGGAACGCACAATGCAAAATCAAGCCAAGAACCTGATCAACAAGCTGGGGCTTGACCCCCGCCTGCTTGGAATGATCGGCGCGCTTGTGGCGATCTGGGTCGTTTTCGGCATCTTCACCGATGGCCGCTTCCTGTCGCCCCGTAACTTCTTCAACTTGTCGGTTCAAACTGCCTCGGTTGCCGTCATGGCCACCGGTATGGTGTTTGTGATCGTCACCCGCCATATCGACCTGTCCGTGGGCTCGATGCTCGGCTTTATCGGCATGGCCGTCGCCGCATTGCAAGTGCAGGTGCTACCAGACCTCGTCGGCTTGGGTCACTGGTCCGTCTGGATCATTGCAGTCATCGCCGCGATCCTGATGGGCGCTGTGCTCGGCGCGTTTCAGGGTTGGATCATCGGCTACCTGGCCGTACCTGCTTTCATTGTTACCCTGGGCGGCTTGCTGGTCTACCGCGGGGCGATGTGGTGGGTCACCGAAGGCCAAACCCAAGCGCCACTGGACACCACGTTCCGCCTTCTGGGTGGTGGTGCCGAAGGCACTTTGGGTGAATCCCTAAGCTGGATCTTCGGGATCGTCGCTGCACTGGCCGCCGTGGCCCTCATGCTGCTGAGCCGCCGCAACAAAGCCAACCACGGTTTCGCGGTGAAACCCGCCTGGGCCGAAGGCATCCTGCTGGCGATCGCCGCAGGGGGCATCATGGGCTTTGTCTGGATCATGAACAGCTACCCGATCTCCAAGGGCGCGATGAAACGAATGACCAAGGCGCAAGGCATCGAATACACCGATGGCATGGTCTGGAACCACGGCGTCGCCATTCCAGTGGTGATCCTGTTGGGTGTGGCCATTGTGATGACCGTCATCGCGACACGCACCCGCTTTGGCCGCTATGTCTACGCCACCGGTGGCAACCCCGAAGCCGCGGAACTCTCCGGCATCAACACCCGCTGGCTGACCGTCAAAATCTTTGCCCTCATGGGCGCGCTGACCGGCATCGCTGCCGTCATCGCATCGGCCCGCCTGAATGCCGTGGACGTTGGCCTCGGCACGTTGGATGAGCTGCGCGTTATCGCGGCGGCTGTGATTGGTGGCACCGCACTCGCGGGCGGCGCAGGCACCATCTACGGTGCTGTGATCGGTGCGCTGATCATGCAATCTCTGCAATCAGGCATGGCCTCTGTCGGCGTTGACGCGCCTTTGCAAAACATCGTTGTCGGGGTCGTTCTGGTGTTCGCCGTTTGGGTCGACATCGTTTATCGCCGCCGCGCTGGCGCATAAGGAGAACCATTATGGACAAGCAAACACCTCTCGTAGACATGCGCGACATCCACATCTCCTTTGGTGGTATTCACGCGGTGGATCACGTCTCAGTTGATTTGTATCCGGGCGAAGTTGTTGGCCTGCTGGGTCACAACGGCGCGGGCAAATCCACGCTGATCAAGATCCTCTCCGGCGCCTATCAGGCAGACGGCGGTGAGATCTATATCAACGGTGAAAAGGCCGAGATCCACAACCCGCGCGACGCGCGCAAATACAACATCGAGACCATCTATCAGACGCTTGCGCTGGCCGATAACCTCGATGCTGCGTCCAACCTGTTTTTGGGACGTGAACTGGTCACCCCCATCGGCACGGTGGATGACGACGCGATGGAAGCCGAAACCCGCAAGATCATGGCCAAACTCAACCCGAACTTCCAAAAGTTCGCTGAACCGGTCTCGGCTTTGTCTGGCGGACAACGACAGTCCGTGGCGATTGCTCGGGCGGTCTATTTCGATGCCAAGATCCTGATCATGGACGAACCGACAGCGGCTCTTGGCCCTCATGAAACACAGATGGTGTCTGAGCTGATCCAACAGCTCAAGACGCAGGGCATCGGCATTTTCCTGATCAGCCACGACATCCATGACGTCATGGAGCTTTGTGACCGCGCCAGCGTTATGAAAAACGGCGAATTGGTGGGCACGGTTGATGTAAACGACGTGACCGATGATGACCTTTTGGGCATGATCATTCTTGGCAAGCGCCCCGAAGGCGTGACCGTTCAAGGATAAGAGTAGACGCATGACAAAGGTTGCGGGCGCATGACATATTTGGTCAGCGACATCGGGGGCACAAACACACGTCTGGCTTTGGCCGACAGTGACGGCGTCAAAGCCGGCACCCTTATGCGCGCCCGCAACAACGATTACGCCAGCTTTGACGAGGTGCTAGAAGATTACCTGTCCAAGCACGACACCGGCGATGTCGATGGTGTCTGTGTTGCCATTGCTGGCCCGGTTCAAGGCACAACCGGCCAACTTACCAACCGCAACTGGACCCTCAAAGCCGGCAGTTTTGGCGCCCAGTGCGGCGCCGCAAGGGCCGCTTTGATCAACGATTTGACCGCGCTGGGATTTGCGCTGTCCCGAAACACGCCGGAATACCTTTACGGCGCGCTCGATGGTCCCAGAAACGGCCAGGCTCTGGTGGTTGGTATGGGCACAGGCTTCAACGTCAGCCCCACCAAACGCAGCCTCGCTGGTGTGACCGTCGCGATGGAGGCCGAACTTGGCCACGCCGAATTGCCCTTTTCAGTGGCGATGATGTTGCGTGATGATTTGGGCGATGATGCTACCGAATTTCAGACTTACGAAGACATCTTCTGCGGCCCCGGTCTTGAGCGGTTGCACACCGTCATCAGCGGCAAATCGCTTGGCGGCGCCGAGATTATGACAAACTTTGCGACCGGCGACGGTGACGCGCAACGCACTGTGCGCCTATTTGCCCGCACTTTGGGCAGCCTCACCCGCGCGATGATGCACCAATACATGCCCCGCGACGGCATCGCCTTCGCCGGCAGCGCGTCCCGAGGTGTCCTCAGCTCCGATGCCTTTGGCGATTTCATCACCAGCCTGACAGCCGACGGCCCTGGTATTGTCGACACCAAGAGTTTCCCACTCGGCATGATCACCGACGACGCCGCCGCCCTCGAAGGCTGCCGCCAGTATTTGGTTCAAACGGGTTAGCCGAGCCTCACCTACGCAACATGCCCTGCCCCAGTTGATACACCGCCCGTTTTGCGGGATGGTCCGCGTAAAGCGGATCGGAGCGAGACATGGACACGCAAGACAAATTGTTTGCCCCCCTGAGACTGCCCTGCGGCGTGGTCCTTAAGAACCGGATCGCGAAATCAGCTATGTCGGATTCACTGGGCGACGGCTCCGGCCACCCGACCCAAACCCAGATCAATCTCTATCAACGCTGGGCCCAAGGCGGGTTGGGCCTGTCGATCATCGGCGAAGTACAGGGATCACCCGACTTTGCGGAAAAACCCGGAAATCTGGTTTTGAACGGCAAGGCAGACCTCACCCTGTTCCGCGAACTGGCCATCAAGGGCGGCGAAAACGGCAGCCATCTTTGGCTGCAACTCGGCCATGGCGGGGCCTTGGCCTACGCGCCAACCAGCGCCCCACAAGGCCCGAGCGCGCTTGATCTGCCAGGCCTAACGTGTTCGGAAATGCCATTGGATGTTGTGCGCAATGTTCCGGCGAATTTCGCCCGCACCGCCCAATTGGCCCAAGACGCAGGCTTTGGAGGCGTTCAAATCCACGCCGCCCACGGCTTTTTGCTCAGCCAGTTTTTGTCACCACTGTTTAACAAGCGACGCGACGAATACGGCGGTCCTATCGAAAACCGAATGCGGTTGTTGATCGAAACGATAGACGCTGTTCGCGCCGCCGTCGGCCCCGAATTCCCCATCGCGGTAAAGCTCAATTCCTCGGACCAACTCGAAGGCGGCTTTGCCGAAGACGACGCCCACAAAGTGGTCGCCGCGCTGGACACGACGTCTGTCGATCTGATCGACATCAGCGGTGGCACCTATTTTCCCGGCGCCAAATCCGCCTCTGATGCTGCCGGCGGCGGCCCCTACTTTCTCGAATTTGCAAAGCGGGCTCGCGCCGCAACAACTGTACCGCTTATGCTGACAGGAGGTTTCAAAACCTTTGCCCAAGCACAGGCAGCCTTGGCCGAAGGCATCGTGGATATCGTTGGACTAGCGCGAGCGCTGGCTCTTGAGCCGTCGCTGCCCGACTTGTGGCGCGCGAACAAAGCTCTAACGCCTGTCTTTCCAAGATTTTCGGAAGCGCCGGAGGGTGGCATCACTGCATGGTACACGATGCGCCTGACCACGATCGGCACCGATACACTTGCACCGGATTTCGGCGATCTGGATCCGGCAATAACGGCCTACGAGGCACGCGACAAAGCACGCACCGACATATGGCTCAAGCATTTTGGCCGTCCTGATTGAGCCAGAAACCTAACCAATACACCGACGTAGAAAACATGTTTCAGACAGAAAAAAGGCGCGACCGAAGCCGCGCCTTTCCTGTCCTCACGCGCGTCTGATCAGCTCAGATCAAAGCGGTCCGCATCCATAACTTTGCACCAAGCGGCGACAAAATCCGCGACCAGTTTGGCCTCGCCATCCGCTTGACCATAGACCTCCGACAACGCCCGCAAATGCGCGTTGGAGCCAAACACCAGATCAACCCGTGTTGCGGTCCATTTGGCAGCACCACTTGCGCGGTCTTTGCCTTCATAAACGCCCTCGCCCGCATCCGTCCAAGTGGTGCCCATATCAAGCACATTCACAAAGAAGTCGTTGGTCAACTGGCCCACACGATCGGTGAACACACCATGCGCCGTGCCGCCGTGGTTGGCCCCGATCACGCGCAAACCGCCAATCAATGCGGTCAGCTCAGGCGCGGTCAGCGTCAAAAGTTGCGCCTTGTCCAAAAGCAGCTCTTCAGGCGACACCGAATACTGCGCTTTCTGGAAATTGCGGAACCCGTCTGCGGCTGGTTCAAGCACACCAACGCTTTCGACATCCGTCATCTCTTGCGTGGCATCACCACGGCCAAGCGACACCGGGACCGAAACATCATGGCCCGCATCCAACGCAGCTTTTTCAACACCGGCAGCGCCCGCAATCACGATCAGATCCGCCGTGCTCACCGGCTTGCCAAAGGCGGCTTTTACGTCGTCCAGCTTACCCAGAACTCGTGCCAGTTCCGCAGGTTCGTTTGCAGCCCAGTCCTTCATCGGCGCAAGGCGCACGCGCGCACCATTGGCCCCACCGCGCATGTCGCTGCCACGGAAAGATGATGCTGACGCCCAGGCTGTTTTGACCAGATCGCTCACCGACAGACCCGATGCCATCACAGCCGCCTTAAGTGCGGCCACGTCATCCTCGGACAAATCTGTCTCAGATGCAGGGATAACATCCTGCCACAACAGTTCTTCACCCGGCACTTCGTCGCCAAGATAGCGCGCACGCGGTCCCATATCGCGGTGGGTCAGCTTGAACCACGCGCGGGCAAACGCATCCTGGAACTCCGCAGGGTTCTCATGGAACCGCTTGGAGATCGCGCCATAAACCGGGTCAAGACGCATCGCCATGTCGGCGGTGGTCATCATGGTCTTCACTTTCTGGCTGGCGTCATGTGCAGCAGGCGCCATGTCATCCTCAGTCGGCTCAACGGGTTCCCAGATCCACGCGCCCGCAGGGCTCTTGGTCAGGTTCCATTCATAACCGAACAGCAGATCGAAATAGCCGTTGTCCCACTGCGTCGGGTTCGCCGTCCATGCACCTTCGATGCCGGACGTTGTGGTGTCGCCACCCTTGCCTGTGCCATGCGCGTTGATCCAGCCAAGGCCCATCTCTTCAATGCCCGCAGCTTCCGGCTCGGGACCGACCAGCGTTGGATCGCCTGCGCCGTGTGCCTTACCAAACGTATGGCCACCAGCAACAAGCGCGACAGTTTCCTCGTCGTTCATCGCCATGCGCGCAAACGTGTCGCGAATGTCACGACCGGAGGCCAGAACATCCGGCTCCCCATCAGGGCCTTCAGGGTTCACATAGATCAAACCCATCTGCACAGCGGCCAATGGATTTTCCATTTCGCGATCACCGGAATACCGCGTGCCTTCGGCGTCCGAGGTCGCGAGCCATTCGCTTTCCGCACCCCAATACACGTCTTCTTCGGGTTCCCATGTGTCCGGACGTCCACCGGCAAAGCCAAAGGTTTTGCCGCCCATGCTTTCGATGGCACAGTTGCCCGCAAGGATCATCAGATCGGCCCAGCTGATCTGGTTGCCGTATTTCTGTTTGACCGGCCACAGCAGACGACGGGCTTTGTCGAGATTGCCGTTGTCAGGCCAGCTGTTGAGAGGCGCAAACCGTTGCTGACCCGTGCCACCACCACCGCGGCCATCCGCTGTGCGATATGTGCCAGCGCTGTGCCACGCCATGCGGATGAACAGGCCGCCATAGTGGCCGTAATCCGCAGGCCACCAGTCCTGGCTGTCGGTCATCAAAGCATAGAGATCATCCTTGAGCGCCTTAAGGTCCAACTTGGCAAACTCTTCGGCATAGTCAAACGCGCCGCCCATCGGATCAGACTTGGCTGAATTCTGATGCAGGATGCGAAGGTTCAGCTGATTTGGCCACCAGTCACGGTTGCTCTTTGCGCCTTGGCTTACAGCACCGTGCATTACGGGGCAGCCGCCTGATTTCATATCTCCGTCCATAGGATCCTCCTGAGGAAAAGTGGTGTAACGCGATTCTCTGGAATTATTCTAACAAGGGATTTTCATTATCAGAAGTTGCATTTTCTGATTATATTGATAGGAACTTCCTATGAATAATCTAACCCTTCGCCAACTCCGCTATTTCGATGCCCTTGCCGAACACGGCCATTTTGGCCGCGCTGCGGACGCATGTTCGGTTTCCCAACCTGCGCTCTCGGTTCAGATCAAAGACCTCGAGGAAAGCTTAGGCGCGCCTTTGATAGAACGCACCACACGACGACTGCGCCTCACGGCTTTCGGCGAAGATGTGCTGATCCGCGCGCGTGACATTCTGCGAAGTGTGAATGAATTGGGTGACATGGCCCGCGCCGCCCAATCGGGCCTGTCCGGCCGTTTGCGTCTCGGTGTGATCCCCACCATTGCGCCTTACCTTCTGCCCACACTGTTGCGCGACGTAAAAGCGGCTTTTCCGCAGATGGCCCTTATGGTGCGCGAGACCATGACCGCCAATCTGATATCCGAGTTGCACGCGGGCAGGATCGACACAGCGATTGTCGCACTACCCGTGTCTGAGCCTGCATTCATCGAGGTGCCGTTGTGGTCCGAGGAATTTGTGTTGGTTCGCCCGCAATCGGAGGCCGCGGCCCCCGTGCCAGCGCCAGAAGCTCTTGAGAGGGAACGCCTGCTGCTTTTGGAAGAAGGTCACTGTTTCCGCGATCAGGCGCTGTCCTTCTGCGCGCTGCCCACCGCACGGCCGCATGAGGGGTTGGATGGCTCGTCGCTCTCGACCTTGGTCCAGATGGTTGGCGCGGGCCTCGGTGTGACCGTGATCCCCGAAATGGCTGTGCCTGTGGACACCCCAACCGCCGCTGTCAGCGTCTCACGGTTTTCCGGTGCGCAGCCTGCCCGCACCATTGGCATGATCTGGCGAAAATCGAGCCCACTGGCGTCTCAACTGGATGCGTTGTCCAAAGTCGTTTTGAAAGTCGGACAGGGTTTACCCAAACCGCTACCGACCTAGGATTGGCGTGAATTTCGGCACCTCCGCAAAACCGACGTGATACCGACGCAATACTGACCCCCAAATCATCGCCTTTCGCTGCCGCAGATCAGCATCCCCGGAAGGGGGTTTTGGCCCCCATTCCGGTGATGTCTTGCAACAGTCAACCCGCCACCTTTTGTCAGAAAACCCGCCTTAGGCCTCTGTGGCTGCGTCGCCTTTGCCGATGCCTTTGACCCATTCGCGCAAAGACTGCAGCAGCACATAAAGCACAGGTACCAGCACCACGCCGACCACGGTCGCGGCCAACATGCCGCCAAACACAGCCACGCCAATCGCCTTCTGACTGGCGGCCCCCGCGCCGCTCGCCGCCAACAGAGGCACAACCCCCAGCAGGAACGACAAGGCCGTCATCATCACCGCTCGGAATCGCTGCCCCGCAGCCTCCAACGCCGCCTCGCGGATCGACAAGCCAGCAGCCCGCCTTTCCATGGCAAATTCCACAATCAGAATTGCGTTTTTGGACGCCAGTCCAATCAGCATTATCATCCCGATCTGTGTATAGAGGTTCACATCACCTCCAGACAGAAGCACCGCCGCCAAAGCCCCAAACAGCGCGACCGTGACCGACAACAAAATGCCAATCGGCATCGTCCAGCTTTCGTATTGCGCCACTAGGAACAAATAGCCAAAGGTCACCGCCAGAAGCAGGATCACGATAACCATCCCACCCGCAGATTGCTGCTGCAATGCTGTGCCGGTCCACTCATAGGCATAGCCCGGCGGCAAAGCTGTCGCGACTTCTTCCTCAAGGACACGGATAGCGTCACCAGTGGACAATCCCTCGGCAGGCACAGCGGTCACCGTGGCCGCGCGGAACATGTTGAACCGGTTCAACGCAACCGGTCCAAGTTCATTGCGCACATCAATGATGGTACCCAATGGAACCATGTCACCGCTTTGCGAGCGCACATAAAGCGCATTGAGGTCTTCGACATTGTTGCGATAGTCCCCGTCCGCCTGAATCATCACACGATAAACACGGCCAAACAGGTTGAAATCATTCACATAAAACGACCCCATATAGGCCTGCAATGTGATGAACACATCCGAGATCGACACGTTCAGAGACTTGGTTTTTTCGCGATCCAGGTCGACAAACACCTTGGGCACATTGGCACGGAAGGTCGAATAGGACTGTGACAACTCCTCACGTTGGTTTGCCGCATAAACCAGCGAGCCAATCGCACTGGCGAGCTCCTGTGCGGACCCGCCGCCGGTTTGCTGTACCTTCATCTCCACACCCGCGCTCAGGCCAAGGCCTGAGATCGGGGGCGGGTTAAAGGCGATGACACTTGCCGAAATTTCCTGATTGGCGAGGCCATAGACCTGCCTCAAAATACCATCTGCACTCAGTTCATCAGTCTGGCGGTCGTCCCACGGGTCCAGGTTGAGAATGATCATCGCCCCGTTGGAGCCCGCACCATTCATCAGGCTGAAGCCGTTCACATTGACCGACCCCGCGACACCCGGGATATCCAGCAGCTGTGCGTTCAATCGCTCTGTTACGGCTTCCGTACGCTCCAAAGATGCAGCGTCAGGAAGTTGCACGTCGACAAACAAGGCGCCGTTGTCTTCGAGCGGAATGAATCCCGCCGGAATTTTGTTCAACAATGTACCTGAACTCACCCCCATCGCCGCAAGGATCACCAACGCAAGTACGGGTAGCCGCACCAAGCGTTTAACGATCCCAACATAGACGCTCCGCGAGCTGTCCACGCCCCGTTCAAATACGGCCAGCACCCCTTTGGGGCCACCCTCTTTGCGCGGCTTAAGGATCAGCGAGCACAGCGCCGGAGACAGCGTTAAAGCGTTGATTGACGAAATCACCACAGCGATGGAAATGGTCACGGCAAACTGCGTGAACAGCCGGCCCGAGATGCCGGGCATAAAGGTCACCGGCACAAAAACCGCCAGCAAAACAAGCGTCGTGGCAATGACCGGCCCGGTGATCTGCCCCATCGCTTTGTGGGTAGCCTCAACAGCATTAAGGCCTTCTTCGGCGATGATGCGCTCTACGTTTTCCACAACAACAATCGCGTCATCCACCACGATGCCAATCGCAAGAACCAGCGCAAAGAGCGACACCGTGTTGAGCGACATGCCAAATATCAAAAGGAACGCAAACGCGCCGATCAGGGAAACCGGAATGGCCACCGCCGGAATAATCGTCGCCCGCCAACTTCCTAGGAATACGAACACAACCGAGATCACCAGAATGAAGGTCAAAATCAGGGTTGAGATGACATCGCTCAGGGATTGTTCCACAAAAAGTGTGGAGTCATAAGGCACCTGATAGACCACATCATCGGGAAACGCCCGCGAGAGCCGTTCAAGTTCTACCTTAACACCATCAGCCACGGCCAACGCGTTTTCGCCTGGCGCTTGATATATCGCCAAGACAGTCGCTGGCTGCCCGCTGGCACGACCAGAGGCGTTATAATAATTCGCCCCTAATTCCACGCGAGCGACATCGCTTACACGCACCACGCTGCCGGCGTTGCCGGTGCGAAGAATGATGTTTTCGAACTCTTTGACAGACGTCAGACGTCCCTTGGATTTGATGGTATATTGAAACTGCTGACCGCTGGCGATTGGAGGCGTACCGATCTGACCCGCCGAGACTTCGAGGTTCTGCTCACGTACGGCCGCGATGATGTCGCCGGGCGTCAAGCCAAGTCCGGCCATCCGGTCAGGATCCATCCACATCCGCATCGAATATTCGAAGTTGGTCATCACCTCTGCTTTGCCTACGCCACCGACACGTGCCAGCGCATCCGCTAGATTGATCGACGCATAGTTGGATAGGAACACTTCGTCATAGGTGCCGTTTGGAGATGCCAGAGTGACGATCATCAGCATGTTTGATGATGATTTTTGCGTCACAACGCCTGAGTTGGTGACCTCGGTCGGCAAGCTGGAAGTGGCCTGTGCCACCCGGTTTTGCACGTTAACTGACGCGATGTCCGGGTCGGTGCCGACTTCAAAGGTAATCTGAAGGCTATAGGACCCGGTGTCGGTGCTGTCAGACGACATATAGATCATATCGTCGACGCCGTTGACCTGAGCCTCAATTGGCGCAGCTACGGTGTTTTCCACGGTTTCAGAGTTGGCGCCGGTGTAGTTCGCGCTGACATTCACCACCGGTGGCGTGATGTCGGGAAATTGCTCGACCGGTAGGGCCGTATACCCAATGATGCCCATAAGCGTGAGCACCAATGAAATCACAAAGGACGTCTTGGGACGTCTGATAAAGATTGCTGAGAACACGGATCAGTTCTCCTCTGTCGGAGAACCGGACAACACAGCGTCGACCTCGACGCCCGGGCGAACCCGCTGCAACCCCTCGACGATAACGACTTCACCTTCGCGCAACCCGTCCTCGACCACCACAGCGGCCTCAACCTGTCGGCCCAGTGTGACATATCGTTGTTCCACCGTGCGTTGCTGTCCCACCACCAACACAAAATCGCCGCGCTGATCGCGCTGCACGGAAGCTTGCGGGATCATCAGCACTTTGGAAGGTTGTTGACTTTGGAGGCGGACATTTAGGAACGATCCGTCCACGATCAACCCGCGCTCATTGCCAAATTCAGCGCGGAGCGTGATGGTGCCGGTTGTCGGGTCGATCACGTTGTCGGCAAAGACCACACGACCGATTTCATCCATCTGATCACCGTTGGGAAGAATCGCGATAACGTTGGGCAATTGGTCCGTTGCTTCATGTGCCCCCACCATGTTTTCTTTTTGCTCGATGATATCGACCAGCTGCTTTTCAGTCAGAGCGAACTCAACATGCATGGGTTGGTTGCGGACAAGCGTGATAAGGGGTTCCGAGGTTGGGCCAACCAACTCTCCGACGCTGACAGCTGACTTGCCGACCCGCCCGTCAAACGGGGCATGCACCTCAGTGTAATTAAGATCAAGTTGCGTCTGCTGGATCGCCGCTTTGGCAATAGCCACTTGCGCAATTGCCACCTGATTGTTGGCAAGGGCCACATCTTTGTCAGCCTCAGTCCCCACATCGCGTTCAAACAATTCGGTTTTGCGGACAAGTTCCACTTCGGTCAGCTGCAGATTGGCTTCAGCTTGCGACAGGTCCGCCTGACGGGCGGCAAGATTGGCCTCATAAACCTCAGGTTCGATCTTAAAAAGCGAGTCACCCGCCTCTACAGTGTCACCATCTCTTACAAAAATCTCATCCACGAAGCCCGACACCCGCGCTCGGATGTCGACCTTGTCGATCGCCGCGCCCTTGGCGATGAACGTGACTTCGTCAATCAATTCATCATTGTAAGCGGCTGCCACCGCAACTTTAGGGGCCGCAGCCTCCTGAGCGAAAGTGGCGCTGGCCGACAACGCCGCGATTAAAGCCAAGGTCGGAATACGGGTCGTGGAAAATCTGCGCATATGGGCTGTCCTGACAATCACTTGGGCGACGGTCAAATTGCAAAACTGGCGACTTGACCTCGCTATCGGGACCATCAAACCATGTGTGTGCGCACCAAACAAGCGTGGGCTTGCGTCATAACCGAATTTCCAGCGTACTTGAGCTGTCGATCAGGGTTTGGGTTCGTGGTCGTCCTCATCCGGATAAGACGGCGCAT
This sequence comes from Shimia sp. Alg240-R146, assembly GCF_947331465.1. Taxonomy (GTDB): domain Bacteria; phylum Pseudomonadota; class Alphaproteobacteria; order Rhodobacterales; family Rhodobacteraceae; genus Shimia. Next base: position 1,268,602 of record NZ_CAMZOK010000001.1, on the reverse strand, counting down.
CATCAAAAACCGCCCACCCAAACTCGTGCTCGGGATCCGGCAGGTCTTTTTCAGTAACCTCAGCCTGAATGAATGTCTTGGCGATGAAATGCGCGCTGACGGGGGCCGTTAGAAACAGGAAGAGCGTTATCATCAGCTCATGAAATGACAACGAGCCTTTGATCAAAAAGAAATACAGCATCGACGCCACCAGAACGCCGCCAACGCCAACAGTCGTCGCCTTTGTCGGGGCGTGAAGACGTTGCATCGTGTCCTTGAGCTTTATCAGGCCATAAGACCCAACAAGGCCAAAAACACCCGCCGTCACCAAGCACAGTGAAATGAGGATTTCGATTACCAAGTTCATGCCGCCCCCCTCATTCGATAATGTCGCCGCGCAACACAAAGCGGCAATAAGCAACGGTCGAAACAAACCCCACCATCGCGACCAGCATGGACGCCTCATAGTAGACGGCGGTGCCTTCGTAGATACCGTAAAGAACCAAAAGCGCGATGATGTTGATCACCATTGTATCAAGCGCCAGAATTCTGTCAGCCTGCGTTGGCCCCCGCGTGATCCGCCACAGGTTCAGTAACAGCGCCACCGAAAAACAAAACACCGCAAAGTTCAAAGCCAATCCGATCATCAGAAAATCTCCTCAAGCCGGCGCTCGTAGCGGTTTTTGATCTCGTCCCGCACGGCGTTTGGATCGTCACAATCAAGGCAATGCACCAAAATACTGCGTCCGTCGGCGGACAACATCGACGACACAGTGCCCGGTGTCATCGTTATTGTGCCAGCCAACACCGTAATCGCCTCAGGCGACGTGATATCGAGCGGCACGGTCACCCACCGCGAATGAATGTCCTTGTTGCGTTTGAACAGAATGATCGCGGCAACATGAAAGTTGGCCACGACGATGTCCCACAGAACGACAAGCATGTACTCGATCACACGCAATGGCGATCGCACCCGCGGTTGTCCCGGCCAGTAAGGTGCCGTCAGAGCAGGGACAATGATGCCAAGGATCGAGCCAAGGAGAACATTGCCCAGCGTCACTTTGTTGACCAGCATCAGCCAAACAACAACCAACGTAAGGCTGAAAAGCGGGTGTGGTAGAAGTCGTTTGATCATTTCAAACCCTCCTTGGTCGGCGCGAGGACTGCGTTGATGTATTCACTGCTATCAAACAGCTGTGCAGCGGTCTCCTCAAGGTATCCCGCGACGGGCCCGGCAAACACCGACAATGCCGCCAGCAAGCCAAGCGCCAGCATTGTGGGAACAATCTGCAAAGGCGTGGCCTTACTTGGCATTGCACCTTCGCCACCGGCCTGCGCCGTCGATTTCCAGAAAATGACGCTTCCGGCGCGTGCAAACCCAACGATGGTCACAAGGGAACCCAGCAAAATCACGGCCCATGCCAACGCCATCCACGACTGATCCCGCACGCCGTCCATAACCATCAGCTTGCCAAGAAACCCTGACAACGGCGGCATGCCGGTCATACCAATCGCCGCCGCAAAAAACAGAGCGGCAAGCAGTCCGTTCTGCGCGACCGGACGCTGGGCCGTCAAAGCATCGTTGCCGCGCTGGGTCACCACGAGGTCCGCAAGCAAAAACAGTGCTGCCGCCGAAAACGTGGAATGCAGCAAATAATAAAGCGCAGTGGACATTGCGTAAGGTGTGAAAGCCGCCACCGCCAACATCAGCGTGCCCATTGAGCCCACGACCGAAAATGCCAGCATCGGCATCAGCTTTTTGGCCCCCAACACGCCAAACGCGCCCGCGATCACTGTGATGACAGCGGCAGGCATCACCCAATCGGTCACAACACCTTGGGTCGCGGCCACGTCCGGGCCAAACACAATCGTATAAATCCGGATAATCGAATAGGCACCAACCTTGGTCATGATGGCAAACAAGGCCGCAACGGGTGCCGGCGCATTCGCGTAAGTGCCAGGTAGCCAGAACTGCACAGGAAACAAGGCCGCCTTGATGGCAAAGACAACCAGCAACAACACCGCCGCAACCCGCACCAGCGCCACATCATCCGGTGACATTTCGCGCACCGCGACGGCAAGATCCGCGATATTCAGCGTGCCTGTCGTGGCATAAAGCGTGCCCAGCGCAAACAAGAACAACGTGGATCCGGCAAGGTTCATCACCACGTACTGCAAACCGGCCCGCATCCGTGCACGGCCACCGCTGTGGATCATCAGGCCATAAGAGGCGATCAAGAGCACTTCGAAGAAGACAAACAGGTTAAACGCATCACCCGTCAGAAAGGCGCCGTTGATGCCCATCAACTGGAATTGAAACAAGGCATGGAAATGGCGGCCGCGGTTGTCCCATCCCGTCGCAATCGCGTGCCAAAGCACCACCAGCGACAGCAGAGCCGTCAAAAGAAGCATCACCGCAGACAGGCGATCCAACACCAGAACAATGCCAAAGGGCGCGGGCCAATCCCCAAGAAAATAGACCTGTGTGCCACCACCGGCTTCCAACATGGCCAGACCAATGGCAATGCCCGCCAAAAGCACAGCACCCGTCATGGACGCCACACGCGCCAGGACTATGTCGTGACGCATCACAAACGCCAGCAGCGGCGCCAGCAGCGCTGGCAGGACTACCGGTGCAATGATCCAGTGGTTCATGCGTCCTGCCCCTTCTCTTCCGAAGGCTCATCGCCGTCGTCTTCACCGTCACGGATGTTGATCCGGTCATGGTCAGCTTCCAGATAGGCGCCGAGCGCGATCATCACCAACACGGCTGTCATGCCAAATGAGATCACAATAGCCGTCAGCACCAATGCCTGCGGCAACGGATCGGAATAGGGAACATCCGCGTATTTCTGCCAAATCGGCGGCGCGTCCACCGCGAGGCGACCCGTGGAGAACAGGAACACGTTCACCGCGTAAGAAAGCAGTGAAACGCCAATAATCACCGGAAAGGCCCGCATCCGCAAAATCATGTAGACTCCGCCAGCGGTCAAAACGCCAATTGCGCTTGCAACAAGAACTTCCATGTCACGTTTCCTCCGCTTCGGTCATCTCGGCGTCCGCCGAAGGGTCGTGATCCATGGGATCGATGTTGATGGTTTCACCCGCAAACCGCGCAATCCGGCTGAGGCTGTAAAGCATCAGCATCACTGCGCCCAATACTGCAAGGAACACGCCCAGATCAAAGGCAATGGCAGTGGCCCACTCAAATTCCTCAATCGGGTGCCAATGAATGTAGCCATACGCGCTTGTCAGGAAGGGTTTGCCGGCAAACCATGCTCCGACACCGGTGAAACCGGCAATGACCACCCCCCAGCCCAGCAGCTTGTGGTATTCGACCTTCTGGCGCAATTGCGCCCAAGCGAACCCGGACGCCATGTATTGCATCAGGAAGGCAATCGAAATCACCAACCCCGCGATAAAGCCGCCTCCCGGCTGGTTGTGTCCGCGCAGAAAAATGTAAACCCCGACCAGCATCGCAATCGGCAACATCGCCCGCGTCGCGACCACCATCATCAGCGGGTGACGGTCCCTCGAGCGGTCTTGCGAGTAGTCGCGCGCGCGCAGCCTTTTGGCTGCTGGTCCTCTCAAAAGCGCATCCATCAGCGCATAGATTGTAAGCCCCGCAATCCCCAGGACGATGATCTCGCCATAGGTGTCATAGCCACGGAAATCGACGAGGATCACGTTGACCACATTTGTGCCGCCCCCCCCCGTGTAGGAGTTGGCCAAATGGAACGCCGAGATCGAGTCAAAATCCCGCATCAGGAAGGCCATTGTCAGCGCAGCCACCCCCACGCCTGCGGCAATGGCTATGCCTGCATCGCGGGATCTCAGCGCCATGGAACTTTCACGCGGGCTGGTCTTGGGCATGAAGTGCAGTGCCAGCAGCAACAGCATAATGGTGACGGTCTCGACCGAAATCTGCGTCAACGCGAGGTCCGGTGCCGAGAGATAGACAAAGCCACCCGAGATTGCCAAACCGATCATGCTGATAAACACCAGCGCAAGAAAACGGCGATGGTGGTTCATGACCACAAGCAACGTCGCCACCACCAGAATTGCCCAGCCGATCAGGACCGGGAACGGCACAGGCAACATCTCTCGTGTAGGTGGCGCGATAGGGCCACTGCGAAATGCCATGTAACCCAATACCAGCGTGGCGCTCACGAAAATGGCCAGATAGCGGCTGATGGCGCCATTGTGGGTGATTTCGGATGCCCATTTTGCAAAGCCGACGCATTGCGCGATGACCCAATCAAAAATCACCTTCGCCTCGGGACGCGGCACAGCGAGCCAGATCCGGTTGGCTTGGCCGTGCAACGCATAAAGCACGCCCCCCACAGTAAATGCGATCACCGACATCCATAGCGCAGGGGTAACACCGTGCCAAAGCACGAGATGCGGGTGGGTTTCTTGTCCGGTCACCGCATTGGCGGCGGCCATGACCATGGGCTCTGCCAGATGCGGCATAACACCGAGCAGCACGACAAAAACGGTCAGCAATGCAGGAGCTGCATAAAGGCCGAACGGCGGATCATGCGGTGTTGAAGGGTAGTCATCGCGGACCTTGCCGCCAAAGACATGGAAAATGAAACGGAAGGAATATGCGACCGACAAACACGCGCCGAACGTGGCCAGGACCGGCACAAGCCATGGATTGTTCATCCAAGTCGTATGCGCTGCCTCTTCAAGCATCATTTCCTTGGAAATAAACCCGTTCAACGGAATAGTACCCGCCATCGAGAGCGCGGTGATGGTGCCAATGACCGCCGTGATCGGCATGAGCTTTGCCAAGCCGCCCAAACGTTTGATGTCGCGGGTGTGGGCTTCGTGATCCACAATGCCGGCGGTCATAAAGAGCGCGGCTTTGAACGTCAGATGGTTGATGATGTGAAACACTGCGGCAATTGCAGCGGCCTTGGTGCCAAAGCCAAGCAACATCGTCAAAAGGCCAAGATGGCTGACCGTGGAAAAAGCCAAAAGCGCCTTCAAGTCGTCCTTGAAAAGCGCAATTAACGCGCCAATTACCATCGTCACAAGGCCGGTTGTTGCCACGATATAAAACCACGCCTCAGTCCCCGCCAGTGCAGGCCACATACGGGCCATCAGGAACACACCTGCCTTCACCATCGTGGCAGAATGCAGATAGGCCGACACCGGTGTTGGCGCGGCCATGGCGTGCGGCAGCCAGAAGTGGAAGGGGAACTGCGCCGATTTGGTGAAGGCCCCGATCAGGATCAGGATCAATGCAGGCATGTACCATTCGCTGGCCTTGATCGCGTCACCACCGGCGAGAATATCAGTCAGGTTGTAACTGCCCACGATATTCCCAAGGATCAGCATCCCGGCAATCATCGCCAGCCCGCCTGCGCCGGTAACGGTCAACGCCATGCGGGCCCCTTGCCGACCTTCCGGCAGGTGTTTCCAGAAACCAATCAACAAGAACGAAGACAGGCTGGTTAGCTCCCAAAAAATTAGCAACAACAAGATGTTATCAGACAGAACAATGCCTAGCATCGCCCCCTGAAACAACAAAAGATAGGTATAGAACTGCCCCATTGGATCGGCCGAAGACAAATAAAACCGCGCATAGAGCGTGATCAACAAACCTACTCCGAGGATCATGAAGGCAAACAGCATCCCAAGACCATCCAGAAAGAAACTCACGGACAGGCCAAGCGTCGGCAACCATTCAAACGACGTCTGAATGACCTCGCCCCTCAGAACCGCTGGCGTTTGTGTGCCCAGCAGGATCAAAGCAAGGATCGTAGGAACCGCAGTAAAGCTGGCGCAAGCGTTGCGCCCTGCGCGGATCATCACGCCGGGAACCAGCGCCCCTAGAAATGGTAATAGTGCAATGATCGCCAGCAGACTCGTGCCGTCCGTCATTTAGTGCCTCCCGGGAGCCCCTTTTGGGTCTGCGATATATTTTGTAACATTTGGGTAGATACAGAGCCGATTTGCAAGGCACAATGCGTCCTTTGCATTAAGGCACCCAATTGCGCTCTGGTGCTTGCGGACGCGGCAGTCACTACTTGCAAACCTTAAGCTCCAATGAATGTGCCTTTGTGATCGACACCGCTCTAAAGTGCCGCAAAAAGCTGGTCCAAGCGCTTGCACTCGTCCTCAAGGCCAAAGGGAGCATTCACAAAGAACATTCCGGAACCGACCATGCGGTGACCGTCCCTTGCAGGCGGGAACCGAACCTCGTGGCGCAATGTGTCAGGCAGGTTGCGCGCCAACAGGGCGTCAATCATCGGCACGTGGCTGCCCTCTGTCAGGATCGGATACCAAAGCGCAATCACACCCACATTCCATTTGCGGTTCAACTTGGCGATGCAGGCCGGAATGGTCGCATAGTCGGTTTTGATCTCATAGCTTGGATCAATTAACATCAGGCCTCGTCTAGGCGTGGGCGGGCATACCGCCTGCGCCATCTCAAACCCATCCTGCTGGTACACTTTGGCACCCGACATAAACATCGCCTCGTGTAGTGCCTCACATTCCCGCGGATGCAGCTCGGCAAGGTGCAGACGATCCTCCCGCCGCAACAGCGACGCCGCGAGAACCGGTGATCCGGGATAAGCCGCCGCCCCGTGCTGGTCTCGCACCTTGCTCAGCGCTTTTGCATAAGGATGGTCTGCCCCAAACCAATCCACGACAGCACCGATACCCGCTTCGGCTTCGCCTGTTTTCACGGCCTCGGCGGCGTCAAGGTGATACAGACCCCGCCCGGAATGCGTTTCCAGATAGCTCAGCGGCTTTGGCTTTCGGGTCATATAGTCCAGCGCACACGCTAGCAGAGCATGTTTGTGAACGTCCGCCAGATTTCCGGCGTGATAGATATGTTGGTACGACAGCATGGCGGGCAATTAATCAGAAGCATCGGGGCGCCACAACGACTTTGGGCGGAAAGCCGCGGCCACGCTTGTTCCCCGTTCACGGTTTGTTAGTTTTGACTGGTCCACTCTGACATATCGACGCGGCGAAAACCCGCCAACGGGCCTTCTGGGTCTTTCACATCTGCCAAAGGCTTCATATAAGTGCAGCGCTCGGACTTGGGAGAGTCGCGGGCCGACTGAATTTGAGGGAAAGTAATCACATGCTGGGAAATCTAGGCGGGCTGTTCACCTCTGACATGGCCATTGATTTGGGGACCGCAAACACACTGGTCTATGTCAAAGGAAAAGGCGTCATTCTCAGCGAACCGTCAGTTGTGGCTTATCATGTCAAGGACGGCGTGAAAAAGGTGCTCGCGGTAGGCGAAGACGCCAAGCTTATGCTGGGGCGCACGCCCGGCTCCATTGAGGCCATCCGCCCGATGCGTGACGGCGTGATTGCAGACTTCGACACCGCCGAAGAGATGATCAAACACTTCATCCGCAAAGTGCACAAACGCTCTACTTTCTCAAAGCCCAAGATCATTGTCTGTGTGCCGCATGGCGCAACGCCCGTTGAAAAACGCGCGATCCGTCAATCGGTTCTCTCGGCAGGCGCCCGTCGCGCCGGCCTGATCGCAGAACCAATTGCCGCCGCGATTGGCGCTGGAATGCCGATCACCGACCCCACAGGCAATATGGTTGTCGATATCGGCGGCGGCACCACCGAAGTGGCAGTTCTCTCGCTGGGCGACATCGTTTATGCGCGTTCCGTGCGCGTTGGCGGCGACCGCATGGACGAAGGCATCATCAACTACCTGCGCCGTCAGCAAAACCTGCTCGTTGGCGAAAGCACTGCCGAGCGGATCAAAACCTCCATCGGGACAGCCCGCATGCCTGACGACGGGCGTGGGGCATCTATGCAAATTCGCGGACGCGATTTGCTGAATGGGGTTCCAAAGGAGACCGAGATTTCTCAGGCACAAGTTGCCGAAGCGCTTGCTGAACCTGTGCAGCAGATTTGCGAGGCTGTTATGACCGCGCTGGAGGCCACACCTCCGGATCTGGCCGCGGATATTGTGGACCGCGGTGTTATGTTGACGGGTGGCGGCGCGCTGTTGGGCGAGTTGGATCTGGCGCTGCGTGAGCAGACCGGTTTGGCCGTGTCCATCGCGGACGAGAGCTTGAACTGTGTGGCCATGGGCACCGGCAAAGCCTTGGAATACGAAAAACAGCTGCGTCACGCGATCGATTACGACAGCTAAAGGCCTGACCAATATGTGAGTTTGGTACGCGCGGGTCGCCGTGCTAAACCTTGGGACGGCTTCTGCACACGCAGGTTTCACACACGGGGTCACGTTGGCACGCGAACGCAATCAGGGCGAAGATTTTGGCGGCCCGCTCAAGCGGTTGCTTCTGGGTGTGCTTCTGCTCGCGCTGTTCGGAATTTTCATCATCTGGCGTATCGACAGCCCGCGTGTGGAACGCTTCCGCGCGCAGATCACCGATGCGGTTGTCCCAAGTTTCGATTGGGCCATGTCGCCTGTCACGGGTGCCGTGAATCTCTTGCGTGATTTTCAAAGCTATCAGCGTATTGTCGAGCAAAACCGCGAACTGCGCCGCGAATTGCAGCAAATGAAAGTTTGGAAAGAGGCCGCGCTGCAGCTGGAGCAGGAAAACGCCCGCCTGTTGGACCTCAACAATGTGCGACTTGACCCGCGCCTCACATTTGTCACCGGCGTGGTCTTAACCGACAGCGGGTCGCCGTTCCGACAATCCGTGCTGCTCAATATTGGCCAGCGTGACGGCATTGTGGATGGCTGGGCGGCGATGGACGGCGTGGGGCTTGTGGGACGGATTTCGGGGGTCGGCAACAATTCCGCACGCGTGCTTTTGTTGACGGACACCTCAAGCCGAATTCCCGCAGTGATCCAGCAGTCCGGCCAATCCGTGCTGATCGCGGGCGACAATTCGGTTGCGCCTTTGATTGATTTTATCGAAACACCCGATCTGGTACGTCCCGGCGATCGCGTCGTGACGTCCGGCGACGGGGGCGTATTCCCTGGCGGTTTGCTGATCGGTCAGGTGGCCGTAGACCCGGCAGGCCGTTTGCGCGTGCGGCTTGCTGCAGACTATGAACGCCTCGAGTTCCTTCGAGTACTGCGCCACCACGGGCAGGACAGAATTGACACCCATGGCGCCATTGTGCGGCCAAGTGGCACTCCGCTAACCAATGGTGATCACGATGGCTGAGGGGGTGTTCTCGCGCAAATGGGGCATGCGGCTGGTCTTTTCGCTGCTATGCGTAATCTTTATTCTTCTAAAGCTTACCCCCTTCAGCACTGCGCCCCAATTGTGGTCGGGACCCGATCTGATGGTTGTGTTGTGCTTAGCATGGGCAGTACGTCAACCGGACTATACGCCGCCTTTGCTCGTGGCTCTGGTGTTTTTGTTGGCGGACTTTTTATTCCTGCGCCCTCCCGGGCTCGGCGCCTTTATGATGGTGATCGGTGTGGAATTGTTGCGCCGTCGTGCGCCAGCCCTGCGCGACGCCACATTTGTCACCGAATGGGCAACTGTTGCCGCGTTGATGATCCTTATGCCGATCGTTGCGCGTCTGATCTTGATGTTGTTTTTCCTGGACCGCCCATCGCTGGGTTTGACCTTGATTCAAGTCATCATGAACATCGCCATCTATCCTTTTGTGGTATTGCTGTCTCAGACGCTGTTTGGTGTCCGGCGTCAGGCCGCGCGTGATGCCACGCTGGGGGCGGTGTAATGCGCAAAAATCCCGCCGAAAACGCAGAAACCCATGCACGAGTATCCCGCCGCGCCCTGCTTTTGGGCGGCGCGCAGTTATTGTTTATGGGTGGCCTCGGTATGCGCATGCGCCATTTGCAACTGAACCAAGCTGATCAGTTCCGGCTCTTGGCCGAAGAGAACAGGATCAACATCCGACTAATTCCACCTGCGCGGGGCGAGATATTTGATCGTCACGGGGTGGTGCTGGCGCGCAATGAGCCCGCCTACCGCGTCACGCTTGTTCCCGAAGATGCGGGTGACGTTGATGCAGTGATCGAAAAGTTGGCCGCGCTCATCGAACTCGACCCCGGTGAACTTGACGCGGCGGCGACAGAAATGCGGCGCTCGCCACCGTTTTTACCTGTGACCGTCGCGGACCGCATATCATGGGAAGAACTGTCCCGCGTCGCTGTGAACGCGCCTGCCTTGCCCGGCATTACACCCGAAGTCGGCCTGTCCCGCTTTTACCCGTTGCGCGGCGACTTTGCCCACGTGGTGGGCTATGTCGGCCCGGTGTCAGACTACGACCTGTCCAAGATCGAGAACCCTGATCAACTGTTGCGCATCCCGCGGTTTCAAATTGGCAAAGTTGGTCTTGAAGGCAAGCTGGAGGACTCTCTGCGCGGCAAGGCCGGTACCAAACGCGTTGAAGTCAATGCCGTGGGCCGGGTTATGCGAGAACTCGACCGCCGCGAAGGTCAACAAGGCGACGCGGTGCAATTGACCATCGATCAGGGGCTGCAATCTTATGCACAGGCCCGGCTTGGTGAGGAAAGCGCAACAGCGATCGTTATGGATTGCCGAAGCGGCGACTTGCTCGCCGTTGCCTCTGCTCCGACCTTTGATTCAAACCTGTTTGTGCAAGGCATCTCAGTGGCTGACTACCGCGAGCTGACCGAAAACGATCATCGCCCTCTTGCCGCCAAGTCGGTTCAGGGCACCTATCCCCCCGGTTCAACCTTCAAAATGATCACAGCTTTGGCTGCCCTTGAAGCCGGCATTGCCGGTCCCGATCAAACCGTGTGGTGTCCCGGACATCTCGAAGTTTCAAACCGTCGTTTTCACTGCTGGAAGCGCGCCGGACACGGGCATGTGAACCTTGCACAGGCCCTGCGCGAAAGCTGCGACGTCTACTTCTATGAACTCGCGCTGGAAGTCGGCATCGACAATATTTCCGCCATGGCGGCCAAATTCGGCATAGGCGAAAGGTTCGATTTGCCACTGTCCGGCGTGGCGCGCGGATTGAACCCAAGCCGGGACTGGAAGCGGGAGGCCCGCGGCGCAGATTGGGTTGTGGGCGACACTGTCAACGTCTCTATCGGACAGGGCTTCGTTCTTACGTCACCGCTGCAACTTGCTGTCATGACAGCGCGTTTGGCGACCGGGCTAAATGTCATGCCCAGGTTGGTCAAATCCGTCAATGGCATTGATACCCCTGTCGCGCCTTCCGCAGACATGGGCATCGACCCCGCTTATCTGGACGAGGTCCGGCGCGGCATGTACGCGGTCTCCAACCATCGGCGAGGTACGGCGTATGGCAGCCGCATCATCGAGGACAAATACCGACTGGCGGGCAAAACCGGCACGTCTCAGGTACGCAACATCACCGCAGCGGAACGGGCGCGCGGTGTGACTCGCAACGAAGATTTGCCTTGGAACCGGCGTGATCACGCGCTGTTTGTAAACTTTGCCCCCTATGACGCGCCCGAAATCGCAGTGGCCGTGGTCGTTGAACACGGCGGTGGTGGCTCAACAGCGGCGGCTCCGATCGCGCGCGATATCACCCTGCAGGCGCTCTACGGCGACGCACCGCCGCTAGAAGCCTACCCTGCCAAAGACCGTCAGCGCATCAAAAAGCAGCAGGAAGAAATTCGCACCTTGAAGCCCGGGCGAAGCGTCACCAGAAGGGATCGGGCATAGAGTCATGAGTTATCTCGAGTATTCCGTCAAACATGTGCCAACTGGGCCACGCAAGATCCTACATCTGAACTGGCCCTTGCTGCTGCTGGTCACAGCAGTAGCGAGCGTCGGGTTTTTGATGTTGTATTCTGTGGCAGGTGGCTCATTTTCCCCTTGGGCCGAACCTCAGATGAAGCGCTACGCAATGGGCGTGGTACTCTTATTCATCGTGGCAATGGTGCCGATATGGTTCTGGCGCTCCGTGTCAGGGGCGGTTTACCTCGGCGCCCTCTTGCTTCTCATACTGGTAGAGGTCATCGGCAGCGTCGGAATGGGGGCACAGCGTTGGATCGATCTGGGATTCATGCGTCTTCAACCCAGCGAATTGATGAAAGTCGCACTCGTAATGGCTTTGGCCGCTTACTATGATTGGCTGCCACCCAAAAAGACGTCCCGCCCTCAGTACGTACTGATCCCGGTCTTACTCATTCTCATACCGACCGCCCTTGTTTTACGCCAACCGGACCTTGGCACCGCAATCCTATTGTTGGCTGGCGGCGCCATTGTGATGTTTGCGGCTGGCGTCCACTGGGGATATTTCACCGCTGTATTCGGAATGGGCATGGGCCTTGTTTTTGCGGTTTTCCAATCTCGCGGAACCTCTTGGCAGCTTCTCAAAAATTATCAATACCGCCGCATCGACACCTTCCTTGATCCGGCATCTGATCCTCTGGGTGCGGGTTATCATATCACCCAATCCAAAATCGCACTGGGTTCCGGCGGCTGGACCGGGCGCGGCTTCATGCAAGGCACCCAAAGCCGATTGAACTTTTTGCCGGAAAAGCACACGGATTTCATCTTTACGACCTTGGCTGAGGAGTTCGGCTATATCGGCGCTGTTTCCCTGCTGTCGCTTTATGCCTTGATCATCCTGTTCTGCGTGGCCTCCGCGATCTCCAACCGCGACCGCTATGCGTCGCTTCTCACCATTGGGATCGCCAGCGCATTTTTCTTGTTCTTCGCGGTCAACATGTCGATGGTTATGGGATTGGCGCCCGTTGTTGGCGTGCCGTTGCCATTGGTGAGTTACGGCGGTTCCGCCATGCTGGTCCTCATGTTGGCGTTTGGCCTCGTACAAAGCGCCCACGTCCATCGCCCACGCTAAATTCGCGACGTTTTGCCCCCGCCAATTGCGGCCTCTACACAGTGACTGTTGCACGCCAAATTGCGTCACGGCCCCTATTAGCAGTTCCACAAACCTCAAATCCCAACGATTTCTTCGGTTTTAGGATCACGAAACGGGCTGGCCTGCCCCTTGCGATGCCGCTACCACTTGGCGCAAGTCCGACACACCGAAACAAGGAAACCTGCACATGAGCATTTTTCACTTGGCGTATAACGTCACCGATCTGGACGCGGCCCGCGCCTTTTATGGCGGCCTGCTTGGATGCCGCGAAGGGCGCAGCACTGATACCTGGATCGATTTCGACTTCTTTGGACATCAGATATCGTTGCACCTCGGCACGCCGTTTGCCACCGCATCGACCGGCCATGTCGGAGAGCACTTGGTTCCCATGCCGCATCTCGGCGTAATCCTCACCAAAAAAGACTGGGACGTACTGGCGAAACGCCTACAGGACAGCGCCGTCGATTTCGTCCTCGCACCGTTTACCCGGTTTGCGGGCGAGCCCGGCGAGCAAAGCACCATGTTTTTCCGTGACCCCTCCGGAAACCCAATCGAGATCAAAGGATTTGCGAATATGGATGGGGTTTTCGCATCATGATCAATGTGTTGTTTGCTGCGCTGCCTGAACGATGGGAACAATACCGAGAGACATTGCAGACTGCATTTGCGGAACTCGATCTGCCTGTTGACCTGCGTACCGAATTTACGCCGCAGGATGTGGACTATATCGTCTACGCGCCCAACAGCCCTGTTCAGGACTTCACGCCTTACACCCGCTGCAAAGCCGTGCTGAACTTGTGGGCCGGTGTCGAAAACGTGGTTGGTAACGAAACACTGACCCAGCCTCTTGCCCGTATGGTCGACCCGGGGATGACGCAGGGCATGGTGGAATATGTGACCGGACATGTGATGCGACACCATCTTGGCATGGACCTGCATATTTCTGGACAGGATGGGGTATGGCGCGACCACGTCCCGCCGCTGGCGCAGGACCGGCGTGTCACCGTGCTCGGCCTTGGTGAACTGGGCTTGGCCTGCGCCGAAACGCTCTCTGGACTTGGCTTTGCAGTGACTGGCTGGAGCCGTCGTCAAAAAACCGCAGACTGCATCACCTGTCTTGCAGGCGATGACGGTCTGCGCGAGGCCCTGTCGGTTGCGGATATTCTGGTGCTTTTGCTCCCCAAAACGCCTGCAACGGAAAACCTGCTCGACACCGACCGGCTCAACCTCATGCCCAAAGGTGCATTTGTGGTCAACCCCGGGCGCGGCCAACTGATTGATGACGACGCCCTGCTTAACGCGCTAAACAGCGGACAAATCGCGCATGCCACACTCGATGTTTTCCGCGTGGAACCTTTGCCCGCGGACCACCCATATTGGGCGCACCCACAGGTGACCGTAACGCCGCATATTGCCTCGGAAACACGCGCCCGCACGGCGTCTCAAGTTATTGCTGAGAACATACACAGATGCGAGGCCGGCGCCCCGTTGTTGCACCTCGTTGACCGGTCCGCCGGTTACTAAGCCACGCCCAACCGAGTGTGATGCCTTAGCGCATCAAACCCGGTGGGTGCACCTCGCGCCTTACTTTAGGATCGGTGGCTTATCCGGATCACTGCCCGGCGTCATTGGCACATGATCACGCACCTGAGCGGGTTCCGGTAAATCAAATCGAAGCCCGACACGGGCAAGCTGCGCTGCAACCGGGTCACTGGCCATAAAGAACCCAACGTCCAACGCGCCGGCCTCAATGCCTGAAAATGTCAGCGCCTCGTTCACCGCTTTGGCCAAGGCGCTCTGCGCGGCTTCCACCGCATCGACGAACCCCAACAAATGTGACCGCGCGCCGCTGTCATAGGTCACGCCAACCAGATAGACGGTCTTGGCCAACCCCGCTGTTGTCGAAAGCTTTGCGTCCAGCGCCGTGATTAATTCTTCCGGCAAACCTGCGGGCGCCGTAAACGCTTCGACCTTGGCCTCCACCTCATCCGGCGCATGGGTCAGCGTGTCCACCAACCAACCCAGCGCATCCCCGGGCACCAACATCGAAGACGGTGCAACCTCGGGGTTTAGCGCCAGACCGATGCCCTGCTCTGCCAACATCGACGCGATGATGCGCCCCGACAGCGCGGCATAGGGCGCAACCCGTCCGACAAACTGGCTCAGCCGCTCCTCTGTATCAAACACCAACACAAACGACGCATCCGAGGTTTCAAACACCTCAGGCGAAATTCGATCACCCTCCGGCTCCTTTTCCAGCAGCAGAAAAAGCTCCGCATCCGCCAACCGCTCAAAAAAGCGCAATCGCGCGCCGTCGTCATCTGGCGCGGCGTGCATGGCCGCATGATACTGATCCAGCGGGGTCGTGGGCTGTGTTGCGTCTGTCACGCCAAAGTCTCCTTGATGCGCGCCCGCAGGGTTGGCAGCAGTTCCGCCTCAAACCACGGGTGTTTCTTGATCCATCCCGTATTGCGCCACGACGGATGTGGCAAGGGGAAGACCGCGGGCGCATGGTCGCGCCACGACTGTACAGTGTCGGTGACTCCCGCCTTGGTGGCGAGATGCCACTTTTGCGCATGGCCGCCAACGACCAATGTCAGGGGGACCTCTCCTAAGGTCTTCATCACGCGTTCCCGCCAAGTCGCGGCACAAATCGGCGGAGGCGGCAGGTCGCTGCCTTTGGCATCATACCCCGGAAAGCAAAAAGCCATCGGAACAATTGCGACTTTTGATTTGTCATAAAAAACAGACGCATCCACCCCCATCCAGTCCCGCAAACGGTCGCCGGACGGGTCGGTGAACGGGCGGCCGCTCTTGTGAACGCGGGCACCCGGCGCTTGTCCCACGATCAAAACTTTTGCTCCTGGCTGAAACCAGACGACAGGCCTTGGCGCATGCGCAGTCGCCGTGGCAGCAAACCGGTCATGGCACAAACGACACGTCTGAATTTCCTCAAATAATTCCATACCTTGTGATAGCGAGACAATTTAATTTCGACAATTCTCGAAATAACACTTGAACAATCCCGTTATTTCGATATTTCTAGAAACATGAAACATGTAGATCCCACAGATATCTCGCTTGAGATCGCCGCCTCGACATTTGCAGCGCTCGGCTCCGAGCAACGCCTGTCCGTTCTGCGCTGCCTTGTGCGCGCAGGCAACGAGGGGCTTTCGATCGGCGAACTCGGTCAGCGTAGCGGCGTGACCGGCTCGACCCTCACACACCACATGAAAATCCTCGCGCAGGCGGGGCTTGTTACCCAGAAAAAGCAAGGGCGCTCAATCATTTGTGCCGCGGTTGCGTTTGATGCGGTACACGACCTGTCGAACTTCCTGCTCAAAGAATGCTGCGCTGACAGCACATCGCCAGACAAGGACCACGATCATGGCTGATACAACACAATCTCCGTCCCCGCTGGGCGCGCGTCTGGCGCGGATCGACAAAGTCTGGGCCGCCGTTGTGGCGATCCTGATCGCCGTCGCCGTTCTCGATCTACCGGAATTTGTGCCCACCGTTGACTTCGCACTCAACGCGCTTCTTGGCACGTTGCCTTTCATTCTGTTTGCCGTGCTGGCCATTGGCTATCTCAAGGCTACGGGCGCAGAAAACCTGTTGTCTAACGCGTTTGAAGGCCGCGAAACCCGCATGATCATTCTCGCTGCCTTGCTCGGAGGGCTTTCGCCATTCTGCTCATGCGAAGTGATCCCCTTCATCGCAGCGCTGTTGGCTATCGGTGCACCTCTTTCGGCAGTCATGGCGTTTTGGCTGGCGTCACCCTTGATGGATCCGGCGATGTTCGGCATCACCGCAGGTGCATTGGGCTTTGAATTCGCTGTCGCAAAACTGGGTTTCGCCGTCAGCCTCGGACTGCTGGGTGGATTTGGCACCAAGCTCATGAAGTCGACCGCCGTGTTTCACAATCCTCTTCGGGAAAAACCGCAGGTTGGCGGGTGCTGCGGCGTCAAGAAACCCTTTGCGGACAAGCCAAACTGGAAGTTCTGGCAGGAACCCGCACGCCGCGATGCCTTCCGTGAGGCCGCAATGGAAAACGGTGTCTTCCTGCTCAAATGGCTGTCCTTCGCCTACGTCATCGAAGCGCTGATGGTCGCTTACATGCCAGCGCAACTGATCGCCAACGTCTTGGGCGGCGACGGTTTCCAGCCGATCTTCCTGGGCGCACTGGTCGGGATGCCCGCATACCTCAACGGTTACGCAGCACCTGCGCTGGTGGCCGGTCTTCTGGAACAGGGCATGGCAAACGGGGCCGCCATGAGCTTTGTCATCGCCGGCGGCGTCAGCAGCATCCCAGCCGCCATCGCCGTCTGGGCGCTGGTAAAACCACGGGTGTTTGCCGCCTATATCGGCTTTGCCCTGCTCGGCGCGTTGCTCGCCGGGACCGCATGGCAAGCCATCGCGTAACGTACCAAACATCAAATGGCCCGTAAGGCCGAACCAAAGGGCGCTTTCGAGCGCCCTTTCTTCGTCAAAACACCACACTTACAAAACCACTGGGGCGCGAACCGGTGCATTTCCCGCTAAATCGACACAAATTCTTGGATTTTAGGACCAAAAAGCTGTGACGATGCCCAATTTGTGCCTCAAGACATTGCTAAACGTGGTCACAATCCGACATATTGGGCAAAACGCCGACAGAGCGTTAACCTTGATCCGTTAAAAAGGTCGGAAGAGCAGCCACAGGAGCACCCGATGCTCGAGTTCGAAAACGTGAGCAAGTCCTTTTGGACGGGCACGCAGCGCAAGGTGATCCTTGACCGCGTGTCGTTTCGCGTGGAACTGGGTAACTCGCTCGGCGTATTGGCACCAAACGGCACCGGCAAGACCACATTGATCAACATGATGGCTGGCCTCGAAAAACCTGACGAAGGCGTGATTCGACGCGACTGCCGCATCTCCTTCCCGCTGGGCTTCATGGGCGGCGTGGTCAACAAACACACCGCCGTGGAAAACAGCCGTTATATCGCGCGGCTTTATGGCTTGGACCCGGACTATGTGGAGGCCTTCTGCCGCTGGCTTTGCAATCTGGGCGAATACTTCGAACAACCGCTCGGCACCTATTCCTCGGGCATGCGCGCGCGGTTTACCTTTGCGCTCATGTTGGCACTGGATTTCGATGTATATCTGATCGATGAAGGCATGCCCTCCTCCACGGATGTGGATTTCAACAAAAAAGCAGGCGAAGTGCTTCGCGAACGTCTGCGCACCACCACCATTATTATTGTGTCGCACCAACCTTCGGTGCTCGAGAAGTTTGCCCGTTCCGCCGCAGTTCTGCTAAACGGGAAGCTCTATATGTTCGACACCTTGGAAGAGGCCAAGCAGCTCTATGACTACCAAACCCAAGGCTAAAAAATTTCGCATCCGCCGGTCCGTTCCCCAAACGGGAGCCGAGACCGGCACAGGTGCGCAGGACGCGACGCCACGTGCTGTTGCGCCAGCACCGGCTGTTGCTCCGCCTCAACCTCAAGCCAAGGCACCCCCGCAGGCCGCCAGCACCGCGCAAAAGACCGCAAAGGTCGACCTGCCCGCAAAGACACCTGCCAAAGCGCCGCCCCCGAAGTCCGACGGATCTCCTGATGCGGAAATCGACGCCATCAAGCGCGAAGGCCTGACCGGCCGACAGCTGCGGCTGGCCCGGCGCATGGCACAAAAACACGGACTGGCCGCCACGTCGGATTATGATTCCGTGCGCCTGTTGCGCAATGCAGGCATTGACCCGTTCCAGCGCACCAACATGCTTGACCTGCTGCCAACCGAGCAAGCCGCCGAAAATGGGGACGCTGAGCCCAAGGCAAAATCCAACAAAATGTCCATCGGGCGGATCCAGCTGCCGCAAACCATGCCGGTGGACAAAGACAACTTGCCCTCCACTGAAACCCGCTCTCCGGCCGAGATGCGGGCATTGGAAATTGGCGAAATCCAGAAAGACATTGCCCGCCGTCGCCGCAAACGCCTTGTGTTGCTGCTGGCCCGCCTTTCGGCGTTTGTGTTTCTGCCAACGATCTTTGCTGCGTGGTATTTCTATGGCGTTTCAACACCCATGTACGCCACAAAATCGGCGTTTCTGGTACAGCAGGCCGACAACACCGGAGGCTCCGTGCTTGGTGGCCTGTTGCCCGCACAGATGAATTCAAATCAGGATGCCATCGCGGTGCAGGATTACCTGACTTCCAAAGACGCGATGATCCGGCTCGACAACGATGTTGGCTTTAAATCGCATTTCTCCGATCCGTCCATCGATCCTATTCAACGGCTTGATCCTGATCCATCCAATGAAGAAGCTTATAAGCTCTACAAAAAGTTCGTGAAAATCGGATACGACCCGACCGAAGGATCCGTGCGCATGGAAGTGATTGCCGCAGATCCTGCCGTCGCCACAGCCTATTCCAAAGCCTTGATCACCTACGCCGAAACCCGCGTGGACACGCTGTCGCAACGCAAACGCAAAGACCAAATGAGCGACGCACGCACCAGCCTCGAAGAGGCCAAAGCCGAACGCAGGGATGCGCAGCTGGCTCTCGTCGAAAAGCAGCAAAATTCGGTGGTGGATCCACAAGCCGTGATCGCCGCCTTACGCCAGCAGATTTCAAATGTGCAAATTCAGCTACAAGAAAAAGAGCTGCAGCTGGCCGCGCTTCTGGACAACAGTCGCCCAAACCAAGCCCGCGTCGAAGGCGTACGCGGCGATGTTCGGCGCTTGAACAACCTGCTGGATAAGCTGGAAACAGAGATGACCGACGCCACAGAAGGCGAGGCGTCACTGGCCGCGCAATCAGCGGAAATCCAGATCGCACAGGCGGATCTTGCAACGGCCGACTTGATGATGCAGTCAGCACTTCAGACCCTGAAACAGACCGAGTTGGAAGCCAGCCGTCAGGTGCGCTATCTCACAACATCTGTGGAACCGGTCGCGTCTGAGGACCCGTCTTACCCGCGCAGCTTTGAGAACACCGTCTTGGCCTTCCTGATTTTTTCAGGCATTTACCTGATGATATCGCTCACAGCATCCATCCTCAGAGAACAGGTGTCCTCGTGATGAAAACCGTTGAGGTTTCGGGCCTCTCGATCGGCAACGATCAACCGCTGACCGTTATTGCCGGCCCCTGCCAGCTTGAAAGCGCGGATCACGCGCAAATGATTGCTGGCACCATGAAAGAAGCCTGCGAAGCGGTCGGTGCGCAGTATGTGTTCAAGGCCAGCTATGACAAAGCCAACCGCACCTCGCTGTCGGGCGTTCGCGGAATGGGCATTGATGCCGGGCTGGCAGTGCTGGACGGAATCCGCAAGGACTTCGGCGTGCCGGTATTGACCGACGTTCACACCGAAGAGCAATGCGCGGTTGCGGCGCAAGCCGTGGACATCCTGCAAATCCCTGCCTTTCTCTGTCGCCAGACCGATATGCTGCTGGCTGCCGGCAAAACCGGCGCCGTGGTGAACGTCAAAAAAGGCCAATTCCTCGCGCCATGGGAAATGGGAAATATTGTCACAAAGATCGAAAGCACCGGCAATGATCGCATCATGCTGACCGAGCGCGGGACGTCCTTTGGCTACAACACCCTTGTGGCCGACATGCGTGGCCTGCCGCAGATGGCGGCAACGGGCTATCCGGTGGTTATGGACGCGACGCATTCCGTGCAACAACCCGGTGGCAAAGGCGGAAGCTCCGGCGGGCAGCGCGAATTTGCGCCAGTTATGGCGCGCGCAGCCGTGTCACTGGGCATCGCTGCAGTGTTCATCGAAACTCACGAAGATCCCGACACTGCGCCGTCAGACGGGCCAAATATGATCCCGCTGGATCAAATGAGTGGCCTGATCGAAACATTGATGCGCTTTGATGAGTTGGCCAAGGCCAATCCAATTCGCGTTTAAGCCATTTAACAGTGACCGAGAGACGATTTATGAAAAAGCCCCTGCCTGACGTGCGCCCAAACACTTGGGAATTCCTCCGTGACCCGATGATTGCCCCTACAGGCTTTCGCGAATACGACGCGCGCTGGCAGTATCCTGAGGCGATCAATCTGCCCGGCATGACCGCGCTTGGGTTTGGGTTGGGCACACAAATGCGCCGCCGAGGCATCGACCCGGTGATTGCGGTCGGCAACGATTACCGCGACTATTCCGTGGCCATCAAATATGCGCTGATCGTCGGCCTGATGAAGGCAGGTATCCACGTCAAAGACATCGGCCCGGCCCTATCGCCTATGGCCTATTTTGCACAGTTCCATCTAGATGTGCCCGCCGTGGCGATGGTCACTGCCTCCCATAACCCCAACGGCTGGACCGGCGTGAAAATGGGCTTTGAACGCCCGCTGACCCATGGCCCGGATGAAATGGCAGAACTGCGCGACATCGTGCTGAACGGTGATTTTGACGCCCATGATGGCGGCAAGCACGAAATCGTGGACGGTGTCCGCGAGGCGTACATCGACGACCTTGTTGGTGACTTCAAAATGAGCCGCAAACTGAAGGTTGTCTGCGCCACGGGCAACGGCACCGCCGCTGCATTCGGCCCCGAAGTGCTGGAACGCATCGGCGTCGAAGTGGTGCCAAGCCATTGTGACCTCGACTACACTTTCCCGCATTACAACCCGAACCCCGAAGCCATGCTGATGCTGCATGACATGTCCGACAGCGTCAAAGCATCCGGTGCCGATCTGGCGTTGGGGTTTGACGGTGACGGCGATCGCTGCGGCGTTGTGGATGACGAAGGCGAAGAGATTTTTGCCGACAAGGTTGGCGTAATCATGGCCAAGGATCTGGGCAAGATCTATCCAAACGCCACCTTTGTGGCCGACGTGAAATCCACCGGACTTTATGCCGCCGATCCCGAACTCTTGGCCACTGGTGCCAAGACCGATTATTGGAAAACCGGCCACAGCCACATGAAACGTCGTGTGCATGCACTGGGCGCATTGGCGGGCTTTGAAAAATCCGGCCACTACTTCCTCGCCGAACCTATTGGCCGTGGCTATGATTGCGGCATGCGTGTCGCTGTTGAGGTCTGCAAAATGCTGGATCGCAACCCTGATATGAAAATGTCGGACATGCGCAAGGCACTGCCAAAAACATGGTCGACACCAACCATGTCGCCCTACGCGGCGGACACCGAAAAATACGACATTTTGGACCGTCTGGTCGCAAAACTGGTCGCCAAACACGAGGCCGGCGACACAATGGCAGGTCGCGCGATCAAAGACGTCGTGACCGTAAACGGTGCCCGCGTCATTCTGGACAACGGCAGCTGGGGATTGGTGCGGGCAAGCTCGAACACGCCGAACCTTGTGGTCGTCATCGAAAGCGCCCAAAGCGAAGACGAGATGCGCGCGATCTTTGCCGAAATCGATGCTGTGATCCGCACGGAACCAAGTGTGGGCGAATACGACCAGACCATCTGATCCAGCAAACCACGCCTGCCCGCTTTCGCGGTTGCGCATGGCTCAAACCCATTCGGGTTAGAGCCTAAAGAACGCCTAGCCGCGCCCCTGGGGGATCACCTCGTAACCCGGTTCTTCCGGCTCGTCGTCCAACATCTCGGGAGGAAAGCCCGGCGCCAGCACATCCACACCGGCTGCGTCTTCCAACCGCTTGATGATATTGGGGCTCAGTTCCCGCTCCCCATAACGCGCGATACCGTCGTCGAAGATATTGATCATCAGAGGGTTCATTTCCAACGGCACGCCAGCGCGATTGGCCACCTCCTGAAACAGGCCGATGTCCTTTTTCACCAGATCCATCGTGAAAGAAATGTCGCGGCTGCCATTCAGGATCACCTGACTTTCGGTTATATGGCTGAAGGAATTTCCCGAGCTGATCTTGATCGCCTCATAGGCCGTGTTGAGGTCCATGCCCGCCGCCGCACAGGTGGTTAGCGCCTCTGCACTCGCCACAAGATGCGCCGTCGCAAGGAAGTTTGTCACCACTTTAAGAACAGAGGCCGACCCAAGATCGCCAGTGTGCAAAATCCGTCGCCCCATGGTGGTCAATAGGGGAAGGATACGTTCAAACGTATCGCGGTCACATCCGGCAAAAATCGCGATGTTACCGGTGTCCGCGCGATGACAGCCGCCTGAAACCGGGCAATCCACCGCCGCGCCTCCCGCCGCGATGACCAAGCCACCCAGCCGCTTGACCTCTGCCTCATCCGTCGTGGACATCTCCATCCAGATCTTACCCGGCCCGACCGCTGGCAACATCTCTGCCATGACCGCATCGGAGGCCGCAGGGGACGGCAAACAAGTGATCACTGCATCGCAATCGCCCATCATCTGCGCCGGACCCTCGCCCGCCGTGGCGCCTGCCGCAACCTTCGCCGCTACAAGGTCTGCATTCAGGTCATAAACCGTCAGGTCCACCCCATTTCGCAGCAAACTGCCACTCAGCTTGCCGCCCACATTGCCGAGCCCAATAAATCCGATCTTCATGACCCACTCCCTGTTTTCATTACAAAGAGGGTGACTGTGTCATTTTGGGTTTGTCATGCAAACCCGCGACATGGCGCAGGTCGCAAAACGGAAATTTTTCTTTGAGTTTAGACCGCGGTCGATCTCATCCGCAGCAACCGCTGGTACAGGTGCTTTTGGGCTGCAAATCGTCTTCGATCAAAGGCAACTCGCCGGTGAGCGCCTGCGTCGGGATCTGCAGCGCAGCGGCAAGGCGGCTTGCAGCGGGCTCTGGCAGGCTCGCAGCTTTGGAGGTTTCCAGCTTGGTCAGCTGGCGCTCAGTGATGCCACCCATTTTGGCCAGCTTCGAACGCCCCAATTTGCGCGCCTTGCGCACGGTTTTTAGACGTTGCGGGTCGATGCTGAGCGTGGTCATTGCGCGAGTGTCCTTCTGGAAATGTTATAGCGTTTCATAGCGGGGAAAGCGGAGGATGTGAACAGCGTGCCTTTCTCCAGCAATCTCGCGTTCCGCGACGTTGCAGACCGCAAAAACCTGGAACCCGAAACCACACAACAGCTCAACAAGCGATCATTCAGCTTCCTTGCCAAATCGCCCAACTGGATACGGCGGATTCTCATGGCGTTCCCTTTGGGTTGCTTGGAGATCAAACTGGATGCAAAGGTCCGTTTTCACGCGATACTGCGACCCGATGAACGCCGCATTTGGACAAATCGAATTGCTAGCGCACTCTCTATTGCTCCGGTACCCACCAAGCAAAATCCACGATGCAATTGTCTTTCAAGGTAACTGTAACACTCTCGACTTTTTCAAATGGTTGAACAGTAAACTTTGCCATTTGAATGCCATCCTCGTCACCGTTCAAAAGATTGATCGGAGCTCGCGTCAACTCGGCAGTTTGCCAATCAAACCCATCTTGGTCGTTTACGCGCGCCATGTAAGATTTCGCTGACGCAACAATTTCTGCGTCGCTGAACGTGCGGCCGTCCGGCGGGCAGCTGTTCTTCCAGCCGCTCCATTGCTTGGCCTGAAGAAAGAACTCAAAACAGGTCAACGCGATCACCGCCACCCCAAAAATCAAGAGATTATCAGAGCGTTTGTTGCGTTTGGGCCTTTTATTTTCTGCATACTTTGGCCAAACTTGTTGCTTTGTCGGCGCCAAGCGTTTCGCCGCAAAGCCTCGCACTTTCGGAATGTCACATCGCGACAACCGCTCCAAAGCAGCCCGCGCTTCTGGCGTTCCGATGTCGGCAAGCGCCCAGCTGCATTTGCGGGCAAGCGCGAAATCGTCGTCCCACTCCAGATAGCTCGGGCAATTCAAAGCGCGCGCTTCAAGTGCCGCTACCGCTGAAGGACACCGCAATTGCTGAATCGCGCGCGCGACATCCTCGTGGCGAAAATGCCAGTCCTGAGACAACGCCTCCGTCAGAATGTCACAAAGTCCATCCAACTGATCGGCCTGAACACAAGCCGCCAAGGCGACTTCAAACGCGTCTGCGTCTTCTGAAAAAGCGGCTTCTCTCACCGCGTCTTGGAGTTCCGTCATTTGTTACTTTCAGTCTGCCCAATCGAAAGATAGGCGAACGGATGCCCGCAACACAACCATTGCGTTAGGCAATGTTGGCAACTTCCCAACCAAAAAAGCCGCCCCTCTCAGGGCGGCTTCCATGTCTCAAACGCTTACTCAGCTTTAGCCAATAATCGCGTTCAGCGTCGCAGAGGGGCGCATCACTTTCGCCTTCAGCTCAACCGACGGACGGTAGTAGCCCGCGATGTCTGCAGCCGGACCTTGCACGGCAGCAAACTCCGCCAGAATGGTTGCTTCGCCATCGGCCAATGCTTTGGCCACACCGGCAAATTCTGCCGCAAGCGCAGCGTCGTCGGATTGTGCTGCCAAGGCTTCGGCCCAGTAGCGCGCGAACCAATAGTGGCTGTCGCGGTTGTCAGGCTGGCCAACTTTGCGCGACGGGCTGCGGTTGTCGTCCAGAATGCCCTGCGTTGCGGCCTCGGCAGCCACACCCAGAACACCGGCTTTGGCGTTGCCCTTGACGTCTGCAAGGAAGTTCAGGCTTTCACCCAACGCGCAGAATTCACCCATCGAGTCCCAACGCAGGTGGTTTTCTTCAACCAACTGCTGCACGTGTTTTGGTGCGGACCCACCAGCGCCGGTTTCAAACAGACCGCCACCTTTCATCAGCTTCACGATCGACAGCATTTTGGCCGACGTGCCAAGCTCAAGGATCGGGAAAAGATCGGTCAGGTAGTCGCGCAGCACGTTGCCAGTGATGGCGATGCTGTCGTTGCCTGCCGTGATGGTCTTCAGCGACTGGGCTGTCGCTTCACGTGGTGCGAGGATCATGAACAGATCCGCTTTGCCTGCCGCTTCAAGCGCAGGGGTCACGTATTTGATCAGCTCCGCATCGTGGGCGCGGTTTGCGTCCAGCCAGAAAATCGCCTCGGAACCGGTCAAACGCTGACGATCCAGCGCCAATTCGATCCAGTTCTCGATCGGCGCCTGTTTCACGGTGCACGACCGCCAGATGTCGCCGGTTTCAACACTGTGGCTGTGTAGGGTCTCACCATTGGCCAGAACGATGCGGATAGTGCCGTTGGCAGGCGCTTCAAACGTCGTCGGGTGAGAACCGTATTCCTCAGCTTTCTGCGCCATCAGGCCAACGTTGGCGACCGACCCTGCGGTGGTCACGTCAAGTGCGCCGTTGGCTTTGAAGAAGTTGATGGATTCATCATAAACGGTGGCATAGCAGCGATCGGGGATCACACAGTTGGTGTCACCCTTGTTGCCTGCCGCGTCCCAGCCCTTGCCGCCTGCGCGGATCACGGCTGGCATCGAGGCGTCGATGATCACATCGGATGGCACGTGCAGGTTGGTGATACCTTTGTCGCTGTCGACCATATACATGCCCGGACGGTCCGCGGTCACGGCGTCGATCGCAGCCATGATGTCGGCGTTGCCAGAGACTCGGTCCAACAAGTCACCCATGCCGGAATTGGGGTTCACACCCAGATCGGCCATTTCCGCGCCGAATTTTTCGAACACTGGCGCCAGCCATGCTTTGACAGCGTGACCAAAGATGATCGGGTCAGAGACCTTCATCATCGTGGCTTTCATGTGCAGCGAGAACATGGTGCCGTCGGCCTTGGTGTCTTCAATCGCGTCTGCCAGAAAGGCGCCCAGCGCTTTGGCGGACATGAAAGTCGCGTCAGCAATGGTACCAGCTTCCAGCGGGTAGCTGTCTTTCAGAACCGTCACGGCACCATCGGCGGCAACAAATTCGATCTTCGCGTCACCAGCTTGATCTGCCGAAATGGTGGCGGACACTTCGTTGGCATAAAAATCATTGCCCGGCATGGACGACACTTTGGTTTTGCTCGCGCTGTCCCATGTGCCCATCGAATGCGGGTTGTTCTGGGCAAAGTTTTTCACGGCACGGGCAGAACGACGATCAGAGTTGCCTTCGCGCAAAACCGGGTTCACGGCCGACCCTTTGATGGCGTCAAAACGGGCGCGGATCGCCTTTTCTTCGTCTGTCTTGGGCTCTTCTGGATAGGACGGAATGGCGTAACCCTGCGCCTGAAGCTCTTCGACCGCGCCAACCAACTGCGGCACCGATGCCGAGATGTTGGGCAACTTGATGACGTTGGCATCAGGTGTCTTTACCAATTCACCCAGCGCGGCCAGATCGTCGGACTGACGCTGCTCTGCGGTCAGGTTTTCTGGGAAGGTCGCGATGATGCGGCCGGCCAGCGAAATATCAGGGGTTCCAACAGTGATACCAGCAGCAGACACAAACTTGCGAATGATCGGCAAAAACGACGCCGAGGCCAGCTCGGGCGCTTCGTCTACAATGGTATACAATATGTCTGGGGTCTTGTTCTCTGCCATTTTCTCACAACCTTTTTTCGGGTTCGGGGTGTCTGGTATCGGGTCGTTCACAGGCGATGTCCGCCGGAATTCTCGTCAAATCCTTCTCCGCCACCGCAACAGAAAACCCTGCACGGCAGCAACGTGCAGGGTTCCTATAGGCCTCAAAAGGGCAAAGATCAATTCTTCGCGTCGCCTTCTTGGAGCGCATTTTGCCG
Source organism: Shimia sp. Alg240-R146 (assembly GCF_947331465.1). Classification (GTDB taxonomy): domain Bacteria; phylum Pseudomonadota; class Alphaproteobacteria; order Rhodobacterales; family Rhodobacteraceae; genus Shimia. The sequence goes on along the minus strand of NZ_CAMZOK010000001.1, from coordinate 1,241,335 downwards.
CGCCGCCGCAACAAAGCTTTCCAAGGTCTCGATTTGAGACGTCGACAGGCGCAATCCGAGCTTGGAACGCCGCCAGACAATGTCCTCGGCGCTGGCCGCGTATTCCCGCTCTATCAGCCAAGTGACCTCGGCCTCCGTCAGGGTGGCGCCAAAACCAAGGCCCAGATCTTTTTCGCTCTGTGCCGCCCCCAAAATTTCGCGCGCCTCGATGCCGTAGGCACGAACCAACCGTTTGGCCCAAGCCGCGCTCAGAAACCCGTAGTCCGCTCGTAAAGACGCAATCACCAGGTCAACGTCCGCAACCGCAAAATCGCCGCCGGGCATCGCAACTCCGGCGGTCCAAGCGCCCGACGCCTGCGCAAAAAACGGCGTAAGTTTGGCCATCGCTGCCTCAGCCAGTTTTCGATAGGTGGTGATTTTGCCGCCAAACACGTTCAGAACCGGCGCGTGGTCGCCGTCCAGCTTAAGCACATAGTCCCGCGTCGCGGCCGTCGCCGACGTCGCCCCGTCATCATAAAGTGGCCGCACACCGCTATAGCGCCAGACCACATCATCCATTGTGACAGGGCGTTTGAAGTATTGCGATGCAAACTCGCAAAGATAGAGCGCCTCTTCATCTGTGCATTCCGGACGCACATCAGCATCAAGGTGCTCTTTGTCGGTGGTGCCAATCAGCGTGAAATCTTCCTGATACGGAATGGCAAAAATAATCCGGCCATCCGTGCCTTGGAAAAAATAGCAACGGTCATGATCAAAAAGGCGTTTCGTCACAATGTGGCTACCGCGCACAAGGCGAACACCGGCGCTGGCGTTCTGGCCCATCACGCCTTCGATCACATCCGCCACCCACGGCCCAGCCGCATTCACCAGCGCACGCGCATGTCGCGTCGACCGCTCGGCGGTGTCCATATTTTCTGTCTCAACCCGCCATAGATCGCCTTCCCGCCGCGCCGAAACCACCTTGGTACGTGTGCGAATGGTGGCTCCGCGCGCCTCCGCGTCCCGTGCGTTCAGGACCACAAGACGGCTGTCCTCGACCCAACAGTCGCTGTATTCAAAGGCGCGGTTGAACTTATCCTGCAACGGCACACCGGCCTCATCGTCAGACAAATCCACCGACCGTGTACCGGGCAAAATCTCACGCCCGCCCAAGTGGTCGTACATGAACAGCCCAAGCCGGATCAGCCATGCCGGCCTGCGCCCCTTCATCCACGGCATCACAACGGTCAGCAACCGCGAGGTCGGCGTTTCGTTGTCAAACCGCATCTCTCGGTGCATCGGCAACACGAACCGCATTGGCCAGCTAATATGCGGCATCGCCCGCAGCAGCGTCTCGCGCTCGATCAACGCCTCCCGCACAAGGCGCACCTCAAAGTATTCTAGGTAGCGCAGCCCACCGTGAAACAATTTGGTGGATGCACTTGATGTGGCTGACGCCAGATCGTGCATCTCCGCAAGTTCCACCGACAAACCACGGCCCGCTGCATCCCGCGCGATACCGCATCCGTTGATGCCGCCACCAATTACAAAAATATCTACTGTTTGTTGATTATCTGAAGCCATACGAACACTCACGAACATTATCGAGCACACTCGAATAGCGTTTTCCACTGCCAGTCAAGGGCAGAATGCCCAAAGGCCCTTATTCAGCGATCAGTCTCATCACCGGCTTCGACCGCTTTCGAAAGGACCCATGCCCAAAATAATGAGCCCGCCCGCTTTTGGTTTCAATACGTCGCCCGTGACTGCCTTTTGAACGGATGACAGAGCGATATATGCAAGTCGCCAAGGTTTTTCGTTGCGGAATGCCCCCATCGCTTTGACGCATTTCCCTTGCAAACCGTAGATGCTCTGGCAAACACTCATGCAATATTTCCGCATCCCAACAGGACCGCGCCTATGCACTCGTCATTTCGCGAACACGACATCCTCGAAATTGCCCGCACCCAAGGCAAAGTCACCGTTGACGCCCTGGCCCTGCATTTTGACGTCACTGTGCAAACCATCCGCCGCGACCTGACGCAACTGGCCAATGCGGGGCTTCTGGAACGGGTGCACGGCGGCGCAATGCTTCCCTCGGGCGTGCGCAACATCGCCTATGAGGAACGCCGCCGCGTCAATGCCGAAGCCAAAGACGCTATGGCTGCCGCCGCCGCCAAAGACATTCCAAACGGCTCTTCGCTTTTTGTGAACATTGGCACCAGCACCGAGGCGCTCGCTCAGGCACTCTTGGGCCATGATGGCCTTCTGGTCGTGACGAACAATCTCAACGTGGCCCGCATTCTGTCCGCCAATGAGCGCTGCGAAGTGCTGCTAACCGGTGGACGCCCCCGCCCTGAGGACGGCGGCCTTGTCGGACAGGTCGCGGCACAAATGGTCAACGGGTTTGCGTTTGACTACGCCATTCTCGGATGCTCCGCATTGACCGAAACAGCAGAGGCGTTTGACTTCGACATTGACGAAATCACCGTCAGCCAAGCGGCCATGTCACGCGCCAACGCTGTTTGGTTGCTGGCGGATCAGTCCAAATATCAGCGCCACGCACCGGTCCGGATCGCAGGCCCCGAGGCCTTTGACCGATTGTATACGGATGCCATCTCCGAACCCCTCGCGACCCAATGTGCGCTTTGCGACACGAAAGTGTGCCTGTGCCCCTAGTCCCGCAGCCACCTACCCAAACGCGCGGGCAGGACTAAACTTCTCCGCAACATCGCGCGTGATTTCTTTGCGTACCAAGAACTGGCGCGCGGTGGGGCCGTAAACTTCCAACGCCCCAAGATTGGCCAAAAGCTCCGGAAACAGGGCCGCTACTTCTGCTCTTTCTGCCGGTGCCAGCGCATTCAAAGCCATCGGTCCGGGATAAAAGCTCTCGCTGGGTGCATTTTCCGCAATGATGATTTCATGGCTCTCAAACATCAGGTGATAGTACGTCACCGACTTGATGCCCCGCGCCACCCGAAACCCCGGCCCGCCATCTCGTGCCAGATGGATTGCGCGCGCCAAAGTTGGGCTTTCGCCGGAATGTGTCGTCACCATCCCGTGCTGTGGCGACACGATCAGATCACGCTCGTTGCCAAGACTGCCCGCCCGAATACGCACCGGTTGCAGCTTCGGGTTTTCGGCCAAGTCTGCCTGCGTCAAATGCCGTCGACCGACCCAAAGTACAGGCTGCATCCCATTGTCCAGCGTCTGCACCAAATCCCCGACTTTCAATCTCTCAATCGGTACATCCCCCGATGGCGTGCGAATGCGCGTGCCCGCCGCAAAGCAGGGAATGCCCATGCTCACCAATTTGGGAATGGTCAACGTCGCCGGATCAATCCCGTTCAACTGGATGCCTTCGCCACCAGGGAAGGTCAAAACCGCGTTGCCGCTGCCATCGCTACTGACGGTCACATCGCCCACAGTTACAGGATTTCCCGACGCATCGGTCAAGCCGGTGACATCCAGTTGGTCATGCTCGACGCCATCAAGTCGGAAATCGTCAATGACGTCATACCCGCCGTTGTCGGCCATAACAAAAAGATCGTCCCCTGAGCCGCCTTTCAGGATGTCGTTGCCGGTACCGCCGCTCAACGTGTCGTGACCATCGTCTCCAATCAGAGTGTCGTTGCCACTTCCGCCACCAAGATAATCCTCTCCTTCGCCGCCAAAAATCAGGTCCTGACCACTGCCACCGTCAACAATGTCATTCCCTTCGCCAGCGTCCACCAAGTCGTTATCCTGACCCGCATCAATGCGGTCCGCCCCGTCGCCGCCGTAAATCGTGTCATGCCCGTGCCCGGCGTGAATGATGTCATTGCCGCTTTCGCCGTGAACCTCGTCATCTCCATCGCCCGCATCGATGGAGTCTTCGCCATCGCCGGCCCAAACACGGTCATCCCCGCTGCCCCCCAAAAAGGTGTCGTTTCCGTCCAGCATCGATGTCACGACAGTCCAGTTACTTGCGCTGGCATCTACAAGATCGTCGTTGTTTGTAGTTTCGGTCTGCTCGATGCTTGAAAAGTTGCCGGACGCGCCGCCGATAGAATAGGTGCCGTATGTGTCACCCTCATAGGTAACAACCGCGCCTTCTCCGGTGCCTTCATCCTGAAACTGAATAGTGTCCCACCAGCCCTCGCCATGCACATCTGTGGTGTCGTCAGTTTCATGCACAATGAACAGGTCGTTCCCGTCCCCGCCAGTCAGCGTGTCCGAACCCGCCCCACCACTCAGCGTGTCCGCGCCCGATCCGCCGCTGATGTAGTTGTCACCAGATCCACCGAAGATAAAGTCGTCTCCACCACGTCCTTCGAGCGTCATGCTGCGGCTGTTGGCCGAGCCGTCGATATTGTCGCCGTTGTCCGTGCCAATAATGTGCTCGATCTCGCGAAAAACGCCGTTTGTGGCCGTGTCCTGAAAGACAAAACTACCGGTTTCGTCGCCAGAAAAGGTGACGTTCACACCGCTGTTCGTGGCCCAATTGCCAAACCCCACAATGTCCCAGTCAACATAACCTTCACCGCCGGTAATGTCGGCGTGATCGTGGTCGTCGGTTACCCAAAATTGGTCGTAACCGTCTCCGCCATCCATGGTGTCCCGCCCACCGGCGCCCGCCATCCAGTCGTTGCCTTCGCCGCCGATGATTTGGTCGTCTCCGGACCCTCCGATAATCGCGTCATCACCGTAGCCGCCATCAATCAGGTTGTTGCCACTGCCAAAAGACCATGATCCAATCTGATCGTTACCATCTTCGCCTCGGATCGTGTCATTGCCGTCGCCAAACACCACGGTATCGTCACCGGACCCCGCGTTTATCCGGTCATTACCCGTTGCCGAGTAAAGATTTTGATCCGTGTCATGGAGGACGTCATCTCCGGCCGCTCCATTCAGGTCATCGCCGCCGGTGGTGCCGTCAATCGCGTCCGTAAAACTGGTGATGACACCGGCTTCCATGGGCGGAAAGCCCGCAGAGTCATCCGGCACAAAGTACGTATCACCTGCGTATTCATAAAACACGCCCGTGACGATACCAACCGTTGTCGGATAATCGACCGAACCCGTGCCCAATGGAAGATCGGAGTCCGAGTAAATCGTCGCGGTCTCAGTGCCGCCGGAAATGCCGTCGGAAATCCCCAGTCCGTCGCCGCTGTCGTCCCAGTAAAGTCTGTATCCAATAAGTGTTGCCAATATACCCGCTCCTTTTGGGTCGGGGTAATGCAACACTCCTTAATAGAGTCTCTCTGAAGCCGCGCTGCACCGGGCATACTTCGTCAAATTCGATTCAATCTGACAAAATGGCGATCCCTGAAGGACTCGAACCCTCAACCTGCTGATTAGAAGTCAGCTGCTCTATCCAGTTGAGCTAAGGGACCGCTTGGCCTGTTCCTAAATCAAGCCGTCAGTTTTGCCCAGAGGCTTTTGCCATACCGTGAACGCGCGATGCCATCGTTTGCTGGCTCGCCCGATCGGCACAATATGAAATACACGACATAAGACCCTTCGCCAGCTCCCGGCCCACGGTCCCGACACCAAAACAAGCGGTGTCTTATCCATAGAATGCCGAGCCAAACCGCCGCAAACCCGTCCAAAACCTCACCAGTTCTCGCCAAAGTTTTCAAACTGCCTCCTTGACGCACAGTTTTTTGTGGGCAACGCTCATTTTATGGTCAGTTTGAGAACGATAATCACAACGCTGCTCATGCTCCTGCCCCTTACGGGACCGGCCCATGCCGCTCAGGACATCACCCGAACCATTGCTGGCTGCACGGGACGTTTCTCCGCTGAAATGGAACATTCCTGGCTGATCAGTGATGACCGCGCCGATGCCTTTCAGGGCGAGCGCCAGACATTTGTCTCCCTACTCGACGCCGCGATGCAAACCGACCATCGTGCCATCCTCGGCCACCGAATTGATGTGAAGCACGCACATGCATCGCTGCTCACCGTAGCGAGCTTTAGCAAAGACACGTCCCGCGCGCGCGCCGCGCGGCTGCTGGCTGACGGATATCTGGACAGCTGTCGCAGCTTGATTTTGGGCGGCTAACCCACCCCAAGAGTCACGATCTGTTAAATTTTGGGCGAATTTTGCGCTCTCGTCTAAATTTTGAGCGACCTCTTCGTTTTCTGTCCAGTCTTTTCGCGGTGATGTTTACGCGGCGTGCACCTCTGCCCTTATGGTGAGCACGGGATGAAAACCCACTTAGAAAACGTGCGACGGATCCGGCCTAGGAACCATTGGTCCATCGCACGCCGCAATAAATTGCGTGGGCGGAATATGGGGGAGTTTGAAATGCTTCGCAAGACCGCTGCGCGTCGTAAGAAGGGATCTACGATGTCACTTAAACTACTTGGCGCAACGACTGCATTGATGATGACCGCTGCCATGCCCGCACTGGCTGATTGCCCAGTAAAAGTTGGTGTTTTGCACTCTCTGTCCGGCACTATGGCCATCTCCGAAACCACTTTGAAAGACACCATGGAGCTGCTGATCGAAGAGCAGAACGCCAAGGGTGGCGTTTTGGGTTGTGAGATCGAAGCTGTTGTTGTCGACCCGGCCTCAGACTGGCCGCTGTTCGCTGAAAAAGCGCGCGAGCTTCTGACAGTGCACGACGTTGACGTGATCTTCGGCAACTGGACGTCCGTGTCGCGCAAATCCGTGCTGCCAGTGATCGAAGAGCTCAACGGCCTGCTGTTCTACCCTGTGCAGTATGAAGGCGAAGAAAGCTCCAAAAACGTCTTCTATACCGGTGCCGCTCCCAACCAACAGGCGATCCCGGCGACCGACTACTTCCTTGAAGAGCTGGAAGTTGAGAAATTTGCGCTGCTGGGCACCGACTATGTGTACCCACGGACAACAAACAACATTCTCGAAAGCTATCTGCAGCAAAAAGGCATCGCCGCTGACGATATCTTCGTGAACTACACCCCGTTTGGCCACTCTGACTGGTCCAAGATCGTTGCTGACGTTGTGGCGCTTGGCGCAGACGGCAAAAAGGTCGGTGTGATCTCAACCATCAACGGCGACGCAAACGTCGGCTTCTACAAAGAGCTGGCTGCTGCCGGCATCTCTGCGGACGACATTCCAGTTGTTGCGTTCTCGGTTGGCGAAGAAGAACTCTCCGGTCTGGACACCTCCAACCTCGTGGGTCACCTCGCAGCATGGAACTACTTCCAGTCTGCAGAATCTGATGCAAACGACGCCTTCATCGCCGCTTGGAAGGCCAAGATGGGCGAAGAGCGCGTGACCAACGATCCAATGGAAGCCCACTTCATCGGCTTTAACATGTGGGTGAACGCCGCGACTGCAGCCGGTTCCACCGACGTTGATGCAGTGCGCACAGCGATGTACGGCCAAGAGTACCCGAACCTGACCGGTGGCACCGCGACAATGCTGCCAAACCACCACCTGTCCAAGCCGGTTTTGATCGGTGAAATTCAGGAAGACGGTCAGTTCGACATCATCTCCCAAACCACCGAAGTTCCAGGCGATGCTTGGACAGACTTCCTGCCGGAATCTGCGGTTCTGGTCTCGGATTGGAAAGAACTGGGTTGCGGCATGTACAACACCGAAACCAAATCCTGCGTTCAGATCAAATCCAACTACTGATCTGACCAGCTAACATTTCCGGGCGCATCACTGCGGTGCGCCCGGACCCTGCCAAAGACCCTCTCAGGACATCAGAATATGCTGACCCTATGCCGCCTTCTGGTCGCTTGCATGGCGCTCTGCCTGCACGCTCTCCCGGCAACATCCCAGACTGCCGACGCCCCGATCCAGATGCTCTTGCAAGAGCACGGCGAGATCCTCAAAAAGTCCTCGCGCAAAACTATCGGGCCCGCCATCACCGCGCTTGCCGACAGCGGTCTTGAGGATGCACAAGTGGTTCTGGAACGCTGGCAAACCAAGGACATGTGGTTCAGCAAAGAGACTGGCCTCTTCGTCTTTGCACAAAAGGCGGACAGCAAGACGCTCACGCTTTTTGACGTCGCAGGCAACGCCGCCCTCGGCGACGCCCCCAAGAAAGAATACAAACAACTTAAACCCAATTCCGGCATCCGCGGCCTGATTGGCGCAGCTCTGGTGCAGTTCCAACTTAACAGTCCCGACATCGCCACCCGCGCCACCGCGCTCACCGCGATCGAACGCGACGCCGAGGCCTCCCATTTGCTGGCCCTGCGCGGCTCGATCGAGGGCGAAACCGACGCGGATCTCAAAGGCCAGAAACAACGCCTCGAACGGCTTCTGACCATTCGCTTCTCTGAGGACGACGTCGACCGCATTGTCGCAATCAACGGCTTTGCCGGAGACCTCGGTGTCGACGTCCGCGCCGCGCTGAACCCGTTGGTTGCCACGGATCTCGACGCAGCCGCGACCCTTCCCGAAGGCGCCATGCCCGTCGAACTGCCGCCACAGGACGCCTATGCCTTTCTCGTCGAAAAAGGCCTCGCACCTGCGCAAATCTCTACCGACACAATCCACGACACACTGATCGCCAACATCAACGGCACCGAGGTCGCAGGTGTTCAGGTGGCCTCGCTAGACACCGACGCCGCCCGCCTCGCCGCATACACAACGCTGGCAAATCAGGGCAACGCTGCCCCTGCTGTCACCGATGCAGACATCACAGCCACATTGGCCCAGTTCCAGTTTTTTCGGACCTACACGAATGCGCCAATTGCCGTGGCTCTGGCAGCACAGGCTGTGCTCGACGGCATTGAAACCAGCGTGGCGATTAACCAGACCGCAGACCTCGCGCTTGATGCGATTTCTCTGGCGTCGATTTATTTTCTCGCCGCCATCGGCCTCGCCATCACCTTTGGCGTCATGGGCGTGATCAACATGGCGCACGGCGAATTCATCATGATGGGCGCCTATACTGGCTACGTCGTGCAGCTTTTTGTGCCCGACTACACGCTGTCCATTATCATCGCGATCCCCGCCGCCTTTGCTGTGACCTTCGCGGCCGGTGTCGCTATGGAGCGACTGGTGATCCGCTGGCTCTACCATCGCCCGCTGGAAACCTTGCTGGCGACCTTCGGCGTCTCCATCGCGCTGCAACAACTGGCGAAAAACATCTTCGGCACGCAGGCGCGTCCGCTCACCGCTCCGGGGTGGCTCGACGGATCGTGGATCATCAACGACGTCGTTTCGATCAGCTACATCCGCATCGCCATCTTTGTGTTGGCTCTTCTGTTCCTCGGAATGTTCCTCTTTGTGATGAACCGCACCCGCTTGGGGCTAGAGGTCCGCGCCGTCACCCAAAACCCGCGCATGGCGTCGTCGATGGGCATCAACCCTGACCGCATCAACATGCTGACATTTGGCTTTGGCTCAGGCATTGCCGGAATCGCGGGCGTCGCCATTGGTCTTTATGCCAAGGTCACCTCGGAAATGGGCACAGACTATATTGTGCAAAGCTTCATGACAGTGGTTGTTGGTGGCGTTGGCAACATCTGGGGCACGCTTTTGGGGGCCACAATGGTCGGCTCACTGCAAAAGGGCATCGAGTGGCTGAACCCGTCAAATACACTTGCGGCACAGACCTACATGATCCTCTTCATCATCTTCTTCATTCAGTTTCGGCCCCGAGGTATCATCGCCCTCAAAGGCCGCGCGGCGGAGGCTTAAATGTCTGATATTGCACTCACCCCGCCCCGCAAGTCCTTTGTGGCCCGCTACCCGGCAGTACTGATTTTCCTCGCAACACTGGCGATCTTTACGGTTGGTGTGACTGTCCTGGCCGAAGGCTTCGGCATCGGCGTCATCTCCACGTCTTTTGTGAAAACCTTGGGCAAGACGCTCTGCCTTTGCATGGTCGCACTCGCAATGGATCTTGTCTGGGGCTACTGCGGTATCCTGTCTCTCGGGCACATGGCGTTCTTTGGCATCGGTGGCTATGCCATCGGCATGTGGCTGATGTATGCGCGTACTGAAATCATTGTCACAGCTTCCCTCGCCAATGCCCCTTTGCCGCCCACACCGGGCGAAGTTTCCGACGGTATTGCGACCCAAATCTTTGGCGTCGTTGGCGCATCCGAATTTCCGCCCATCTGGGCCCTCGCCCATTCCTTCCCGCTGCAACTCGCCGCCGTCTTGATTGTTCCCGGCCTTCTGGCCTTTGTGTTTGGCTGGCTCGCCTTCCGCAGCCGTGTCACCGGTGTCTACTTGTCCATTCTGACCCAAGCCATGACGCTCGCCCTCTCGCTGTTCCTTTTTCAAAACGACAGCGGATTGCGCGGCAACAACGGTCTGTCGGGCCTGCAAAACCTGCCCGGTCTCGATCACGTGCCGCAATCCACGATTTCCATTGTGTTCTTATGGGCGTCTGCCCTTGCACTGGCGTTGGCTTTCGCACTGTGCTCGTGGGTCATTTCCGGAAAATTCGGCTCGGTGATCCGCGCCATCCGCGATGACGAAGCGCGTGTTCGCTTCCTTGGCTATTCGGTTGAGGCCTACAAGCTCTTAATTTTCACCTTCACCGCGGTCATCGCGGGCATCGCAGGCGCGCTTTATTACCCACAAGCGGGCATCATCAACCCCGCCGAGATCGCCCCCATCGCCTCGATCTACCTCGCGGTTTGGGTCGCCATCGGCGGACGCGGCAAGCTTTATGGCGCCGTGATTGGCGCGGCTTTTGTCTCGCTCTTGTCCACATGGTTCACCGGCGGACAAGCACCGGACATCAACCTCGGGTTCTATTCAATCCAGTGGGTCGACTGGTGGACGATCCTTCTCGGCATCTCGTTCGTGGCCGTCACCATCTTTGCGCCGCGCGGCATTGGCGGACTGTTTGATCTGATCTCCGAGCGTCGTGCACCCAACCGCCACGGCGCAGCTCTCGGGCCAGGCGCAGGCGCGCTGCAGGAAAAGGAGGCTGACCAATGAGCACGCTTCTCGAAGTCTCCGGTGTTTCTGTGTCCTTTGACGGGTTCAAGGCCATCAACAACCTCGCCTTTCAGATCGGCCCTTCAGAAATGCGCGCCGTGATCGGCCCCAACGGGGCTGGCAAAACCACATTTATGGACATCATCACGGGCAAGACAAAGCCGGACGAAGGCCGTGTCCTTTGGGGTGAAAAATCGGTCTCCCTCCTGTCCATGACCGAAAGCCGTATCGCGCAAGCAGGCGTGGGGCGCAAATTTCAACGCCCCACTGTGTTTGAAGATCAGACCGTCGCTGAAAACCTCATGCTCGCACTGAAAAATGACCGTTCGCCGTTTGCGGTTCTGGGGTTTCGCCCGAAACAACACGATCACGACAAGGTCGCCGAAATCGCGGATCAGATCGGCCTCTCCGCAGCGCTCTACCGCAAATCCGGAGAGCTGTCTCACGGGCAAAAACAGTGGCTCGAAATTGGCATGCTGCTCTCGCAGGACCCCAAACTTCTGCTGGTGGACGAACCCGCCGCAGGCATGAGCCCGTCTGAGCGCGAACACACCACGGAGCTGCTTGTCGAAGCCGCCAAGACCCGCGCGGTGGTGGTTGTGGAACATGATATGGAATTTGTCCGTCGTCTGGATTGCCGGGTGACGGTGCTGCACGAAGGCTCTGTGCTGGCCGAAGGCTCGCTTGACCACGTGACCAGCGATGAACGCGTAATCGAGGTGTACCTTGGCCGATAATCTCCTTCAGATCAACGACTTGACGCTGCACTACGGCGGCAGCCAAATCCTCAACGGTGTCTCACTTAACGCCAACATCGGCGAGGTTGTCTGCGTCATGGGCACCAATGGCGTTGGTAAAACCAGCTTGCTCAAGGCGCTCTCAGGCACTCACGCCCATAGCGGCGGTAGCTACCAGTTTGGCGGCGAAACCATCGCCAAGGCCTCCGCCCACGGACTTGCCAAGAACGGCGTCGCATACGTGCCGCAGGGGCGTGAAATCTTTCCGTTTCTGACCGTGAAGGAAAACTTGGAGACCGGTTTTGCCTGCCTGCCCCGCTCCGAGCACAAGATTCCGGACGAGATCTTTGACCTCTTCCCGATCCTCAAGGATTTTCTCGCCCGCCGCGGTGGTGATCTTTCGGGCGGGCAGCAGCAGCAACTTGCCATCGCCCGCGCGCTCATCACCCGCCCCAAACTCTTGCTGCTGGATGAACCAACCGAGGGCATCCAGCCCAATATCATCAAGCAAATCGGCGACGTGATCCGCCACCTGCGCGGCCAAGGCGAGATGTGCATCATTCTCGTCGAACAGTTCTTTGATTTTGCATACGAGCTGGGCGACAGGTTTGTTGTGATGGATCGCGGCGCAGTCAAACTGAGTGGCACCGCGCAAACCATCGCCAAAGACACATTGCGCGAGGCCGTCTCCGTCTAACGGTTCTTCACCCGCGCCCCAAACGAGCCATCAATCGACCCGCTCAAATTCGGGTGATGCGGGTCAACTTCCGCAGGCTTAGGCAACTTCTTGAACACGCGGTTCACAAAAACCCAGCTGACACCGGCAAAGATCATGCCGCCTGCCGCCTGCCCCAACAACACACCCGACGCACCAGCCATCTGGGCGCCCAGTATGGCGAACGGCCAGGTGCCCAACGTGTGACGCCCCCAGTTCACCCAAGTTGAATAAATCGGATACCCAAGGTTGTTGAAGCTCGCATTGCCCACAAAGATCAGCCCGTTAAATACCGACGCCAGCGCCAGTGGTCCGCAAAACAGATAGATCAGCGCGCGGGTCTCGCCTTGGGCGGAAAACAAATCGCCAATCGGCGCACGCAACACAAACAAAACAGCGGTCATCAACAGCACATAGATCGCCGTGAATTTCAGGCCCGCCAAATAGGCCCCGCGGACGCGGTCCGTTTTTCCCGCTCCAAAGTTTTGACCGATGATCGGCCCGATCGCGCCCGACAGGGCGAAAATCACCGAAAACGCCACCGGCATCAGCCGACCTATGATCGCCATTCCCGCCACGGCATCGGTGCCAAATTGCGCAACCTCCCGCACGACAATGGCATTGCCGACGGGCGTTGCCACATTGGTCAAAACCGCAGGAACTGCGATTGCCCGCACGGCGGTGAAATCTTCCCGCACGCTGACCACAGACGGCCGCGCAAACCCGCCATAGCTGCGCACTGCGGGCCACACGGCGAACGCCATCATGCAAAGACGCGCCGCAATCGACGCGATCGCCGCCCCGTCCAGCCCCAGCCCAACCGCGAAAATCAGGATGGGGTCCAGCACCGCATTGACCACACCGCCATACAGCGTCGCCTGCATCGCGCGCCGGGCATCGCCATAGGCGCGCAACACCGCCATGCCGGTCATCGCAAGCGCCATCACCCACATGGTCGGCAGTATGAACCAAACATAGCGCGCCGACAGACGCAGGACTTCTCCTTGCGCGCCCAGCGCTTCCAGAATGGCCTCAACGTTCCACAGGATCAGACCGGGCAGCAACAGCCCCACAAGCACCCCCAAAGTGGCCACGCTTGTCGCATACTGACGCGCTTGTCCTTCCCGTCCCGCACCGATTTCGCGCGCCACCAACGAACCCGCGGCTATCGACAGGCCCACGTTGATCGAGTTGGTAAAGAACAATAGCGACGCCGCATACCCCACCGCCGCGGCCAAAGCGTCATTGCCCAACATCGCAATGAACGCCATGTCGACAAAATCGACGGCAAAGATCGCCATCAAGCCGATGCTTGTCGTCAACGACATACGCGTGACGTGCCGCATCAGGCTGCCTTCAAGGAAAACCGCCGGTTTGCCGCTGTTCGTGCTCACGTTTTTTCCGCTTCCTGCTCGGCGTCCAGATCTTCCCGCGACGGCGGCGTCCAGCCCCGATCGGTCCTCACAAGAAACGCCTTGCCATTGCCCGACAGGATATCGTCTCGCTGGCTGACCAACTCCTTGACCTTAGCCAGGTACTCTTCGTTCTCATGGGCTGCGATGCTCGGATCATACACCGACGCCAACGCCACCAGCGACGCCTTGTCGTCATCCACAAAGGCCCGCGCCAACATCTCGGCATCAAAGGCGTGCATGCCCAACTCTTCATATGCGGACCGCCCTGCCCGCACCGCGCTGTCAAACGTGTCGCGCACAATGTGCGTCGCCCCGGCGGCATAGAGTTCGTAGACATGATGCCGGTCAACGGCCCGTGCCACGATGCCAAGCTTGGGATGTTCATGACGCACATGGCGCACAAGCTCTGTCGCTGCTTCCCGCTGGTCAATCGCCACCACCAAAAGCCGCGCCTCATGAATGCCCGCCGCATGCAACAAATCAGCCCGCGTGGCGTCGCCAAAGAACACTTTCACGCCAAAGCGACGCAATCGATCCAGCTGACTGGAAGAATAGTCCAGAACCGTGGTGCTATACCCAGCGGCCCGCATCATCCGGTTGATGACCCCCCCGAAACGCCCATGTCCGGCGATGATGATCTGGCCCGTTTCGTCGATCTCGTCGGCGTCCCTGTCACTGTCTTCCACCAGCCTTGGCAGGATCACCTTCTCATAAAGAATGAACAGCAACGGCGTCAGCATCATCGAAAGCGCAACGACCAGCAGCAATTGGTCGGCAATGTCTTTCGGTATGACGTTGTTGGCCACCGTAAAGGACAGCAACACAAACCCGAATTCGCCCGCCTGCGCCAATCCGAGGCCAAACAAATATTTGTCGCCTCCACGCAGTTTGAAAATCCACGCCAAGCCAAACAGCACTGCCGCCTTCAGCGTCATCAAACCAAGCGTCAGGCCAATAAACAGCCCAAAACTGGAGAACAACACGCCAAAATTCACTGCCGCACCGACGGTCATGAAAAACAGGCCCAACAGCAGCCCACGGAACGGGTCAATGTCGCTTTCCAACTCGTGCCTGTATTCACTGTTGGCCAGCACCACGCCTGCAAAAAATGTGCCCAGTGCTGGTGACAACCCTACAAGCGTCATCAACAAGGCGATCCCGATCACAAACAGCAGCGCGGTCGCAACGAACAACTCCCGCAGGTTGGCCATCGCCACAAACCGAAACGCTGGCGTCGTCAGATAGGCCCCGCCAACAATCACCCCTGCGATGGCTGCAATCGTCGCGAGCGCTGCCTGCCAGGCCGGCAAGCCCTCCACTAGGTTGATGTTCATGCCATGACCATCATCGTGATGCGCATCATCATGTGTTGCGGCCTCGGCCACTGCCTCGGTGCCGTGACCGACAGCGTGGCTGGCGACATCCGCCAATTCCGGCAATGCCAAAAGCGGGATCAAGGCCAGCATCGGAATAACGGCGATGTCCTGAAACAGCAGCACCGAGAAACTCGCTTGCCCGCCGTCGGATTTCATCAGGCCCTTTTCGTTGAGCGTCTGCAACACAATCGCCGTCGAAGACAGCGCCAGCACCAGACCACAGGCCAGCGCGACGGACCACGTCAGGCCAAAGACCATCGCCACCCCCGTCACCAGAACCGTGGTCGCCCCAACCTGAAGGCCTCCCAGCCCCAACAGCCGGTGCCGCATGTGCCAGAGCATCTTGGGCTCAAGTTCCAACCCGACAAGAAACAGCATCATCACCACGCCAAATTCGGCAAAATGCTGGATTGCGACGACATCCACATTCAGTGCCGAAAGGATCGGGCTGATGGCCACGCCGGCGATCAGATAGCCAAGCACGGATCCCAATCCCAAGCGCGACGCGATGGGGACAGCCACCACTCCGGCAGCAAGAAAGACAAACGCAAGAACCAGAAAATCAGTCATTGGGCGAGGCTCCCTTCGGACCGATGCAATACCGACGCGATACTGTCGCGATACAGACACTCCACAGCTTCGGCTTTTTCCAGATCAATGCGGTCGTCCCGCAACCCTTCCAAAAGCTCCACAAACCCCGCCGCATGGGCACTCGGGTCGCTCTTCAAGGCGTCGTGCAACACATAAGGTGCGGCAAATCTCATCTTGCTCAGGCGCGCAGTCTGTTCAAACGGCGTCAGGAACGTCCGCAGGGGAAAATGCTGATAGCCGCCTTCTGAATAGGCCGCTTCAGGCCCAGCAGCAGTCACCGCCAACATCATCCACTTGTCTCGTAACTTGTCGCCATCCTTACCGTAAGCGAACCCGTGCTCCAGCGTCAGATCAATCCACTCTTTCAAAAGCGAAGGCGCGGAATACCAGAACACCGGAAACTGAAACACGATCACATCATGATCAAGCAGCCGCTGTTGCTCCTTGTCGATCTTCACATCGTGGCGCGGATACTCGCCATAAAGATCAACACGCGTCACGCCGTCCACGGCCTGCGCTGCCTGCCACATCGCCTTGTTTGCATGAGAAAATCTGTGCCCAGGATGGGCGTAGTAGTGGATGACTTTGGCCATGAAACCTCCCAACTGGTCCCAACGGCACCAACCCAATGGTCCCGTTTTACGGTTTCATGTTTCCCACCACAAAACCTGTTCGCATCTCTTTTGATAAGTGGCGACACAGGGCAGGGCAAGTATCGCAAGCGCGCAGACTACCCTGCGCGCTTGCAGCGTTCCTTCAGCGGTCGATAATGTTGTGGCCGGGACCATAAGGGAAGCCGGTGATATTCTCGGCACCCGCCTCGCCCACAACAAGAATATCATGCTCACGATAGCCGCCTGCCCCCGGTGTGCCTTCGGGCACCCAAATCATCGGCTCAATCGACACGACCATGCCCGGCTCCAGCGCAGTGTCGATGTCTTCACGCAGTTCCAAACCTGCTTCGCGGCCATAATAATGGCTGAGAACACCAAACGAATGCCCATAGCCAAACGAGCGGTATTGCAGCAGACCCTCGCTCTCAAAGAAGCGGTTAATTTCCGCGGTGATCCCCGAACAGGTTGCACCGGGTTTGATCAGGCTCAGCCCCAATTCATGCGCCGCCACGTTGGCTTCCCACAGACGCAGAGACGCCTTGTCCGGCTCGCCGCAGAACAAGGTCCGCTCAAGCGCTGTGTAATATCCCGAAATCATCGGAAAGGTGTTCAGCGACAGTATATCGCCCTTTTGAACGGCGCGTTTTGTGACCGGGTTGTGGGCACCGTCGGTGTTGATACCCGACTGAAACCACACCCATGTGTCGCGGTACTCCGCCTCGGGATAGGCCCGCGCAATTTCCGCTTCCATCGCGTCACGCCCCGCCATCGCAATCTCGATTTCGGTCGCGCCTTCGCGGATCGCATCATGGATGGCCGCACCGCCGACGTCAGCCGTCCGTGCCCCACCCTTGATCAACGCGATTTCCTCGGTGGATTTAACCATGCGGGCCTGCATGGTGTCGGGCGCAATGTCCACCAACTCAGGTGTGCCCAGCATATCAAGTGCCAGATCCCGCTGCGCCAGAGTCAGATGGTCATTTTCCACACCAATGCGGCGCGCGCCACCAATCAGCGACGCGACCGCGCGCCAGTAATTGTTCCGCTGCCAATCCGTATAGATCACATTGCCGTCCACCGACCGCCGCCACGGCTGACCCGCATCAATGTTGGCCGACACAGTTGTGCAGTCCTCCATCGTGACAACACAACCATAAGGTCGCCCGAACGAGCAGTACAAAAAGCCTGAGTAATAAGCGATGTTGTGCATAGACGTCAGCAAAACGGCGGGAATGTCCCGCGCCTTCATGATGGCGCGCAAAGCAGCAAGCCGCCGAGCGTATTCGCCTTGGCTAAAGGGCAGCGGCGCCTTGTCCCCGTTGGGACGGTTGAAAAACTCAGGTCGGTTTGAAAGGTCTGTCATGTCAGTCTCTCCTGTCCGGGCGGAACAGGTCACCCGGCCACAAAGTCCCGGCGTTCAGGACAAGGCGGCCTCGGCAAGCGAGGACCCTGCAGCCCGTTGGTCCGCGACGCCATCGCGGGCGGACTGCATGTCAAAATGGCTAGAACATCACTCGCGGATGGTCAAGTCGGGCTCATACCGCGCAACCGCTCGGACCGACGCCGCAAAATTTCAACCGTCGCCAGCAGCAGGATCGAAATGCCCACAAGGATCGTTGCCACCGCAAGAATGGTCGGGCTGATTTGCTCGCGCAGACCGGTGAACATCTGCCACGGCAGCGTCTTTTGGCTGGCTGATCCGACAAACAGCACCACAACCACTTCGTCAAACGAGGTAATGAAGGCGAACAAGCCCCCAGAGATCACACCGGGCAAGATCAGCGGCATCTGCACGCGGAAAAATGTCGTTACCGGATTGGCGCCCATATTGGCCGCCGCACGTGTCAGCGAATGATCAAACCCAACAAGCGTTGCCGTCACGGTGATGATCACAAAAGGAATGCCCAGCACGGCGTGTGCCAACACCACTTTGACATAGCCGACAAAGGTTTTGGGCAAGCCAAGCGTGCCTTCCAGCCAATTGCCGATGTCGCTGTAGAAAAAGAACATACCGGTGGCCGAAATGATCAGTGGCACAATCATAGGTGAAATCAGAATTGCCATAATCGCCCGACGACCGGGGACATGGCTCTGGCTCAGACCGATTGCGGCCAAGGTCCCAAGGCTCACCGAAATCACCGTCGCAATCGGCGCAATGATCAGCGAGTTTTTGAAACTGCGTTGCCATTCGTTGTTGGTGAAGAAGTCACGATAGTGCTTGAGCGAATAGCCTTCAGGGTCAAACCGCAGCATCTCAGGCGTGAAGGTAAAGAAATCCTCGGCGTTGAACGACAGCGGCATCACCACAAGGATCGGCGTGATCAGGAAAACAAAAATGGCGCCGCAAATGGTACGGAACGTGTAGTGCCACAACACCTGCCGACCCGTGAGATACGGCAGCAGTTTTGCTCGGTACCGTCCTTCGTATAGCCAATAGGTGATCCAGTAAAAGAACCAGCCCGACAGGGCACCGATAATCGCCCCGGGCAGGCCTGCAAAAAAGAACCCAAGCGCTGCGACGCCCACAATGGAAATCCATTTGGCCATCTGCTCATTCTTGAGAACCAGAATAAACACTGCGCCCATTGCCGCCACGATGGCGGCACCTATCAGCACACCAAGAAGCGCCGAGCCATTGGCCGTGCCTACAAACAATCCCAACAGCGCGCCAAAGGCGGCGGTGGTTGGCAAAACAAAGGACAGAGGTTTGCGTGAAATCGGAGTGAGTGATGCCATTTGTCTTATCCCAACTTCACGTTGTCGATGCCGACAATCTTGTCATAGGCCCAGTAGAGTATCAGCACGACTGCCAGAAGGATCGTGCCGAGCGCGGCAGCCAAACCCCAGTTCAGCGAACTTGAAATGTGATAGGCAATGCGGTTCGAGATGAAGACACCTTTGGTGCCGCCCACGATTTCCGGCGTGATGTAGTAGCCGATCGAGAGAATGAAGACGAGGATCGAACCCGCCCCAATGCCGGGAACTGACAAGGGGAAGTACACCCGCCAGAAGGCCGTCCAATTCGTCGCACCCATGGACTTGGCCGCCCGCAAATAGGTCGGCTGGATGGTGCGCATCACCGAATACATCGGCAGGATCATGAACGGCAGCAAGATGTGCGTCATCGCAATAATCGTGCCTGTCTGGTTGTTGATCAACACAAGTCGAGAGGCGTCAGACACCATACCCAGCCACACAAGCACGTCGTTGATCACGCCTTGCTGTTGCAACATCACTTTCCACGCCGAGGTCCGCACCAAGAGAGACGTCCAGAATGGCAAAAGCACAAGGATCATCAGCATATTGGCAGAGCGCGCTGGCAGGTTGGCCAGCAACCACGCCACGGGATAGGCCAGAGCAATGCAGGAACAGGTAATGATCATCGACATGATCAACGTGCGTTTAAACAGCGTGATCAGGATGCGTTTGTCTTCGGGTTGCGCCTGCGCGCCATCCGGCGTGCGCTGCATATCGATGGCGTTTAGAAAGTATCCGTTGGTGATCGCAACCGAATGCGTTTTGATCACGGCCCAGGTTTCATGCTCGCCCCATTTCTTATCAATATCGATCAGCTGTTCTTTGAAAGGCCCGTCCGTCGCCGGATCAAGTTTCTTAATCTTGCGCCCGGATTTGCGGAACAGCGACGACATGCCGGTTTGTTCATAGTTCAGGCGCGTTCCAAGGCGTGTGTGTCGTTTGGCATCGATAGCCACAACCATGTCAGCCACAAAGGCTGCGTAAAGCTGCTCATCTGGCAGGTCGCCGGTCGACGCGTCCCAGTTCTGCAGCTCGACAACCGTCAATGGGAGCGTTTGCTCAACCATGCCGTTTTCAACAGACCGAAACAGCATCGAGCCAATCGGGATAATAAAGGAGACGAGGACGAAAATCAGAAGCGGCGCAATCAAGGCCATCGCGCGCATTTTTTGAACCCGCAAAGACCGTGCCAGGCTGCGTTTCAACGGTGTGCCATCTGCGGCCAGCACCGGACCCGCTATCGCCGTATCCGGCTGCGTTGCGTCGCTCATATTCCTGATCCCGTCGGTTGTTTTCGCAGCGGTTTGTCCGCCGTCAGTAGGGTCTGAGGGGGCGAAGCCCGCCCCCTCAGGAAGTCATAGACAGACGATTACTTCGCCAGCCACGCCTGGAATTTGGCGTCGATGTCGTCACGGTAGTCAGCCCAGAACTCGTAGTTGTAGAGGAACGTGTTCTTGGCGTTTTCTGGATCTGTTGGCATGTGTGGTGCCATATCGATACCCATGTCGGCGTGCTTGCCAACCAGCGGAGCGGACGACTTACGTGCAGGACCGTACGAGATGTACTTGGCCTGATCCGCCAGACGCTGGGTGTCGGTTGCGAACATGATGTAGTCCAGAGCCTGCGCTTTACGCTCATCAGACAGACCGGCAGGAATGATCCAACCGTCCAGGTCAAACACCTGCGCGTCCCAAAGCATGGCAACCGGCTGTTTCTGCTCTTCGATCACCGAGAACAGACGACCGTTGTAGGTCGAACCCATGATAACTTCGCCGTCAGCCAGCAGTTGAGGTGTGTCAGCACCGGCAGACCACCAGATCACGTCGTCTTTGATGGTGTCGAGCTTGGCAAGGGCCTGATCCTGACCTTCTGGGGTCGCCAGAACGTCATAGACGTCGGATTTGGCAACGCCGTCACACAGCAGAGCCCATTCCATGTTGTTGATCGGACGCTTTTCCAGCGAACGCTTGCCAGGATATGCGTCGGTGTCAAACACAGCGCAGATCTCGGTTGGCGCAGTGTCACCCACCAGATCGGTGCGATAGCCGAATGTGGTCGAGTACACGATCTGCGGGATAAAGCAGTCGGATACCAGCAGGTCGCCAAAGTCTTCAGATGCAGACGTGCCATCAGGTGCCGCTGCCAGCATTGTGTCAGCATCGATTTCCATCGCCAGACCTTCGTCACACAGACGGATCGCGTCTGCTGCAACAACGTCCACAACGTCCCATGTCACGTTGCCGGCTTCGTCCATCGCACGCAGCTTGGCTACGGCTTCGGCAGAGCTGTCATCGTTGATGATGCTTACGCCGGTTTTTGCCGTATAGGGCTCGTGATACGCCCGCAGTTGCGATTTGGAATAGGCACCGCCCCAAGACACGATGGTCATTTCCTGAGCCATAGCGGCAGGGGCCACCAGTGCGGTTGTGACGGCGAGAGCTGTCAGTTTGGTTTTCATTTCATACACTCCTAATTGAACTTTTTGATTTGGTTAGTTTCCCCGGATCTCGCGTCCGGGCTTTCAACTGCTAAAGCTTTACGCGTCCAGCGCTCGACAATCCTGCGGCAACCAGCCGATTTCGATTTCTTGTCCAGCCTGAAGCTTGATCGCATCCGGCGCATTCCGCGTTTTCACGATAAAGTCGTCATTGCCGGCCACCGACAGACGGAAGCGGAAAATGTCGCCCATATAGATGAATTCCAGCACCTTCGCCTTCAGCGTATGCGCTTCGGGGTTCAGGCGGTCCTTGTTGAATTCAACGCGCTCAGGGCGGATCGAAACCTTGGTACGTTCACCAACCTTTGTGACGTTGACCGGCATTGCGTCGATCTCCACTCCATCGTCCAGAGTGACCACGCAGGCGTCGCCGCTGATCGAAGTCACTACACCTTCAAGCGTGTTGTTTTCGCCAATGAACTGCGCCACGAAGCTGTTTTCCGGCTCTTCATAAAGCTGGTCTGGCGGCGCGAGTTGCTGAATGCGGCCATCGTCAAATACCGCCACACGGTCAGACATGGTCAAAGCTTCGGTTTGGTCGTGCGTCACATAAACTGTGGTGATGCCCAACTCATGCGCCAAACGCGTGATCTCGAACTGCATGTGTTCGCGCAGCTGCTTGTCCAGCGCGCCAAGTGGCTCGTCCATCAGCACCAGTTCAGGTTCAAACACCAAGGCCCGCGCAAGCGCGATCCGTTGCTGCTGACCGCCCGAAAGCTGTGCCGGACGCCGCCCGCCAAACTCACCCATCTGGACCATGTCCAAGGCGCGTTTCACTTTGGCTTCCCGCTCCGACTTGCCCAACTTGCGCACTTCCAAAGGGAAGGACAGGTTTTCGGCCACAGTCATGTGCGGGAACAGCGCATAGTTCTGAAAAACCATACCAATACCGCGTTTGTGCGGCGGGATGTTGTTGATCGATGTGCCGCCCAACAGGATTTCTCCGTGGGTCGCAGTCTCAAATCCAGCCAACATCATGAGGCAGGTGGTTTTGCCAGACCCTGAGGGGCCAAGCATGGTCAGGAACTCGCCCTGCGGCATGGAAAGATTGAGGTCTTTCACGACGAGGTTTTCACCGTCGTATGATTTTTGCACGCGCGCGAACTCGACGAACGCGTTATCGATTGCCGTATCGGCCACGGTATCTCCCTGTCTAATGTTGTCGCAGCAGGTTGATCCCGCCGTCGCATTTGACCCCCCCATTACAACGGGCTGTGAGCGACTTTAGCAAGACCGAAAACGACAATTCCGTTACTGCACCGACGTTTGAGCGCCCGATTTTTGGGCGTCGCTCAATTTGCGCATATGCCACGCAAGGCTTTGATTGCTGGACAAAACCGGCTTTTCGATCCGATTCTGAACGCGTTTCACTGCCTCAAAAGTTCGCAGATTTGTACAACTTATGAACACGCCTTCAACGGCCGAATCGGCCCCCAAGGCGCATGCGGCCTCAACAACAGAATCGTTGGAAATGCGCACCACCTTGGCCTCTTCGGCCACCCCAAAGCTGCCAAAAACGTCCATTTCGATCCCGTCTCGGGCAAACGCCGCACGCAACGGCACAGTCACTTCTTCGATGTACGGCGACAAAAGGGCGAGCCGTGAAATGCCCAAATCCTTTGCACAGGCCACCGCAGCCCTAAGTGGGTTTGTCACCGTTGCCGTGTCACACCCTGCGCGCACCAAGTCTTCGACCTTGTCTGATCCAATCACCGAACTCGCCGACGTACAGCCATAGCCCACGACCCCAAATCGGCGCGCTTTGGGCAGTAGATCAGCAGCTTGGCGTAAATCCGCCGCCATCGATGAAAGGCTGTCTGTGGTCACCTCGACGCCACTGCGAATGCGAGAGACATAGAGCGGGTTGGCGTGGTCGGAAAAACTGCGCCGAAACTCCGGCTCAATGGTTTCATCCGTCTGCAAAACAATCAGCCCCATTGGCGGAACCGCGGGATCATCGACATCCAAAGTGTATGGCAAATGGCTCATAATTCAGGCAACTCCTGTCCTGCCCGCGGTGACAGAAACCGCGCACCCGTCGTGGTGATGACTATGTCTTCTTCATGCACCAGGATCTTGTCTCCCACGGCAATGCCTGGCTCCAGTGTTAACACCATTCCTGCCTCCAGCACAGTGTGGTCTGACGGGATCAAAGACGGCCATTCCGTCAGCGACATACCCAGACCATGGCCCAATCGCCCCGCGTCTGTACCGCCGTCTGCCGCAACCTCATCGTTCATGGCGTGAAACACCTCCGCCGCCGTCACGCCGGGCTTGGCCATCGCAAACGCGGCATCCGACGCCTCAATCAATCTGGCATGGGCGTCTTTGACAGCGGGCGATGCGGGTCCAATCGACCAGTTGCGATCAAAGTCTGAAAAATACCCGTCCCAGACCACGCCCGTGTCCAGCATCAACACATCGCCTGTTTGCAACGGCGCATCCGTGGCCGGTGAAATGACATCGCCATAACCGCCCTGCTCCGCCCCGCCCGCAAGATACGACACCCAATCAGCGCCCTCCTCCAGACACAACATTTGAAACCGCCGGTAAACGTCTTCTAGCGGCACACCTGCCCGCGCAATTTCCGGCACGCGGCCAAATGCCCGCCCGGCAATCGCGCAAGCGGTCTCAATCTTTGCGATCTCCGCATCAGATTTCACCATCCGCAAAGCCCGCAGAATGCCACCGTCCCCAGTGACGTCGCGCCCACCAATGTCGGCTTGCACGCGATGCAGATCCGCCAAGGGCATACGCAAATGGGTTTCATGTCCATCCGGCACGCCAATTTGGCCGCCCTCCGGCACCATTTCGCGCAAAGTTTCCGCAAGCAAACTCACTCCATCATCGCGCAAATCCGGCGCGGACCACGTGCGGATGTCGTCAATCCACGTCTGCCCCATCAACGCCGAACCGATCGAGGGGATCACTGCAATCGGCTTACCGCTCGCGGGCACAATCAGAAACCAAGGGCGCGTCGGGCTCTCCCAAAACCGCGTGAGATAGCCGGTGAAATACCGCACCTCAGGCTCGCTGGTCACCAACAACGCCGCAAGCCCGGCCTCGGCCATTTTGGCCTGCGCCTTGGAGCAGCGGCTCTCGAACTCCGCTTCGGGAAATCCGCGCCCGCTCAATCCGGCACCTCCGAGAGGAAACACAACACGCGGCTGGATTCATCCAGCCCGATCAAAGCCCGTGCGTCGGCGTCCAGAACCGCTGCCAAACCGGCGCCGCCAGAAGCAGTGGTTTCAAGTCCCGCCGCCGCCATATCAGGCAGATAGCCCGCCACCAAATCATCTTCCAGCGTAAGAAACCCATCCGCATCCCGCGCCAAACCGTTCAGCGCAATCAGCGACGGCTCCTTGCAATCCAGTCGCCCCATTATGCTGTCGGGCCCGTCCGCAATCACCGGCGCTCCCGCTTCGATGCTGGCTTGCAATGCGGGCGCCGCCGAAGGTTCCACCACAACGATCTTTGGACCTTCGCCCCAGACCTTGCGCACATAAGCGGCCACGGCTCCGGCCAATCCACCGACGCCAGCTTGCAGCATCACATGCGTCGGCACCTCAGGACATTGCCGCACGACCTCTGCCGCCATCTGCAAATAGCCTTCCATAAGGATGTGCGGCAACTCGGCATAGCCGTCCCACGAACTGTCTGACAAAAGAATCCAGCCGTTGTCCTGCGCCGCATGTTGCGCCGCAACCATTGACGCCGCATAATCCGCGCCTTCGCGCACCACCTGCGCGCCGCGATCCGCCAACCGAACCGCAAAACTTTCCGGCACTGTTTCAGCAATATACACAACCGATTGTGCGCCAAACACCCGCGCTCCGGCCGCAACGCTCATGCCGTGGTTGCCTGCACTGGCCGTCACATACGTGCGCCCCACAAGGCTTTGCGCCCCGGGATTACCTTCACTCGCGTCCCATGCCTGCCGCGCAATCACATAAGCTGCGCCCAGCGCCTTGAACGATCCAAGCCCCATGCGGGTGCGCTCATCTTTGACCCAAAACGCGCCCACAGCGGCCGCTGCGCCTGCGTCAACCAAAGGCGTTTCGGACGCAACGGGGCAAAGCCCCAACAATGCGGCAACGCGCTCTGCATCGTCGGACGGGTAAGGGAACCCCGCGCAAATTTTACCTTGTCCTTTGTACGGATTTTCCGACAGTTTCATGATACGCATCGCTCCCAAGTCTTCGTTCAGCGCAGCCTAGCTTTGGCCACGGACCTTGCCCATCATTATTTCGCGTATCCCTTGCGAGTACTCCCAATCGCACAAAAAAGGCGCTGTAATCCCTCGATCACAACGCCCGATTTTTAAAGCAAAAGATTGGCTTACTCGGACCATTCCCAAACCGGAATAAACCCCTTTAAGGCATCCTCGACTTTGGCGGCATCTGCCTCAACCTTGGGTGCAATCTGCGCCACGAGCCCACGCTTTTTGTCGTCCAACACGGCCGACACGCGCTGCTCCGCTCCGACCTTGGCCAAGGCCGCGTCAAACACCCGCGTGATTGCGCGTTTGCGCAGCTCCGGCTTGAACACTTTGCCCACCAGCGTCAGCGGCATCTCGTCCACGATCTCAAGTTGCTTCGGCGTCGCCGCCCGTTCCGAGATGTGTTGCTTGGCAAAATCCAGCAGCGCTTCCGAGGACAAATTCGCGCCCTCAACCAACTCGACATAAGCACATGGCAGCTCGCCCGCGCTTTCGTCCGGCTGGCCGACAGCAGCCACAAAGGACACGTCGTGATGCGCCATCAAAGCCTCTTCGATCACGGCCGGATCGATGTTGTGACCGCCACGAATTATCAGATCCTTCGCGCGTCCCGTGATCCAGATATAGCCATCCGCATCCTTGCGTCCCAGATCGCCGGTCCGCAGGTATTTCTCCGCCGCATAGAGCCCGACGTTTTTGTCAGCTTCGATATAGGTAGCCCCAACATTCACGCCCGGCGAATACACGCAAATTTCGCCAATCTCATCGACACCCCGTTCGGTTGCGGTTCCGTCACCCTTGACGTCCAGAACCTTCACGTCCGCAAACGGCACCGGAACCCCGACCGAGCCAACCTTGTCCGCGACACCAGGCGGTGTGATCGACGCCATACAGGTGTTCTCGGTCATGCCGTAGCCTTCCATCACCGACAGGCCCGTCGCTTCGTTGAACTGGCGAAACAGGTCCATAGGCATTGGTGCCGAACCGGATGTTGCTAGCCGCAACGAGGACACATCCGCGTCCACAGGCCGCTGCATCAACGCCGCTGCAGCCGTCGGCACGATGATAGCTGCTGTCGCTTTATAGCGCGCGACCAGCTTCCAGTAGTTGTCAAATACACCCTCTCCGCGGAATCCCTGTGGCGTCGGCAGGATCAGATGCGCACCACCTTGCACAGATTGACCCAAAATCACGTGCCCCGCCATCACATGAAACAGAGGCAACGGGCACATGATAACGTCATCCGTCGAGATCATTCCGTCGCTGAACATCCAGCCCTGATAGATGATTGCTGACACTTTATGCTGCGCCACTTTCGGCGTGCCTGTGGTGCCACCGGTATGAAAATAGGCGGCGTAACGGTCCTCTTTGACGTCTTCAAAATCAAGGGCGTCAGACGCTTGGCGTGCCAACTCTTTGGCAAAGCGCAGAACCCGCGCCTTGTGCCGGTTTGGGTTCTTGGGACGGATCAGGCCCACAATACCGCGCTTCACTGGGCTCAAGTAGCTGGCAAGATCGATCTCCAGAATTGTCTGCACGCCCGGAGCATGTGCCACGGCCTCAGCGCATTTCTGTGCGATGTTAGTCTTGGGCATGCTGCGCAGCGTGATCACCACCTTTGCGTCGGTTTCGCGCAAAATGCCGCTGATTTGCTCGGCTTCCAGCAACGGGTTGATCGGGTTTACAATCCCGACCGACATGGCCCCGAGCATAGCGACGACGGTCTCTGTGCAATTGGGTAAAACAAGCGCAACCACGTCGGTTGGACCCACGCCAAGCTCCCGCAGCATGTTGGCGCATTGCGTCACCTGCGCCCGCAAATCGCCATAGCTCAACGTCCGCCCCGCATCGCCGGGATCCGACGTCAGCTGAAACGTGATCGCAGGCTGATCCGGATGCTTTTCGCCCATGCTGGCAACCATCTCATGGATGCTGTGATAAGGCTGTGTCTCTTCCCAAGTCGTGGTCTGTGCAAGCGCCTGCTTTGCGGCATAGGCATCTTGCAACTGACGAAACAACGCGTCGTCCGTTTGTGGTTGTGTCATTTTTCCTCCCTTGCCCATTCGGGCTCTTGCCGCAACCTTGATCCAATTTTTCACCGTTTGGCGACAAATATTTGCGCTTGACGTGGCTGGAACCTGCCGCACGCCATTTCTCGAGCATCGCTTAGAAGCCATAAAATTTAGGTTCCAAGGCACCGCTGCGACCCAAACAAACTTATCTTGACAACGCTAAGATTTCCAACCGATCTTAGCGTCGATAAGATTGCGCAATGGAGGGCGGGCTTTGAAAGACTACGATGCAATAGTCATTGGTGCGGGCAATGCGGGCCTGTCGGCGGCGGCCACGCTGCAACGGGGCGGAATGCGTACGCTCCTGATGGAACGGCACAACATTCCGGGGGGCTGCGCCACATCTTTTGTGCGCGGCGACTACGAGTTTGAAGTCGCGCTTCACCAGCTCTCAGGGCTTGGTACCGAAGACCAACCCGCGATCCTGCGCCACGTATTTGACAGCATGGGCATCAGCGACAAGGTCGACTACGTCGAGGAACATCACCTCTATCGTTATGCCGTGCCGGGCGTCATCGACATCACCCTGCCTGCCAGCGTCAAAGGCATCATCTCGGTTCTCAGCGAAGCGTTTCCTGCAGAAGCCGACAAGCTAAAGCCTTTCTTGGACCTTTGCGAAGTGCTGACGCTTGAGGCCTACATGGCCTACCCCCGGGCCAAGGCAACGGGGGACCCCGAGGTCATCAAAAAGAACTGCCGCAATTTTGTGAAATACGGCCTGCGCAACGCCAAAGATGTGCTGGACGAGTTCTTCGATGATCCGGTGCTCAAAGGCGTTCTTGGCGGCTATTGGGGCTACATGGGCCTACCGCTCAAAGAGCTGCCGTTCTCCGATCTCGGTGTGATGCTCTACGCCTATGCCGCCATGAAACCATGGCACGTTGTCGGCGGATCACAGGCGCTGTCCAACGCGCTTTTGGACAGCTTTCTTGAGGCCGGCGGCGACGTTCGTTTCAACTGTGGCGCCGAACAGATCACCACCGACAACGGTGCTGTTGCCGCCGTGCGCACCGAACACGGAGAGATCTTCACCACCAATCAGGTGGTTTCAAACGCCAGTTCGATACTGACCTACAATCAGCTTCTTGACCGCCCGGAACTTGCCGGCGACGTGCGCGAAGACTTTAAGTCCCGCCGCATGGGC
This sequence comes from Shimia sp. Alg240-R146, assembly GCF_947331465.1. Classification (GTDB taxonomy): domain Bacteria; phylum Pseudomonadota; class Alphaproteobacteria; order Rhodobacterales; family Rhodobacteraceae; genus Shimia. The sequence continues at coordinate 1,212,331 of NZ_CAMZOK010000001.1, read as the reverse complement.
GTGTCCGGCTTTGTGCTCTACCTCGGGCTGGATTGCACGCCCGAAGACCTTGGCATTGAGGTCGCGACCAACTTTATTGCCAACACCATCGACGACGAAGCCCAGCACGCCGAGGCTCTGACTCTGGACGGTGCGCCCAAAGGCTGCCTCTTCACATGCTACACCGTGGGCGACGAAACCCTCGCGCCAAAAGGCAAATCCGTGGTGGCGCTGATGTGCCTGCAATACGGCTCAGCATGGGACAATGTGAAACCCGAGGACTACGCTGCAACCAAATTCGCATACGCCGAAAAGCTGATTGATTTGGCCGAGACCGTCATTCCGTCGGTGCGCGCCCACATCGAGGAAATCGAGGTCGCAACCCCGATGACCATGATGCGCTATCTCAACACACCGGGCGGCGCGATCTATGGCTTTAGCCAAGGCATCGCCGAACACGGCGCCGTGCGCGATCGCGTGCGGCCGGTGCACGGACTGCATCTCGCCGGATCGTGGTCCGGTATGGGCGGCTTCCAACCCACCTATCAGGCCGGCGCCTCTGTTGGCGGATCCATCCTGCGCAAACAAAACAAGAAGGCGGGTTAATCCCATGACACTCAAAGACATCCGCTCCGTCATCGACGGTTTTGACGCAACCCGCGCCCAGATGGAAGACCTCGCCGAAACCGGTCAGGACTTTGCCAACGAAGGCGCCCGTTTCCAAACCCGCGTCGCGTCTCTGCACCCCAAGCGCCTCGCGCTGACCGTGTCAGAACTGGTCGAGGAAACCGCGACCACCCGCACGCTGCGCCTCACGGGTGACGCTGGCACCCTGCCCCCGTTTCTTGCCGGACAATATGTAAACCTGTTCGTCACCGTGGACGGCGTCGAAACTGCACGCCCCTTCGCGATTTCTTCCGCCCCTCAAGAGTGCGGCCACTATGACCTGACGGTGCGCAAAATACCCGGCGGCTTTGTCAGCCCTTGGCTCGTCGAAGGTCTGCAAGTCGGCGCCAAAGTCAGCTCATCTGGCCCAATGGGGTCCTTCTATGTGAACCCGATCCACCATGGCGACGATCTCGTGTTTCTGGCGGGCGGGTCCGGCGTTGCCCCTGCGATCAGCATGATCCGCGACATCGCCGCGCGGCGCTTGCCAGTGAAATTCCACCTGATTTACGGCTCCCGCCAAACAGATGACGTCATTTTTCAGCGCGAGCTTTCTGAATTGGACGCCGCCTGCGATTTCCTGACGCTCACGCAGGTCATCTCCGAGCCCAACGACACCTATCAGGGTCGCAGCGGTTTTATCGACGCCGCCTTGATGTCAGAGGTCTGCGGCGAGATGACGGGCAAAACCGTCTATCTCTGCGGCCCGCCTGCGATGAACGCCGTCTGCGCCAAAATGCTCAAAGACATAGGCGTCACCGACAAGCGCCTGCACATTGAGGCCAACGGCCCTCCTGTCGATCCGACTGCCCGCGCTGGGTGGCCAACGGGCATCGGCGCAGATCAAAAAATCACGGTGACGGTCAACGGCAGAGGCAGCTTTGAAACCACGGCGGGAGAGCCACTACTCAATGCCTTGGAGAAAGCAGGCTATCAGGTTGAAAACGCCTGTCGGTCCGGGGAATGCAGCCTGTGCCGCATCAAGGTTTTGTCCGGCGACGTGTTCAACCCGTCCGAAGCCAAACTGCGGCAGTCAGATCGCCGTTTCGGCTGGGTTCACTCCTGCGTGGCTTATGCGACATCGGATGTAGAAATCTTGCTATAAGCACATCGCCTCGCCGTCACCGACAGGCGGCGGGGCAATGCGGCGACACCCGTCAGCGACGCTGCTGCGCTCGCATGAACGTACGCAAAATCTCCTCGACGCCGCCCTCTGCCGGAACGATCAACCCCTCCCCCACCAGCGACGCCAATCCGTGAACCATCCCCCAAGCACCTTGCGAGAGGGCCTCGGCCCGTGCGGGTTCCGACACCATTTGTGAAAACTCTGCTTTCAGGATCGCGTAGGGCCGCGTGGCTTCTGATTTCAGCTCCACCCAAGCAGCATCGCCACCGCCATCTTCACCACCGGGCGTCATTGTCGACAACATCAGGCGATACAGATTGGGATTGTCCAATGCGAATTGCACATAGGCCGCACCAAACGCAAGGATCTGTCCGTTGTGGGATTGATCCGCACTTCGCCGCACTTCCATCGATTGCGCCAACTGACGAAATCCGGCCGAACTGATCGCCAACAACAAAGACCGTTTGTCCGGAAAATGCGCATATGGCGCTGTCCGACTGACGCCAACGACCTCAGCCACTGCGCGCAGCGACAGTTTTTCCGCACTGTGATCCTGCAAGAACGCAATGCCGGCGGCAACCAAAGCGGCAGAAAGATTGCCATGATGATATGTTTTGGTCTTCTGCGTCATGCCGTCCGCGTTGTGCTGCCTCTGCCCGGGAACGGACGTTCACAATTCAATACGCTATTTTGCTCAATCCGCCATACCCTCCGCCTCATTTTCACGAACGGGCCAGCCGCTCGCTGAAAATGTGACGAAGCCGATCTTCCCATAAAAAGCGAAGCAAAGCAGGAGCTTAATCCCCGCAAACGGCCTTCCTGTAGGCGGCAACAGTCGCTTCCAACTCCTTCAGATAGTCCGAGAGTTCGCCCTTCGAAATGTTTTTCGCCTCAGGGACCGAGGGCCGACGGATCAACTCTTCGACGGCCTCTTCCGAGAAAATGTTCTCGTAAATAGACGGGACCTTTGCCGCTACAAAATCGATCTGCTTAAAATAGTAGTCTCGCAACATGGAATCGACATTGAGCGGTTCAATATCGCGCTCCCGAAGTAGCGTTTCAAATTCCAAGGGGCGCAAGGCATGTTTGGTTTTTTGCGGCAACTGAAGCGCCAACAAAGTCCCAAAATCCAGCGATTTGTTGACCGACTTGCGGCTGGATTGCTCGGCATACGCCATCCCGGCGAACCGGTCAAAAAAGGTGCTCACCAAATCCCTGTTGTACACCAAATAAGCTATATTGGCATTGTCGAAACCATCGCGCAAAGCGGTCAAAGTTGCCGCCCGCTTGTTATGATTTTTGAGGCTCAAATACGGGTCAGGCGTAAAAAATAACGTGACCTTTCTTCGCATGCGCTGGTTCAGCGCCGAAAACCCCGTTTCGTAGATGCTACGCACCACATAAACAATTGTGACTTCGCGAAATTTAGGCAAGCAGGTCGAGAGCATTTCGGCCGCAGACAGATTGCTGCCCCCCAAATACTCGTCGCTCAGGATCACACGATCATGGGGCGTTTGTGATGCGATCTCCGCCACTTCCCCAAACATCTTGGCCCGCGCTTCGCTGTCGCCGCCATTATCACGGATGGTCCGGATCAGAACGTCATGCGAATGCCACCGCTTGGAAAGGCCGACTTCAGGATAGCAAAATGTTGCCTTTCCGGCCTGCTGGGTATTGAACAAGGCCCTCTGAATGGCGCTTGAGCCTGTTTTTGGGGGGCCAACATGAAGGATGAGATGTTTATCAATCATTTTTCATCGCCTTTCGGACACACAAATTGTTTTTGCCGGAATAAAAGTGCCACTTTGCTGTACAGGCGAACTCCGTCTGTCTTCAAGCAGCTATTTTGCCACTGCAGCCAAATGCAAAATCCACATCACTCCACAAGGCTGCCGAACCTCTGTCCCGCCGCGAGCGCTCGGTCCATGCGCTTGAATTTGCGGCACGCCCCGCCTCGTTGCACAAAAAACCTGCGCGATTTGCGATCGCAGGGTCAAAACGGGTTCCCGCGCGCAAATTGTCGTCCGTTGGCCGGGGCCTACCGCCCCCGCCGCTGCACATTTCCACCACGTTGGCCGGCACGCCCTGCCGTCGAACGACCGCGCGAGTTGACCGCCTTCTCGGCTGCGGCTTCCACCGCATATTGCCGCGCCATCGGGTCATCCGCCACGGCCAGATCCACGGCCTCCAGCCGTTTGACCTCATCGCGCAACCGCGCCGCCTCTTCAAACTCGAGGTTCTCCGCCGCTTTGCGCATGTCATCGCGCAATCCGTCCAACACAGCTTCCAGATTGCCACCATGTAGCGGATTCTCGATCTTGGCGGTGACACGAGACTGATCCGTATCGCCCTTGTACAATCCGGCCAAAACGTCCTCGACGTTCTTCTTCACCGTCGCGGGCGTGATGCCATGCTTCTCGTTATAGGCAATCTGTTTGGTGCGACGCCGGTTGGTTTCCCCCAAAGCGCGCTCCATGGATCCGGTCATTCGATCCGCATACATAATCACGCGGCCTTCGGCGTTACGCGCGGCCCGACCGATGGTCTGCACCAGCGACGTCTCAGAGCGCAAAAAGCCCTCCTTGTCCGCGTCCAGAATGGCCACCAATCCACACTCAGGAATATCAAGCCCTTCACGCAACAGGTTGATACCGATCAGCACATCAAACGCCCCAAGCCGCAAATCCCGCAGGATTTCAATGCGCTCCAACGTGTCGATATCGCTGTGCATATAGCGCACCTTGATGCCCTGCTCGTGCAGGTACTCCGTCAGGTCTTCCGCCATGCGCTTGGTCAACGTGGTCACCAGCGTTCTGAACCCATCCGCTGACACCTTGCGAATTTCATCAAGCAGGTCGTCCACTTGCATCTCGACAGGACGGATTTCAACTTCCGGATCCAAAAGTCCCGTGGGGCGGATCACCTGCTCGGCAAAGACGCCTCCAGCCTGCTCCAACTCCCATGCTGACGGGGTTGCGGACACAAACACCGATTGCGGACGCATCGCGTCCCATTCCTCAAACTTAAGGGGCCGGTTGTCCATGCAAGACGGCAAACGGAAACCATGTTCCGCCAATGTAAACTTGCGCCGATAGTCGCCCCGGTACATGCCACCGATCTGCGGCACCGAGACGTGGCTTTCATCGGCAAATACAATGGCATTGTCGGGGATGAACTCAAACAGTGTCGGGGGGGGCTCGCCCGGTGCGCGCCCTGTCAGATAGCGCGAATAGTTCTCGATGCCGTTGCAAAACCCCTGCGCCTCCATCATCTCAAGGTCAAAGGTGGTGCGCTGCTCCAACCGCTGCGCTTCCAACAGCTTGCCTTCGTCAACCAATTGATCAAGCCGCTGACGCAACTCCTTTTTGATCTCGATAATGGCTTGTTGCAACGTCGGCTTTGGGGTCACGTAGTGGCTGTTGGCGTAAACCCGAATTTGCTCAAACGTGTCGGTTCTTTCCCCTGTCAGCGGATCAAACTCGGTGATGGCCTCCAACTCTTCGCCAAAGAAGGACAGCTTCCAGGCACGGTCCTCAAGGTGGGCCGGAAAGATCTCCAGGCTATCGCCCCGCACCCGGAATGATCCGCGCTGAAACGCCTGATCGTTGCGCCGGTATTGCAAAGCAACCAGATCCGCGATCACGGCGCGTTGATCATAGTCGCCACCGGCCTTCAGATCGAGCGTCATCGCCGAGTAGGTTTCCACCGACCCGATACCGTAAATGCAGCTGACCGATGCCACGATGATCACATCGTCACGCTCCAAAAGCGCCCGTGTCGCCGAGTGGCGCATCCGGTCTATTTGCTCGTTGATCTGACTTTCTTTTTCTATGTAGGTGTCACTGCGCGCCACATAGGCCTCAGGCTGATAATAGTCATAGAAACTAACGAAATACTCGACAGAGTTTTCCGGAAAAAACCCCTTCATCTCGCCGTAAAGCTGCGCCGCGAGCGTCTTGTTGGGTGCCAAAATAATCGCAGGCCGCTGCGTTTCCTCGATGATTTTTGCCATCGTGAACGTCTTACCGGTCCCTGTTGCGCCCAAAAGCACCTGATTGCGCTCGCCTTCGTTCACGCCAGATGTCAGCTCCGCAATCGCTGTCGGCTGGTCCCCCGCAGGCTCAAATTCGGTATGCAACACAATGCGGCGCCCCCCCTCCAGCTTTGGTCGGGTTTTGGGGTCCACTGGGGCGGCACTCAAAAGCGGGGCCTCGACGGATCGGGACATTGGCAGATTCCTTTTGCTCACGCGCCAGTTTGATCTCTTTTTGTTCTTTCGCAAGAGAGAACTGACATGTTGAACGGCTGCAGCGCGGTTTTGCCTCCAGATTGGCACTGCATCGCAGCACGATCGCCTTTGCATCCGCAGAAAGGCCATGTCGCAACAACAAGCCAGTTGTCGCGACTTTCCGGAATAAAGAATGACATCCGCGCATGATGCAAAGACAGAATGGTAGGAATTCACGAGACAATGGGTAATTTCAGGAAATAATTCTCTAGTTTTGTGAAATATTTGACATGTTGCACTTGCCAAATATCCGCGTCGGACCGTAAACTGATATTAGCAAGCAGCCACCAAATTTGCTTTGGTATGCCACATTACACCCCTCGCTCCCCGTGGTTGGTCCGGCGCAATGGGCTGCTTGCAAGCTTTCCACTACAAAAAATGATGAAACGCACGTGTAATGTCGGCACTTGCGGCATCTGGACCCTTGCCGGATCGCAGTGAATCCGAGATAAGCGTGGCAACCAAGGAGTCTTCGATGATTGCGCGTATCTATCAACCCGCTCGAACAGCAATGTCTTCAGGCGTCGCCCAGACCAAGGACTGGATTCTCGAATACGGTCCGTCTGAATCGCGTGAGATCGACCCTCTGATGGGCTGGACCGGTTCTGGCGACACACAAAGTCAGGTTCGCCTGCGGTTTGACAGCAAAGACGCCGCTCTTGCCTACGCCAATGAGCACGGCATCGAAGTACACGTGAGCCAGCCGCACAAACGCAAAGCCAATATTCGCGCAGGTGGTTATGGCGAGAATTTCGCAACCAACCGTCGCGGCCCTTGGACCCACTAAGCTTGTAGGTACCAACCTGCCCAATTCGAATGCATCAAATGGGCGCCCTAGGGCGCCTTTTCTGCGTCAGGAGCGGCATGACTGAGATTGATTTTCTGATTGAGGACGGCGGGCCAGCGGCCCCGACCTTTCTGTTTGCTCATGGGGCAGGCGCCACGATGGACGCGCCGTTTATGGCGTCGGTGGCCAAAGGTTTGTCGCGACGCGGTATCCGCGTAGTGCGGTTTGAGTTTGCCTATATGGCTGCAAGGCGGACAGGGGGCCCAAAGCGGCCACCGCCGAAGGTCGAGATGTTGCAGGAAGAATTCCACAACGTGATCGCAAAGCTGGCGTGTGACGGTTCGATGGTAATCGGTGGCAAGTCGATGGGCGGGCGTGTTGCCAGCCTTATCGCGGACGATCTGTTCGCGGCCGACAGTATCGGCGGGCTCTTGTGCCTTGGCTATCCGTTCCATCCGCAGGGCAAGCCGGAAAAGCTTCGCACTGCGCATCTTGCGCAACTGCAGACGCCTACGTTGATATGCCAAGGCACGCGCGATCCGTTTGGGACACGTGAGGATGTGGCAAGCTACACACTGTCTGAGCAAATCGCTCTGTCGTGGGCCGAAGACGGTGATCATGACCTTAAGCCACGCAAGCGCGTGACAGGTTTGGACCACGCAACGCAGCTGGAGCAGGCTTGTGACGCGGCGGCGGCGTGGATCAAGGAACGGTTTTGAGCTTCGACGCAAAAACTTGACCGCAGCTTTCGACCCCGACCGGGCATTGGGACGAGAACCGGCAAAGGTCGGTAATGCGTTCACAACGTGGAAAGCGGACTTCGCGACGGGCCTGCGCCGAAATCCAGGAAGCAAAAGCGCAAAATAATGTGCAACTTAGGTCGCACTTTGAGGTCTTAGAAATTAGCGCAACAGTCGCCTTTTTACCGCTCATTGACATGTCTGGTCGCTGTGGCGAAATTGACTTGTTTTCTTTTGCCAAACTGGATGCTCTTGCCATGTTAGAAACCGCAAAATTGCTCAGCGTTAATCCGGTTTTGGGATGCATAGAGTCATTCGTTGACGCGGAGACGATAAGCCGGCTTGAGGCAGATCTTTCAGAAATGGACCTTGGCCCTGCGGAAGTGGCAAGCGCCACCGGGCCAGTGCAGGACAGCAAAAGGATCGCCCTGACACGCAAAATCTTGCCATCGCAAAGCGACGAGATCGACAAACTTCTAAATCAGGTGGCCGCGGTTTTTCAGATGAAGCCCGAACTCTGTGAGCATCCCGAATTTATCAGTTATCAAGCTGGCGGAGAGTTTAAGCGTCACTTTGATGCCGGTCTGGGAGGCGTTATGCCAAATCCAGATCCCGAGCGGTTTGAGCCGAGCCAAAGGGTTTTTACGGCCGTGTTGTATCTCAACGATGATTTCACGGCAGGTGAAACCGTGTTCCCGCGTTTGGATGTCACGATTACACCAAAGAGAGGTCGATTGGTGTTTTGGCAAAATACCAATATCGGGTCTTTGAAAGTACACCCGATGAGTATGCATCAGGGCGCTCCGGTCGAAGATGGAAACAAGCGTATCATCAGCTTTTGGTTCAGAAATCGTCCTTGGCGGCCTGCGCTTTCTTGAAGTGCACGTGGCTGCCTTAGGTATTAAAACGAACCTGGCGGACACCCTGGGTGCCCGCCAACCGATACCTGAACTCACAATGTCGACCTGACCAAGCTATTCGCCCACTCAGCCGAAGCATTGGTCGTCTAAAACGAATTTACTTTTGAACTGGTGGTTCGGGTGGGTCTCCGACCTTGGCCGTTTGTGCAGCCGCTGAGCCCTGAAGGCGCAATAGTTTGGACTTGTCTAGCTTCATTCGTCCCTCCATTAATAGTTTAAATTGCTTTCGCGCCCCTAGGTTATGACCGGGACATTGTGATGTCGACAAAAAGGGTGCTGGAAACCCAAGAAAAGCTGATGGCCAACTGGCCCGGGACACCGCTGGATCGGGCGGGAATTGTCCGGATACTGAATACTGAGGGAACGAAGCCGCCTCTGTTATGGATTTTTAATTCAGCAAAAGAGCCACAATTACTTGCGGACGCCCTTGGCCCTGATCAACCGCTGATTTTCTCGCGGTCCGCGCATCTCCTTGTGTCTCCTGAAGATGACAGGCTGTTTATCCGGAAATTATTGGGCGACTATTTACTTGATGAAATCTCCAGATCCTTCGGTGGGCAAAAATTTGATGCGGGAACAAGCTGCCAAGGCGCGTCGCTAGTCATGTACCTTGCCGACAAGTCGGATCGTAAAACCTTTGAGATTGGCAGTATGTGCCTGATCAACAGCCGGCTTCCGCAGATCGCGACAGGGTGTCCTGCGTTGTTGATTTACGGCAGCGGCGATCCTGGGCACGATCCCTTTCGGGAAAACATGGAAGAGGCGGCGGCAAAAGCCTCTGTCTGTTATTCTGAGTACGAACGGATCCTTCTCGATGCGCAGCATGGAGGCTACTACTCAGAGGAAATCCTTGCGAATATACTCAGTCAGTTTCAGAGTTTTCGTTCTGAGCGGTCCGCGAAAGGGTGGGCAGGGCGTCTGCAAGTTCTGCGACAGTGGGCTGGTACATTAAGATCGAAGGGGGCAGCGTGAAGCCAACAAGCTCTTCGATGTGCGCGCACATACTGACGACCGTGAGCGAGTCTCCCCCCAATTCAAAAAAGTCGCTGTCCTCACTAATAATTTCGTCGGGAAAAGCGCGGCGGTAAGCAGCCGATACAATCGCTTGATAGTCAACGGAACTCATCGAAGGGGCTCTCTTTCTGTAAAGCGGTGGTTTGCAGCTTCCCCAAGGCGATTTTGTTTGATGCGTTTCGGGGCAGCATCTCTTTCACCATGATTTTATCCGGGCGACGGTAAGACGCAACGGACTTTCGGATCGCTTGGGACAGTTCCGGCAGGGTCAGCGCGGTTTCGACAGCCAGAAACACAACGTCATCGGCGCTTTTGGGGTCAACGGTTGCAAAGGCAATACAATCGCGAACGCCATCCAGAGCCTTCACGTCATTTTCGAGCTCCAGAAGGTTAATGTTGACGGATTGACGGGTCGCGACCTGCTGTGACCGGCCAGCAATAAAGAGATAGCCGTCTTCGTCAAGCCAACCAATATCACCCGTTTCCACAGGAGCCGGATTGTCCTTCCACAAAGGTGTGACCACAATGTTTCCGGTGTGTCCCGGCGCGCACTGCTGACCATCCGATGTCCGGATGTCCACCTGCATAGTGGCCAACGGTTTGCCAACTGAATTGGGCTTATGCAGAATTTCATCCCGCGCCAAACGAGATACAGGCCCGACGCCGGCCAACGAATAAAGGTTGGAAACACCTTGCGTGAGCGTCTGGTAAGCTTTGACCAAATCGCTTGATGGGATGGGCCCCCCTACGGATGCCATACGTTCGATGTGGGGATATGCCGGACCGCTGTTTTGCACGTCGCGGCCCTCATGAAACTGCAGCAGATCCCGTATCAAGACTGGCGGCAATCCCACAGCGGCAATATCGGTGCGCGACAGAGATTCGTGCAATTCCTTGGTGCGGAAAAAAAGCGGCAAAGCCAAAATGAACTTGCCGTGGATCATCATCCTTATCCAGTGCATCAGAATTGCACCAAAGGCGAGGCTGCCAACGATCACCGCAGGACGCGGCGAGAGTTGGTTTAGAATTTGTTCTGAAGTGGCCACACCATCCAGAAAGGCTTCGTGGGTGACGCGTCTAAATCGAGGCAGATCAGTTGTTCCGGATGTCGACAGAACCAGCGCGTCGCCGTCGCTCGGAACCTTTGAGAAATCCAGCGGATTTTCCGCTGCAGAGCGCGAATTTCGGTCAGGTAGGGCGTGAATTATCTCTGATCTTGTCAGGCTCTTGATGTCGCTAAAGGCGATGTCTACCTCAGCGCGCTCTAGAGAACCACAAATGTCTTTCAGAGGTTGGCGGGGGTCCAGAAACAACGTCGGCGAGCCTTGGGACCACAAAGCCATCATGGCCTCTATCCCGCGCAATGGATTTGCAGAGATCACAGCCACAGCCTGATTGGGGTTAATGTCTGCTTGTTGGAAAAAGGCACCCAGATTGGCAGCAGCGGCCAAAACGTCTGATCGCGTATATGTTTGGCCTTCCCACTCCACTGCTACGGCGTCCGGTTGGGTTCTCGCCACATCCAGTATCTTTTGACCGATGTTGAGACCGCTAGAGCTCATCTACGGCATCTCGGGCATCCGTGAACAGCTTGGTGCCAAATTCGCTTAACACTCCGTGTTCGGCTACCGTTTCCGCGCAATCGCGAAAGCCGGTGATCGCGGTGTCTTTGAGTTGAGACAGGGAAAGCACCGCATCCTCTGGAGGAGCAGAAACCATTATGTCGTTTGCAGCTTGCGCCATCCTGCCGGAAACCCACATCGCATGAAAAATGCCTTCCATTGGTCTGGACTGCTTTCTCAAAGGCGATTGATAGACGGCTTTTTCGTCATTCAGAATTACGGGATCATCTAAGTGAAACAAAAACATCTGTTGATGCGAAGTTTCGTGGACCAACGAGAGTGCGGTTGATGGTGTGTCGTGCAGCATTCTCGGGTTCATCAAGACCGACCCAAAGGCATCAAAAACTGCGGCGCCACCAAATGAAGAGAGCGCTTTGGGGCCCGGAACGGCAAGCACCACCTCATTGGCAAGCAAAGTCATTTCTTCCACCCACGCAGCGCCCGCGGACGACAGCAGTTCGACCGCCTGCTCAATCATCTGAACTGCGGTTTTCGTTTCTAGCAAAGAAGGGGGCTGTAGGTCGGTGGTCAGACCAACGTCATCGGAGTAGGCCTCGGATAGTAGCTTCAGATCGTCCTTGTGAAAGGGAGGGGCGGACAGCGGGGTGACGCAAATGTCCCGTCTGGAAAACGCCCCCCGGTCAACCATGTCAGTCAAGGTGCGATACAGCGCTGGGATATTTGACAGATCGTCTTCAAGCGCTGCTTTCACCAAAGCGCCATGCAAAGCAAAAACAGCAGGTGACGGGAACTTTCCATCACTCGATATAAGACCGGCAAGGGCGTCTTTTGACACAGGCACCTCATAGTGCTCCGGAAAAAATTCAAAGATCAAATGATTGAACGAGTCCAAAATCCTAATTTGAATCTCAGCTCTCGTTTGGGAGATTTTCTTTGGGTTCGGGTTAACCAAGTTTTCCAATGAAAAACCTTATCTGAGTTTTACCGCCAAAATGGATGGGTCGAAAAAGTATTTGCGGTACGTTGCCAGAGTTTTTGCAACCAAAAGCGTCTTTAATCAAGAGGTTGCAACTCGCTTTGTCTGATTGAGTATGTTTCTGCCCTCCCGCATCGCTCAGTAAATCGACAATCCGGCGGCGACAGTAACAACCGTCCGGCGCGTCCCGTCAATCACGGCAACCACGGCGTTCTCAGCTTTGGACCTGGCTCCGCACACGGTCAATGCAAGCGCGACGACGTGAAAGGACTCAGCTGCGAAGCGCACATGAAGCCCGTGGCGTCGACACCTCCAACAACGTTAACGACCCTGACCACCCAAAATCACCACCGACGCATTACCGACGTGTTGCCGATGCGATACCGCAGCCCGAAAGTCCTGAGAATCCAATAATTAACCCTCTTTCCCTCAGGGTCAGCGCAGCCCGTCGCGCGTTGCTTCCACGGCATCCGCAAGCGGTTGAAAATACTTTAACTCGCTCGAACTGCCGCCCCGCATGATCGCCACAGCCTTGTCCACGGAATCCGCATAAAGCGCCTGCGCCTGCCCAAGAACCGCCTCGTTAATGGCACGGGACTTAAACGAGCCAAACTTCTCTTTGCCCAAAGAGCGATCAGTATTGGCCCGCACAAATTGATAGAGGGTCCGGTTCACGCGCGTCAGCGCCACCTCTGCCTCCCAATAGGCCGAAGCGTTGGCAACCACCCGCACTGTGCTGACGTAAGCGTGCTGAAAACAGTCCACCCGGAACACTGGCGGCGCTTGCATGCAGCCCTCCGTGCCTTTCTTGAATGCAGCGACTGCGCGGTCTGTCTGGCTTCTGGAGAAGCCCATGTCTCCCTCTTCCGCCACCGTATTGGACGCGCCCAAAATACCTGCGGCCAAAACCGCTACGGACAGCAATTTAGTATAACTTTGCAATCCCTTACCTCCAATTTCAATCTTTGCCTCAGGCGCCCCGAAAACCGAAATACACCGGATCACCGCACCAGATGTACCGCGCATCGCGCATGACGTGCCACATGGGTGGCGGTGCTGCCCAAAATATAATCCTGCACGCTTGGGCGATGTGACGCGACGATGATGCAGTCAACTTCGTTGGCTTCCGCCCATTTGAGAATACTTTTGCCCACCGGACCTTCGATGACGACCCCATTCGCATGCGGCAATTCCGCACCCAGCGTCTCAAGACTGGCCTCAATCGCGCGCTGCGCCTCGTCCTGAAACCCTGCCGGAATATAGTTTACAGCGTATTTCGGCACCTGTTGCATGATATGCAGCAGCGTCATCCGAACACCCTCTGTTGCCAACTGTCCGGCAACGGCAAGCGCTGCAGTGGTATTGTGGTCTTCATCAAACGACACTGGCACTAGGATATGCTGATACATAGGAACTCTTCCTTTGGCTCATTAAAAAGCGGCGGCCACCTCGTACATGACCGGCTCAAAACTTCGGCACAACAGATTAATTTTGCGATTGCGCTCACGCATCTCTTCCGTCCGCAACATCGCTTGAAAATCCTCGCGCCGTCGCCACTGCGAGTAGTTGGCGATACGCGTCTGCGCGTCGTTAACATGCAGCCCTGCCGCAATAAATCCCGGCTGTTTGGAGATAAAGCTGTCATAAGCATCGGTCAACGCGTCCATCAGATCCTGACACGTGCCCGGTGTCATTTCAAACGTGGTGATCACGGTTTGCAGCTCGGCACCCTGTGCGATTTTCGGCATGGCTTCCTCCCTTGCTTCCTCCAGCTTAGACCACCCCTTGCCTCGATGGCTACAGGAATTCCATACCCGCATAACGGGTGTTATTAACCAAATATTCACCCTATTTAACAAATCATGAACCGCGAGGTGTTCATGAAGTTATTGGTATTGGTAATCCTCGCGCTCGCTCCGGCGGTTCAGGCTGGTCCCTGGCCCAGGCCGCCGGGCGAGCAGTTCATGAGCGTCAGCGTCGAGGCACCGCGCGACGCCGGAAATCTGTCTCAGGCCTTTGCCTCTGTCTATTATGAACGTGGCCTGAAACGCGACTGGACCATGGGCTTTGACACAGGTGCCGATGGGCTCGGCTACAGAAAATCCTACATTTTTCTGCGCCGTCCGGTTTGGAAAGGCCGGTCATCTCGCGTCGCACTCTCGTTGGGTTTCGGGCAACAAAGCACGGTAAAGGGTGTCGGGTATGCGGTACGGCCAGAACTCAGTTGGGGGCGCGATCTTACGCTGTTGCGCCGCTCCGGATGGCTCACAATCGATACGTCAGCCGCCCATGTGCTGGCACTTCAAGCCACTGTAATTAAAACAGAAGCCACGCTGGGCCTGTCGTGGTCTCCAAAGACGAAAACCTTTGTGCAAGTCACCGCCGTGAAAGAAACCGGTAGGGCCGTTCGCACCATGCTGACCCCGACAATGGCCTTTCAGATCCGCGAGAACATGCACCTTGTTGGCGCGGCGGTTCTGTCCCCGGATCAGCGTACAAAACTCAAACTCGGGCTATGGGTGACATTTTAGACAACACCTGTCCCGCCCCGATTGCAACCGTGAGCCAGTTTGCGCATACTGCACGACAAGCGTGGCCGGAACGACACCGACAATCGGGCAACCGCCGCGACCGACTTGAGGCAAAGACCGGGCACCATAGATCCGGATGAGAGGCACAAATGAAATCGCTCCTAGGCGCCGCAATTGCGGGCGCAGTCCTGTTCCTGACGATCCCTTCCGCGTCCGACGCGGGCACCGTCTCGCGCGCCTGCCTGAAGTCCGACCGAGGTGGGGCGACGCGCTCTGTATGTCGCTGCATTCAACAAGTCGCCAATCAAAGCCTGTCGCGCTCTGATCAAAAACTCGCGGCCAGCTTTTTCAGTGACCCGCACAAAGCGCAGGAAATCCGCCAATCCAGCAACGGCAGCCATGAGAAATTCTGGCTACGCTACAAAGATTTTGGGTCCGTGGTTTCAGCCTCCTGTGGGCATCTTCGCTAATTCTTAGCTTGACCAACCCCGCCCGCTGAATTCACAAATGACAAATCCAGCGGAGCAGGTGACATGTTGATGAAAGGCGTAACCCTACGCGGGTTAGAGGTGTTTGAGGCCTTGGCCGCCAGCGGATCTGTGGCGCAGGCTGCCCGCACCACCGGCTTGTCGCAACCCGCCGTCAGCCAGCAAATACGCAATCTTGAAACCGCCCTTGGCAGCGACTTGCTGGATCACGGCAAACGACCGATGCAACTCACCCCTGCGGGGCGCGCTTATCTCGCCCGCGCCTCCACGGTTCTGGCCCAGCTTCGGCTGGCGCAATCTGAACTTTCAGTGATGGACCTGACCCACCTGACGCAACTGTCCATGGGCATCATCGACGATTTCGACAACGATCTGACCCCGCGACTTGTCACCACTCTGGCGGAATCGATGACTCGCTGTCAGTTTCGATTGATCACCGCACCGAGCCATGAAATCGCCGACGCCCTGCGAAGCCGCAACCTGCACCTCGGCGTCACGGCCTCAACCGGAGAAGTCATTGACGGGGTTTCCGAATATCCGCTCGCACGTGATCCGTTTATCCTCGTGACACCTGCTGGACTGGTGGCACCGGGCAGCGATCCGATGCCCGCACTTCGCGATCTTCCGATGCTGCGATATGGCCGCGAACAGCTGATTTCCCGCCAGATCGAAGCCCACCTCAAGCGGGCGCAATTTGATCCACCCAACCGGTTTGAAATCGCCTCTAACCCGTCGCTCATTGCCATGGTGTCGCGCGGCATTGGCTGGGCGATAACCACGCCGTTCGGCTTTCTGCGCGCGGCACGGTTTCATGAAAAAGTCGACGCGCACCCCCTGCCCTTTGCGCCTTTCTCCCGCAGCATTTCATTGCTCGCTGGCGAGGACTGGGCGGATACTGTGCCGCGTGACGTCGCGCAAACCATGCGCCGTCTGATCCAGCAACACCTGATTACACCGGGCGTCGAACGCTTCCCTTGGCTACAGGACAGTCTGCGCATCCTCGAAGAATGACGCTTGTGCGCTCAGATTCGAGAAACCCAAAATCTCGCGGACCTACGGAACCCCACGCAACCCCTTAGCGCACTCTTCAATCAACGTAAGAGTGCCTTCAAAATCCCGCGTGTAGTAAGGATCCGGCACCGCGCTGGCACCGCTTTGTGGCGCATAGTCGGTAAACAATCGAACCGGCGTTTGATTGCCGCGTGGGCGCAAACGCTCAATTTCGGCGATGTTGGCATCATCCATGCCGATGATCAGGTCGAACCGGGTAAAATCCTCTGCACTGAACTGGCGTGCACGCAGGTCCGACAAATCAACACCCCGCGCCTGCGCAGCGGTCTGCATCGGCCCATAGGGCGGCTCTCCGACATGCCAGCCACCCGTACCGGCGCTATCGGTGTCAACCTCTGGCGCAATTGCCCGAAACACACCCTCTGCGGCCGGCGAGCGGCAGATATTTCCAAGACAGACAAACAGGATTTTTTGCACCATTGTAATCTCACATATTCTGCTCAAAAGCTGTTTCAGAATGCTACGCGCCTGTCTTCAAATGCTCAAACCCTTCCAACCCGGAGCCTGTAAATGACCCCAAAAATCGTGATCCTCACAGGAGCCGGCATCAGCGCCGAGAGCGGGCTTGGCACCTTTCGCGACGTCGATGGCCTCTGGACCAAATATGACCTTAACGACGTCGCAACCCCCGAAGGCTTCGCCCGCAATCCCGAGTTGGTGATGGACTTTTACAACGCCCGCCGCGCCAATGCCGCCGCGGCGAGCCCCAATGCGGCCCACGCGGCCCTTGCCCGACTTGAGGTCGATTTGCAGGGGGAGGTACTCATTGTGACCCAGAACGTTGACGGACTGCATGAGGCGGCCGGGAACCGCAATGTGCTGCACATGCACGGCGCCTTGGACAGTGCGCTATGCAATGCGTGTGAACACCGCTGGCCGGCGCCTGCGGTTATGTCGGTCACCGACCCCTGCCCGCGCTGTAAGCAACAGGCCACACGCCCGGATGTCGTCTGGTTTGGTGAAATTCCTTATGGCATGGATGTCATCAGCGAGGCGCTGTCGCAGGCCGACGTCTTTGTTTCTATCGGCACCTCCGGCGAGGTCTATCCTGCCGCCAATTTCGTGGCCGAAGCGGATCACTTTGGCGCTCATACTGTTGAGCTTAATCTGGACCCCTCTGCTGGCGTATCCCGCTTTGCCGAGACCCGTTTTGGCCCCGCCACAGAGGTCGTGCCGCAATGGGTCGCCGACGAATTGGCCCGCGCACAAAAATAGGGCCGCCCCCGAAAGGACGACCCCCATACGGCATGTCACGAAGCCCTAGTGGTCTTTGTGGCCATGTTTCATCATCTTGCCATGCTCTGGCTTGCGCTCAAGATCCACGGTCACCTCGATCGAGATTTCACCGGCCTTCTCAAACACCAGAGTCAGCGGCACCACGTCGCCATGTGCGAGACCATTGCCGAGTCCCATGAACATCACGTGATCTCCGCCACGCATCAACACATGCTCGCCGCCCGCGGGGACTTCAAACCCCTCCTCGACGTGCACCATCGACATATTGCCGTTACCGTCGTCTTTATGGGTGTGCAGTTCTGTGCGCTTGGAGATGCCGGAGATGACATCGACCAAACGGTCCGCCGTGTCACCATCATTGCCGATGATCATAAAGGCAGCAGCAGATTTCGACATCGGGGTCGAAACGCGGGCGTAAGCGTCTTCGATTTTGATCTCAGCCAGTGCAGGACCAGCAGCTGCAATAACGGTTGCGGCAAGCGCCGCGCGGGTGATTACTTTCAAGGACATCTTTGTGTCTCCTGTCCAATTTGTGGGTCTTAAGAAAAACGATGGGTCTTAAGTCCGGACAGGCGGGGCACGCGCCGTGGCCTTTATATGTCGAATCACTTCAACAAACGCAGGGTCGGCTGCAGTGGCTTTGCGCATCTGTTGCGCCGGCACCAAAACAATCGGCTCCTCCGGCCACACCATATTCAACAAAGACAGGCTGACATCGGGACAGATATGGCTCTCGCCTGTTGGATTGCCGTCGGCATCCACGGCAACCATAACGGCCATGTCGTTTATGCAATATTCCGCATAGCCCGCAGCGCCCGGCATACCCCGTGCGACCGCCATGGCATGGCCCGTCAACACGAGGGCCAGCACGGTGAGCCACGAAAGCATCATGCGTAAGCGATCAGTCATCCGTCTGGTATACACGCGCTGATGTCGGGAGCAACGTGACAAAAGAAAGCGGCCCCACCAAATATGGCGAGGCCGCTAAAACTTTAGACGTTCAAAGGGATTAGGCGTTTGCGGCCTGGGCTTTGACGATGTCTTTTTTGACTTTCAGCGCGGTGTCGGACAGCTCGCTGTCTTTGGCTTTTGCCAGAAACGCGTCCAGACCGCCACGGTGATCCACTGTGCGCAGCGCTGCAGCAGAAATGCGCAGTTTTACGCCACGGCCGAGGGTCTCGGACTGCAGGGTCACGTCGTTCAGGTTTGGCAAAAACCGGCGACGGGTGCGGTTTTTGGCGTGGCTAACATTGTTGCCCGTCATCGGGCCTTTTCCGGTCAATTCGCAGCGGCGCGACATGGGCTCATCCTCGTTTTACGGTCTACGGGGATAACGACCCCGTCAAAGCAAATGGGCGCCGCCAAGGCCGCGCCCGGAATTTCGTTTCGCGTCTTTAGGCCTGTTTGCGGGGAGCGTCAAGTGATTCACCCGAACCCAATGAGGGTTTCGGCAAAAAAGCGAAGCCGCATTTGCAGCAGCTGTATAATACCCCATGTCTGCCGATGCGAAACCCTGCACCTGTTGGATTTTGGGTATTTTTGGCCAGAAAGAAGCCGCGGCTTGCGCCGAGCGTTCCGGGCATGGCGCTGATCCGGTGCGGCGCTGTTGCTCAGGCCCGGCCTGCGGCGGCCGAAAGGCTCACCGGATCCACTCCCAGCGTCTTGAGAGCCGCCGCCCATTTGTCACCATTTGGCATGTCAAACACCAGATCCACCGGCGCATCACACGTCAGCCAGCCATTGTCCGCGATTTCTCGCTCGAGCTGGCCTGCCCCCCAACCGGCATATCCAAGCGCCATAAACGAACGCGTTGGTCCTGCGCCGACGGAAATCGCTTCCAGCACATCCTGCGTTGCGGTCATTGAAAAGTCGTCACTGACCATCAGAGTGTTGAGATCGGACACATAGTCCGGTGTATGCAACACAAAACCACGGCCAGTTTCCACGGGTCCGCCAAAGTAGAGATCGCTGTCCAACTCGGGGCGCGCAAGCGTGATCGACAGCTGATCCAGCAACGCAGACAAGCGCATGCCATCAATCGCCTTGTTCACGATCAACCCCATGGCGCCGTCTTTTGAGTGGGCACAGAGAAACACCACCGAATGGGCAAATCGCGGGTCACCCATTCCCGGCATCGCGATCAACAAGCGTCCGGTCAGATCAAGACTGTCTGTGGTTTCTGTTTCGTCCTGCACCGATGGCCCCTTCGTCTGCTGACTTCTGTTCTTTCCAACATGTGGCGCGAGCGTCCTCCACGCAAGAGCCACCACTCACGTAAGCCCGCTTTGTTTCAGAACCTGTGTCAATTCTCGCCCGATTGTGTATTGGCATTGATCAGCAAGTGTCCCATGTCTGTAGCATGATACGCACCACCCTCATGACCGCCGTTTCCCTTTGTTTCATGGCCACGCAATCGCTGGCACAATCCTATGATCAGGTTGTGCAAGCTGAGGTTTTGCAGGGTTGGCGCAACGCGGATGGCACCCACACCGCGGCTCTCAAGATCTCGCTCAATCCAGGCTGGAAAACCTACTGGCGCGCGCCCGGTGACGCAGGCATCCCGCCGCGCATCACGTGGCGCGGCTCCCGCAATATGGATGACGTTGAGCTCAGCTGGCCGACGCCTGAAGTCTTCGACCAGAACGGCATGCGGTCTGTCGGCTATAGTCAGGAAGTCATTCTGCCCGTGAAGATTGCCCCGCAAAATCCCGGTAAGACAATGACGCTGAAAGCCCAGTTGGAGATTGGCGTTTGCCGCGACATCTGCGTGCCTCAAACGCTGCGGATCAAGGCCGAATTGCCACCCGTTGGCAAACCTGACGGCCGCATCGCTGCCGCTTTGAATGACCAGCCATTGTCACAAAAAGACGCACATGTCGGCACGGTGACCTGCCGTGTCAGCCCAACCGCGGACGGGCTGCGCCTTCGGGCGACAATCCAAATGCCGCATGCGGGCGGCCGCGAAGTGGCCGTGATCGAGGCCGGTGATCCCCATATCTGGGTGGCCGAAGCGACCACAACACGTCAAGGCAACACGCTGATTGCGGAAACCGAGATGATGCATGTGGACGAAACGCCGTTCATTCTGGACCGTTCCGGCCTGCGGTTTACCGTTTTGGGTGCGGCGCACGCCGTCGACATTCGCGGCTGCTCAGGCTGAGGCGGATCGACGGCGCAACGCAATGCCAAGCGCGCCAAACGCGAATGCCAGCGCTGTCACCGCAAAGGCCCCCGCCACAAATACACCCAGCGCCGCAAACGGCCCGCTGACTGTGGCCAGAACCGGCACCACATTCACAAGCGCGGGCAAGACCTCGCCAAAGACCACCATCCAGCCCAGTGTCGCCACCAGCCAGCCAGCCACGGCCACACCTGCTGTGGTCACGATCCCCCGCAACCCCGGAGCCTGTAGACCGCGTCGCACCGCAGTCACCTGTCGCCCGATGTCGGACTGCATTGCAAGCAACGCCGGCACCACCAGCAACACCAGCACCATGCCAAATCCCAAACCATAGACCAGCGTGATCACCGTTGGTTTGAGAAACTGCGCCTGCTGAGAGCGTTCAAACAGAAGTGGTGCAAGCCCCAAAACCGTGGTCGCGGTGGTCAGGAACACGGGCCTCAAACGGTCTGCCGCGCCATCAATGATCGAGGGTACAAGTCCGCGATCCTGGGCGTAATCATCAATCGTGGTGACCAGAACAATCGAGTCGTTGATGATGATGCCGGTCATGCCCAACAGGCCCACCACCGTAAACATGCTCAGTGGCACATCGTGCATGTGATGCCCGTAAATGGTGCCCACCAGCCCGAATGGAATGATCGCCATGACCACCGCCGGTCTTGTCCAGCTAGAGAATACCCATGCCAGCACAAGGTAAATCCCCGCCAGACACAGGATCAACGCCGTGCGCGCATCGTTGAGAAAATCATCCTCCTGCTCAGCCAACCCCGACAGGCGCCATTCGATCTGCGTTTCGCTGGCAATCGTTGGCAGGATATCGTCGCGCAGTTGCGCCATGATGAATTCTGCCCGCGCGGGATCGTCTTCGGATATGTCGCCGGTGACATTGATCAACCGCACGCCGTTCTCTCGGCGCACCGTTGAAAACCCTGTTCGGCTTTGCACCGTCACCACATCCGCCAGCGGCACATAGGCCCCCTGCGGTGTGCGCATCAGCGAGCCTTCGAGGAAATCCGCCGTCAATTCGCCTTCCGGCAATTCCACCCGGATCGCCGCGCTGCGCGGTCCATCCGGAAAGGTCGCTGCTTCAATGCCGTTCAAGCGGTGGCGCAGAACGCGGCCCAACGCATCGATATTGAACCCAAGCGCTCGACCCTGTGGCGTCAAATCTAGAATAATCTCTTCTTTGTCATAACTCAGATTGTCTTCCACGGCCGAGACTTCGGCAAAATCAATCAACGCTGTCTTCAACGCTTCGCTTGCGGCCTTGAGCGTGTCGCTGCCGGCGCCAAAAAACTCTACATCCAACGAATCTCCGCCTGGGCCCGACCGCCAACCGCGAAAACTCACGGTTTCCGCAAGCGGGTGACGCGCAACACGATCTTGCAGTTCTCCGACAAAGGCAAAGCTCGAATAGGGGCGCAGGTCGGCATCAATCAGCTCGATCGAAATGGATCCCAAAAGGTCCGGATCAAGCGATTCCGCCCCCGGCAAAGTCCGCCCCGCGTTGCCGCCGATCTCCGCGATCACATAGTCCAGCGGGTTGCGCCCGTGTCGCTCTTCGTATTCGCGCCCCAACTCTTCGGTGGCGCGCTGCATTTCGCGCATCATTTGCAGACTGTCTTCACGCGTGGCCGTGGGCAACATCGCGAAATTGCCGGTCACCGAGCCACGCTCTGGCGCGTTGAAGAACCGCCATTTGACGTCCCCATTGATAAACAGCGCCGCCTGCGCGGCCAAAACCACAATGGCCAACGCAACCACCGGATACCTCGCCCAGACCACAAATCGGATAAATGGGCGGAACAGCGTGTCTCGCACCCAACGGAACCCGCGATTCACGATACGGCTGGGCACGTCGTACCAATGCTCCTTGGCGGTGTGTTTCAAAGCGTGTGCCATATGGTGTGGCAGGATCAGAAAACATTCCACCAGCGACGCAGCGAGGACAACGACAACCGTAAACGGAATGTCGGCAATCAATTCACCAAACCTGCCGGAAATCACAGTCAGGCCAAAAAACGCGATGATCGTGGTCAAGGTAGAAGAAAACACCGGCATCGCCATGCGTTGCGCAGCATTTTCCGCCGCCACCAACGGTGGTTCGTTCAATCGCCGCGAGCGCGCGTCAGCGTGCTCGCCGACCACGATGGCGTCGTCCACCACAATGCCGAGCGTAATGATCAGGCCAAACAGCGAGATCATATTGATCGTCAACCCCGCCAGATACATCAACGCCACAGCGGCCAGCATTGCGGTCGGAATGCCCGCCGCCACCCAGAACGCCGTGCGTGCGTTCAAAAACAAAAACAGCAGCACCACCACAAGGACCAACCCCATCGCGCCATTGTCCACCAGAATGTTCAAGCGGCCGGTTATGGCCTCGGCGCGGGTGCGTATCAGCTGCAATTCAACACCTTGCGGCAAGGTCGACTGCAGCTCGGCGGCGGCCTCTTCGACCTTGGTTTGCATGGTGATGGCGTCACCGGAACTGGTGCGATCCACCCGAATAGAAATCGCCGGATCTTCGCCCACGTAATAGCTGCGGTTGCGATCCACACCGTCCACGCGGATCGTGGCCACGTCGTCCACCGTCAGCTTTGTGCCATCAGGGTTGGAGCGCAGCGCAATGGCCGCAATCTCGTCAGGCGCGCGCTTTTCCACGCCGGTGCGCACCCTTGCCGCGGCGCCGGTGACATCGCCTGCGGGATCTGCGTTGACCTCTTGGGCGATGGCGTCGGCAATCTGGGCCAACGTGATGTCATGGGTGATCAGGTCCACCGAAGACACTTCAACCACGGTTTCGCGCTCGGCAAGCCCGCGAATAGTTGTACGAGTGACACCCTCGGCAAACAGACGCACGACAAATTCATCGGCAAATCGCGCGATCTGATCGATCCCAACGGGTCCGGTGATCACCACATCCGTGACCCGATCCCGCCAAGCCCCGCGCCGCACAACCGGATCGTCCGCCTCTTCCGGCAAGGTCGTCACCGTGTCCACAGCGACCTGCACCTCATCCGTGGCACGCGCCATATCCCAGCCGGGCTCAAAATCCAGCGTGATCCGGGCGGACCCTTCGGTGGATCGTGACGCCGTGCTTTCAACGCCTTCCACCGCCAGCAACGCCGGCTCCATCACCTGCACAATGGCGGCATCAACGTCTTCCGCGCCCGCGCCATCCCATCTCACCGAAACCGTGACGGTCTCAACAATGACATCCGGAAAAAACTGCGCCCGCATGCGGGGCACAGCAGCAATTCCCGCCAGGATAAGCACCACCAGCAACAGGTTTGCAGCCGTCGCGTGACGGGTGAAATAGCTCAGGATGCCACCGGCGCGCGCTCCGATCTCCCGCATCCGTTAGCCCCCCATCCGGGCGCGCAACCGCTCGACCATCCGCGCAGGCACCTGCGGTTGGTCAAGCGCCTTCAGCATGCGCTTTTTGACGTCGCCCGGAATGCGGTCATTGGCCTCGATGGCCGTCACAAACTTCAGACGTTCTTCGTCGCTCAGTTCAACCGTCTCGGCTTGCGCTGGCATCGGACTGGCCGCATCTATCGGCTTCACTTTGATGCCTGCCCCCAACAGAGGTGTGCGCCGCGTGACAACCTTTTGCCCTTCAAGTTCGCGGCCGCGGACAAGAACCTCGTCGCCTTGACGGCGCACCAGATTGACCTGAATGGACTGCAACCGGTCCTCATCACCAACAACCAGCACGGTGCCTGCTGCATCAAGCGCCATCGCCGGAAGCCGCACCACGCGATCCAGCGCCGGCTCTTTTACGCGCACGGTGACAAAATCGCCCGGTTTCAAACCGCGTGCCCCGTCCAAACGCGCATACAGAACCCGTCCGGTCTGTCCTTCTCCCACCGCCGCCGCATCGCGGGTGATCACGCCGGTTGCCTGCAAATCCGTGCCCATCACGTCCAGCGACACCGTCACCTCGGATTGATGCAACTGGTCTGTCTCATCCAAAAGCCGGACATATTGTGGTGTGGACACCCGAAAGGCGACTTCCAGCGACAACGGGTCAATCAATGTTGCAAGCCGCTCGTTCATCGACACCAGACCGCCCTCGACCGCGGACACGTTTGACAAGGTGCCCGTGAAATCCGCACGGATGATGGTGTCGTCCAAATCGTTTTCAGCCTCGGCAAAGGCAATGCGGTTGCGGTTCATCCGCGTCTCCGCCTGATCAATCCTTGCCTCAGCTTGCGCCAAGGCCCGCCTGTTGCCCAATACGGACTGCCGCGCGGACGACAAAGCCAACTCGGCGGTTTCCACCGCCGATGCCGTGCCAACGCCGCGCGCTTGCAAATCTTGCTGTCGGTCAAACGCTTTCTGGCGCAATGCCAGCTGGGCCTCTGCCGCCGCCAGCTCATCCTGCGCCAAGGTCAGCGTGCGCACCGCATCACGGTCTTCCGCCTCGGCATCCAGCAAATCATTGGACAGCCGCTCAAGCGCAAAGCGGGCGCGGCTCGGGTCGACCTGCACCAACAGTTCCCCCGCATTCACCCGCGCACCTTCTTCGAAATTCTCTGCCAGTTGCACAATCGATCCGGACGCCGACGCGCGGATTTCCAAAGACCGCCGCGACAGCACTTCACCAAACGCCACCAATTCCGGCGCCTCGCTGCTCAGCGCCGCCTCGACAACATTTACTGAAAACACCCGTTCGCGGGCGGGCGGGCCGGCGTTGTCACGCGACAAGCGGTCTTCCACCGCGCCACGCACCAAGTTGCCCGCATATAACAAAAGCCCCGCTGTCAGAGACAACAGGAATAGCCCAGTTAGGCTCTGTCGTAAAAACCGCATCTGGCGTCGTCTCCCCTTGCGATGCTCAGTCCGTATGATGCGCCTGACACGGTCAAATGCCAAGGCAACTTAGGGTGATACGCAGCTGCCCGCGCAATCCGTCGAAAAAAGTTGCAAAATACTGCGGCCCGTCGCCGTGCTCACTTGCGCCGCATGTGTTCGTCAAGCCGTGGCATGATCTCTACAAAGTTGCAGGGCTTGTGACGGTAGTCGAGCTGCCACTTCAAAATTTCGTCCCAAGCGTCTTTGCAGGCCCCCGTGCTGCCCGGCAACGCAAACAGATAGGTGCCCAACGCCACGCCGCCGGTGGCCCGGCTTTGCACGGCACTGGTGCCGATCTTTTGCATGCTGACCATGGTGAACACGGTGCCAAAGGCTTCGATTTCTTTTTCATAGACGTCGCGGTGCGCCTCAACGGTCACATCGCGCCCCGTCAGACCCGTGCCACCGGTCGAGATGATCACGTCCACCGCATCAGATGCGCACCATTCGCGCAGTTGATCGGCAATCACATCGCGCTCATCCTGAACAATCTTGCGATCCGCGAGCGTGTGACCCGCCGCTTCCAGCCGCGCCACCAGCGTGTCCCCGGACCGGTCTTCGGCCAGAGACCGCGTATCACTCACCGTCAAAACCGCAATCCGCACTGGGATAAACTCTTTGCTCTCGTCAATCCTGCTCATGCCGCCTTATCCTTTTGGCTCAATCTCAAACCACATGCCAACCGGCCCAAGGTTCACCACGCGACTTGCGCCAACCATCGCGCTTTGCCCCCAACAATCATGAATATGTCCGCACACCACCAACGGTGGCTGCAGCCGCTCAATCGTGTCCAGAACCGACGTCGACCCCAACGACAGGCCCTGCGAGGTTACATCGACAACGCCCTTGGGCGGTGAGTGCGAAATCAACACGTCCACGTCCCCGCACTCGGCCAACATCTCAGCGCCTTGTGCCTCGGTCAGATCACAGGACCAGTCCTTGAACGGCGTGACCGGCACGGCGTAACCCAGCCCGAAGAACCGCAGCCCCGCCACCTCGGCCCCTTGGCCGTGCAGCACAATGGCACCTTCAGGGGCGGTCGCGCGCAACTCGTCTTCGCTTTCGTTGTTGCCCGGCACCATCACCACTGGCGTTCTCAAACCGTCCAGCAACGCCATCGCACCCGCCAGATCTTTGCGGTGATTGGTAAAATCCCCTGCCGCGATCACCACGTCGGCGTCGCGGCTCATCTCAACCAGTTTTCGCGCCGCAGGCGCCGCTCGGTGCAGATCGGAAAACGCCAAAACCTTCACGGGTTTGCTCACGCGGTGTCCTCCAGCCTGGCCTTCAAACTCAGCAAATCCGCCCAAGCCTCGCGCTTGGCAAGGGGCTGGCGCAGTAAATATGCCGGGTGAAACATCGGCATCACCGGCTTGCCAAAAGCCTCGGCCCATTCGCCGCGCATCCGTGTGATCCCGCGCCGGTCCAGAACGGCCTCACAGGCGATATTTCCCATCACCACAATCACATCTGGCGCAACGATCTCTACGTGCCGTTCCAAAAACGGACGCAGCATGGCGATTTCGGCGGGCTTTGGATCGCGGTTCTGGGGCGGGCGCCACGGCAAAACATTGGTGATGTAGATCGCATCCTTGGACAGCGGCACATCGCGGCCCATGTCGATCGCTCCGAACATCCGATCAAGCAGATCTCCGGCAGGACCCACAAACGGCTTACCTTCGCGGTCCTCGTCGCGGCCAGGGGCTTCGCCAATGATCATCACCCGGGCCGCAGGATTGCCATCCGCAAACACCAGATTGCGCGCGCCGCGTTTCAGCTCGCAAAGCTCAAACGCCGTCAACGCACTCTGCAAACCATCCAGATCGGAAACGCCTTTTACGGCTTTTCTGGCCTCGGCAACCGCGTCCACCTCAACCTGTTTGACAGGCGCAGACTGCGCCGCGGCAACAGGTGCGGCCACCTTGGCCTTGGGCGCTTCTTTGGGGGTTTCATAGCGGTTCACCGGCGCATCCAGAATCGCTTCTGTCGCGCCCAGCTCCACTTGCCAGGCCAAAAGCGCCTCTGCCGCGTAATAATCCAATGCCGATTCCATGCGCTGACCCTACCCGTTCCGCCAAGCTGGTGAAAGACCGGCAAAAAACCGGCGATTCCCTGCCGATTTTCACGAATTTCAAGTTAGGTTTGTCTCAAGTCATATAAGCCGCGCTTGCCCCGCATTTATGAGCTACATATAAGCGTCCCGATCGAGACAGAAGGAGAGCCCCAATGACCTTTGGCCACAACCATCTTCTGGGGATCGAGCCCCTGCGGCCCGACGAAATTACCACTATTCTCGACTTGGCCGACACATACGCCGACCAAGCCCGTACGGCGCACAAGCATTCAGACGTGCTCGCCGGCATGACCCAGATCAACATGTTCTTCGAGAACTCCACCCGCACACAGGCGAGCTTTGAGATCGCTGGCAAGCGCCTCGGGGCGGATGTCATGAACATGGCCATGCAGGCCAGCTCGATCAAAAAGGGGGAAACTCTGATCGACACCGCCACCACGCTCAACGCCATGCACCCCGATCTGTTGGTGGTACGCCACCCACATTCTGGCGCGGTGGACCTGCTGGCGCAGAAAGTGAATTGTGCGGTGCTCAACGCCGGCGACGGTCGCCACGAACACCCGACACAGGCGCTCTTGGATGCGCTGACCATCCGCCGCGAAAAGGGGCGCATTCACCGCCTGAACGTGGCGATCTGCGGCGATATTGCCCACTCCCGCGTCGCCCGCTCCAATCTGATCCTTCTGAACAAGATGGAAAACCGCGTGCGGCTGATCGGCCCGCCGACACTGGTGCCCTCCAGTTTCAAGGAATTCGGCGCGGAAATCTATGAGGATATGGAAGAAGGCCTCAAGGATGTCGACGTCGTGATGATGCTGCGCATCCAGAAAGAGCGCATGGACGGCGGTTTTATCCCGTCAGAGCGGGAATATTATCACCGTTACGGTCTTGATGCGGCCAAACTCGCCAATGCCAAAGACGACGCCATCATCATGCACCCCGGCCCGATGAACCGCGGAGTCGAGATCGACAGCGAGATCGCCGACCACCCGACCCGCTCGGTCATTCAGGAGCAGGTCGAAATGGGTGTGGCGGTGCGCGCCGCCGCGATGGACCTTCTGGCGCAAAATCTGCGCGCGCGCCGCGCCGAGGCCGCCGCGAACCAACCGGTCGAGGTCTGAGGGTGGAAGATCCCAAGGACCCGAAAATGAGCGGCCGCGTCGCAACCGTGGCCCTCGTCCTCATGTTTGTCTTCGTCGGACTCTTCGTCTGGATCGGAGGCTGATCGTATGCGGGTCTCTGCCTCAGAACACGGGCTGGTGCGGCTCTTTGCCGTCGACCTGCCATCTGAGGACATCGACGCCTTCCGAGAAACTGTCAGTGATGCCGACGGCGAGGTGATCGATTGGCCACTGCTCAGCGCGCTTGGGGCTTACGAGCTGGACGAGGACTATATCGAACTCTTCAACGTGCGCGATCTCGAAGGCCTCGGCCTGCCCGGCTATATGGTGCAGGGTCTGGGCATTTCCGAAACTGACGTGCGCGAAGATGGCAACCGCCTGTCAACCCAACGCGGCTGGGTTCTTGTGGTGCTGTCCTCAGCTTTCGGACGTACGGAACAGACCCTGTCGCCGCGCCGCCCGCTGCGCTGGCTTGGCACCTACAAGGAAGAAGGCACCCGCGCGCGGTATGACCCGCTGCCAAGCGCAGCCGCGAAAGGTGCGCCGCTGACACCGCCGAGCACGCCCGCCCGCCGCGCCAATCCCTACAAAACCGTGCTTTTGGCCATCCTTGCGCTGCCCGCCGCCGCATTGGCACTGGGCCTGCTCTATCTCTGGGGGGACGCCCCATGAGCCAGACCGACGCGCTGCCCGACGACATCCGCCTGCACCCTGACGAGCGACTGATCGCAGTCTGGCGACCTGCCTTGTCGGTCTTTCTACGCAAATTGGCTTTTGTGTCGATCCTCACCGCGGCCTGCGTCAACCCGATCCTTGTGTCGTTCACCGAGTATCGTGCTCTTTTCGCGTGGCCGCTAAGCCTACTGTTTGGGGCTGTTTTTTACGCGTTTGTGTTTGACGATGTTTTCGAATGGCGTCAGCGACGCGACGACCATTGGGTGCTGACCAACTGGCGCATTCTGTTTCTGAATACATCCGATGAAGCTGAACCTGCGACCATGTCCCTCGCCGACTGCGACACAGCCAAAAGCTGGATGTGGTGGTCGGTGCGCCTGCGCCTTCAACCACATGGCGCAATGATGATGCCCTACTTGCAAGACCGCCGCGACGTAGCACAGAAAATTGACGCCGCCGTGACCGCTTACAAAAAACAGGAGGCCACAGCATGAGCACCAAAGACACCGCCCGCATGGCCCCCACCTCGACTCTGGCCGGCGGCGAAACCGTCTCACAAAGCTTCACCGCTGACCGCATGACCTATATTCGTGCCTCTGCTTGGTTGGCCGCTGGCGCAATGTCTTTTGGCATGATCGCGCTTTGGGCGATGGGCAATCCGCACGTCTGGACCGGCGCCGTGGGTGGCCTTGCCGCCATAGGCGTGCGCACGGCCTATCTCATGAGCGAAGAACTCGCCGTGCGCTGGGACCTTACAAACCAACGCGTCCTCGGCCCCGGAACCAAATCCATTCGTCTGGACACGATCGACAAGCTTAACAAAATGGGCTCGGTTGTGCAGATCGTCACTCACTCAGGTGACAAACACCTGATCAAGTTTCAGGCCGACCCTGAGGCCACCATCGCCGCCATCCAATCCGCCAAGGCTGGAGGCTCGCGATGAGCCGCCCACCTTTGACCATCGCCCTATTTCCCCAACACACACGCGCCTTACAAGGAGAGCCCGCATGACCACACTCTTCACCAACGCCCGCCTGATCGACCCCGCCCGCGACAGCGACGCCCCCGGCTGGGTGCTCGTGCGCGACGGCGTGATTGCCGCCTTCGGCGACGGCGACGCCAGCGAAACCGCAGAAGACACCATCGATTGCGGCGGCAAATGCCTCGCGCCGGGCATCGTCGACATCGGCGTCAAAGTTTGTGAGCCCGGCGAGCGCCACAAAGAAAGCTACAAGACCGCCGGTCTGGCCGCTGCCGCAGGTGGCGTGACCACCATGGTCACCCGCCCCGACACACTGCCCGCCATCGACACGCCCGAAGTGCTGGAATTCGTCGAGCGCCGCGCCAACGAAGCCGCGCCCGTCAACGTCGTGCCAATGGCCGCGCTGACCAAGGGTCGCGAAGGCAAAGAGATGACCGAGATCGGCTTTCTCATGGATGCCGGCGCCATTGCCTTCACCGATTGCGACCACGTCGTTACCAACAACAAGGTGCTCAGCCGCGCCATGACATACGCCCGCGCCAACGGCGCTCTGGTCATGAGCCACCCGCAAGACCCCATTCTCTCCGCAGGCGCCGCTGCCAACGCGTCGAAATTCGCCGCCCTGCGTGGCCTGCCTGCCGTATCGCCAATGGCCGAGCGCATGGGTTTGGACCGCGATCTGGCACTGGTCGAAATGACCGGTGTGAAATACCACGCCGACCAGATCACCGCCGCCCGCGCCCTGCCCGCGCTGGAACGCGCCAAGAAAAACGGCTTTGACGTCACCGCTGGCACTTCGATCCACCACCTGACTCTGAACGAGCTCGACGTTGCGGATTACCGCACTTTCTTCAAAATCAAACCGCCCCTGCGCGCCGAAACCGATCGCCTTGCGCTTGTTGAGGCTGTGAAATCCGGTTTGATCGACATCATCTGCTCGATGCACACACCACAGGACGAAGAATCCAAACGCCTGCCGTTTGAAGAAGCCGCCTCTGGTGCAGTTGCGCTGGAAACCCTGCTTCCGGCCGCGATGCAGCTTTATCAAAATGGCGATCTGACCCTGCCGCAACTCTTCAAGGCGATGGCGCTCAACCCTGCCAACCGCCTCGGCCTCACATCGGGGCGCATCGAACAAGACGCGCCTGCGGATTTCGTTTTGTTTGACCCTGACGCACCGTTCATTCTGGATCGCTTCAAATTGCAGTCCAAATCCAAGAACACGCCGTTTGACGGCGCCAAGATGCAGGGTAAGGTGCTCGCCACTTATGTGGCCGGAAAGGCCGTCTACCGGAGAGACTAAATGCCCGTCATAGAATCGACCCCCACCGTCCTGCTGCTTTGGGCGGTGCTCGGATATCTGATGGGGTCGATCCCCTTTGGCATGGTTCTTGCGCGTGTCATGGGGCTGGGCAATCTGCGTGACATCGGGTCGGGCAATATCGGCGCGACAAACGTCTTGCGCACCGGCTCCAAAAAGGCCGCAGTTCTGACGCTGCTTCTGGATGGCGGCAAAGGCGCGGTTGCCGTGCTGCTGGCCCGCGCGCTTGCGGGCGAAGACGCGGCACAGCTTGCCGGTCTCATGGCCTTCATCGGCCATTGCTACCCTGTCTGGCTCAAATTCAAAGGCGGCAAGGGCGTCGCCACTTTCCTTGGCCTGATGCTGGCGCTGGCATGGCCTGTCGGCCTCGCATGTTGCCTGTCATGGCTACTGGGTGCTGCGATGTCGCGCATCTCGTCATTCGCAGCGCTGTTTGCGGCTGGCATATCCACCATCTGGATGGTGGTCCTTGGGCACGACAGCGCGTTCCTGCTGGGCGTTGCGCTGACCCTCATCGTCTTCTGGCGCCACCGCGACAACATCCGCCGCATGCGCGCGGGCACAGAGCCGAAGATCGGGCAAAAGAGCTAATACCCAAGACGGCGCTCACATTTCTGGTCCCCCGCCAAACGTTAGAGTGGACACCATGTGCGATGGGCGTTTTCCAGTGGTCAGGCGAAATCAGGACCTCTGTTTGGAGATATAATTGAGCACTGTGCCGACCGTCTGCTTTGCGCGGCAAGCGCGTTTCGCAAAGCTACGCAAACCGCTATTTAGGCATCTGCGGAAAGAAATTCTGATAGCGCAAATTTGCGCGCCATTGCCCACTTAGAGGCGCGCCCAATCTCGAGCTACTTGGCGATCAAGAGCTGTAGTTTTTCGACCACATCTGGAGCCATTGGATGCGCGAGACGCCCGCATTCCTTAATCACGTTCTGAAGTATCTCTGGCTCGCCTGAAAGCAAACCACGACGAACCATCGAGAACCTCCTCGAGACCATCGCGCCATACGCCGCACTTCGGCACAGCAGCGCAATATCATGTTCCAAATCTTGGTCGACAATCATCTGTTCACTGCGTTTTAGCATTTCGTCTTTGTGCCGTTCCCAAGCTTGAAACCGCCGCTCCACAGACTGCAATTTGCGCCGTTCTTTAGACGCGGAGACCCGCCCGTTCCGGAACAGGCGTTTTTGATACAGAGTTTCTGGAACGTGAATCGCCCGACCTGCATGAAGAAGACCAAGCGCATATTCGCACTCAACAGCAAAGCCTAGATAGTTGTCGGAAGGAAAACCTCCAGTCGTAGCAATTGTGGAGCGACGGGTTACTCCGCGCCAGGGCATCGCGTGAGCGTTTTGGAGGTGGAATCTCAACAAATGTAGACCCCGGCTCTCGTTCCTCGGCAAAACCACTTCCCTTTTGGGAAGATGGGGGGTCGCGAGCATGGTTAGGTCAGCATAAGCGACCGAAGCTTCGGCGTTTTCGCAAACCAAAGGGAAAAGCGTTTCCAAATAATTAGGCAGCCAAAGATCGTCATGCGGCAGGATTACATAGAACTCGGTTTCCACAGACTTAATCAGCGCGTCTATGTTCTCCGCCCATCCCAATCGGACAGAATTTGTTGAAACCCGAATGCGCGGATCACTCAGGAATGGTTCGAGCGCTTCGTACGTTCCGTCAGGGCTGTCATCGTCAGGAGGATCAATTGCAATTTTGACGTTAAAATCAGTAAATGTTTGAGACAATACGGATTTCACAGTTTCCGCAATAAAGTCCGAAGCGCGATAGGCAGGTATACAAACGGTCAGCAAATTAGCCTCCAGCGCTATTCAAGGATCCGGGAAGCCACTTCAGTTGCGAACAGCGGGGCCAAAGTGAATTTGCCCGTATCGATGGAGTGATAACCACCGTCACTGTGCACACCAACCTCGTAGCGATCGTGCAATTTGCTATCTGCGTGATTAATACCGGTTTTCCCCCAAGCAGAAATGTAGCCGCCAACAATCTCCCAGCTTTCAGGCTTTGCTGAAAGTGAACCCGAAGCACCCGGCAACAGTTTTTGCAAATTGTACAGTGTCGACTCGATCAAGTCGGCCCGTCGTGTCGAGCTAAGCAGGATATCGTCAATCGCCGGGCTTAGACCGACTTCCTGTGAGATGAGCCCGGCTGGATACCAAGAAACAAAAGCATTGTCGCCGTATGCGACTGTGTCGCCGTATTCGCCTACAATAAAGGTGGTCGATGGCAGACCTTTGGCAACCGATGGATCGGTCGAACGCAGACCGCATTTGTAACGATGAATCGCGTCTTGCGACCTCTTGATCCCAAATGTGGCATCTAGTTTGAGGCGTTGATGCCATGTTGCGTTCACAACGGCATTGTAGCTCTCAGAAACCATTCCCTGAGCATCCTTGCCTGCAACAAGGTAACCCGTGCCGTCTT
Organism: Shimia sp. Alg240-R146; assembly: GCF_947331465.1. GTDB lineage: Bacteria > Pseudomonadota > Alphaproteobacteria > Rhodobacterales > Rhodobacteraceae > Shimia. The sequence goes on along the minus strand of NZ_CAMZOK010000001.1, from coordinate 1,178,267 downwards.
CATGGATGGATGAAATTTCAGTCGAATAACGTGCAGTGATGTTCTTTGAGTCTTTCACCGCAGACAAGAGCGCAAGTCGCAAGGCCCAAGGGTCAATCGCGATCTCGTTGGTTTTGAAACTGGCCGCTACGTGCTCCGGATCAAAGGCGCATTCCAGTTCCCGACCAGATTGCTCTCGCGCTTCGGTTTCGCGGGCCAGCATCGCGTGTGGGCCAAGATTCTGAGACAGCATGGAAACTCGTGCAAAATGCGCACGAATCGAATCCAAATCCAACATGCTTGAAAAAGGCACCGCATAGGAGAATGACGATGATGTGTGGTTTTCAAATACGGCTGAACCGACCCAGCGTTCGAGGATAGTTCGAAAACACGCCGCACCTCGCAACATCGTTTTGGCCGTCTTTAGGCTTTGATCCATGGCATAAACATAGCCAAGATGGATTTTGCCCTCGTTCACGCCGCTCGCCCCGAGAAGCGGCGAAGCATTTCTTTCGTAGAGGTCCACATGAACGCCTGCGTCAGACAGACAAAGGGCTGTGACCGTCCCAGTCAATCCAGCACCTATCACCGCTGCTCGCCTCATGATTGCAACCTTGTCGTCGTCAAAAGAGCCTCTGAAATTCAGTTAAGGCAACGACACCAACGTGCGCGGCTTTACTGAAAACGAACTACGAAGTTCATCGCCAAGTTTCAAGCGGAGATAAGGGCTTTAGATTCTACAATTAATATAGGGGCGTACTCCCCCACCATGCTCGGCCCACTTGCGCCTTAAATCCAACGATTCCTAAACCTAGGCTATCGTTTAAGCCGACAAAGACAGCGCGGAACGCGAACAAGCGCCACTACCTATCCGCGTGTGTGCAAACTGCGCCACATCAATAGCTGTATTCGCCGTAAATCTTGCTCAGATCGCCATTCCAGTCGCCGTGATAGCGCTCCAGCAATTCATCCGCCGGCACTTTGCCACTCTCAACACTGTCCTTCAGCGCATTGAGGAAATGCGTCTCATCCGGCACCAGACCACCCGCACCGGGCCGCGCCCGCGCCTTCAGACCTGCTTCGGAAATCGCCACCACATCACGCGCCAGATCGTGCATCTTGATGCCGTTCACTTCGGCCTGCAGGCCATCTTCGCTGGCCGCCACGCGCAAGGCCTCGCGCGTCTCCGCGTCCCAGCCTTTCGCCAGATCCCAAGCGGCATCAAGCGAGGATTGGTCATACATCAGACCAACCCAGAAGGCCGGCAACGCGCAAAGCCGCCGCCAAGGTCCTCCGTCTGCGCCACGCATCTCCATGTATTTCTTGATCCGCGCTTCGGGGAAGGCCGTGGTCAAATGATCCGCCCAATCGCTCAGGGTAGGCATTTCACCTGGCAACGCCGGCAGTTCACCCTTCAGGAAATCGCGGAAACTCATGCCCAGCGCGTCGATGTATTTGCCGTCGCGATAGACAAAATACATCGGCACATCGAGCGCGTATTGCACCCAACGCTCAAAGCCAAAGCCCTCTTCAAACACAAACGGCAACATGCCCGTGCGCGCATCATCCAGATGCCGCCACACCAGCCCGCGCGTGGATTTCATGCCATTGGGCTTGCCGTCCAGAAACGGCGAGTTGGCAAACAGCGCATTGGCCACCGGCTGCAACGCCAGCGCCACCCGCAGCTTTTGAACCATGTCAGGCTCGGACGCGAAATCGAGGTTCACCTGCACCGTGCAGGTCCGATACATCATCACTTTGCCCATCGTGCCGACGCGATCCATGTAATCGGTCATCAACCGATACCGCCCCTTGGGCATCACCGGCATCTGTTCATGAGACCATTCCGGCGCTGCGCCAAGGCCGATGAAACCAACGCCAATCTTGTCGGCAATGTCCTTCACATCCTGCAGGTGCTCGTTCACCTCGTCACAGGTCTGGTGAATGGTCTCCAAAGGTGCGCCCGAAAGCTCCAGCTGCCCCCCCGGCTCAAGGCTCACATTGGCGCCGTCTTTTTCCAGCCCGATCAGCTTGCCGCCTTCTTCCAGCGGCGCCCAGCCATGCCCGTCGCGCAGCCCTTGCAGCACAGCCAAAATCGACCGCTCGCCTTCATACGGCAACGGTTGCAGCGTCTCTTTGCAATAGCCGAACTTCTCGTGCTCGGTGCCAATACGCCACTCATCCTTGGGCTTGCAGCCCGAGGACAAATACTCTGCCAACTGGTCGTGATGCTCAATCGGGCCGCCGCCGGACTGGGGAATGGACATGCGCTCGCTCCGCTGCAAAAAATGTCGTGACAATCAGTCGTGAGCCGATTTGGCGAGACTGTCAATGTGCTCTGATGCACAGTTAGCTCAATCGCCGATCATCCTTCGCCCAGATCAGAACCGGCTCTGCTTTCACGTCCTGCAATCTGGCCAACATTTGTTCGGTTTTTAACCCCGGCAGACTGGCGAAAGCGTCAAACAAAGCCTCGCCACCTTCAGCGTTCACAGGGATGTGAAGCTGCGGACGACCGGGCTGATACAGCGCCCAAACCGCAGGATTGGACCGCCCATCCAGCACCAGACGGCTCAAGGCCCGCACAGCCACACTGCCGCCATTGAGCGGCCCGAAATAGGCGACCTCGCCCTCGACCACCTGCACCACGCCCGGCCCACCCGTGCCACGCCGGAACCGCGCCCGCTGAATACCACTGACAATCAGCGCAATCCCCGCGATTAACACCGCAAAACCGATCCAGCGCAAAATGCCGCCACCGCTGGCCCACCACAGACCAAGCAATAGCACCACCAGCCCAACCAAAACTTCGCGCCATTTGACAATTGCGACCCGCGCCTCCGGACGTATGAAACTCATCCCCAATCCCCTAATGCCTTCTGCCACATCGTCATCGCTGCCACCGCCGCCGTATCCGCCCGCAATATGCGCGGCCCGAGGCTGACGACATGGGCAAACGGCAACACTTTCAGCTTCGCTCGTTCCGCCTCAGAAAATCCACCTTCCGGCCCGATCAGGATCGCCCATTGTTTCGCAGAGGATGCCGCCAGCCGCTTGGCCGCGCCCACCTCCGCCTCATCACAAAACATCAGCTGCCGCCCCTCGGGCCACTCCGCCAACAGCCGCTCAAGCTTGGTAAGCTCTGCAACCTCAGGCACATACGTCCCGCCACACTGCTCCGCCGCCTCAACCGCATGGGCTTGCAAACGGTCCTGCCGGATGCGCTCGGAATTGGTGAACTCGGTCTGCACCGGTACAATCTTCGCGGCCCCCATCTCGGCGGCCTTTTCCACGATGAAATCCGTGCGCGCTTTCTTGATCGGCGCAAACAGCAGCCACAAATCCGGCGGCATCTGCAACGGTTTGGTCTGTTCACGACACACCAACTCACCGCCGCGCTTGCCAGCAACAGCCACCTCACAGCGCCACTCGCCATCGCGGCCATTAAACAGCAGCACCGGATCGCCCACCGCCATGCGCATCACACCAAACAGGTAATGCGCCTGATCGCGCGCGAGAGGAATGGTTTGCCCTTCCCCCAGCCCCTGCTCTACATACAATCTGACTTTTGCCTGTTTCATGGAATCCTACATATGGCCGACACGCCCACAACGCCAGAGCCCCAAGGTCAGGTTTCCGACGCCGTCAAAGGCAATTGGGTGGACCACCTCGCGCCCGCCTTCTCCCGCCCCTACCTGCGCCTTTCACGCGCGGACCGCCCGATTGGGACGTGGCTGTTGCTGCTGCCCTGCTGGATGGGCCTCGCATTGGCCATGCTGTCCGACGGCACCGCCAGCTGGCATGACCTCTGGATCGCGGTGGGCTGCGCGCTTGGCGCCTTTTTGATGCGCGGCGCAGGCTGCACATGGAACGACATCACCGACCGCGACTATGACGCCAAGGTTGAACGCACACGCTCCCGCCCGATCCCTTCAGGCCAAGTCAGCGCCAAACAGGCTGCCGTCTGGATGGGCCTTCAGGCTCTCATCGCGCTGGCCATCCTGCTCAGCTTCAACACCCAAGCCATCGTTCTTGGCATCGTCTCGCTTGCGCCAGTTGCGGTCTATCCGTTCGCCAAGCGCTTCACCTGGTGGCCGCAGGTCTTTTTGGGCATTGCGTTTAACTGGGGGGCGCTTCTGGCATGGACGGCCCACACCGGTCAGCTTCAGGCACCTGCGGTTGTGCTCTATCTTGGCGGCATCGCATGGACCCTGTTCTACGACACCATTTATGCCCATCAGGACACCGATGACGACGCTTTGATCGGCGTGAAATCCACCGCACGCCTGTTTGCCGAGAAAACCCCGCAATGGCTTCAATTCTTTTTGATCGCCACCGTCTCTCTTATTGGTATCGCGGTCATCATGGCCGGCATCGCTGCCACGCCGCTTGCACTTGTTGTCGCCCTTATCGGCCCTGTGGTCATGGGCTGGCACATGCAATGGCAACTTCGGATGCTCAGAACCGAAGACCCTGACCGGCTCCTGATGCTGTTCCGGTCCAATCGCGACACCGGGCTCCTCGCCGTTGCGTTTTTTTCAATTGCCCTGTTCCTGTGATTGCAAGCGCGCGCGTCTCGGCGTATCACTCTGCAACCTTTCATGACTGCCGGCACGAATGCGACTCTCTTCCCTCCTTATCGTCTGCGCCACCTTCGCCACTGCGGCGTTGCTCTCTGTTGTGGCCGCAAGCCTCTCCGCTGATCTAATCGAAGACAGCTCCCGAGAGGCCGTCAAACGCGAACTGTCCCTTGACGGGCAAGACTGGGCCGATGTGCATGCCGAAGGCCTGAACGTCTTCCTTGCTGGCACCGCGCCGACGGAAGCCGCACGGTTTCGCGCCATGACCGCCGCCGGTCGCATCGTTGATGCAGCGCGGGTGATCGACAATATGCAAGTGGTCGCCACCGCCGATATCGCCCCGCCCCGCTTTTCGGTTGAAATTCTGCGCAACGATTCTGGCATTTCCCTGATTGGTCTGGTGCCCCAAAGCAGCGACCGTGCCGCCATCCTGCGCGACATCAGCAAACTGGTTGGCACCCGCGACGTCACTGATCTGCTGGAAACAGCCGCTTATGACGCTCCTGTGGCTTGGGATCAAAGCCTCGGCTACGCTATCGAGGCCCTGCGCGACCTGCCCCGCTCCAAGATTTCCGTGGAGGCCGGACAAGTCAGCATCACCGCCATGGCCAACAGCCCCGAAGACCGCCAACAGCTGTCCGCGAAATTGGTGCGCACTGCGCCGGCGACTGTTGATGTGAACCTCAACATCTCGGCGCCACGCCCCGTGATCACGCCGTTCACCCTTCGGTTTCTGATCGACGAGGCCGGAGCACGGTTTGATGCCTGCTCGGCAGACACCGACCGCGCCCGCACCATGATCCTCAAGTCTGCTCGCGACGCAGGCCTCAGCCCGGGACGCTCCATTTGTACGATCGGCTTGGGCGTGCCCTCGCCGACTTGGGCCGACGCCGTGGAAACCGCGATCACAGGTCTGGCCGAATTGGGCCAAGGCTCTGTGACCTTCTCGGATGCCGACATCACCCTTATCGCCGCGCAAGGCACCGATCCGGCGTTGTTTGACAAGGTCGTCGGCGAAGTGGAAAGCGCACTGCCAGACGTATTTGCGCTCAGCGCGACCCTGCCCGCCACTCCCGAGGCCTTGGCCGAGGGCACCACACCGGAATTCAACGCCACCCTCAGCCCCGAAGGGTTGGTTCAACTGCGCGGTCGCCTCTCCAACGAAATCTCCCGCACCACAACTGAAAGCTATGCCCACGCCCGCTTTGGCAGCGAACAGGTTTACATGGCAGCCCGCCTTGACGACACCTTGCCGCAAAGCTGGCCGTTCCGGGTGATGGCCGGTCTGGATGCACTGGCGCAACTGCACAACGGCTCGCTGATGGTAACACCGGAATCGCTGGCCATAACCGGCCGCACCGGCGATCTTGAGGCCAACGCCCGCATTGCCCAAATCCTCGCGGACAAGCTTTCCTCCACAGACCACTTCTCGATTGATGTGCTTTATGTCGAGGAACTTGACCCGCTCGCCGCCCTGCCCACTGTCGAAGAATGCATCGCCGATATTCAGGCCTTCGCCAAGGAAAACAAAATTGTGTTTGAACCCGGCTCGGGCACGCTGGACGCGTCTGCCGCCGACGTGCTGGACTCCATCGCGATCAAGATCGCCGACTGCCCTGACCTGCAATTGGAAATCCAAGGCCACACCGACAGCCAGGGGCGCGAGTCGATGAACCAGGCGCTCAGCCAAACCCGCGCCCAATCCGTTCTGACCGCGCTGCAAGACCGCCGCATCCTGACCAAAGGGTTTGTCGCCGTCGGATATGGGGAAAGCAAACCCATCGCCGACAACGAGACGCAAGAAGGCCGCGACGCCAACCGCCGGATCGAATTTGTGCAAGTCATGCCTGAGACCGAGGAACAGACCGAAGGCGAGGCTGAGGCCGACGCAGAAACCGACGCGTCTGACACCGCCACATCAGAACCGGAGACGGCCGATACCTCCGATGCCCAAGCGCAAACAACTCCGGAAACTGATGGCGAAGCCGTTGACTCCGAGGCCCAAGAAGCCGACACCGACAGTGAGGCAGACGCAGACAACGCCGAAACAGCGGACCCAGACGCCGCGGGCGAGGAGACGACCAATGACCAGAATTGACTTCATCCTGACAACAGCCGTCATCCTGTTTGTGGCTTTCTCAATGGGGTGGTTTGCCAATTGGCTGGTGCACCGTTTCACCCGCGTCGCACAAGCTGACGTGGATCAACTTGAGCGCATGAGCCAAGAGTTGCACGAAGCCGAAGAGACCCGTGATCAGGCGATCACCTACCTGCAACAGCGCGAGGCCGAGCTGACCAATCAGCTGACCCAGACCGAAGCCGAGCTGCGCGCCGCGATGGATGGCCTGCGCGATGCCCGCACCGATGCAGAGGAATTGCGCGCCCACGTCGAGCGCATGAACGCAGGCTGAGCACACACTCTTAAAAGTTGTATTCAAACTCAAACTCGGTGACAGTTGCGGCACCTCCTACGCTTCAACAGGCTGACATACTTTGCATTTCTCTCCCTTCAAGTGGAGCGGCACCCTGTCGCGTAAGCCTTTTTGGATCGCCAGCCTCAGCATTCTGGCGCTCACTTTCACGTTCCTCTTTGTTCAAACATATCTGAACTGGCCCAAATAGATCGCCCTGACCACGGTCGCATTTGCGCAACTTACTCTGTGGCCGCTCTGCGTTCGCCGGTTGCATGACGCAGGCCGAAACGGATATTGGTCCCTTCTTTGCCTCTTTGGGCTTTGGATCCTCGTATTGCCTGTGATCGGCTTCTTGCGCGCCGCAACCCTGCCGCAACAAGCATGGCCCACCCACTTCACACATCGGCTTGGACAAGGGGTGTTGACCCTATTCCTGGCACTTTGCATTAGCCGCGCCTTCTGGGAACCTTTCTCTATCGCCTCTGGCAGTATGACGCCGAACTTGCTCGTGGGCGACTACGTGATCGCGGTAAAATCCCAACACGTCGAGCGCGGCGAGGTCATCGTTTTCAAACACCCGCAACAGCCTGAGTCCTGGATTGCACGTGTCATTGGCCTCCCCGGAGAAACGATCCAGATGAAAGAGGGTCGTGTTCTCATAAACGGCGAGAGCGCCGGAATGGCAGCTTTGCCGCCGTTCCGCGAAATCATGATGAGACGGGGCTCATTTGACACTTTGCCAAGGTGTGCGAACGCTCCCGTGGCAATTTCCGACTGGTGCGAAAAGGACCAGTTTCTCGAAACCCTACCCGACGGGACACAACAGGCTGTTTTGAATGTCGGCAATACACGGGTCGACAACACTGGCCTCTACACCGTGCCCGAAGGTCATATCTTTGTCCTTGGAGACAATCGTGACAATTCAGTCGACAGCCGTTTGCCCGCCGCCCACCGTGGCGTCGGATTCGTGCCTCTGGAAAACGTCACCAGTCGCGGGCAATCGTTTTATATTCTGCCGCCGATCCAACAATGACCAATGCGCCGCGGCCCACCGAAAGCCGGTTCTGGTTGCCGGTGAAAAAATAGAGCACCGACCGTTGCGTGAACAATGTCGCCCGGCGAAATTCGCACCGACGCGATACCGACGTTTTGCAGCCGCGATACAGACAGGCGTTTTCTTGCAATTTCAGAAAGTTAACGCGGGATTCGCCTGACGCCGATCACCAGCGGTTCAACGCGTCTTCGTCTTCATCTTTCGCGGCAACCCAATCGGCCCCGTCAGAGGTGATTTCTTTCTTCCAGAACGGCGCGCGGGATTTGAGGTAGTCCATCAAAAACTCCGCCGCCTCAAAGGCGTCCTTGCGATGCGGTGAGGCCGTCGCAACCATCATGATCATCTCACCCGGTGCCAGATCACCATAGCGGTGAATGACCAAAACATCCCCAAGGCTCCAACGATCCCGCGCCTCATTCGCGATTTTTTCCAACGCTTTCAGCGTCATGCCGGGGTAGTGTTCGATTACCATCCGGTCCAAATCGCCCCGTGCTAGATCCCGCACGACACCGGTAAAGGTCACAATTGCCCCCATGTCGCGATGCCCGCTGGCAAAGGCGCTGGCCTCGGCACCCAGATCAAACGGCTCAGACTGAACTGCGATTTTCATGACGGAAACCCTCTTTAGCCGCCAGTCATCGGCGGGAAAAACGCCACTTCCCGTGCGCCCTCAAGTGAGGCGTCAAACTCGGTCAGCTCCTGATCTACTGCCACCCGCAGCGCGCTCAAATCCGCAAACGCGGCAGCGTAACGCTCTTCGCGCCCGCGCAATTCCTCAACCAGATCAGTCACGGTTTTTGCTTGTGTTTCAACGACTTCCTTCGGAACACCGATCCGCTCGCGCACCCATGCAAAATACAAAACATCCATCGTGCTCAATCCTTCAGATGCGGCAAAGCTTTGCGGAAATAGTCATACCCGGTGATCGCTGTTAGCGCCGCCGCGACCCACAGCAACACCAACCCGATCCATCCGGTCCAGACCATGCCCGCGTGTTTCCACAACAGCCCTTGCGTGTCCTCAACGGCACCGGTCATCACCTGATCGACCATCGCCTGATCCATGCCCCATGCCGACATACCGAGATAGTGTTCAAACACGCCCTGCCCGAACAGAATGGCAATCGCCACCATTTGTGTCGCGGTCTTCCATTTTGCCAGTTTGGTGACTTTCAACGTGCCGGCGACATCGCCCAGAAATTCGCGTAATCCGCTGACAAACACTTCGCGGAACAGGATCAAAGTCGCCGGAAGCACCAGCCAGGGTGACATCGACGAGTAGCCCACAATGACCATCAACGCGATCACCACCATCGCCTTGTCGGCAATCGGGTCGATCATCGCGCCAAGTCGGGTTTCCTGCTTCCATAGTCGCGCCAAATACCCGTCAAACCAATCGGTGACAGAGGCGATCAAGAAAAGACAAAGCGCAAACCAGTCGGCGTAAGGCCTTGTGAAGTATAAAAACATCACGGCGATCATCGGCGCAGCGGCAAGCCGCAGAACCGACAGCATATTGGGCACATTCCAAGTCATACTGACTTCCTAAGCTCTTTTGGTTCGCGCGAAAACCCCATCCATGGCCCTGTCGCTCTTTGTCGCGCCGGCATCACACCAAATGCTCCCGCCTGTCCGGCACCCGGCTGCGCCACGCACCCTCCTGTTGGGCCCGGCTCAGCCTTGCTGAGCCTCCACGTGACGCCGGTATACCTCGATCATCCACCCCAGCATGACGGCATTCAGGATGTGCCACAAGAAATGCGTACCAAGCGGAAGCGTCGTGCAAACACGCGCATCAACTGACCGCATCGTCAGCGATACCATCAGGATCACCACGCCAATGGCCAGTCCTGTGGACACCCTGGGCAAGCGCTTGCGAAGGGCGATTGCGTAAAGCGCAATCATCGCCGGAACCGGCAGATACGCAGCAGAAACACCCAAAACGGGGAGCGCCTCAAACATAGGCATCAAGACATAAGCAAAGGGGAAAAACAGCAGCGTCGCGACAAAAGCCCAAAGGCCGGACATGCCCCGGAAGTCGCGGTTGGCCGCAAAAATGTAGAGCAAAACATAAGCGGCAATCGGCGTTGTATCCGCCACCGCGGCCCAGACCACCGCATGGGTGTGAAACAGATAGCTGCCCACTCCAATCAACCCGAGAATGACGCAGAGCGCCTGCGCCAATCCCATCCTCGGTCCCTGCACCCGCCGCCACATAATCAGCGCCGCAATCAAAAAGGCCGCATTCGTCACCGCGTTCACCGGCTCGGCCCAATACTCCGGCCCTGACCGCTCGCAATAGGCGTCAATATACTGCGTCCACTGCATGTTCTCTTCCCATCTTTTCCGCCCGTGTTAGTCTTGCCTCAAAGCATCAGGAGACACAGCATGAAAATTATCTGGATGGGCCACGGCTCTTTTCGAATCGAAACCGGCGATCTTGTGCTGTTGCTCGACCCATGGCTGACCGGCAATCCGGTATTGCCTGAAGATCAACACGACACCGCGACTGCTGGCGCCACACATCTGATCCTAACGCACGCGCATTTTGATCACGTCGCCGACATGCTACCTCTCGCGCGTAAATTGAACATTCCGGTGGTGGGGCAATATGATCTGATGGGCTATTGGTCAGAGCACGAAGGCATTGAAACTGTTGGGTTTAACAAGGGCGGCACAGTGGCTTTGAGCGAGACTGTCAAACTGTCGATGGTGCCAGCGTCCCATAGCTCCACTTTTGGCACCGACACCGGTCCCCGCACCGGCGGCACCGAAGTCGGCTTTATGCTGCAGGCCGAAGGTCACACTGTTTATCTGTCCGGCGACACCGACATCATGGCCGACATGGATTGGATGGCCGATTACTACAAACCCGACATTGGCATCCTCTCTGCGGGCGGGCATTTCACCATGGACATGCGCGGCGCCGCCTATGCCGCCAAACGTTATTTCAGCTTCAAAACGGTGATCCCGTGCCACTACGGCACATTCCCGATACTGGAACAGTCCGCGCAGGATCTGATCGACGGATTGCCGGGCGTGGATGTGGTCGAGCCACAGTTGATGCAAGCCATTGAAATCGCCGCGGTCTAGGGACGTTTGGCAGCAAAGAAAGCCTTAAGCATCGCCTCAGCCTCGTCAGCGGCGATGCCGTCGTAAACCTCGGGCACATGATGGCTTTGCGGATGGGAAAACACGCGTGGCCCCTGTGCGACACCGCCGGATTTGGGATCGGACGCGCCATAGTATACCCGCGCAATCCGCGCCTGGCTGATCGCGCTGGCACACATCGGACAGGGCTCCAGCGTCACGTATAAGTCGTGCCCCGGTAGCCGCTCGCTGCCCAATTCGGCACAGGCGGCGCGGATCGCCAGAACTTCGGCATGCGCTGTCGGATCGCTCAACTCGCGCGTGCGGTTGCCCGCCGCCGCAACCACTGCGCCGTCAGGGGACACAATCACGGCGCCCACCGGCACCTCGCCCCGTGTGGCGGCTTTGCGCGCCTCGGCCAAAGCCTGCGCCATATGGCTCTTGAACGTCATGGGGCTAGGTGATGCCTGCTCGCGCCCCCTTTCGCAATCCCTCAAATGCCGCTAGAGGAACCAAATGAACCGCAAACCCACAAAGCCCGGCCCGTCCTCCAAGCCCGCCTCACGCTCATCGGCGCGGCCTCAGAAAACTGCGCACAAAGCGCCGGCCACACCAGCTGGCGCCACGCCCGAGGGCGACCGCATTGCCAAAGTTCTTGCCCGCGCCGGCGTGGCCTCGCGCCGCGAGGCCGAGCGTATGATTGGCGCAGGTCGTGTCAGCGTGAATGGCAAGGTGATCGACAGCCCCGCGCTGAACGTGACCGACAAGGCCCGCATCCTGGTGGATGGCAAACCCATTGCCGAACCCGAGCCCGAACGCATCTGGCTCTACCACAAGCCTCTTGGACTGGTGACCACAAACAGCGACGAAAAAGGCCGCACAACGATCTTTGACAAATTGCCCCCCGAACTGCCGCGCGTAATGACGGTGGGTCGGCTCGACATCAACTCCGAAGGTCTTCTGCTGTTGACCAATGATGGCGGTGTCAAACGCAAGCTTGAGCTGCCGGAAACCGGATGGCTGCGCAAATACCGCGTGCGCGTTAACGGTCGCCCCACCGAGGACACCTTTGCTCCGTTGCGAAAGGGTATCGTGGTGGACGGCGAAAAATTCCAACCTATGGAGCTAACGCTGGACCGCCAACAAGGCGCAAACGCATGGGTGTCCGTGGGTTTGCGCGAGGGCAAAAACCGCGAAATCCGCCGCGCCATGGAGGCCATCGGCCTGTCCGTGAACCGGTTGATCCGCGTCAGCTATGGACCTTTCCAGCTAGGCAACCTCAAGGCCGGCGCGGTCGAGGAGCTGCGCCGCCGCGTGGTGCGCGATCAGCTCGGCTTGGACGGCGCCGTACCACCTGAAACGCGCCGCACGCCAACACGCCGTCGGAAATAATCTCTGCACGTGTTTCTTTTGGTAGGGCTCAACGCACCGCTTTGAGCCTAAAGGGGCCTTGCCCCTGCGACAGCAGGCTGTCGCCCACCCCGTTATCTGTCAGCATGTACAAGGGCGGGGGGAATTTGGCGGTACGAATTTCATTTGTTTGTCACTCGTCATGCGGTATTGAGCCAAAAAACGCATAAAAACCAACGGGGACACGCGCGATGGCCGACCTTCTAACCTTGGGAAACCTCACCGATTTGCTGATGCTCTGCTTTTTGCAGGCGGTGCTTGGGTTCGACAACCTTCTGTATATCTCGATCGAAAGCCAACGTGCGCCCGCCGCGCAGCAAAAATCCGTGCGCTTTTGGGGCATCATCATTGCTGTGGCCCTGCGGGTGGTTCTTCTGTTCACTATGATCCAACTGATCGACGCCATGGCCGAGCCGTTTGTGGTCTTTGCTGAAGGCGGCATAATCGAGGGCGGCATGAACTTTGCCACAGTGATCTTTATCGTTGGCGGCATCTTCCTGATGTATACGGCCGTCAAGGAGATCAGCCACATGCTCTCGCTTGAGCATCTGGGCACCGACGTCAACCACAAGGGCCGCAAATCTGCGGTTCAAGTTGTGCTGCTGATCGTCGCCATGAACCTGATTTTCTCCTTTGACTCAGTGCTTTCCGCGCTCGCCATCACCGACGTCTTCCCAATTTTGGCCACGGCTATTTTGCTTTCAGGCGCGGCCATGCTGCTTTTGGCGGACGGGGTGACCGAGTTCCTCAAGAAAAACCGCATGTACGAAGTGCTGGGCCTCTTTATCCTGCTGATCGTCGGTGTGGTGCTTTTGGGCGAAGCCGGTCAGGCGGCAGCCCACGCCATGCATGATCCGGCGTTGGCGCTCAAATTCTTCGGCTACGAAGTTATCCCGATGTCCAAGACCACCTTCTACTTCTCGGTGGCCGTGCTGTTTATCGTGGAAATCCTGCAATCGGGCTACGCCCGCAAGCTGTCTGCGGAACGCGCTGCCGAACAGGACGGCGGCACTCACTGATCAGGCTCTGGCGGGCTGGGCACTCTGTCTCAGCCCGTCCTGCGGCGTGGTCAGGAATCTTCCCCCTAGCCACGGAGCGGCAGAGTTCCTAGATTTCAAAGCGGGTTAGAGGGGCCAAACAGTCATGTCTGAAAGCGGATTGCAAAAACTATCCTTTGTTCTTCTTGTCATCCTGATCCTTTATGTGACGGTGACCGGAGGCGCATGATGGCTCAGAAATTTGGTGGAAAATTCAGCCCCGATGGGCAATCCGGGGGATCAACCCCTCAGACGGAAGCCTTTCAGAACGCACGCCGTTCCCGGGCCGGAGGACGGGTAAACCTGCTGTTTATCGCGCCACTGCCGCTGATCTGGAAGGCGTTCACATCTGAGCCTGTCGTCATGGCGCAATACCTCGGCGCTTTGGGTGTTCTGTTGCTGGCCGCATGGCTGACGCGCTCCGGCCAAGAAGCGCACGACGCCTATGACACCCGCAAAGTTGCCCGGCGCCCGGCCTTGCCCCGAAAAATTCTGGGCGCGGTGTTGACCGGTGGCGGCCTTGCACTGGCTGGCTTCGCCGGTCACGGGCTGGTCGAGGCGGCGATCTTTGCCGTTGTCGGGTTTTGCTTACATCTTTTTGCCTTTGGCCCTGACCCGCTGCGCGACAAGGGCATGGAGGGTGTGAACCTTCATCAAACCGACCGCGTCGCCCGCGCCGTAGAAGATGCCGAAGAGCACCTTCGCGCCATGGAAGACGCCATCAAACGCTCCGGCGACCGCGCGCTAGAGGGCCGCGTTGCACAGTTCCAACAAGCTGCCCGCGCCCTGTTTCGCACGGTGGAGAACGACCCGCGCGATTTATCGTCGGCGCGACGCTATCTGGGCGTCTATTTGCTGGGCGCCAAGGACGCGACAGTCAAGTTTGCCGACCTTTACAGCCGTACCCGCAACCCCGAGGCCCGCATCGAATACGAAGAATTGCTGGATGATCTCGAAGAAAACTTTGCCGCCCGCAACCAAAAGCTGCTTCTGGATGACAAGGGCGATCTGAACATTGAAATCGACGTGCTGCGCGAGCGGCTTGCCCGCGAAGGCGTGCACCACAACTGACGTCAAAACTCCACAGGAGAGGGACCACTATGTCTGACACCACCCGCCAAAAAGCCGAGGCCGCGCTGGCCGAAGTCGAACAGGTTTCCGCCGTGATCCTGCCCGAGCCAACCGAAGCCACTGCAATTGTGGCTCTGGCAGAAGCGGATGCGCCGGTCTCTGCCGAGATCACCAAGCGCATGGCCGAACTGGACATGTCCAACACCAACTCGATCGTGTCATTTGGCTCCGCCGCGCAGTCGGAATTGCAAACCATCTCGCAAGCCATGCTGCAGGACGTGCGCAACAAAGACGTCGGCCCCGCCGGTGACAGCCTGCGCGACATTGTCACCACGATCCGTGGCTTCTCGGTCTCCGAACTCGACGTGCGCCGCAAGCGCTCGTTCTGGGAAAAACTGCTGGGTCGCGCCGCGCCGTTTGCCCAGTTCACCGCTCGTTTTGAGGAAGTGCAGGATCAGATCGACAAGGTCACCGACAATCTGTTGGGCCACGAACACACGCTGCTCAAAGACATCAAGTCGCTCGATGTGCTCTATGATAAAACCCTCGCGTTTTATGACGAACTGGCGCTCTATATCGCTGCGGGTGAGGCCAAAATCGCCGAGCTTGATACTGAAACCATTCCAGCCAAAGAAGCCGAAGTGCAGGCTGCGGATGAAAACGCTCAGGTCATGAAGGCGCAGGAACTGCGGGATCTGCGCGCTGCGCGTGACGATCTGGAACGCCGCGTGCACGACCTCAAACTGACCCGTCAGGTCACCATGCAATCGCTGCCGTCCATTCGACTCGTGCAAGAAAACGACAAGTCGCTGGTCACCAAGATCAACTCGACACTGGTCAACACCGTGCCGCTTTGGGAAACCCAACTGGCGCAGGCTGTGACCATTCAGCGTTCGGCCGAAGCAGCTGCCGCCGTGCGCGACGCCAACGATTTGACCAACGAGCTGTTGACCGCCAACGCCAAAAACCTGCGCGAAACCAACAAGGTTGTGCGCGAGGAAATGGAACGCGGTGTGTTTGACATCGAAGCCGTGAAACAGGCCAACGCCGACCTCATCGCCACCATCAACGAGTCGCTTCAAATCGCGGATGACGGCAAAGCCAAGCGCGCCGCCGCCGAGGAGGACATGAAAAAGATGGAAGCCGAACTGCGCGACACGCTGGCATCCGCCAAAGCCCGCAAAACCGGTCTGGGCGACTCTGCCGCGACCGCCGTGCCCGGCGCGTGAAGGCAGCCCGTCGCATAGCTTTGACCCTGTCGTTGGCGGCCGCTCTGGCCGCCTGCGACACCATCGACACGGCCAGAGGCACAGGCACCGCGCCAACTGTCGCGGCCAAACCGACGGTATCCGAAGCCAGCCAATCGCTGCGCAACTACTATGTGCATCTGCAACAGGATCATCAGGCCCGCGGCTTGCTGCGGGTTGATGGCGGTGGACCGGACACGCCCTTTACGCCCGACATGCTGGCGCGCAATTTTGAAAACATCGCCTTTTTTGAGGAATACGCCCGCAACAGCGGCATCAGCCAAAAAGGGCAGGCCTCTGATCTGCGCCGGTGGAACCGCCCCGTACGCATCAGCCTCGAATTTGGCCCGTCGGCAACTGCGGACATGATTGCCAAGGACCGTGCAGCACTGGACGCGCTGGTGCCGCGCCTTGCGACGGCAACCGGCCACAGAATTTCGCAAAACGCCACGCGGGCGAATTTTCATGTGCTGGTGATGGGCCAGGATGACCGCGACACATTGGCCGCCCGCATCGACACGCTTCTGCCCAACGCGTCTCCGTCGACTCGCAATCTGTTCCTGAACATCCCGCGCGACTTCTTGTGTTTCGTAACCACCTTCTCCACCTCCGAGCCCGGGCATCATTATGACACCGCCGTGGCGCTCATCCGCGCCGAACAGCCTGACCTTTTGCGCAAGTCCTGCCTGCACGAAGAAATCGCCCAAGGCCTCGGCCTGCCCAACGATTACCAGAAGGCCCGCCCGTCGATTTTCAACGACGACGACGAATTTGCGCTGCTCACCACACATGACGAAATGCTTCTGAACATGCTTTATGATCCCCGCCTCACCGCGGGCATGACCGTGGACGAAGCCCGCCCCATCATTTACATCTTGGCCCGTGAACAGACGGGCCGCGTTTACTGATTTTTCTTCGAAAGGAACCGCCACATGGGTATCTTCGACTTTCTCACCGGTGAATTCATCGACGTCATCCACTGGGTAGACGACACCCGCGACACGCTTGTTTGGCGGTTCGAGCGTGAAGGCCACGAAATCAAATACGGTGCCAAGCTGACGGTCCGCGAAGGTCAGGCTGCCGTGTTTGTGCACGAAGGCCAACTGGCCGACGTGTTCACCCCCGGTCTTTATATGTTGGAAACCAACAACATGCCGGTAATGACCACGTTGCAGCACTGGGATCACGGCTTCAAAAGCCCGTTCAAATCCGAGATCTACTACGTCAACACCACGCGCTTTGCCGATCTGAAATGGGGCACCAAAAACCCGATCATGGCGCGTGACCCAGAATTTGGCCCCGTGCGCCTGCGCGCCTATGGCACCTATGCGATCCGTGTTGTCGACCCTGCACGCTTCCTGACCGAAATCGTCGGCACCGACGGCGAATTCACCATGGACGAGATCAGCTATCAGATCCGCAATATCATCGTACAGGAATTCTCCCGCGTGATTGCGTCCTCGGGCATTCCAGTGCTGGACATGGCCGCTAACACCGCCGATTTGGGCAAGCTGGTCGCGGCTGAAATCTCAGGCACATTGGCTGAATACGGCCTCTCGATCCCCGAGCTTTACATCGAAAACATCTCGCTTCCGCCTGCTGTTGAGGCAGCGATGGACAAGCGCACATCAATGGGCATCGTCGGTGACCTTGGCGCCTACACACAGTTTTCCGCAGCCGAAGCTATGACCGCCGCTGCACAGACGCCCAACTCTGGCATGGGCGCGGGTCTTGGCATGGGAATGGGCATGGCGATGGCCCAACAGATGGCTGCGCAAAATGCGCAGCCCCAAGTGGGCCCGTGGGGCGCCGCCCCCGCCGCGGCTCCTGCTCCGCAAGCCGCCGCAGCACCGCCTCCGCCGCCTCCGCTCGAGCACGTCTGGCACATTGCAGAGAACGGCGCCACCAAAGGCCCATTCTCCAAGGCCGCTCTGGGTCGCATGGCAACCGCCGGTGAAATTACCCGCGAAACCCATGTTTGGACCGCAGGCCAAGACGGCTGGAAACACGCCGAAGACGTGGCCGAACTGGCCCAGCTCTTCACGATTTTGCCACCACCACCTCCGGGGATTTAAGGCCAAAAAAGTGACAGACTTACCGCCCCCTGTGCCCCAAGAAACCACCCGTTTCCCTTGCCCCAACTGTGGCGCGGATTACCGTTTTGCGCCCAAACAGGCCAAATTGGTCTGCGATCATTGCGGCCATGAGGAACCGACGGAGCAAGGCGACCGTGACACCGCGATTGCCGAGCTTGATTTCAAGGCGGCACTGGCCGAGCAACTGCCCGCTGCCGAGATTGTCGAAACCCGCGCGAGCTCTTGTCCAAACTGCGCCGCGCATGTGGTGTTTGAGGGCGACACCCACGCCACCGAATGTCCGTTCTGCGCCACGCCTGTAGTCGTCGACACCGGCACGCATCGCCAGATTAAACCGCGCGCCGTGCTCCCGTTCCAGCTTGCGGAACGCACCGCCCATGACGCCATGAACACATGGCTTGGCAAGCTCTGGTTT
This sequence comes from Shimia sp. Alg240-R146, assembly GCF_947331465.1. GTDB lineage: Bacteria > Pseudomonadota > Alphaproteobacteria > Rhodobacterales > Rhodobacteraceae > Shimia. The sequence continues at coordinate 1,159,875 of NZ_CAMZOK010000001.1, read as the reverse complement.
GCCCCCAACGGTCTGGCCGCCTACGCCCGCAAAGGGCGCAAGATGAACGGCGTCTACGTGCCTTACTGGACCTATGACGCAGACACCAAATCCCGCTATCAAGGCGAGCGTGGTACCGTCTACTACGTCACCGAAACCGTGATGCGTGACGGCAAACCCGAGCAACGCCAAGTACAGAAAGTCCGCTGGCGCCCCGCCTCGGGCCGCGTCAAACGCTGGTTTGACGACGTGCTGGTGCTGGCCTCACGGGCGCTTCCAAAACGCTACACAGACGCATTGCAACCATGGGACCTGTCCAAGCTGGAACCCTACTCGCCTGAATTCCTCGCAGGGTTTCAGGCCGAGGGCTACAGCGTCGAGCTTCAAGACGGCTATGACGAAGCCCGCGCCCATATGGACGCCGTAATCCGCCGCGACGTGGCCTTTGACATCGGCGGCGACCGACAGCGCATTCACCACATCTCCACAGCCGTGAATGACGTGACTTTCAAGCACATTCTTTTGCCGGTTTGGATGGCTGCGTACAAATACCGCGGCAAGACCTATCGCTTTGTGGTCAATGGACAAACCGGACGTGTTCAGGGCGAAAGACCCTATTCCGCGATCAAGATTGCGATCGCCGTCACGCTCGGATTGCTTGCCGCCGCTGCAATTGGCTATATCATCGCCCAAAACCAATAAAAGACTTGGGACGACCCGATGACCCCGCATTCCGCCCTTCAAGAGCTTCTCAACAGCCGATTTTCCTGTCGTGCCTTCCGCAAGGATCCGGTCCCCCGCGATGTGATCGAACAAGTTCTGCGTGACGCTGGCCGCGCGCCCAGTTGGTGCAACGCCCAACCGTGGAAAGTGATTGTGGCCTCCGGTGCGCAAACCGACGCCTTCCGCGACACCATGGCAAGCGCCTTTGACGCTGGTAAACCCGCGCCTGATTATCCTTTTCCGTCGACGTATACCGGCGCCCACCTGCAACGCCGCCGTACCTGCGGCATGCAGCTATACGAAGCTGTCGGCATCGGACGTGGTGACCGCGAGGGCCGCGCTGCACAAATGCGGGAAAACTACACGCTGTTTGGCGCCCCCCACGTGGCGGTGATCACCTGCCCCGAAGAACTCGGCCCGTACGGTGTGCTGGATTGCGGCGGCTTTATCACCGCCTTCTGCCTCTCCGCGCAGGCCCAAGGCCTTGGCACCGTACCTCAGGCCGCATTGTCGTTGTTCTCCGACGCCGTGCGCGCGCAATTCGCCATCCCTGACGATCGCAAAGTGCTGGCGGCTATTTCGTTTGGCTATCCGGATGATCAGGCCGACATCAACCAGTTCCGCACCGATCGCGCCGAGCTGGACGAATTTGTCGAGTGGAAAGACTAGCCGTCAGTCGCTGGGGGCGCGCCTCAAACGCCGTCTTAGCGCAAGTCGCCCACAACCCGCGCTTTTACATCGCCCGCCGCCACAAAGGGTTTCGCACTTTCATGTAAACTTTCGCTGCGATCCCGTCCGGCAATCCGGCGTTTACGGATCCAGAAAAACTTACCCCAACGCCGCCAGGTGCCCAACATTGGCACTTCTGCGTCGCACACGATCCGCTCCTGCCACCCGACAGGCAAAGCCACATCACAGCTTTCCAGCCGCTCCAGCATCCAGACAAGCGAGATATTCCCCAAGGGACGTGCCGCCGCAAACCCGTGAAGCTGCCCGCCCACGTCGCCATGCGCGCCGCGAAACCAGACCTGTTCCACCCGCCCGTCCCACATGTCGGGGCATTCCCACATCTCCGGCGCGAACACTGACCGCGTTTCGTCCAGCGCCAGCGCCTGAAATCCATGGCGCACGACGGGGCTCAGGTGGTGGTTGTGAAACGCGTGCCGCTTCTCCGTAAGCCGCCACAAAAGCGGCAATCGCGCGCCCAGCGCCTTGACCGTGTCCCAGACACCGATCATCTCAATCGCAACGTTTTCATGGCAATGCGCCTCGGCAAAGGTACCAACCACGTCGCTGTCCGGCGTCAATTCATAGTGGCGATACGCGGTGCGGATGTTGCGCTCTGTCGCGCATTCCGCCCGCAACAACCCGACGCGGTCAATCACACCTGCCAACGACCGAACGGCAAAAGCGCCCCGCGAATATCCCATCAGGAATATGCGATCACCGGGACGATAGCGGCTCGCCAGATAGCCATAAGCCCGCCGGATTTGCCGGTTGATCCCACGCCCCATCATCACGTCCAGCGTCTGCCGCCAGCCGGGCCATTGTACCCCCGCCTCATAATACAGCGATACTTCGGGCCCCATCTTTTGCAAAATGCGATAGGTCAGCCCAGCGTTGGTTTCCTCACCAGTGCGCAAGCTCGACAAAGTGCCGTCCAGAATAAGGATATGGGTGACCGCCCCGCGACGCGCGGTGACTTTGGAATGGTCTGCGCGAGTGCCCCCGCGCAGCCAATCCCACAGGCGTTTATGCAGCATCAGGCGCGGCTTCGCGCAGCATTTCCCAGACCCGCAGCGGGGTAAACGGCATGTCAGCCTGACGCACTCCGCGATCCCACAGCGCGTCCTGCACGGCGTTGGCCACGGCCGCCATTGCCCCCACGGTGCCCGCTTCGCCACAGCCTTTCATGCCCATGATGTTCGCTGTCGACGGCACGGCCTCGGTGGTAAAGCCGATCATCGGCATATCGCTGGCGCGTGGCATCGCGTAATCCATAAAGGTTGCGGTCAACAACTGACCGTCCTCATCAAACACCACATGCTCCATCAAGGCCTGACCTGCGCCCTGCGCGACCCCGCCATGCACCTGACCCTCGGCAAGCATCGGATTAATAAGGTTGCCGAAATCATCCACGACGTTGTAACGATCCATCGTGACCTGACCAGTCTCGGGATCAATTTCTATCTCTGCAAAATGCGCCCCGTTGGGGAAACTGCGCGCCGGAAGCGTTGTGCGTTCTTCATGCACCAACAAATCTTCGCGCCCGTCCGCCCGCGCCATTTCAGCGGCCTCAAGCATCGTCGGGTGCAGGTTAGACCCCTCGGCGCGGAACTGTTCGTCATCAAAAGAAACGTCAGCCTCATTCACACCCATCTTATCCGCGAGATATTGTGTGAAAGCGGTGATCATCGTGGACACTGTCGCCAGTGTCGCGGTGTTCTGCACGGTGACAGAGCGTGATCCGCCAGTGCCGCCACCTTGTTTGATGCGGTCACTGTCGCCCTGCACAACCTCAATCAAATCCACCGGAATGCCGGTCTGATCGCTCAAAAACTGCGCATAAACCGTCTCGTGGCCCTGCCCGTTGGACTGCGTACCCACAAAAATCGACGCGGTGCCATCCTCGTTGAATTCCACCCGTGCGCTTTCGCTCGGATCGCCCAGAATACTTTCGATGTAATAACACAACCCGACGCCGCGCAGCTTGCCCGCCGCCTCAGACGCCGCCTTGCGTGCGCCGAACCCACTCAGATCGGCAAACGCCTCAGCACGATCCAGCACCCGATCAAAATCACCCACGTCATAGGTCTCATCCGTTGTGGTTTTATACGGGAACGCCGCCTTAGGAATGAAATTGCGTCGTCGCAGCTCGGAGCCCGACACGCCCAATTCCCGCGCCGCGCGGTCCATCAGACGTTCCAGCGCGTAAATCGCCTCGGGGCGCCCCGCACCGCGATAGGCATCCACGGGCGTCGAGTTGGTATAAACCCCGTCCACCTGCAACCATGTGGTCTGCACATCGTACACGCCCATCAAAACACGGCTGAACAGCTGTGTTTGAATGGCCTGCGCGAATTGCGAGTTATAAGCGCCCATATTGGCGACGCTCAGCACGCGATAGGCCGTGGCTTTGAGGGTTTCATCAAACGCCATTTCCACGGTCGAGGTCAGATCCCGTCCCGCGTTGTCCGACAACATCGATTCCGTACGGTCCGCAATCCAGCGCACCGGCTTTCCGATAACCTTGGCCGCCTGAGCAATCACGCCAGGCTCGTTGTACATCATCGCTTTCATGCCAAAGCCGCCACCCGTGTCGGGGTTGGTGACTTTCACCTGTTCGGGATCAATCGCCAGCATACGCGCGATCTGCGCTTTCGGCCCCCAAACACCCTGACCGTTGATCGCCACGTGCACACGGCCGTCCTCGCCCCATTCGGCAAAGGCGCCGCGCGGCTCCATTGCGTTGACGATCACGCGGTTGTCGCCCACTTCAAGGCTGACCACATGTGTGGCCGCCTGAAACGCGGCCTCAGTTGCGGCCTCATCGCCCAAACCCCAATCGAATGCGAGGTTTTCCGGCGCTTCTGCGTGCAAAGGCGCACCTCCGCGCGACAGCGCGATGTGGGCGTCCAGATCGTCGTAGTCAAACATGATCATCTCGGCCGCATCGCGCGCCTGATCCATAGTCTCGGCCACAATCACCGCCAACGGCTCACCAACATAACGCACACGCCCCGTCGCCAGCAAAGGCCGCGCAGGCCCTGCCCCTTTGGACCCATCGCGGTTTTGCACCTGTGTGCCCTCCAGCGTTGCGTCCATACCGGCCGCCAGCAAGTCTTCTTGCGTCAGCACCACAGCCACACCGTCTGCTTCGCGCGCGTCGCTTACATCGAGCTCTGTAATCTCTGCATGCGCCACTGGCGAACGCAGGAAATACGCGTGCAAAGCCCCCTCCGGCGCAATGTCATCCACATATTGCCCCGCACCGGTCAGGAACCGTGTGTCTTCGAACCGTTTGACCGGTTGGCTTTTCCCGAATTTTTCCATGGCTGACTCTCCGCGCACGTGTGACGTGAGGGACAGTAGCGCCCACATTTGCGGTGTCCAGTGGTGTTGCGCTTCACAACGTTGCGACAGTTACAATCTCTTGCCTGCCATAGCCGTTGAAACCTGTGGAAATCGACGCGGAATAGGCCCCCATTGCGCGGATCAAAACATAGTCTTCTTCCGAGATCTCTGTCGGCAAAGGCATCAAATCCGGCAACCGGTCAAGGCTGTCACACGTCGGCCCGAACACCACATACGGCACCAGGTCTCCATCGACATTTGCCCCGTCTGATCGCAACACCTGCACCCGATCCGGCAGGCCGATATCGCGCAACTCGGTCAACGCCCCATAGGCGCCGTCATTCAGAAACACCGCCCCGCCTCTGACCGCTTTCACCCGCAACGCCAGCGTAAAGGCCTCTGCAACCATCGCGCGCCCCGGTTCACAGACCAGACCGGGTGCGTCTTTGTCAAAAACCGTCTGCACCTCCTCGGTGATACGCTGAAAAACCGCTTCAATATCAGGCGCTGCACCGCTGCGATGCGCTGCAAACCCGCCGCCGACGTTCAACCGCTTCAGCCGCACGCCGGCTTGTCGCGCCACATCCGCAGCGACACCGACATAAACCGCCCAGGCCTCCGGGTCGGCACACTGGGTGCCGGGATGAAATGTGATCGACGTCGCAAACCCCATGTTATGCGCCGCCTGCAAAAGCCCAACCGCCGCCGCCGGATCGGCACCAAATTTCTCGCCAAAATCATAGGCGGCTCCCGCCACGGGCAACCGCAGCCGCACCGCAATCTCGGTGTCGTGACGCGGCACATCGGCCAACTTTGCCAACTCGCTCGCGCAATCCACCGACCAACTGGCAATGCCATGCCCCACCGCTTCGGCAATCTCCGCCCGTGACCGGACAGGGTTATGATAATGCAGCACCGCATCCGCCTTCGCCCGCCGTACCCGCGCCATTTCCATTGGTGAGGCCACGTCAAACGCAGCAATGCCGGCGTTCACCAGATTGTGCAGAACCGCTTCGTGATCGTTGGCCTTAACCGCATAGGTGACCAGACCGTCAAACCCATCCAGAAATCGTTTCGCCGTGGCCTGCAACACTTCGGGTGCAAAATACAAAACCGGCGCGTCCGGTTTAAACTTTGGCAAATGCCAGTTCGGTGACGGCCACAAAGCCGGTTGATTGCGCATACCCTGCCTCTTCGTTTTCTTTTCAGACTGGGCGGCTCGTCTGTCGATTTCACGCGTCGATACTGCTAAACAGTCGAAAAATTCAAACGAATCGACGAAGCACTCATGCAACTTGACGAAACAGACCAAAAACTGCTCTCGCTGCTGTCAGAGAACGCCCGCGCGCCCGTGGCCACTTTGGCGCGCAAACTCAACCTCGCGCGCACCACTGTGCAGGCCCGCCTGGACCGATTGGAAAACACGGGCGCGATTGCCGCCTACACGTTACGATTGGGTGACGTCGCCCGTCCCCGCATCCGCGCCACAGCGCTTTTGTCGATCGAGTTGCGTGCGGGGCCCGCAGTGCTGCAAAAGCTGAAATCGTTGCCGGCGGTGGAAACCGTCCATACCTGCTCAGGCCGCGTGGATCTGATTGTGCAATTGGCCGCTGACAGCACCTCGGAACTGGACGACACCCTGGACCGCATCGGCGAAGCGCAGGGCGTCAAAAGCTCGGAAAGCCTGATCCACCTCTCCACGCGATTGGACCGTCTCCGCGCCTGATGGCTCAACTCCGCGCTGCAATGGTCCAACACGGGCCGCCTAATCCCAACCTTGCGCGGCACCCCATGCCAACAACCAGTCGCGAAATTTGCGCGCCGGCGGGCGCAATGCCCGCAGATCGTCGTAAACCAGATGATAGGCCTGACTGCCCCGAACTCGCAGCCCCGCAAGGCACGGCACCAGTCCTGCGCCTTCCATTTCGGCATCGCTGGCAGGCGCACGCGCTAACGCAATGCCCCGTCCTGCCCGCGCCATCGCCATCGCCATCACCGTGCTGTCAGCAAACACCATCCGCGCAGCACCAGGCATGACCTTGACCTCTTCCAGCACCTGCCGCCAACCGCTGCGATGGGTGCCAACCTCAATCAGCGGCCAATCCAAGAGATCCGCAGGCTGGGTGATCTGTGCCGCGACATCCGGCATCGCCACCGGATAAAGCCATTCCCCCATAATCCGGTCGCTTTCCGCGCCGTAGGCATGTGGATTGCCAAAGATGATCTTCAGATCAACGAACCCCTGATGAAAATCCACCGCCGAATTTCCGGTGTTCATCACCACTGACAGCCCCGGATTGTCTATCTCGAACTCTGACAGACCCTGCGCCAAAATCCCGTGCGCGAAAATCAACACGCAATTGAGATACAGCGCCTGCTCCCGTGTGCGGCCAAACAAGCCTTCGGTGGCTTCCTCCAGCGTCATCAACGATTGCTGGACCGGCGCTAAATAGGCACGTCCTGCCTCTGTCAACGTCACCGCATGGGCCTTGCGCACAAACAACGGCGCACCCAACCGCTCCTCAAGGCTTTTGACCTGTTGGCTCACGGCAGCGGGCGACATGTGCAACTGCTCCGCCGCCCGCGCGAAACTCTCGGTCCGTGCAGCGGCCTCAAAAACGCGCAGCCAGTTCAGCGATGGGATACGGCTCTTCATGACGCGAGCATAAGTAAAACTTAGCCTGTCCGTCCAGAACCATCATGCTGCAATCCCGCGCCATTGCCATAGGCTCCAACTTGTCAATCACTCAGGACCACGCCCATGCCCGCCACTCTATCTGCAGCACAGCAATCCCAATATTGGGAAGATGGCTACCTTTACCCCCTGGACATCATGTCGTCTGACGAGGCCGCCCGCTGGCGTGCCGAAATCGAAACCATCGAACGCGACTGGCTCGATGCCGGCCTGCCCTTGCCGATCAACAGCTACAAGCGCGTGAATTCCTACGTGGTCATGCCCATGGCCGCCCGCCTTGCCGCTGATCCACGCGTTTTGGACATTGTCGAGGGTGTGCTGGGCCCCAATATTCTGGTCTGGAGCGCCGAGTTCTTCATCAAGGAACCCAACACCAAATCCTTCGTTTCGATGCATCAGGATCTGACCTATTGGGGGCTTGATGCCGTGGACGGTCTGGTCACAGCATGGATCGCTCTTTCGCCTGCCACTGTTGCCTCCGGCTGCATGGATTTTGTGCATGCCAGCCACAAGAACCCGATCCTGCCGCATACCGACACCCACGGCGAGGACAACTTGCTATCGCGCGGTCAAGAAGTCGTTGTGGATATCGCCCCCGAAGACAAAACCGCCATTGAACTGCAGGCAGGACAGATGTCCCTGCACCACGGCCTGACGATACATGGCTCCGGTCCAAATCAGTCTGACGACCGCCGCATCGGCTTTGTCATCCGCTACATCAAACCCGAAATCGCGCAGGAAGTGGCGGACAAAGACTACGCCATGCTGGTGCGCGGCGTGGATCGCATCGGCAACTTCATTCACCTCGCGCCGCCCAAAGACCTTTTTGCGCCGGCCACACTGGACCTCTACGAGGAAATCAGGAAAGCTCAGGCAGCCTCCCTGATGAAAGGCAGCAAAGACAAAAAAGGGCTCTACGGATGACGGACACGCCAAAAATGGACCGCGTCGACTTCACACAGATGAAAGACGGCACCAAAGACGAATACGAATTCCTCAACGCGCTGGAAATCGACCACACGCGGCACACTGCTGACCGCCTGCTCAAGGCGCTGGTGGAGCTGGATGAAAGCCTGTCGGGATACCAGATCACCCGCTTGGGCCATTCGTTGCAATCCGCCACCCGAGCGTGGAATGACGGTGCCGACATCGACTGGGTGGTCGCGGCGTTGCTGCACGACATCGGCGACATCTATGCGCCTTACAATCACGACGAATACGCCGCCACCATTCTGAAACCCTTTGTGCGCGAGCAATGCACTTGGGTTGTGCAAACCCACGGCGATTTCCAAATGGTCTACTACGGCCAACACCTTGACGGCTTTGACCAAAACAAACGCGAACGCCACCGCGGCCATCCCTATTTCGACGACAACGAAACCTTCTGTGAACGTTGGGATCAGGCCAGTTTCGACCCAGACTATGTCACCAAGCCCATCGAATTCTTTGCCCCCATGGTACGAGAGGTCTTTGACCGGCAGGCTTATGATCCAACAGTGATCCAGACCGGCGTCCGCGCCCCGCTTACGGACGCAAAAGTTGCCGCTTCCCGCGCCTGACGCGGCATCTGACGCCGCAGGCGGTTAAAGCGAACGACCAAATGTCAGCCTGCTTTTTTCTTGGCTTTGCCGCGTGTTTTCACGGCCCTCAATTCTTGTCGCCGCTCATACCGCGCGCTCGCCAAACGCCCGTAGCGCCACAACGCCAACCCTGACAGCCCCATCACTGCAAGACCGCCACCCAGAATGGACCACCACCCCGACAGCGGCTCCGTCCGTGACCCGTTTGGCCCCACGTCCCAGCCCCAGATCAACAAGACCATCGCCACAATAAGGGCAAGGGCCCAAAAACACACCACAGCCCCATCCGCTGCAGCTTGCCGCCAATCTGCCCGCGTCGCTTTTGTCAGCTCTTCCATGGATCGCAGCTGCCAAGAGTAATAGCGGACCCATGTCGGTTCACGTGGCTCCGTCATGCCGTGCTCTCCTTGTCCAATTGGCGTATGCGCCACTGCGCCAAACCCGCCATCCCGGCGCCCACAAGCCCACAACATACCGCCAGCCAAAAATACACGCGCGCTTGATCGCTGAACCTCCCCGCGCCCAGTTCATAAACTGCCGGCCTGTCGCGCAGGTAGCGGATGTTAAACTGATCCCCTTGCGCGCCAAACGGGTTTTGAATCACTGACGTCTCGCTGGTGATCCGCTTGTCGTTGAAGAACACCTCGCCACTTTCCAACGGAAAGGAAAATCCGACCTCAAGGAAATACTCGTCTTCTGTCCCTTGTGACTTCACACCGCTGTTCACCGAGATCACCGTGCCAACGGTTGCCACACCATTGGCATCGAGCCTCCTCGCTTCGTTGTTCAGAAAGCTCACGCCAATTGCGAGCAACGCAGCAACGATCAAAAGCACACACCCCACAAAAGTGTTGTTGCGCTGCTCCTTACGCGCTTCATGCCGCACACGATCCGCTTTGCTCGGCCCGCGCCGGCTATTTGTGGCCATCACGCCCCTCAATTCCAAGTCTCAAAAGTCTTTAACAATTGGCGAAACTTAGCATGAGGTGCCGGTGGCTCAAGATATGGATTCCCTACTTTCGACCCACCCGCCGTCGCAACGACCGCGCATGAGGCGCCGGCCAAAATACCCACTGCGCCGCGCCCTCAAACAAGCTCATCACTGCTCGTGAAGCTCCACCTCAACAATCTTGCTCTCAAACCCCGCCCTTCGCGCTTCCCCTTTGGCTCTGCTTTCGCTAGAGACAGGCGCGACCGGATAAAGGGATCAAGACCGATGGCGATGGAAAAAACCTTCAACGCAGCCGAGGCCGAAGGCCGGCTTTATAACGCTTGGGAAAAAGCAGGCTGCTTCACCGCAGGCGCGAATGCCAAACCAGGTGCGTCCACCTATTGCATCATGATCCCGCCGCCGAATGTCACTGGCGTTCTGCACATCGGTCACGCGTTTAACAACACGCTTCAGGACATCCTGATGCGCTGGAAACGCATGCAGGGCTTTGACACCCTTTGGCAGCCGGGCACCGACCACGCGGGGATCGCCACCCAAATGGTTGTCGAGCGCAAGCTGGCCGAGACCGGGCAGCCGTCCCGTGCCGAATTGGGCCGCGAAAAATTCCTTGAAAAAGTCTGGGACTGGAAAGCCGAAAGCGGCGGCACCATCATCAACCAGCTTAAGCGCCTTGGCGCGTCCTGTGATTGGGACCGCGAAGCTTTCACCATGTCCGGCGCGCCCGGCGCGCCTGCTGACGTGGCTGGCGGCAACTTCCACGACGCCGTGCTCAAGGTCTTTGTCGAGATGTACAACAAAGGTCTCATCTATCGCGGCAAACGCCTCGTAAACTGGGACCCGCATTTTGAAACTGCGATCTCTGACCTCGAAGTAGAAAACATCGAAGTCGCCGGTCACATGTGGCACTTCAAATACCCGCTCGCGGGCGGGGCGACCTATGAATATGTCGAGAAAGACGAAGACGGAAACGAGACACTGCGCGAAACCCGCGACTATATCTCCATCGCTACAACGCGTCCCGAGACGATGCTTGGTGATGGCGCAGTTGCTGTGCACCCCTCGGACGAACGTTATGCGCCCATCGTGGGCAAACTCTGCGAAATTCCGGTCGGCCCCAAAGAGCACCGCCGCCTGATCCCGATCATCACCGACGACTACCCCGACAAAGACTTCGGCTCCGGCGCGGTGAAGATCACCGGCGCGCATGACTTCAACGACTACCAGGTCGCCAAGCGCGGCGGCATCCCGATGTACCGCCTGATGGACACCAAAGGCGCGATGCGGGCGGATGGCGACAGCTATGATGCTGCCGCGACCATCGCCATGGCTGTGGCCAAGGGTGAGAAGACACTGAGCGTTCCAGAAGCCGACGCCGTGAACCTCGTGCCTGAAGACATCCGTGGTCTGGACCGCTTTGAGGCGCGCAAACTGGTGGTTCAGCAAATCACCGACGAAGGCCTCGCGGTGATGACCACCGAGACCACGACGGTCAAGGATGAGGACGGCAACACGTCCGAGGTCACGCAGACCGTGCCTTACGTGGAAAACAAACCCGTCATGCAGCCCTTTGGTGACCGCTCCAAAGTGGTCATCGAGCCGATGCTGACCGATCAATGGTTTGTGGAAACCGACAAAATCGTCGGCCCCGCGCTCGATGCTGTGCGCGACGGCACCGTGAAAATCCTGCCGGAGTCGGGTGAGAAAACCTACTACCACTGGCTGGAAAACATCGAGCCCTGGTGCATCTCGCGCCAGCTGTGGTGGGGTCACCAGATTCCGGTTTGGTATGGGCCAGACGGCACGCATTTTTGCGCCGTAACAGAGGCAGAGGCCGTCGAACTTGCGCGCGATCACTATCAGAGTCGATATCACGATTCTGAGGAGCAGTACGCGGAACGCGATGACGCGACCAATGCAATCATCGCAGCCGCTTACAAGTCGGACCCGATCGCGCTAACCCGCGACCCCGACGTGCTCGACACTTGGTTCTCCTCCGGCCTCTGGCCCATCGGCACCCTCGGCTGGCCCGACAATACGCCGGAGTTGGAAAAATACTTCCCGACCTCCACGCTGGTCACCGGTCAGGACATCCTGTTCTTCTGGGTTGCCCGCATGATGATGATGCAGTTGGCCGTCGTGGATCAAATCCCGTTCGACACCGTTTACCTGCATGGCCTCGTGCGCGATGCCAAAGGCAAGAAGATGTCCAAATCCACCGGCAACGTCATGGACCCGCTGGAGATCATCGACGAATACGGCGCCGACGCGCTGCGCTTCTCCTCGGCCGCCATGGCGGCTTTGGGTGGCGTTCTCAAACTCGACATGCAGCGCATCGCGGGCTACCGCAATTTCGGCACCAAGCTTTGGAACGCCGCGCGGTTTGCCGAAATGAACGGCGTGTTTGAAGACGACGTGACCGCGTGGTCCGGCGAGCAACTGACACAAACCGCCAACCTCTGGATCATCGGCGAAACCGCCAAAGTTCGCGAAGAGGTCGACGCCGCACTCGAAAGCTTCCGCTTCAACGACGCCGCCAACGGGCTTTATGCCTTTGTCTGGGGCAAGGTCTGCGACTGGTATGTGGAATTCTCCAAGCCGTTGTTTGGCGCGGAAGACGCCGCCGCTGTGGCCGAAACCAAAGCCACTATGCGCTGGGTGATCGATCAATGTCTGATCATGCTGCACCCCATCATGCCCTTCATCACCGAAGAGCTGTGGGGCGAGTTGGGCGATCGTGAAAAGATGCTGGTGCACGCCGATTGGCCGACCTACACGGCGGCAGATTTCGTCAACGCCGATGCCGACCGCGAGATGAACTGGGTCATTTCGGTGATCGATCAGATCCGCTCGGTGCGCGCCCAGATGGGCGTAAACGCCGGCGCCAAAATCGACGTGGTCGTCAACGACATCACCGACCAGAACCGCGCGGCGCTCAAGAGCAACGAAGCGCTGATCTTCAAGATCGCCCGCGTGGTGTCCATGACCGAAGTCGACGCTTTCCCCAAAGGCACGGCCACAGTCGCCGTGGACGGCGCCACCTTGGGTCTGCCGCTGGCCGACATCATCGACATCGATGCCGAGAAAGCCCGCCTTGAAAAAGGCCTCGGCAAACTCGCTAAGGAACTTGGTGGGCTGCGCGGTCGTCTCAACAACCCGAAATTCGTCGCCTCCGCGCCGGATGAAGTGGTGGTCGAAGCCCGCGCAAACCTCGCCGCGCGCGAAGAAGAAGAGGCCAAAATTCAGGCCGCTCTGAACAAACTCGCTGAGCTAGACTAGGAAAAGTTGCAAAAAACGCGTGCCATACCATATCATTTGGTATGGCACCTTCTTTTGACGCACTCATCGAACGCCAGATCCGGCAAGCCCAGCTTCAAGGAAAGCTGGACAATCTGTCCGGCGCGGGAAAACCACTCGACAAGCATTCGGGGTTACAGACATCTGTGGCATCGGTTGGCCATGCAATGATGGCCAGCGCAGGCGTAAAGCCGCGGCAATTCACCCTCAAGGAACGTTTGGATAAAGCCCGCGAGGAGCTTAAGAAAACATCTGATCCTGCCGAGAAAAAGGCGCTGATGACGAAGGTTTCGCTGCTAGAATTGGAATACAATGTCGAGCGCGAAGCATACAGGAATTTTTTGAAGTAATTCCACCAACCGCCCCAACAACCTGTCAGATTTTGAACCTTTCAGCGCACGATACGCGCCTTGTCAGGCATGCAAACAACATGAGAAAATTTGCGCCCATCATCGGCGGATTTGGGCACATGGGCACAATGTCACAGTTGTAAGATCCAGAGGAATCTCCGCGCGAAGATCGTCCATGGCCGCAATTCCAAACTTTGCAGACATAAAGGGCGGCGCAAGCAAATTTGTTGCGAAAAATTGTAATTTTTCAGTTAATTAATTGCGCTGATATGCACCGCGCGACACCTCTCTCTTGTGTCTCAAAATCCCAAAATCCATGATCTTTCCGAGGGATATCGCCATCAAAAACACCGCCCCAATCCACCTGCACCAAACGGTTTCAAAGTCCTGCCAAAGGCCCGTGCAAAATCTTGCCGAACGGATGCTAAGGCCTTTGAAAGCCACGCGTTTCGCTCCTAACTCATTGGCATGACAAACTCCATGAACGCACTCATCGAACGGCAGATCCTCAAAGCGCAAGCTGAGGGTCAGCTTAATAACCTCTCCGGCGCGGGCAAACCGTTGCGGAGGACATATGTAATCCCAGGCGGCGGCGCGTCGGTCAGCCAAACTATTAAGGCTGGCATCGGTGTGCCCAAATCACCAGCTCCGCTCAAAGAGCAAATCGAAGCCGCCCGCAGTCGTCTCTCACGAGAAATCGACCCCAAGGCGAAAGAGTCCCTGATGGCAGAGATCACCAAACTGGAGTTGGCCTACAACATCGAACGTGAAGCTTATTTGAACTTCATGAAGTAACCCACTCAAGCCCGCCTCTCCCTACGGTAAGGCCCAGCGCTACCTTTCAAAGGAAAAAGGCCGTCGCATTTCTGCTGACGGCCTCGGCTTATGAACCGCACCCACGCCCATACGACGCTTGGTGCGCATTTCTTTGAGTGTCTTTAGTCAAACTTGGCCGGACGTTTTTGCATATTGGCCGCAATGACTTCCATTTGATGTGCCTTGCCAATCAGGGTCGCTTGCAAACGGCTTTCCTCCAGCAAAACAGCGTCGGGATCATCCATGTTGTCCTCGGCAAATCCGATCAACGCCTTGGCGGCGCGAATGGCTGACGGACTCTTGCCTGCGATCTCTTCGGCCAATTCCATGGCAGCCGCCAACGGATCGTCCACGATCTCGCTCACCAACCCCCACTCCAGCGCCTGTTCTGCCACAAACGATTGCGCTGTATACGTGAGGCGGCGGATCACATCGGACCGCGTCAGATGCGGCAACAAGGCCATGCCGCCCATGTCCGGCACTATGCCCCACTTCATCTCCATAATCGAAAACTTGGTGCCCGGCGCCGCGAACCGCACATCCGCGCCCAACGCGATTTGGAACCCGCCGCCATAGGCCACACCTTGCAGAGCAACGATCACTGGCATCGGAAGCTTGCGCCACACCAGCGGCACCTGTTGGAACAGGTTCGCGTTGCCATGGGTGCGCGGCATCAAAAGATCTTCGGGACTGCCGCCCGCCATCGCGCCAAAGCTCATCACGTCCAGACCGGCACAGAACGATGCGCCTTCGCCCGACAACACCACAACGCGCACATCGTCACGCTCCATCAGGCTTTCACCCGCTTCGGCAATAGCCTCAAGCATCGCCGGGTCGAGCGCGTTCATCTTGTCGCCACGGGTCAGGGTGACACGAGCGATGTGGTTTTCGACTTCGATTGATACGCGGGCCATGGGCAGCCTCCTCCTAAGATCAGGTTTGTTGCAGCCTACTCTCGCCACCGCCTCAAGGAAATCCACCCTGACGTGAGGGCATTTTATCTTGCCCGACGACCGCCGTTGCGGCACTTAACGGTCATGAGCACACCTCGATACACAAAACTCGCCCTGTCCTTGCCCGCCACCGTGCCCTTTGTTGGCCCCGAGGCACAGGAACGCGCGATGTCGCGCCCCTTTGCTGCCCGTTTGGGTGCGAATGAAAACATCTTTGGTCCTTCGCCCAAAGCGATTGAGGCGATGACGAAAGCGGCGTCCGATATCTGGATGTATGCCGATCCCGAAAGCTACGACCTGCGCCACGCACTCGCCGAGTTTCACGACGTCACGCCGCAAAACATCGTGGTGGGCGAAGGCATCGATGGGCTGCTTGGCTATCTGGTCCGCCTGTTGGTTGAGGAGGGCGACAACGTCGTCACCTCTCAAGGCGCCTATCCAACGTTCAACTACCACGTCGCCGGTTTCGGCGGCACGCTGCACACCGTGCCATATCGTGATGACGCCGAAGACCTGCCAGCTCTCTTGGCCAAAGCCGCCGAGGTCGACGCCAAACTGGTGTACTATGCCAATCCCGACAACCCGATGGGCAGCTGGTCCACCGGCGCCGACATCGTCGCGCAGTTGGACAACATCCCCGACGGCTGCGTGCTGTTGATTGACGAAGCTTATATCGAGCTCGCGCCAGAAGGCACCGCTGTACCGGTTGACATAAACGACGACCGCGTGATCCGCATGCGCACGTTTTCCAAAGGCTACGGCATGGCCGGCGCGCGCATAGGTTATGCGCTCGGAGAGGCACACTTCATCCGCGCCTTTGAGAAAATCCGCAACCACTTCGGCCTGAACCGCGCCGCGCAGGCCGGTGCCTTGGCGGCGCTGCAAGACGCCGACTGGCTGGCGCAAACGCAAGCCAAAGTGGCCGAGGCACGCGATACCATTGCGGGCATCTCCGAGAAATACGGCCTCAAGGCGCTGCCTTCGGCCACCAATTTTGTCGCCATCGACTGCGGTCGCGACGGCGCCTATGCCAAAGCCATTCTGGATGGTCTGGTTGCGCGGGGCGTCTTTGTGCGCATGCCCTTTGTGGCGCCGCAAAACCGCTGCATCCGGCTCAGCTGTGGTCCAGCCGACGCGCTGGCCCTGTTTGACGAGGCATTGGAAGAGGTTTTGGCCGAGCTGGACTAAGCAGCTGGCTGCGGCTTGAGCCCCGAACGCGCGCTCACAAAAATGTGGCATCGCGCGATCTGAATTCCACGCTACACTCCTTACCAAGGAGTGCGCCATGTCCAGACCGGTCCAACCCGTCGAGAATTATACCACCACCTGCCTTGTGCTCGGTTTGGTAAACCTCTTGTGGATTTTCGCCGCCATTTGGGCCTTTTTCGGTTTTGGCTGGGTGCTGTTGACAGGCTGGCTCCTGAATCAGGGCATCAATCGCCTCGCCCGCCGCTAGCCCGCCGCAATCACATCCGCCGCCGCTTCCAGCGCGCCCGCGCCATACGGGATGTCGAGGACCTGCATGCCGGTCTGTACCGTCGCCAACAGCCCAAGGATCATCTGCGCGTTCACATGCCCCATATGGCCGAACCGGAAAAACCCGTCACCCTTGGGATCCTCCTCAGTGCTCATGCCAAGCCCAATGCCCAGCGTCAGCCCCGCCTGATCCTGACACCACCGCCGCAATCTCGTGCCGTTTTCCTTGCCAATCCGCAGCGCTGTCACCGCGTGACTGCGCGCCGCAACGTCGGGCATGTTCAACGCAAACGGCCCACCGGTGGCCCAAGCGTCACCTGCAGCCCAAATCATCCGCGCCAATGTCTCATGCCGCGCCCAGACCGCCTCAAGGCCTTCGGCCTTGATCATATCAAGTGCCACCCTCAGCCCATAAAGGTGATGCGTCGGCGCAGTGCCGCAAAACAACTCGTAATAAAGCTCCGGATTGGCGCGCGGCTGCCAGTCCCAATACCGGCTCACCCGCGCCATCTCCGAGCGCACGCCCGCCGCCTTTTCGTTGAAAAATACAAAGGCCATCCCCGGCGGCACCATCAACCCTTTCTGGCTGGCCGCCACCATCACATCGACGCCCCAAGCGTCCATCTCGAACCGGTCACAGCCCAGCGAGGCGATACAGTCCGCCATCAACAAAGCCGGATGCCCCACCGCATCCATCGCCGCCCGCAAGGCCGCAATGTCGGATTTGGCGGAACTTGACGTGTCCACATGTACTGCCAGCACTGCTTTGATGCTGTGGTCCTTGTCCGCCGCCAAACGCTCCGCAACCCGTGCCGGATCAATCGGACTGCTGCGGCCAAAATCGATCACTTCAGTATCTGCGCCCAGCCCCGTTGCCATTTCTCCCCAGCCGTGGCCAAACCGACCAGCGGCTGGCACCAACACCTTGTCGCCCGGCGCAATCACGTTGGCCAAAGCCGCCTCCCACGCCGCATGGCCGTTGCCAAGGTAGATCGCCACATCGTGGGCCGTGCCTGCCACCATTTTGAGGTCCGGCAACAGGCCATAGGTCATGTCAATCAGCTCACCTTCATAGATATTGGGGGCGCTGCGATGCATGGCGCGCAACACCGCCTCCGGCATCACAGAAGGGCCGGGAATGGCAAGATAGGTCTGACCGTTGGCAAGCGTCATTGTGTAAGTCTCCTGATCCGTAGCAAGCTGACACTACGCCCAAAGGCAGCAGCGTCAATCCGCACACCATGACTTTGTTCTGGCCTCATCGCGGCCTGCACGATAAACGGGCGACAACGGACACTATCAAAGGCCCCGACTGTGGACACGCAACAGGCCCTCCCTGAGACCAAAGCCCTGCCGCTGATGCGCTGGCTTTGGACCGGATACCTCACAAAATACAAGTGGTTCCTGCTTGTCGCGGCAATCCTCATGGCGCTCGAAGGCGGCTCTCTTGGCGCCTTTAGCTACATGATGAAGCCGATGTTTGACACGGCATTCGCCAGCGGCGACACCGGCGCGCTTCTGTCTGTCAGCCTGATCTTTGGCGGTATTTTTGTGCTGCGTGGCGTGACCAGCGTGTTGCACAAAATTCTGCTGGCCTTCGTGTCGCAAAAATCCGGCGCCGACCTGCGCATTGGTCTGGTCGGCAATCTTATGGTGCAAGACAACGCCTTTCACCAAACCCACCCGCCGGGTCACCTGATCCAACGTGTGCAGGCTGACGTGCAATCCATCAACGGCGTTTGGGCTGCCTTCATCACTGGCGCGGGCCGTGACATGATCGCGCTGATTTCCCTGATTGGCGTTGCGCTAAGCATCGACTGGCTTTGGACACTGGTGGCCTTCGTCGGCACGCCGATTCTGGTGCTACCCGCCTTGGGCGCTCAGCGTTTCGTGCGCCGCCGTGCGCGCGAGGCCCGCGATCTTGGTGCGGATATCTCCACCCGTCTTGACGAAATTTTCCACGGCATCGTGCCAACCAAGCTCAACCGCCTCGAAAAATACCAGGCGGATCGGTTCCGGCGCGATACCAAGGCATTGGTCAAAGCGCAGGTCAAAGCCACGGCAGGCACATCCTCGATTTCGGGCATGGTTGATCTCACCGCTGGCCTCGGCGTGTTCTGCGTGCTGCTTTATGGTGGCTCCGAAATCGTGTCTGGCGAGAAGACTGTTGGCGAGTTTATGGCCTTCTTCACAGCGGTCGGCATGATGTTTGAACCTTTGCGCCGACTTGCCGGCATTACCGGCCTGTGGCAGGTCGCTGCCGCCGCAATCGAACGCCTCAAGGAATTGATGGATCTTAAGCCAACAATCGCCGACCCTGCCAAACCAAAGCCAACACCCGAAGGCGTGCCTGAGATCACGCTCTCAGACGTCAAACTGGCCTATGGTGGAACGCCCGTGCTTCAGGGCACGAGCTTCACCGCCGAGGCCGGCAAGACAACAGCGATCGTCGGTGCATCCGGTGCCGGTAAATCCACGATTTTCAACGTGCTCACGCGCCTCGTGGATCCGCAATCCGGCAAAATCACGATCCAGAATGTAAACAACCACTACCTGACCCTGCACAGCCTGCGCAATATGTTCTCTGTGGTCTCCCAAGAGGCGCTGCTGTTTGATGAAACCGTACGCGAAAACATTCTGCTCGGACGCGAAGATGTCTCCGATGAGGACCTGAAATCCGTGCTCGACGCCGCGCATGTTTCTGACTTTCTGCCCAAACTGGCCAATGGCCTGGACACCGAAGTCGGCCCGCGCGGCTCCAACCTGTCTGGCGGGCAACGACAACGCGTCGTGATCGCCCGCGCACTGCTGCGCGATACACCGATCCTGTTGCTGGACGAGGCAACATCCGCACTCGACACCAAATCCGAAACCGTTGTGCAAAAGGCTTTGGACCGACTTTCTAAAGGCCGCACCACATTGGTCATCGCCCACCGCCTGTCGACTGTGCGCGAGGCCGACAAGATTGTGGTAATGGACAAAGGCGAAGTCGTGGACGAAGGCTCGCACAAAGAGTTGCTGGACCGTGGCGGCGTCTACGCCGAACTGCACCGTCTGCAATTTGCCACCGAGGGCGCCACTGCAGAGCAGCAAGCCCTGACACCTGTGGCCGCAGTGAAGGCAGACAGCAACGACCGCCGACCCGGCCTGCTTGGCCGCCTGTTCGGAAGCTTAATACGCAACTGATTGATCCGTTCGCGCGAACCGGCGCGGACTTGCCGCCCCGGACTGACCTTGAGTAAACTCTTGACCTTCAGGGGAGTTTGGGTGCTAGCTGCGCGCCACAAGAACAGCAAGAGTGATCCATGTTCCAGCCTGCCATCACCGGTTCCGGTGTCTTTACGCCCGATCAAGTCATTACCAACGACGAACTGGTCGAAAGCTTCAACGCCTATGCCGACAAGATGAACGCGCAAAACGCAGACGCGATTGCCGCGGGCGACATGGACCCAGTCCCGCATTCCTCAAGCGAATTCATCTTCAAAGCGTCAGGCATTGAGCAGCGCCACGTGCTGGACAAATCCGGCGTGCTGGATCCCGACGTCATGCACCCTCTGTTGCGCCAACGCGGCGACGATGAACCCGGTGTCATGACCGAGATGGCTGTGGACGCTTGCACAAAAGCGCTGACGCAGGCTGGTCTCGAAGGCTCTGACATCGACTTGGTGATCTGCGCCGCCTCCAACATGGAGCGCGCCTACCCCGCCGTCGCTATCGAAATTCAACAAGACCTGGGCGCGCAGGGCTTTGCCTTTGACATGAACGTCGCCTGCTCTTCTGCTACCTTCGGCATTCAGGCCGCCGCCGATATGGTGCGCTCCGGTTCCGTGCGCCGCGCCATTGTTGTGAACCCTGAAATCTGCTCGGGCCATTTGGAATGGCGCGACCGTGATTGCCACTTCATCTTTGGCGACGTCGCGACAGCCACCGTGATCGAGCGCAGCGAGGACGCCAAGGGCGACTACTTCGAAATCATCTCGACCCGCTGCGCCACAAAATTCTCCAACAACATCCGTAACAACCTCGGCTTTCTGCGCCGCTCGCGCCCCGATGGCGTTGACGACCGGCGCGACATGCAATTCATGCAGAACGGGCGCAAAGTGTTCAAAGAGGTTGTGCCGATGGTCTCGGCCCACATGCTGAGCCATCTTGAGGCCGAAGGCGTCTCCGATGTGCGCCGTCTCTGGCTGCACCAGGCCAACAAGTCGATGAACGACTTCATTGGCAAAAAGGTGATGGGCCGCACCCCCGAAACCGGTGAGCAGCCCAACATCCTGCAAGACTACGCCAACACATCGTCGGCCGGATCTATCATCGCGTTTTCGAAATTCTCCGATGATTTGCAGCCCGGCGAGTACGGCATGATCTGCTCCTTTGGCGCGGGATACTCCGTTGGGTCGGTG
This sequence comes from Shimia sp. Alg240-R146, assembly GCF_947331465.1. Lineage (GTDB taxonomy): Bacteria > Pseudomonadota > Alphaproteobacteria > Rhodobacterales > Rhodobacteraceae > Shimia. Next base: position 1,138,580 of record NZ_CAMZOK010000001.1, on the reverse strand, counting down.
CTGGTGCGTCGCCACTAAGGCCGCGCCAAGCGCGCCTGTACGCATGTTATGGTGAGTCGGTTTTCAATAACATCTTCGGCCCAATAACTGTCATTATTTACAGTCAAACTGCTAATTACAGCCAAAATTATCAGCCAGAGAGACGCAATTTTGCGCTCGGCTGTGACAGACATGTTTACATTCCTGCGATAGCATAATCCTAGGAAGGTGCTGTTGTCGCGCCGTGCTGCTTCCCCAGGCAGCCTGTGACCTCAGGCAGGTTCTGGAATTGCTCCATGACCCCCTTCTGCTTTGTGCAGTCCCGTACGAAGCGTTGTCTATTGCACACCCGTGCATATGTTCCTGTATGTCTTTTTATGACGTGAGGGTGTCTCGGCTTTGCCGGGACACCCTTATTTTTGGCACCCCGTGATGCGCATCTGCACTCAGTGATCTTGCGGATCCCGACGCCGAAACCGCCCTTTGCCCTGAGGCGCGACGCCCATCTCCACCAGCACAACCGGATCGCGCGCGCTGGACCGGCTTAGCGGATCGGGCACCAACCCGACGCTCATTGCCAAGGCCGCCAGATCAGCACGATTGGCCAAGCCGGTTTTCGCCAGAATATTATTCATACGCTGCCGCACCGCCGAGACCGTAACGCCAAGCCGCTCGGCAATCACTTTGTCCTGCAGCCCCGCACCAATCATCTCCAGAAGCTCACGCTGCTTTTCCGATATCCGGTTGCGGTCCACAAATTCCGCCGAGAAATGCGCCAGATAGCGTTGAAACCCCATCATGGCGACCGCATTCAATACCCAACCATGGGTCTGGATAATGCGCCGCATCTCGCGTTTGGAATGATCGCCGGAAAACGTAATCATCGATGCCTGCGGCGGCGCGTGTGTGCGCAACGGAATCGAAAACCCGGCCCGAATTCCGCGGCGCGCGGCCTCCTTCAGCACTTCATGGCGCGCTTCCGGAATGTGCATATAGTCGTCGATAAACTCCACCCCGGTGGCCAAAGGTGTCAGGTGGTGTATCGCATGCGTCCGGAAATAGGACCATTTGACCACGTCCGGATCCGCATTCAGATCATTCAACCAGCTGGAATCATAAGACGTGCGCACAAACAACGTACGCTTCCAATCCGCGTAATTGTCGGCCGTCACAAAATCCACAAACGGCAGGTTCAAATCCCGCCCCACGGACACGATCAGGGCCCAGACTTCGGCCGAACTGTTGGTGGATTCCAGATCCACCAGAAACTGGTGCAAAAGCTCCGGCGTAAGACGTTCCGCCTGAAACAGCGGTCGCCGTTCAGATCGCGGCGGCGTGCTCAGACCGTTTCCTCCTCAAGGTGCAACTTCATATCGACCAGCACTTGTTGCAGCGCCACGGTCTCCCGCAACAGCCGCTTGGCTTCGGTCACCGTGATGATGCCGTCTTCGATGGATTGGCCGTATTCCGCCATCAACACCGCAAACCGCTGGCTCAACGCGATCACATCTGCGTTAACACCGCCGGTATCGTCGGAGTTACGGCGGCGTTGATCATGGTTGAGCGTGCTGCCTTTCAGCTCGGCCAAGGCCGAGGTCACATGCGGATAAGACGCCGCTTCCTCAAGCGCGGCCACCGCGTCAATCGGCATAAAGCGGTCCTGATGCTCGTCATGAGAGGAATAATACCGCCCCAACGTGGCCTTGGATTTACCGCTCAACTCACATGCTGCCTCAATACCAACGTCCTTGACCAAGGCCTCGGTGTGTTTCTTGAGATAGCTGCCTACAACACTCATCACGCGCGCTCCGTTTTCCGGCGCCCCTGTTTTGGGGGAATTTGCCAAGTCTTTTCCCATTAAAGACTTAACCGGAATTTGTCATTTGAAAAAGACCGGATGCACATATCCGGAGTGACGAGTTGAAAAGTTCACAGCAAAGGGGCTGACTTAGGCACGTAACGATCTGTCCATCGGTGCCCCGCAGCCCACCCGGCCGCACGGACCGTCTCATCCATCCCCAAAGGTCAAAGCCTTTACGGGACGGAAAGTGCACCCTCAGTGCTGGGGCGGGGCGGAAATTGGTTTTTATTTCCGCCCCGTTTTGTTGGCAGCCCTCCATCCCACGCTCAACCCAACCCACAACAAACCGTGCAAGAGCACTCGACATCGTCAACGAGATCTTTGCCGAAAAATTTGCTAGGTTGCCCTACCAATTGCTCAGCGTCGTTTAATGGCGGGTCTAACCAAACGACACCTGTGGATTTTCGCATCCCGCAGCGCTAGGACTGATGGAACTCTGGGAACCTCACGCCCAATCGATCACAGCCCAAGCAAAAGGTGCGTTTTGGCCAAGCTCTATTTTCACTACTCCACCATGAACGCCGGCAAATCGACGGTGCTGTTGCAAGCCGCCCACAACTATCGTGAACGCGGCATGTCGACCTATTTGTTGACCGCGCAATTCGACAAGCGCGCCGGCGCGGGCAAAATCGCCTCGCGCATCGGCATTTCCGAGGACGCGGATACGTTTGACGGCACAACCGATCTTTTTGAACGCATTCGCCAGCAATCCGGCAAAGAGAACTTTGCCTGCGTCTTTATCGACGAGGCGCAATTCCTCACGCAGGATCAGGTCTGGCAATTGGCCCGCGCAGTTGATGATCTCAAGGTGCCGGTGATGTGCTACGGCCTGCGCGTTGACTTTCAGGGGCACCTTTTCCCCGGATCAGCCGCGCTTCTGGCGCTCTCTGATGAAATGCGCGAAGTCCGCACCATTTGTCACTGCGGGAAGAAAGCCACGATGGTCGTGCGCCAGGACGAAAACGGCAATGCCCTGCGCGAAGGGGCGCAGGTTCAGATCGGCGGCAACGAAACCTACGTGTCTCTGTGCCGCCGTCATTGGCGCGATGCGATGGGCGATCAACCGCTCGGCTGACACTGTCGCGATACAGTCGCAATACCGACGCGATACAGACTGCGGTTCTACACCCTGTTGGGCGGTGTCTCACCGCGCGCAAACGCCCGCAAATTGTCGATTGCCATCATCCCCATTTGGGTGCGCACCTCAAGCGTGGCCGTGCCCAGATGCGGCAACAGAGTGACAGTGTCCAACGCCTTCAAAGCGTCCGGCACTTGGGGTTCAAACTCATAGACATCCAGCCCCGCACCGCCAATGACCTTGTCCTGCAGTGCCGCAATAAGTGCCTGTTCATCAACCACTTCACCGCGCGAGATGTTGATGAAATGCGCATGCGGTTGCATGGCGTTGAACACGTCCGCATCAAACAGATGGCGTGTCTCCGGCCCGCCTGGAACCGCCGCCACAACAACGTCGGCCACGGCCGCCATTTCACTCAGATCCTCGACCCGCTCAGCTTCGAACTCCATCGGCTTTTTCGAGCGATTCCAATAAAGTACCTTCATCCCGAATCCAAAAAAGCACCGCTGCGCAATGGCTTGACCAATACGCCCCATGCCCGCAATCGCCACGGTCTTGCGCGACAGATGCATGCCCAGCATTTGCGTCGGATGCCACCCGCTCCACTTGCCCGACCGCACCAAACGCTCGCCTTCGGCCGCACGCCGCGCACTCATCAGCATCAGCGTTATCGCAATGTCCGCCGTCGCGTCAGTCACCGCCCCCGGCGTGTTGGTCACCTCAACCCCCGCAGCACGTGCCGCCGCAACGTCTATGTGGTTGAAACCTACACCAAAATTGGCCAACAGCTTACAGCGTGGCGCGGGCACGTCCGCAAAAACCTGCGCGTCAAACATATCGCCCAGCGTTGGCAGGATCACATCATATTCGCGCAGCGCATGACGCATGTCACTCTGACTGAGCGGGCTATTGTTGCGCCGCAAAACCACATCAAATTCTTTTCTCGCCGCTTCTTCCACCTGTTCTGGCAAAGGGCGTGTAATATATAGCTTTTTCAATGCATTCGCCCTCCAGCGGGCACATCTTTATCAGGTCCAATTAGTACAATTTCCCCATCCGCATCCGGCAAACCAAGCACCAGAATTTCGCTCATGAACTTGCCAATCTGGCGCGGCGGGAAATTCACCACTGCCATCACCTGTTTGCCGATCAATTGCTCTGGCTCATAGTGTTTGGTGATCTGGGCCGAGCTTTTACGCTCACCAATGTCGCCGCCGAAATCCACCCACAGCTTGATCGCAGGTTTGCGCGCTTCGGGATAGGGCTCAGCACGGGTCACCGTCCCCACACGGATATCGACCTTCAAAAACGCGTCAAAATCGATCTCAGCCATTGGACAATTCCTGACTGCGCAGCGTTGCGGCACCTACGGTGCGCAACATCAAAGGTGGCAAGCCATCCGCAGGGTCCATCAATTCTTCAAGCCCTGCTTGGGTTGTGCCATTCGGGCTCGTCACATTGATCCGCAACTGCTCCGGTGTCTCATCTGCCGCCTCAGCCAAGGCTCCAGCGCCCGCAACCGTGGCTTTAGCCAACGCCATCGACAACTCCGCCGGCAACCCTTGCGCCTCGCCAGCTGCCGCCAAAGTCTCAATCAAATGAAAGACATACGCCGGGCCGGAACCGCTGACACCTGTAACTGCGTCGATCTGGGTCTCGCGCTCCAGCCGCACAACTTGACCCACAGCGCGCAGCAAACCTTCGGCCGCGTCCAGGCCTGCGGCCCCTGCGTGTGTGTTGCCAATAATCGCGGAAATTCCTTTGCCAACCGCCGCCGGAGTGTTCGGCATCGCGCGCACGATTGGCGTCTGAGCCCCCAACATGTCCTCATACGTTGCGATCGAAATGCCAGCGGCCACCGACACAAACAATGTCTCGCCATTGCCCATTGCTGCCAGTGCGGGCAAAGCATCCGCCATCATCTGCGGCTTTACAGCAATCAGAACAATCGCCGGTGATTTCGGCAGGTCAGTGTTTACATGAACGCCAGCGCCTTTGACGAAATCGTTGGGAAACGGGTCCTGCACCCACACAGACGTTGCGGGCAATCCATCTGCGAGCCAACCCTGCAACATCGCCGACCCCATCTTGCCGCATCCCAGCAAGACCAGCCCGTTCGCTGCCACCTCGTTCATATCCATGAAATTTCCCCTCAATCTCGTTTGGGGGAAAGTGTTACGCCCGCCCGTAGGCCTCTGCAATGGCTACCTGCATCGCGTCCTCAACCTTGCGGTCTCCCCAGACCACCAGCTGGAATGCAGGGTAAAACCGCTCGCAAGCTTCGACCGCCAGACGGATCAACGTGTCGATCTGCTCGGGGCTTGCCACCTGCCCGCCGGTCAACACCAGGCCGTAGCGATAGATCATCAATTGTTGCTTTTGCCAGTATGTGAAAGCACCCGCCCAGCACTCGTCATTCACAGCGTTAAGCGCTTCGTAAAGCTGCGGCAGCTTCTCTTCTGGCGGCTCATTTTCAAAGGAGCACACAAGGCGAAGCGTTTCATCATACGCCGACCACGCCAGCGTAATCGAATAGGTCTTCCACTGGCCTTCTACGGCCATTGCGATCTGGTCATCCGCGATACGATCAAAATTCCAATCGTAGTGTGTCGCGATGTGTTCAACGATGTCGATAGGATGGAGGTCTTCTTCAAAAAACTGCTCGGACAATGCCATAGCGCCACCTCGTTTTTGCTGTTGCGCTTAGGGATTGGCAGCGCCCCTAGCGCTTGGTGCCTGCTCTAGACCCTGTGGCGATTGCCACGGCTCTTACAACATATCGTGGTGCGGTGGCCGCCCTCTGTAAAGCAAAATATCTGTGGATAACGCAATAAGTTGTGGATTAAACTGAATTCAGCACAAGACGCAGGCGTGACCTGCCCCCTCGCCCGCCAGCCCCGCGCGAGACCAAATTCTTCGCTGATCGCCTATGAATTGACAGCTCTCCCGCGGCTGCCCACGGCCATTATGGCGGGCGCGAATGTCAACGTCGCAAACCCTACGGTACCCATCCGACAGGATTAGTTTGCCGCGCGTTGCACAATCTTTGCGCCATCGGTCAGCCCTGCTGAGGGGTAAAGCACCACGTTTTCACCGACCTCAAGCCCCTCCAAAATTTGCGCGTGCAACCCGTTGTTGCGGCCAGCTTTCACTTCACGCAACACAGCCACGCCATCAGCTTGAGCGACAAAAACCATCCAGCGACCGTTTTGCCGAAACAACGCGCTGGATGGCGCGATCACCGCATTCTCTGCTTCCCAAACCACGATCCGGGTCTCCACCCGAAAGCCATGGCCAAGCGTGCGCCATTGCTCCGGATCGCTGGTGAACTGGATCACGGCATTGACCCTCTGTTCTTCAACGCCCAACGCGGAGTGCTTGGTGAACCCCCAGGGGTCAATCCGCTCGACTTCGCCTGCAAGATCACCGATCCCGCCCCAATTGGTGATGATAACCTGATTTCCAACATCCACCCGCACCGCATCCGTGGACAGCAGTTCAACCACTACTTCCAGATCGCTTGCAGTGTCTCCGACCTCCAGAATGGGCGCCCCAGCCCCAAGCGTGGTTTCACTTCTTTGGATGACTCGCAGCACACGTCCCGTGATTGGTGAGGGCAAAGAGATCGGTTTGCTGTCTGATCCCGGAGAGGCTTGATACAGCCCCTGATCATCAAATCCGATCAACCGCGCCTTTGCGTTGTTAAGGTCCGCAACCCGCATCGAAATTGCGGCGCGCGCGGTATCCACGATGGCTTGCACCGATCGCCACGTGCCCTCCGCGCGATCCAATGCCGCCTTTGAAATGGTGTCCTGCTTGAACAAAGCACGGGCGCGTTTGACGTCTTCTTCTGCCAAATCACGATCCGCCATGGCCTTGTTTACGTCTGCCTCGGCCACTCGTAACGCGGCCTCGGCGGCGGCAATGGCGGCGTTTGCTTGTTCGCGTGTTCGGATATCAAGTGCCGCGGGATTGGTTGGCAACATCTGCGCCACGACGGTTTTTCCCGCCTCGACAAAATCGCCAGGCTCCAACGCCACGCGCATCAGTCGACCTGCGATCGGTGTGGACACAACATAGGGGTCGCGCACCTGCGTGCGGGCTTCCTCGTCAACCGTGACCACCAACGGGCCGCGCGTTACCTCGCCCAGATCCACCGGCATCGGTTTGGGCCAGAACGCCGCCCCGAGCGCCACCGCGATCACCAAAGCCGCGGCCACCGTCAAAACTCGCCGCGATTGCCTCTTTTTTGCCATCCCGCTCACTCTCTCGTCTTCAGGGTCGCCACAAGGTCAACCCGCTCGATTTCCCGCTTCACCAGCCATCCGCTGATAAGCGCCGCTGCGACCACCGCCAATCCCGCAACGCCAAAGGCATCGGGGCGGAACCCCGTCGGAATCTGGTACAGATCGGTGCTAAACCCGGCTGCCACCAGATAGGACAACCCATACCCCAAAAGCACGCCGATCGGCAGCGCCAGCAAGACCACGATTGCCAACTCCCCAAGCAAAATAAAGGCGGCCTCGCCCTGGGTGAACCCCATGACCCGCAAGCTGGCAAGGTCTCGGGATTGCTCGCCAAAACTGATGCGCGCACTGTTATAAACAATGCCAAAGGTAATCACGCCCGCAATAAGCGCCATGACATAGCGCATGGTGCCCGCACCTTCGTCCATAAGCTTTTTCATCGCCGCGCGGGCATCGTTTTTGCGGGTCACGCCGGCAACACTCGGTACATCTTTCAACGCCGCAAACAGCGCCGGATATGCGCCTGCATCAACCCGCATATAGGCGCCCGAAATCCGCCCTGGTTCTCCCAAAGCGCGGTTGAGAACCTTAATATGCATAAAGGCCGGCGCGCCCATCAAAGTCTCGGCAATCCGCGCAACACGCAACTCCAAGATCGGCCGCCGTCCTTCCAAAACTTCCACCGACACCGTATCGCCAGCGCCAATTCCCAGCGTATCCGCCAGCGATTTTGCCAACACAATGCCGCTGTCAGGCATTGCAATATCGACATGATCCGCATCCACGGCGCGATTCAGTCGCGCGTTTTCCACAAGCCCCGTCACTGATCCGCGATAGCTTTCGGTGCCATTGCGCAGAACAGCCCCCACGGCTCGTATCGGCTCCACCTCGATGACACCGGGCAAATGCGCCAAATCAAACGCTGCCTTATCTGGCATTTGCTCAAAAAACGTCACCGCAACGTCAGAGCGGTCAATCACACCATAGGTCGTGTCCAGCACGTCGTTAAATCCAGACATCACCGACATTTGCGCCGAACTCAGCCCCATCCCCGCCGCAATACCAATCACCGCGCCAAAGATCCGCCCCGGATTGCGCAAAACCCGCCGCAGCACCATGCGGCTTGGCTGATCCAGCCAAGTCTTGAGCGACGCAGTGAGCGCCCCTGACTTAGAATAATCCGCAGGCGCTGGCGGGCGCATCGCCACAGCCGGCGTCAGGGCAAACACCTGCCGCAAGACCGACACGCCACCAACAACCGCTGCCAAAACCGAAATCAGCACGCCCGATGCGAAACTCGACGGGTCAACGCGGAACACCAGAAACGGCAAATGATACAGCGCTTGATAAAGCCCCGCCAACGCGCGCCCCGCCCAGACCCCGCCCAAACAGCCAAGCGCCGCACCGGCAAGCGCAATACTCACCACCAGTTTGAAGTAGTGCAGCGAAACCTCTGTGTCAGTATAGCCAAACGCCTTGATCAAGCCGATCTGCTCGCGTTCTGCGCTGACCATTCGGCTCACGACGATGTACAACAGAAACGCCGCAACCCCCATGAATATGGGCGGCACCGCTTTGGACGTCGCCTTCAATCCCTTGATTTCCTCACTCAGAAACCGATTGCTGACTTGATCCTCAAGCGCATATGCCCCCAGCCCGCCGTAACGATCCAACAGCGCATCCACAGCGGCCAGAACCGGCGCGACGTCCGTGCCGCGCTCCAGCGACAACAGCGCTTCATTAAAGGCGCCTTTCAGATCAAACGCCGCCTCCAACGCTTCGGCGTTCAACCACAGCACAGCAAAGCGCGCATCGTCAGGCACCAGCTCTCCGGGGGCGGTGGTGAACAGGAATTCCGGCGATTGCGCGATCCCCACAATGCGGAACGTGCGCTTGCTGCCATAAAGCGTCGCCGACAAAACGTCTCCCAACGCCAGATCATGCGCCTGCGCAAAACTGCGCAGCAAAAGCACCTCGTCCGTGCGCCCGATCCGCGGCCGCTGCCCTTCGGACAGATACACATCGTTCAGCCAGGGATCTCGCCACTCCGGCAGGCTCATGACTTGCGCCCGCACCGGCAAGTCCTGCCCCGCAATATCCACCAGCGCCCCGCCCTGAACACGGCCTTCCACTGCAGCCACACCGGGAATGTCGGCAAGCCTCGACAGCATCTTTTGCGGTGCGCGGGTAACCGGTGCAAACACATCTGCCAGCCGGTAGCGCTCATAGTATGTGGCCCGCGTTTCTTCGAGCGAGGAGATCATCCCCGACATCATCACCTGCAACAGAACACCGACAGCAACCACGACGGCAATCGCCCCCGCCTGCCCCTTGATGCGCCACATATCCCGCAAAAGTTTCCGATCAAGCGCCCGCATCAGATCACCACGCGATCTCGTCGGGACTAACTCGGGAATCGTTTTCTGTCACCGACCGGATGGCGCCGTCCGCAAAATGAATGACCCGATGGGCCATCTGCGCTGTCGCCGCCGCGTGGGTCACAATCATCACGGTTGCGCCCAGCTCTCGGTTAATGTCGTTGATCACATGCAGCACGGCACGGCCCGTCGCACTATCCAGCGCGCCCGTAGGTTCATCGCAAAACAGCACTGTCGGATTCTTGGCGACTGCGCGCGCGATCGCCACACGTTGTTGCTCCCCACCCGACATTTGCGCCGGAAAGTGGTTCACCCGCTCCCCAAGCCCCACCAACTGCAAGGCGCGGTCCGCCTCCATCGGGTTCTCGGCAATTTCGGTGACCAGCTCGACGTTTTCAAACGCGGTCAACGACGGCATCAGATTGTAAAATTGAAAGACAAACCCAACGTGGTCGCGTCGATACAACGTCAATGCGCGATCGCTCATCTCACTCAGGTTCTGGTCTTGGAAAAAGGCCTCGCCGTCGCTTGCCCGATCCAAGCCGCCAAGGATATTCAAAAGCGTCGATTTGCCGGACCCCGACGGCCCCAACAACACAACGATTTCACCCTCAGGAACTTCCAGATCCACTCCGCGCAACGCGTGAACAGCGGCCGCGCCTTCCCCATAGACCTTGGTCAAGCCACGGGTTTTGAATGTGGTGCGTGGGGGCTGCGTCTTGCGATCCGACATGACGTCTCCTTCTCGCTAAAGGAGACTAGGCCGCAAGCGCGGCCCTGTCTATGTGTCGCAAGGTATCAGGCGAAACGCGCCTGATCAAAAGCACTTACTTGTTTTCAAGCGCCTCGATGCGCGCCTTGAGCGCCTCGTTTTCTTCGCGTGCCTTTTGCGCCATGCCGCGCACAGCGTCAAATTCTTCACGGGTGACAAAATCACGGTCCGCGAGCCAGCGGTCCATCATCGATTTCATCGCGTTTTCCGCTTCGTCCTTTGCGCCTTGGGCCACGCCCATTGCATTGGTCATCAGCTGGGACATGTCGTCCATAAACTTGTTACGGGTCTGCATTGATCTCTCCGCTTTTGGCTGTCCCCTATATGGGGCGGGTTGGACGGCGACACAAGATCGTTTGCCCACCTTGACTTTGCCCGCCCTGCGCGCCCACTTATGCCTCAACAGGTGAGGTCCCATGCGCGCATCCATTTTCTTCCCCGATATCTCGCCAGAGATATTCTCGATTTCAGCCTTTGGCATGGAGTTTGCCCTGCGCTGGTACGCACTGGCCTATATCGTCGGCATTCTTGTTGGCTGGCGCATCGTTGTGGCCGCCGTGCGCGCCCAGCGCTTGTGGCCAGATGACGAGGCCCCAATCAATCCGCGCCAGATCGAAGACCTGCTCACATGGGTTATTCTCGGCGTAATTCTTGGCGGCCGGCTTGGCTATGTGCTGTTTTACAAACCGACGTATTACGCCGCCAACCCCGGAGAAATCCTGCAAATCTGGCAAGGGGGCATGGCGTTTCATGGCGGTATGCTGGGTGTGGTAATCGCAGCGTGGATCTACACCAGCGCTCACAAACTCAACAAACTGCGCGTGGCGGACGCAATGGTGCTGGGCATCTGGCCTGGCCTACTGCTGGGTCGCATCGCCAATTTCATCAATGCCGAACTCTGGGGCCGCCAAACCGACGTTGCGTGGGGCGTGGTTTTCCCCGGCCACGCGGCGCAGGACTGCGGCCAGCTGCTTGGTCTCTGCGCGCGCCATCCCTCGCAACTCTATGAGGCCTTGATGGAAGGCTTGATCCTTGGCGCCCTCCTGCTTTGGCTGGCGTGGCGCCGCAACGGTTTCAAAACCCCCGGCCTTCTCACCGGCACATTCTTTGCGGGTTACGGTCTCGCGCGCTTCATCGTTGAATTCTACCGCCAGCCCGACGCGCATTTTGTGACCGAAGGCAACCCGCTTGGCCTTGCTCTGCAACTAGGCAACTATGGTCTCACCATGGGCCAGCTGCTGTCCCTGCCGATGATCCTACTTGGGGCGTTTCTGATCGTGCGGGCCAAACCGGCGTGAGCGACCTGACACCACACCTGCTGGCCCGGATCGAGGCGCACGGACCGATGACGGTCGCTGATTTCATGACCGAAGCGCTGCTGCATCCCGAGCACGGCTACTACACCACACGCGACCCCTTGGGTGCTGCCGGCGATTTCACCACGGCGCCTGAGATTTCGCAGATGTTTGGCGAACTTATTGGCCTTGCGCTGGCGCAAGCCTGGCTCGATCAGGGCGCCCCTTCGCCCTTCACGCTGGCGGAACTCGGTCCCGGTCGCGGCACTCTGATGGCCGACATCCTGCGCGCCACCCGCCAGGTTCCCGGCTTTCACGCCGCCGCAAAAGTTCATCTGGTCGAAGCCTCGCCCACTTTGCGCGCCAAACAGCAGGCGCTGGTCGACGACGCCACATGGCACACCAACATCGACACCCTGCCTGCCCAACCTCTATTCCTTGTAGCCAACGAGTTTTTTGACGCTTTGCCGATCCGTCAATTCCTGCGTGCGGACACCGGGTGGCATGAACGCCTGATCACCTCTCGGGATGGCGCACTGACATTTGGCTTAGGTCCTGAGTTGCCACAACCGGATCTTGAACACCGCCTCGCGGATACGGTGCCCGACCAGATCGTCGAAACCTGCGCCCCAGCGCGGGCGGTATGCGATCACGCTGGGGCATCGATAGAAACCCATGGCGGAGCAGCGCTGTTGATTGACTACGGTGGCTGGACCTCGCTTGGTGACACGCTGCAAGCCTTGCAAAACCATGCACCTGCCGATCCGCTCGCAACACCCGGCACCGCCGATTTAACGGCCCATGTGGATTTCGAAGCTCTCGCCAAAGCAGCACCCTGTGCCCATGCGCCCCTGACACCGCAAGGTGTGTTCCTCGAACACCTTGGCATCACCCAGCGCGCCCAAACATTGGCGTCCCGTCTTAGCGGCGAAGCGCTGAAATCACATATCGCAGCGCATCGGCGCTTGACGCATCCACAGGAAATGGGAAACCTGTTCAAGGTTCTTGCGCTCTTTCCCAAAGGCGCCCCCCCTCCGCCCGGATGCATCACATGACACTGGAAATTCTCACGTCCGACTTGCTTGGCCCCGTGCGTCACGGGTTTTTCACGCGTCGCGGCGGAGCGTCCTCCGGGGTGTTTGCCGGGCTGAACTGCGGTATGGGCAGTTCGGACCAATCCGAAATCGTGACTATCAACCGCTCCCGTGTGGCCGAGGCCATGGACGTGCCTCTCACGCATATGGCCCACCCATATCAGGTGCACTCCGCCGACGTATTGACCATCACCGAGCCACAAAACGGCACACGCCCCAAGGCGGACGCAGTTGTCACGGCCACGCCGGGCCTTGCGCTTGCGGTTCTGACCGCTGATTGCCAACCCGTGCTGTTTGCTGACACCGATGCTGGTGTGGTGGGCGCGGCCCACGCAGGCTGGCGCGGCGCATTGGATGGCGTGCTGGAGGCAACACTGGACGCCATGGAAGCACTGGGGGCCTCCCGCGCCGACACCAGAGCTGTGATCGGCCCCTCCATTTCACAAGCCGCCTATGAGGTCGGCCCAGAGTTTCTGGACGCCTTCATCGCGAATACCCCCGATAACAGTCGCTTTTTCGCCCAAGGCGAAGGGGACCGGATGCATTTTGATTTGCCCAGCTACGGGCTCCACCGCCTGCGCTCAGCTGGAATCGGCGCCGCGGAATGGACACGTCATTGTACCTACGCTGATGCCGACCGGTTCTATTCCTACCGCAGAACGACACACGCCGGCGAAGCGGATTATGGCCGCCTGATTTCCGTGATCCGCCTGTAAATTCAGGCATTCACCACGCTCACCGCCACAATTGAGACAGATTGCCTAAAATTTGGTTTGGTATTTTCCTTAAATCTGACCAATCTTGCCCCATCTCCGCCCCAATCGGAGGCGAAATTGTTCTCAACACGGAAACAAACCGGCCCCACAAGAAGGGTCGACAGCCACGGAGAGCAGACATGAAAAACCAACGCTTTATCAAATCGGTCGTAGCCGCATCCAAAGCAGACGCACCCGCCATGCCATGGGCCCGCGGCGCACGCCGCGCAGCGTTCATCGCCAAGCGCACCGCCGAAGGCCTTGCCAAAGCAGCCTAAGCTTCGGCGACCCGAGACATTTCGTAAAAGAGCCGCCCTCTGTGGGCGGCTTCTTTTGTTTTAGGGTCGGGGAAAAGGAAGCGTGCGATTGCGCTTCTATGCGTCCCGGCTCAACCGTTCTTCAAGCACCTCAAACGGCACGCCGGGTGCATCTTTGGCACCACGGATAACCAAAGACGTTTTCACGCTGGCCACGTTGTCCGCGCTGGTCAGGTCCTCGGTCAGAAAGGTCTGAAACGTGCTCAGGTCAGGCGCAACACACTTGAGGATAAAATCCACCTCGCCATTCAGCATGTGACACTCACGAACCAAAGGCCAGTTGCGGCACCGTTCTTCAAACGCGCTCAGGTCCGCTTCGGCTTGGCTGACCAAACCGACCATAGCAAATACCTGCACCTCAAAGCCCAGCTCTCGGCTGTCCACATCGGCATGATAGCCACGGATAAATCCAGCTTCTTCCAAGGTACGTACCCGGCGCAGACATGGCGGCGCCGAAATGCCGACTCGCTTGGCGAGTTCCACGTTTGTCATCCGGCCGTCGGCCTGCAATTCTGCGAGAATTTTGCGATCAATCGGATCGAGCCGGTGTCCAGCCATGTGAAAACGTCACTCCCTTGAGTTTGCGGTTCTTATATCACCGCCGCGCTAACGCGCAATAATGTTTCGCGCTTGCGCAATATCCTTTTGCAATGTCCCGCCGAAAGGCAAATCGCGAGACCGTGTGTTCCGGAAACCACCCAAGGTCTTTTCCTATAGGCAACGGGCAGCTATATCCGCTATCGGACTCGCAAACACATTTCAAAAAGGTGCCTCATGGCCGACACGAAACACACCAAGGTTCTGATCATCGGCTCCGGCCCCGCAGGTTACACCGCAGGCGTTTATGCCAGCCGCGCCATGTTGGAACCTGTTCTGGTGCAGGGTCTTGAGCCGGGCGGCCAGTTGACCACCACCACAGAAGTCGAAAACTATCCTTCGTTTGTCGAGGTCCAAGGCCCCGACCTGATGATCAAGATGGAAGAGCACGCCCGCGCCATGGGCTGCGAAATCGTCGGCGACATCATCACTGACCTCGATCTGTCCGAGCGTCCCTTCAAGGCCAAAGGCGACAGCGGCACGCTTTACACAGCTGACGCCGTAATCCTGTGCACCGGCGCCCGCGCCAAATGGCTTGGTCTAGACAGCGAAGAAGCCTTCAAGGGATTCGGCGTATCCGCTTGCGCCACTTGTGACGGCTTCTTTTACCGCGGTCAGGAAATCGTGGTTGTCGGCGGCGGCAACACCGCTGTTGAGGAAGCGCTGTTCCTGACGAACTTTGCGTCCAAGGTGACGCTGATCCACCGCCGCGATGAGCTGCGCGCGGAGAAGATCCTGCAGGACCGCTTGTTCAAACACGAGAAAATCGAGACCCTCTGGTTCCACGAACTCGAAGAAGTTGTCGGCACCGACATGCCCAAAGGCGTGACTGGCGTGAAGGTCAAACACACAAAAACCGGCGAAATCACCGAAGTGCCAGCCGCTGGCGTCTTTATTGCCATCGGCCACGCGCCCGCGTCCGAACTGGTTGCGGACCAGCTGGAGCTGCACAACGGCGGCTATGTCAACGTCGAGCCCGGCTCCACCCGCACATCCATTCCAGGCGTGTTTGCTGCAGGCGATTTGACCGATCACATTTACCGTCAGGCGGTGACCTCCGCAGGCATGGGTTGCATGGCTGCGCTGGATGCAGAAAAATTTATCGCCGGACAGGAATAACGCCTGACACGATCAGAAAAACACAGCAACCGGCGCAACTGCCGGTTGCCATAACAGGTGCCAAAGCCGTAGCGTTCCCGTACATCATCCGGAGCAAACCTTGCCTGTCACACCCGCCAAGCCGCTCAGCTTAGACGACATCCCCCACCCGCCGCTGACGCCGGTGGTCGGCCACACGCTTGACCTTTTGCGCGACCCGATCGGTTTGCATATGGGCGCAGCGCAAACCTACGGTCCGGTCTACAAAGTCAAAGTGCTGGGGCAGTGGCGGGTCTCACTTGGCAACGCGGATGCGCTTGAGTTCATCCTTGGGGACACGCAAAAACTCTTCTCCTCCTACGAGGGCTGGGACATGCTGCACAGGCTGTTCCCCGGCGGTTTGATGTTGCGCGATTTTGACGACCACCGTGCGCACCGCCGCATTATGCAGGCGGCCTTTCGCAAACCTGTCATGGACGCCTACCGCGCCCGTCTGGAAACCGCGACCACCACGCTCCTGACCGATTGGCAGGCTGACCAGCCATTCAAATTTTTTCCTGCGATCAAAGACATGACCCTGCGCATGGGCGCGGCTGTGTTCATGGGCCTTGATCTGGATGACCCGCGCGCGGATCTGCTGTCCAACGCCTTCCGCGCCGAAGTCGCCGCAGCAACGTCTGTGATCCGCAAACCTGTACCATTCACCAAAATGGCCCGCGGCATGGCCGCTCGTGCCACGTTGACACAGAATTTTGCAAAGATGATACCCGAACGGCGTGCCGCCCCAGGTGACGACTTTTTCTCTCAGATGGTGCTGGCTGCGGATGAGGACGGCAACAGCTGGGATGCTGAAGACCTCGTCGACCATTTCAACTTCCTGATGATGGCCGCGCATGACACCACCGCCTCCGCCCTAACCAAAGTAGCTTGGGCGCTGGCGACCTATTCCGACTGGCAGGACCGCATCATCTCTGAAGTAGATGCTCTGCCTGACGGTCCAATTGACGACGCGGGACTGGCCTCTTTGCAGGCCACAGATCTTGTTTTTAAGGAAGCTCTGCGCCTTTTGCCACCTGTGCCCTTGATCCCCCGCCGTGCTGTGCGCGATTTTGAATGGCAGGGGCATATAATCCCTGCTGGCACATGGGTCTCTGCCTCGCCCGGCACCGTGATGATGTCGCCTGAATACTGGACCGAACCCGAAAAGTTTGACCCCGACCGCTTTGGGCCGGACCGCCAAGAGGACCGCACGCACAAATATGCATGGGCACCGTTTGGCGGTGGTGCGCACAAGTGCATCGGTTTGCACTTCGCCACCATGCAGGTGAAAATCTTCCTCGCAGCGCTCCTGAAAACCTATCGTATCGAGCACGCAAGTGACGCCCCCATCGACTGGATCCGCGTGCCAATTCCTCAACCAAAAGGTGGACTGCCCGTGGTTCTGCGCAAACGAGCACAATGATACGCGCCTTGACCCACCCTCTTTGCGCCGCCACTCTTTAGGCCAAAGGCGACAGGACAAAACATTGGCAAAATCAGGCGGCTCCTCTCTTTGGAAAGGCAACTGGCGCACACGCGCGCGAATCTTCTCCGGATTGGTCCTGTTCACCTACGTGTTCTTTCACTTCCTCAATATCGGGCTGGGTATCTTCTCGCTTGAAATCATGGAGTCGTTTCAGGACATCCGACAAGCGGTGCATCGCTCGGTGCTTGGCACCACTCTACTGTATGGCGCGCTCTTCACGCACATGGGGTTGGCGCTTTATCGCCTCGCCCGACGGCGCACTCTGAAAATGCCAACTTGGGAGGCGTTTCAGATCATCCTTGGCATCCTGATACCGCTGTTTCTGACCGCCCATATCGTTCACACCCGCATGGCCAACGATTTTTTTGGCCTGAACGACCGGATGGGCTATCTCGTCGGATTGATTTGGGACAGCGCCAGCGGATGGAATCAGGCGCTTCTGCTTCTCATCACTTGGACCCACGGCTGTATGGGGCTGCATTTCTGGCTGCGCACGCAGGGTTGGTGGCGCAAATTTTTGCCCATCCTGATCAGCCTTGCCACTCTGATCCCGGCGTGGGCGCTCACCGGTTTCATGATTCAGGGCCGCGCGCAAAAAGCGTTGCTGAGCGATCCCGAAACATTTCCAGCACTGGCCGAGCGTTACAACTGGTTGTCCCCCGAGCAATTCGGCGTCCTATTAGAGACCACCAACCGCAACTTGCTGATTTTTGCGGCGATTGTTGCCCTGACACTCATCACCCACCTGACACGCCGCTATGTGATCCGCAGAGGCGCTGTGCCGATCCGCTATGTGTCCGGCCCGGAAATCAAGGGCCAGCGCGGCATGACTCTCCTTGAAATGTCTCGCGCGAACGGCGTGGACCACATGGCCCTTTGTGGCGGGCGCGGGCGCTGCACCACGTGTCGCGTTATCATCGAAGACGGCGCCGACCTCTTGCACCCGCCCTCCCCCGAAGAAGCCGCAAGTCTTGCGGCCGTGAACGCGCCTCCCAACGCCCGTTTAGCCTGTCAGTTGCGCCCAACCGAACCCGCCACGGTGCTCCAGGTGTTCCGCTCTGACGGACGTCGCGCCCGCGCGCACCAAAGCCTTGGCGAGGAACGGCGCATGGCGATCCTGTTTCTCGACATGCGCAGCTTTACCGCGCGCACCACCGGACAGCTGCCCTACGATGTGGTGTTTTTGCTTAACCGTTTCTTTGATGCCATTGTCCCGTCGATCACTGGTGCAGGCGGCACTGTGGACAAATATCTGGGCGACGGCCTGCTGGCGGTTTTTGAGCAGGGCAACGAAGCCGACTCTGCCCAGGCGGCACTGGATGCGGCGGCTGGAATTGGCGCAGCGCTCGCCACTTTCAACCAGACGCTCAAGGCCGAAAAAGCCCCGCCCGTCGCCATCGGCATAGGGCTGCACCTTGGCACTCTGGTGATGGGCGAAATCGGCGCCGCCGACAACGCGCCTCGCACAATCATCGGCGACACGGTGAATGCCACCTCCCGCCTCGAAGGCAAAACCAAAGAATTGGCGGTTGAGGCCCTGATTTCCGAGGAGCTGCTCAAGACCGCCGGCCACGACACCGGCCATCTCAGCTTTGTCGAGTTGGATTTGCGCGGTGTCGCCGATCCCATGGCCGCACTGCCAGTCACCAAGGCGGCCAAACTGTCGCAGCTTTTGCAGCCAAAACCCGTGAATCCGGTGAATTCAGACGCTTAACCCTTTGTTCGCAGTGTTGCACTGCGCGCAAGAACGTTATGCAGTCGCAGAAAAAGCTTCCCAAACGAGATTTTTCGTGTATTGCGTTCACGTGTGAACACACTTTGAGTTTCGTTGATGACCGACCCTGTTGCCACTCCCACCCCGGACGAAGAAGACATGCTCTTCCGACTTCTGCGCCAACTGGACACCGCCCCCGGTGCCAGCCAGCGTGCGACCGCGGCGGCGCTTGGCATCTCCCTCGGCCTTTTGAACGGACAACTCCGCGCCGCTGCTGACGCTGGTCATATTTCGATCAGCGACCGTGCCGGCCCAGACAAACGTCAGCGATTTGCCTATACGCTGACCGCCCGTGGAGCCGCGGAAAAAATGCGGCTCACCGACCAATTCCTTGACCGCAAACTTGCAGAATACAACGCCCTTCACGCGGAGCTTACCGGCACCGCGAGCGGGCTCTCCCCAATCAAACACAGGACTCATCCAATGCAAAACAACCTTGCACCAATCCCAGAGCTGTATGTGTCGTATGAAAGCGCGCAGAAACTCAAAATCGAAGCTGGCGAACTGGTCAGCTGGGATTTGACCCCGCGCCAGATCTGTGACCTCGAACTGCTGATGAACGGCGGCTTCAACCCGCTCAAAGGCTTTTTGACCGAAGCAGACTACGACGGCGTGATCGAGAACATGCGTCTGGAGAGCGGCGCTCTCTGGCCAATGCCGATCAATCTGGATGTGTCCGAAGACTTCGCCGCCAGCCTTGAGGCCGGTCAGGACATCGCCCTGCGCGACCAAGAAGGCGTGATCCTTGCGACCATGACCGTCACCGACAACTGGGTGCCAAACAAAGTCCGCGAAGCCGAAAAAGTCTTCGGTGCGGACGACGACGCCCACCCTGCGGTCAACTACCTGCACAACCACGCTGGCAAAGTGTACCTCGGCGGCCCGGTAACCGGCATCCAACAGCCCGTGCACTATGACTTCCGCGCCCGTCGCGACACACCAAACGAGCTGCGCGCCTATTTCCGCAAAATGGGCTGGCGCAAGGTGGTTGCGTTCCAAACCCGCAACCCGCTGCACCGCGCGCACCAGGAATTGACGTTCCGCGCCGCCAAAGAAGCTCAGGCCAACCTGTTGATCCACCCTGTTGTGGGCATGACCAAGCCGGGCGATGTAGACCACTTCACCCGTGTGCGCTGCTACGAGGCCGTGTTGGACAAATACCCACAGTCCACCACCTCCATGTCGCTCCTGAACCTCGCCATGCGTATGGCTGGCCCACGCGAGGCTGTATGGCACGGTTTGATCCGCGCCAACCACGGCTGCACCCACTTCATCGTTGGCCGCGACCACGCCGGCCCCGGCAAAAACTCTGCTGGCGAAGACTTCTACGGCCCTTACGACGCGCAGGACCTGTTCCGCACCCATGAGGAAGAAATCGGCATCACAATGGTCGACTTCAAACACATGGTTTGGGTGCAAGAACGCGCCCAGTATGAGCCAATGGACGAAATTCAGGACAAAGACGACGTCACCATCCTGAACATCTCCGGCACCGAACTGCGTCGCCGTCTGGCCGAAGGTCTTGAGATCCCTGAATGGTTCTCTTTCCCCGAAGTTGTCAAAGAGCTGCGCAAAACCAAGCCGCCACGCTCCAAGCAGGGCTTCACTGTGTTCTTCACCGGCTTCTCCGGTTCCGGCAAATCCACCATTGCGAACGCTCTGATGGTCAAGCTGATGGAAATGGGCGGCCGTCCGGTCACGCTTCTGGATGGTGACATTGTGCGTAAAAACCTCAGCTCCGAGCTGGGCTTCTCCAAAGAGCACCGCGATCTCAACATCCGCCGCATCGGCTATGTTGCGTCCGAGATCACCAAGAACGGCGGTATTGCCATCTGTGCGCCAATCGCGCCTTACGCCACCACCCGCCGCGCGGTACGTGAAGACATCGAAGCCTTTGGCGCCTTTGTCGAAGTGCACGTCGCCACCTCAATCGAGGAATGTGAGCGTCGCGACCGCAAAGGCCTCTACAAGCTGGCGCGCGAAGGCAAAATCAAGGAATTCACCGGCATCTCCGACCCCTATGATGTGCCTGCGAACCCTGAACTGTCTGTCGAAACCGAAAACGTCGACGTCGACAACTGTGCGCATCAGGTGATCCTGAAGCTGGAAAGCATGGGTCTGATCTCCGGCTAAGGCCAGATCCCCAAAATGAAAAAAGGCGCGGTATCGACCGCGCCTTTTTTTATGGCCTTATGGATCAACCTTGCGGGATCAAAACTTTGTCGATTACATGAATGACGCCGTTGGACGCCGCCACGTCGGCCGCCACGACAGTCGCGTCGTTGATCATCACCGCTTGCACGGCATCGACAGAAATTTCGCTGCCCTGAACCGTCGGCACCATCGCCTTCTTGCCTGCGATGTCTGCAGCCATGACTTTGCCGGACACCACGTGGTAGGTCAAAATCGCCACCAGTTTGTCTTTGTTTTCCGGCATCAAAAGCATCTCGACGGTACCGTCCGGCAGGGCCGCGAAGGCCTCATCGGTTGGAGCAAAAACAGTAAACGGACCTTCGCCCTTCAAAGTATCAACCAGCCCTGCTGCCTGAACCGCCGCGACCAAAGTTCCAAAACTTCCAGCGCCTACTGCGGTGTCCACAATGTCCATTTTGGACTGACTTCCCGCCATTGCGGCTCCAAAACTGGTCGCTGCCAAGGCAAGTCCGGTTACCATTCCAATAAAGCTACGTCGCTGCATGTCTATCTCCTCTTGTGAACATGCAAAAGCTACGCGCCCCCTCCAGTTTCAGATCAATCGCTCAATGCTGCCCACCGGCGAATTTCACTTAAGTGGTTGATAATAAAGGCATGACAAAACCGTTATCACAATGTGTTCGCAATATTCCCCCGCTGTGGCACACTCAAAACATGAAACATTTCATTGCCCTAAGCCTGTACTTACTGGCGACCGTTTCGGTACACGCCGATGCCCCGCAGATCACCGACGCCCGCGCCAATCAGCAGGGCGGCACATGGCGCTTTGATGTGACGCTATTGCACCCCGACACCGGCTGGGACCACTATGCCGACGGCTGGCGCGTTGAATTGGCCGACGGCACCGTGCTGACCACCCGCGTGCTGGCGCATCCACACGTCAACGAGCAACCGTTCACGCGGTCTCAGTCGGGCGTCACGGTGCTGGAGGGCGTCACCACGGTTTATGTGCGGTCGCGGTGCAATGTGGATGGCTGGTCCGAAGGCGTGGTTGCGCTGGAACTAGAGTAGCGGTTCCCAGTTCAACGGCTCTTCGAATGACCGCTCTGAGCCCAAATTGACGGATGCTGCTCAAAGCACAAGCGGCAGCTCTGCGCAGATTGCGACCTTTGCAAAGTCCGCCTTTCGGCCTGGGAGCACAGCTCACGATCGCCGCGATGCCGCGTGAGAAGCGGTCGTTGATGAGAAGTGCGGCGTGCTTAGAGGCAGTTATCGCCTGTGCGGACAGGAGTGACCTCGATGCTTCCCGCTCGGACGGCTGCATGTGCGCTTTGCTGCAGGCGCCGCGGCGATTTTTGACAGTGTCGTCGTTACAAAAGGAAAATCGTTAAGTTGACGCGGAGTTGAGGTCGGTAACAAATGGCAAATTTAAGGGTTCCAGCGCCATTTTTGCGGATTGAACACGTGCGATCACTTTGGGAAGCGCGGTTTTTAGGTGGTGCAGTGCTTCCTTTTTGACGACGTCAAAATCTTTGGCTTGCATGGAGGAAATGACATTCAGGTGTTCTTCGAAGAACGGTTCGGATTCTGGCAGATCGACCTCGTTGCCCAAGACGTAACGGCTCGCCAAATGCAAGCAGTTGGTGCGTTTGAGGGATTCCGAAATCTCTTGATTGGGGCAAGCCGTTACACAATCAATGTGCAGCTCTTCTTCCATTTTGTACAGATCCGCGGGACTGACATTGGGGTAAGATTCTGCGGCTTCGGTCAGGCGGACAGCAAATTGATCCAGCGTCTGGGGCGCAATTTCGCCTGTGGTTAGGGCCAGCGCCTCGGGCTCTAAAAGCATACGCAATTGGTAGAGCGCGGTAATGCGTTTTTCATCAAGCGCAACCGTGTGCCAACGAGAGCTGCCATCGCGAACCACCAACCCGTTTGACTGCGCTTGTAGTAGCACTTCGTGCATTACAGTTCGCCCGACGCCGTAATGTGCAGCCGCATCGGATTCGTTTATCCGCAATCGCCCGCGAATGGCGCAGCGCACCAGTTCGGACTCGACTTCATCATAGAGTACTTCCGACGACCGCACCTTGAATGCACCCGCTTCATCAGATGCCAAACCTAAGGTCTCGGCGGTAATCGGGCGTCGGTCGACCTCGTCATCTGAGGTTTGAACGATGAACCCGCGACCCGAAAACCGGGTGAGGCGTCCTTCGGACTGTAGCTGAGCAATCGCAGCTTTGACCGGTGTTCGGCTCGCCCCGATCAGTTTTGCCACTGAGGACTCTACAATGACGCGCCCGGGATTTAACCTCCCTTTTTCAATGGCTTGCCTCAAAAGTGTGTAGGTTTTTTCTTCTAGATTTTGGCTCTGTTCCACAACCACACCGCATCCACTCAAAGGTTAACGCCTTGGATTCTATATTGTGTTTGATGCGAAATCACAACCTTTCGGACGTGGGCGGGCATCGGAGTGAGTGGGGTAAATATTTTTATTGGACATTGTTGACAAAGGCCACAAATGGGCATTAACGATTGGGTGATCGCCGAATCCGGAAAGCAATTTCAGGGTGCGGCTGGGGTAGGAGAATGACTTTGACTGGCAAGATTTACACCATCGCGTTTTACGACGAGGTCCACGACGAAGCGGCTTTGCAGGCCTATGCGGCGCTTGCAGCCCCCGCTGTTGTTGCCGCCGGCGCGCAGTATCTATCGCGAGGAGAGCCCGTTGCAACCTACGAGGCTGGACTGCAGGCGCGTGTGACGCTGCTGGAATGGGATTCCTTGGATCAAGCCCTCGCGCTCTATGAAAGCCCTGCCTATCTGGCGGCGCTCGAAAAACTCGGCGGCAGCGTGCGCCGGGACATTCGGATCGTCCCTGCTTTCGATCAGGCGCTCTTGGCACCTGACGCAGGCGATAACGGTCAGGCATCTGATCAAACGGAAGGTGCCGTCTGATGCTTAAGACGATGGGGTTTCCCTCACGATACATTCAAGGGCCAGGCGCGCTGAGCCAAGCAGGCCCGTTGCTCAGTGAGCTTGGCTTCAAACGCCCGGTTGTGCTTTGCGACGACACGGTGCGGAAAGTTGCCTTGCCGAGCTTGCTCGACAGTTTAGAACGCGCGGAGCATCCGGCAAGCGTGGTCATATTCCCAGGTGAAATCAATTTCGACACAGTGGCGCAATGCAATCAGCAAGTCGCCGGATATTCGCCCGATGTCGTGGTCGGCCTCGGTGGCGGCAAGGCCGTTGACGCCGCCAAAGCTGCCGCAGCGAGTTTGGACGTGCCGGTCGTAATCGCGCCGACAGTCGCGTCCAACGACGCACCGACGAGCCGGTTGATTGTGATCAACGATCGGAATAGAACGCCGATCCAAATCGACTTCCTAAAGCTCAATCCCACCGCGATCTTGGTGGACACGGAAATCATCGTGAAAGCCCCCGTGCGCTTCTTTGCGGCAGGGATCGGCGACGCCATCAGCAAAAGCTTGGAAGCGCATCAATGCGCGGCATCGGGTGGCGTGAACTTTTTTGGCACGTCGCCTTCGGCAACCGCAATTATGCTCGCGGATCAATGCTACGACGCGATTTTGAAACATGCTCAAAGTGCCTATGACGACGTGAAAATCCGCAAGATTACCCCTGAGGTCGAGAAGCTTGTCGAGGCGACGGTTCTGCTCAGCGGGCTTGGGTTTGAAAGTGGCGGCTTGTCCTTGGCCCATGCCTTGATCCGCGGGATCACGGCGATTCCGAGCATGGGCAAAAACCTGCATGGGGAAATGGTTGCCTTCGGGGCGCTGGTTCAAACTGTGATCGAGGAGCGTCCGCAAGAGGCATTAGATAAGCTGACGGCCATTCTCGCCTATACGAATTTGCCGACGTCATTCGCGGATCTGGGGTACGAGGGCGAGATGGCGCCCGCAGACCTCGAGCGAATGGTTGTGGCCACCCTCGCACATAAATATGCGGCAAACATGACGCCTGCGCTGACGGAACAGCGCCTGAAAGACGCACTCATCAAAACCAATAAATTGGGGAAATCCCTGCGCGTGCAATACGCGCAGACCTAGGAGCAACCCCGATAAACGGAGACACCGCGCATTTTTGTGGCTTTGCCGGTGAAAAGAAATAGCCATATCTTGGAGGAGAAAACATGAAACGCATTACAACACTTTTGACGGGAGCCGCTACGCTCACCGTTGTGGCACTTGGCGCACAAGCCGAGACCAAAGTTGCCCATGTCCCGGGCGGCCCACACCCGTTCTTTGCGGATTGGGAGCCGGCTTCGATCGCCGCGAAAGAGGACTTCAATCTCGGCGCGGCTGACTACAAATTCCCGCAAAAATGGGAGCTTAACCTGCAAAACGACCTCCTCGAAAGCCTCGTCACGCAAGGGTACAACGCCTTCGCAATTCACCCCGGAGATCCGGTTGGCAGCGTTCCGACGTTGAACGAATTGGTGGGAACAGGCGCACCTGTCATCGCTGTATCTGCTTGCGTGAATGATCCCTCTGATGTGTCGTTCTGCTTGGCATCCGATGCCGGCGCGTCGGCCTACACAGGCACAAAACACCTGATCGAAGCCATGGGCCCCGGCACCAGAAAAATCGCGCATTTCACGGGCTGGTTGGTTGAGCCAAACACCCAATTGCGCATCGACGGTGTGGCCAAGGCTGCGGCGGAAGCCGGTGTCGAAATCGTGCAAGTCATTGCCGATATCGATGCGCCAGAGCCCGCCGAAGAGAAAATCGGCGCATATCTCGCGGCCCACGGCTCCGAGATCGACGGTGTGATCACCACGGCATGGGTTCCAGCGGTTGTGGCGTCGAACGCCATGCGTCGTATCGGCGATAAGCGGATCAAGATGGTTGCGATTGACCACGACGAAGTGGTGATGAACGCCATCCGCGATGGTTTCGTCGTCGGCTCGATGTTGCAAAACCCCTACGGCCAAGCCTATGTGGCAGCCTTTGCAGCCGACAAGCTCTTGAACGGTTGTGAAGTCAGCGCCGATGCGCCCTTCACGAGCCATCCGCTGACGGAACGGTTCATCGATTCCGGTGCGCCCTATGTTGATGCCAGCAATGTCGACACGCGTGCCGATGTTGATCGCGCGATGACCGAAGAGCTGATCCGCAAAGTCGAAGCAGACTTCCTGAGCTGTAACTGATGATCGATTAGGGCGGGCGCTTTGGTGTCCGCCCTTTTGCGTGCAATGTGGACGAATAAGCAGACGCTTTTTCACACGGTCGGTCCAGACCGAAGATTAGGATAATCAAATGTCCCTTGTAACTTCTGATGCTCGAAAACCGGTTCGGGGGCCCGAGTTGATGCGGCTGTTGCTAACAAACGAGTTTGGCTTACTCCTGCTGATCGTTGTGTTCGGTGCGTTGTTTTACTCCGTGTCGTCCGGTTTCCTGTCCTCCTTCAATCTCAATTCCATGAGCCGCGCAGCCGCGATCAACGTCATGATCGGGTTCTCCATGATGGCAGTGATCGCGACGGGCGGGTTGAGCTTGGCTGTGGGGGCAATTGGCGTTTGCTCCGCAATGGTTTGCGGATGGTTGTTGCAAGAAATCGGCCTGCCTTGGCCCTATGCGCTTGTCGCCGCAATTGCCACAGGGGCCGCTTTGGGTGCCATCAACGGCATGATCGAAGTGAAAACACGGCTCCATAGTTTCATTGTCACCTTGGCGACCATGAGCCTGTTCTTTGGGATCATGATCTTCTTGACACAAGCCCAGACCTATCGCGGCATCCCCGCGTCCTTTGTCAGCTTTGGCCGCATGAAAGTCATGGGCCTGTCGGCAACTTTGGGACCCACCTTGGTCGTCGCAGTGGCCCTCATCGTTTTGTATAATTTCACACGCGTCGGAAAAGAAATGCTGGCCGCAGGTGCCAAGCCCCAGGCTGCCATGCTCTCGGGTGTTCGCGTCGGCCGGATGATTGTGCTGGCCCATGCGATTTCCGGCGGTTTGGCCGCGATTGCCGCTCTCTTGTTGGTCGCCCGAAATGGCGC
This sequence comes from Shimia sp. Alg240-R146, assembly GCF_947331465.1. GTDB lineage: Bacteria > Pseudomonadota > Alphaproteobacteria > Rhodobacterales > Rhodobacteraceae > Shimia. The sequence goes on along the minus strand of NZ_CAMZOK010000001.1, from coordinate 1,111,637 downwards.
GGCTATTCCGTCGATGGCGGGCCAACAGGGCCAAGACTGGCTGCTCATCGCCTTCCTCGGGCCCGTGCTCGGTGGCGCGGTTTTGACGGGCGGAAAAATTTCTGTGGTTGGCGCGTTTTTGGGCGCTGTACTCGTCACGGTCCTCAGCAATGGTTTGTTGCTGATGCAGATCGGTGATTTCTGGCTTCAAGCCACCCTCGGCGCGACGCTGTTGCTTGCCGTACTTCTCGACCTTGCGCGGCGGAAGTTTCTTGAAAGGAGAGCACAGTGATGGCTCGTTTAATTTCGCAAAGTGATTGGGCGACCCCCATGATCGTCGCGGTGTCGCTTGGAGTGTTAATCAGCCTGTTTAATCCGGCGTTCCTCTCCACGTTTAACATTCAGGTGCTTCTCGAGGCGGTGTCCATCAACGTCTTGATTGCCCTGTCCCAGATGGTGATCATCGCGATTGGCCAGATGAACCTCTCCGTCGGCGCTTTGGGCGGTTTGGCTGCTGTGATCTTCGCTGGTTTGATGGAAGTCTTTGGGCTTCCTCCGATTGTCGCAGGCGCTTTGGCGCTTGGCGTCGGCTTGGCAGGCGGTTTTCTCAACGGGCTGCTCATCGGGCTGACAGGGATTTCTGCCTTTGTGATAACACTCGCGACCTTGTCGATTTTCAAAGGTCTCAATCTGGCTATCACACAAGCCCAGCCGTTCTATGAAATCCCAGACGCGGTCAAACACTTTGGCAACGCGACACTCTTCGGGCCGTTCCCCATCATCTTTGTGCCCGCGGCCCTGATCGTGGTTCTGTTGGTGGTGTTCTTCAATCGTTTGCCCGTCGGTCGTTGGCTTCTTGCGGTTGGCGGCAATGCCCATTCGGCCGAACTTTCAGGTATTTCCACCGCCAAGACAGTTGTTATTGCACACGCAATTTCGGGATTTCTGGCGGCCTGTGCCGGTGTTTTACTGGTCGCGCGTTTGCAGCTTGGCCAGCCGACAATCGGCGATGATTGGCTCATCATGTCCTTTGCGGCGCCGATCATCGGCGGGGCGATCCTTGCTGGCGGGCATGTCAGCACGGTGGCAACCGTGTTCGGGGTTCTTATCGTGGCCCAGATCACGCAGGCGCTCGTTTTGTTCCACATCGACCCGTTTTTCGTGCAAGTGGTGCTGGGTCTGATGATCTTGGCAGCGGTCAGTGTCAACCAATGGCGCGAGTTGCGCATGCAGCGCGCGGGGCAGGAGTAGACTATGTCCAAAATTGCATTCGAAACGCGCTCGGTGAGCAAATTCTTCCCAGGTGTGAAGGCCTTACAAGGTGTCTCCATGCAGATGCGCGGGGGGTCCATCCATGCACTGTTAGGCGAAAACGGCGCGGGAAAATCCACGCTCATTAAACTGATCACGGGCGTATATCGCCCCGACGAAGGCCAATTGTTCGCGGGCGCCGAACCGGTGAATTTCACCCGTCCGCATGACGCAATCGCCGCAGGTGTGGGGGTTGTTCACCAAGAGCGCAATCTGATCCCGCGTTTCTCGGTTGCCGAGAATATGGCGCTCAGTCAGCTCGCCGATCGCACGATTGCTCCTATTGACTATGCCGCCCTTAATGAACAAGCGGAGCCGTGGCTTGATATGCTTGGCCTTGATGTCGAGCCCGCAACACAGGTCTCACGGCTCAGCGTCGCCCAGATGCAAATGGTCGAGATTGCAAAGGCGCTCTCGCAGCAGACGCGCGTTTTGTTGCTCGACGAGCCGACGGCTTCGCTCACGCCGATGGAATCCAAGGCGCTGTTCGATGTGCTGCACCGTCTGCGTGATGATGGGGTGAGCATGCTGTTTGTAAGCCACAAACTAGAAGAGGTGAAAGAGATTTGCGACACGGTCAGCGTGCTGCGTGACGGTGTGAACGCGGGTGAAAACATCGCGATGGACAACCTTGAGCGGCAAGACTTGATCCGCCTGATGATTGGGCGCGAACAAAATGACGCAAAGCCGCGCCACGGTCGATCGGGCGAGCAATCGGTCGCTTTGGAACTTAAAGATGTGTCGACGTCGCTAGGCCACAAAGGCATCAATCTGGAGGTCAAACGCCACGAGATCGTCGGCCTGTACGGGCTTGTTGGCGCAGGGCGCACAGAGCTCGCCAAAGCGATCATGGGCGCGGCGGCGATCACCGAGGGTGAGGTTCTCCGCGACGGTCAAACTGTCGAGATCGACAATCCGACGGACGCGCTGCATGGGCATAGAATTGGCTACGTCAGCGAGAACCGCAAGGACGAAGGACTGATCTTAGAGCATTCGGTTTTAGAGAACGCCGGCATCACGATTTGGCGCAAGTCCGCAAATCGACTGGGCTGGTTGACAGGCGCAAGTGTCAAGAAGAGGACAGTTCCGTTCTTGGAAAAACTCGCAGTCAAAACGCCTTCGCTGAACCAGACCGTTGGAAATCTCTCTGGTGGCAACCAACAAAAAATCGCCATGGCCAAATGGCTTGCGGCTGGCGTGAAAGTTTTGATTGTGGATGAGCCGACTGTTGGCATCGACGTCAAAAGCAAGGCCTATTTGCACGAGCTTTTGCACGAGCTCGCCAATGATGGAACAGCGGTGTTGTTGATCACCAGTGACTTGCCAGAAATGATTTCGCTCGCAGACCGCATTTTGGTGATGGACGAGTTCGTCATCAAAGGTGACGTCAAAAATACCGGTGATTACAAGACAATGAGCCAATCGGTGATGGAGCATATCCACCACACCGAGGACGAATTGCGGCGCGCAAAAGCGAGTTAGGGAGCAGTCAGATGAAGTTCAACACCATTGCAAACGACCGCCTTAAGCTGTCGCAAATTGGTCTGGGTACCGGCCCGTTGGGGGGCCTCTATGTCGAAAGCCCGCGTGAACGGGCCATGCAGGTTCTGGAAGCCGCCTGGCAATACGGTATTCGATATTTTGATACGGCACCCTTTTATGGCTACGGCTTGGCGGAGCGCCGGGTCGGGGATTTCTTGCAAGGCAAGAGCGCTGATGAATGGGTGTTGTCTACCAAAGTTGGGAGATTGCTCAAGCCTAACTCAGGCCCCACGCCGGAGATCGCGGATTTTGTCAACGCGCTGAAGTTCGGGGCGGAATTCGACTACACTTATGATGGGATTATGCGCTCGATTGAGGACAGCTATGCGCGTCTGGGGTTGACGAAAATCGATGTGGCCTATGTGCATGACATCGGCCAGTTTGCGCATTCGCCGGAGATGAACGCCCACTATATGGCCCAACTTGAAGGCGGCGGCTTTCGCGCGCTGGACAGTCTGCGTTCAAGCGGCGCGATCAAAGCGTGGGGCATCGGGGTCAATGAGGTTGCCGTCTGCCACGACGTCATGGCGCGTGCGGATTTGGACTGTATCCTATTGGCCGGCCGCTACTCCTTGCTCGACCACACAGGTGCGGATCTCGTGGCGCAATGTGGTGCGCGCGATGTGGCGATTATCGCTGGCGGGATCTTCAATTCCGGCATCTTGGCGACGGGGCCGACGGCTGGCGCGCATTTCGACTATCAACTCGCCAGTGCGGACATCAAATCGCGTGTTGGGGCCATGCAAGACATCGCAAAATCGCACGGCCATAGCCTTATTCAAGCGGCATTGCAGTTCCCGATTCAGGCGCCGGAGGTGTCGAGCATGCTTCTCGGCGTTGATACTGTCGAAAAGCTTCACGGCAACATAAACGATCTGGCCCAGCCCTTACCCAGCAGCGCGTGGGCCGCGTTCGAGCCGCACGCTTTCCGCGGCTAATTCACCTCCTTTGGCCGCGCGCGACCAATTCCACCGAAAGGATCTGAACATGACAAAACGGGATATCATCGACCCACATCACCACATCTGGTCCTTGGAAAAAGACAAGTATCATTGGTTGCGAAAACCTATGCCGCGCGGTGTTTACGGCGATATCGAGAGCATTTCGAAGGACTACCTTCTGAGCGATTACCGCGAGGACACGAAGGGCTACAACCTGCGCGCATCGGTGCATGTCGAGGCGCATTTTGATCGCTCTGTTCCGTTGGAGGAAACCGAGTGGCTGACCAAAGTGGCCGATGAATTCGGCGGCCCCGAAGCTCTCGTCGTCTATGCGCCGCTTGAGGCGCCCGACGTCCAAGACATGCTGGATCAGCATCTCGCCTATGGCGACCGGGTCAAGGGCGTGCGCCAAATTCTGTGCAACCACGAGAACCCGACCTACAGCTTTATTGACCGCGGCGATCTCATGCGCGATGCACAGTGGCGTGAGGGCTTTGGGCGGCTTGAAGGGCTCGGATTGGTCTTTGATCTGCTGATTTACCCGCATCAGCTTGCCGACGCGGCAGATTTGGCCGCGGCTTTCCCCGAGACCCAAATCGTCTTGGAGCATGGGGCCATGCCGCATGATCGCAGCGCCGAGGGGCTCGCCTACTGGCGTGCAGGTCTGCGCACGCTCGCCGCGCACGAGAACGTCACGATCAAGGCGTCGGGTTTGGGTCAAACCGACTGGAACTGGACGCAGCAATCCATGGGGGCGATGGTCCGCAATATCGTCGAAATCTTTGGCCCGAACCGCACGATGTTCGCCAGCAATTTCCCCGTCGACAAGGTCTACAACAGCTTTGACGCCTACTACGCTGCCTATGAGGCGGCGGTGTCCGACCTCTCGGCTGACGAGCAAAACGATCTATTCTTGGGGACTGCCGACCGTATCTATCGGCTGGGCGTGACAGCCCGCTGACGTCTTATCGCCCCCCATCCTTTGTGAAAATGAACACATATCAATGCGCCTGCCATCACGCAGGTTGCCCTTCAAAAAGAAAGAAAACACATGCCAATCGAAGACACACAAACAGACCCACGGATGCCCTATCAGTACGACAATCCGGCCGAATGTCTGCCCGATATCGTCATCCCTGATGGCATTCCTGAAGATGAACGCGTTTGGGTTCCGCAAGCCGAGAACGTCTCTTTTCGGCCGCTCATTCTCAACCGTAGCCAAGGCTATTGGATGAACCTTCTGCGCGTTCGCAAGTCCGGCGTCCTGTCGCGCCACCGCCACCCGCAAGCCGTCCACGGCTGGGTTCTCAAGGGCCGTTGGCACTATCTCGAGCATGACTGGGAAGCGCGCGAAGGTGGGTTTGTGTTTGAACCTCCCGGCGAGACGCACACGCTGATCGTCCCTGACGATGTCGAAGAAATGATCACCCTTTTTCAGGTACAGGGCGTAATGTACTACGTCGATCCGTGGGGCAAAGGCATCGGATATGAGGATGTCTTCACCAAGATCGATCTTTGCCGCAAGCATTATGAGGCCGTGGGCCTTGGCGCCGATTATGTTGATCAATTCATTCGTTAAGGTGCTCATATGATCTGGTCAGATAAATGCTTTGACGGCGCAAATGTTATTGTAACAGGTGCCACCTCAGGCATCGGTGAGGGGATCGCGACAGCGTTCGCCGAGGCTGGTGCGCATGTAACAGTCACGGGGGCGACGCAAAGCGAAGTGCAAGCCGCACAAAGCAATCACGCCGCATTCGATGTGCAGCAGTTGGATGTGCGCGACGACACGCAGGTAACGGATTTGATCGGGTCGTTTGAACGTCTCGATCATGTGGTGAATTGCGCGGGCGTCATTCGGCGCAGTGACGAGCACCAACCAGAGGTTTTCGCCGATGTTGTGGATATCAACCTGACGGGAACAATGCGCGTTTGCGCTGCCGCGCGCGATCATTTGAAAGCGTCGAACGGCACCATCGTCAACATGGCGTCGATGTTGTCGTTTTTTGGCGGCGGATTGGTCCCTGCTTATTCCGCATCCAAAGGCGGGATCTCGCAATTGACCAAATCACTCGCTATCGCCTACGCCCCTGATGGCATCCGAGTGAACGCCGTTGCTCCGGGTTGGATTGCGACGCCGCTGACTTTTGCGCTTCAATCAGACGAGATTCGAAGCAAGGCCATTCTGGACCGAACGCCTCTAAATCGCTGGGGCACACCGGAAGACATTGCTGGCGGGGTCGTTTTCCTGTCTTCGCCGATGTCCAAGTTTGTAACCGGAACGGTGCTCCCAATCGACGGTGGATACCTTGTCACCTAACGTCGGAAATGAAACGGGCAATGAATGCCTGTCCCAAAAACGTTTTCGCCGCCGCGACTGGGCAGTCGCATTTTCGAACGCAGGAGCAAGATCAGTCATATGACAGAACAAGTCCGGTAAGTTTTTTGTGCTGGCGTGGCTTGAAGCGAAACCATGCGCGTCCCTGTGACGATCGAACGAAGATATTTAGATGGCACTTTCTGAGCTAAGGAACGCTACCCACCTCCAGAAGAGCGAAATGTAAGTTTGGTTTGGTGAAGATCTTCTGGCTTCATGCTAAGAAGCTCGCCCAGTCTGGATCAGCCCAGTTTGGCGTGTTTGAAATCGCTCATCGTGGCCTCACCTCGTTTGTCGGCAGGGCTTTTCGGCTCAACCGTGTCGCGCTTCATTGGAGACGACGGGCAGGTCTGGTTCGGAAGAATGGGTGCAGGACAGTCTTACAGCTACACAGCACTATGCTCAAAAGATTACTAATTAGGTGATGTGTGATAAGCGCCCATCGAGAGCGGCCCCTCTGGGGCGTCCTCAGCAGAATCCGTGTCCGCCGTCAGTGTTTCCCCACCTCGCGCGAGTTGCAGCATCTGTCAAAATGAACTCTGACCTGCCTTTCGGCTCTGAAACTGGTTTTTCCGCTTGAAGGTCAGCTTTCGGGAAATCGTGGTAAGCTGTTTGCACTTGCGGCAATGCCTGCCGTTCTTGTCTGATAGTGGCTGCTTTGGGCTGCGAGCCGCCATTCGGCGAGATTTTCACAAGGTCGACAATGGGCAGTAAGTGCGCTCTGCAAAATTCACCCTTTTTCGTGGAGCACAGTCTGTGATCGCTGCGACACGGCGTGAGACACCCGGTCATTGATAAGGGCTGTAGCGAAATTTTGGGGTTGAGTGAGCTTTGTTGTACAAAAGGCTTGGCCCCCGCACTTCCCCTTTCTCTAGGTGGACTCATCCTGCGGGCTCTTCGACGGAGTGTCGAGGGTGGTGTAGCGGTTTAGAATGGCGACGCGGGCTTGGATTTCCGCGACCTGCCGGTCGAAATCTCAGTCCAAAAGGCTTTGGCCTGTCAGCTTCATTTTCGAAGGCAAGAGAGGGCCATGCACCTTTCTCACCGAACTCGAAGTTTGCAGTATTTCGTCTCCGTTCATGCTTCCGCCTTCAGACGCTAAAATGGGGATCGCAGTCTTTTGTAACGATGCAATTTCAAACTTAACCGAGGCGTGGCTCTCTCTTAGTGTCGAGGCCTTTTCTTTTAGAGGGGTCTTCAGAGGCGAAGGGCACCGCTGAAGACCGTTGGAGGGCGCCTTGTTTTCCAGACGTTTTTCTCTTCTGAGCTCTTGGCCGTCTTTCTTATCGTCCGCTACCCGGTGGTTACGATGAGTCAAAAACTCGCCCTTTTCAAATCGCGCTATTTGGCTCCAGAGGCGCTGACGTCAGACACTGTCGTGGCAAAAAGGGTGGATCACTTCAAAAAGGGGAGGCCCAGCGCGCAATTGGTTTGAATTCCATCGGAACGATGGTCTCTACACTTGTTCAGGGTAAGTCGCCAACAGGAATACAGGGATGGCGCACAGCCTGTGGTCTCGGCAGCATAGTGGGTTGACCGAGCCGAATTTCGCCCCATTAATGTTAGGCGGAGGTTAGAATGAAATACATTCTGGCAACATTGTTATATCTCTGCTTTGCCAGCGTTGGCCTGGCAGAAATGCCACGCGTTGAAACCGCTTCGGTACAAGTGAAAGGGGCGGCGAAGATCGTATTTGCAAAGGGGGGCTGCTGGCCGCCTGCGAACAATTCAGTTCGGAACTTTTTCGGACGACGCACGTTTACTCTCAAAGATGCCGACATCGGAAAATGCGGCGGTGATGACAAACCGAAGTCGTCCTATTCTCCACCTGCGCCCTATTTGGAACGGGTCGAAGTCTCAGGCATTAGCCAGCAACTTGGAGGACGCTATCTCTTTTCTACGTTTGTCCATTTTGACCCAAAGTTCGCGTCGGCGGATCAGACTACCTTTTTTACGATCCACCAATGGGACTCTAAGACATGCCGGTGCGCTCCCTTTGTGCGGCTTGTTTTGGACGAACTTGGTGACTTGTACGCATTGGTCTTGAAGCGTCCCTCCAAGCCGGAGGCTTTTCGGCTTGGCACTTGGGGCCGCAAGGACTTTGAGACCAAATGGGTCGAAGTTGCGGTTGATCTCGACACGTCTGCAAAACAATCGGTGTCTATCTATGTTGGTGGAAAACATGAGTTGACGACCGGCGTGTTGGTTCGGGAGGGAGCGAATGTTTTTCCGAAGTTCGGGTTGTTAAGACCTGGAAGAACCGGGCTGCCTCTGCCGACAGATCGTGTGCATTTCACTGGAGCGCGCGTGTCACGGTTGAAGCAATAGGTTCCTGAAGCGGGGTTTCAAGAATTGAGCAGAAGTCGGCTCGCGGGTGTGTAACGTCAGTCTACAATGAGTTCTGTGTCTTTGGCTTAGGCGCCATTGGTAGCTTTGGAAAAAGGTTCTTTGCGGATAGCCGAAACTGTGGTTCACTTTGAAGTGAAACAACAAAAACGGGCGGTTGTGAATGCGAAGCGCCTTATTCGAATGACGAAAACGACTTTTGAACTGTCAGGGGCACTGCAAATCTCTTGTGACATTCTCGTCGTTGCCGATGTGGCTCGAAGGAGCGACACAGGATTGAGAATCCGGCGCGAGATCGAATGCTATCATGAGATGGGCTATCGGGTGGCTATCCGCCACGTTAAAAATGGCAAGTCGCTGGGAGCGGCGTCTCCGGATATTCAGCATTGTGTTAATCTGGGGCTTGCAGAAATCGTAGTAAGTGATGCTGCGGTTGATGCGAATGTTGTGCTGGTTTTTTCTCCAACGCAAATTGACCGGCAGTTTGCCGGTTTTGAAAATCTCACAGCGCGGCGGGTTATTCTGATTGTGGATAGCCTTCCTGATTATGCTGATCTGAGCACATGGAGTCTTCACGAAAAAGGCATTGAAGAGATTGTATTGGCACCTACCAACAGATGGGTGCGAGAAGCAGTCGTAAAGCAAAATCTCCCACTGCGCATAGAGGCAGAGGATTGGCGTTCGGTCGCCAGCGCTGTTGACCCATTGGGCAAGCGCGAGTTGCCAGATCGGCGATTGGTTGTCGGACGGTTCAGTGCGCCTGGAGAAAGCCAGTGGCCGACCAAGAAAAAGCTTTTTGAGACCTACGGGTTCCGAAACGAAGTGGAGTTCCTTTTTGTTGGCTATCCTCCCGATCAATTACGGGCCGCCGTGTCACAGAGAAAAAGTTGGACCGGCCTAAAGTTTGACACGATCTCAGGTGAACGTTTCGTCGATTTGGTCGACGCAATTGCGTATTTCCCAAGCGCACGGGCGCCTGAACTGCCCGAGGCGGTGATTGCCGCGGCGATGGCGTCGGGCAAGCCGGTTTTTTTGCCACCACGGTTTAAGCCGCATTTCGGACCTGGTGCCATTTATTGCTCTGCTGATGTTTTGAAAGCGGAAATTCGGAATTGGTTTGCAGATACCGACGCTTTGAAAGCTTTTTGCCAGGAGGCGAAACGGCAGGCCGGTTTCCAGTTTTCGAAAGATGTTTTGAGCGGCAGGATTCAGAAGCTTGCGGGGCCACCTTCCAAGGTGGCGAGCAGAGCGCGTACCCGCCATCCCAAAAAACCGCGGGTGTTGTTTGTACCGTCCAATGGAGTGGGATTGGGACATGTCACTCGGTTGTTGGCGATTGCGCGTCGAATGGATGCGAAGGTGGAGCCCGTCTTTGCGACCCTTGCGCAGGCCGCCCCGATCATTGAGGCGAGCGGGTATGCTGCCGAGTATATCCCGTCCCAGTCAGATACCGGCGAAGCCTACCAGACCTGGGACAAATGGTTCGGGTATCAACTGAGAGAGCTTGTTGAACGCTATCAGGTAAGCGCCGTGGTGTTTGATGGCAACCATCCGAGCGACGGGTTAATTCAGGCGGTCGGTGCCAGGGTCGGGTGCAAACTCGTATGGGTGCGGCGCGGCATGCTTGGGAAGAAGGTTACACCTTTTATCGACAACACGCGCTTCATGAATCTCATTATCGAACCAAGCGAAGCCGCTCGGGAACGGCAGAATGGGGTTCTGGCATCTCGGCGCGCAGAAGTTTTGGAGGTGCCGCCGATCACTTTGCTGGACAGCTCCGAAGCTTTGCCAAGGCACGAGGCGCGGGATGAGTTGGGATTAAACCAAGAAAAGGCAGCCGTGCTTGTCCAGCTTGGCGCTGGTGCAAATAGGGATGTCCTTGGACTGGCGGATAAAGTCGTCAAGGAGTTGTCTAAACTCGAGGCTTTACAGATTGTTGTAGCCGAATGGGAAAACGGGTTGGTCAGGATGCCGGTCTGGCCAGGTGCACGGGTTCTTCGAGGGTTTCCGATCAGCCGCTTTTTGAATGCTTTCGACTTCTCGGTCTCGGCGGCCGGATATAACACGTACCATGAGGTGCTGAGGTTTGCCCTTCCCACAATTTTCCTTGCCAACCGTAACCCGCAGTTGGACGATCAATGGTCCCGCGCAGAGTTTGCTCAGGACAAACAAGCAGGGTTCAATCTTGCAGAGGACGAACTGTTCCAGCTTCCTGCCTTGTGCGAAGCCCTGTCGAATGAGGCTGTTCGGCAAGTTATCAGGCAAAATTGTCTTGATTTAATTGATGAAAACGGAGCCGCCTCTGCGGCAAAAGCCATTTCTCAGTTGATGAGGGTTTCATGACGAAGGGCAAAAAGTCGAAATTTTCGGGAGTGCTGCGAAACGATGGCGCCGCTCTTGCCGCTTCTAAGCTTCGCGCAAATTCCGTTCGTGTCTATGAGCGGCTTATTGGATTGTCGCACAAGAAAGATATCATAGGCGGGTTTTGGAAAGCTGAGCGGCGGCCGGCAGACGATCTTCACCTGCGCAGACTGACTGAAGCGCAGAAGAGCAGTTGGCCGGTTGCGAGCATGCCGGGCGTCGGCATGCTGCCTGGCTCTGGCTATTTTCAGGGGCTGTCCGCGGGGCCGAAAGGCGTAACTCTGATGGTGGCGGCTTTTGGAGTTTCCGAAGACCGGTTGGAGAAAATCGTTGACCAGATTAGGGATTGGCAGGAAACCGAACCACGCTACCGGCCCGTTTTTCTAACAGATTGTGGACAGCATACGGCGTTTCGGCACTCAGGTTACAACTTCGAGTATTTCCCGCCCGAAATTTATTGCGGCGACGATCAGGTGTCGTTGTTTGTTGAAAGGTTTCACCTGTTACGAAGCAAGTGGCACGCGGCGAGCTTTCTGGACTTGGGTGTGCCCTCTTTCCTGAGAGGCAGGCTTGAAGACGTTTATGACGAGTTGCTCCGGATCCAGCCGGGCGCGTCCCGCGTCTACAGCCCGAGATTGCCAAAGCCGAAACCGAAGCCTCAAGCTGTGACAGATTTTGCGGCTCTGAGAGCCGAGTACTATAGCAAAGGTCTACAGGAAAAACCTGATACGTTTGCGCTTTGCCGGATCATTGGGAACGACTTGCCGCCTCGGCACAAATCCGGGCAGTCGGTGCTAAACCTACGGTTCCTCCTAGAAAATGAACCGATTTTTGAGGACTGCAAGAAAAGCTGGATCGTAAACCGTGTTGTCGACCCTGCGCAACAACGAGCAATCACCGATCTTTTGGATGAGCACGGGCAATCCTATGTGGTTATCCCTTTTGAGTTGGACGAGTACCGCCGTGCGGAGTGGAAGCTGAGCGGTTTTCCGCGCCCAGATTTCATGCTCCGCGACCAGTTTGACGAGATGACGCATTATGACCAACTGCGTGCCCAAGCTCATATCAGAACCGAAAAAATACTCTATGCGGTGAACAACAACGGGGCGCGAAATGTTGCGCTGGACATGGGGCGCGACGAGGCAAAATGGGTTTTGCCATGGGACGGAAACTGTTTTCTCACACAGCAAGCATGGGACGAAGTTCGATCGGCCATCCAAGAAACGCCCTATCTGAAGTATTTCGTCGTTCCGATGGTGCGAGTGTCGGACAATCAGCCTCTTATTGAGGGGGGAGAGATCCCTGAACCGGAAGAAGAGCCTCAAATCATTTTTCGAAGTGATTCCAGCGTTTTGTTTGACGAAAAGTTGCCATATGGCCGCCGACCCAAGGTTGACCTGTTGTGGCGATTGGGGGTTCCCGGGGTTTGGGACAGTTGGGCTGACGATGTCTGGGACCTCCCCAGATCAAAGCGCAGCGAGGATGCAGGGGCATTTGGCGAGGCTGGTCGAGTCGCGAGGCTGGCGTCGGGGCAAGAAGAAGGTGAAGAGGCGCCGCTTACCAAAAGTGTCAATCGGGCCATAGCGCGCTCGGAAGGTCTAATCGATTTGTTGGATGGCTTAGATCAACAGGCATTGGCCAGCGCGATGCAACCAGAACAATTGACGATCTATGCGGCGGAAAGCCTGGGTGCTTTGTCCAGAGCGCCAGCCGAGTCAAATATGGCGCTGGTTTATGACCGATTGCTGCAAGAAGCGGAGTTGGCGCTAGAACGTGGAACGCATTCGGTATTGGACAAAGCCACAGAACCACCGTCCGGAGACAAGCAAGATTATTTCAACCCGGCTGCCTTTTGGTGGCCCGACAAACGCACTCAAAACGGGTTGCCCGGAGAGTGGCGGGAAGGGCATCGTTCACCTGACTCCGAGCTATACTCCGACGAAAGCGCGCAATACGATCGCACGAGGTTGCAGCGCGTATTTGATGACACAACGGTCTTGGCGCTTGCCGGATGCGCTAGCGGACAAAATCGTTATGATACTCAAGCTGCAAAATTGGTACGCCGGTGGTTCCTCAATCCCGAAACGGCTATGTCACCACATTTGGAATTCGCACAGTTTAACCCGAAGAACGATCCTGAGAATGGATCTGCCCGCGGCTTGATCGACACAAGAGATTTCTACTTCTTTCTTGATGCGGTTCGATTGCTTCTGCGGTCGGGAGCGCTGACAAAGGCAGAAGGTGCTGTTCTCCGGGAGTGGCTTACCGCGTATCTGGATTGGCTGGTTGACAGCGAGCAAGGGCGCAAGGCGAGTCGATTGGGCGACTATCAAGGCACCAGCTACGACCTACAGGTTGCCGCCATTGCTCTTTACGTTGATGACGCAAAGAGGCTTGCGGACGTCCTGTTGCGCTGCCGATACAGAATTGGGTCTCAATTCGGTGTGCATGGCCAACAGCTGCGGGAGATGAAAAAAGTCCAGAGCGCCAATTTCTGCGCCATAAATTTGCAAACATGGATGCATCTGGCAAATCTGGCTCTTTCTGTTGGCGATGATCTTTGGGGGTATCAGACGGAGGACGGAGTTGGCTTGGCGATGGCCTCCAATTGGATGCTTTCGAGATTTGACGGCGGCACTTGGCCTTATAGGCAGGACAGGAAGTTTCATCTGGACAGAATGTTGCCGTTGACTCTAGGGGCCAATGCGCGTTTCGGAGGTACCGATAGTGTGGGACTTGCGATGAAATGCTTGCGCAAGCCGATGTTCCATCCTGAAGACGTTGTGCCACCGTTCTGGATGTTGTCGCTGGGACTTCGGGAAGTCAGCGTAAGCGCACCCAACAATGTTGTGACGCGTGTGCGAAAAGAGGCAAACGCAATTGCGAATGCCGCGGTTGAAGACACGCGGCAAGACTGGACACCGAGCGAATTGGAAAATCGGTTGTGGGGCGGTTATTCGTCTCTTGCACTTGCGAAGCTTAAAAAGCTGGCAAATGACCCTGACGCGCGCGATCGAGACCGTGAGAGCGCTAGTTGGAAGCAGGCAAGATGGTTTAGCGGCCTAGGGCGCTCAGATGACGCTCTGGAGGCTTTGGAGCAGATCAGCCCAGAGCGACGAGCCAAGAGAAAGGACTATGCTCTTCTGGAGGCCGATTGCCTGATACGCGCGGGCCGGAATGAAGAGGCAAGGGAGATAGCTTTAAACAGTTTGGTTGAAAGAATGGGTGATCCGAGCCTGACGTTTGTCGTGGCAAATAGCTTTTTCGGGCAAAAGGGAATGACACGGCGGCGGGCGGACGGAGAACGTTTATCGTGGATTAACAAAGTCTATTCTGACAATGGGCTTGAAACGCTGAAACTCCTCGATCCGAAGAAGCCGTTGTCGTTCTTCAATATCCAAGGATCGCAGTCAAAAGGCGCGGCGATCGATCCAGAGGTTCAACCCAAGGTCTCGGTTATTATTCCGGTCTACAACGGTGAAGAAACCCTTCCAGTGGCGTTGCGCAGCCTACAAGGCCAGACCTGGAAGAACCTGGAAATCATTGTCTCCGACGATGCCAGCACTGATCAGACTTGCGAGATTGTGAAGGAGATCGCGCGCACCGACCGGCGAATAAAGTTGCTACGCGGAAAGAACAACAGGGGAGCTTATGTTGCGAGAAATGCCGGCCTCCGGCGTGCAACAGGTGCGTTCATAACTGTGCATGATGCAGACGATTGGTCCCATCCTGAAAAAATAGAACTCCAGATGCGGCACTTACTTGTACGCAGCAATTCTGCGGGCGCTGTGACTGTTTGGGGGAGAGTGGATCCGGATCTCTATGCGCTAAGTAACTGGCGGCCGATGTCAACGCTGTTTACCACCAACCATTCTTCTTTGATGTTGCGTCGCGAGGCAATCGATCAAATTGGACATTGGGACCGTGTCAGGATCGGGGCTGACATGGAATTGCTGCGCCGGTTCGAAGCTCTGTTTGGCAAAGACAAGATCACCACGATATTTTCGAAAGTGCCTCTCTCATTGAGTCTGGAGCGTCCGGAGGCCTTAACGCGTGCACAGGCAACACATGTGAAGACAATCTATCACGGTGTTCGGTTGGATTATCGAAGGAATTATCTTCGCTGGCGGTCGAAACTGAGCCAATCCGAAGCTCCAAACTTCACAACTTCTAGAAAACGCGTGTTTCCGGCGCCGAGAATTATGCTGCCAATCCGCGTGCCGCGCGTTGCCTATCGTTCGATATTTGTCGCCGACTTTTCAGCCAATGCGCCGCAAATAGAAGAGGTGGTGGAAGTTGTGAACGCCGCTGTACGAAGCGGAAAAGGCATCGGGATTATGGATTGGCCGGATTTCGAGAGGGAATTGGATCGTGGCATGCATCCGATCATCGAAGATCTGGTCGACACCTTTAAAATTGAGCTCGTAAGCGCTTTCGAAAAAGTTGAAGCGGAGTCGGTTGTGCTTTGCGATCCCTATCTGGCGCGATTTGAAATCGATGGGTTGTCTGGCCTTGACGTTGAGAAGGTGACGGCGCTGTGCGTAGACACAGCGACTAAGGGCGTCCAGTTTGACCCACGCGCGCGCCGAATGCCTTCCGCGCAGGAGCTGGAGCGGATTTTTGGTGCACCGTGTCAATGGCATTCTATCAAGACATGGCATCCGTAACCGGAAAGCACTCCTGAACATCAACACCGGTTCTTCGGTCGGTGGTCAATCCCAACAAGGTCTGGCGCGGTTTGGAGATGTTCTTGAAGCGTGCTGAACACCGGGAAACCTGGGCAATTGTTTCGTGTTCAGCCGAGAGCGAAGAATCTTTTTCCTAATTTGAGGCGTGAAAACCGTTTGCGCAACTTGGCGCAAGTGACGCCTTGTTCCGAAATCCAGTTTTGGTAACTTCATTGTTCAGGCTTTGCGAACAAACTGTTTCTGCCAAGCGGGGGTCCAATTTTTGCCAGAAAGAATGAGCAAAAAGAAACTCCTTCTTGGCTTGGAGCGGCTAGTGTCGCCTTAAAAATCATCCAAGCGCACGAAGAGAGCGTATAGGGGCAAGAAAGCGAGCAGAAAATGAAGTTTCCCAAGGTATCTTGGGGGCGCACAGGCAACTTGAATGTCGCGATCTTTGCGGTCGCACTCGTTGGTTGTGCTTGGGCCTCCACCACCGATGCTGCGGAACCTAAGCGTTCCAATGTCATTGTGATTTCGCACGATCGTGGCGGAGACGTGGTGAAGTACGCGCAGAGGGTATCGCGCGTAAAACACGCAAACTCGAGAGTGAAGTTTCAGGGCAAATGCCAGTCGGCTTGCACACTGTTTCTGGGCCTGCCAGCGGAGCAGACGTGTATCGCGCGTGGCGCATCCTTCTCATTCCACCGAGCTTATGGCGCCAGCCAAGAGATGAACGCTTGGGGAACCGATTACATGCTGAAGTCCTATCCGGCGTGGGTTGCGCACTGGATCGCTCGAAATGGTGGATTGGGGAAAAATCTCATTCACATGAAATATGAATATGCATCGCAGTACCTCCCGACCTGTTCCCAGCGAGAAGTTCTAAAGCCGCGTCTTCTTGCAGCGGTTTCGCCAAAAGGCGATATCCCGAAGCGATAGGCAGGGCTCCGCCCCCCCTCCGCATAGTTACTGCCTCGCGTATTGGCAGCCCATTGGCGGGCGAGCAAACCTTCGGCGCGCAAGATGTGATGATTGGTTTGGCTCGCGCGGGCTCACGAGCGCCGCTTGTCAGAACCAAAGGTACCTGCGCCCACAATCTATCTCGATGACCTGTGCGTGATTCAACGGATCACATATTTCGCATGTGCGGTCTTGGCGAATCGGCGAATTTCCACACAGAAAATGGCTTTAGGTACGATGGGTTGGAGCATCTTTGCCTCGAAATTAATCGCTTCGTGCCGGATCTTTCGAAAAAAATTTTTGGGGTCCTTGAGACGCGATTTGGCATTGCAGCGTTGGGTAAGTCAGTGGCAATTTGCAAATTGTAGAAGTCACTTCAGGGTTGTTTTTTGTGGTCCAGACGGTCTTGGAGGCGCGTTGCTACGTACGTTTTATAAAATTCGACTCCAAATGGGTCGCTGTCCCGTGGCCCCGGATCGCAGGCAGGGAACGATGCACTAGGTATTGCGTTTAGGTTTTGTGCTTGGAGCAGTTCATGTGGTTCGAGAAGATTGCCAATTTTCCACGCCGGATCGGCAAACCGCGCTTTCACCCCGGGATGCCGCTTGCAGCTAGACTGTTAAATCGCAGCAACAATAGAATTCCTCCTTCCCATCGTCCACGCGCGGAAGGAGAGTCTTTCGTCGGAAGCAGGCGCCTAAACCTGCCGCCTGACTGGCGGTGGTGGTTCAAACATTGTGTCCAAAAAAGGGCAGGTGAATGGCGGAATTTTGACACAGATCAAAACATTCCGTATGTTGATTGTGTTATTATTATTATGATGCAAAGACTTAACGGCTGGGTGGGGTGAGATTATGAAACGGAAAAGTGTTGGTGTAGTCTCTGCGCTTTCAATGATTTTTATTCAAGCGGGTCTTGATCCATCGGCTTTGGCTCAAGAGGCGGAAGATCTTGAATTGCGCTGCGCGTACTACCGAGACCTCGGTTCCAAAGAAGAACTGCAGCGAGAACTCGAGAGTCTGTTGGAGACAGATCCGGACGATCAATGCATTCCGCTGATTGTCGGGCTGTTGGGCCCGGTACCTGTGGCGGTTGTCACGGATCCGCCGATTGGAGATCCTGACACTCCTGATGGCCCAGGTGGAGTGGCACCAACATCTTACT
This sequence comes from Shimia sp. Alg240-R146, assembly GCF_947331465.1. GTDB lineage: Bacteria > Pseudomonadota > Alphaproteobacteria > Rhodobacterales > Rhodobacteraceae > Shimia. Next base: position 1,093,989 of record NZ_CAMZOK010000001.1, on the reverse strand, counting down.
GACCAAACGCGTTAAGCTGTGGTAATTTGGCGTGCTCATCCACTGTTGTTGCTTGCGCGGCCAACAAAGAAGCGGGCATGTCTCCGAAAGTCTCGGCTTTGATATCAGCACAGGGTTTTGCGGGTTTCCGCAGAATCGCTGCCCCTTCTCGCTGCCCCTATGGTCGGGAGGGACGGGTATTCCGTTCCTGGGAGCCTTTCTTGGGGCGGTGGGGCCATCTAGTCGGCGAGGCTTTGATCGTTTGCATGAAGTGGTATTTTTTGTGGTATGAACAAAAATCGTACGTTTTTTTATATTACTTTTGAAAATTCTGCGGGAAAATATAGGCGGACACCTTCTCCGCCATTACCCTTTGTTTTTTTCGTTTAAAATTTCGAAAGTAATGGCTTACCCCACAACATACCCAACAAAGAAAAAAGCCTTAGAAACTTTGTCTCGTTGCAAGCGTTTCGATTAAACCGCGAATTTCCCCTCAAGGCCATAACGGCCAAGTTGGTTTGAATACTTGCGCACAAACGCGATATTCGATTGGTTCTCTCATCACTCAATCTCAAACCGATTGCGCTTGTTCTGCGAGCGGCGTCTAACGGCGGCTCCCAGCCCAAAGCAGGAACGGCCCTTCCGCAAATCGGGCGTACTATTTCGCGCGGAACTTTATCGGCTAAAGAAAACGCTCTTTGATCGCCCATTGACCAACCGTTTTACTTGCTTGAAAAAATCGGCACGGCCATCGGAATTGAAGACACCTCCAATCCTCTCGGAGCCCGTGGCATGTTTCCGGCCAATCGCACCGATTTTAATGCGGCTTGATCAATCCGCGCGTTGCCTGAAGATTTGAGCAATTTGATTGCGGACACCTTCCCGTTGGCCGCCACCGTGAAGCCAACGATCGCTCGCCCCTTGCCAACGCCTTTGGGGGCGTGGCGGGCAACGCGGTTGCGTATTTGTTGCCCCCATTTAACAGCCAACCTCTTGTGTTTTGCCTTTGAAATTGTGGCTGTGTCGTCGCTTCCGTTGTTGCCCTTTGCAGTGTCTCCCCCGGCACCAGAAGCCCGGCGTGACTGAACTTGAATTGCGCTTTGTGAGGCAGGCTTTGGTTTGGCCTCATCTGCAGACTTTGGGGGCGTGACGGGCTTCGCTTGTGATGGTGAGACCGGCTCCGCCGGTGGCTTAGGGACAGCTGGCGCTTTCGGAGGGTGAGCAACTTGCGGCGGGATTGTTTTTGGAAACAAGGCAGGCGCATTGGGAGGTTTCTGAACGGAAGGCGCGATTGGCGATTGAAGCGAAACTTTCGGTGGCTCTGCGGAAGGCGCAACAGGCAAGGGAGGCGCATCGGCGGCGCCGACCGTCAGGCTGATCGCTTGAGATGGGGCTGGGAAGTCGGGATCGGAAACGGCAACCAAAGCGGTGGGCGACATTTGCGAGGCGGTTGACATAGCCGTCGGCATTTCAGCCACCTCAGCGATCTCCGGCGGGCTGTCCCAATTTTCGACCAACGTCGCAATGCTGGCAGTTGACGCCATGACCTGCAAAATGTCCGCGCCCGCTGCACCTGCACTCTCCAAGCCGCTCTCCAACTGCGGTGACACAAACGCCAGATGCACCGCGACCACCAAACCGCCAATCATTAATACTTCTGAGGATGTCTGAAGCGTTTTCATCGGGAGGCCGACACAAGTTTCAGGCTTCGCACGCCAGCCGCCGCCAGTTTAGGCAGCAGCGCCGCGATTTTTTCTGCTCCCACTCCCTTGTCAGCCCGAAGCATCAACGGCGTTTCTTCAGGATAGCCCTGCAAAGCCAACAACACGGCGTCCTCTCCGCGAGCGTCTTCAAAGGCCATCTCGCCATTGGCCGTGACAAATAGGATGGCTTTCCCTTCCGCGGGCGTTTCCGCATTGGCGAGCGGAGGGTCCACTTCAAATGGCTCGGGCGGAGTGATCTGTGCGGTCATCAAAAAGAACACCAACAACAGAAAAACCACGTTAATCATCGGAATGACGCTTTCGCGCGCTGGGCGTTTGGGAGATGCCTGAAATTGCACGATTTTTACTCCACCAACACCAGCGTTTCATATCCGGCGTCCGCCAGACGCCCCATGACATCGACAACGCGTTGCAGATCCGCGCCGTCACGGGCGCGCACCACGATTGTGTCGCTATGGGACAACATCATCGCACCTAGATCCGCGAGCAGATCCTCCACCCGCGTGAGGCTTCCATTCAAGCTCAAATCATCAGGTCGCACTTCGACAAGCCGAGGCGGACCTTGGTAGGGGCGATCCGAAGCGGCGGCGAGTGGCAGCTTGATTTCCATATCCTGCCCGAACCGCGAGGCAAGCATGAAGAACACCAACAACAAGAACACGACGTCTATCATCGGCGTGAGGCTTGGCTTGCGTCGCGATGGGGCGGGTGCGAACTGCATCTATTCTGCCGCCAGCGGAACTTCTTGGGTGTTCGGGGCGCTGGTTTGAATTCGGGTAGCAGCGTCCTCCATGTCTTCCTGCGCACGTTGAACAACAGATTCAAACCACGTCAGCGCAACCGAGGCCGGAATGGCCACAGCCATGCCTGCCGCCGTGGTTAAAAGGGCCTCCCAGATTCCGCCAGCAAGGTCCGCGGGATCAGCGCGCGATCCCGCTTCCTGCAACGTTTGAAACGCCGCGATCATACCAAGAACCGTGCCCAGAAGACCCAACAGCGGCGCGATGGTGGCGATCAATTCAAGTGCGCGCAGTCCGACGCGGGCGTCACCCAATTTGCGGCGCGCTACCCGTTCTATCTCTTCGCGTTGTTGTGCCGAAGAAAGCCTGTTCTCCGCGGTGACGGTCATTGTCGCGGCCGCAACCACAGCCCTGAGCGATCGGCGCCCAGTAAGCACAGTTTGCGCGCCGTTTCGATCACCTTGGCACCAGAGCAACACGGCATGCTCCGTAGTGCGCCCCGCCCAAGCCCCCATCAACACCAGTCGCCATATTTTCCAAAGGATAAGCACACCAGTGATCACCGACAGCGCGGCAATCGCCCAGATTGCTGGGCCACCTTGTTGCAGAAATGAAAGCGCTTCGGCCCACCGTTCTTGAAGATGCATGTCAATGTACTCCCATCGAGGCCATATGCGGCAGAATGTATGTGCCGCTGGACGGCGGCGTGTTGACCTGTACCGCGCAATTGTAGGCGCGGCTTAGCAGGTCGTTGGTGAGGATTTCATCGGGTGTGGACTGGGCAATAATCCGACCGTCGCTGATCAAGGCGATTTGATCGGCAAACATGGCCGTTAGGTTCAGGTCGTGCATGACGGCCACAACACCGCCTCCGGCATCGGCAAAGTCGCGCGCGATTTGCATCACTTGCAGCTGATGTGCGATGTCCAAAGCGGACACAGGTTCATCAAGAAACAACCAACGCGGACCCACCTCTGATATTGGTTCCCAGACTTGCGCCAAGACCCGAGCCAGTTGCACGCGTTGCTGCTCCCCACCTGAAAGTTCCTGATAAAACCGCGCGCCATAGTCCGCCAGTCCAACACGAGAAAGGGCAGCGGGGATAATTTCGGCTTGGTCGGCAGTCACACCAGAAATCAGTCCCAGCCGGACGACCTCAGATACCGTAAAAGGGAAGGCGAGCGGCGTGGTCTGAGGCAGGACGCCTCGAATTGCGGCCAACTCCCATGGCTTGGCCGAGCCAGCATTCTGGCCATTCAACATAACCTGACCGTCGTGAGATGCCTCACCGGTTATGGCTTTCAGGAGCGTTGTTTTACCCGACCCATTTGGTCCAACGATGGCTGTCAATGCGCCGGGCTTGGCGTCAAACGACACGTCGTGCAGCACGGTGCGCGGACCAAAGTGAACGGTGATGTTTTCTGCTCTAAGCATCGATTACATGTCCAAAATACCGCGACGACGCAGCAATATCCAAAGGAAGAATGGCCCACCGATCACCGCCATGATAATCCCGATCGGCAGTTCAGCCGGCGCGATGACCACGCGACTGATGATGTCAGCCACCAACAACAGTGCGGCGCCAAGCAAGGCGGAGTTTCGCAGCAGGTAGCGGTGGTCCGGCCCTACCGCCAATCGAAGCAGATGCGGCACCACGATCCCGACAAACCCGATGCCTCCGCTGACCGCGACGGCTGATCCTACTGCGGCGGCGACGGCCAAAATCGCGGTGTTCTTGGTGCGCTGAACCGCGATCCCCATGTGGCTCGCAGCGGCCTCGCCGAGCGCAAGTCCATTGAGACCCTTCGCTACAAAGGGCGCTGCAATAAAGGCGACGATCATCAGCGGCGCCGCTGTAAAAAGCTTGGACCAGGTCGCCCCGGCGATTGAGCCCATTCCCCAAAATGTCAGGGTGCGCAGCTGTGCGTCATCCGCGATGTAAACCAAAAGTCCCGAAATCGCGCCCGTCAACGCGCCAAGCGCGATGCCAGCCAGAAGCATTGTCGCGACAGACGTGTGACCTTTGCGTGTGGACACCCGATAAAGGATTATTGTGCTGGCCCAACTTCCCAAAAAGGCCGCAAAGGGTACGAGGTAGTATCCCAAGACATCCTGCAAAGCCAAAGGCAACAGCCCGCCCAGAACGATGGCGACAATCGCGCCAAAACCGGCACCCGCGCTGACCCCAATCAAGCCAGGGTCCGCCAACGGGTTGCGAAACAACCCCTGCATGATGGCACCAGATACGGCCAACGCGGCACCGACCAGCGCGCCCATCAAGGTGCGCGGCAGGCGAATATCCCAAAGTACCACACGGTCCCTTAAGCTTAAATCTTCGCCGCGCAAAAAATCCCACAGTGTCGTCCACAGAGAAGTCCCCGAGGCCCCAATTGCCAGCGATGCAAGCACGGCGGCAAAAAGGACCACCAAAAGCGCACTGGTCAGCCGGTTGGCTTGATGAGACCGATCCCCCGCCAGCGCGACGCCTCTTGGCACATCCGCTGCCATCGCCATCAGCTTGCAACTCTCGCAAGTGCAGCCGCGAGATCAGAAATCGCCTGGCCCGTGCGCACAGAAAACCCGAGAAGAAGCATACCATCTATGCGTACCAACGCGCCCTTCTGCGCCGCTGGCGTCTGGCCCAGCGATGGGTGCGCCTTAAGATCGGCCAGTGAGGCGTCATGATCACCGCCTCGATCCATCATCAAGATGACTTCAGCACCACTTGTCACAATGGCCTCGTCGGTGATCGGTTTGAAACCTTCAAACCCAACAGCCGCGTTTTGCCCACCAGCAAGGGTGATGATCGCATCCGCGCTGGTATTCTGCCCGCCCGCCATGACGCGCCCACCTGCGGTGGAAAGAACAAACAAAACCTTGGGACGGTGTGTCGCGTCAATCTTGGTCATCGCGGCGGCGATCTCGGCATCCACCTTTGCGGCCAATGCCGCGCCTTTTTCTGGCACACCCAATACTGCAGCCACCGACATAACTTTTTCGCCGATAGCGTCTCGGCTAAAGCCATCGCTTACCTCGACCACTGGAACCGATGCTTCGCGAAGCAATTCGATGGTCTCGATCGGGCCTGCACCGGTCTCACTCAAGATCATGTCTGGATTGACCGAAAGCACGCCCTCCGCCGACAAAGCGCGGATATAGCCTACGTCTGGCAAGTCCAGTGCCGCGGGCGGATGGTTCGACGTGGTATCGCGGGCCACAAGCCGGCCTTCTTCGCCGAGCGCATAAACAATTTCCGTGACGGCGCCACCAACTGCGACGATCCTCTGCGGTATTTCTTCAGCCATTGGGGCCGTTCCAAATGACAAGGTCAGCGCGGCCGCCACGATCGCTGACGATGTGGCACGCGGGCGCCGGCAGATCATGCCGTCACCTCGGAGAATTCGCCCTCAAGCTCCGCTACTAATGCATTCCAGCTCGCACCGGCATCTTCTTCACGCAACACCCCGAAGAACTGCGTGATCAAAGCCCCATCCGCGCCGAAAGCCTCGATAGAAATCGCAGGCCCGCGCCGTGTATTCTTTGTCACCGCGTAGACCTCAGCAATGTGATCCTTGCGCAGATGCAAATCATGGTCTTTGTCCAGCACGTTGATCCACGGGCCCATGTCGACAATGCGGCTTACAGGGCCTGTGTGGATTTCTATGCAGCCACGGTTGCCGACAAAAATCATGATCGGAACTTCCTTTTCCGACGCTCGGTGCAGTAAGGCCTCAACAACCTTTGGCGCGAGCTTGCGGGCGTGCGGCGTGCCGGCAAGACGATATGCGCCAAGCCGGTTCATCTTCAATTTGCGGGTCAACTGCATGAACTGGTGCGTATCGGTCAGCTTGTCCCACTCAGCCCGCAAGGTCTCAGTTTTCGCAGGATCACCTTTTGGGCCTTCAACCGGCTCGCGCGGTTCGACAGTCAAAGTATCAACCTGATCACTGATCTTCAGCTCATCAACAACAGGTGCCCATTCCTCGATGATCGAGGTTTCGCGCAAATGCACTTTGTGCACTGCGTCGCCTGCCGCATCAAACACCTGAATGGAGCGTTTCAGGCCGCGATCTGATTGTTTTTCCACGGCGAATGCATGTGTCCAAATGCGAGGAAACATGCGCAAGTCAATCGCGTCATTAACCACCAAAGAGGCGTGTGCTCCTGAGGTGTAATTGGCGTATTGACCAACCTTTTCAATCACACACGACGGATTTCGGGTCAGCGCCATGACCTCGCCCAGTCGTTCGAATGCAGAAAACAACGGATCCAAGTCTGCAGAGATCCGCGTCACGCCGTGGCCGACATGCGCAGCCACAAGTTCGGCTTCTGAAATACCCAGTTTGTCCGCGAGATCGCGCTCACGCAGTTTGTCATGTTCTTGTCTGGCTTCACGAATGTCACGCGAAGAAATAGCGGTCGCCACTGCCATGGTGCGCTCCTGTTGTTCTGTTTTTTGGAAGGGCAGTCTGGCGTGCGACCGATTTGTCGCGTTTGGCTGGCGCCCGTGATCCGAGGGTGAATCACAATGTTGACAGAAATACTCATGTTTAATATCGAACGCAAGACGCTCGATGGAAACTTCGGGAATCAAATCAAAAAGCTCCACGCCAGCGCCCCAAGCCAGCCCAAGGAATAATCAATTGGAAGGGGACACCTATGCGTGCCTGCATCTCTCGCAAGGCCGTGCTGCTGTGTAGCGCGGCCCTCATTTCGGCAACACCAGCGTTGGCGCAAGACGGACCGTCAAACGACTATGTGGATGGCGTTTTGTTGTTGGACGAAATCGAGCTCAAGCGCTCCAAGCGTGACATCAAAACGGAAACCGCAACGTCTGTGACTGTTATAGAACAGGAAGAAATGGACGACCGACAAGCCACCACAATTGGCGAGTTGGTTGACAGTGTCCCGGGCGTGACGCTGATCAACGGCGCAACGCCACAAGGTTCAGGGATAAACATCCGAGGGTTTGGTGCAAACGGAACATACGGCAGCGACCAGAAAGTTCTCATCCAAGTCGACGGGGCCACAGTTGGGTCCGAAGAACTATACCGCATCAGCACGCAACTGTTCACTGACCCGCAGCTTTATAAAGAGGTGACTGTTCTGCGGGGCCTTGGCGGGTCCTTTGAATATGGGTCTGGCGCCATTGGCGGCGTTCTGTTGTTGGAAACCAAAGACGCGGCCGATTTCACGGGCGGCGAAGTCGGGTTTCGCTTCCGCCAAACCCTGCAAGCCAACAGCAATGGCGATGGGATCTCCAGCTCTTCGATCCTCGCGTGGCAACCCACCGAGAATTTCGAAGTTTTGGGCAACGTGACCTACAGCACTCAAAACAATCAGAAAGACGGATCAGGAGCAGTGATCGGAAACTCCGAGTTTGCACTGCCCTCCTATGCTTTGAAAATGCGCGGACACTTTGGCGACGACCGCGCGCATCGTCTGGAATTCAGTCTCAGCAACTCTTCTGTTCAAGAGCGCGATGTGCCCTATGACAGCTTTGGCACAACCGCAGATTCCTTTGGCAACGTCGATCGCGACATCGAAAATACGGCGGGTGTGCTTACGTATGGCTATAACCCTGTCCACAACGATCTGATCGATCTGCAAGTGCAGTTCAGCTATGCTGATCAAAAGATTGACCAAAGCTATGTTGCTGGCTCCTCCCCACTGGAAGGCACCTCAAGCTGGCCGTTTCTGGAACCACTGGTCAATGCCGATCACCGCTATGAGACAAGCAAGCTTCTGCTCAAAAACAACGCGATGTTCACCACAGGCCGCGCCAGCCACGACATGCGGTTTGGTGTCGAGCTGAGCCAGCGCAAGCGGCTAGATGCGTCCTCGGCTCCGGGCGGAACAGACGAACGGCTCGCGGTTTTCATTGTGGACGAAATCGATTTTGGCAATGGTTTGACAATCACGCCAGGCATGCGGTTTGAAGATCAGACCGTGTCCCCAAACGACCTGCTTGACCCATCTTATGACAACTCTGCGCTAATGGGCGGCGTGTCGGCCCAATACAAGTTTGCCAGCGGATGGTCGGTCTTTGGCAGTGCAGGATATACCGAAAGCATGCCTGTGATTGACGATCTCGGAAATCCACTTTTCATGACGCAAAGTGAAAAGGCCCGGAACTATGAACTTGGCGTCGGTTATTCCAACACTGGGATCTTCAACGATCAGGATGCCGTTGCTTTTAAGGCCACGGTTTACAAGACCGACATCTGGAACATCACGTCCTACAATGTGCCCGGAGGCTTTGATCCAATCGACACTGTAGACATGCATGGTCTGGAACTTGAGGCGCGCTATTCTCACGACAACGGGTTCTATTCGGATGTAAACTTGAACCTACAGCGCGGCGAATATCATTCCGACGCGGCAGGTACCGGCGGGGATTGGGAACAAATTCCGGCTGACCAACTGCGCCTAACTCTGGGCAAGCGCTGGGGGCGCGAATGGGATCTCAGCTGGGAAGTGGTGGCAAACGCGAAAATGAGCCGCAGCACCTCACCTAGCGCCTCAAATTTGGTCAACAACCTTCGCGCCACCTATCGTCCTCAAGCGTCTGGTTGGAATGGACTTGAGGTGCGCATGGGCGTGGAAAACATGTTTGACGCCGACTACACACCGCATCTGGCCACTCGCCCCGCACCGGGCCGAACGTTCAAACTCTCCTTGGCCAAGACCTTTTAGAGGCATCGGACCCTTAACAAACTCACTGCGGCGGGTCAGGCTCGCCGCAGTATTCTCAGGCCATCCAGCTTGATCCGACGACACCCATCCACCCGACAATTCAAAGGTTCGCCAGATGACTCAAAAAGATCCGATCCGCCCCACCGATGACGACGCCAGAAATTTGGCGCGCGGCCTTTTGCGCGACGCAACCTACGGGGCCTTGGCGGTCTTGGATCCCCGAACCGGTGCGCCCTCGGTGACCAGAGTTGCCATTGGCACGACCCTACACGGGATGCCCGTGAGCCTGATTTCCCGGCTTGCTACCCATTTTTCCGCTTTGGAGGCAGACCAAAGATGCTCGCTATTGCTCGGCGAACCCGGCCCAAAAGGAGACCCCCTCACGCATCCGCGTATGACATTACATTGTGATGCCGGCTTCATTCACACAGGAATGCCGGCGCATGACAGTTTGAGGGCCCATTATCTAGCCACTCACCCAAAATCAAAACTATACATCGATTTTCCAGACTTCTCATTTGTTCGTTTCACCGTAAATGGTGGCCTTTTGAACGGTGGATTTGGAAAGGCGTTTCAGATTACCTCCGACGATTTGAGAGATGCTCTGGGCTAGTTTTGTTCGCAGCAGCTCAAAAGCAATGTACCGACGTTCACTCTTTAAAATTACTGTTAATCCGCGCGGCAAACGCATTTAGGTTTCCTCCAATCAAGACGGGAGATTTTCCTTGAATGCGGCCCGCCAAATTCTGTGCATCCGCCGCTCATCCATGCTCTCCGTTCATGCGTGCCAGCGAACCGGTGAGCCAGATAGGATTGATCACCGAGGTGAACTAGAAATTGAAGAAGACACTGGCGTTGGTGTTTCACTGAGCGAGTGCGAGACAATCACGCTGATGTCAGACACCTGCGATTTCATGGATTCCAAAATCAGCGGGCAGTAGCATCGACCTGTCCGCTAGGTGGGTTACGATGTTCATTCCAAAAACAGCTTGTCAGGCGACTATGCTACTCTACCCTTCAGCATTCAGTTTTGAGCACACGGATAGTTGACATTGCAACAACCCACGGCCTCGTCATTTAAGGAGAACAACATGAAAAGTCTTTTAGCCGCAGCCTTACTCTTCGTGCCTCTCTTGACCACTGGTCAACCGGCATTGGCGCAGGAGAAGCCCAATATTCTTTTGATCTTCATGGACAACTTCGGTTGGGGAGAACCGGGTTTTAACGGTGGCGGGATCATTCGTGGTGCAGCTACGCCCGAATTGGATCAACTCGCTGCAGAAGGTCTTCGACTGACCAACTTCAACGTCGAAGTCCAATGCACACCTTCGCGCTCGGCAATAATGACAGGCCGCTATGCAATCCGCAGTGGAAATGGCGTGGTCCCGTTGGGCGAAGGGACATACGGACTGGTGCAGTGGGAAGTCACAATGGCAGAAATGCTGGCTGATGCGGGTTACGCAACAGGAATGTATGGCAAGTGGCATCTAGGTCGCACCGAAGGGCGTTTTCCGACTGACCAAGGGTTTGACGAATGGTACGGCGTGCCAAATTCGACTGACGAAGCTGTTTATACATCGTTGGCTGAATTTGAAGGCAGTGGAGTGGAGCCGACTTATGTCCTGAAAGGTGTGAAAGGCAGTGCTCCAGAAAAAGTGAAACCATACACATTGGAATACAGGCCACTCATTGACCGCGATCTGACTGATCGGGCAATTGATTTCATGACCAAACAAGCGGGTGAAGACAAACCGTTCTTTGTCTATCTTCCGTACACTGCAACCCATTTTCCGACGATGCCACACCCTGAATTCGTTGGTAAATCTGGAAATGGCCCTTGGGGGGATTTGCTGATGCAGATCGACAGCTATGTCGGGGAGTTAACCGCCACCTTGGACGACCTTGGCGTTGCGGATAATACGATTGTCATCTTCACGGCTGACAATGGCCCCGAAGCATTAAGTCCCGGTGAGACATCGTTGACGGTCGAAACGGCCATTCACGGAACAGCCGGACCATGGCGTTCAACCCTATTTACAGGATACGAAGGTGCACTGCGCGTCCCCTTTGCAGTGCGCTGGCCAGATCAGATCGAACGAGGCCGCGTGAGTGACGAAATTGTGCATGCCATGGATCTTTTGCCGACGCTCGCCAGCGTCGCAGGCGGCAAAATACCGACAGATCGCGTCATAGACGGTGTCGATATGTCCAGTTTTTTCGTGGGCGACCAGGACGAGTCTGGTCGGGAAGGATTCATAGTATACATGGGCAACGACGTCTTCGGCGTGAAGTGGCGTAACTGGAAGCTGCACTTTAACGAGCAGACCGGTTGGAATGGTACGCTAAGGAAGTACACGATGCCGCGCGTCTACAACTTGATGAATGATCCACAAGAACTGGACAACGTCCTATTCCCTCATACTTGGGTCCCCAAGGCTGCACTGCCTCAGCTCGAGAAGCATGTGGCTTCGCTTAAAGAGTTCCCTCCAATTCCCACAGGCGCGCCCGATCCTTATGAGCCGCCTGAGTGATTGTAATCATAAGGTGAGTTTAGAGTGCATTCATTGAATGCTTGGCGCTCGAAAAGACGGGCTGGATGGCTGCTTTCTTTAATTGCGAGAGTGTATCTTGCAATTGCAGCGAATGTCTGCAATCCGCCCTTGGTGTCGGAACGTCATGTCTGCTTTGGGCTGGGAACTGCCACTGGTTCAGATTTGGCGAACAGCAGCAACGTCCGCATACCAGCCCACTCAAAAAAACAAAACCCACCGCGATCCCTCGCAATGGGCTCCCATCTCAGCCGATTTGACAGCGCTAATGCACCGCCACCGGCGAGTAATCGTGATCGCGCGCCAGCATAAACGCCAGCTTTCGGTCTTTCACCAACGCCAGTCGTTCGCCATCGGCGTCATGCACCGCATAAAGCGTTTCGCCGTCTTCAACCTGCTCCTGAACCTCTTCGGGCAGATCCGCGAGTTCTACTGGGCGGACATACACAATCCGGTCAGCCACATGGCCGGCAAACTCGTCTGTTTCAAATTCATATGCGTCATACACTGCTCTACCCCTTCTTTATCTGGATTGTTTGCACCACTGTCTCGGGCTTGGCCCGTGTCAGATCGACATGTAGGAGGCCGTTTTCCATCGCCGCTTCACCCACATCGACACCGTCCGCCAACACAAAGCTGCGTTGAAACTGACGTGCTGCGATGCCGCGGTGCAGGAACACACGCCCCTCACTGTCATCGCTTTGCCGACCTCGGATCACCAATTGGCGATCTTCCACAGTGATGCTCAGATCATCTTCGGCAAAACCGGCCACAGCCAGCGTGATGCGATACGAAAAATCCGAAGTCTGTTCGATATTGAACGGAGGATAGCCTTCGTTGCCCGTCTTGGCGGTGCGTTCCAAAAGCCGCTCGAGTTGTTCAAACCCCAGCATGTGGGGGTAAGCCCCCAAAGTATGTTTGCTCATCGACACGTCCTTGTGCAAAGCGACAGTCACGCGCCCATCCCTTTCTGGCAACCGGCGCAACCAATAATATGGGGCTGCGCACCAGGCAAAGCAAGACCCAGCGGCCATCGGCATACAAATGCCACCCGCGCGCTTCTGGCGCTTTGCACATGGCGCGCGAGCGACTATGTTTGTACCAAATCAAGAACAAGGATGCCCAGGATGAGCGACTCCGGCGATCTGTCGATGAAAACCGATGACGTGCTGCGGGTTGAGCTTGAGGTCTTCAAGCAGGAACACCGTGACCTCGACGATGCCATCCACGCGCTGGTTGATCGCGGCACAGGCGAACAGCTGACAATCCAGCGTTTGAAAAAGCAGAAACTGCGGCTGAAAGACATCATTTCACGCATCGAAGACCGCCTGACGCCAGACATTATCGCCTGACGCGGCCGCTGCATTGCAGAACCCGCCAAACCCGATATAAACCGCCCATAATTCTTGGGATTTCACACGCGGGAACCGGACATGACGGACACACCACAGGTCGGCATCATCATGGGCAGCCAATCGGACTGGCCCACCATGAAAGAGGCCGCCATCCTCCTCGAAGAGCTTGGCATCACCTACGAGAATAAAATCGTCTCCGCACACCGCACGCCGGACCGCCTTTGGACCTACGGCAAAGAGGCCGCCGGTCGCGGCCTGCAAGTCATCATCGCGGGCGCCGGTGGCGCAGCCCACCTGCCCGGCATGATGGCCTCTAAAACCCGCGTTCCAGTGATCGGCGTGCCCGTGCAGACCCGCGCCCTTTCAGGCGTCGACAGCCTCTATTCCATCGTGCAGATGCCCAGAGGCTTCCCGGTTGCCACCATGGCCATCGGTGCCGCCGGAGCCGCAAACGCAGGCCTCATGGCTGCCGGCATCCTTGCGTTGCAAGATGCCGAACTCGCCGCCCGCTTGGAGGCGTGGCGCGATGCACTGTCCGCCTCTATTCCTGATGAGCCCCAAGATGACTAAACCGCTCGCGCCCAACGCCACCATCGGCGTTCTCGGCGGCGGCCAGCTTGGCCGCATGCTTTCCGTGGCCGCCTCCCGCCTGGGGTATAGAACGCACATCTTTGAACCCGGCGCCAACCCGCCCGCTGGTCACGTCGCCGATCAGGTGACAACTGCGGGCTACGACGATGCCAACGCCTTGCGCGCCTTTGCGGCCACCGTTGACGTCATCACCTACGAATTCGAAAACATCCCCACAGAGGCGCTCGACATCCTCGAAGCCCTGCGTCCGATCCACCCCAACCGCGACGCATTGCGGGTGTCTCAGGACCGCCTGACAGAAAAGACCTTTCTGCGCGATCTTGGCCTGACAACGGCACCTTTTGCCACAGTGGATGACGCCGACAGCATGACCGCCGCCGTGGCTGAGGTGGGCGTCCCTGCGATTCTGAAAACCCGCCGCTTCGGCTATGACGGCAAAGGCCAAGCGCGCCTGAAAGCCGCTGACGACGCGGCCCAAGCGCTCGCAGATATGGCCGGTGCCCCTGCGCTTCTCGAAGGTTTCGTCGACTTCTCTCACGAAATTTCCGTGATTGCCGCCCGGTCGGTTGACGGACAGGTCTCCTGCTTTGACCCCGGCGAAAACGTGCACAAAGACGGCATCCTCGCCACCACAACCGTGCCTGCTCGCATGTCCGGCAGCCAACGCATGGATGCTGTTTTGCTGGCTGGCAAGATCCTGAATGCGCTGAACTATGTGGGCGTTATGGGCGTCGAACTGTTCGTGACGCCAAAGGGCCTGATCGTGAATGAAATCGCACCGCGCGTGCACAATTCGGGCCATTGGACGCAAAACGGCTGCACCATCGACCAGTTCGAGCAACACATTCGCGCCGTCGCTGGCCTGCCTTTGGGCGACGGCCAGCGTGTGAACAACGTGGTCATGGAAAACCTGATAGGTGATGATATGGACCGCCTGCCCGATCTACTGGCCGAACCCGCCGCTGCCGTGCACCTTTACGGCAAAGCCGACACCAAGCCGGGCCGCAAAATGGGGCATGTAAACCGGATCACACAAAAAACCGCCTGATCCGGCTTCTTTCTGGCCAAAAATACCCAAACTGCGCTGCGATGGCGGCGCATTGTCATGCCAATCGCGGTGCGCTCTGACCACCGCTTACACGACAAAAATCGCTCGAAAGTCGTTCACATTCGTTAGCGTTGGCCCGGTCACCACCTGCGCATTGATCTTCTCGAAAAAGCTGTGCGCATCGTTGCTCGCAAGGGACTGCTCCGCGTCCACGCCTTTCGCTTGTGCAATTGCCAGCGTCTCGGGGCCTACCACTGCGCCCGCCACCTCGGCAGCACCATCAACGCCGTCCGTGTCACAGGCGAGCGCATAAACGCCCTTAGCGCCTTCTAGAGCAACCGCCAGCGCCAACGCGAACTCGGCGTTTGGCCCGCCAACTCCGTCGCCGCGTCGCGTGACGGTCAACTCTCCGCCAGACAAAATCACCAGCGGGCCCTTTGCGGCTTGCATCTTGGCAATCGCCAACGAAGCCTGCAACTGCGCCACGTCGCGCGCTTCGCCTTCCAACGCATCCCCAAGGATTTCGACCGGCACGCCCGCGGCCTCCGCCATCTCTTGCGCCGCCGCCAATGACTGACGCGGCGAAGCAAACAGGATGTTTTGCGTGGTGGACAAGCGCATGTCGTCGGGCGTCACGACCCCCCCATGCGCGCGTGCTGCCTCTTCCACATGGGGCGGCAATGTCACGTCAAATGCTGCCAGCGTCGTCAAAGCCGCGTCCAGTGTCTCCGGCTCTGCCACCGTGGGGCCAGATCCGATCATGCCCGGATCATCGCCGGGCACATCGGAAATCAAATAGCTCACGACTTTGGCCGGATAGGCCGCCGCCGCCAACTGCCCGCCTTTGGCCTGACACAGATGTTTGCGCAACGCGTTCATCGCCGAAATCGGCGCACCCGACGCCAGCAAATCCGCGTTCACCTGCTTGAGGTCTTCAAGTGTCATCCCCGGCACCGGCGCGGTCAGCAGGGACGATGCCCCCCCCGAAATCAGACAGATCACCGTGTCATCCGCCCCAAGCCCACGCAGCAGATCCAGCATCTTCAGCGTCGCGGTCTCGCCAGCCGCATCCGGCACCGGATGCGCAGCCGAGGCAATGCGGATACCAACGCAAGGCCGCTCATAGCCATAGCGCGTGATCACCAAACCCTCACACGGTCCCCAAGCGCTTTCCAAGGCCTCCGCCATTCGGGCGCTGGCCTTACCGGCGCCCACGACCACAACCCGCCCCTCGGGTTTGGCGGGCAATACTTCGGGCAAAGCCGCCATCGGGTCCGCCACAGCCACCGCACGCGCAAACAAGTCGCGTAAAAAACTTTCAGGATCTTGCTTCAAATTTCCGTCCCCGCCATGAACCGCTCCGCAACTTCGCCAGCCATAAAACTGACGCGACCACCCACAATTGTTGCCCCCACGCGGCCTGTTTCAGGCTCCAGAATCACCAAATCCGCCCGCTTGCCAACCTCTAACGTGCCACGATCCGTCAGCCCCATCACCGAAGCAGGTCCCGCCGACACCAACGCCCAACCGGCCTCAAAGGACACCAGACCATCGGCCACCAGCCGAAAGACCGCCTGTTTCAGGGCCGGATAATGATAATCTGAGGCCAAAGCATCACAAAGCCCCGCCGCGACAAGATCAGCGGCACTGACGTTACCTTTGTGTGAATTACCACGCACCACATTTGGCGCGCCAAGCACAATCGCATCACCGCCACCCCGCGCCGCCTCCGCAGCTTCAAATGTCTCAGGGAACTCCGATATCGCCGCGCCGCGAACACGCCAATCGGCCCGCGTTTCCACTGTCGCGTCATCATGACTGCCCAGCCGCACGCCCTTGGCTGCCAACCGCGCAGCCAAAGCACCCACCGCCGCCGGAACCTCGACCGTGCGTGCATGCATCTCCTTGAGCATCGCCTCATGTGCCTCAGGATTTCGCCCGGCTTTCAACGCTTGTCCTGTCAAACGCGGCGGCTTCTTGCCCTTGGCCAGGGCTGAATGCGGCAGGTGATCGTTGAAAACCACATAGGGCACATGATGCGCCGCCACGGCGGCCTCGAATGCCGCATAATCCTCCAGCATATGCGTCTCCAGCCGCAACTGGACAACCATATCCGTCAACAGTCCTTCGGCCGTCTCAAGCGCGCCCAGAAACCGCTGTGCAAACGCCGGTCCGCGCATCCCGCCTTCCCAGCTCCAGAACTGGGCCAGAACAGCCGTGGTCACACCATTTGCCGCCAGTTCCGCGTCTGTTGCAGCCAACCCCGGCGCCAGATCTTTCATCGCGCCGCGACGCGGCGCCAGATGCCGCTCAAATCCGTCGCCATGCAGATCGACAAGGCCCGGCAGAACCTGAAACCCGCTCAAATCCACATTGCGCCCGCCATCCGCGACGATCACACCGTCTGCCACGGACAAAGCGGCGCTGGAAAACCCTTCAGGCCACAGCACCTCGGCCCCCGTCAACCGCATGTCACTCATCGATTGATACGCCTTCTTCATCCCCCCAGAACCGGGCCCAAAAATCGTCCCACGTGTCGTTCCCCTCCGGCACATCCTGACACACACCGTTGGTGCATTGTCCCTCCATGAACACTTCCAACTCGCGCAAGGTCCGCTCTGCATCGCCCCATTTCAGATCGTGGTCAAACGCCCCGTCCACAAGGAAATTCCGCACCTGCGTGATCACCATCGGATTGTTCATCATGAACGTGTGGGTCACCGGCAAGACAATATGATCCGCCATACCCTCCACCTTGGTGCTATCAACGCTGACTTTGCCATCGTCCGGCCCCTCAATCAGCGCCGAGAACAGTGGGTTTATCGACCGGTCTCCAGCAATCACGCCCAGTTCAAAATTCACTGGCGGCAATTGCGCGGGCAGCCCATCTGTTGCCAGCTGCATCCCAGCCGGACCATTCAACAGACGAAAGGCCTCCAGATTGCGCATCTCATCCACCAGCTCCGATCCCTGATTGGGCGGGGCCAGCATCACCACGCGATGCAGGTTCTCAGGCTGGTGCTGTGCCAGCCAGACCCGGGTCAGAATACCGCCCATGGAATGCGTCACAATGTTAAGCCCCTTGTCCCCGCACTGCGCCACGGCCTCTGGCAAGGCTTGCTTCGCCAATGAGCCGATCACGTCCTCTGTCGACGGATAGCTTTGTCGAACCACTTTGAAGCCCAACCGCTCCAGCGCAAGCTGCATCACAACAAAACTGTTGTCGGTGCGCGCCAAACCATGCAGCAGCACCACGCATTCCGCGCGCGCCGCGCCAGCGCCTGCCATCAGGCCAAATCCCATGGCCAGTATAAGTGCTAAACGTGTCATATGCTTGAGATAGGCAATGCAACGCGATTACAAAAGGGAAATAACCACCCCTTTGCGAAAGCCCGCCATGTCATCCCCCCGCCTCGCCGCCCGCGCATTAATCCTGCAGGACCAAAAACTGCTTTTGGTGAATGCCTATCCGGCCTCGCAAAGTGACCTCTGGTGCGCGCCCGGCGGCGGTGTGGATCGACACAGCAGCCTGCCCGAAAATCTCATCCGAGAGGTGCATGAAGAAACCGGACTAACTGTGGACGTCGGCGCGCCCTGTCTGATCAACGAATTTCACGACCCTGATCTGGGCTTTCATCAAGTGGACATCTATTTCCGCTGCACCGTCGTTGCGGGCACGCTGACTGAAACTTGGCGCGACCCCGAAGGCATTGTCACAGAACGCCGCTTTGTATCGCGCACGGAAATGGCCTCGCTTGCCTTTAAACCCGACAGTTTGCCCGACGCGGCTTGGGGAGGGGCGCTACTTTATGACCCGCTGGAATTGTTGATCAAACCCGACCGCTAAACACGCCGCATCGAGATCAGCACGCCCGCGATCACCAACACAGCCGCCCCGACGAACCGCAAGGTCACCGGCTCAGCCAAAAACACCATGCCGCCTGCCATCGCGATCACCGGCACGCTCAACTGCGCCACGCCAGCCCGCGCCGCGCCCAATCTCGGCAAAATTGCGTACCACAAGGCATAGCCCAGCCCCGACGTGAGCACACCAGACACCACCGCCAGTGCCACACCCGCCGGACGCAGTTGGCCCTCCGAGCCCAACGCCAGCCACACCGCCAAGGCCAACGGCGCGGCAAGGATGAAATTCATAGCTGTGGCCTGCGTTGCGTCGGTCTCCCGTCGCCCTTGCAGCGAATAGATGCCCCAGCCTACCCCCGCGCCCGCCATCGCCAGCGCTGCACCAATCGGCACAGTCACTGCACCTGACGGCCACAACAGCCAGATTAGTCCCGCCAAGGCCGCCGTCGCGCCGATCCATCTCGTTGCCGGCACCTCTTCGCGTGCAATCAGTGCACCGCCAAACATCGTCACCTGCACGACGCCAAACAGCAACAACGCGCCAAGCCCCGCATCCAAGCCCCGATAGGCCTCAGAGAAGCCGAAAATGTAGGCCAGCAAAGCCACAACGGCGATCCCACGGCCAGCGCCGCCAACTGTAAGGCCCCGCTTTTGCCACAGCACGATCGCACCCAAAGCCGCGGCCCCGGACGCCAACCGAATTACGCCGAACGCCAGCGGGTCCATGCCTTGGCCAGCGACGCCAGCACGATTCAAAACGGAATTGGCCGCAAAAGCAGCCATCGTCAAAGCGGTCAGAAGCAGTAATTTCATGGCACAGTTGGTGGCACGCGACGCCCCGACTGACAAGCAGCCTGATCCTTCACAATACAGCGATCAGCGGCAACACTTCGACCTAGCGCCGCCCTTTGCGCCCCTTGTGGGCTTTGGTCACGGTCTTGATCATTTTGCCAAAGTCTTTTTGCTGCGCCCGTCGCTCGGCCAAAGTCGCGGTGTTGTGCCGCTCCTCGGCTGCCAGCTTGCGCCACCGCTCCAGCCGCGCTGCATCCAATGTACCAGCCTCAATGGCCGCGCGGACCTTACATCCCGGTTCGGTCTCATGGGCACAATCGTTGAACTTGCACTGTGCCGCCAGTTCGACAACGTCTGAAAACAGATCGGCAATACCGGCCTCTGCATCTGCCAATTGCAACTCGCGCATGCCCGGTGTGTCCAACACACCCAGTCCGTTTTCTGTGAAATGCAATTGCCGCGCTGTGGTTGTGTGTCGCCCGCGCGCATCATCCTCACGGATGCCCTTGGTGGCCGCCTTTTCTTGCCCAAACAGCGCATTGACCAAAGTCGACTTGCCAACGCCGGATGTGCCAAGAAAGGCAATTGTCTGCCCCGGCGCGCTCCAATCGGACAGCGCACCCGCCACATCGCCCTCTTTGGCGTTCAAGGCAATCACCGGCACCCGATCCGAAATCGCCTGTGCTTCGTCGATGAAGGGCTGCGTGTCCTCACACAAATCCGCCTTTGTCAGCACAATCACCGGCGCGACCTCGCTTTCAAAGGCCAATGCAATGAAACGTTCCAAACGCGCGACATTGAAATCAGCGTTGCACGAGGTCACGACAAACACCGTGTCCACATTGGCCGCAATCAGCTGATAGTGCTTTGCATGCCCCGCAGCGCGGCGTTTAAAGAGACTCTTGCGCTCCAAAAGCACGCTGTGCGTCGGCAGCGCCTCGTCAAACAGCAGCCAGTCGCCCACCGCCAGATCCAGACTCGGCGGGATCAACCCGTCAAATCCGTCACCTTTCACATTGGCACCGGACTTATGCACTTCGGTGACCCGCACAGGCGGCGTGGCCGATAAGGTGTCGACATCAACTTGCGTTGCAAAAAACGGCTGCCAGCCAAGGATTTCCAACGCACTGCGCTTTGGCGTGGTGGGAGTCGGGGTGCCCGTCGAGGGCATGAATTGGGAATAGTCCCGTGTCATCGGTATGATCTTTCATGGTCAGGCGCCAAGCCACCGCTTACGCCCATGGTAACAGAGAAATAATCGCAGAAAAACAGGTACCTGACGCGAGCGCGCAGGCCGTTTGTTCTGTTCGATTGTTCAGGTGGGAAGCCGCTCTGCCTCCCCCTCATCATTGCTCCAGTGACCGGGCCATAAAATCTCCTATGCGTGTGCGGGTTACATGGGGATGTTTGGCGAGTCTGTCAAATAGGCGTGGCGCGTTTGGGCCAAAGCTTTTCCAAGGTGGATTGACCCAGCGTCCGGCCACAAGGGCCGCGTCCGACCCTGGGTGGGCGCATCAAGACACCGCAATCTGCACGCTCAGATCAGAAGGCGCTTACGCAACAAACTCTGTTCAAACATCGCAAAAAGCGCCCTCCCGAGGGGAGGGTCGGGCGTTGACCGGCGGGGCCGGGCGGAAGGCTCCGGAAGTAAAAGGGAGCCCTGCATTGCCTTCGGGAGCTGACTTTGACGAATGGCTGCTATGCGGACCTTGGATCAAAGTGCGCCGAGGTCCGCTTCGGCGAACCGTTCAACAAACGGCGCTTTGGGGAAGCTAGCTAAACGTATCCAAATGGAAATTGGCCGCTGCCGTCCGCTCGGCCCAATCCTCACCCTCGATGCATTTCCACTCCGCTCCCAACTCATCCAACCAAGAGCGCAGCCTGCCGGTGAACCACGCTCGGCGCGCCGGATCAGCGAAATGTCGTGTTCCGTCATCTTCCCAAGGCGTTGCGTGGTCGAGCAGAAGGTAGGACTTCCCTTCGACTGCAGAACGTGCCCAGTCTACGAGCGGCTTATGCACTTTGCCTAACAACGCCTCGGCCCAAACCAACGTTTGCAAGGCATCCGTATCCTCGACAATAATCGGTCCACCTCGCGCCGCCATCGTATCGGCCAACGCTTTGTGGCCCGCCATGATCGCCTCGAAGTCTGCCGCGACCCAATCTTGCCCATGCCGGAAGACGGCGTCGTAATCACGCCCATATTCAGGGATAGGCACACTTTTAAGCCGTGCGGCCAAAGCTTCGGACAATACCGTCTTGCCGGTGCTTTCCGCTCCCACCAGAACAAGGCGGCGTTGGTAGTAGCTCCGCACTGGAACTGGCACATGGCTCCAATTGCTCGTCAGATCTTCTCGGATCGCCGTGGCCGACACCGGCACAACCTGTCGCTCCGGGTCCACTGGAAAGGGCCGCGCATCGACTTCCTGCGCGAGGCGGTGGACGTAACCTTCCGAGCCGAAGACCCAATCAATGGGCTCGGGGTGGAACTCCGCAATTGCTGCGCGCCAGATAGGCCAAAAGTCATGGTGATCCTCTGGTGCCTGCGGAATGTCGCGATGCATGTGCAGCACGCGATAGCCGGGCCGCGACAGGCATTCCCTCATCCACTCAGCCCTTAGATATCCGTCGATTGGCTCTGCGTCATGGCTACACACCAGCACCGTCATCACATTACACCGCGCCTTCCCGACCTCGGCACAATAGAGATGGCCCGCATGGGGCGGCATAAACTTCCCCAGCAGAAAGCCATGTGTTTTCATGTCGTCAGAGGCTGCATCGCGGCCCGACGCCACTGGAACAATCCTGTGATAGCAAGGCCTAGGAACACGACGTAAAGTGCTGCCGTCGGCTCCAGTCCGCGCGTGTAGAAAAGGCCAATTGCCAGAACATCAACGGCAATCCACAAATACCAGCTTTGCAAGTATCTTCGCGACAATAGGAATTGTGCAGTTATGCTTAGCGCTGCCACCGCCGCATCCCAGAACGGGGCGGCTGCATCGGTATAGGCTGCCATCAGACTTGCAACGATCAACCACACAATGGCGGTTCCCCCAAGATACAACGCGAATATGCCAGTTCCCAAAGGTGCCACGATGATCCGACCGTCCCGCGCACGTCCGTTTAGCCAGACATAGAGGCCGTAGAACTGAATAAAGAAAAAATAGACCTGTAACAGCGCATCACTATAGAGCCGATATTCCCAGAAGATGAAAAAATACAGCGTCACCACGGCAAAGCCGAACGGGTAATTCCAGATCGAACGTCGGATGATCAGACTTACGTTCAGTATTCCACATATAACCGCGATCCACTCGATAGGGCGGCTGCCAACCATGCCCCAGAAGAACTCCAACATATCTCTCATCCTGCTCGTTTTACTTGCCGGATTTAAACCGCAATTCGTTGGGGTGACGCAACCATCATAATCCGACCCTTCCAGAGCCGATATGTTCAAGGCCATCAGCAGTCAGCAAAAAGTTGTGCAGAGTTTTGGCTCTCCCGCGTTAGCAGACATTAGCTGCATTGCAGAAAATCGGTAAAGTGGGCTCAAACCGGCCTTTGCGTTTTGCGCTTTCAAGCAACTCTCATGCACCACTTACAAAAAAGGGGCCGCCCGAAGGCGACCCTCTATCTCTTGGGCTGCGGCTGTCGAGACATTGGCCTGACGGCCAATGCACTGTCGCATCACCGTTCGCAAAGCGAACGGTGATTACATCATGCCGCCCATGCCGCCCATGCCGCCCATGTCGGGCATGCCGCCGCCGGCTGCGCCGCCGTCTTTGGCTGGCTTGTCAGCAACCATAGCTTCGGTGGTGATCAGCAGACCCGCGATGGAGGCCGCATCTTCCAGAGCTGTACGTGCAACTTTGGCAGGGTCGATCACGCCGAATGCGAACATGTCGCCATATTCTTCGGTCTGCGCGTTGAAGCCAAATGTGTTGTCGGAGGATTCACGGACCTTGCCCGCAACAACCGCACCGTCAACACCAGCGTTTTCAGCAATCTGACGCAGAGGCGCTTCGATGGCTTTACGCACGATGACAATACCAGCGTCCTGATCAGCATTTGCGCCTTTCAGATCGGCAAGTGCTTTGCCAGCCTGAACCAGAGCAACACCACCACCAACGATCACGCCTTCTTGTACAGCAGCGCGTGTGGCGTTCAGAGCATCGTCAACACGATCTTTGCGCTCTTTCACTTCCACTTCGGTCATGCCGCCAACGCGGATAACAGCAACACCGCCGGCCAGTTTGGCAACGCGCTCTTGCAGCTTCTCACGGTCGTAGTCAGAAGAGGTTTCTTCGATCTGTGTGCGGATCTGAGCAACACGTGCTTCGATCTCGGCTTTCTCGCCAGCACCGTCAACGATGGTTGTTTCGTCTTTGGTGATTTCGATTTTCTTGGCTGTGCCCAGCATGTCCATAGTGACGGACTCAAGCTTCATGCCCAGATCTTCGGAGATAACCTGACCACCGGTCAGGATCGCGATGTCCTGCAGCATGGCTTTGCGGCGATCGCCGAAACCAGGTGCTTTGACGGCTGCGATTTTCAGGCCGCCGCGCAGTTTGTTCACAACCAGAGTTGCCAGCGCTTCGCCTTCAACATCTTCAGCAATGATCAGCAGAGGCTTCTGCGACTGGATCACCTGCTCAAGCAGTGGAACCATCGACTGCAGCGAAGACAGCTTCTTCTCGTGCAGCAGAACCATGCAGTCGTCCAGATCAGCGATCATTTTGTCTGCGTTGGTCACAAAGTATGGCGACAGGTAGCCACGATCGAACTGCATGCCTTCAACAACATCGGTTTCTGTTTCCAGACCTTTGTTCTCTTCAACAGTGATCACGCCCTCGTTGCCAACTTTCTGCATCGCGTCTGCGATCTGCTGGCCGATGTCGGATTCGCCGTTGGCGGAGATGGTGCCAACCTGAGCAACTTCGTCGCTGTCTTTAACTTCACGAGCGGAAGAAACGATGCCTTCAACAACCTTGGCAGTTGCCAGGTCGATGCCGCGCTTCAGATCCATTGGGTTCAGACCAGCAGCAACCTGCTTGAGGCCTTCTTTGACGATGGCTTGTGCCAGAACAGTCGCGGTTGTTGTGCCGTCGCCTGCTTCGTCGTTGGTGCGGGAAGCAACTTCCTTCACCATCTGCGCGCCCATGTTCTCGAACTTGTCTTCCAGCTCGATCTCTTTGGCGACAGATACACCGTCTTTGGTGATGCGTGGTGCGCCGAACGATTTGTCGAGAACCACGTTACGGCCTTTGGGGCCGAGGGTCACTTTGACCGCATCGGCCAGAACGTTTACGCCGCGCAGCATTGCATTGCGGGCATCGGTATCAAACTTGACGTCTTTTGCCATTTTGTTTGCTCCTAATTGGAATTTTTGTCGTCAGACGATCAGGCGATGATGCCCATGATGTCGGATTCTTTCATGATCAGCAGCTCTTCACCGTCAACGGTGACTTCGGTGCCGGACCATTTGCCGAACAGGACATTGTCGCCTGCTTTAACGTCGAGCTCGACGCGCTTGCCGGCATCGTCACGCAGGCCAGCGCCCACGGATACGATTTCGCCTTCGGCTGGTTTTTCTTTTGCGCTTTCGGGGATGATCAATCCGCCAGCGGTTTTCTCATCGCTTTCAACGCGGCGAACAAGCACACGATCGTGCAGCGGTGTAAATGCCATCTTCGAGGTTCCTTCACTCAAAGTTTCTCCCATCGCCCCGGCCAATCTTTGGCCAACGGAGCGATTAGCACTCATTAAGATCGAGTGCTAACGGCGGAAGAGGTAGGCACAGTTACAGGAGGAGTCAACGGCGAGAGGGAAGATTTTTGCTGAGGGGAGCGCCCGACCCTGGGTGGGCGCTGCTCCCAAAGATGCCGTGACGCAATGACATCGCCAAGCTCACTGCCCTTTGCACCGGTTTAAACGACGCAATGCGCCCTCCCGTGGGGAGGGTCGGGCGCGACCCGGGGCCTGCGGCCTATTCCGGGCCATCCCAAGACGCCACCTACGCCTTTCCCCCATTGACCCAACCCGCCAATTCTTCATTCTCCCCACAAAAACCATCAGGACCACTATGACCATCCCTCTGAACCACCCGATCTGGCCCAACCTCTACGGCCCCTACGACCGCGAAGACATCTCCCCCATCCTCTCACAGCTCTCCCAAGCCTGGGACCAAGATCTCGCCGACGACCTCTATTGGGAAAAGCTGCACCATCAGGACACACTCTACCCCGTCACCTTCGCCGCCCTACCAATTCTCTGGCAGATCGCCCCACGGGATGTCGCGAACCTCAATTTCTTCGCCCACATCCTCAGATGCACGGCCCACGGCATCGAACGCGCCTACGAACACGGCCGCTACTACCCCGACCCCAGCCTTGAAGACGGCGCCCAACAAGCGCTGTTGACCGCACAGGAACAGTGGTGGGTCGGCAACAAACACGCCATAGCAGAAGCCTGCCTGAACGCCCTCCCCCTCGCACAGAACGACGCACAGCTCACCTACCTCCTCTGCGCCCCCTGCGCCACGCGCGACGCTGGTACATTGGCGCATCTGATGGACATGATCGGCCAAGACTACGGAGACGACGATATTGACGAGGCGATCACCCAAATCACCGCCAAAGACATGACCGCAGCCCTTGCCTTGCTGCCGAAAATCGAAACGCAGTCGCCGCGCTTCGCGACCGCCCTGAGGAACGCCCTGACAAACGCCCCCTCTGATGTGCCAAAAGACGGTTTGACCCGCGACCCATCCACGCCAGACCTGTTCGGCTAATCGTAGGGTGTGCGCTCTGCGCACACCTCCCCGCTCAGCGGTGCCTACCCACCCACCGGCGGGTTTTTAAACCCACGCACCGCAAACGGCGCAATCAAAGCCCGCTCCACCAACTCCATATGGTCCTGACCGTAAAACATGTCACCGTCCACGAAGTAAGTCGGTGAGCCAAACACTCCACGCGCCAGCGCCTCCTGGGTGTTTTCCTCAAACACCGCCTGCACATTCGGCGTCATCGCCGTCATTATCAAAGGCGCGGCATCCACGCCCACTGCCTGCGCCACCCGCGCCAAATCCTCAGGGTTCGCCAGATCAATGTCGTCACGCCAATGCCCCTGCAACATCGCAAACGACAGCGCATCCACATCCAGCCCCGCCTGCTCTGCGGCAATCAACATCCCGCTCGACAGATGCAGCGCGTTGTCATGATACGTCGGGCGATGCGCGATCACCGGCACCCCGCGATATTCCGCCCAGCGCTCGATCTCGCGACCAAAGAAATAATCCACATGCGCCTGCGTGCGCCCTGCAAACGACAGCCCGCCTGCAGCCTCGACCACAGGTGACAATGCGAACGGACGATGGATCAGACGACAATCGTGCGCTTCGCAAATCTCCGCCAACCGTTTGGCTCCGAGATACGCGAACGCGGAATGTGTTGAGTAGAAATATTCAATGTCTCGCAAAGTCATTCGGGGACGCTATCACCACGCCCCCGAATTTCAAACGCGAACCACCTAAGCCGCGTCGAGCAACGCCTCGCTCACCGCCCATAGCCGCTCTGCCGCCTCATCATCTGTGGCGTGATCATCCACCCCGAAATACCGCGCTGTCGGGCTGTCCGGATCAGTCGGCAGCGCAATATTGCAGTCCTCGCAGTAAACACCCGCCTTGCCGTCCAACAGTGGCGATGTCGCGGCCCACACGGACGTCGCCGCGCCCTGTTCCGGCGTCTTGAACCCCTGTTTCGCCAGTTCCGACGGCTCGCCATCTTCACCAAGCCAGCCCAGCGCGATCATCTCTTCTTTTGGCAAATGCCGCTGCAACAGCGTGAAAATCCCGCCCGGATGCACCGAGAACGCCAACCCATCGGTCACTTTCAAACGCCGCGACAAGGCGTTGGCAAACAGTGCATTAGCGGTCTTAGCCTGCCCATAAGCCTGCCATTTGTCATAGTCGGACGTTTCATACTGAATATCATCCCAGCGTATCGGCGACAGCTTGTGACCGGTCGACGACAACGAAACCACCCGCGGTGCCTCTGCCGCGCTCAACAGACCCATCATTGCCTGCGTCAATGCAAAATGCCCCATGTGACACACGCCAAACTGGCTTTCCCAGCCGGGCCCGACACGTTCCATCGGACAGGCCATAATGCCTGCGTTGTTGATCAATATATCCAGCTTGGGCAGCGTCGCCGCCACCTCTCCGGCAAAGCCAGCGATGGATGTGATGTCCGCAAGATCCATCGGCAAAGCCACCACATCACCGGCAACCCCCGTTAGCGCCGCCTCGGCTTTCTCCGGTGTGCGCACCGGCACGACAACCTTCGCCCCGCGCCCTGCCAAAGCGCGCACCGTTTCCAGCCCCAAGCCGCTATAGCCGCCAGTCACGACCGCCGTCTTGCCGCTCAGATCGATCCCTGCAACCACATCGAACGCATCCGGCCGCGCGCCAAAGCCATGTTCCACCGGTTTCTGGTCAGATTTCGCCATGTCACTCTCCATGTTACCAATTCTTGTTGGCCATGACCTGAGTCCAAAAAGCCGACAAAACAATTGCAGATCGCGCCAATCTCAGCGCTCAAAGCCAAAGGCTTCAAAATCATCGCGATGCCGCGCCCAGATCAAATCCTTGTGCGCCTGGGTCAGCGCCTCTGCGGTAAACCCCGCAGCCTCACGTTTAATATTGCGGCGTGGCAAGGTCACCTCGCGGCCAAAAATCCCGCGAAATATCGGCGCAATGCCTGCCACCAGATCCGCCTGATCCACCAAATGATCCACCAACAAGGCGCCGTTGGCGTCCATCACATAATCCACCTGCGGCGCAAAATGGCGGGCATAGTCGCTCAACGGATCTTCAAAATCCTGCTGCAAAAAGGCTTCAAACCGCCGCGATTGCAGCGCTGGCACATATTGCGCGACCCAGTCCACAGCCCCCATGCGATAAATGTATTCTGACACCATCCGCGCATAAGGATGCCGGATCACCGCAAATTTGGTAAATGCCGCAAACTCGGCCTGCGAAACAAAGCCCAGATCAACATATTCGCGGGCAAACAGATGCGCCAACCGTTCCGGCTGCCCCGCCTCGCCGCGACGCATCAACAACGCGCCGCGTTCTTCCCAACTCAGGCCAAGATCGCCAAGAAACGCCGTGGCCACGCTCTGCCCACCGGTCTTGGGAATATGCACAAAGATGGTCTTGTGGGCGCGTGATAACATGGGCCGCACAATTGCAATCCGCCACCTTCCCGTCAACCAACCGACAGTTTTAGCGACCGCATTTACAAGCTCCGCCAAAGCGATACTCTGCCCTCAACTCGGGGAGAGACACATGCAGATCACCGCCAACGGCATTTCACTGGAATACGAAACCCACGGCCCCAAGGATGGCACCCCACTTGTGCTGATCCGTGGCCTCGGCTCTCAAATGATTCATTGGCCATCTGAGCTTTACGAAGGCCTCGCCGCTCGCGGCTACTATGTCGTTCGTTTTGACAACCGTGACGTCGGCCTGTCACAACGCTGCCCGCACCCCGACGCCCCCGGCGACGCAGATGACATTCTGGCCCGTGCCGCCGCAGGCGAACCGATCACCGCCGCCTACACCCTGCCGGACATGGCCCGCGACGTGACTTGTCTGATGGATGCACTCGACATCGACACCGCGCATATTTTTGGCATCTCGATGGGCGGTGCCATCGCCCAGTACCTTGTGACTGACCACGCCGACCGCCTGCGCTCTGCCACCATCGTCATGACCGCCGCGCGACCACTGATTGGCTCTGACCAAGCGGCCACCATGCTGCCCGCCCTGCTGTCACGGCCTGTGGGCAAAGACAGATACATCGCAGGCTGGATTGAAGAACACGCCACCAACGGCAGCCCGGGCTTTCCGATGACCGAGGCCGAAGTGCGCGCTGAGGCCGAACTGGCCTACAGCCGCGGCGTGGACGCCGACGGCATCAACCGCCAAGTCCTCGCCGTCATAGACGCCTCAGACCGCCGCCCTGCCCTGTCAAAGGTCACATTGCCCTGTCAGGTCATCCACGGCGAAGACGATGCGCTTATTCCAGTGGAGCTTGGCGCCGAAATCGCCGCCACCATCCCCAATTGTCCGTTCCACCGGATCGCGGGCATGGGCCACATCATCACGCCAAAACTGGCGCCACAGATTGTGGACATAGTAGACGGTTTCATCACGACGTCCGGCCGTTAGGCGGTCACGCGTGCCGCACAAAGGCTGAATAACTCGGCGCACCGGGTTTAAGTCGCCCAGCGTCGTCAAAGTCGCCGTCGCTGTTAAACGCGATGCGCGGCTGGATATCCCACGCCGCGATCACATCGGTCTGTGCCGCAATCAGCTGCCCCAGTTGGGCCTGCAAAGCCGCCTCTTCCGCGCCCTCGTGATAGCCGTGCACCCCATGCACTGCGACGGGTTCAAGCACCTGCATGCCAAGATAGCGAAACGTCTGCGCCAAGGGCCACAGCTGCAAAGCCAGATCGCCCTCTTTGCCGTCCGGGCCGCACTCCGCCGCGCTCGCCCCAGTGCTAACGCAAAACAAAACAGACATGTTGCGACACATCCCGGCATCGAACCGTTGATCTACCGAGTGCAACACGCCCTGCACCAGAACACGATCACACCAGCCTTTGATCACCGCTGGCGGCGCGAACCACCAGATCGGGAAATGCAGGATGATCCGGTCCGCCGCCTGCACCTTGGCCACTTCGCCAGCAACCTCCAGTGGCAAGTCTCCTGCCTGCCCGGCCGCCTCCTGCGCCTTGAGCGGATCGAACGCGTCGCTGCCGGACGCACCGTAATGCGCGGCGCGCTCCACCGCATCAAACCCCATCGCACAGAGGTCAGAGCGCAAAACCTCATGCCCCGCCGCCTGCGCCGCCGCCACGCTGGCCTCGGCCCACGCGTTGGTAAAGCTGCCTTCAGATGGATGTGCGCTTACAACCAGAACTGTGCCCATTGCCTCATCTTCCTCTTGCCTCAAATATCCCGGGGGTTTGGGGGCTGGCCCCCATCGGCACCCTCCGCTGCGCTACGCCGACCTTTCGGCCAAAGCCGCAACGCCGGCTTCGCTGAGCACGTAGACACCGGTCCCAACTTTCTCAAACCAGCCATAGTGGTTGTCCCGCATCACAGTCGTCGCACGCTTAACGCCCGCGCCTTTGGCCACATCCTGTCCACGACTGGCCCCATTGCCTTCCAGAAACGTTGCGCATTTTATCGCGTCCTGACGGTACACCGTCACCCGCGCGCCCCGTGTGCCGCCAACGTTCGGGTCGCCCTCAAGCCGTGAAAACGCTGCCAGCAACCGCGCTTTGCGGAGCTTCGATTTGCGCGGCTGAAACGGTCCCGGATCGGCGTGCACTTCGACGGCGCCGTCCTGCAGCCGCACACTCAGAACACCCAACCCCAGCCGTCGGCACAGCCCGACATTGGCCTTGAACGCTTTATAGCCCACACGCCCCTTCCATCGCGGCACCGCGACATAAACCGCATCCGTGACCGCCTGCCGCGCCACCGCCTGTTGCAACAACGTCAGTGAAAACTGCAACTTCAACTCTACGATGATCGGATCCTCGCCATCCCGACAGGCCACAACATCCGCCGCGCCCACCTCGGCCTTCACCTCAAATTCACGCGCTTCCAGCCAGGCCTTCACGGGCGCATAAAGCGCGGTTTCTTTCAGATCGCTCATGCCCCACACCTAGCGTTTTTGCGCGCCGCTGCAAACGCCCGCTTGCTCCCGCTCCTCTGCCTGCTACCCTCCTGCCGAACTGACAAAGGTCCACTCATGCGCACGCTGCTCTCTGCTCTCGCTTTCCTGCTCACCGCCACCACGTTGCACGCAGCCTGCGAGGGACCCGACGCATTCCTACAACTGCCACCCGACACGCAGGCCGACTTGCGCGCCAAGGCCGCGCAAGTGCCCTACAGCAGCGGCACGCTCTGGCAGGTCGAAAAGGACGGCGTCACCTCGACGCTGCTCGGCACCTTGCACGTAGCGCACCCGATGCACGCTGACACCATCGACACCCTGCTTGAGGGAGAGTTTGCTGCCAATCAGGTTCTGCTGGAGCTCACCTCTCCGGCACAGGTCGCGTTTCAGCAACACCTTGTGGACCATCCGGGTGTTTTCCTGATCGAAACCGGTGACAGCCTGATCGACCGACTGGGCGACACCCATTGGGCAACCATTTCGTCCGAACTGCAAAGCCGCGGATTTCCGCCCTTTATGGCAGCGCGGTATCAGCCGTGGTTTCTCGGCCTGACCCTCGCCATGCCGCCCTGCGCCATGGCCGAAATTGCCGCCGGCAAAAAAGGGCTCGACCATATGGTTGAACAACTGGCGCATGATCTGGGCTTGCCGACGGACTCGCTGGACAGCACTGAAGGCCTACTCGCCATCCTCGCCGCCGACCCTCTGGACGAGCAACTCAAGGAAATGATCTGGTCGCTAGAACTTGACCTTTTTGAAGACGTCTCGACCCAGTTTCCTGCAATGATCTCGCTTTATGAGCAGGAAGACATTCAACTGATCTGGGAACTCGGTCGCCACATGACGCTGGCCCGCGCCAAAAACGACGCCACCGCCCGCGACCTCGCGGCCCTACTGGCCGAGGTGCAAACCGAGCTGATTGAGACCCGCAACCGCCAGTGGGCCAACCGCCTGATCCCAGAGCTGGCAACCACCCCCTCTCTCGTTGCCGTTGGCGCATTGCACATGCCGGGCGAGGCCGGCCTTCTCAGGCTACTTGAAACGGCAGGCTACACAGTGACCCGCCTGCCGCTGCGCTGACCGATCCGCGAAAAAGCGCAGCAATGTCGCAGCGCAGCATGGCTGCGTGACAAAGCGGTTGCGCGCGCCTATAACGCGCCCAAATCAGCCCTTTTGTATTGTTTTGAGGACTCCCATCATGACCACGCAGGTTTTTGGCCACAAATCCCCCGACACCGATTCCACCGGCTCCCCGATCATCTGGGCCTGGTATCTGAACGAAGTTCATGGCACCGCCGCCGAAGCCAAGCTTCTGGGTGAGCCCAACACCGAAGCCGCATGGCTGCTTGAGCGCTGGGACCTGCCCAAGCCTGCAATCATTTCCGATGTTGAGGCCGGTGCACCGGTTGTCATCGTCGACACCAACAACCCGGCTGAACTGCCCGCCTCGATCAACGACGCAGACATCCGCGCCATCATCGACCACCACGCGCTGGTGGGTGGCCTGAAAACCAAAGGCCCGATCGACATCGCGATCCGCCCCGTGGCCTGCACCGCGACCATCATGTATGACCTGATGGGCGACATCGACATGCCCGACTGGATCAAAGGCACCATGCTGACCTGCATCCTGTCTGACACGCTGGAGTTCCGCTCGCCCACGACAACAGACCATGACAAAGCCGTCTGTGTGAAACTGGCCGCCGATCTTGGCATCGACATCCCGTCCTACGCCGCCGAAATGTTTGCTGCGAAATCGGATGTGTCGTCTTTTGCCGACGCCGAACTGCTGCGCATGGACTCCAAAGAATACGAAGTCGACGGCACCAAATTCCGCGTCTCTGTTCTGGAAACCACATCGCCCGCCACCGTGCTCGACCGCAAAGCCTCGCTGATGGACACCATGACCACGGTTGCATCCGAGGACGGCGTCGATCAGGTCCTGCTGTTCGTTGTCGACATCCTGAACGAGGAAAGCACGCTCTTGGTGCCAAACGATCTGGTAAAATCCGTTGCGGCAAAATCCTTTGACGTCACCGCAGAGGGCGACGCGGTTGTGCTGCCCGGCGTTGTAAGCCGCAAAAAACAGATCATTCCAAACCTCAAAGTCTGAGCCTGATCTGACCCAAAAAGAAAAGTCGGCCCTGCAAGGTGGTCGGCTTTTTCTTTTGCTCAAACGCTTTTGTCGAGGTCAAAGGACTGCGCCTGTTTGGGCTGGCGCAGCCCCTCCTGTCGTTCGGGCAAGGTCTCAAAGTTTCGCCCTACTTCTTCACTGCTCCATCGGGCAGCCCACCCGTTTCAAACCACTCCCAAATCTCGCCCCACAAAGCCTCGCGCCCCTTGCGGAACGCCCCTTCGTGGCCCACGCGTTTGGTGCCCAATTCTTCGGGCGTGCGCACCACCAAGTGTTTTTCGGCATGCCGATAATGCCCCAACGTGTCGCCACATGCCCTCGGCGTCGCGATTCCATCATCGGGAAACACCCATGCACAAATCGGCGCCTGCGGCTGGTCAAACCGGTGGTCATATTTCCCTGACGCCAGATCCGGCAACAGATAGCTCCTACGCCCGCTCCATCGGCGCCATGTCTTGAACACACCGGGCGGCAGCGCCTCGCCGGCCCACAGCCCACCGCCGCGCACGAACCCGAACCGCGCCAGTTCCATCGCGCCAAAGCCCCACCAGAAAAACAGCTCCAACGGAATGCGCAGCTTGTGATGCACGCCCCAATGGCCACTCCCGACCGACACAAAGGCGTTGCGCGCAACTTTGTCGCCGTTCTTCATGAACCCCACAAATTGCCCGCCAATCGAATGGCCCAAGGTCATTGCCGGCAAACCCGGCGCGGCCTCTTCCAACCGCTCAAGCGCCGCCGTCATATCCAACTGGCCCCAGTGCGGGTAATCGATGCCGCTGTTGGCCAGATCCTCGGCACCACTGTCACCAATCCCGCGAAAATCATAGGTCAGCACCACCGCACCCTGCGCCGCAAACCACGCCGCCGCATGGCGATAAAACCGCCGCGGAAACCCAGTGCCCGCCGAAATCATGATCGCCATCTTCGGCTCCGGCCCGCGAAACAGGCTGCCCGCCAAAGTCCAACCATCTTCGGCATCAAACACAATCTCTTCCGAGGTCACGCCTTCAACATCCGTACCATCCAACATCACTCGCTCTCCTCCTTGGCGCTCTCGGCCAAAACATCCTCGGCGTTCTCCGCCAGATGTTTCAGAAACCGTCCAATCACGTCTTGTTCTTCTTCCGAGAATGGCGCCAGCAACGCCGCGTTCATCTCTTTGACCACCGGATTGGTGCGCGCGATTACCGCCGCGCCCTGCGCTTGCAGAAACACCCGCACCATGCGTCGGTCCGTTGCGTCTTTCTCGCGCCGCACCAAGTTGCGCTCCGCCATCCGGTCAATCATCCCGCTGACACTGGGTTTGCCCATCGACAGCATCTTGGCCAGATGGCCCGCCGTCAGCCCGTCATTCATCGACAGGGCAAACAACACACCATGCTGTGCCAACGACAGCTCTGCCTCGGCCTTGGTACGCCGATCCGCTGCCCGCGCCAGCGCGGCATAAGCCCGGTTCATCAAATAGAATATCTTGGGCGATCGCTTCATGTTGTTCGCATCCGAATTACCTCAATTTAGTTCGCACACGAACTACCGAGTCGCGCAAGCTCTAATCCCGATGACGTGCCGTCACCCAATCCTTGACATTTGATCGCCACACAGTGCCTCTATCGACAAGGCCACACACGCAATGGCAGGAACACCAATGAGCTTCTCCGACCTCTTTGACTGGTTCGATCACGTTTATATCGTGAACCTGCCCAACCGTGCTGACCGCCGCGCCGAAACCACGCAGGAGTTCGCTCGCACCGGCGTCGCAATTCCCAACGACCACGTCACGTTTTTTGCCGCCACGCGGCCCACCGACAAAGGGGAGTTCCCCTCCCTTGGCTCGCTCGGCAACATGATCTCGCAAACCCGCGTGCTGGCCGACGCGCTGGAAAACGGCCACGACCGCGTGCTGATTTGCGAAGACGACTTGCACCTGCTGGACGTGGCGCCGGACGCCGTCGCTGCCGTTCTTTCTGATCTGCAAACGCAGCCCTGGACCATCGCCCTTCTCGGCTATCTGGAACCCGAAATACCGCCCACCGGCCACACCGGTCTGATCAACTGGTACGACGGCACGCTTGGGGTGCAATTCTGGGCGATTCAGGGCCGCGAAAAAATTCAGGCGTTCCACGACTACCTTGTTGCTGTGCGCAATCGTCCTTCTGGCCACCCCGATGGGGGCTCCATGTTCTTCGATGCTGCCTTCAACATGGTGCGCACCAAGGTTCCCGGCACTGAATTCCGGCTGGCGACACCTAACCTCGCGGGGCAACGCAGTTCGCGCACCGACATTCACGCGCTGAAATTCTATGACAGGATTGAGCCGTTCAAAACCATCGCCGGTTTAATGCGCCGTGTGCTGAACCGACGTCGTCGCGACTGATTTCCTGCTGCGCTGCGGCATCCGCACTTTCGCGAAATCCGCACTCCCGCGATACCGACGCAATACAGACGCGTTGCAGATAGCCGTTTTGGCGCAAAACCACTGGCACCGCGCCCGCACCCCTGCCATACATCAGCCCAAGCAAAACGCCCGCGCACAGGACAGCCCAATGACCCAGATCATCTCCGCCCTTTCCGAGATTTCCGACCGTTACGACGCCCTGTTTGTCGATCTCTGGGGCTGCGTACACAACGGCATTACGGCCTATCCAGACGCCGTTGCTGCGCTGCAAGAATACCGTGCCAAAGGTGGCGTTGTAGTGCTTGTGACCAACTCACCCCGCCCCCGTGCCAGCGTCGCACAACAGATGCTGGACTTCGGTGTGCCAACTGACGCCTACGACACCATCGCCACTTCCGGCGACAGCGCGCGCTCTGCCATGTATCAGGGCGCCGTGGGCGAAAAAGTCTATTTCATGGGCGAAGCAGAACGCGACGCCGACTTCTTTAAGCCACTGGATATATTGGATAACCCCACGAACATTCAGCGCGTTCCTCTGTCCGAGGCCGAAGGCATCGTCTGTTGCGGCCCGTTTGATCCAATGGCCGATCCCGATGTGAACCGCGCGGATTTTCTCTATGCCAAAACCAAGGGCATGAAGCTGCTGTGCGCCAATCCCGACATCGTTGTCGATCGCGGCGAAGTTCGGGAATGGTGCGCCGGTGCTTTGGCGCGGCTCTATACGGAAATGGGCGGCGAAAGCCTCTACTTTGGCAAGCCTCATCCACCGATCTACGATCTCGCACGCCGTCGCCTGACCGCGTTGGGAAAATCGATACCGTCCAATGCCATTCTCGCCATCGGAGACGGCCCCCAGACCGACATCATTGGCGCAATGGGCGAAGACATCGATTCCCTCTTCATCACCGGCGGCCTCGCCGCCACAGAAACCAAAACGACGCACCAACCGGACCCATCCGCCTTAAGTGATTATATCGAAACGGAAAATGTCTCTCCACAGTTCTCCATTGGTCAACTTCGCTGACGCAAAAAACGCTTGATTTTCTGCGGCTGCGAAGTAATAAAGTTGCCAGCCGTGATCGAATACGGTCTTAAAATTACCAGCGCCCCTTCGCTGCGGGCCGCAATCGAAGCCTCGGAGGCCCCATGTTGGACAACTTGCCACGCGGAACCATCTTTATCGAAGACCTCGAAATCGGCATGACACGCTATGTGCGTAAGACCGTGACCGATCAGGATATCGAGATGTTTGCAGCGGTTTCAACGGACCACAATCCCGTGCATTTGGACGACGAGTACGCCGAAGAATCAATGTTTGGCGGCCGCATCGCGCATGGCATGCTAACCGCCGGTCTAATTTCTGCTGTTATCGGCGAACAGCTTCCGGGGCACGGCACGATCTACATGGGCCAAAGCCTGAAATTCCTCGCCCCCGTGCGCCCAAACGAAACCGTTTTGGCCGAGGTCACTGTAACCGACATCGACATGGCCAAACGTCGCGTCCGCATGGACTGCGCCTGCTCGGTTGATGGCAAAAAGGTTCTGGCAGGCGAGGCCACCGTGCTGGCCCCGTCACGCAAGCTGGACTGACGTTACATCCAACCTCTTGCATGACGCTTTGCAACCCGCTACGCCGAGCCTATGCGGATTATTCGAGACTATAAATTCGTCGCCCCCGAGGACAAAGGCGCCTCCGTTGCCATCGGCAACTTTGACGGCGTGCACATCGGTCATCAATCAGTGATCGACCTCGCCCGCAAGGCCGCGCCGGACGCCCCTTTGGGCATCATGACGTTTGAACCACATCCACGCGAATACTTTGCCCCCGACGCCCCTGCATTTCGCCTCACCAGCGCCGAAACCCGCGCCCACCGGCTGGAAAAACTCGGCGTCAAACGGCTCTACGAATTGCCCTTCAACACCGCGCTCTCCAGCCTCACGCCCGAAGAGTTCGCCCGCGACGTGATTGCCGATGGATTGGGCCTGACACATGTCGTCGTCGGCGCTGATTTCTGCTTTGGCAAAGGACGTGCCGGAACCGCGCAGGATCTTGAAACCTTTGGCAAAGACCTCGGATTTAACGTGACCATTGCGCCACTTGTTCAAGCTGACGACGGTCAGGTGTCGTCCACATCAATCCGCGCCGCCCTCAGCGATGGCCGTCCCCGCGACGCCGCCAAAATGCTTGGCCACTGGCACCGCATCGACGGCCCTGTGATTGGCGGCGAACAACGTGGGCGCGATTTGGGTTTCCCCACAGCCAACATGTCCATCGATGGTCTGCACCAACCAAAACACGGCGTCTATGCTGTGCTCGTAGACGTGCTCGACGGCCCCCACGCAGGCAGCTATCACGGCGCGTCGTCGATCGGTGTGCGCCCGATGTTTGGAACAAACACCGCCAACATCGAAACCTTCCTTTTTGACTTCTCCGGCGACCTCTACGGCGCAACGCTGTCGGTGGCTTTGGTCGACTATCTGCGCCCGGAACAAAAGTTCGACGGCCTCGATGCTTTGATCGCTCAGATGGACCGTGATTGCGCGCAATGCCGCGACATCCTGGCCGCACTATGAGCCGCGACCCTATCGAACGCGACAAGCTGAAACCTCGGTTTTGGGAAAAGAAAAAACTCGCTGACCTGTCCAAGAAAGAGTGGGAAGCGCTGTGTGATGGCTGCGGTAAATGCTGCCTCAACAAGCTTGAGGACGCCGACACCGGCAAGGTTCACCTGACCCGCGTCGCCTGTCGTATGTTGGATGACGAAACCTGCCGCTGCACCCAATACCCGATCCGCCATCAGTTTGTGCCCGAATGCATCGTTCTCAAACCGTCAAATCTGGACGACCACGCCTACTGGATGCCGCAAACCTGCGCCTATCGCCTGCTATGGGAAGGCAAGCCACTATATGACTGGCACCCGCTGATTTCCGGCCGCGCCGAAAGCGTGCACGAGGCTGGCGTGTCGGTTTATCAAATGACAGTATCCGAGTTTGAAACGCCCGAAGACGACTGGGAAGACCACATCATCGAGGAACCTCTCTAATGCATTTTGCCTCCGACAATTCCGGCCCCGCGTTGCCACAGGTCTTGCAGGCCATGACCGAGGCAAACCAAGACTTTGCCATGGCTTACGGCGCGGATGCGATCATGGACGAAGTCCGCACCCAGATCCGTGACGTGTTTGAGGCGCCAGAGGCTGCCGTTTATCTCGTGGCCACTGGCACTGCCGCCAACTCGCTGGCGTTGGCAACATTGACCAAGCCTTGGGAAACCGTGTTTTGCGCTTCCGTTGCGCATATCCATGAGGACGAATGCAACGCCCCCGAATTTTACTCCGGCGGCGCAAAACTCACGCTTGTGGGACAAGATGACAAGATGACCGCAGCTGAATTGCGCGTGGCCATCGAAGCCGAGGAAACCCGTGGCGTGCATGGCCCGCAACGTGGCCCCGTGTCGATCACGCAGGTCACCGAACGCGGCACAATCTACACGCTCGACGAACTCACCGCGCTGTGCGATGTCGCCAAATCCCACGATCTGCCGGTTCATTTGGACGGCGCGCGGTTCACCAACGCGATGATGGCGCTAGGCTGCACACCGGCCGAAATGACGTGGAAGGCCGGCGTGGACGCGGTCTCTTTTGGCGGCACCAAGAATGGCTGCGTCGGCGTTGAGGCGGTGATCTTCTTTGACCCGAAACACGCTTGGGAATTTGAACTGCGCCGCAAACGCGGGGCGCATCTGTTCTCCAAACACCGTTTCCTGTCAGCCCAGATGAAGGGGTATCTGGCTGACAATGCGTGGATTAACGCCGCGACTCAGGCCAACGCCAACGCCGCGCATCTGGCAGGAGGCCTGCAGGCAATTGACGGCGTCAGCTTTGTGTACCCGCCCCAAGCCAACATGCTGTTTGTCGCCATGCCTCGGGCCGCACACAAACGCCTGTTTGCTGCTGGGGCCGAATACCACATCTGGTCCGGCAGCCTTGAGGGCGACGATCCAAACGAGATGGTCGAGGCGCGTCTGGTCTGCGACTGGTCGATCACGACCGATCAGATCAACCAGTTTCTGGATATCGTGAAAGGCTAAGCTGCAGCGCCGATTGTTTGGCGCACTTCTGCAGCCACGGCGCGGGCATGGGTGATCGCGCCCATATGACCAGCGCCAGCAATCGTCGCCCGCCGTCCGTTCTTTACCATCGCAGCCAAGCCATCACAGGCGGGTTTCATGATCGGAGGCGACAGCGCCCCATCCATAACCACACATGGCACGGCAACTTGGCCAAGCCGCGGCATCACTTGACCGATGTCTTCCAGCACGTCCCTTTGCGAGGCGACCACAACTGGCACCTGCCGCGCAAACGTCGCGCGAGTTTCGGCAGGCAGCTGCTCCCAAGGCGTGCCATCGCCCCATTCTTCCACAAACATCCGCACTGCGCCTTCCGGATCGCCCGCCGCGTACAAGGCGATGACCTTCGACATATGCGCGTCGTTCTTGGCAACTTCTTCTGGTGCTCTGTCTTTGGCCGCCAACATCGTCACAGGCTCAAACAGCGACAACGAACGCACCATTTCCGGCCGTTCAATTGCCAACCGCAGCCCCAACAGACCACCATAGCTGTGACCGATGACATCCACCGGAGCGTCCAGATTTTCCAGAATGGCGTCCAGCATGTACTGCCCGGCCAAGGTGCCCGCCTGATAAGCATCGCTACGCCCATGTCCCGGCATATCCGGAGCCTGAATCGTCAAAAGATCGCCGAGCTCCGCCCCAATCCCGCGGAACGCACCCGAATGCCCAAGGTTGCAATGCAACGCCAACGCAGGCCGAGCGCCTTCGCCCAGCGTGCGCCAGTGTGTCTTACTGCCAACGCCCGAAAGCATGTCTTAGAGTTTGCCAGCCAGATGCAGATCCAGGTCTTCCAAACGATCCTGCCCCCAGAAACGGGCGCCGTCGTCTACGACATAGAAAGGGGCCCCAAACGCGCCTGCTTCAACCGCGTCTTCCAGGTTCTTGGCGTAGGTCTCCGCGCCTTCCAGCAAACCGCTATCAGCCAGTTTCGGATCAAAGCCAGCGGCCTCAAGACATTCACGGATCACCGCGTCCTCTGCCACGTTCTTTTCCTCGACCCAGCAGGCCCGCGTGATGCCATGCGCCAAGGCGCCAAGATCACCGCCACCGGCATTTTGCGCCGCGATAAACGCATATGAAGACGGCGCCATATTGGTCGGCCAATGCGCAGGTTTGAGGTTGAAGGGCATGTCCAGCTTTTTAGCCTGCCGCACCAGTTCCTGCGCGCGATATTCCTGACGGCTCGCGTGCCGATCCTTGGGTGGCGTACCGCCGGTCCGGCCGAACTGCGCGATGATATCCAAAGGTTTGTACGTGATCGTCGCGCCATGTTTGGCGGCGATTTCCTCCAGCCGTGTGCCGGCTAGGTATGTGTATGGAGAAATTGTCGCAAAATAGTAGTCGATATGTGCCATTTGGGCCTCCCGCTGCGCCTCGATGCTTTGCGAGACCCTAGGGCCATGTTAAGCGGTTGGCAACGTCACGAATCTGTCACCTGCGCCACACTCTGCACCACTCTGGGGACCCCATCATGGCCACACTTCTTGAACCCAAACTGATGACCGGCAGCTCAAACATGCCGCTGGCAAATGCCATCACCCGCCGCATGGCGCTTCATCGGGGAAAGCCGGTCGATCTGGTCGACGCCCGCGTGGAACGCTTCAACGACCAAGAGATCTTTGTAGAGGTCTTTGAAAACGTCCGCGGCGAGGACATGTTCATCATCCAATCGACCTCACGTCCGGCTAACGACAACCTGATGGAACTGCTCATCATGTCCGACGCACTGCGTCGGTCGTCGGCCTCGCGCATCACGGCCGTGATCCCCTACTTCGGCTACGCCCGTCAGGACCGCCGCACCAAGGCGCGCACCCCGATCACCGCCAAGCTGGTCGCCAACATGATGGTCGAAGCCGGCATCGAACGGGTTCTGACAATGGATCTGCACGCAGCCCAAATTCAGGGCTTCTTCGACATTCCGGTGGACAACCTCTACGCCTCGCCGATCTTCGCACTCGACATTCAGTCCCAGTTTGCGGACTGCCTCGACGACGTCATGGTGATCTCACCCGACGTTGGCGGTGTGGCCCGCGCACGCGAGCTTGCCAAACGCATCGGTGCGCCGCTTTCGATCGTCGACAAACGCCGTGAAAAGGCTGGCGAAATCGCGGAAATGACCGTGATCGGAAACGTCGAGGGCAAGAAATGTATCATCGTGGACGACATCTGCGACACCGCAGGTACGCTTTGTAAAGCCGCCGAAGTGCTGATGGAGCACGGTGCCACCGAGGTGCACAGCTACATCACCCACGGCGTACTCTCCGGTCCTGCTGTTGAACGCATCAAAGGCTCGGTGATGAAATCGCTTTGCATCACCGACTCGATTGAAGCCACCCAGCCGGTTCTGGAAACCCCAAATATCCGCATCATCCCGACTGCGCCGCTTTTTGCCCAAGCGATCCTGAACATCGCAAACGGCACCTCGGTCAGCTCGTTGTTTGAGACCGAAACGCTGGAAGCCAGCTACGAAGGCCTCTTTAACAAGTAATCACAAGACACTGTGAAACGACAAAAGCCGCGCTTTTCAGCGCGGCTTTTTGTTTGTGCAAAGTGCTAAGCCTTGCATCAGTCGTCTATTGCCCAGTCATCGGCATGTGCCAACTCACCAATCGCCATCCAGCTCATCCGCACACGCGCGACACGACTGTCACCCCAAGTGCGAAACACCAAATGAAATCCAAGGTTGGTGACTTCTTCGGCAACCACTTCGGCACGGATATTGTGTTCGGCGTCCATGTCCCAAAGCGACAAAGCCACCTGCACGGTAGGTGGCGTGCGAAATCGGCCGGAAAACTTAATCAGCTTGCGTCGATCACGCGGCCCATCCCCGGTCCACATGTCACCGTCGGATTCAAAATCCGAAAACAGGGTCTCATCGCCCTGATCTACGCCAATGTGGTGATTTCTAAGTCGTCTCATTCCGGAACCTAATGTCTGTAACCTCAGACCAATTCGCAACAAAAAAAGGCATTTCTCAGAAAAAAGGCCCCGCCACAGGAGCGGAGCCTCTATTTTTGTCCGATCACAGTGGGATCAGACCATGTTCGCCAAGAGCTGCTCGAGATCCGACAGGAACTTTTCCGCAGCATCTTTGTCCTCAGCGGACGCATCCTCAACCGCCTTGCGCGCGCCAACCAGCACGTCTTCAAGGTCTGCCTTGGTTACATCTTCGCCCACATGCGCGAACTCAGCGATCACCGAAATCGACTCGGGCGCAACTTCCGCAAAACCGCGGGTTACAACAAAGTCTTTTTCGCCGTCAGCTGTCTGAACCCGCACAACGCCAGGGCGCAGCGAGGTCAGCAGGGGCGCGTGGCCTGGCATTGCGGTGAGATCACCATCAGCGCCAGGGATTTGGACAGAAGTGGCCTGGAGTGAAGCAAGGCTCCG
This sequence comes from Shimia sp. Alg240-R146, assembly GCF_947331465.1. Classification (GTDB taxonomy): domain Bacteria; phylum Pseudomonadota; class Alphaproteobacteria; order Rhodobacterales; family Rhodobacteraceae; genus Shimia. Next base: position 1,050,847 of record NZ_CAMZOK010000001.1, on the reverse strand, counting down.
CTCAGGGCTCACCAGGTCAAATTGCATCTCAGTTGCCATTACGGGCCTCCTTAGGCCGCTTCAGCAGCCATTTTCTCGGCTTTGGCGATCACTTCCTCGATGCCGCCAACCATATAGAAGGCCGCTTCGGGGAGGTGGTCGTATTCGCCAGCCACAACGGCTTTGAACGACGCGATAGTGTTTTCCAGTGGAACCTGAACACCGTCAGAACCGGTGAAGACTTTCGCCACGTCAAACGGCTGGGACAAGAAACGCTCGATCTTACGCGCACGTGCCACGGTCAGTTTGTCTTCCTCGGACAGTTCGTCCATGCCGAGGATGGCGATGATGTCTTGCAGCGACTTGTAACGCTGAAGGATCTGCTGAACGTCGTTGGCGACAGTGTAGTGCTCTTCACCAATGATCAGCGGGTCCAGCAGACGCGAGGTCGAACCCAGCGGATCCACAGCAGGATAGATACCTTTTTCCGAGATCGCGCGATCCAGAACGGTTGTCGCATCCAAGTGTGCAAACGAGGTCGCAGGTGCAGGGTCGGTAAGGTCATCCGCAGGGACGTACACGGCCTGAACCGATGTAATCGAACCGGATTTGGTCGATGTAATCCGTTCCTGCATCGCACCCATGTCGGTTGCCAGTGTTGGCTGATAACCCACAGCCGAAGGAATACGACCCAACAGGGCCGAAACTTCGGAACCGGCTTGTGTAAAGCGGAAGATGTTGTCCACGAAGAACAGAACGTCCGAACCCGTGTCATCACGGAACTGCTCGGCCAGTGTCAGGCCGGACAGGGCGATCCGCATACGCGCACCGGGAGGCTCGTTCATCTGACCGTAAACCAGAGCAATCTTGGATTTCTCCAGATCGTCAGGAACGATAACTTCGGATTCGATCATTTCGTGGTACAGGTCGTTCCCTTCACGGGTCCGCTCACCAACACCCGCGAACACGGACACACCAGAGTGCACCTTCGCAATGTTGTTGATCAGTTCCATGATCAAAACGGTCTTACCAACGCCGGCACCGCCGAACAGACCAATTTTACCACCTTTGGTGTAAGGCGCGAGCAAGTCGATCACCTTAATACCAGTTGTCAGAATTTCAGTCGCGGTGGACTGATCTTCGAACGCAGGCGCGTCGCCGTGGATGGCGCGTGTTTCGGTCGCTTTCACAGGACCTTTTTCGTCAACCGGATCGCCGGTCACGTTCAGGATGCGGCCCAATGTGCCTGTGCCAACGGGCACGGCGATCGGGGCACCGGTGTCTTCGACACCCTGGCCACGAACGAGACCTTCGGTCGCGTCCATCGCGATGGTGCGAACGGTGTTTTCACCAAGGTGCTGGGCTACTTCCAGAACCAGTTTCTTACCGTTGTTTTCAGTGTTCAGTGCGTTCAAGATCTCTGGCAGAGCATCGTCGAACTGCACGTCCACAACGGCGCCGATGATCTGGGTCACCTTGCCTTTTGCGTTTGCCATGTTTCGTCTCCGGTTCTTAGAGCGCTTCCGCGCCCGAGATGATTTCAATAAGCTCGTTGGTGATCACAGCCTGACGCGAGCGGTTATACTGGATGGTCAGTTTGTCGATCATGTCACCCGCGTTGCGGGTCGCGTTGTCCATTGCGGACATCCGCGCACCTTGCTCCGAGGCGCCGTTTTCCAGCAATGCTGCAAAAATCTGCGTCGCGACGCCGCGCGGCAGCAAGTCAGCCAGAATGGCCTCTTCACTGGGCTCGTAGTCATACAGAGTGCTTGCGCCATCCTCATCCGCTTCAAAAGCGGCTGGAATGACTTGCTGTGCGGTTGGGATTTGCGTCACAACATTCACGAACTCCGAGAAGAAGATCGTGGCCACGTCGAACTCGCCCGCATCAAAGCGGTCAAGAACGTCGCGGGCGATGTCCTGAGCATTTTCATACCCCACGCGTTTGACCTCAGTCAGGTCAACGTGGCCGACAAAGTCGTCACCCAATTCACGTTTGATCGCGTCGCGGCCCTTCTTGCCAACAGTCAGCACCTTAACGGTCTTGCCCGCAGCCTTCAGTTCCGCAGCTTTCGCACGCGCCAACTTCGAAATGTTTGCGTTGAAGCCACCGCACAGGCCACGTTCCGCAGTCATCACCACCAACAGGTGGGTCTGATCGCTTCCGGTGCCGGACAGCAGTTTCGGCGCAGAGTCAGAGCCGCCAACCGAGGCCGCCAGCCCACCCATCACGGCGTTGAACCGTTCTGTGTAGGGTCGCGACTGCTCAGCAGCTTCCTGCGCGCGGCGAAGTTTCGCCGCGGCAACCATCTGCATGGCTTTTGTGATCTTCCGAGTGTTTTTCACACTCTCGATCCTGTTTTTTAGGTCCTTCAGACTAGGCATGGTCCGAACCCCTTATGCGAAGTCAGCGGCGAAAGCGTCCAGCGCGGCTTTAACTTTGTCGGCGGCCTCGCCTTTGATCTTAGGATCTTCGTCGGTGATCCACTGAAGCAAGTCAGCGTTGTTGGCGCGCAGGTGCGCCAGCATGGACTGCTCAAAGCGACCTACGTCAGACACGTCGATGCCGTCCAGATAGCCGTTCACACCTGCAAAGATGACGCAGACGATTTCAGCGTTGGTCAGCGGCGAGTACTGAGGCTGTTTCATCAGCTCGGTCAGGCGCGCACCACGGTTCAGCAGCTGCTGAGTTGCGGTATCGAGGTCGGAGCCAAACTGAGCAAACGCAGCCATTTCACGATACTGAGCCAGCGACAGTTTCACCGGACCAGCAACCGACGACATCGCCGATGTCTGAGCCGAGGAGCCAACGCGCGAAACCGACAGACCGGTGTTCACAGCAGGGCGGATACCTTGGTAGAAAAGTTCGGTTTCCAGGAAGATCTGACCGTCGGTGATCGAAATCACGTTGGTTGGAATAAACGCGGAAACGTCGCCACCTTGGGTTTCGATGATCGGCAACGCAGTAAGCGAGCCGGCACCAAAATCTTCGTTCAGCTTTGCCGAACGCTCAAGCAGACGTGAGTGAAGATAGAAAACGTCACCAGGATACGCTTCACGTCCGGGAGGACGACGCAGCAGCAGGGACATCTGACGATACGCAACAGCTTGCTTGGAGAGATCATCATAAATGATCAGAGCGTGCTTGCCGTTGTCGCGGAAGTACTCGGCCATAGCGGTCGCGGCGTAAGGTGCCAGGAACTGCATTGGCGCAGGCTCGGATGCGGTTGCGGCAACCACGATCGAGTAGGCCATCGCGCCGGTTTCTTCCAGCTTCTTCACCAGCTGAGCAACAGTCGAACGTTTCTGACCGATCGCAACGTACACGCAGTACAGTTTCTTGCTTTCGTCGTCGCCAGCGGCTTCGTTGTAAGACTTCTGGTTCAGGATCGCGTCCAGAGCCACAGCAGTTTTGCCGGTCTGACGGTCACCAATGATCAATTCACGCTGGCCACGGCCAATCGGGATCATCGCGTCAACCGACTTCAGGCCGGTTGCCATCGGTTCGTGAACCGATTTACGCGGGATAATGCCCGGCGCTTTAACGTCTGCAACGCCACGGGTGTCCGATGCGATCGGGCCCTTGCCGTCCAGCGGGTTGCCCAGACCGTCTACGACGCGACCCAGCAGGCCCTCGCCAGTCGGAACGTCCACGATGGAGTTGGTGCGCTTTACAGTGTCACCTTCTTTGATGTCACGGTCAGAACCGAAGATAACGACACCAACGTTGTCATTTTCCAGGTTCAGCGCCATGCCTTGAATACCACCAGGGAATTCAACCATCTCACCGGCTTGGACATTGTCCAGGCCGTAGACGCGCGCGATACCGTCACCGACGGAAAGCACGCGGCCGACTTCGGCCACTTCGGCCTCCTGGCCAAAGTTTTTAATCTGCTCCTTAAGGATCGCAGAGATTTCGGCTGCTTGGATACCCATTATCCGACCTCTTTCATTGCATTCTGGAGGGAAGAGAGCTTGGAGCGGATCGATGTATCGATCATCTTCGAGCCCACTTTAACTACAAGACCGCCAACAAGGGTTTTGTCGACGGTCGCGTTGATCTTGACGTCTTTCCCGATACGGGCAGCCAGCGTCTTCGCCAGCTTGTCGCTTTGGGTTTTGGTCAATGCTTTGGCAGATGTCACATCGGCGGTCACTTCGCCTTTGTCTTCTGCAATCATGGCGCGCAGCTGGTCAATCAGCTGAGGCAGCACGAACAGGCGGCGCTTCTCGGCCATCAGGCCCAGAACGTTTGCCAGCACGGGCTGCAATTTCATGGTTTTCGCAACGGCTGCGATGGCCTTGCCCTGTTCATCGCGGCTCACCAGAGGCGAATTGATCAGGTTACGCAGGTCGGCGCTTTCGTCCAATACTGCGCTGAGATCGTCAAGACCACTTTCCAGTTTGGCAAGCGCCTTGTTCTCGGATGCGATCTCAAAGACCGCGGCGGCATAGCGTTCGGCAATGCCGGAGGAGATCGAAGCTGGTTCGGACACGTCCACCCTTCCGCTTTCTGGCCTCGACTGCAGCATACAATTGTATGCACCAAACGAGGACGTTTCATGCCCTGCCCATGACAAGGCGGCAAATCCGAGGCGGGTGTAGCAGAGGCTTGCTCAGCTATCAACTACGTTTGATATAATCGAAAAACGCACAAAATCGCTTGTTTTTAATAGGTTAGCTATGGTGCGACCCTTTGCCTGTGACCTTAGGGAAAAAAAATGCCCGTAAAATCCCCTTTTTCCGCGATTCCCGCGTCGCAAAGCCCGCAAATTCCGCGCGACCCGCGGGGCAAAAACCAGATCCAACCCCGAAAATGCCAGCGCCGCCGTTATCAATTTGGATACCAATTGCCGATATCCGGAATTGATACCAAATCGGAACCGGAATTCAGGCACGACATGAGCACGATCATCATTCTCTCCATCTTAGGGCTGGGCGCCGCCGCTTTGCTTGGCGGAATCATTGGCGGAGACGACGCAGACGTCGACACCTCCGACGACACCACCGAGGGTGACGAGGCAGACCAAATTCAGGACGGCCCGATGTTGTTGCCTGCTGACCTGCAGGACGACTCCTCCGATGACGACGCAGCCGAAACAGATGATGGCATCTATGACGGCAGCGCATTGCCCGATTCAGTCGCAGTCGATCTGGGGTCCGGAGACTATGAACACGCGACAGACGGCACCGATGAGGCCGAAGATCAGGCGACCGACGGCTATGACCGAATAACCGGCACCGATGGCGACGACTCGCTCCGACTGTCTCACACGTCCGACAATCCGATTCTCGCAGTTGGTGGCGATGGCGCTGACACCTTTGTTGCAGAATACCCGCACCGAGATGATGACACCCGTCCATTTGATGTGATTATTTCCGATTTTAACGACACCGAAGATGTGCTGACACTCGAAGTTGTCAGCGACGCGCCCGGCACAAGCACGGAAACACCGCAGGACTTCACTTTGGAACCCGCCGAAGATGGCAGTTACGTCGATGTGCGCGTGTCTGTGTTTGACCCGGACCTCGGCCCTGAAGCCGCGCGGGACTTTGTTGTACGCCTTGACGGGCTTTCCGACGTGAATCCCGACAGCATCTATCTGGCCGACACAGACTCCACAGCAGAAACCGGCGAAGACGCATCCGAAACTACAGAACCCGCCTCCGGCAGTACCGAGCCACAAGTCGTCCAAGGCGACGTCGGCAATCTCGATCTGCGCGGTTCACGCGGTGACGACACGATCATCATCGACCACGACAGCGGTTCGGTGGTTGTCAACGGCGGAGCCGGGGATGACACCATCGACGCCCGCAGCGTTGAACGTGACGACGACACCCGCCTGCGGATCGATGGCAGCGAGGGCGACGACACTTATCTCTTCTCCCAAGGCATCAACGTGTCCGATGATCAGTTCGGCGGCTCCGATGTCTATTCCATGACCGTCGACCCCGACCAGATGCACACCACCGATCCCTCCACCGTGGTGTGGGACTTTGAAGACAGCTTCCAGCTCACCCTGCCGGCCGATCTCGCGGACTCGGTGCGGATCGAAAACCTTCCGCCGCGCTATGACACCAATCTGGGCTCCGTCGTGCAGCGTGACGATGTCTATGTCGGGGACACGCTGGTGATGAAGCTGATCAATCTGGACGAAGAGCACCGCATCACGCTGGACAGTGAGAAATTCGAAATCCTGCCGACAGCGTCTGCGGCCTAAAAGCCCACGGGCCAATTACAAGCCACCCCAGATCCCTGAGGTCTGCGTTTTATAGACATGTAGAGAGTACGTCGCATGAACCTGATCATTCTGTTCTCTTTTCTTGGCATCGCCAGCAGCTTCGCCGTATTTGACGGCATGGCCGAAGACGCGGACGACATTGATGACGACAGCGACACCGGCGAAGACCCCGCGCCCACCCCCGATCCGGAACCGACGCCCGAAGCGGACGTCGTCGGCACCTCCGGGGACGACACGATCTATTCTCAGGCCGGCGAATCCATCGACGCGGGCGACGGTGACGATCTCATCCGCGTGGGGCATGACTACACCAGCGCGGACAACGATCCGGTCACTCTGACGGGCGGCGACGGCTCCGATGTTTTCTTTATCGAAGATCCCGGCCACCGCGACACCGACCGGCCTTTTGATATCGAAATCACCGACTTTGACCCGACAGAGGATGCCCTACGGCTCGACCTCTTTGATCTGGAAGTTGGCCCCTGGCATGAAAACCTGCTCGATATCAGCGCCGCGCCGGCGGACGATGGCAGCTTTCTCGACCTGCACATCACAATGCCCGGCGCATCCGACAACGTCGATCCTGTCGACCTGACAATCCGTCTGCATGGCCTTGCCGACATTGATCTGAACACGTTGGAAATCGGCGAATTCAGCACCCGAATGCAGGGCGACGGCACGCTGACGGACGATCCACTCTTGGCCGATCTGGGTTCGACTGACGCGGACGCGCTTTCACCTGTAAACGACGGGCTGATTGTCACGCTGGATGGGAACGACACGGTGACGGTGCACTCGGACGTATCTGCCTTTGTGCTCATGGGCGACGGCGACGACCACGCCACCATCAGCCAAGGTCAGGCGTCTGTCCTTGGCGGAGATGGCAACGACACCTTCACCTTGTCCCAAGATGACGACCGCGACCCCGACACATTTGAGGCCAACCTATATGGCGGCCAAGGCGACGATACCTTTATCATCAGTGACGCGCGCGGCGATGTGACTCTGGAAGGCGGTCAGGGAAACGACAGCTTCATCGCGTATGAAGCCGTCAGCGGAGACTCCTTTTTGCGGCTCTCGGGTGGGGAAGGCAACGACACCTACATCATGCGCATGGGCCAGCTTGTTGACGAATTCCACTCCGGCGGCGACGACACCTACACCCTTGTGGTGACCAACGAAGACATGGCCACCACCTCGCCAGCCAACATCTATTTCAACGGCAGCGGTGACAGCTTCGATCTGGTGGTACCGGATGGGCTTGAAGGCGACGTCCGTGTCGAGGCCCAGCCTTATGATCCGGACGCTGCCATGCCGCATGTCGACAATGTCTATGTCGGGGACATTCTGGTGGCGCGGCTCTGGAATGACTTTGACGGCAACTTTGCCGATAGCGGTGCAAGTCTGACGATCACGGCCGCCACCGCATGGACCGCCCCCGGGTCCTGACCCGCGACGCCCCCCGCCGCCACCCTTTAAGCTGGCGACACCTCGGGCGCCGGGGCAAAGACACCCAGCGGCTTCTTGGCCGCTTCGCGCAGTCCGGGTCCCGAAGGTGCCTGCACCCGTTTGCTGGCCTCTACCAACAGCACACCCCCCGCCATCACCGGCGAAATCGTCTTTCCTAACCCTTCAAGCATCCGCCCCGTTTTGCGCCAAAACCGTTTGTGTGACGGTGGCTGATACAGGGTTGCGCGGTGACGCTCGGGCATAAATCCATGGGCGCGTAATTGGGTTTCCAACTGGCTTGTGGAATAAGGACGGCCATAGCCAAACGGCGTTGTGTCGCTGCGTGACCATAGGCCGGAGCGATGCGGCACCACAAAAAGCGCCTTGCCGCCGGGCCCAAGAACGCGGTTGGCTTCGACCAAAACATCAGACGGCCGGTCGCTGGTTTCCAATCCATGCATGATCACCAGCCGATCCAAATGCCCGGTCTCGATCGGCCACATCGTTTCTTCGCACAGCACCGATACATTTGGCATGCCGGCAGGCCACGGCATCACGCCTTGCGGTGCGGGCATCAAGCCGATCACCCGCCGCGCGCTGGACAAATACGGCCGCAAAAGTGGCACAGCAAAGCCAAATCCGGCCACCGTTAGCCCATCAGCTTCCGGCCACAGTTCCAACATTTCATCGCGAACTGCTTTTTGCGCGGCCCGACCCAACGTGCTGCGATAATAGAAATTGCGTAGATCCTGCACATCAAGATGCATTGCAACCGCGCCTCCAATCGGCAAATCTTAGGGCTAACATAGCAATCACAAGGCGAAATTCCATGCCCCTCCAGATCGTGACCATTCCGTGCCTGTCCGACAACTACGCATTTTTGATTCACGACGACAAGAGCGGCGATACCGCACTGGTGGACGCGCCCGAACCCGGACCGATTCTGGATGCCCTTTCTGACCGTGGCTGGAGCCTGAGCCATGTGCTTTTGACCCACCATCATTGGGACCATGTCGACGGCTTGGCGGATGTGTTGGCTAAACACCCCGCGAAAGTGGTTGGTGCCACCGCCGACGCAGGCCGCCTGCCCCCGCTGGACATCTCTTTGGGCGAAGGCGACAGCGTCACAATCGGCGGCGAAGCGGCACAGATCATCGATGTGTCGGGCCACACAATGGGCCACATCGCGTTTTACTTCCCCACGACGGGCGCCGTGTTCACGGCCGACAGCCTGATGGCGCTCGGCTGCGGCCGCCTGTTTGAAGGCCCACCCAACGTGATGTTTGACAGCCTCACCAAACTCGCCGCCTTACCGCCTGAAACGATTGTGTGCTCGGGCCACGAATACACCGAATCCAACGCGCGCTTTGCGGTGACCGTCGATCCGGACAACCCAGCGCTGAAAATGCGCATCGACAAGATTCGCTCTGATCGCGAGAAAAATATTCCCACCGTGCCTTCGCTGTTGTCCGACGAATTGGCGACAAATCCGTTTTTGCGCGGTCATGACCCTGCTGTTCAAGCCGCCGTGGGCATGCAAGGCGCCGCACCCGCTGAGGTTTTTGCCGAAATCCGGCGCCGCAAAGACAGCTTTTAATCCCGAAAATTCGGCACCTCACGAAAGCGTGCAGTCTTTTTCTATGGTTAAAATTGCAGAAAGTCCTTGAAGACAGCGACCAATCGACCAAACTTTAACGTAACAACCCCATACTGGATGCGAAGCCACCTATGACTTCGCAGTTTCAAGCACCGGAGGGAGCAGAACCACAGTGCCGTCATTTTCGAATTCGCTCGAACAAACCATTCACGCAGCCCTCGCGCTTGCCAATCAACGCAAGCATGAGTTCGCCACGCTCGAACACCTTCTCCTCGCCCTCATGGACGAGCCCGACGCCGTGCGCGTTCTCAAGGCATGTAGCGTCGACCTTGAGGAGTTGCGCCAAAACCTTGTCGAGTTCATTGATGATGACCTGTCCAATCTGGTCACCGACATCGAAGGCTCCGAAGCTGTGCCGACCGCCGCTTTCCAACGGGTGATCCAGCGCGCCGCCATCCATGTTCAAAGCTCCGGCCGCACCGAAGTGACCGGCGCCAACGTGTTGGTTGCGATCTTTGCGGAACGCGAATCCAACGCCGCGTATTTCCTGCAAGAGCAGGATATGACCCGCTATGATGCTGTGAACTATATTGCGCATGGTGTGGCCAAGAACCCTGCCTATGGCGAACCCCGCCCGTTGTCCGGTGCGGATGAAGAACAATCCAGCACACCTGGCTTCGAAGGCGTTGCCGAAGAAGAACCCAAAGACAGCGCGCTGGCAAAATACTGCGTCGACCTGAACGTCAAGGCTGGCAAAGGCGACGTTGACCCGCTGATCGGCCGCGATTCCGAGGTTGAGCGCTGCATTCAGGTGCTGTGCCGCCGCCGCAAGAACAACCCGCTTCTGGTGGGCGATCCCGGCGTTGGCAAAACCGCTATCGCAGAAGGCCTCGCCCGCAAAATCGTTCAGGGCGAAACACCCGAGGTTCTGGCCAAAACCACAATCTTCTCGCTCGACATGGGCGCGCTGCTTGCGGGCACCCGCTATCGCGGCGACTTTGAGGAGCGCCTCAAGGCGGTGGTGACCGAACTCGAAGACCATCCTGACTCGGTTCTGTTCATCGACGAAATCCACACAGTGATCGGCGCTGGTGCCACATCCGGCGGCGCAATGGATGCCTCCAACCTGCTCAAACCTGCGTTGCAGGGCGGCAAACTGCGCACCATGGGCTCCACCACCTACAAAGAATTCCGCCAGCATTTTGAGAAAGACCGCGCCCTGTCGCGTCGCTTCCAGAAAATTGACGTGAACGAGCCCACGGTCGAGGACTCCATCAAGATCCTCAAGGGCCTCAAGGAATACTTCGAGGCGCACCACGGCGTGAAATACACCGCCGATGCGATCAAAACCTCGGTGGAACTGGCCGCACGCTACATCAACGATCGCAAACTGCCCGACAAAGCCATCGACGTCATCGACGAGGCCGGCGCGGCGCAACATCTCGTGGCCGCCTCCAAGCGTCGCAAGACCATCGGCGTCAAAGAGATCGAGGCCGTCGTTGCCAAGATTGCCCGCATCCCCCCCAAAAGCGTGTCCAAGGACGACGCCGAGGTGCTCAAGGATCTGGAAAAATCGCTCAAGCGCGTGGTGTTTGGTCAAAACAACGCAATTGAATCGCTCAGCTCCGCGATCAAACTGGCCCGCGCCGGTCTGCGCGAGCCTGAAAAGCCCATCGGCAACTACCTATTCGCCGGACCAACCGGTGTGGGCAAAACCGAGGTGGCGAAACAACTGGCGGACACGCTTGGCGTTGAACTGCTGCGCTTTGACATGTCCGAGTACATGGAAAAACACGCGGTCTCCCGCTTGATCGGTGCCCCTCCCGGCTACGTTGGATTTGATCAGGGCGGCCTTTTGACCGACGGCGTGGATCAACATCCGCACTGCGTCCTGCTGCTCGATGAGATCGAGAAAGCCCACCCCGATGTGTTCAACATCCTGTTGCAGGTGATGGACCACGGCGAGCTGACCGATCACAACGGCCGCACAGTGAACTTCCGCAACGTGGTTTTGATCATGACCTCCAACGCAGGGGCGGCCGAGCAGGCCAAATCCGCGATCGGCTTTGGTCGCGACCGTCGCGAAGGCGAAGACACCGCCGCGATCGAACGCACCTTCTCACCTGAATTCCGCAACCGTCTGGACGCGGTGATCTCCTTTGCGCCATTGCCAAAAGAAGTCATCATGCAGGTGGTCGAGAAATTCGTGATGCAGCTTGAGGTGCAGCTTCTGGACCGCAACGTCTCCATCGAATTGACGCCCAAGGCTGCCGAGTGGCTCGGAAACGAGGGCTATGATGAAAAGATGGGCGCGCGTCCTTTGGGCCGCGTTATTCAGGAACACATCAAAAAGCCTCTCGCTGAGGAACTGCTGTTTGGCAAACTCGCCAAGGGCGGGCTTGTTAAGGTCAAGGTCAAGGATGGCAAGCTTGTGCTGGACATCTCCGGCCCTGAAAAACGTCGCATCTCTGGTGACAAGCCACCACTGCTGACCGCCGACTGACAGTGCGTCTGACGCTGACAACTCTTTGCGCGCTCGCGGCCTTCCCGGTCGCGGGCGCGCCTGTTTTGCAAACACCCATTGACTGTGACGTCGGCGAAACCTGCTACATCCAGAACTACGTCGATCACACCGCAGACAAGGGTTACATCGATTTCACGTGCGGCCCGCTCAGCTATGACGGCCACAAAGGCACCGACTTTGCCTTGCCCACCTTGCAGGCCATGGCGCAGGGTGTCGACGTGCTCGCCGCTGCACCCGGCGTGGTCAAAGGCACGCGCAACGACATGCGCGACCAGCTTCTGACCAAAGAAAACGCCGACTATGTCAAAGGGCGCGACTGCGGAAACGGGCTGGTCATCGATCACGGGGACGGTTGGGAAACCCAATATTGCCACCTCAAACAAGGCTCCGTGCAAGTTACAACCGGCGAGGTGGTCGCCACCGGTCAGGTCTTGGGTCATGTCGGCTTATCAGGGCGCACACAATTCCCGCATCTGCATATCTCGGTGCGCCACAAGGGTAGGGTTGTTGATCCATTTTCGCCCAACGGGTCTGCTGACACCTGCGGCGAAAGCCAGAACGCCCTTTGGACGGACCCGTTAGAGTATGTTCCGGGCGGCTTGATCCGCGCGGGGTTTGATACCGGCATTCCCGACTACGCCGATGTGAAATCCGGCGCGGCAGGGCGTGCAACAATCGGGTTTGACGCAGACGCGATGGTGGTGTTTGCCTTCGGCTTTGGCAGCCGCCCCGGTGACAGATTGGACATCACGATCACTGGCCCTGCGGGCGAAATTCTATCGACGTCGGTGACCCTCGAAAAACAACAGGCCCAGTATTTCCGTGCGGTCGGCAAGCGCACGCCAAAACGTGGCTGGCCCAAAGGCGCCTATACCGGAGAAATCAAGCTCCTGCGCGAAGGCCGCATTCTGGATCAGACCATGACATCTTTGACGGTCAACTGACGGCGCCTATTTCTCGGTAAACTTCAACTCGATCCGCCGGTTGCGCGCCCGCGCCTCAGCTGAATCCGCTCGATCCACAGGCTGGAATTCCCCAAACCCGTTGGCCGCGAGCCGTTCCGGCGGCAATCCAAGCGCGTCGATCAAATACCGCACCACAGAAAGCGCCCGTGCTTGGCTGAGCTCCCAGTTGTCGGCAAATGCCCCGCCGGTAATCGGCACATCGTCCGTGTGCCCGTCCACGCGCAGCACCCAGTCGATTTCTGCCGGTATGTCGTCGATCACGTTCAACAAAATACCCGCGACTTTCGCCACCTCGGCCTCGCCTTCAAACGACAACTCCGCGCCGCCCGGTGGGAACAAAACCTCTGACGAAAACACAAACCGGTCCCCAACGATACGCACGCCTTCCTGTGCGCCCAACAGGCTGCGCAACCGGCCAAAGAATTCTGACCGGTATTGCGCCAGATCCTGCGTCTGCGCTTCAAGATCCGCTTTCTCCGCCTCAAGCCGCGCCCGTTCCGCCTCTTCCAACAGACGTCGTTTGCGCTCTTCCGCCGCCGCCCGCGCCAGCGCCGCGTTCAGGTCCGAGCCAAGCGACTCAAGCTGCACTTTCGCGGCCACGTCGCGGTCGGCATAATCATCCAGCAACGCCTGCAGGCTGCCCAACTGCGTGCGCAACGCCGCGATCTGCTGATTAAGCGCTTCCACTTTGCGCAAGCTCTCCGCGGATTTGGCCTCTTCGGACTCCAACGCCTTGTTGGCCTCCGCCAACAGCGCGTCGCGTCGCTCCGCCTCGGTCATCGCATTCTGCTCAGCCAATTCCGCCGCCCGCTGTGCCGCCAACGCCGCTGCCAATTGCTCGCGCACGTCGCTACCTTCGCCAAGCGCGTTTTCCGCCGCCAGCTTGGCCGCCAAAGCCGTCGCCAATCGCTCACGCAAGGAACTGCCATTGTCCTCGGCCGACTGCACTGCAACTTCCGCCGCCTCACGTGCGGCCACCGCCGCTGCAAGTTGCTCTTCCAGCGTGGCCACAACATCTTTCAACCCGTCCCGCGTCGCCTCGGCATCGCTCGCCCGGGTTTCCTGTGCCAGTTTCGCTTCCAGCGCCTCCGCCAACCTGGCCTCCAGCACTGCGAGATCGCTCGCAGTCTGGCCAACCTGCGCTTCCGCTCCGGTCCGTGCCGCCTCGGCCGCCGCAAGCTGCGTCAACAATTCCGCAACCGTTGTTTTGCTTTTCTCCACGCCCAAAAGCGCCGCAGCCAGTTCCACTTTTACCGACGCCAATTCGCCGCCGCGTGTGTCGAGTTCAGCCTCAACAGCAGCAAGTTTCAGCACCGTATCCGCCAGATCCGCCCCAACATCCTGCCCTTCGACCAAGGCCGCCGCCAGTTTAATCTCAAGGTCGTCCTGCGCGGTTTTTGCCGCAGCCAATAACGTCAGCGTATCTTCTGCCTCCTGCCGTTTCTGCTCCAACGCCAAGGTCATCGCGGTCAACTCCGCGTCGGCATTTTCCAAACGATTGCGCAATTCTTCGGCCGCTGCGGCCTCCAACAGACGTGCGCGTTCCTCATCTGAAAGCTGCCCCTCCAGATCCACGATCTGCGCCTCACCCTCAGACACATCCGCGCGCAAACTTTCGATCAACGCCTGCATCGCGTCGGCCTCGGCTGCCGCCAACCGCGCCTCTTCAACCTGTGCGTCGATTTCACCACGCGCCTGTGCCAATGCGAGGTTCAACGCATCACGCTCATCCGACAGCGCATCCCGCGCGCCTTCTAGCGCGGCAATGTCACCCAACGCTTGCTCGCGATCCGCCAACAACGCTGCCACTTGCGCTTCAAATGATGTGATCTGCGTCTGCGCCGCATCCAACTGCGCCGCTTGGCGATCCCTTGTGGATGACAGCGACGCGATCAACGCATCGCGCTCCACCAAGGCCGCCTGTGTGTTGCTCAACGTCGCCTGCAATCCGCCGACTTCACCCTCAAGCTCATCTGTCCGTGTGCGCTCCAACCCCAAAGCATCCGCTAACGCCGCCACCTCGGACTCCAAAGCATCCAATTCGGATTCCTGTCCGGTGATGGTCTCGCTCAGCACAAATTGCACGATCATAAAGATCGTCAGCACAAACATCAGCACAAGCAAAAGCCCGGTCATCGCGTCCACGAAACCGGGCCAGATCGAAGCTTGGAACCGTTGTCCCGTGCGGCGACTGAGGGCCATAGCTTAGCTCTCCTGCCCGCCGCCATCCGCTGGCGGTTCGCGTCGACGTACTTTGCCAACGGGCTTGTTTTTTCCACCGTCTTGCGCGCGCCCCAGTTGCCGCAAATTGCGGTTCAACGCGGCGAGGTCCGTGCGCAATTCGGCCATACTTTCCTGACGTCCCGCGCTGATTTCTTCCAAAATCCGAAGCATCTGGACATCGATGGACCGCAACCGCATCCGGCTTTCGGCATCCACGCCGCCTTCGCTCTCTTCCCCGCGCGCTTCAAACTGTTGGATCAACCGCTCCTGTCCCTCAGCCACGCGCAGCAACGCCTGCGTTGCGGGTGCCTGCGTTTCGATGCGGTCGGTCATGCGATGAATGGCCTCGGCCAATTCATTCATTGACCCGCCACCTTCGTTGCGCTCCTGCGCCGTGGCGATCATGGTTTCGCGCAACACATCCAGCTGAGATGACATATGTTCGAAGGCCGCTCCAAGAACGTGGATGTCACCACCCTCGCCTTCGCCCGAGCTGAACCCGACCCGCGTGATCGAGCTCAACCACTCTTCCAGCTCACGGTAAAAACGGTTCTGCCCATGTCCGGCAAACAGTTCCAACAAGCCAACAATCAGCGACCCCGTCAGGCCCAGCAGCGATGAGGCAAAGGCCGTGCCCATGCCACCCAACTGGCTTTCCAGCCCGTCCAGAAGGCGTCCCACCACATCTGCGCTGCTCTCACCTTCGGCCAGGCCAAGGCTTTTGATCGTGTCCACCACAGCCGGCACCGTGGTTGCCAGACCATAAAATGTTCCTAAAAGACCAAGGAAAATCAGCGTATTAACAAGATAACGGGTGATTTCTCGGCCTTCATCGATCCGTGTGGCCACCGAATCCAGAATAGACCGCGTAGACGACGCGCTGATCTGCCCGTTTGCACCGCGTTCCCGCAGCAAGGCTGCCAAGGGCGCCAGCAATTTGGGTGGCGCGTTCACGTCGTAATTGTCCCGCAACCCGACAAACCCTTCGATCCACCGGATCGACGATGTCAGCGACAGCACTTGCCCAAATGTGGCAAAAACGCCGATCAGAAAGACAACGAAAATAAACCCGTTCAGATAGATGTTGGACAGAAAAACATCCATCACGCTTGGCAAAGCGAAGGACGCACCGACGGCTGTCGCGCCCAACACGACCAACATGTAAAGGATCTGGGTTACGGGTCTTTTGAATTTCGGCTCGACTTGACGGTCCGGTTGCTCCATGAGCCCATGTCCTGACACTTGTTTTTCTGGCGTCACCCTACTGGCAAGCACCGGTCCTGCCAAGAAATTTCACGCCGGGCGACCTGTGTTCGCCTCAGCTCGCCACCAATTCCCGAACCCGCAGCGACAACCAATCCAGATCCGCATCTTCTATGCCCAATTCGGTCAAATGACTGGCAGTGTTATAAAGATATTCCGTGTTGGGTCCGCGCCCGCCAACGGCGGTCGAAATGATGCGCGCTTGCTCTTCCAGATGCAGATGGCAGTACTGTACATGGTGCGGGTCGATCACATAGGTAACCGCCTCCACAACACGCCCATCTCTCAGCGAGACGGAAAGCGTCTCTTCCAAATAAGCCGAACTCACCAATTCCCGCTCGCGCAGATACTCCAGCGTTGCCGCCTCCTGCCCGCCGGCCACCTTCAACGCCACCCCCTGACAATGCGCGCCCGTCTCAGCGTCCAGCGCCAGAACCAAACCGGGGTGGGCATCCGTGCCGCGATGATGGATTGAGCGCATGCAAAAACTGCGGTGCCAACCGTGCAACGTGCCAACCGCCTGTTCGCTGACTTCAAAGCCGGGGTTCCACAACAGCGACCCGTATCCAAATACCCACATCTGCCAATTGCGCCTTTTGCTGGTTCCCTGTCTGAGGTCGGGTTAAACACCAAACACAGGACGGCGAAAAGGGTGCGCGCAATGATCCAGTGGACGATGAAATGGATGGCAAGACTTCTGGTGCTTATCGCACTGGCTGTGACTGGCCTGTGGTTTGTCGGCTCTCAGGGCGCAAGCACCGCCTTTGCCACATGGTTCGAAGACCGTCGCGCAGACGGCTGGGCCGCGGATTACGACGACCTGACGGTCAAGGGCTTCCCCTATCGCGTCGACACAACTTTCACCAACATCACGCTGGCGGACCCCGACACCGGCGTGGCCTGGCAAGCTCCGTTCTTTCAAGTCTTTGCTCTGACCTACAAGCCGCACCACCTGATTGCGACTTGGCCCAATGACCAAACCTTGGCGGTGCCCACCGAAAAGCTCGCCGTTAAAACCGAAGAAATGCAGGCGTCGCTGGTGCTGGAACCCGGCGCCGACCTGACGGTCGAACGCTTCAACCTCGACGTTGACACGCTGGCGCTGAACTCTTCTCTGGGCTGGCAGTTGACCGCAACAGGCATCGACCTTGCCTTGCTCCGTCAACCCGCTGCCGATTCCAGCGACACGCCCAGCGCGACTTACCGGCTCGCCCTACGTGCCCAAGACCTCGCGCCGCCTGCTGCCTTCCGCGTGCCCTCCGACATCGACCTGCCGCGCAGTTTTGAAGTGTTTCAAGCCGATCTGGAGGCGACCTTCTCCCGCCCGTGGGATCTGACCGCGATCGAAGACTCCCGTCCGCAGCCCACGGCGCTCGACCTGAAACGCGCCGACATTGTCTGGGGGGATCTGAAATTCAACGCCGCCGGCGCGGTTCGCATCGACAATCTAGGGTATCCAACCGGCAAGATCACAATTCGTCTGGTGAACTGGCGTGACATGATCGCCGTGGCCCGCGCCAGCGACAACTTCGCCCCCGCCGTTCTGGACACGCTGGAACAGGCGCTCACTTTTGTCGCTGGCCTGTCAGGCAACAGCGCGCAAATCGACATTCCGCTGAGCTTCAAAGGCGGCGCGACCCGCTTTGGTCCGATCCCAATCGGCCCAGCCCCACGCCTCGTGCTGCGTTAACGGCAATACGGCCCGCCGCGATGGCGCGCCACGTCGAAATGAAAATGGTCACGGTGGTGACGGTCCGCATTGGGGCCAAGAACCGTGCCAAACGGCCCACACGCGCTCCGGTGCATCTCTCTGAGCATACGCCCCTTGCTGCCTTTGCCCCAATCGTTCAGAACCGATATTTCTTCGCCGCTCTTGGTGTAAAGCGCTGAAATATCAATGGCTTTGCCCTTGCCGTGCTCACTGATCTTGCCGCCTTTGCGGTTGTTGCGAGTGCGACAGGAGTAGCCCGCCGCCACCTTCAGCTTGGCAACACCGCCGCCAAAATGCTTGACCGCATCCGCCACGCCCTCGTCCACCCAACGCTGCAAGGCAAACGCCGTGTCACAGGTCATCACAGCTGGCGTGCTCAGGCTCACATCACTGACTTGATAGACCTTGATCGCGCCGGATTTGATACCACATCCAGCCAGCTTTCCCGGCACCGGCGCATGGGCTGTACCGATGATATTGCGGCTCTTGCACAGGTAACTCATGCCCTCGGGCAACCGCTTGTTCCGCTTGCGCTGCGTCGTCGTTCCATTCTCCGCGGCATCACGACCCGACGCCATCGCCGTTTGCGTCACGTTCGACGTCGCGCGTTTCGACGTGGGCTTTGCCGCGGGAACCGCCGCCGCAGTCGGCGCAGCTTGGGAACTTTTTTCGCCAACGCGTTCAATCCGCGCCGGGCGTAGCTTGGGTCGCAATGACTGCTCGGGCGCCAATGCGGTCAACGCCACTGGGTACACATGTTCGCGGGTTACGGGGCGAAGGCTGGTTTTCGGTGCCTTCGCGACTGCGATGCCACCCAAAGCAGTCAAAGCCGTGGCCAGGGTCAGCCCTATGACACCGCGCAGGGTCACCGGCTGCCACCTTCGCGGCCAAAGTTCGGCGCAGCCGTATCCTGCCCCGCTTCGATGATGCCCCGCCGAATGGCGCGCGTGCGGCTGAAATAGTCGTGCAAATGGTCGCCATCGCCGGTTCTGATCGCACGTTGCAACGCAAACAGCTCTTCGGTAAAGCGCCCAAGAATTTCAAGCGTGGCGTCTTTGTTGTTCAGAAACACGTCCCGCCACATCGTCGGATCCGACGCCGCGATCCGTGTAAAATCGCGGAAACCGGCGGCGGAATATTTGATGACTTCGCTGTCGGTCACACGGCGCAAATCATCCGCCACGCCCACCATCGTATAGGCAATTAGGTGCGGCGCATGGCTGGTGACGGCCAACACCAAATCATGATGGTCCGCTTCCATCTCATCCACGTTGGCACCGATGCCTTCCCAGAACAGACGCAACTGCGCGACCGCTGCCGGATCACTGCCTTCTACAGGCACCAAAAGGCACCACCGGTTGTCAAACAACTCGGCAAACCCGCTTTCCGGGCCGGAGTGTTCGGTGCCGGCCAGCGGGTGCGCTGGCACAAAATGCACACCGTCTGGCAAATGCGGTGCCACAGCGTCAATCACGCTGCGCTTGACCGAGCCTACATCCGTAACAGTCGCGCCTGGCTTCAGCGAAGGCGCAATCTCGGCCGCAACCGCGTCCATTGCGCCCACCGGCACACATAACACAATCAGATCAGCGCCTTCAACGGCCTCCGCCACACTGTCACAAACAGTGTCACACAGCCCGATCCGGCGCGCGGTGTCTCGGCTTTCCGCAGATTTCGCAAAGCCCGTGACTTCGCCAGCCAGCCCGCCGCGCTTTATGGCCCAGAACATCGACGATGCAATAAGCCCCAGCCCGATCAGGGCGACCCGTTCGTAAACCGGCGCGCTCACTTGGACCCGCCGTGATACTCGGCCTTGAACTTCCCAACGGCATGCGCCACCCGACGACAGGCCGGTTCATCACCCACCGTGATCCGCAGGCAATTGGGCAGACCATAGCCCGCCACGCGCCGCACAATCAGCCCCTCACCTTTGAGGTAACTGTCGCAAGCCTCCGCCTCGGCCTGATCCGCAAACCGTGCGAGAATAAAATTGCTGGTCGAGGTGTCGGATGGCACACCGTTTTCCGCAAGCGCCTCGGCAAGCCACGCCCGCATACGCGCATTTTCGGTCCGGCACTTCGCAACCCATTCCTGATCGCGCACCGCCGCCTCGGCCACATCCATCTGGATATTGGACAGGTTGAACGGCTGGCGCACCCGATTGAGCACGTCGATAATCTCTTTCGGGGCATAGCCCCACCCAACCCGCAATCCGCCAAGCCCGTAGATCTTGGAGAAAGTGCGCGTCATCACCACATTATTGCGGGATTCGACCAGTGATGCGCCGCCGTCAAAGCCTTCGACGTACTCGGTATAGGCACCGTCATGCACCAGAATGCAGCCTTTGGGCAGGCCGTCCGCCAGCCGCGCCACTTCGTTGCCGCCAATCATCGTACCGGTCGGGTTGCCGGGATTGGCAATGAACATGATTTTGGTCTTTTTGGTGCAGGCCGCCAACATCGCATCCACATCCACGGTGCGTTCGCGCTCAGGCACGGCAACCGGTTTGGCACCAACCATCTTGGCCAGAATGGGATACATTGAAAAGCCGTGCTCGGGATACACGATCTCATCGCCTTCGCCGGCAAACGCTTGCGTCACAAACTGCAACACCTCGTCGCTGCCGACGCCGCAAATGATACGCTCCACATCCAGCCCATGCACATCCGCAATCGCGGCCCGCAGGCCGGCATGATCCGTCGACGGATACCGATGCAAATTATGGCTGGTCTTGGCGTGGGCCACTTTGACCACATCCGACGATCCAAGGGGGTTTTCGTTGGACGACAGCTTGACCACATCGGTCACGCCTTCCACCGTCGAAGAGCCGCCAACATAAAGGTCGATATCCATAATGCCCGGCTGCGGCGAAATCACTGACATAACATCCTCCACTTACGCAGAGGTGTTTAGCTGCGCGGTGCCACATTGGAAAGCCACCAGCGCCCCATTGCGCCAATATGCGCCCTTGAGGCAACGTTTGGTCTCACATCGCGCCTCGCTTGCCTGTCGAAACGGAAAAAACAGCGGTCCTGCCGCTGCACACCCCACCTGACGGCACCCACATTCGGACAGGCCCATGTCGGCTGTTTCCAAGCCTAAGCGCGCTCAGGCGTAAAAATCGATGAACGACTTCGTGCTGTCCACGCCGTTGGCCTCAAGTTCTGCCATCATCACCTGCGCAAAATCGCTCCCGCCGCTGCTTTCAAACCGCGCGATGGCCGAGGTGATCATCGTCATCACCGACGCATCCAGCGTCTGCGATCCAAGCGCGCGCTGCGCCCCGCCATAGGCTTGACCAGACACTTCGTTGCTAAGCGCTTGCTCCTCTCGAGCATCCACCTCATGCATGGCTTTTTTGGCGGCTGGTTGTTCGACCTTGCCGGTATCCCGGCTGCCATATTTGGTCAAAGCTGCCGTCACCATAGCACTTTGCACGGGCGTAAGAACGACCACGCGCGGCTGTTGGGTGGTCGACACCATGTTTGGTTGCAATGTAACTGCCATCCGAGCTTTCCTTTCCAGTCAGAAATGAACGCAGGCAGTTCTTGCCCAATCCCCAAGCGTATTTGACACTTTGCATGGTTTAGAATTCGTTAATTCGCCTCCCAACCCATAGAATTGTTGATAATTCCTCACCAAGCACGCGACCAAGCCCCACGGCAAAAAGAAAACCCGCTGCGCGGCGGCAGCGGGTTTTGCAAAACTCTTTGGTATGTCGGCGAAGATTAGTTCTTCGCGTAGAATTCAACCACCAGGTTTGGCTCCATCTGAACCGGATACGGTACATCAGACAGGCCAGGCGCGCGCACGAATGTCGCTTTCATTTTGGAGTGGTCCGCATCGATGTAGTCAGGCACATCGCGCTCGGGCAGAGCAACGGCTTCCAGCAGAACTGCCAGCTGTTTGGACTTCTCGCGAACTTCGATCACGTCGCCTTCTTTGACGCGGTAAGATGCGATGTTCACGCGCTGACCGTTCACCAGAACGTGGCCGTGGTTCACAAACTGACGTGCCGCGAAAACGGTTGGAACGAACTTGGCACGGTACACAACCGCGTCCAGACGACGCTCCAGCAGGCCGATCAGGTTTTCACCGGTATCGCCTTTAACACGCTCGGCTTCGCCGTAGATGCGACGGAACTGTTTCTCGGTCAGATCGCCGTAGTAGCCTTTCAGCTTCTGCTTGGCACGCAGCTGTGTGCCGAAGTCAGACAGTTTGCCTTTGCGGCGCTGTCCGTGCTGGCCGGGGCCATATTCGCGACGGTTTACTGGGGATTTGGGGCGACCCCAAATGTTTTCGCCCATGCGGCGATCAATTTTATACTTGGCAGACGTACGTTTAGTCACGGCTGTTCTCCTTCGTTTAGGTTTCGAAGGGCGTTGTCCTCTTGCCGGATTTTGCCGACATGACAGGCATCCTCTTGCGAGGGCCACCAACACCAATGGAGCCGCGCTTATACGCGCGTTGGCGGGGGAGTCAAGCGGGGTTTGCTGCAGTCGCGAAATCAGCCCTGAAACGGGCCACGCCGCCAATGATCGATCCAGCACGCAAGCCCAACGGCATTTGCGAAGGCGGCCGCTGCCACCATTGGCAAACCCCTCTCACGCTCCAAACGTCACGGCCGATGCGGCGACCTCGCTGATGGCGCCACCGGTACTGACCGCAAGATATCGGGACCGCGGCGGTCGCGTAAACTCGTCCACCTGACGGCACACCCATTGCCGCGCCTCCATGGTTTTCAACGACTGTGACAAGGCGCGATCCGTTATCGGCGAAAGATCTCGTTTGATTTCGATAAAATGACGCGAACTGTGCAGGGTCGCCAAAACCGGAAGCGTCCACGACCGGCGCAGCAAATCCTGATCTGCTTCTTTTGCGACGCCGGCTATCTGACTGGCAAGTTCGGCGGCAGCCCCCCCCAATTGGGTGAGGCGAAACTCCGGACGCAACGGATGACCATGGCCGGGGTTTCGCTCGACCAGGCCTATGTTGATCAGATGTTGCATGCTTTGCGCAAAGGCGGTCCTGCCCGCGCCGGTTGCCCCCAAAAGAGGCGCCTGCCGCCCGGGGATGCCCGCATGCATATGCGCAAGGATCGGCAACGCCCAGGCTTTGGAAGTGATATTGACAAACAGGCTAATGTCCATAAAGTATAGTTAATATAATTTGAATCATAAGGGAAGCCCATGTCACTTATTTCAGTAGATAAAACGATTACCATTGCCATGTCTGTGAAGGACCGCCACGCCAGCGCCAAGTGGCTCGAGGACATGTTGGGATTTAAGCTGCTCTACCATGCGGATGAGGCTGGGTGGTCTGAAATACAGACCAACACTCCCGGCGTCACAATCGGTCTGGGCGAACATACAAAACCAGTGCCGGGCAACTGCGTGCCGGTCTTCGGGATCGCCGATCTGGATGCCGCGCGGCAAAAGCTGGAACAGGCCAACGTCAAATTCGATGGCGACACGGATGTCGTCGAAGGCATGGTCAAAACCGCGACATTTTACGACCTCGATGGCAACGCGCTAATGCTTGCTGAGGATTTGACCGGCGGGGCCGCGTAAAAGCTTCACTCCGCAGCATCAAACCAGCTACCCCGAACAACAAAAAGGCGCGGTCCCCCGCGCCCTTTTCAAATCCATACGTCATTCACTCATCAAAAGAAGATCAGCCAGATGATCAGCGCATAGAGCCCGTATTGCAGAAAGTAATAGAGCGGTTTGTTGAACGCTTTGATCTTCTTGCCAAACATCCGCACCTTCTGAATGCCGCCAAAGGCCCGGTTCACGCCGCCGATCTTGTCGCCGGGCATATTGGCCGTCGCCGAGGCCGACATCACAACGTTGGAAAACAGCGTGTTGATCCAGTTCACAAACCCGAACTTTACCGGCCGGCGGATATCCAGAAACAGCACAATCCGGTTCTTGTCGGTCTGGTTCTCGGCAAAGTGCAGATAGGTCTCATCAAACATCACCACCTCGCCGTCCTGCCAGGCATAGCGCTCCCCGTCGACCTCGATGAAACAGTTGTCATCGTTGGGCGTGTCCAGCCCCATGTGATAGCGCAGCGAGCCGGCAAACGGGTCGCGGTGCGTCACCAGCCGCGCGCCCGGTGGCAGCATCGCAAACATCGCACCTTTAACGCTGGGCAGGCTTTCCACCAACGCCGTGGTCTTTGGACACAGGTTGCTGGCCGAGTCCAGCGAGCTGCCGTACCACTTCAGATAAAACCGCGTCCAGCCGG
Organism: Shimia sp. Alg240-R146; assembly: GCF_947331465.1. Classification (GTDB taxonomy): domain Bacteria; phylum Pseudomonadota; class Alphaproteobacteria; order Rhodobacterales; family Rhodobacteraceae; genus Shimia. The sequence continues at coordinate 1,026,645 of NZ_CAMZOK010000001.1, read as the reverse complement.
TTTTGAAAAACGAATTGAACCCGATGTCATCGTGCTTGTCCGAGGCCTTGATCGCGCCCTGATCGTTGAGAAACCGCGCCTCTTCGCGGATCTCTTGCCAACGCTCTTGCAAAACGTCCAGCTCCGGAAACAGCGCCGGATCGACATAGGGTGTCGTCGGCACGTTGGAGGTGGCGTAAAACAAACAGTTGATCGGGCCAAAGATGTTCGCGTGGTCCGTGATGGCGCGGCGCCATTTTGCGTGCCTTTGCGTGCCGCGCGTCTGCACATAAATCCCGCAAAGGACAAAAATCAAAAGTATGGCAATTCTCATGAGCCGACCCTCAAATTGATGAGTGTTTAAATAACCTCTTCCGACAAGAATCGCACGGCGCCGTAAGGTGATCAAGTGCCTCGGCGAGACATTCGGTTCTTTCCGGCACGTATGCCCGCGTAACCGGTGCGACAAATTCGACCCGACCTAGTGCGCGGGCCATCAACGGAAAACGCCCCGATCTCAAGGATCAGGGCGTTCTAAATTTTAACTCGGCGGATTGCTTAGGCTGCGTCGTGCATCAAGATCGCCGCTTCGCTCGCTGTGAGATTGCGCCGCGCATATGGCCCATAGTTATGTGGATTGATCTCCAGCTCAGGCAGCTTATCCAAAAGCCGCATACGATCAGTGTCCGCCAACGAGTCCATCGCCGCGTTTGCCGGATGAAAACTCTCGCTCTCCACGCCATTGGCCCAAAGGATCTCGTGTCCTGGCAACAAGAGGTGCACATATGTCACCTCACGCAGCGCATGATCCACCGCCACGCTTGACCCGTTCACCAGATCACGCGCCGCCACCAAAACCTCGTTTGTATTGAACAACGCCCGTGCAGCCGCGCCGCGCACCAACATGCGGTGATCGGGTGAAACCAGCAGTTCTTCGTCGGGTCGATCAATGCCCAGCGCGCCCGCCCGTATGCGAATAGGCCGCAGCTTGGGCATCGCAAACAAGCGCGCACCGGTCATCCGCCGGCTGCCAATCCACTGCACGTCCTGCGCACCGTTGTCGCGGGTTTGCACGCGATCGCCTTCCCGCAGATCCTCGATGCGACGAGGCCCCTCGGGTGTAGCAATCATGGTGCCCGGCGTGAAACAAATCACCCCGGCGCCCACCGTTCCCGGCGCCCGCGCCTCTAGCGCTTCCATAGAATGATGCACCACCCAAAGCTCACGCCTTTTTGGTGGAAGTTCATCCAGAAACATCAGCAAAGGTGCACTGCCCGGCACCTCGATCACTGTCGCTGTATAGCTTTGCGTTCCGTCGGTGACGACAAAACCGCCCTCCATGAGCGGATCGTCCCCTTCAAGATGTCCAAGGTCAACTGATGTCCCATCCCCGGTCACAGCTGCACCTACCAAACGGCGCACCATGCGCGCCGCCCGTTTTCGTATATTTGTCCCTTCTTCCCCATGGTCGAGACGCAAAAGCGTGCCGGAGCCGTCCACTTGGACGGCGTCCCCAGTCCACGACCACACCACGCCTGTTTCCAGCGTTTGTACCGGTGCGGCCCTAAGACCATCTACTTCTGTTTGCGACCAGGAGATGACGAACGTGCCACGAAAGCCCGTTTTCATTGCCCGATAACCTGCCATTTAGTTTTTTTATTAACGACAAGTTAACAAAGCCGATTCGGTGTGCCTAGCCCGAATTTTAAAAAAGTGATTGGCTGATACCGTTTAGCCTCAGAAGTTAAAGTCCAGCTTGATTGCACCGACCAACTGATCGTCGCTCTGACCTTTAAATTCTTTGCTCAACCAGCTTACCCCATAGAACACGTGATACGCCTCACCGCGCACATGAATGCCCGCGCGCACGCGGCTGCGCTCGTCACTCAGCTGATAGCCGTCGCTGCTCGGCAAGTAGACGCTGTCAAAGACCTTGGCGATGTCTGCACCCGCAACAAAAGACACGCTTTTTTGGTGATTTCGAATGGTCCGATACCGGTGCCCTGTGACCCAATCGCGCACCAAAAGTTCACCCTGACCGAACTGGCCAATTGTCACATCAAATCCGGCCCGCGCCAGGGTTTCGTCGCCCGCGCGCAGCTCCATAAACGGACGCAGTGTGCCCCGCTCGCCCACTTTCAAATCGCGTCCGATCTCGCCCACAAACCGCGGGATAATCTGATCCCCGATCTGCGCCGCACGGACGGCATCCGACGGCCCATCAATGCCGACCAAGTCATGCAGCGCACCTTGCAATTGATCCAGTCGCGTCATCGGGCCGATCGCAACAAGATCACCGCCCAAGGCAAATTCTGTGCCGCCGCGCTGGAAATGTGTGTGCAACCCGACAAACAGCGACCCCGCCCACCGGCGATCACCCGGCGCTGGCGTCACAAGGTTTGCAGGTGAAATGATCTCGCCGCCGATCCGCAGCTCGAGAATATCGCCAAATTCTTCTGGCAAGGCCCCATCCCAGCCGCGTCCCCAAACGCGCGACGTGCTATAAGATCCGCTGCGCCAACGGTCGTATCCGTCGCCAAGCGCGTCATTGACCAAAAGATTGCCGAATCCGAGTCGCTCCCGCGCCTCTGAAACAGGCACGGTCGCACTGTCTTCGGCCACTGCAGGCAAAGAGGCTGGAAAATAGGAGGCGCACATGCAAAGCGCGCCCAAAACGGTGGAGGCAAATCGGCCCATAAACTCAAATCGTCCCTGCTCTGGCCCCCACCAAGCTCGCGGACCCTACCCGCTGGACGTGTCTACCGCTAGTGCAACTGCGCCACACCCGCCATCAAAATGAAAAGGGCGGCCCGCATTTCTGCCGCCGCCCTTCCGTAGTGTTTTCAAAGGCAAACGCCGTCACTCTTCGACGTTTTTGCCCTCATCATCCTCAGGTGCCGGATCAGCAGGTTCTGCTTCGGAGTCCGGATCTTCCTCCGCAGCATCTGCCGCGTCCGCACCTTCAGCTTCATCAGCTTCAGCCGCCTCAGCGGCTGGCGTCTCCGTTTCATCTGGCGGCAAAATGCCAAGCAACTGCGCCGTGGGCTCGTCTACTGCACCAGTCTGCTCCAGTTCATAGTCATACTGCAGCCACAAAAGCGCGGCTTCGGTCGACCGTCCGAAAACACCATCAACGGCGCCGACGTCATAGTCATAACCGCCCAACAGCGTCTGCAATTCCCGCACTGCAGGTCCGCGCGTCATCGGCGAAGTCAACGACAATCCAAGCATGGTTTCGGCTTCAGCAGCACCGTCCTCATCGGTTGGTGTGACAACCTCATAGACCTGTGTGTCGTCATGATACGTCGGACGATACAGGACACCATCACATAGATAGAGCGTCTCGGACCCGTCTTTGACCTTCTCGCACTCTTTGTCGTCTGGAAGAGAGGTCACGTAGACAAGCGTCGAACCGGCCACGATAGCGGTGAAATACCACCCCCAACTCGGGTACCAATAATAGCTGCCCCAATGCCAATGCGGCGGACGATAGTAGGGCGGGTTATAATGTGGCGGCCTCCAGCCGGGCGGACGATGGCCCGGCGGGCGCCATCCGGGAGGCTTGGGTGGCCGCACCGGCTTACCAAATTCAGGCAATTGCGTGGGTGGAGGCCGAGAACCCGGTGGGCGGTTGCCCGGCGGACGGGAGCCCGGAGGCCGCTCACCCGGCGGTCTAACGCCCGGCGGCCGGGTGCTTGGCGGCCTGGTCCCGCTGCCCGGCAAGCTTGGCAACGTCGCCGGACGATCCGGTCGCGTTCCCGGCTGGCTCGGCCGAGTCGACGGCTGACTTGGCCGTGTCGACGGCTGGCTTGGCCGTGTCGACGGCTGGCTCGGTCGTGTCGACGGCTGGCTCGGCCGTGTCGAAGGTTGGCTCGGCCGTGTCGACGGCTGGCTTGGCCGTGTCGACGGCTGGCTTGGCCGTGTCGATGGTTGCGTCGCCGGGCGCGATGGCCGTGTGCTTGGCGCAGAAGGTCGCGGTTTAATAGATGGCGCTGGTCGCGCCTTTGGCGCCTGTATTGCCGGTCGCGTCCGCGCTGCACCTGGTCGTGCTGTCGGCTGCCGACTGAATCCACCACCCGCTCCGGCGCGGCGCGCCTGTGCATAGGCTGCGTCCGGCCCCGAAAACCCTGACAGGAACGGCACTGGCGTTTGCGTAAGAGCAATGACAAAGCTCAAGAAAAATCCAAACAGACGTCGCATCTCAGTTCCCCCCCTCAGTCACATCGTTATTGCGCTTAGGCCACACCAAACGGTCGTCCTCGTCCTCCGGATAAAAGGTGAAACTGTCTTCCGTGATGTCCGGCGCAAATTCCCAATTGCTGAAATAGGCCCGATATTGCGGCCACCCCTGCTCATAGGGGTTTGTGCCAACAATCATTGCCAAAACGGGGTTCACCGGATCGGTGGTGATCCACATTTGCAAGTCTTCTTGATAACTGGACATGGCCACGTGGTGCACCTCTATGCCCGCGACCCGCTTGACCCCCAAATACGCTGCCGCGGTAATGTCTCCCAAAAACTCATCTGCAAAATCTGGCACCAGAACCTTCCAGATCGGCAGGCTCTCAGAATGCTCCTCGCGCACAGCCTCTGTAAGCTCGTCAAACGTGCCGAAAAACGGCATATGCGTGTAGGCGTTTTTCTCTGGCAAATGAACCGTCAGCCCGTAGCCATCAAAAAAGAACTCCCGCGAACCCTCTTCTTGCTCGACATAGGCGTAATAATTGTCCGGCCGCGCCACCATTGCACGACCACTGCGAACGTGGGTCAGCTTTTCGCGACCATCAATCACCTGATCAAATGACACCAACCAATTGACCGCGACGGTCTCCTGCGTCGTAAGGACCGTGGCAACGCTCTCGACGATTTCGATCGCGCGCGGATCAAGCCGCATCATTGCAGGATCAGCGGGCGTATCGTTTTCTTCCTGGGTTTCTTGCGCAAGGCCCGCCCCCGCGCTCAACGCCAAAACAAAAGCGATCAACCATTTAGCATTAAACCGGCGCATGAAATCTCCTGTTCAAAAAACTGGATCCGCTGCCGGTGCTGTCAGGCGACTCGATCCGGCGACGGTTTTCTCTTCCCCAACCCTACTCGTATGCCCGCCCATTCCCAAACCTTTGATAGGGGGAAAAATCAGAACAACTTTGCTTCGCGCGCCAAAAGAGCGGCCTGCGTCCGGTTTGAGGCACCAATTTTTCGATACAGATTTTTCACGTGCAGCTTCACGGTCGGCTCGGAAAGCTCCAGATCTCGGGCGATTTCCTTGTTGGATTTGCCATTGGTTAGCCCTTCCAGAACCTGCAACTCACGTTTTGTCAGGCGCTTCGCCATCGGGTGGGCCGAATGCTCGGTCGGCACCAAAAGGTCAAGCGGGACGAACTGCTCCCCCGCCGCCATAAACCGGATGGCGTTGACCAACGACTTGGCCGGTAGCGTTTTCGGCACAAACCCGGCGGCTCCGGCGTCAATGGCTTCCTGCACCACCGCCCGCGGCGCCTCGCCGGAAATCAATGCCACGCGGGGTCCATCCGGCAGGTCCAGCACCCGCCGCAATCCTTCCAGCCGGTTCATGCCGGGCATGTTGTAATCCAGCAGCACAAGATCAAACGGTCCATCGTTGTGAATAAGGGTCATGGCCTGATCCAAAGTCGGCGCAGTCAGAACGTCGATGCCACCCGCCGTCTGCACATAGGCAACAAGCGTGTCTCGCAACAAATCATGATCATCTGCGATGAGGATCAACACGACGAACTTCCTTTGATCTACCCCTTCCAACTGCCCACGTCAGGCGCCGGTGTGCAAGGCACGGTTTCCCTAACCTGACACAGGAGGCAATCTCTAGTCTAAGGTATTTGGGTCAATTGCCAAAAGACTCAGCAAAATCCCCGTGGCGTCCTTTTATTGTTGCGCGACCCACTTGGTTTCCCCCACGTCAAAATGAAAAACCTATCCTTATGGATAGGTAACTATCCCTTTGATCGGTGCAGTTGTGTCAGAACTTCTGCAATAACAGGGTAAGCATACAGGACACCAAGACATGACTTTTGTATTTCGCACAGCCGTGTCTTTCGTTTTTTGCCTGCTGCTACCACTCACGACGGCCTTCGCGGCTGATGACGTTCCGGCGGCACCTACCGGAAGCGTCATACTGACTGTATCAGGCAAAATCGGCGCCAAGAACGCTGAGGGTACGGTTCAGTTCGACATCGACATGCTGCGCGCACTGCCAGCGGAAACGGTGTCGACATCGACCATATGGACGGAAGGGGTTCATGTGTTCACGGGTGTACCGCTAGCGTTGCTGCTCGATGAACTGGGGAGTTCGAGCAGCACGCTGCGGGCTTTGGCCATCAACGACTATGCGATCGAATTGCCGGTCTCAGAGTTGCAGGACAAAGCCCCGATCCTCGCCTATGAAATGAATGGCGAGCCTATGCACCGCCGCGACAAAGGCCCGCTTTGGATCATCTACCCCTACGATTCTTCTGCCGAATACCAGACATCTCTGGTCTATTCCCGCAGCGTCTGGCAACTCGACAGGCTTGAACTCGTCGATTAACCTTCCGCCCATGGTTTTACGCGCGCCCTTGGCTTTTCCGGATCTGATGACATGACGTCCTCGGCCCCTGATACGACTCCGATCTCGTCGCTGCGCTCCCCCTTGTCCAATTCCGCCCCCAACCATTTCTCCCGCAGGGTTGGCTTCCCGCTCGTGATCTTTGCCACGGTTCTGATCGTCTTGACCGCGGCGCTGTCATATCGTGTCATTTCCAACTTCAGCGGTGTCAAACCCGAAGCTTCCGACAACGTCGGCTGGTCGCTATCGCAGGTCGAAGTTGAGGCCAGTGATTTTCACAACGCGATCAAGGTTGCCCTGTTTGAAACAGATAAAAACCTCAGCCGTCTCCGCTTGCGTTTCGACATCCTCTACAGCCGGGTGAACACGCTACGCACGTCGCCTTTTTACCGGCAAGTGGATGAGATTTCCGAATTCTCCGGCGCGTTGGCCCAAACCTGGAGCATTCTGCAAGCCACGGTGCCGCTGATCGACGGATCAGACGCCAATCTCGTGGCGGCCCTGCCTCTGCTTGACCAACGCGCTGCTGAATTGCGCGAGACGACACGCACGCTGTCCATCTCCGGCCTGACCTTTTTTGCCCTTGCCGGAGATGCTAACCGGGCGGCGATTTCGACTATGCTACAGCAACTCGCAGGACTGGCCGTGTTGCTGTTCGCAACGCTTGCGGCGCTGACGATTTACGTGCTGTCTATCTATCGGAAATCCCGCGCCCGCGGCATCGCGCTGGCACAGGCAAACCAGCGCATGCAAACCATCCTGACAACGTCGCTGGATGCGGTTCTGGTAACAGATTTGACGGGTCGCGTGTTGGAATTCAACGCAGCAGCGGAACGCATTTTGGGCTACAGCTTTGAAGAAGTGCGTGGACGTCAGATCATCGAAATGGTCTCACCTGACCACATGCTGCAAACCCACATGTCCGCCGCCGAACGCATCCGCAATCGGGACGCCGACACCATCGAAGGCAAAGGCCGCGTAACCCTCACCGCCAAACGCGCCAACGGCGAAATATTCCCCATCGAGTTGTCGATCAACCGCGCGGACGACGGCCAACAAGAGCTGTTCATCGCCTTTCTGCACGACATCTCCAAACGGGTTGCCGCTGAAAAAGAGTTGCAGGAAACCCGCGACCGCGCGCTTGCAAGCGAACGGGCCAAAGCCGAGTTTCTCACGATGATGAGTCATGAGATCCGCACACCTCTTAACGGCGTGCTCGGCAATCTGACCCTGCTGGCCGACACCGACCTGACAACCGACCAAACGCGATATTTGCGCAATATGGACATTTCCGGCCGCCTGCTGATGCGTCATGTCGACAGCGTGCTCGACGTCGCCCGCTTTCAGGCGGGCAAGCTTGAATTCAACATCGCCTGCACGGATCTCAGCGCGCTGTTGTCAGAGCTGATCGACAGCCAGTCGGGGCAAGCGGGCAATCAGGGCACCGTATTGGCCTGGCGCTGGGTTGGCGCGCCAATGCCGTGGGGGCGCACGGACCGCGCTGCGCTGGAACAAGTGCTGCTTAACCTTCTGGGCAACGCCATCAAGTTCACCCCAGGCGGCAGCGTATTAATCGAAATCGAAAAACTACCGGACCAAGCGGGCGACACGCCTGTGATAGAATTCCGCGTGATCGACACCGGCATTGGCTTTCCGCCTGACGACGTGGCCACGGTGTTTGACGATTTTGTCACCTCCGACACCTCTTTTGGCCGCGCGACGGGTGGCACCGGTCTTGGTCTCGGCATCACCCGCCGGATCGTTCAGGGACTGGGCGGCGCCATCGGGGTGGAAACAACACCGGGCGAAGGTGCAACATTCTGGGTACGCCTGCCGATGGAACAGGACCGCGCCCCGGGCAGTGCGCAAGCGACCTCACAAGAAGACGCCATCGCAGCGCAGATGTCAGTGCTGCTGGTCGAAGACAACGCGATCAACCGCGAAGTGGCCACCGAATTGCTGGAGAAAGACGGCCACAGCGTGGTCACCGCTGCCGATGGGCAGACCGGTGTCGACCATGCGGCAAAATCGCAGTTTGACCTGATCCTCATGGACATCACCATGCCCGGCATGGATGGGCTGCAGGCCACACAGGCCATCCGCCGCGGCAAAGGAGCCAGCCGCAATGTCCCGATCATCGCCGTCTCGGCCAACATTCAACCGCAGGACCGTGACCGCTTCCTTGGTGCCGGCATGAATGCGTTTCTGCCCAAACCGCTCGATCTTGCAGAAATGCGGCGCGCATTGGCCGATATGCAAACGCCGCATGATGCCAACGGCGCGCCCCTGATCGACACGACCCAACTGGCGGCCAACCGCGACGGTATGGGCGACGCCACCTTTGGCCGCCTGCTGATCCGGTTCTTTTCCGAGGTCGATGACCTGATCGCCGAAACTGCGCCGTTGCAAGACGACGCGCTAAACGCAATCGCCACCCGTTTGCACACCATCGCCGGAAGCGCGGCCGTTTTCGGCGCCGCACAACTGCGCCAAACGCTGCTGCAAGCCGAGGCCAGCGCCAACGCCCAAAATTGCGCGGACACCCGCCACTATTTGAATCAACTGGCGGCGATATGGGACGACACCAAATCCGCACTGACCCCTCTCGCCCCTGCCGCTTGAAAGCTAGGGCATCTGCGCGTCGGACGTGGGCGGATAATCCTGCACCGCCTTGCGAAACCAACCCAAAGCGCGATCCTGTCGCCCGCTGCTGCGATAGGCAACGGCCATCGGCAACGGCTCTTGCAGCCCATAATCCAGCACATCAAACCGCGAGCGAAATTGCCGCGATCGAGCATAGCTGTCCACCACCACACCAATGGCCTCGCTGCGCTCGATCAGGCCCGCTGCCATGGTGAAGTCCTCCATGATATGTAGACTGCGCGCCGGATCACCATCAATTTGCTGCATCAAATGCTGGATCGGATCCGCATAAGGCCCGCGCAATTCCGGCACAATCAACGGGTAGGCCGCCACCTCTTGCGCACTCACCAAGCGTCCCGCCAATGGATGCCCGCGACGCACATAAAACTGTGCCACAAGGGGCGGAAGCGGATCACAGCGCACCCCAGCCTCCGCCATCAAAGGGCGTGCTGGTCCGACAATGGCATCCAGATCCCCCTGTCGAAACAACTGCACCGCCGCTTCAAATGGCGCCCCACGCATCTGCACCCGCACCTCGGGATGCGCGCCAACAAGCGCCCAAATCGCGCGGCTCATCAACCCTTCAAGCGAGCTGGAACTCACCCCGATGCGCAGCACCTGTTCACGGCTCTCCCGCCCTGCGCCAACATCCGCCACGAGCTGATCCATGTCCGCCAGAATGCGCGCCGCCCGATCAATGAACGCCCGACCCGCAGCCGTCGCCGCCACGCCGCGCGCGTGCCGGTCAAACAACGCCGCTCCGACCTCCTGCTCCACATCCGCCACCGCCTTGGTCACGGCGGATTGCGTCACGTTCAGCGCCCGCGCCGCCGCTGTGATCGCAGAATGGCGGTCCACGGCCACGACATAGCGCAACTTCGTTAGGTTCATCTCACCTCCAATACATTCCCAAATGGAATACCTCGCGCCCACATTGAATTTGCCAGATACCCCCGTCAAGCCGATACTCCGCGCAACATCTGGGAGGACATTACATGACCACTGAGGCCATCGTTGCCGGTGTCGGCATGATCAAATTCGCCAAACCTGGCGCATCCGACAGTTATGACGCTATGGGCGCCGCCGCGATTGGCGCTGCTCTTAAAGACGCCGGGCTGAACTATGCCGACGTGCAGCAAGCCTACGCAGGCTATGTTTACGGCGACAGCACTTGCGGTCAAAAAGCGCTCTATCACGTGGGCATGACCGGCATTCCGATTGTGAATGTGAACAACAACTGCTCCACCGGCTCCACCGCGCTGTTTCTGGCACGCCAAGCGATCGAACACGGCATCGCAGATTGCGTTCTGGCCGTGGGATTTGAGCAAATGCAGCCCGGCGCGCTTGGCAGCCACTGGACCGACCGCCCGACACCGTTTGATGATTTTGATGCGGCCTGCGACGATCTTGTTGGCAATTCACAAGTTCCCTTGGCTTTGCGCTACTTCGGCGGCGCCGGAAAGTCACATATGGAAAAGCACGGCACCGAGCTGACCGATTTTGCCAAGATCCGCGCCAAGGCCTCCCGCCATGCATCCAACAATCCGCTGGCGCTGTTTAATCAGGAAATCACCGCCGATCAGGTCATGGCAGCCCCTGTCATGTGGGATGGCGTCATGACCCGTCTCATGGCGTGCCCGCCCACCTGTGGTGGCGCGGCCGCGATCCTCTGCTCTGAAAGCTTCGCCGCCAAGCACGGCATCGACCAAACCGTGCGCATCAAAGCACAAGCCATGACCACTGACTATGCGTCGACCTTTGAGGCGCGCGACATGATGCAGGTCGTCGGCTACGACATGACCGCCGAGGCTGCCAAACAGGTGCAGGACCAATCCGGCATCGACATCGCCGACGTGGATGTGGTCGAATTGCACGACTGTTTCGCGCACAACGAGCTCATCACTTACGAAGGCTTGGGCCTGACGCCCGAAGGCACCGCGCAGAAGTTTATCGCGGATGGCGACAACACCTATGGCGGCAAATATGTGACAAACCCCTCAGGCGGTCTGCTGTCCAAAGGCCATCCGCTTGGCGCGACCGGTCTTGCACAATGTTATGAGCTCACCCATCAACTGCGCGGCACCGCCGACGCCCGTCAAGTCGACGGCGCGCGCACCGCCCTGCAACACAATCTTGGTCTAGGCGGCGCCTGCGTCGTGACCCTCTATCAGGCAGCTTAAACGTTATGGGAATTTTTGACCGATCCACTGAAGGCCACGTCACGCCGCCCGTCGAGGTCACGCTCGAACGCGGCGCCATTGCCTTCTTTGCCGAAACCATTGGCGAGGCAGACCCCGTACATCTGGACGCCGACGCCGCTCGGGCTGCAGGCCACCCTGATATTCTGGCTCCAGCGACCTATGCCGTGGTCGTGGGTACTTTCGCAGGCCAAAAAGCTGCCCGCCAAGGCCAGCCCGATCTGCTCACGCTGATCAACGGCGACCTGCGCGTGCTGCTACACGGCACCGAGGCCTACGACTATCACGGCCCGATGTATGCAGGCGACACTGTGTCGGTGCAAAACGAGGTCACGGGCTTTTCCGACCCCAAGGGCGGCAAGCTTGAGATCGCCCATGTCACCACCCGTATCACCCACGCCGAGCGCGGCCCGATTGTAACCGCCACCCGCGGCATCATTCACCGGCTGGGCTAAGGGAGACAGACCATGACAATTACACCTCAAAACGCCCAAATCGGCGACATGATCCCCGATCACAAATTCGGCCCTGTCACCCGCAAAACGCTTGCGCTTTATGCTGGCGCGTCCGGCGATCATAATCCGATCCACATCGATCTGGACTTCGCAAAAAACGCTGGCATGGACGACGTCTTTGCCCACGGCATGTTGTCGATGGCGCAACTCGGCCGCCTCGTGACCAACTTTGCTGGCCAAGCCAACGTCCGCCACCTCGACACGCGGTTCACCGCGCTCACACCGGTGGGCGCGATTGTCGACTGCACAGGCGAGGTCACAGACCGCCGCGAAGAAGACGGCGAAACGCTGCTGACCTTGAAACTCGCGGCCCATATCGACGACGGCACCCAAACCCTCAAAGGCGAAGCGATCATCGCTGTCTAACCGCCATTCAAAGGACGCCCAACATGCCCAACCACATGTGGATGCAAGAAGACCACCAAGCCTTCGCCAGCACCGTCAAACGCTTCTTTGACGAAGAAATCACCCCCAACAAAGACGCCTGGACCAAAGCCGGCGTGATCCCGAAATCACTTTGGAAGAAGGCCGGTGAGCTTGGTATTCTCGGCGCCACCTTCCCCGAAGAACACGGCGGCCTCGGCCTGTCGCGCCATTTCGATGCCGTGACCTTCCTTGAACAAACCAAAGCCGGCGACAGCGGTTGGGGCGTGTCCGTTCACAACATCGCCGCGCATTACATCACCTCCTTTGGCACCGAGGAACAAAAGGCCCGCTGGCTGCCCGATCTGGCATCCGGTCACAAAGTCGCCGCCATCGCCATGACCGAACCCGGCACCGGCTCAGACCTGCAAGCGGTCAAAACCACCGCCATCCGCGACGGCAACGAATACCTGATCAACGGCTCTAAAACCTTTATCACCAACGGCGGGTCCGCCGATCTGATTGTTCTGGTTGCCAAGACCGACCCCTCGGCCAAGGGACGTGGCGTGTCGCTTGTGGTGGTCGAAACCGAAGGACTCGAAGGCTTTGAGGTCGGCCGCTGCCTCAAGAAAATGGGCATGAAGCGCAACGACACCGCCGAGCTGTCTTTCCAGGACGTACGCGTACCGCTCACCAATCTGATCGGCACCGAAGAAGGCCAGGGCTTTATCCAGCTGATGAAGCAACTTCCGTGGGAACGTTTGATCCTTGGCTATATGGCGCTCGGATCGTCGCAATGCGCGCTCGAGCACACGCTGGCCTATGTGAAGGAACGCAAAGCGTTTGGTCAGCGCGTGATGGATTTTCAGAACACTCGCTTCAAACTCGCCGAAGCCGCCACCAAAATCGAACTGCTGGCCGCGTTTTGTGACCAATGCCTCGCGGAATTGGACGACGGCAAACTGACACCGGAAAAGGCCGCGATGGCCAAGTGGTGGGGCACGCAAACCCAATGCGAAATCGTTGACGAATGCCTGCAACTGCACGGCGGTTATGGCTACATGTCCGAATATCCAATCAGCGAACTTTATACCGACGCCCGCGTACAGAAAATTTACGGCGGCACCAATGAAATCATGAAAGAAGTGATCGCCCGATCGCTCGACTTGGACTGAGGACACCCTGATGAAACTCACCGGCAAAACCGCCTATGTCACCGGCGCAGGCAACGGCATCGGCCGCGCTGTTGCTCTGAAACTCGCCGCCGAAGGCGCCAACGTTGTCCTCAATGATCTGAGCAAAGGTCCCGCCCAAGCCGTGGTCGATGAAATCACCGCCGCCGGTGGCAACGCCATCGCCGTGGTCGGCTCTGTGACCGAAGACGGTTTTGCCGAACGGTTCATCGGCGCAGGCGTGGAAAAATGGAACGCCATCGACATCATCGTCAACAACGCGGGCTACACGTGGGACGCTCAAATCGGCCACATGACCGACGACATGTTTGACGCCATGATGGACGTGCACGTCAAGGCGCCTTTCCGAATCCTGCGCGCGGCCTCCGGCTTTATCAAAGGCGCCGCCAAACAAGAGGCGGAGCAAGGCCAAGAAGTCTTCCGCAAGGTTGTCAACATCTCCTCCATCGCAGGCACCGGCGGCAACTTTGGCCAGGCCAACTATTCCTCCGCCAAATCCGCGGTTCTGGGTCTGACCAAAACCATGGCCAAAGAATGGGGCCGCCTCAAAGTCAACGTGAACGCCGTGGCCTTCGGCTTCATCGAAACCCGCCTGACCGAAGGCACCGACGAAAAGAAAACTATCGAGATCGACGGCAACACAGTCGGCATCGGCATCCCCAAAAAAATGGCCGCCGGCGCGGCTGCGGTGATCCCTCTCGGCCGCCCCGGCACACCCGAAGAAGCCGCCGATGGCGTCTATTTGATGTGCTGTCCGGAGTCGAACTATGTCTCCGCCCAAGTGCTCACCGTCGGCGGCGGGCTGAACGGTTTGTAATTGACTGGCTCGGCCGACAGGCCGGGCCACGCTCCATTGCCCGACAGGGTCTTGCGCAGCAAGATCCCGAAAGGGACACTCCCCACTGAGGACACCTCCCATGCTCCAAGGCATACGCATCATCGAAATCGAGGGCCTTGGCCCCGGCCCTTTCGCCGCCATGCACCTCGCGGACCTTGGCGCAGACGTCATCACCATCCACCGCAAAGGCGGTGCTGCGATCACCGCGGATCGATCCGTGCTGGACCGGGGCAAACGTTCGATTGCGCTCGACCTCAAAGATCCCGACGACCTTGCGACCGCCAAAAAGCTCATCGCCACCGCTGATGGGCTGATCGAGGGCTTCCGCCCCGGTGTGATGGAACGCCTTGGCCTCGGCCCCGAAGACCTGCGGTCAGACAACCCGCACCTCGTATATGGCCGCATGACAGGTTGGGGCCAAACCGGACCGCGTGCGCAAACCGCAGGCCACGACCTCAACTACATCGCCCAATCCGGCGCATTGCACTACGCCTCGGAACCCGGTTCGCCACCGATCACCCCCGCCACGCTGGTTGGCGACATCGGCGGCGGCGCGCTCTACCTCGTCATCGGCATCCTCTCCGGCATCCTTAACGCGCAACGCACCGGCCAAGGCACCGTTGTTGACGCCGCCATCGTCGACGGCTCCGCACATATGATGACCCTGCTGATGGCCCTGAAACAGGCCGGCGGCCTCGCCACGGAACGCGGCGCATCTCTGCTCGACGGTCCCCACTGGTCCCGCAGTTATGCCTGCGCCGACGGCGGCTACCTCTCCGTGCAATGTCTGGAGCCACAGTTCTACGCCGCGTTCCTCGCCAAACTCGACCTGACAGACGACCCCGAGTTTACCCGCCAGCACGACAAGGCGCTCTGGCCCAAGCTCACCACCCGCCTCACCGACCTCTTCCTCAGCCAACCGCGCAGCCACTGGGAAGCGCTCTTTGACGGCTCCGACGCCTGCGTCGCCACCGTGCTTTCCCCAAAGGAAGCTGCCGAAGCACCGCACACCGCAGCCCGTAACATATGGCAAACCCCCAACGGACACCTACAAGCCGCCCCCGCCCCGCGCTTTGACGGGCAAACAGCAGCCATCCCCCCCGCCCCAGAACGCGGCGAACATACGGACGAGATCCTCCGCGATCTGAACGCGATCTAGCGCCGACCCAACGCTTCCTTTTGCCTCAAATATCCCGGGGGTGTCCCGCCAGCGGCGGGACTGGGGCTGGCCCCCTCAATGCCATAAGCTGCAACGTGCGCTGCCTTAACGCAACGGAGGCGCGCCCAAGGGCGCACCTCCGCTAAACAGTCGCAATACCGACGCGATACAGACGCCGCAAAACGTGGTTAACGCTTACGCACCGCATCAATCATCAATTGCACATTCTCAGGATCGGCATCCGGCGTGATGCCATGCCCCAGATTGAAGATATGCGGCCCCTTGCCAAAGGCCTCGACAATCTTGCGGGTCTCATCCACCAGATCCTGTCCACCAGTCACCATGTGGCTGGATTTCAGGTTCCCCTGAACACAGCCATCAACCTGCACGTTGGCGGCCGCCCACTGAGGCGTCACACCGTCGTCCAGCGCCACACAATCCGCACCCGTCGCCTTGCCAAACCCGACATAGCGCTCACCCGCACCACGCGGGAAGGCAATCACCGGAACATCCGGATGACGTGCCTTCAGCTCGGCAATGATTTTCTTTGTTGGTTCAAGCGCATAGCGGTCAAAATCAGCCCCCTTGAGCGAGCCCGCCCAGCTGTCAAACAGCTTCACGACCTCGGCGCCTGCCTCGATCTGTTTAGACAGATAATCCACCGTGCCTTCGCTGATCCGGTCGATAATCTGGTCGAACACTTCGGGGTTCTCGTCCTTGAGCTTGTGGGCCGGCCCCTGATCCGGTGTGCCACGCCCCGCCACCATATACGTCGCCACTGTCCAAGGCGCACCGGCAAAGCCAATCAGCGTGGTTTCTTTGGGCAATTCACGGCGCAAAATTCGCACGGTTTCATAGATCGGATTGAGCGTTTCATGAATGGAACCGACACCATTCAGCTTGTCAAAATCAGCCTGAGATTCAATCGTAGACAACCGCGGACCTTCGCCCGTCACAAACCACAGATCCGCGCCAAGCGCCTGAGGCAAAAGCAAAATATCAGCGAACAAGATCGACGCGTCAAAGCCATAACGCCGGATTGGCTGCAATGTGACCTCTGCCGCCAATTGCGGGTTATAACACAACGACAAGAAGTCGCCCGCCTGCGCCCGCGTCGCCCGATACTCCGGCAGATACCGCCCCGCTTGGCGCATCATCCAGATCGGCGGCGTTTCAAGGGTTTCACCGGCCAACGCCCGCAGGATTGTTTTTTCTTGTGTCATGCTCACCCTCATATGTGCGCCAAAAATGCATCTCGTTGACATGTATCAAGGAATCGCAGGCTTTTGCATGTCCTATCACATCAAAACATCTTCACAGCGACACTCTGTCCCCGCCACCCCACATTTTTGTCCGCTCTCACGTGGAAAACCCTGCTCAACCCCATCCGCGCTTGCCAGACCGCCCGCTCAGGATTAGATCAATTCCCATGACTTTACCCAAGCCTTCCCCCGCTTCGCCTCTTAAAATCGGCACCCGAGGTTCTCCGCTGGCCCTTGCTCAGGCCTATGAAACCCGACGCCGTCTGATGGGCGCATTTGATCTGCCTGACGACGCGTTTGAGATCGTGGTCATCACTACCTCAGGCGACAATGCGCAGCTGATTGCCAAGGACAAACCGCTCAAGGAATTGGGCGGCAAGGGGCTCTTCACCAAAGAGATCGAAGAAGCGCTTTTGGTTGGCGGTATTGATATTGCCGTACACTCGATGAAGGATATGCCCGTTGCGCAGCCCGACGGACTTTCGCTCGACACCTATTTGCCCCGCGAGGACACCCGCGATGCGTTTGTGTCACCTGATGTAACCAAGCTTGCCGACCTTCCCCAAGGCGCAACCGTGGGCACCTCGTCTCTTCGCCGTCGTGCGCAATTATTGCATTTCCGCCCCGACCTGAACGCAGTGGAATTTCGTGGTAACGTGCAGACAAGATTGAAAAAACTTTCTGCCGGCGTCGCGGATTGTACGTTCCTAGCAATGGCAGGTTTGAACCGTCTTGGCATGTCGCACGTCGCAGCCTCCGCAATCGAGCCCGAGGATATGCTACCCGCTGTCGCGCAGGGTGCGATTGGCATCGAACGACGCGCCGACGACAGCGCCACCGCAGCGCTTCTCGAAGCGCTGCACGACACACCGACAGGTCAGCGCCTCGCTGCAGAACGCGCCTTCCTTGCCGCGCTGGACGGGTCTTGCGATACGCCTATCGCGGGCCTTGCCGAGTTGGATGGATCGACCCTGCGTTTGCGGGGAGAAGTCCTGCGCCCAGACGGCTCAGAAAGCATCGCCGATGACCGTACCGCCCCCATAGAGGACGGCGCCGAATTGGGCGAAGCGATGGCGCGCGACCTTCTCGCCCAAGCCGGTGAAGGGTTCTTCGCCTGGCGCTCTTAACCTTTCCGCGGCGTTAATTACCTTCATTCCGCACCAATCCCATCACGATTTGGCCATGTTTCGCAGCAATTCTGACTGCGACGCGTGAACAGAGGATGGACTGATGAACGCAATGACACGGCTTGGCACATTGGGTGCCGACAGCTGGAACACATTGAACGCTGCCCCGGTCGACTCGGGCTACAGCTTTAGCGAAACCAACGGGCGCTTCCAGCACTCCGGCAGAAGCGAGACAATTCTGCGTTTTGTTGGGCTGACCTTCGTGATGGGCGCGCTGGTGCAATGGGCTCTACCCAATATCAGCTTCGCTGGTGGTGCGGATTCAACCAAAGCGTTGTTGTCGATCGCCTTTTCACTGGTTGGCATGGCCATCTACCATTTCGGGGTACGCGGCCACCGCAGCGAAATCCGTTTCGACCCGACCAAAGGCGAGGTCGTGGTGTCTGCGCTTAACCGGCAGGACCGCCAAAAGGCCGTGCGTCGCATCCATCTAAGCAAGGTCAAAAGCATTTATGTCCGCCGCAGTGACATGCCCGCGGGTCAGGCAGCGTTGCGTATCCGCTTAAACGGCAGCGCGGCTGAAATCACCGCCATCCGCGGCGACCATGACGAGATTGAATTGGCGCATGGCCTATTGTGCCGTGACATTCGCATGGCCAAAAAACGGCGCTAAATCAGAAACTAAAATCATTGAAGGCGGGCCCTAGCCCGCCTTTTTTGTTTCAAACCCACTTCGCCAATGGTGGCAGGCTCATCAGGACAGCATTGGCATCATGTCCGGTCTCAAGACCAAATTTGGTGCCCCGGTCATACACTAGGTTGTATTCAGCATAGAGCCCGCGATGCACCAGTTGCGCATCCTTCTCAGCCTCGCCAAAATCTGCATCACGGCGTTTTTCCACCAGAGGGACAAAGGCGGGCAAAAAGGCGCGGCCAATGTCCTGAATGAAGGCGAAATCAGCCTCCCAGTCGCCGCTATTATGATCATCCAAGAAGATTCCGCCAACGCCGCGCGCGCGTTTGCGGTGCGGGATATAGAAATACTCATCCGCCCAAGCCTTCAGGCGCGGATAATGCGCCGCACCGTGGCGGTCACAATGCGCCTGCTGGACGCCATGGAAATGCGCGGTATCGGCATCATATTCCAGACAGGGGTTCAAATCCGATCCTCCGCCGAACCACCACGCATGCGGGGTCCAGAACATGCGCGTGTTCATGTGCACGGCCGGACAATGCGGGTTCTGCATATGCGCCACGAGGCTGATACCCGACGCCCAAAAACGTGGATCATTTTTCATACCGGGAATGCCTTTGCGCGCGGCCATCGCCGCCTGCGCCCGCTCTCCCAATTCGCCATATACAGTGGAGACATTCACGCCGACTTTTTCGAAAACACGCCCGCCGCGCATCACCGACATCAGGCCGCCACCGGCATCTGATCCATCGTCGGACGCGCGCTTTGTTTCGGTCACTTCAAACCGGCCTGCAGGTGTTTCCGAAAAAGGGCCTTTGGCATGGCTATTTTCAAGCCCTTCGAAAGCCGCAACAATTTCGTCACGCAAGCTGCGAAACCAGGCACTCGCCTGTGCGCGTTCATCTTCCATTTGGTCGGTCATTTTGCCCCTCACTCCGGTCTTGCCAAAGGCTTAGCAGGCGCCGCCGTGTCAGACCAGTATCAGAGAGACACCCGCGTCAATGCGCCGGTGTCGACACCGGATCAACCAGCGACCGGCCTCCATCCAGCGTCACGATCTGACCTGTCATAAACCCCGACCCTTCAGAGGCCAAAAACTGGACCGCGTCCGCCAATTCGGTGGGCGCCGCAATGCGGCCCAAAGGCGTGCAATCCTCGATCTCTTCCCGACACTGACTGTTTTCCTTAAGCGTGTTCTTCAGGCTGGCCGACATAACCGACCCAAACGCCACAGAATTCACACGAATGCGCTCCGGTGCAAGCGCCACGGCCAGCGACCGTGTCAACTGATCCAATGCAGCTGTCGCAATGGAATAACCCAACAGATCGGGATGCGCCCGTTGCGCCGCAATGGAACTGAGGTTGACGATCGAGCCGACCTGCCCCTCATCGCGCCCTTCAGCCTGCTTAATCATCCGCCGCGCCACCATCTGCGACAACTTCAACGAGGTCATCAGGTTCTGCTGCAACATCGCATCAACTGTGGTGTCGTCCGGATTAAGCGGTTCAGACGCAATCACTTGCCGGCTGCCATTGATCAAAATGTCCACCTGGTCAAAGGCATCTATTGTGGCCGAGATCAGGTTGTTGATCGTGAGCTTTTCGCGCAGATCGCCGGCAAAATACCGCACACTGCCTTCGTCACTGTGCTCACCCAGTTCCGCAATCAAGCGTTTCTCATCCATATCCGCGAACATCACATTGGCGCCGTGGTCGACAAAGTGCCGGCCGATGGCAAGGCCAATGCCGTTGGCCGATCCAGTGATGATGGCCGTCTTACCAGCAATAGAAAATGACATGAACGATCCCCATAGCTCCGTCGCGATTCCGCACGAACTTACGCCGAATTACCGTTTAGCGCGAGATGGTCTCTGCGCATGCAGGATTTTAAAGCTCCGGTCGCCCGCAACCTCATCCACTTTAACAAAGCTTTCCCGCAACGCCGCCTCGTACGGCAAGTGCCGGTTGGCCACCATCCAGAGATGCCCTGACGGGGCCAACACCTTGGCCGCCGTGCGAATGAATTGCACACCCAGATCGGGTTCTGCCCTGCGGCTTGTGTGAAACGGCGGGTTCATCACGACCGTGTCGACGCGACTGCCCGGCTTGAAATCACGCACATCATCCCAATGAAACTGCGCGCGTGTGTCCGTCACGTTCAACCTTGCGCAGTCCAAAGCAACATGGTCAGCCTCAACCAAATGCAGCACTTCGACGCCGTCCCGCTTCAGGATTTGCGCCGACAGATACCCCCAGCCCGCGCCCAGATCCGCCACCACCCGGCCCAACTTTGGCGGCAACGCCGCTGCCAGAGCCCGTGAGGCCGGATCAACGCCGTCTGCGGAAAACACTCCGGCGCGGGTCACAAACCCTTCGCCGGCGTCCTGCGTTTCTGGCGCGCGCCAATCGTCAAAATCGCCGCCCTCGAACCAGAAAATCCGTCCGTGCGACTTGGACACCGACCCGCTGAGATCCGCCCGCTTGCGGCATTCTTTCAGAAAACTCTCGATCCCGTCGGTCTTTTGTCCGTCAACAATCACAAAATCAGCGCAGGCCGCAGCGCGGGCCAACAGATCGCGTCCCTGCGCTTTGGCGCGGGGCAAAATCACCACTGCAACGCCATAACGGTCCGTTTCTGCGATCACCGTCTCAAATCCCGCTTGCGCAAATCCGTCATGGTCCGGCTTGAGCGGTTGAATGACTTCTACCCGGGCGCGATCCATCGCACTGAGGTCCGTATCAAGGCGCGGGGCAAAAACCGCAATCCGCCCTTCGGACGGCAATGTCAGGCCATGCTCTCGCACAGCAAGTGTCAATCTGGATGTGGACATGATTTTCTGTGACCCGACCTGCGGATCACTCCTTTTCCATGGTGCATTGCAGCGGGTGCTGATGACGCTGGGCGAAGTCCATCACCTGCGTGACTTTGGTCTCAGCCACCTCGTGACTAAAGACGCCAACAACTGCCACACCTTTTTTGTGCACAGTCAGCATTATTTCGAACGCCTGCGCGTGTGTCATTCCAAAGAACCGCTCAAGTATATGCACGACAAATTCCATTGGCGTGTAATCGTCATTCAATAGCAGGACTTTGTACATCGGCGGGCGTTTGGTTTTCGCACGCGTTTTAACGGCGACACCTACGTCGCCGTCATCGTCCTTGTCGTTGGACATCACCAAGTTGAACTTAGACATTTGTACCTGTGGCAAGTTTCGCGGTTCCCGTTTCGTGTTTATATAGACTGATCCACGCGCTAGAAAAGGGGCGACGCACCATCGGACCCTCACAATGGCCCAAAATCTCAGTACAATCGCATTTGATGCCGACGATACGCTCTGGCACACAGAGCGACTCTTTCGCCTGACGCAGGCGCATTTTGCCGATCTTTTGCGGGATTTTACAGACCCCGAACATCTGGAGCGCCGCCTCCTGGAGGCAGAACGTCGCAACGTCGGCCACTACGGTTTTGGCGTGAAGGGGTTTGTGCTCTCGATGATCGAAACCGCCATCGAGGTCACCGACGAGAAAGTCCCCGCCGCCGTGATCAGCGAACTCATGGCCGCCGGTCGCGACATGCTGCGCCATCCGATTGACCTGCTCCCCGACGCCGCCGAGGTGGTCGAGGCCACGGCATCCAGTCATAAAATTCTGCTGATCACCAAAGGCGACCTGCTCGATCAGGAACGCAAGCTGGCACAATCCGGCCTTGGTGACTTGTTCGACTGGGTCGAAATCGTCTCCCACAAGACGCCGGACGTCTACCAAAAGGCCTTTTGCAGACATGGAGACGGGCCGGCACGGGCGATGATGGTGGGTGACAGCATGCGCTCAGACATTGTGCCAGCCATCAGCGTGGGCAGCTGGGCAGTGCATGTTCCGCATGGCGTAGCTTGGGCATTGGAGACCGACGACGCGCCAACGCACAGCGCACGGTTTCACGCGCTCACACGACTAGGTGATTTGCCTGCGTTAATATCTGAAATTGGTTGAACCAGCCCATTTGCCACCCGTTATCGCATATGTAGTAGCCTGCCCTCACGCAGCCCCCAAATCTCGCCCCAAGCGACGTCAAAAACCCCTTAGATACCTTAAGTCAGTCGTGCAAATCTTCGGAAACATGGACTTTATTCAAAGCGTGGCCTGTGTTAATGTCGCGTCAATAATAATTGGCCAGACCGGAAAACCGGCGGCTTGAGGCAGATAAAAAGGGCAGTTCTCTTGAAGGTTCGGCGTATATGGCCGGCCCGTGCAGGGCTAGGTGTTTTTCTACTTGTGGTGACCATGTGCATGACGCCCATGGTGTCTTTTGCTGCGCCTTATGCGGCGATGGTCGTAGACGCCCGCTCGGGCAAGGTGCTGCACTCACGCAACGCCGACAGCCGTCTGCACCCTGCTTCTTTGACCAAAATGATGACGCTCTACATCGCCTTTGAGGCGGTGGAGAACGGTGAGATCTCGCTCGACAAAAAAGTGAAAATCACCAAACACGCCGCAGCCGAGCCGCCCTCCAAGCTTGGGCTGCAAGCTGGTCAACGGATCGCGCTACGGTATCTCATCCGTGCAGCAGCGGTAAAATCCGCAAATGATGCCGCCACCGCCATTGGTGTGGCCATCGAGGGATCCGAGGCCGCGTTTGCCCGCCGAATGAATCGCACAGCCAAAGCAATGGGCATGTCCAACACGACGTTTAAAAACGCACATGGACTGACCGAATCCGGACACCTATCCACGGCGCGGGACATGACCACGCTTGGGCGGCACATGCTTTACGACTATCCAGAGTACTACCATCTGTTCAATCGCCGCTCCATTAATGCAGGCATTGCGACCGTGAATAACACCAACCGCCGTTTGCTGAACGCTTATGCTGGTGCTGACGGAATCAAGACCGGCTACACCAACGCCGCCGGGTTCAACCTTGTTGCCTCTGCGAAAAAAGGCAACAAGCGTGTGATCGCAACTGTGTTTGGTGGCCGTTCAACAGCCACCCGCAACGCCCGCGTCAAAGAGCTTTTGGATCTCGGGTTCTCCCGCACCGGTACCGCAGTGGCCCTCCGTAAGCCTAGTATGCCCAACTACACGGGGTCGGCAAAAAGCGTTGGGAAAACCATTCGCGTGACCACCGCCGTCAAAAAATCCTTGCGCCCCAAGCTGCGTCCCGGAAGCATTGGTGCCCCGAAAACAGCGCCTGTGACCGTCGACAATCAAGGCACCATCGTGGCCGAAGCCAAAGTCATCGAGCATGATATCCAGTCCGCGTTGCTGGCAGCCCAAACCGACTCCGGCGTGGTTTTGGCCAAGGCTGAGCCTGCGCCACAAGCCCCCCCTGAACCCAAGGTTGTGACCCGTATCTCGACCTCGGGCGGACGGCATTGGGGCATTAACGTTGGCCGCTACGGCAGCCGCTATGCCGCCGAAAAGATGTTGCTGAAAACCGCGCTGGCAGAAATGTCGACGCTGGATGGATCTCTGCGAAAAGTTGTCAAAAACTCACGTGGGTTTGAGGCCAACTTTATGGGCATGACCCAAGAAACCGCAGACCTCGCCTGTCGACGTCTGCAAGCGCGCCAGATCACCTGCTACACGCTCGGTCCATCTTAATTAGCCACAGCTGCGATCACCTCTGACTGTCTCCGCCGTCGCATGGATGTCGGTGCGGTCATTTCACGTCTTAGGTTTGTCGTCGTACTGCCCTGACAGGATACGCTGCGCGTCGCCGTCGGGGTCGCTGTATTGGTCCGAACGCACGGTATAGACAAAGGCCACAAGGCCCACGCCCCCTAAAAAGAGCGATATCGGAATCAGATAAGCAAGGATCTGCATGGGATCACCTCAAGCGCAGCGCGTTCAGCGAGACTGTAATTGACGACAGCGACATCGCCAAGGCAGCAATCAACGGTGTCGCCAATCCGGCCACCGCCAGCGGCACCGCAACGATGTTATAAACCGTCGCGATACGGAAATTTTCGCGGATACGTTTGATCGCAGATTTAGATGTACTCAGGGCATCGGGAATGGGTGACAGATCCCCTCCCAGCAAGACGATATCGGACGCCACCCGAGCAGCATCCAGCGCCGACGCAGGCGAGATCGACACATGCGCTGCCGCCAGTGCCGCCGTATCATTCAGGCCATCGCCCACCATCAAAACGTGTTGGCCATTGTCTGTCATCACTTGCACCCGACGGGCTTTGTCTTCTGGCAAGGCTTCCGCCACCCAACGGGCAATACCCAACCGGTTCGCCAACGTTTCAACAGCGCCAGTCGTGTCACCGGAGATCAGCACGACCTCGCGCCCGCTTTCCTTCAGCGCGCTCACGGCCTCTTCGGCCCCAGCCCGCAACGCATCCGCAAACAGGAACGCCTTGGCAGGGCTATCCCCGATCAGCAGATGTGCCGAAGTTTGCTCGCGTGCCTCTGCACCAACCCAATTGGCCCGACCCAGCCGCGCAAGCGTGCCATCCAGCCGCCCTTGTGTGCCGTACCCCGGAACCTCTTCGATTTCGCTCAGCCGCGCGGGCCGAATGTCCGCCGCTTGCCCGGCCTTTGCAATCGCTTGGCTCAGCGGGTGGGAGGATCCCATCGCCAACGCCAGTGCAACGCTCATTTCCTCTTTCGAAAACGCATCCGCATTTGTCAGCTCCGGCGTCCCGGCCGTCAAGGTTCCGGTCTTGTCAAAAACCACCGTGTCAACTTGCGCCAAGCGCTCAAGCGCGGTGGCATGTTTGATCAACATGCCCTTACGAAACAGGCGCCCCGAAGCCGCTGTAGTCACGGCAGGCACAGCAAGCCCCAGTGCGCAGGGACACGTGATGATCAAAACCGCGGCCGCAATATTCAGCGCCGTGCGCAAATCGAAGGTGAAAAGATACCAGCCCAGAAAGCTCAACGCCGACAGAATGTGAACCCCCGGCGCATAAAGCTTCGCCGCCTTATCGGCGAGCGTGGTGTAGTTGGACCGCCCACTTTCGGCTACGGCCACCAGATCGGCCATGCGGTGCAAACTTGTCTTTTCGCCCACGGCGGTTGCGCGCACCACCAACGGTCCTGTCAGATTGACCTCACCCGCGCTGACGCCAAGGCCGGGTTCCGCAAACACAGGCAGGGTTTCGCCCGTTAGCAGCGACCGATCCAGCTCGCTGCGCCCTTCGATGATCTCTCCATCCACGGGCATCCGCCCACCTGGGCGCACCAGCACCAGATCCCCCACGGCCAGTGCGCTCACCTGAACGGTCTCTTCGGCGCCGCCGGCAATCCGTGTGGCGCGCGGCACTTCAAGCGCGGCCAACTCTTCAGCCGCAGATCGCGCCACCGCGCGCGTACGGTGATCCAGATACCGCCCCGCCAAAAGGAAAAATACCAACGCCAAAGCCGCGTCAAAATAGGCGTGCTCGCCCGACAGCGACGTCTCCCAAAGCGAGGTCACCACCGCCAACACAATCGCCAACACGATTGGCACGTCCATATTCAGACGTTTGTGTTTCAGCGCAGCCCACGCATGGACATAAAACGGCTTGCCGGAGAACAGGATCGTGGGCAGAGCAATCGCTGCAGAAATCCAATGGAACAAATCACGCGTCGCTGCCTCGGCCCCGGACCAGACCGAAATCGACAACAACATCACGTTCATCGACGCAAATCCGGCCACCGCCAGCCGCATCAACAAATCGCGCCCCGCTTTGTCATTTTCCGTTGCGCTTAGCGTGCCAGCGTCCAGTTCATGCGCTTCATAGCCGACGCTTTCCAGAACTTTGGTCAAATCGGCTGCGGTGATTTCCGCGTCCGCCTCGACCGAAGCCCGCTTCAACGTCAGGTTCACCCGCGCCGATTTCACGCCCGGATGTTTCGCCAACGCGGTCTCTACTGTGGAAATGCACGCCGCGCAGTGCACCGAGGGCACCGATAAAGCAATCCGTGCGTCCGGCAGCGGCGCAGCCTCAGCCAAAGCCGCCGCCGCAGGGGCTGCATCACAGGCCGGACAGGCAGAAATCGAGGGACGCAGCGCTGCTGTCATACTCAGCCTTTCTGAACCCGCAGCACCACACGTTGTTCAAACGCCGTACCATCCAGCGCCGTCGCTTTCATACGGATGTTCCAGTTGCCGGGCTCCAGCTCTTCACGCGCCACATAAGCAGTGCCATCAAACTGAAAATCCGGACGTGTATCGTCTTGGACATGGGTCGCCCGACCAAGCACCGCATCCAGCGCGCTGACTTGCACCGGCTTGCCGTCCGCATCGGTGATCGACAGGATCAAAAGCCCGCCTTTGGCGCGCGCGTCGACGGTCCATCCCAATGTCTCCTGCGCGGCTTTCTTTGTGTTGAACTCTTGGCTCGCCACATAGGAGTTTTTCACTTCCAGCCCCGGAAACGTTGCCACCGCGTTGTAGGCCAGCGCCAAATTAACCGCGATAATGATGCCAAACGCCCCGACAAAAATCATCAAGGCATGGCGGCCGGTGAACTTACGTTCGCTCATCTTGTGCCCCTTCCGTTAAAGACCGTATCCTTGTGTACACGATCTCCGTTGCTGATGTCCTCAATCCAGAACCGGAACGGCGTCAAATCGCCGGCTGCCGGTTCCGAGCCTTTGGGCGCGATCACGTAGACCCGCTGGTTCAGCATCTGGTCCGCTGGCACCGTGACTGTCTCATATGCCGTGCCTTCCAGATCAATCCGCAAGGTCAAATCGCCTTTTACTGTAATCCGGAACGGGCGGTCCTCGCCATGTTTGTTGCGCAAGCGCACCTCATATGTATTGCGGATTGACCCATCCGACAGAGTCACAAAGGTCGGGTTACGCACCGGCGCCACCGTCAACTCAATGTCTGACCGCATGAACAAAGCCACCACAAGCGCGATGCCCACCACGGACCAAAGCGTTGTGTAAAGGATCGTCCGGGGCCGCAGAATGTGCTGCCAGGCCGGACGCGGGGCGCCGCCATCGCGCTCCCGAGGTTCATCTGACAGAGCCAGATAATCAACCAACCCGCGCGGCTTGCCGATCTTGTCCATGATGTCGTCACACGCATCAATGCACAATCCGCAGGTGATGCACTCCATCTGCTGTCCATCGCGAATATCGATGCCCACAGGGCACACGTTCACGCACGCCATGCAGTTGATACAATCGCCTTGAGTGTCCTCGTCAACGCCGCGCGCTTTGCGTGGCTCCCCGCGCCACTCGCGATACCCGATGGTCAGCGTATCCTCGTCCATCATCGCGGCCTGAATGCGCGGCCACGGGCAGGCATAGATACAAATCTGTTCGCGCGCAAAACCACCAAAGAAAAAGGTCGTAAGCGTCAAGATCGCCATAGTGGTATAGGCCGCCGGATGCGCTTGACCGGTCACCAGATCCACGGCCAACGTAGGCGCATCCGCAAAATAAAACACCCAAGCCCCGCCGGTCGCGAGCCCGATCAAAAGCCACGAAATCCACTTGGTCACCCGCAGGCGCACTTTGCGGAAATCGAGCTTTTTCTGGCGATGCAGACGCAGGCGCGCGTTGCGGTCACCCTCGATCCAGCGCTCCACCAGAATAAACAAGTCGGTCCAGACCGTCTGAGGGCAGGCATAGCCGCACCACACCCGCCCCGCTGCCGAGGTAAACAGGAACAACCCAAGCCCCGCCATGATCAACAAACCCGCTACGAAGTAAAATTCGTGCGGCCAAATCTCGATCATGAAAAAGAAAAACCGCCGGCTTCCAAGGTCGATCAAAACCGCCTGATCCGGCAGGCTGGGGCCTCTGTCCCAACGCAACAACGGCATCAGGTAATAGACCCCCAAGGCGAACGCCATGATGTACCACTTCAGGCTCCGAAAGCTGCCTTTCACACGTTTGGGGAAAATCGGCTCGCGGGCCGCATACAGCGAAGGCTCGGGGGGCGTGGTCACGGAATCACTCACTCATGGCAATGAAATCTAAGCGGTATTTCGCCCATCTTAGCACTTTGTAGCTTTGACCTGTGTCAAATCACACATCTCTGAGTCAACTTTTAGCAAGGCCTTGGTTTTTCAGGCCTCCTCCAGCCGCGCCTGACTGGGTGTTAATCCGGTCCAACTGTGGAACGCACGGTAAAAACTGTTCGGGTCGCGATAGGCCAACAAATAAGAGATCTCCTCGACACTCATGTCGCCGCGCCGCAAATAGACCATCGACAAATCCGACCGCGTCGCATCCAAAACGTTCTGAAACGTTTCGCCTTCGGCGCTCAAATGGCGCTGTAGGCTGCGACGACTTGTCAGCAATCGCGCACAGACTGCGTCCACCGATGCCTGCCCCGCTGGCAAAAGCTCCAAAAGCGCGTTGCGCACCCGCAGCGCCATCGGCGTGTTGCGCTTTTGCTCGGCCAACTGCTTGGTCAATTCCCGTTCAAACCCGGCCCAAAGCTCGGCGTTTTCCGAGATAAGCGGTCGATACGCGTCTTCTCGCGAAAGGGTTAGGCTGGGGCCGCCGCCATCAGCCGCACGCCGCCCAAAAAACCGATCATAATCGCCCTGATCCACCCGCAAATGCGGCATCTCAACGCCTACAGGCACAATGTCCACACCCGTGAAATTGCGACAGATTTCAAGGAAGTAGACCAACTCAAAGGCAATCATGATGTCCGGCATGACAAATGCCGGATCGGAGGTGGCAAAGTCCAGTTTCACCTCAGTTTTGGTTTGGGTAATCCCCAACCGGATCGGCGCGACCAATGGCTTGAACACCGCCAACCGCTCTAGGCCGACAGCGATGTTGGGGCTACAGGAAAACGCAAATAGCGCCGGCGCAAACGGTCCCTTGGCAAGCGCGCGCGCCATGCGCATCGGAATGTCGCGGCCGTACGCTTCTTCTTCTATGGCGTCCCAAACCGCATAAAACTGCGCCGCAGTGATGCCGCGGGGATCCTGTTGCACGAAATCGGACGGCATACCCGCCCGTCGGAGGATTCTCTCGGTGGGCAGACCCAACAAATCAAACATCTGCATCGACATCTTCTGAATTGGATAACGTGGCTGCTTTTGCATCAATGGTCCCCTGACCGACAATACGACGCCACACTATGGCACAAGTCCCACCGGATTGGCACAATGCGCGAATGAATTGGCGCAATCCGCAAGACGTTTTTCCGAAAAAGTGGGAGGAATAGGGTATCGGCCTTTCCAGGAAACGCGCGAACAGGACGGAAAGACCGATACCATTGCCCTGTGACAGGGCATCCAAGAGCCGCCGGACCTAGGCGCAGCGACCTCTTAACAATAGCTTAAGCCTGATTCCCGCGCGCGACTTTGATCTCGGTCAATCTTGCCGGCCGCAGCGAAAGTTTTTGACAGGCCCCGCACCCGTCCCAACAAAAAGGGCCACCCCGAAGGATGGCCCAAATCATTTGCCCTGAGGCGCGGTGTTACTCGCCGCCACCAAGTTGGTGCACATAAGCAGACACGGCCCGCACTTGCGCTTCGCTCAGGCGATTGCCCCACGACGGCATCACGCCATACCGGCTGTAGGTGACTGTCTCCACGATGGTGTCGTAGTCGCCACCATAGAGCCAGATCGCGTCCGCGAGGTTTGGTGCCCCTTGGTCCCGATCGCCTGTGCCGTCTTCCATGTGACAAGACGCACAATCTTCGGCAAAGACCTCAGCACCCGCTGCAACAACAGACGCATCTTTCGGCTCACCCGACAGCGACATCACGTAGTTCGAGACAGCGTCGATGGCAGAATCTTCCAGGTAGTCATCACCAAAGGCAGGCATCTGGGAATACCGCGCATCGCCGTCTTCTTCATTGCGAATGCCGTGCTTCACAGTGAGATAGATGTTCTCAATGTCACCGCCCCACAGCCAGTCGTTGTCCAACAGGTTGGGATAGCCCTTGGCACCCGCGGCGCCAGAGCCGTGACACTGGGCACACCAGGTCTTGAACACAGCCGACCCGGCCGACGCCGCGTACGGCCCAAGCTCGGGATCCGTCGAAATCTGGGTCAATTCCGCCGCTTCCAGCTTGGCGTTGATCGGCGCCAATTTGTCTTCGGCGCTCTGGATGTCAGCCGCCACATTGGCGCGCGTCGACCAGCCCAACATACCTGCCGTGGCCCCTTTGATGCCTGGCCATGCGGGGTAGGCAATGGTGTAGCCGATGCCCCAGATGATGCAGACATAGAAGGTCCACAGCCACCACCGTGGCAGCGGGTTGTTGAATTCTTCGATGCCGTCCCAGCTGTGACCTGTTGTGGACGGATCATTGTCGAATTTCTTTGACGGTTTGCTCATGGCCTCGCCTCCTTATCCGTGGCGGGTTTGTCGTCGTGCCGGAAAGGGATGTCGGCGGTGTCGTGATATTCCTTGGTCGAGCCCGGGCGGAATACCCAAGCAACGATTCCAAGGAAGAACACGAACAAGAACAGCAACATCCAACTGTCAGCGAACTCTCTGAGGAAAGAATATGTTTCCATGGTCTCCCCTCCTAGCGCGATGCGTCCGGCGTGAAGGTCGAGAAATCAACCAACGTGCCCAACATCTGCATGTATGCGATCAACGCATCCAGTTCACTCACACCCGGATTGCCATCAAAGTTGCGCACATTGACGTTGTCGCCGTAACGCTCAAGCAGCCCGTCGTAATCGCTGTCCGGATCAGCCTGCGCAGCAAAGTCGGCCTGCGCGCTTGCGATCATGTCCTCGGTGTAAGGCACACCGACAATCGCATTGGCGTTCAAAAGATCACCGATGTATTTCCCATCGATTTTCTTTTTCTCAAGAAAGCCATACTTGGGCATCACCGATTCCGGCACCACACTCTGCGGATTACGCATGTGATCTACGTGCCACTCATCCGAGTAACGACCACCCACACGAGCCAGATCAGGACCGGTCCGTTTGGATCCCCACTGGAACGGGTGGTCCCACTTGGATTCCGCAGCCAGTGAGTAGTGACCGTAGCGCTCCACTTCGTCGCGCATCGGACGGATCATCTGACTGTGACAGACGTAGCACCCTTCACGAATGTAGATTTCACGACCGGTTATCTCGAGGGGAGTGTAAGGACGCATGCCCTCCACCTCTTCGATGGTGTTTTCCAGCCAGAAAAGCGGCGCGATTTGCACGATGCCACCGATGGTTACAACCAAAAAGCTGAACACCAGCAGGAGGGTCGCGTTGGTCTCGAGGATCTTGTGTTTGTCGAGAATTGCCATTGCTCCGGCCCTCCTTATTCAGCCGGGACTGCGACGGACAGGCTGGCCTCTTTGGCCGGCGACTTCCGTACAGTCATCCACAGGTTGTAGCACATGATGAGTGCCCCAGCGAGGAACATGACCCCACCCAGACCACGCACAACGTACATCGGGAACTTCGCAGCAACGGTGTCAGCAAACGAGTTCACCAGGAAGCCGTTGGCATCCACTTCACGCCACATCAGGCCTTCCATGATACCGGTCACCCACATCGACGCTGCGTAAAGCACGATACCGATGGTGGCGAGCCAGAAGTGCCAGCTCACGAGTTGCAGCGAGTAAAGACGCTCACGTTTCCACAGAACCGGGGTCAGGAAGTACAGAGCACCAAAGGTGATCATGCCGTTCCAACCAAGCGCACCGGAGTGCACGTGTCCAATTGTCCAGTCAGTGTAGTGAGACAGCGAGTTCACAGCGCGGATCGACATCATCGGACCCTCAAAGGTCGACATGCCGTAGAAACCAACCGAGATCACCATCATCCGGATGACCGGATCGGTGCGCAACTTGTCCCATGCGCCCGAAAGCGTCATCAGGCCGTTGATCATGCCGCCCCAGCTGGGCATCCACAAAATGATCGAGAACACCATGCCAAGGGTCGACGCCCAATCTGGCAACGCGGTGTAATGCAGGTGGTGCGGTCCAGCCCAGATATACAAGAAGATCAAAGCCCAAAAGTGGATGATCGACAGTTTATATGAGAACACCGGACGCTCGGCCTGTTTCGGGATGAAGTAATACATCATGCCGAGGAAGCCAGCGGTCAGGAAGAAGCCAACGGCGTTGTGGCCATACCACCACTGCACCATCGCATCTTGCACACCGGCCCAGACGATCACCGACTTGGAACCCCAGATCGACACCGGAATGGTCAGGTTGTTGACCACGTGCAGCATCGCAACGGTTACGATGAAGGACAGATAGAACCAGTTTGCCACATAGATGTGCGGCTCTTTGCGTTTGATGATCGTGCCGAGGAACACAGCCAGATACGCCACCCAAACAACGGTCAGCCACAGGTCCACATACCACTCAGGTTCCGCATATTCCTTGGACTGTGTGCCGCCCAGCAAATAGCCGGTTGCCGCCAGAACAATGAAAAGCTGATAGCCCCAGAATACGAACCACGCCAGATTGCCGCCCCAAAGCCGGGCCGCACTGGTGCGCTGCACAACGTAAAACGAGGTGGCCAGCAAGGCATTGCCGCCAAACGCAAAAATCACCGCTGACGTGTGCAGCGGTCTTAGACGCCCGAAGTTCGCAAACCCCTGCGCCCATTCAAAGTTCAGCACTGGAAAGGCGAGCTGAAAGGCGATGACGACCCCGACAAGAAAGCCGACAACACCCCAAAATGCGGTAGCGACGACGCCATATCGGACCACGCCATCCATATATTCGTCTTGCGGATGCACGGTCGTTTGTCCCATGCCACGCAACGTCCAGATAAACAGGCCAAATGACACCGCCATGATAATCCAGGCGTGCACCATATAAGCCAAATCTCGTGCGAAATTGGCCGCCATCATCGCAAATAGCGTGATGAGGCCAAGCACGATTAGCTTGAAGTAATTCACCATTTTTCGTCCCTTTGTCTTGTCCGGCTCATTTTTTTGTGCGTCCGAACGGATTTAGACTAAGCTGTTAATCGCCGACTGCCGGATACCCTACCTTGATCTGGGTCAAGGCGAAGCGCCCACAATCTATTCCTTATTTGACAAGCCAGCTCGCGGTGGGAAACTGTCCACGGCTTAAAAGCTAACTCTGACGTGCACCTTTTAATAACACGGGAACGAAAAGATGGCCTATAAATCTTTGCTCTGCGTCCTGACAGACACAGATTTCTCCGACTCTCCGCTTGCCCAAGGCATGGCGCTCGCCGAGTCGCAGGACGCCCATTTGGATGTCCTTGCCCTTGGGGTAGACCGCAGCCAAAACGGATACTTTTATGCTGGCGCGGATGCGATGATGATGCAGGAAATGCTCAACCGCGCCCGCTCCGAGGCCGAATCCATCGAAGAGAAATGCAAAA
Organism: Shimia sp. Alg240-R146; assembly: GCF_947331465.1. Taxonomy (GTDB): domain Bacteria; phylum Pseudomonadota; class Alphaproteobacteria; order Rhodobacterales; family Rhodobacteraceae; genus Shimia. Next base: position 992,844 of record NZ_CAMZOK010000001.1, on the reverse strand, counting down.
AGGTGCTCGGCGCATCCGAATTGCGATGGGCGTGCGATTCGGGCGTGGCCCAGATCGCCGACCTTGGACGCCACGTGGCACAGCGTGCCCGTTTCGCAGATCTCGTGATTCTGCCCAAACCATATGGCCCCAAACACGGCACCGAACTTGAGCCCACAATCGAGGCCGCGCTTTTTGAAGGTCAGGCACCCGTGCTGATGGTGCCAGACGCGCCAGCGCCTGTGACAACACCCAAAACAGTGTGCATCGGCTGGAACGAAAGCGCCGAGGCGCTGGTCGCCACTCGCGCGGCGCTGCCGTTCCTGAAAGCCGCTGACGCGGTGCATGTGGTGGTCATTGACCCACCAGTTCACGGCCCCAACCGCTCTGATCCGGGCGGGTTGCTGTCGCAGTTCCTGTCACGCCACGGCGTGCACGTCGAAGTCGACGTGCTGTCCAAGACACAGCCCCGCGTGTCGGATGTGCTGTTGCGCCACGCCAACGACAAAAGCGCCGATATGATCGTGATGGGCGCCTATGGTCACTCCCGTTTCCGCGAGGCCATTTTGGGCGGCGCGACCCGAAACATGCTGGAGCAAGCCACAATGCCTGTATTTATGGCACATTAAAATCGCACCGACGGCTTACCGACGCGATACCGTCGGGATGCAGACACAAAAAACGCCCGGCGCATCAGCGTTCGGGCGTTTTTCGAATCGACCTGCGTGTGTGGCCTAGATCACCATTCCACCGTCCGAGTCGTCGCCCGCTTCGTTCAGCAAGCGTCGGTAATCCGGCACAATCACATGCCGTTTGCCCTCCAACGAGATCACCTCATCGCGTTTCAGCGCCGATATCTGGCGACTCACCGTCTCCAGCGTCAACCCAAGGTAATCCGCCATCGCTTCACGGGTCAGCGGCAGATCAAATTGCAGTTCCCCGTCAGTGCCCTGAAGCGTCAGCGCGGCGTTGCGCCGTGCCACAATCGCCAGCAGGCTCGCGATCTTTTCGCGCGCGGTTTTCCGCCCCAGCACAAGCATCCATTCGCGCGCTGCATCCAGCTCATCCAACGTCATCTCAAGCAGTCTCTGGGCGATGTGCGGTGTCTGCACGATCATGTTTTCAAAAGGTTTTCTGCGGAAACAGCACAGTACCAGATTGGTGGTCGCAACCACGTCGTAGGCCGCAGACTCGCGTCCCGGCCGCCCGATGAAATCGCCGGGCAAAAGCAAACCTACCATTTGGGTACGTCCGTCTTCCATGGTCTGTGTGAGCGACGCGATGCCTGTCACCACAGAGGCCACAAATTCCATGCGATCGCCGGTCCAAACCACGGTTTGGCCAGCCTCGACTGTGCGGTAATATTTGATCTCTTCCAAACGATCCAACTCATCTGGCTCGCAACGCGAACAGACTGCCTGATGCCGGATGGCACAGTTTTGGCACCCACTCGGGATTTGGGCGGATGTTAGATTAATCTGGTTCATGTTCGCTCTTGATCTGGGTCAAAGTTTCCTAGCCCTTGCGCTGAGTATACCTATTTTTATGGAACAGGAAAAACAATTGGCAAAGCTGGGTCTCTTTGACGCGAAAGTGCCCCGCTACACAAGCTACCCGACAGCCCCTCACTTTAAAAATGACGTAACGCCAGACACTTACGTAAGTTGGATTGAGGCAATCCCCGCCGGATCTCAAGTCTCGCTTTATGTGCATGTGCCGTTTTGCCGCCGACTATGCTGGTTCTGCGCTTGCCGCACACAAGGCACCTCGACCTTATCGCCGGTCGCGGCCTATGTCGAAACGCTCAAAGCCGAACTCAAACTTTTGAAATCCCACCTGCCTGACGGTGTGTCCTTCTCCCGCCTGCACTGGGGCGGCGGCACACCGACGCTATTGGATCCGGCCATGATGCAGGACCTCGCAGGCGCCATCTTTGATGTGGCCCCGATGGCGCCGAACGGCGAGTTCTCGGTTGAGATCGACCCAAATGAAATCGACGCCCCGCGCATGGCTGCCCTGGCCGCCGCCGGAATGAACCGCGCCTCGATTGGTGTTCAGGATTTTGACGACGACATCCAGAAAACAATTGGCCGCATCCAAAGCTATGACGTGACCCGCGACGCGGTCGATATGATCCGCGCCCACAACATCGCGTCCGTGAACGCCGACATCCTGTTTGGCCTGCCGCACCAAACGCAGGCGCGCATGACCGAAAGTGTCCAAAAGCTGTTGTCGCTCGCACCAGATCGCGTGGCGCTCTATGGCTACGCGCACGTACCGTGGATGGCCAAGCGTCAACAAATGATCCCGACCGACGCCTTGCCAACGCCTCAAGAACGTCTCGCGCTCTATGAAACGTCGCGCAAACTCTTCTTGTGGGACGGCTATGACGAAATCGGCATCGACCACTTTGCCACCAAGACCGACGGTCTGTCCGTCGCGCAGCGCAACGGCACTCTGCGCCGGAATTTCCAAGGCTACACAGATGACACCGCCGACGTGCTGCTTGCTGTTGGCGCCTCGTCAATTGCGCGCTTTCCGCAAGGATATGCGCAAAACGCCCCCGCCACGTCTGCTCACACAGGCGCAATCCGCGACGGCAGTTTCTCGACATCACGCGGGCATGTGTTTGCCGGAGAAGACCTGGTGCGTGGTCGCATAATTGAAGCTCTTATGTGCGACTTCCGCGTTGATCGGGCGGAAATACACGACCGTTTCGATGTCTCCTACGCGTGGTTGAGTCAGCTGTTCTCAGCTGTGGCGACCCGCTTCCCGGATATGGTGGCGATCGACGCCAGTGGCCTGTCAATTCCGGATCATGCCCGCCCATTGACCCGCATGATCGCGCGGGCGTTTGACGCCTACGACAACAGCAAAGCACAGCACAGCGCTGCAATCTAATCTTTGGAAACACACGCACATCACAGGCCGCGGCACACAGCTGCGGTCTTTCTTTTTGGGTCAGACCGGTGGGGCCTCAACAACCGGCGCTGCCGCCAGCAATTCGCGCGTGTATTCAGCCTGAGGGTTGTCAAACAGCGCGGCTGCTTCGCCGCTTTCAACAACATCTCCGGCTTTCATCACCATAATTTTGTGGCTCATCGCGCGCACTACATGCAGGTCGTGACTGATGAACAAATACGCAAGTCCATACTTGCGCTGCAGACGCCGCAACAATTCAACAATCTGCACCTGCACTGTCATATCCAGCGCCGAGGTCGGTTCATCCAATACGACCAGTTTGGGCCGCAAGACCATCGCGCGGGCGATGGCGATACGCTGCCGCTGCCCCCCTGAAAACTCGTGCGGGTACCGGTCCATCGTCGCCGGATCGAGCCCGACTTCTTCCATTACATCAGCCACCACCGCGCGGGTGGCGCGCCCGTCCGGACTGCCATGCACGCCCAAACCTTCGGCGATCACCTGCTCGCAGGTCATGCGCGGACTCAAACTGCCATAGGGATCCTGAAACACGATCTGCATATCTTTTCGCAGTGCGCGCAATTGTTTGGTCGACCAGGCCCGAACATCATCTCCGTCAAAGGTGATGTCACCTTCACTGTCGATCAGCTGCATGATCGCCAACGCCAGCGTGGTCTTGCCTGACCCACTCTCGCCAACGATACCAAGTGTTTCGCCCGCCCGAACCGAAATCGTCGCGGCGTTCACGGCTTTGACATGCCCCACCGTGCGGCGCAAAAAACCCTGCTGGATCGGGAACCAGACCCGCAACTGATCAGTCTCTGCCATTGCTGGCGCAGCCTCGTCCACCGGCTCCGGCGCGCCAGATGCCCGCGCGCTCAGCAAAGCACGGGTATATTCATGCTTTGGGTTGGAGAAAATCTCGGCCACGGGGCCCGCTTCGACAATCTCACCGTCTTTCATCACACAAACTTTGTCCGCGATCCGTCGCACGATTCCCAAATCATGGGTGATAAACAACAGCGCCATGCCTTCAGATTTCTTCAACTCCGCCAGCAGTTCAAGAATTTGCGCCTGAATGGTCACATCCAGCGCCGTTGTCGGCTCATCAGCGATCAAAACATCCGGCTTGTTGGCCAGCGCCATCGCGATCATAACCCGCTGTCGCTGACCGCCAGACAATTGATGCGGATAGGCACTCAATCGGCTTTCCGCATCGCGAATGCCAACCTTCTCCATCAAGTCTAGAATGCGGCCGCGCGCATCGCTGCCGACAACCCCTTGGTGCAGCGCGAGGCTCTCGCCCAGTTGCTTTTCAATCGTGTGCAGCGGGTTCAAAGACGTCATCGGCTCTTGGAAGATAAAGCTGATGTCGTTACCGCGCACCTTGCGCAAGGTGTTCTCTTTCGCGCCGACCATTTCCTGACCGTCATAGGTTACGGATCCCGAAACCCGTGCACTTCCCGGCAACAAGGAAACCGTCGACAAGGCCGACACCGACTTGCCTGATCCGGATTCCCCCACCAATGCCACGGTTTCACCACGGTCCACAGCAAACGAAACGCCTTTGACAGCTTCGATCAGTTCGCCATCTTGCTGAAACGCCACACGCAGGTCTTTGACTTCAAGAATGCTCATGAAAACGTCTTTCTTGGGTCAAAGGCATCCCGAACGCCCTCAAATATGAACACCAAAAGCGACAACATGATCGCAAAGGTGAAGAAGGCGGTGAACCCCAACCAAGGCGCCTGCAAGTTCTGTTTCGCCTGCAAGGTCAACTCTCCAAGACTTGGTGCCGAGGACGGCAGGCCAAAGCCAAGGAAGTCAAGCCCTGCCAAGGTGCTAATCGTCCCAGTGACGATGAACGGAAGCATTGTCACGGTCGCCACCATCGCGTTAGGCAGCATGTGGCGGAACATGATCACACTGTTGGACACGCCCAGAGCTTTTGCCGCGCGTACATATTCCAGATTGCGTGCCCGCAAAAATTCGGCCCGCACAACACCCACCAAAGATGTCCAGCCAAACAGCACCGTGAGAAAGACCAACAGCCAGAAACTTCGCCCCAAAATGGCGAACATAATGATAATGATGTAAAGGCTCGGAGTGGCCCCCCAAATCTCGATCACCCGCTGAAAGATCAGATCCAGCCAGCCACCAAAGTAACCCTGCACTGCACCCGCCATAATACCAATCAAGCTGGCGGACACGGTCACAATCAGCGTAAAGAATATCGACAGCCTGAAGCCGTAGATCACCCGCGCAACCACATCGCGCTTACGGTCGTCCGTTCCAAGCCAATTTTGACTATCCGGCGGCAAAGGTGCCGCGCCCGCACGGTCCACCGGCGTGTCATAGCTGTATGGAATGATCGGCCAAAGCGCCCAGCCTTTTTGATATTCAACAAGTTCCAACTCTTCCGGCGATTTGCCAGCATCCAGACCTTCCAGAATGTCTTCGGGGATGTCGAAGCAATCCTCAACACCACCCGTGGCGATCAAACATTGCACGACCGGATCGTTGTAAACCGCCTCAGTTTTAAAATCCCCACCAAAGGTGGTCTCGGGATAAAACTTAAAGATCGGCGTAAAAATTTCTCCGCGGTAGCTGACGACAATCGGTTTGTCGTTCGCGAGGAACTCGGCAAACAGAGACAGGCCAAACAGAAAGCAAAAAACGACCAACGACCAAAGCGCACGGCGGTTGCGTTTAAAATTGCTCCAGCGCCGTTGATTGAGAGGAGAAAGTGCCATCAGCCTGCCCTCTTCTCAAAATCAATGCGCGGATCAACCAGCACGTACATCAAGTCAGACAGGATACCGACCACAAGGCCAATCAAGCCAAACACAAAGAGCGTGCCAAAGATCACCGGATAATCCCGCGCCACAGCGGCCTCAAACGCAAGACGGCCCAAGCCGTCGAGCGAAAAGATCGTCTCGATCAAAACCGATCCGCCAAAGAACACACCGATAAAAACCGCAGGAAAACCCGCGATTACGATCAACATCGCATTGCGGAACACATGTCCGTAAAGCACACGCTTTTCGCTCAAACCCTTGGCCCGAGCGGTCATCACATAGTGCTTCTTGATCTCGTCCAAAAAGCTGTTCTTGGTCAAAAGCGTCAGCGTCGCAAAGGCCGCGATGGTTGATGCAATAATTGGCAGCGTAATGTGCCAGAGGTAATCCAGCGCTTTGCCCAATGGCGTCAATTGTTCAAAGTTGTCAGAGGTCAGCCCTCGCAGCGGGAATATCTGCCAATAGCTGCCCCCCGCAAATAGTACGACAAGCATGATGGCAAACAGGAAACCCGGAATGGCATAGCCCACGATGATTGCGCCACTGGTCCATGTGTCAAACGGCGTGCCGTCTTTGACCGCCTTTTTGATGCCAAGCGGAATTGATACCAAATACGCCAGCAAGGTCGACCAAAGCCCCAGTGTTATGGACACGGGCATCTTTTCCAGAACAAGATCAATCACACTGATTTTGCGAAAATAGCTCTCGCCAAAATCAAGCCGCATATAATTGCCCATCATGGACAGAAACCGCTCCAGCGGCGGCTTATCAAAACCAAACTCTTTCTCAAGTTCCTCAATGAATTCCTTGGGCAATCCACGGGCGCCCAAGTAGTCGCTGTCAGACCCAAAGGTCTCCTCGCCCACATCCTCATTGCCTCCGGCAAAGCCCGAAAACACATCCCCTTCGCCTTGAACGCGGGCAATCACCTGTTCCACAGGTCCGCCCGGCACAAATTGCACCAACGTGAAATTGAGTATCATGATCCCAAGCAACGTCGGGATCACAAGCAACAGTCTTCGAAGTATATATGCGCCCAAAAGTCAGTTACCTCAACGCGCCCGAGGCCTTCAGGGCCGCTTCTTTTTCCGGGTTGAGCCACCAGAAATCCAGCAATCCAACCGCATAAGGCGGCAGCTTTTCCGGCCGCTCAAACATGTCGTAATACGCGACCCACGCTTCGGGAACGTAACCTGCGTTCACGATGATCCGCTCATAACGCAAAGCGCGATCCAAGGCAGTCATCGCTGTGATTTCTTCGGCCCGCGTTTTTGCGGCAAGTGCCTTGTCGATGATGGCATCCACCATGTCATTGCGCAGCGCCGAAGGATTGTAGGACGACACTTCCGCAGTTTTGGACCCAAACAGCTGGCGCAACGAGGTGCTCGCCGTCGAGAAGGACAGGATGCGGGTGTGGATCAGATCGTAGTCCTTATCCAAAAAGCGTTGCTGACCCTGCGCACTGTCGACTTTGTCGGCTTTGACTTTGACGCCCCAATTGGCCAGCGTTTTGACAAATGCGTCGATGCTCGCCAGTCGGGTTTCGTCCCAAGAGGACAACACCAGAAAATCAAGCGACATCTGTGCGCCGCTTGAATCCACCATTTGGCCCGCGTCGTTCACCGTCCAACCGGCCTCTTCAAACAGCTTCAGCGCAGCACGCTTGTTGCGCCGGTCAATTGGCGTCGACGCTTTGGACGTATGCGGCATGACCACATCGTCGGTCAGCATATCGGCGGGCACAACGTCACCCAGCGATTGCAGGAAGGCCAATTCGTCGCCCTCTGGCGCGCCTTTGGCTTCCCAGTCCTGCCCTTGCACAAACGAGTCGCGTTGTGTGGTCAAATCGAACTGCAGCGATTCCTTGGTCCATTCAAAATTGAACGCCAACGACAAAGCATGGCGCACGGTCCGGTTGTTCAACGGCGCACGCATTGTGTTGAAAATGATACCGCTGTTGCTTGGCGCTGTTCCGCGCGGGATCGCTTCTTTTTTGACGTCACCGCGGTCAATTGCCGGGAAGTTGTACCCCGTCGCCCACTGTTTGGTCGAGCCTTCGGTCCGGAATGTGTACACACCGGCCTTGAAGGCTTCGAATTCTGCGGTGGCATCCGAAAAATACTCCACCCGAATGCGATCAAAATTGTGCCGCCCGACGTTGGCGGGATGGTCCCAGCCCCAATAATTCGGGTTGCGTTCATAGACCACAAAGCGATTGAACTCATAATCGCCCACTTGGTACGGCCCGGACGCCATAGGCGAAAGAATAGACGGCTCATCAAGCCGCTCCCCTGTTTGTTTGTACCACTCTTCCGAAAAAATCGGCGTACCACCAACCTGTCCGATCAGAGACCGGCGCGAGATCCCGTCGGCAAACGTGTATCGCAACGTGTGATCATCGATCACTTCCACACCAGAGATCCGCTCTTTTACCGAGCGGGAGTAGGACCGAATGCCCTGCTCAAGGAATAGGTTGTGGGTAAAGGCTGCATCTTGCGCCCTCAAAGGCGATCCATCGCGAAACACCACATCATCGCGCATGTGAAACACGCACCACGTCTTGTCTTTCGGATACTCAACCTCGCGCGCAATCAAACAATAGCTGTCGGTGATCGAATCCGCCGGCGCGCCTCCGCCCCAGGGCATTTCCGCAAACATCGCTTCTGCAACAACCCCAGAATCAGATTCCGCATTACCGCGCCATGCAAACCGGTTGAACCCGTCAAACGTTCCGCGCGCACTCAGGGTGATTTGCCCACCCTTGGGCGCGTCGGGGTTTACGTAGTCGAAATGTGGATAATCAGCAGGGTATTTCAGATCGCCATAAAACGAATACCCGTGCGAACGGATGATCTCTTCCTCGCTGGCGAATGCCATTGGTGCCTTCAATCCGGCCGCGATCGCAGCCGCCCCGCCACCCATCACGCGCATCGCGCCGCGTCGGTCAAACATTGGACCTGCAATTTTGATCGTCTTTTCTGACATTCAAGCCTCCCCAGCGGACACGGTCATCCACACTATTTGTTTTGTCATCAAGCTAAAGGCGTGGGTGCGCAACATTCAAGTTCCTATTGCGTCAACTCAGCGTGAAAACGCCGTGCGTTGGCAAACAATCGGAATCTGATGACCCAACCGGCGGCCCAGGATGGGGCCAATTGCCGTGCAAATATGCGGGGAAGTGGGTGAGAGGCTGGACAACGACCCAAGCGGGGCTCGTTACGGCTGCTTCCTTCCGGATCTGACCGGGTTGGCGAGGCGCTCGCCCGCGCCAACCTCTCAAGCGTCGATATAGTGCGCTCATCAACAGGATGCAAGCCATCAGGACCGTGTAGTTATGCGCTCAGCTTGGCCAATATGGATCATCCAAATCCATGCGGAACCGCAGGAATCCGTCCTCTGATGCCCCCAAGGGAGTAAGCGGCAGGTTCTGAAGGTCAAAATATTGCATCGCGGCCGCCCCCGTCTCAAACACGGCTGAGACATTACTCAGTCTGGCGAACCTCCATGACGGGACCGCTTGATCTGCACAAACAGCGCCGGCGGCCAAATATTTCACCAAGGCATCGCGCATGTGGATCGGCCGCAGCGGCACGACCTTGCTTGGGCTCACACCGGGAAAATTGCCGCCGCCGCCCGCTCTAAAATCATTTGTCGCCAGCAGAAATTCTTGCGTGGGTCGCACCGGTTCACCCTGCCACGTCAGGTTGCGGATTCGGGTCTTTCCCGGACGCAAGACCTCTCCGGCATGGGAATATCGAGCCGGTCCTGACAGGTCGATTTCGTAGGACACCCCATAGACCGTTTCCCGTTTATAGGCAGGCGTGTCGCGCTCAAAAAGCCATTGGTCCGGTTGATTTGGCACCATCTGGGCATACAGACTCGCCGCCATGTCCAGCCATTCCAGCAATTCAGCGCCGTTCAGACGCAACAGGCTGATGAAATTCGCGAACGGTTGCATCTGTCCGATGCTGCGCTCCAGAAGCGGCCCCGGCGCGATGTCCACATAATTTAGCGGACCAGCACGCCCGCCGCATCGGGTGGGCGCAACAGAGGCCAAAAGCGGCAAATGTTCATACGGCGTGCCGAACAATTCCTCGCGCAGAGCAGCAAGCTTGGCCTCTGCCAGAATTCGCGTCGCACAACCGTCCTTCACCATAGAAAAATAGGTGCTGACCGGCCGTTCTAAATGCCCCACGACCTTGGCAAGTCGCTTAACGGCCGCGCGCTGCGCTGGCTGTAAAACCTCAACGATTCCAGCATCTTCGATATGGGTCCAGCCGGCGATGTTTTCACATTCAAACCCATCGACACGCCAGATTCTGCCCCTTGCGGCCTTGTCGTCCACCTGAACGAGGTGCAGATCAATTTTCCCTAGAAACGCAGCCATCGCTCCGGGCATCACAGCTGGCTTGCCATGCAAGCTTCCGCGCTTGCCGTCGATTACGGCTGTGTCGAGATAGCCGTCACGCGGAAATCGTTCGTGAATGTGACCCGCGATGATCACATCTACCTCGTCAAGCGCAGCAACTTCCGGCGCGGCGTTCTCCGCCATATATGCGGCTGAAACAGCGGTGATCCCGGAATGTGCCAAAGCGACAACGATGTCCGCTCCTTCAGCGCGCAAGGCCGCCCCCTGCTCCCGCGCCGTCGCAACGATGTCACGAGCGCGCACGCCTTTGGCAAGTCGTACCGCGCCCCAGTCTACCACTTGCGGCGGCAAAACACTGAATATGCCGAACTTCACTGTCTCGAGACATCCGTCTTCAGTACGGGCTTGGACGGGTACAATCACCCGTTTCTGCCAGATACCCTCGTACCTGCCTTCGCCATCTTTGGGGATCAGGTTGGCGCATAAAACGGGAAAATCAGCCAGCGCCAGAGACTTGCGCAACAGCGGTTCGTCGACATCAAACTCGTGGTTACCAAGGCCCACGGCATCATACCCTAGCGCGTTCATAGCACTGATGACCGGGTTACCTATTTGAGAAACGTCCGCGAGGTCGACTTCGGCGATCTGTCCGCCCTGCAAAAAGTCGCCATTGTCCAGCAGAACCGAGGCATCAGCACCGTCGCGCAGCTCGCGAATCAGCGACCCCAGTCGTGCCAATGACGACCCGTCGGTGCGCGTTTCTCGGAAATAGTCATACGCCAACAGCTGCGCGTGGACATCACTGGTGGCAAGCAAGCGCACATTAAGGCACTTGGGTGCTGACCCAACTTCATAAGTACGAGGCAAACTGATCCTCTCTTTTTAACAAAAGCCTGTTGTCGGCTCCAACTATCAGCGCGCCCCTCAGCACTATCGCAAGTATAGGTCGATCTATATTTCAAATCCACAACTTATGGGGTTTTAGCTGACAACATGACCAAAAGGTCGCACGGCGCCGAGCGTCCTGTTCGCTTTTGATTGCCCGCTTCCTTCATACATGGCAAGCCTCAGGTGCGGAGGAATTTATGCAACACGCGGAAACAGTTACATTCGGAGGCTCTGACCTCAACAGAGCAGCGGAGCTGCGCGGCGACGAAGCCGCGATTGCCATTCTCCTGGCCGCCCCGGAGAGCAGAACGATTGCCCTTTGGCGAGGCAAACCCCTGTGTAGAGGGGAAGCCAAGGAACATCTTGTGCACTTGCCAATGGACCACACGCTTTTTGATGGCATTCAAGTGCCCCCTGTGCTGCTTGGCCTGAACGAGGCGGGACACGCCCTTTTTGCCCGCGATGTCTCGGCGTTTAAGCCCGACAACGTGGACGCGGCCAGCTTGGGTCAATTCTTTGACGCCAGCGTGCAAACCCACCCCAGCCTGCCCGGCGACCACGCATTTTGCGAATTGCGCGGCGTGATGGCCCGCCTGACTGCGCGCGACGCGGAACTCGCCGCAACCGCCAAGGCGATCTATGGCTGGCACCGGTCCCACCGGTTCTGCGCCGCTTGCGGTCAGGAAAGTCGCATGGTCCAAAGCGGGTGGCAACGTGACTGCCCCGCCTGCAACACCTCGCATTTTCCCCGCACCGACCCTGTTGTGATTATGCTGATAACACACGGCAACCGAGTGTTGATGGGCCGCTCCCCCGGCTGGCCCGAAGGCATGTATTCTCTGCTCGCAGGTTTTGTTGAACCCGGCGAAACACTCGAAGCCGCCGTACGCCGCGAAGTCTTCGAAGAGGCCGGCATCCGCGTCGGCCCCGTCTCCTATCTCGCCAGCCAACCCTGGCCTTATCCGTCCTCGCTGATGTTTGGCTGCGCCGGTGTTGCGTTAAATGATGACATCACGATCGACAAAAATGAAATCGAAGATGCAATTTGGGTCAGCCGCGAAGAGATGTTGCAAGCTTTTGCAGGTGCACATCCCGTGCTTAAACCTGCACGAAAGGGTGCAATTGCGCATTTCATTTTACGCAACTGGCTTGCGGACCGGCTCGATTAAGGCGACAGTAACGGCGCGAACACTTGGGGTCGGGACACAACCAAAATGGAATTCACTGCACGCGAAGACATTGACGTACCAATCGAACAAGTCTTTGAAATGGTAACTGATTTTGAGGTTTTTGAGCGGTCCGCCCTGCGTCGCGGCGCCGATGTGTCACGCTTGGATTCCTTGTCTCGGGCCGGTGTTGGCGCCAAATGGCGCATCGCCTTTGAATTCCGCGGCAAGGCCCGCGAAGTCGACCTCGAGGTCACAGGGTTTGACCGTCCAAACGAAATCTCTCTGCATGGCAAGGCCCAGGGCATCGAATCTAATATCAAAGTCGAACTTGTCGCCCTGTCGCGCACTCGCACGCGCCTGCAATTCTGGAGCGGCTTCAAAGCCAACACGCTCTCTGCCCGACTTCTGCTGCAATCGCTCAAACTGGCGCGCGGCACGCTCAACACCCGTTTGGGCAAGCGGATGGCAAATCTGCGTCGCGACATGGAAGACCGCTACACACGCATGGCATAGCGACCCGCGTTGCGCCCTCAGCGGTCCTGCGCTGACGGGTAAACACCCACAATTTTTACGTGATTGGTGAAGTAGCTGAGTTCATCCAGCGCCAGTGCTACGTTGCGATCGTCCGGATGGCCGTCGATGTCCGCATAAAACCGGGTCGCCGTGAAGGATCCATCAACCATATAGCTTTCCAGCTTGGTCATGTTCACACCATTGGTCGCAAACCCACCCATCGCTTTATAAAGCGCGGCAGGAATGTTGCGCACTTCAAACACAAACGTGGTCATCATCTTGCCGTGAGACCGGCGGCTCAAATCAGGCTCACGCGACATGATCACAAACCGCGTCGTGTTGTGCCCGTGGTCTTCGATGTCGGTGGCCAAAACGTTGAGCCCATAGGTCTCCGCCGCAAGATCGGACGCCAACACACCTTGATCGGTCAATCCGGCCTCGGCCAATTCCCGCGCCGCGCCGGCGCTGTCAGCAGCCGAAATGCCCGCGATTCCGTGGGCCTTCAGGAACGCAGCCGATTGCGGCAGTAACACAAGATGCGCCCGAACCGACTTCACGTCATCCAGAGCCACACCCGGAACCGCCATCAGGCAGATCCGGACACGCACAAACGCTTCGTCAATAATGTGCAAACCGCTCTCGGGCAAAAGGCGGTGAATGTCGGCCACGCGGCCATAGGTCGTGTTCTCAATCGGCAGCATCGCGAGGTCGGCAGCACCGCTTTTGACAGCGTCGATCACCTCTTCAAAGGTGCCACACGACATGGCCTCCATATCAGGACGCGCCTGCTGACAGGCCTCATGCGAATAGGCGCCCAGATCTCCCTGAAACGCGATCCTGTTGGTCCCCATCGACATTTCCTTCCCATTTCCCACCCCAAGGGGCGTTTCGTCGCGGTAACTATACCTTGCGTTCTTCAAGGGGAAGCGGATAGATACGCGTCAAACGCCACGAGACGGAAACGTAGCATGTTCGACACGATGACAATGACCAAAGTAGTGGGCGCGCTTTGCGGCGCTCTGCTGATCTTCCTGCTGGGCTCCTGGGCCGCTGAAAGCATTTATCACACCGGCCCCAAAGGCCACGGCGATGGCCATGCAGAGCAGGCCTATGTGATCGAAGTAGAAGGCGGCGAAAGCACCGACGCCGCAGTTGAAGAGGGCCCAACCCTCGAAGAACTTCTGGCCTCTGCGGACGTAGACAAAGGCGCCAAAGTGTTTGGCAAGTGCCGCGCCTGTCACAAACTCGAAGATGGCGCCAACGCCACCGGCCCGCACCTTTATGGTGTTGTGGACCGTGCAACCGGTTCGGTTGCCGGCTTTAACTACTCCGGCGCTTTGGTTGCTGTGACTGACAGCTGGTCCGCAGAAGCACTGGACGGTTTCTTCGCAAACCCCAGAAGCTATGCACCAGGCACCAAGATGTCCTTTTCGGGTCTTCGCAAGGCCACAGACCGCGCCAACTTGATTGCCTATCTCCAGACAATCGGCGGCTAAGTTACCCCGCCACATGATTACAAAGGCCGTTGCTCTGCAGCGGCCTTTTTTTGTTGCCGCCCGCCAATTTGCCAAACCTGACCAAGCAGAGGCCATCCGGAGTTTTCTAAGAAAAAGCTGATGCGTCGGCCTCAGCCTTGGGGGAGGGAGGGAGGGAATGTCGGCAAGGCCAACGCATAGCTATGACGCGTATCAGGGCGTCGTATCAGAAGGATGCGACCCGTTTCCAAAGGTCTCTGTCGTTCTGATACAGTGGATATGGGCGTTGCCCGAAAAGTTACATTGTGCTTTTCGGACAAGAGATTGAGAGTTTCTGCCAATCCGCTCCTTAATGCTTTTCCCCAAATTCTTCCCTTATGGCCCACGCCAACTGCGCATCGGTTTCCACCGCACAGGGTCGACGCGCGCGCAGACGTTGAAGCGCAGCCTCCGGCGCCTCCCCCGAAGCCACCATCAGCGCCAGAACCACCATACCAGACCGCCCACAACCGCCGCGACAATGCACCAGCACCCGACCTCCGGCTTGCAATCGGCGCAAGAGTCGCGCCGACATCTCCGGCCAGCCCGCCTCAAATTCAGCATCAGGCGTGCCAAAATCAACAATTTCACAATGCCGCCAATCCCAGTCGCCACCCTGCAATCCCGCCAGAGCCACGCCCATCTCCGCCGCAGATGTCAGGCTGACAACCACCTCAGGCGCCCAGGCCCGCAAAACATCCAACTCCGCTTCTGAGTTTGGCAACGGGCTTAACGCAACAGTCCCGGCACCAAGCGACCAGTCCACAATCTCAAACGCCATGCCTTGGCCCCTTCTCTCGTCCCCACACGCGCACCGCCATCCGCGCGGCGCGCATGCGGCCTCTCAAACTGCTTTGCCGGTGGACGCGCCGCCCTGCCCCGCATAACCTGACGCCTGATCCTCCGAATCCGGCGGACCCGAACACGTCCGACCAAACAGGCCCTCACTATGACCGACACCCCCGACACAGGCTATCAGGTTCTCGCGCGCAAATACCGCCCCGAAACCTTTGCTGATCTGGTTGGGCAGTCCGCCATGGTGCGCACGCTCAAGAACGCGTTTGAGGCCGACCGCATCGCGCAGGCCTTTGTCATGACCGGCATTCGCGGCACGGGCAAAACCACCACGGCACGTATCATCGCCAAGGGCATGAATTGCATCGGTCCGGATGGCGGTGGCGGTCCGACCACCGATCCTTGCGGCCAATGCGAGCATTGCGTCGCAATCATGGAAGGCCGGCATGTCGATGTGATGGAAATGGACGCCGCCTCTCGAACCGGTGTGAACGACATCCGCGAGATCATCGATTCGGTGCATTACCGCGCCGCGTCGGCCCGCTACAAGATCTACATCATCGATGAGGTGCACATGCTGTCGACCAGCGCGTTCAACGCGCTGCTCAAAACGCTCGAAGAGCCGCCCGCGCATGTGAAATTCATCTTCGCCACCACCGAAATCCGCAAAGTGCCTGTGACGGTCCTGTCGCGTTGCCAACGCTTTGATTTGCGGCGCATCGAGCCCGAAGACCAAATTGGCCTGCTGCGCAAAATTGCCACCGCGGAAAACGCCGAGATCGCCGATGACGCACTTGCGCTGATCACCCGCGCCGCCGAAGGCTCCGCGCGCGACGCCACATCGCTGCTGGACCAAGCCATTTCTCACGGTGCTGGCGAAACCACCGCCGATCAGGTCCGCGCCATGCTGGGTCTTGCTGACCGTGGCCGCGTGCTTGATCTCTTTGACATGATCCTGCGCGGCGATGCGGGTGCCGCATTGAACGAACTCTCCAGCCAATACGCTGACGGCGCCGACCCAATGGCCGTGCTGCGCGATTTGGCGGAAATCACCCACTGGATTTCCGTGGTCAAAGTCACACCCGAAGCATCTGAGGACCCAACGGTCACGCCTGATGAACGGGCGCGCGGCCAGACCATGGCTGAGACCCTGCCCATGCGCGTGCTGACCCGCATGTGGCAAATGCTGCTCAAAGCCTTGGACGAGGTTGCGTCCGCTCCCAACGCCATGATGGCCGCCGAAATGGCCATCATCCGCCTGACCCATGTGGCCGACCTACCCAGCCCCGAAGAGCTGGTGCGCAAACTGCAAGACACCCCGCGCCCGCCGATGCCACCGTCTGGCGGCGGCCCTGGCGGCGGCGCGGCGATGGGCCATGAAGGCGCGACAACGCAAGGCGCCTACCAAGGCGGCGCTGTGCCCAACGGCGGCGGCGGCCAAGGCGGCAACGTGACCGCGCTGGCGGTGGCCGACAACCAAGCGCTGGCGCGTTACGCAACCTTTGAACACGTGCTCGAATTGATCCGCACACGCCGCGACGGCGTTCTGCGGGTTCAGGTCGAAAAATACCTGCGCCTCGCAGCTTATCAGCCCGGCCGAATCGAATTTGAACCCGCCCCAAACGCGCCCAAGGATCTTGCGCAGCGCCTGGGCACCCAGTTGCAACGCTGGACCGGAAACCGCTGGGCGGTGATCATCGTCTCCGAAGGTGGCGCCGCCACCGTCGACGAGATCCGCAATGCCGCCGAAAACGCCATGCGGTCCGAGGCCATGGACCACCCGCTGGTGCAGGCCGTGCTGGACGCCTTCCCCAAGGCCAAGATCACTGACATCAAATCGCGCCAAGAGATCACCAACGAGGCGCAAGCAGAAGCTCTGCCCGAGGTCGAGGACGAATGGGATCCGTTTGAGGAAGACTGATCGCGACATGACGGCACGACCTTGTAAACAAGGCCTGTGACCCGTATCTAGGCAACAACAACAATTCAGGAGAGACCCAGATGCTCAAAGGCCTCGGCAACCTCGGCGACATGGCCGGGATGATGAAAAAAGCCCAAGACATGCAAGCCAAAATGACCGACATGCAGGAAGAGCTGCATAACATGATGGTTGTTGGCGAAAGCGGCGCCGGTCTGGTCAAAGCAACTGCTTCGGCCAAAGGTGAGCTCAAGGCGCTCGACATCGATCCGTCGATCTTTAACGGCGACGACAAGGAAGTCGTCGAAGACCTGATCCTTGCTGCCATCAAAGATGCTCAGACCAAGGCGGCGGACCGTGCTCAGGAAGAACTGGGCAAGATCACGTCAGAGCTGGGTCTGCCCGCTGACATGAAACTGCCGTTCTAAAGAACTTGCACGCCCCCCGCCACTTCTCGCTATAGTTAGGCAGAGATGACCCAGCAAAGGGCGCAAGACATGAGCAGTTCCGACATAGACACGCTGATCGAGATGATGGCCAAGCTGCCCGGGCTTGGCCCCCGCTCTGCACGACGTGCGGTGCTGCACCTTATTCGCAAACGTGGCTTTCTGCTTGCACCGCTGGCAGACGCCATGCAGGCCGTGGCCGTTTCCGCCCGTGAATGCCTGAACTGCGGCAACGTTGGCACCACCGACATTTGTGACATTTGCGCCTCCGAAAAACGCGCCACGGGCGAGCTGTGCGTGGTCGAAGATGTCTCGGATCTGTGGGCCATGGAACGTGCGGGTGTCTTTCAAGGCCGCTATCACGTGCTTGGCGGCACTCTGTCCGCGCTCGAAGGTGTCGGACCCGAAGACATCTCCATTCCCAAACTGGTCGACCGCGTGGCGTCAGAACAGATCACCGAAGTCATTCTGGCGCTCAACGCCACCGTGGATGGTCAAACCACAGCGCATTACATCGCCGACCAACTCGAAGATCGCGTGCGCCTAACCTCTCTGGCCCAAGGCGTGCCTGTGGGCGGTGAGTTGGACTATCTCGACGAAGGCACCATCAGCGCCGCCCTGAACGCCCGCAAAACGCTCTAAAGCGTGCTCTTGCCCCACGGCGTCGAACCAAACCGAAGTAAGGCGCTCCAGAGGCGAACACGTTGAACAGATTTGGACATCTTCAAACGCTCCCCGACGGGCCTTTTCGGTTCATCGCGCTGGATGTCGAAACCGCCAGCAGGTCCCCTGGCAGCATTTGCCAGATCGGGCTCTGTTTTGTCAGCGACACCGGGGCCATGCAGACCTATTCGGTCCTGGTCGATCCCGAAGATCCCTTTGAGGCCTTCAACTCGGAACTTCATGGCATTTCCGCCGATACGGTACGCGACGCCGCGACCTTCCCGACGGTCTACGCCACCTTGTTCGATCTGCTCAACACCCACAGCCTCGTACAACACAGCACTTTTGACGAAAAGGTCATGACCGACGCCTGTGCACGCTATGATCTGCCCATGCTCACCTCACATTGGACAAACAGCGTTAAGGTGGCCCGCCAAGCCTGGCCCGCCCTGAAAGGCGCAGGCGGGCACGGGCTGGCCAATCTCAAAAAACACCTCGGCCTCAGCTTTCATCACCATGATGCGGGCGAAGACGCGCGCGCGGCGGCCTGCGTGATCCTCAGGGCAGAAGAAACAACCGGGGAACGCTTGTCCCATCTCAAAACAAACCGCCAGCTGAACCTGCCGATCTGAAAGGCTTTGTGGCAAGAAAAAAGGCCGTCCAGTTGGACGGCCTTTTTTGTATGCTGTGACGGACAGGCTTAGCGCGGCTGCTCGTCTTCCTCGCCGTTTTCCGGCAGGTTGAAAAAGCTGTCGGCATCCGAGAAATCCGCATCCGGCGCTTCCTCTTCGCTGTCATCATCAGACAGCGAGAAGGTTTCCAGACCTTCGATCGCCGTTGGAATTTTCGGCTCGGCTTCCATACCCAGAGAGGTCTGCGTGCTCACCAGCTTGCGACGCTCATCGTCGGTCATCACTTCGCCATCGGCTGCCTTCTTCGCAGCGGCTTTTTGCACAACAGCATCCAGTTCGGACTGTTTGCACAGACCCAACGCCACCGGATCAATCGGCTGAATGTTGGCAATGTTCCAGTGGGTCCGCTCGCGGATCGCCTGAATGGTTGGCTTGGTGGTGCCAACCAACTTGCCAATTTGGCCGTCGCTCAGTTCGGGGTGAAATTTCACCAGCCAATAGATCGACGCCGGACGGTCCTGACGTTTGGACAAAGGTGTATAACGCGGGCCGCGGCGCTTTTCTTCGCCAGTGGCAGCCGCATTGAATTTCAGCTTCATCTTATAAAGCGGGTTTGTTTCCGCGTTTGTCAGCTCTTCCTGAACCAATTGGTTGTTGGCAACCGGGTCAAAACCCTTCACGCCAGTGGCCACATCGCCATCCGCGATGCCCTGAATTTCCAATTCGTGCATGCCAACAAAATCCGCGATCTGCTTGAAGCTGATCGTGGTGTTGTCCACCAGCCAGACGGCGGTGGCCTTGGGGTGCAACAGCTTTGCCATGTTTCTACTCCTTACGAATCTCTATCCGCCGCATATAGGTTTCCCGTCGCCTGACTTTTGTCAGACGGCACCGTTGGTCTGGTGCGGGTTACCGTTGTCGGGGAACTTGAGGCCGATATAGTGCGCTCAAGACAAAAAGGAAAGAGCCAATGCGCCATTTGATAAGCCTCCTCACCGCTGCCCTGCTGGCGGGGCACGCCCTTGCCGACGAAGATATTGCCGGTGAATTTGACTACTATGTCATGGCGCTCAGCTGGTCACCAAACTGGTGCGCCATCGAAGGTGACGCCAAGCGCTCGCCGCAATGTGACACAGGAGAAGACCACGGCTGGGTGCTGCATGGGCTCTGGCCGCAATACCATCAGGGCTGGCCTGATTATTGCCGCACCATCCACCGCAATCCGCCGCGCAGCCTCACTAACGACATGGCCGACATCATGGGCACCTCGGGTCTGGCATGGCACCAATGGAAAAAGCACGGAACCTGCTCAGGACTGTCCGCCAAGGATTACTACGCTTTGTCACGCGAAGCTTACGGCCGCGTGACCCGCCCGCCGGTGTTTCGCAAACTGGATCAATCCGTACGCCTGCCCGCGTCGGTGGTGGAACAGGCGTTTCTGAAGGCCAACCCGCACCTGAAACCGGACACGTTGACGATCACCTGCCGGGATGGATTTATCCAGGAAGCGCGGGTGTGTTTGTCACGTGATCTCAATCCGGTGCCATGCGGTCGCGATGTCAGTCGGGATTGCAAATTGGACAGCGCGCGGTTTGACCCGCTGCGCTGATCCGTCTCAGTCGTCAGACAGCTTGTTGATCTTCAACTTGCCGCTTGCGGCCTCTTTGCATTTGCTACTGGAGAAGTCGGCGCTGGTGCTGACCCAGTTCAAGGCCATCACGCTATCTCCATCCGCCCGAAGGTAAAACGGGATCGGTTCGGTTCGGCCACCGCTGTTGTTGCCGCGTACCATCGTGCCGCAATACAGCTGATGCCCGTTGCTCAGAGCATAGGTTCTAAATTCAGGGAACTGCGCCAATCCGGGGTTGCTTGTCTGCTCCGCCAATCGGTTCTTGGCCCAAAACACCTCCTGCGATGTGGGTGTCGTTGGCGTGGTACCGACGCGCATCATGTCCAGCGAACACGCGCCCAATAGCGGCAGGCAAACCAACGCTGCAATCGAATGTTTCATTGCTGCTTCTCCTCATTGTCTTGTTACCAACAGCATAATCACAGGTTTGAGACCACATCACGGCAAAAATGCAAAAAGCCCGGACGTTGCCGTCCGGGCTTTTGCGTGTCTCATGTGCCAGTTGCTTAGTGCAGCTTGGCGTCGACCTCGGAAATGCCGCTCTCGATCAGCTTGTTGGCGTCAGCCGCTGACATCTGATCGGCAATCACGTTGCGAGCAGCCGCGATGGCCACTGAAACAGCCTGATCGCGCACTTCTTTGACGGCCGAAGCCTCCGCAGATGCGATCTGATCTTGTGCTGCAGCCAAACGACGTTCAATCGAGACTTCAAGATCCGCCTTGGCCTGAACAGCCGCGTTCTGAGCTTCTTCCTTGGCGTGCGCCACGATGCGCGCTGCCTGCTCTTTGACTTCCTGCTGCTTGCGCTCGTAGGACGCCAAAACCGTCTGGGCCTCTTCGCGCAAGGCGCGGGCTTCGTCCAGTTCGGATTTGATGTCGTCCGCGCGCTTGTCCAGCATGCCACCCAAAAGCGAGGGCACTTTGAAGTAAAACAGCACCGCGATGAACAGGATGAACCCCAGCGTCACGACAAAGTCGGTGTTCTTCAGCGAGAAGAACGGGCCACTGGCAGCAAACGCAGGGCTTGCCATCATCAGGGCAGTGACGGTTGCGAGTGTTGTGCGCATGGTCTTACCCTTTCATCCGGTCAGCGACCGCTTTGGTCACGGCAGCAGCATCTGCTTTGCCACCCAGCGCTGCGACAACTTCGTTCGCAGTTGCATCGGCAACATCCTTGATGCTTTCCAGCGCACCGGCACGGATTTCGGCAATTGCCTTTTCCGATTCAGCGGCCTTGGCGGAGATTTCCGCATCAGCCTTCTGTATTGCGACGTCCAGGTCTGCCTGGATCTCGGCCTTCGCTTCAGCAGCAATTTTCTGCGCTTCAACGCGCGCATCTGCCAAAGCCTGATTGTAGGCCTCTTCCGCTTCTACAGCTTTCGCCTTCAGCTCTTCAGCTGCGGCGATGTCATTCGTAATGGTCCCCTGGCGTTCAGCCAGAACCGCGGCAATGCGCGGCAGCGCGATGCGCGACAGGACGAAGTAGATCACGACCAGCGTGATCAAAAGCCAGAAAATCTGGTTGCCCCAGTTCGAAAAGTCGAGCTGTGGCATGCCCGGTGCAGAGGCAGCCTCTGCGGCGTGGCTTGCGGCGTCAGTTGTAGTGGTCGCCATGACGTCCTCCTGGGAACTTCCGTGTGATTACGGGTGGGGC
The DNA here is from genome assembly GCF_947331465.1 of Shimia sp. Alg240-R146. GTDB lineage: Bacteria > Pseudomonadota > Alphaproteobacteria > Rhodobacterales > Rhodobacteraceae > Shimia. The sequence goes on along the minus strand of NZ_CAMZOK010000001.1, from coordinate 970,954 downwards.
ACTAAGGTGCCCGCACCCGCACGTAAGGATGGTTCCGTAGGCTTAGACGGCGAACATCAGCAGAAGCGCAACCAGGAACGAGAAGATGCCCAGTGCTTCCGCAAACGCGATGCCGATGAAGAGAGTAGCAGTCTGACCAGCAGCTGCAGATGGGTTGCGCAGTGCGCCAGCCAAGAAGTTGCCTGCCACGTTACCAACACCGATAGCGGCTGCGCCGGAACCGATTGCTGCGAGACCTGCGCCGATGTGTGCGAGTTGACCTTCCATGAGTGTATCTCCTTACGATTGGAAGTTAATAGATAGAGTTCGTAGTTCTGGGACCGTTAGTGCGAAGGATGCAGCGCATCTTTCAGATACACACAGGTCAGAATGGTAAAGACGTAGGCTTGGATAAAGGCCACAAGGACCTCCAGACCGTACATCGCGGTGATCGCCACCACGGACACAGGGCTGACCACGGCGATCGCGGCGAAGCCTGCGAACACTTTGATCACCGCGTGACCGGCCATCACGTTACCCGCAAGACGGATGCTGTGGCTGACAGGACGAACGAAGTAGGAAATCAGTTCGATGATCGCCAGGATCGGACGCAGCGCCAGTGGCGCGCTTGAGACCCAGAAGAGACCAAGGAAGCCCATGCCGTTCTTAACGAAACCAACGACGGTCACGGTCAGGAACACCAGCAAGGCCAGCACCACAGTCACACCAAAGTGGCTTGTGGTAGTAAAGGACATTGGGATCAGGCCAAGGAAGTTGGCAAACACAATGAACATGAAAAGCGTCATGATGTAGGGGAAGAACTTGATCGCGTCCTTGCCGGCCACATCTTCGACCATCTTATAGACAAAACCGTACGCCAGCTCGCCGATCGACTGGCTGCGCGATGGCACAACTGCGCGGCGGCGCGTGCCAACAACCATCAATGCAATGACGGCCACAACGGCCAAGGCCATCCAAAGGGTCACGTTTGTAGGGGTGTACCAATTGATTGTGTCGCCACCAAACAAAGGTTTGATGATGAACTGATCCATCGGGTGGAATTCCAGACCGCCACTCTCCGCGCCGTGTGCTTCGCTTGCCACGTTCAGTTCCTCTCGTCTCTTTCAGCGACCTCGGCCGCTTGTTTCTCTTCGATCTCTTTCGCGGTGCGCATCATCACGTTGATACCCGCGGCAAGACCAAACAATGTGAACAGCACCATGAAGATCGGGAGTGTCCCGAACACGCTATCCAGCGCATATCCGATGCCAAAACCGATCCCAAGACCGGCTACCATTTCTACCACCATGCGCCACGCCTGATTGGCGCCCGAATAGTGCTCATCAGCGCGGGGTTTGGGGTCCTGGGCCTTTTTGGCCGCCTCGATCCGCTCCTCAAGACGCTGCATTTGGTCTTTTTGGCCCGGCTCGGTCACGCGCAAAATCCCTCCGCTGACGTTGGCGTAGTGCTATTGCGGCAAAGGGTATGAGTCAATGACATTGATCGGACAGGACGACGCAGGTTAGTTCCATGTTTTAAAACACTAATTTCAGATGTAAATTCGCCGCCGCATACATCGATAGGCCTCGTCAGGGCAAAGTTCGCCCCCTTTTGTATATTCAACGATTTGGTTGAGTTTCGCGTTTGCGGATCTTTGGGCCATCGCGCTCTCCTCCTACCGACACCTCAATGTACGGCGCTTTTTGCTGTATCACGACGCGCTGCATTTCGTTTCGATTGCGCACACTTGCGCCCGAGGTTCCAAGAACTAGCCGCCCACTCGGGTCAGAACCGCTGGCAATTTCGCCTCTAGCAGTTCGACCAACTCCGGCTGCATGAACGCGTACTTGTCCGCAATCCCGAGGCTGACCACCTTCTTGCCCGCAGGCACCGCCCCAAAGAGCCCTTTTAGCCGTGAAACCTGCCGCCGCTCCATCACGACGATCAAATCCGCCCACTCCAGATGCTCCGGCGTCATCGGCTCGTCCGCGTCTTTGCTCAGGCCAGCATAGTCCGCCTTAACGCCAAACACTTCCGCCGCGACCTGCGCCGCCGTCGGACTGCGCATCCTCGCCTTTCCACATATAAACAGTACCTTCGCCATACATGCGCCTCCCCTGCGCGATCTCTAGCGCACTCGCTTCAACGACGCCATTGGCTTGACCACCCCACGCCACACCGCTACCCCAAGGACGTGACCCACACTGACGCTCTTGATACAGTCTTCTCCGCCCTCGCCGATCCAACCCGTCGCGCGATCCTTTCGATGCTGCTTGAGGATGATATGGCCGTGACAGACGTGGCAGAGCCGTTTGAAATGTCTCTCGCCGCGATTTCCAAACATCTGCTGATACTGGCAAATGCCGGTCTGATCTCTCAGGAAAAACGCGGGCGGGTGAAATGGTGCAAGCTCGAACCAGACGCGCTGCGCGCCGCATCGGTCTGGATGCAGGGCTTTGGTCAGTTTGAGCCCGTCAATCTGGACGCCTTTGAGCGGTTTCTGGAAACCGAACTCACCGACCCTAATTCTAAGCCGCCCGCAGACACGCCCGAATAAACTTTGCCGCAGACCGGTAATGCGACGGTGCCGCCGCCTCGGCCCAGCGCCCGGTGGTCCACGTGTTGTTGGCGCCTTTCATCGGGCCGCCATAAAGCTGCACCTCATCCAGTGACGACACCAAACCCGTCCACCGCGCGTGTGCGGCCTTCATCTCGACTTGGGCCGCCGCCCAATCGACGCCCGCGCGTTCCGCCAGAACGTGCGCATTATAGGTCTTCAAATCGTTCCATTTGTATCCTTTGGCCGGGAAATAAACGGTCTCGCCCGCTTGTCCGTCGCGATACCAATCAAGGAACAAATCAATCCAATGTGCCCGATGCACTACAACATCGCGGATCGACCAGCCGTCTTCAAATGGCCTCCGCGCAACATCTGGCGAAACGGTTTTCATCAATCCGTCAAGTTTGGCGAATTCCTTTTCAGCAACGGCAATCAGATCGGCTTTATTGGTCGCAGCAGGCATCCTGGTCTCCCTCAAGAACCCATACGTTTCTACCGCAACAGCCTCTACCTTGCTTTGCGCCACATCAAACGGGCAGCGCACTACAACAGCGCGTCATACCCATCGAGCCGGATATCCAGAACGGCCCGCTCCCACGACCCGCCTTTCAGCTTCCACATCGGTTCCGCCAGAAGCTTCAAATCTGCCACATCCAGATCCGGAAAATTCCGCCCCATCGAATGGCTCATCGCCACCCGAACCCCGGGTTTGGGGTTCAATGCAGGGGCAATCTCCCGAACATCCATTTTTAGATGGTGCGCGATGTCCCATTCCTGAACAATGCCATCCGCACGGGTCACCACCCAGCAATGCATGTCCGTGCACGACGTGCGCTTTTCCTCAGGGATGAAATAGCCTGTGACATACCCTGCATCGATGCCGACAGCCCGACACCCCGCGATCAGATAGGCATTGATGTCCACACAGGACCCACGCGTCAGGCCGCACAACTGGGGCATCTCATCAAGGCCCTCATAAAATCGCTTCTCCACGTGCCCATATTGGAAAAGCGCTGTGACATGCGCCGCAATCCGCTGCAATGCCTCGGTCTGATGTGCAGCGCCGGCCACGATGTCTCGCATTTCGCCCGCCAATTCCGTGGCCGCGCGGGTGTAGCGGCTGTCGCGTTGGGCAAACATCGCTTCCGGATAATCGGCCCCGCCCCGCGAAAACTGCCACCGAAAGCTGATGTGGTCCGCCTCCGGCACAACTTCGACCGCCCCCTGCCCGCAGCCGGGATCAAAAACCACCCGTTGCGATCCACCCCTGATGTTCAAAGAGACCGGCGCGACATCCGGCGTGCTCAGCCCCAGCGGCGCCACCAAAACGGCATCGTCTCGGCAATCACGAGTGACGTCCAGAGATATCATGAAACGCGCCTTTCAGGTCTTTCAGAGAGTTTTTTCAGGCCTACGTAGGTTACATGACAGGATCAAGACGCATCCGTTTCCAGCAACAAAACCAAGGCCCCAATCGTCAGCGCCACGCCAATCAAAACAAATCCCGACGGCGCCCCGTTCCCCAGCCCGAATTCCCAGCAGATGACCCACGTCGGCACCAGATAGGTATAGGCCATGACCTTTGCACTCGGCAGCTCTAGGGCCGCAAATTGCAACAACACAAATGTCGACGCACTGGCAAATATCGCCAAATAGATCACGGTGCCCCAAACAAGCGGTGACAGTCCGGTCCAGTTTGTCGCCAGAATGTCGCCCCAGCCAAACACCGTCAAAACCGCCAGCCCCGCCATCAACATGCCAAAGGTGAACACCACCGGCCGCTCGCCCCGGTTCAACTTGCGCACCATCGGCGTATAGGCGGCATGGGCCACACAGCCCCAGAAGTAGTAGAATTCGCCTTCCCCAACCTCAAACCGCAAAAACGCCGCCCAATCGGCGCGAAAGATGACCCACAGGGCTCCGATTGCGCCGATAGCCAGCGCCACCGCCATCCGCCGCGTGGTGATCTGGCGCAACAACACCCAGCCAAATCCGGCAGACATCAATGGGGTCAATGTGAACACCGCCGCCGTGCTCACAGGATGCGCGGTCTTCAGCCCTTCAAACATCAGCACAAAATAGATCGCGAAAAGTCCGCCCAGCACCAGATACCGCCACGGCGCACGAAAGCTGCCTGACGGAATCCCACCTGTGGCCAGCGCTGCCACCCCGATTACCGCCCCAGCGATCAGAAACCGCACCGCATTCAGGGCCGCTGGCGCCACATCATTGGCCACCATCCCGCCCAGAGAAAACGACCCTGCCACAAGGGCGGAAAACAACAGCATCGCCAGATGCCCACGCGCCGCTCGGCTCATTGCGCCTGCCACTCCTGAGCATGTTCTTTCAGGAAACTCAAAAAGGTCTGCACTTTGGTGGTTCTGTGCAAATCGACGTGGGTCACAAGCCGCACATGCACCGCCCACTCGGGGCGCGGCGGCAGCACTTGCTGCAACCCCTCTTCACTCTCTGCCGACCACTGCGGCAAAAATCCAAGTCCCGCACCGGATCGGATAGCTGCGGCAATTCCGCGATCCGAAGTCGAGCGGAACGTCACATTTTCCCGCGGCACATATTGTTTGAGCCACCGATAAAATGGCGCGCGGCTTTCTTCGTTGTCATGCCCAACAAACCGGTGATTGACCAAATCCGACTCGTCCTTGGGAACGCCCCACCGCGCGATATAGGCATCGGACGCAAACAACGCCGACGGCAACTCGGCCAGAGACTGCACCACGTTGTCGGGCTGCTCTTCGCCCACACCGGCCCGGATCGCCACATGCGCCTCGCCGTACTCCAATCGGAACACGCGATCTCCCGTCAAGAACCGCACCATCAAATCCGGATGCGCGGCCTGAAACTCTGCCAATACCGGCGCCAACAGGGGCGCAAAGCCGCCCAGCGACGTCACCACCAATTCGCCTGACACATCTTCGCCACGGCCTTTCATGCGGCCTTCGAGTTGGCCGAACTGGTCATCTGTCGCCTGCGCCACTCGCATCAGGTCCTGCCCGGCCTCCGTCGCCGTGTATCCCCGCGCGTGACGCTGAAACAGCTTTAGGCCCAACTTGGCCTCCAACGAGTCGATGTGGCGGATCACCGTGGCATGGTGCACCCCCAACACGTCTGCCGCGCCGCTGACCGTGCCCAAGCGCGCCACCTGGTAAGCGGTGCGGATTTCATCCCAGTTGTCCATACTGTCCCTCGTCCTGTCGTCACTGTGCATTTTTAAACACAGTGTTCGCTATTAGTGCAGTTGTGTGAAATTTTGCAATGTCTAAATGTTCCTTCAGTTGAACAAACACTCCACCAAGGAACATAGCAATGACCCAGACTGTCCTGCACATCGATGCCTCCGCCCGTTTCGCCGATTCCGTCTCGCGCGTGAAATCTGCTGACCTCGTCACCGAGCTCAACGCCGATACGGTTGTTCGCCGCGACTTGGCCGACGGCCTGCCGTTTCTGGATGAGACCTTCACCACCGCGACCTTCACGCCCGAAGAAAACCGCACCGACGCTCAAAAGGCCGCGCTGGAAATCTCCGACACATTGGTTGCGGAACTGCAAGCTGCGGACACCATCGTTATCGGCACCGCCTTGTATAACTTTGCAATCCCCGCTGTGCTCAAGGCCTGGGTCGATCAGATCGCCCGCGCTGGCGTGACCTTCGCCTATACAGAAAACGGCCCCAAGGGCCTTCTTGAAGGCAAAAAGGCCATCATATCCATCGCAACCGGCGGCACCCAGCTGGGCTCGGACTTTGACTTTGCCTCGGACTACCTGCGCTTTGTTCTCGGGTTTGTCGGCATCACCGACGTGACCATCCTCGACAAGGACGGCGCCGTGGTCGACGCCAAAGCCGCCTGAGCGCTTCCGCACCATCTCTGTGCGCAGATACGCTTTTTCCCTCTGGCGGGAGCCTTTACGCTCTCGCCCCACAAAACAACCACTCACGAACTTGGGACACGACACATGCAAAAATACATCCTCCTCATCGCAAAGGCGCTGCTGACGCTGGCCTTTGTCGCCGCAGGTCTGGCCAAACTCTCTGGTCAGGAAATGATGGTTGGCACTTTTGACGCCATCGGCGTTGGCCAATGGTTCCGCTATGTCACAGGCGCCCTTGAAATCGGCTGCGCGATCCTGCTGTGGCTGCCCGGCAAGCAACTGATCGGCGCAGCGCTTCTGGTCTGCACCATGATCGGGGCTGTTTTGACTCACCTGCTGATCCTCGGTCCATCCGCCGTGCCTGCATTGGTGCTGGGTGTGATCGCGGCCTATGTGGCGTATGCCCACCGCGACCAGAACCCTCTGAGCGCCTAAAACTCGACCATTAAAAACAAAGTCCGGCTGCGATGTCTGTTGCAGCCGGTCTTTTTGACTAAAATTCCAAAAACTCCGGCGTGACCCCAACGCGGTCCATAAACGCCCACAAATCCGCAACATCCATCACCACCGTCCGGTCGTTCACCAAAGGATGCATATAAATCCGCTCCGCATCTTGCGCCGTGCTGTCGATGATGAACCGCACGCCCTTCTCAGCTCCCGTCACCATCGCCAGCGGGCTCACCGCTCCGGGGCGAATGCCAAGCATCTCCAACAGCCGGTCCGCCGACCCAAACGACAGGCCACCGACGCCCAACTGTTTTCCAAGCGCCTTCAAGTCAATCTCGCGATCCTGTTCCAGCGTCACCAGGTAATTGCGCTTTTTCTTGTCCCGCAAATACAGGTTCTTCACCCGAAACGCCGCCTCACCTTCGACTGCCATCGCCGCTTCCACCGATTTCGCATCTTCAACCGTGCGCAGCGGCACATGGGAGTGCAACGTCACATCAATTTCCCACCCGCTTAGCTGCTCCAACAACGCATCCGAACTGACCGGCAAACTGTCCTGAAATTGTGACGACGCATCCATCCCGCGCACTCCCTATTGATCCCGCCACTCATAGCCTGCCGCAAAAGCCATATCCACCCGCCACGCTTGACTCTCCCGCGCCTCAAGCGTAAACGCGCACCCAACTCCGGGAGTCTGTCAAACTTCCGGTCCCATGGCTTAGGCCGGGATCGCCCCCCATCAGCGCGTCGCGCCCATGGGGGACATTGGCGTTTGGGCGGTTCGTACCTATCTACGGGCCAAGGTTGGAAACGGTGCTAAGGAGCCGCAAAGCGATGTTTGAAAATCTAAGCGAACGCCTTTCCGGCGTCTTTGATCGCCTCACCAAACAAGGCGCCCTGTCTGAGGATGACGTCAAAACCGCCTTGCGCGAAGTTCGCGTCGCGCTGCTTGAGGCCGACGTCTCGCTGCCCGTTGCCCGCGACTTTGTCAAAGCCGTGCAAGAAAAAGCCACGGGCCAGTCCGTAACCAAATCCGTCACACCCGGTCAGCAAGTCGTCAAGATCGTGCACGACGAACTCAAAGGTGTGCTGGCAGGCGGTGACGATGCCGACCTTGGTGCGCTCAAAATCGACAGCCCGCCCGCGCCGATCCTGATGGTGGGTCTGCAAGGCTCCGGTAAAACCACCACCACCGGTAAACTTGCCAAACGCCTGTCCGAAAAAGACGGCAAGCGCGTGCTGATGGCCTCGCTCGACATCTATCGTCCGGCCGCGATGCAACAGCTGCAGGTGCTCGGCACCCAGATCGGCGTCGACACACTGCCCATCGTGGCAGGTGAATCCGCCGTACAAATCGCCAAACGCGCCAAACAACAGGCGACGCTTGGCGGCTACGACGTCTACATGCTCGACACCGCCGGTCGTTTGCAGATCGATGAAACCCTCATGCAAGAGGTCGAAGACGTCCGCGACGCCGTCAACCCGCGCGAGACCCTGCTGGTGGTCGACGGCCTCACAGGTCAGGTGGCGGTCGAAGTTGCCGAAGAATTTGACGGCAAGATCGGCATCTCTGGCGTGGTCCTCACACGTATGGACGGTGACGGCCGTGGCGGTGCTGCGCTGTCGATGCGCGCAGTAACCGGCAAGCCGATCAAATTCGTCGGCCTTGGCGAAAAGATGGACGCGCTCGAAACCTTTGAGCCCGACCGCATCGCCGGCCGCATTCTTGGCATGGGCGACATCGTTGCCTTGGTTGAGAAAGCTCAAGAAACAATCGAGGCCGAACAGGCCGAACGCATGATGAAGCGCTTTATCAAAGGCCGCTTCAACATGAACGACATGAAATCCCAACTGGAGCAGATGCAAAAGATGGGTGGCATGGAAGGTCTGATGGGCATGATGCCCGGCATGGCCAAAATGGCCAAAGGTGTGCAGGACGCAGGCTTTGACGACAAAATGATCGTCCGCCAGATCGCCATGATCCAGTCGATGACCAAAAAAGAACGCGCCAACCCGCAGCTGCTGCAAGCCAGCCGCAAAAAGCGCATCGCCAAGGGCTCCGGCATGGAAGTGTCTGACCTGAACAAGCTTCTCAAGATGCAGCGCCAGATGGGCGACATGATGAAGAAGATGGGCAAAATGGGCAAAGGCGGCATGCTGAAACAGGCGATGAAGGGCATGATGGGCAAAGATGGCGCGGACATGGCCAACATGGACCCCACCCAGATGGACCCCAAACAGCTCGAAGCCGCGGCCAAAGCCATGGGCGGCAAAGGCGGTATGCCGGGTGGCCTGCCTGGTCTCGGCGGCGGCATGGGGCTCCCCCCGGGCCTGTCCGGCTTTGGCAAAAAGAAGTAAATGACACAGACATCGGCATATCCTCATGAGGCATCCGCCTCTGATCCAGCAGCAGCTTTGGCTGCTCAGCTGGCAGCGGTCGTGCCGACTCTGGAAACCGAACGATTGATCCTGCGCGCGCCCCGCGCATCCGACGCCGAACACATGGCGGCATTTTTCGCGTCTGACCGATCCAAATTTGTCGGCGGGCCGTTGTCAGCCGAACAGTCATGGCGGGTCTTGGCCACCGAAATCGGCCACTGGACTTTGCGTGGCTACGGCCGCTGGATCGTTGAAGCCCGCGACACGCACACTCCCGTTGGCAATATCGGCCTTTGGTTCCCGCATGGCTGGCCCGAAGCTGAAATCGGCTGGGATCTGTTTGATGGCTTCGAAGGACGCGGGTTTGCCGCCGAAGCAGCCACCGCCGCGCGCAGCTATGCCTACGACGTGCTTGGCTGGCAAACCGTGATCAGCTTGGTTGCCCCGCAAAACACCGCCTCTCGCAAACTGGCCCAACGTTTGGGCGCACGTCAGGATGGCGTGTTTCAACACGAACGCTATGGCGAGTTGCAAATCTGGCGTCACATGTCCCCAAACGACATCGCCGACGGCGGAATGGAGGCCTACGCATGAGCCTCTCACTGAACATTCCCGCCGTTGAAACCGACCGCCTGATCCTGCGCGGCTACCGCGAAAGCGACCTCGATGCGGTCTTTGCCTTCAACCAAGGCGAACGCAGCCACTGGGTTGGCGGCCCCAAAACCACCCGCCACGAATGCTGGCGCGTCATCATCGGCGTCGTCGGCCACTGGGCTTTGCGCGGATATGGCCTCTGGATGGTCGAGGAAAAAGCAACCGGCAAACAATGTGGTGGCGTTGGCATCATCAACCATGTCGGCTGGCGGGAACCAGAACTCGGCTGGCACGTGTTTGACGGCTTTGAGGGCAAAGGCATCGCCTATGAGGCGGCTCTCGCCGCCCGTACATACGCAGCACAAAACTTCAACGTGCCTGCCCCGATCAGCTATATCCGCCACGACAACCATCGCTCCATTGCGCTGGCTGAACGGCTTGGCGCGACATTGGAATGCGAGGGCGAACTTACCGGCAAACCTTGCCTGATCTATCGCCACCCAGTGACGGAGGCTGCATAATGGCCACGCGCAATATCCCCGTTCTGGAAACCAAACGCCTTGTCCTGCGCGGCCCCGAGCCCGAGGACTACCCGAACTTCAAAGCCACATTTGCCTCTTACCGGTCCCGCTTTATGGGCGGGCCGCTGAATGCCTATGAGACCTGGATGCTCTATGCGGCTGAAATCGGCCACTGGAACATTCGCGGCTACGGCATGTGGATGATCCACGACAAAGAGACCGACGAAACGCTTGGCATGGCCGGCGGCTGGATGCCCGCCCAATGGCCCGAACGTGAAATCGCATGGATCATCTGGCCGGAAAAAGCCGGTCACGGCTATGCACTCGAAGCCACCAACGCCGTGCGTCGCTATTTCTATGACGACCTCGGCTGGGATGGGGCCGTGTCCTACATCGACCCGAAAAATCTGGATTCCATCCGGTTGGCCGAACGCCTTGGCGCCGAAAAAGACAAGTCCGCACCCTCCGTCGATGGTCACGATGTGGTTTACCGCCACCCGTCGCCCGAAACCCTGCGCACCACGCAGATCGGCGACGCCATCGAAATGGAAATCAGCCACTACGCCGACCCGATGTTCAAACCGAAAGGCTACGCCCTTGACTGACGCAGCTACCCGCGCCGCTGACGTGCTCAAAGAGCACCGCGAAAGCATCGACCGCCTCGATGCGATCCTCGTCTATACGCTGGGCGAGCGGTTCAAACACACACAGGCTGTTGGCAAGCTCAAAGCCACACACGACCTTCCCCCGTCCGATCCGGCTCGCGAAGCGAAACAGATCGCACGTCTTGAAGACCTTGCAAAACGGGCCAATCTGGATCCCGAATTTGCCAAGAATTTCCTGAACTTCATCATCGCTGAGGTCATTCAGCACCACAAGAAGCATCAGGAATAACAAACCGTTGGGCCGCTGAATTCGGTCCTTCGACACCAACCCGCACCGTGCTGGTGCAACTACCAAAGCACCCCGGTGCAAACGCCATTATAGGAGATACACCCATGGCTATGAAAATTCGTCTCGCCCGCGGCGGTTCCAAAAAGCGCCCCTTCTACCGTGTTGTAGCTGCGGACAGCCGCATGCCACGTGACGGCCGCTTCATCGAAAAGCTCGGCACATACAACCCACTGCTGCCTAAAGACAGCGAAGAGCGTGTAAAACTGGACATGGAACGCGTTCAGTACTGGCTCGACGAAGGCGCGCAGCCTACCGACCGTGTTGCACGTTTCCTCGAAGCGGCTGGCACAATCGCCAAAACCGAGCGCAGCAACCCTAAGAAAGCTGAGCCCGGCAAAAAAGCGCAAGACCGCGCCGAAGAAAAAGCCGCCAAAGCGGCTGACGCAGCCGAAGCCGCTGCCGCGCCTGCAGAAGAAGCAGCCGCAGAAGAATAAGTTAGGCCCGCACCGGAATGACAGAGTTTACGCCAGATTTCCGGGACGACCTGACACGGCTCATGATGTGGCGGCGCGATGTGCGCCGCTTCCGCTCGGATCCAGTGGACGAGGCACTCCTGTCGGAGTGCCTCGACACGTTTTTGCTGGCCCCTTCGGTGGGGCTCAGCCAACCTTGGCGCCTTGTACGCGTCCAATCCGACGCTGCCCGTGCTGCCGCTCTCAAGAATTATCAATCTGCCAATGCGATTGCGCTGTCGGATTATTCCGACGACCGCGCCGCGCTCTATGCGCGCCTGAAACTGTCCGGCATGCGCGAAGCGCCGGTGCAGCTGGCAATCTATTGCGACGAAGCCACGCCCAAGGGCGCTGGCCTCGGCGCCGCCACCATGCCCGAGATGCGCCGTTATTCTGTGGTTGGCGCAGTCACCCAGTTCTGGCTCACAGCCCGCGCACAGGGTCTCGGTGTCGGCTGGGTCTCGATCCTTGATCCTGACCAGCTCAACCGCGATCTGGACATACCGGCTGACTGGTCTCTGGTGGCCTATCTCTGCGTCGGCTGGCCCGAGGCGCCCTCTGACACACCTGAGTTGGCCAAAGTCGGTTGGGAAGACCGCGACGCCCGGCTTGAAATGCAAACCCGCTGACACCGGCCCACGACCTTGCGTCCGGCTCACAGGTTTCTGCGGTCGCCAACACCGCCTCTCCCTTGCGCCATTCCCCCCAATCCGTCAAAACAGTCTACAAGACCAAAAAGGGCCCAAACCCATGACCAACAGTGATCCCGACATGATCTGCGTCGGCGCCATCGGCGGCGCCTATGGCGTGCGCGGTGACGTCCGTTTGAAATCCTTCACGGCCGAGGCCGAAGCCATCGCGGATTATGCCCCGCTCATCACCGGCGACGGCGCAATGGAATTCGAAGTCACAGTTCTTGGTGTCGTGAAAAACGGTCTCTCGGTCCGCCTCTCGGGGATCTCCACCAAGGAACAGGCCGATGCCCTCAAAGGGGTGCAACTCTATGTGCCCCGCGCCCGCCTGCCCGACACGGATGACGATGAATACTACTACACGGATCTCGTCGGCCTTGAGGTGCGCGACACCGGCGGCACGCTGCTTGGCACCGTGAAGTCGGTCCAAAACCACGGCGCCACAGACCTTCTGGAAATTCAGGGAGCCGCGCTCAAATCAACGGTTCTTTTGCCCTTCACCCGCGTCGCGGTGCCCACAGTCGACATATCGGCAGGCCGCATCATCACCGACCCGCCTGAGGGACTGTTTTGACATGCATGATCGCCCCGTAGCTCAGGCCGCGTTTTTATTACACAGGAGCGCACCATGATCCGCATCCTTGTGCACGCAGGCTTTCACAAGACCGGCACCACCAGCGTTCAGAAAATGCTGGTCCACAACCGCCCGCGTCTGGAACGCCATATCCGGTTTCTCACCCGTCCGGGCATGATCGGCGCGTGCGAGGCAGCCCGTGCCTATTCCGCCGGTCGCCGTCCCGCCGATCTGGCCGAATTTGCCTCCGAAATTGCCGCGGTTTTCGAAGAGATCGACACCGACGATCCGCGCCCGCTTGTGCTCAGTTCCGAAGACCTCTCCGGTCTTATGCCCGGACGCCGTAACCTGACCCGCTACGACGCGGCGCCCCTGCTGATGAAAGCCATCGCCGACACCGCGCAAGCCGCGTTTGGCGACGCCGCCGACATGACCTTCTATTTCTCCACCCGTGCAGCTGAGGACTGGATGCGCAGCTGCTACGCGCAACACCTGCGTGCCGTGCGCATGACGCTGAGCTTTGATGACTATTGCGCCACTTTTGCCGACAGCGCCGACCTTGACGCCATTGTGGATCAGGTGCGCGCCACCGTGTCCCCTTTCAAAGTCGTCAGCGCGCCGCTCGAAGAGGCCGGCACCCGCCCGATCGGCCCGCTTGCTGCAGTGATGGATGCATTGGACATGCCCGGCCGCGCTCGGCGCGGACTAGAAGTTTTGCCACCCGCAAACGTCTCGATGCCGCAGGAGCTTCTGGACGCGATGCTAGAGGCCAACCGCTCCGACCTCAGCGACGAAGACGTGTCCCAAGCCAAGTTTGAAGCCCGTCGCATCTGGCTCACCGGTAACGTCTGACATGGCGGACAAAACCCGTCCACTGATCATCCACGCCGGGTTTCACAAAACCGGCACGACAACGCTGCAACGCACCCTGCGCGAAAACCGCGCTTTGTTGAAACCGCACTGCAACATTCAGCTCAAATGGAAGGTCCGCCCACTGGTGCATGCCACACGCGGTTACTCCACGTGGCGCGATCCGCTGACACTGGCCAAAGTTTCCCTGCGCGCAGATGAATACTGGGCTGAACAACCAACCTACAAAAGCCGTGGCCTGATCCTGTCAGCCGAAGAACTCGCCGGCCACATGCCGGGCCGTGAAGACGTGCCTGACTATCGCCCCGCCATCGACAACCTACGCGAAATCGTGACATCCGCGCAGCGTCGCTATGAGAAATCCGGGCAACAGGCCGACGTCCGCATCGTGATGACCACCCGACAGGCGGATTCATGGTTGGGAAGTGCGTATTGGGAGCATGTGAAATCTTCAGGCATCACCATGTCGCTTGAGGAGTTCAGAACCCGCGTCGGGCCAGTCGCCGACACCCGCCCGATCTTGCAGGAACTGGCCGAGGCCATCGCCCCCGTGCCGGTGATCCCGCTGGCGCTGGAGCATTGGCAAGCCTTGCCACTCGGCGTGGCAGCGCCCCTTCTGGACCTCGTCGGCGTGCCCCCCAAAACCCGCGACACATTGGTGCCGCTGGCGCCGGAAAACACCCGCCTGCCGCAACCGATTTTGGACGAACTGCTGGACCTCAACCGCAAAATCAGCGACAGGGAGGCCCGCAACGCGGCCAAACGCGCCCTGATGGATGCGCACGAAAGGAGCCTGCAAGGTGAGTGACAAAACCGACAAAAAGCCCCGCTCCCACGGGCGCAAATCGATCACCACCTCGTTCAAGCCGCGCGAGTTGATGGACCACAATCCACGCCTGTCCGGTGTCTGGACAGCCCAGATCATTACGCTTTTTCCGGACGCCTTTCCTGGTGTGCTTGGCGAAAGCCTCACGGGTCGCGCACTCAAGGATGGCAAGTGGCAACTCCACACAACCAATCTTCGCCACTTCGGCGTGACCAAGCACCGCAACGTTGACGACACCCCCGCGGGCGGTGGCGCCGGTATGGTCTTGCGTCCGGACGTGCTGGGCAATGCCATCGAAAGCGCCATGTCTGGCGCACGTGGCAACTGGCCCCTGGTCTATCTGTCCCCTCGCGGCCGCCCCTTTGATCAGCAAATGGCGCGAGCTTGGTCCCAAGCGGACGGTGTGACCATGCTGTGTGGCCGGTTTGAAGGCGTGGACCAGCGCGTGCTGGATCACTACAACATCATGGAAGTCAGCCTTGGTGATTTTGTCCTCACCGGCGGCGAGATCGCCGCGCAGGCCATGATCGACGCCACCGTGCGGCTCCTGCCGGATGTCTTGGGCAACGAAGAAAGCACCGTGGACGAAAGCCATTCCGCAGGCCTGCTGGAACATCCGCAATACACCCGACCTGCAGACTGGAAAGGCCGCGCCATCCCTGATGTGCTGATGTCAGGCCACCACGGTAACGTCGAAAAATGGCGCCGCGACATGGCCGAAGCGCTCACCCGCGAGCGGCGGCCGGACATGTGGCAAGCTTATCAAAACAAAAAATAGACAGGGCACCGTACGCTCTGGGCGAGGGTAGCTCGGACGGCGCCCTGTTTTTGAAGGTTGGTCCTTCCACCAGACCATTCTCAATATGTCCAGAACAGGGACGAGCCCGGGACACGTGAGGCACCTTCGGTCGCGGTCGACAGTCATGACTTAAGCCAAGGTCGTCGCCACATTTGCCATGACGCGTTTCGTGAGAGTGATGCGCGCCACTCCTTTAACCTAGCCCACCTGCATCCGAACGGTGGGAAAGGGAAAGTATAGGTGGGCGCTCAAAAGTATAGTCCGGCGTTCAATGGTATGTGTCCGCACCGCAAAAACTGCGCTACCCACCAATCCGATCCCGCCAGCGCACCCAATCTTCCGGACTGCCCCGGAACACATTGATATCGACTTCACCGTCAACCCCCGGCACCTCTCCCGTGCCTGTATATTGCCAGAACGTCCAACGGCCTCCGGGATAGACGTCCCGCGGATGCCCCGCGACGGACCTCAGCCAAAACTCTGTGCCACCGACTTGTCCGATACCGGTGTCCTGATAGAAATCCACCGTGGTGTAAACGATCGGGCGCACGCCATAGTGCTTGTGCAGGATCGCCAGAAACTTGCGCGCCTCCGAGCGCACTTTGGCTCCGCTTGGCCGTTTGGTGCAGGTTCTGGAGCGCGGCGTCCACTCCATATCCAGAACATGCGGCAAGTCCGCACCACGCGGCACGTTGCGGATGAACCAGCGCGCCTGCTCCTCGGCTGAGCGACAGAAATAATAGTAATGATACGCGCCCCAAGGCACCCCTGCCGCCTGCGCGCCCTGGCGATGATCGTCAAACCGTGGATCCGCCAAATCGCCGCCTTCGGTGGCTTTGAAAAAGGCGAAACTGACGCCAGCACTCTTTGCTTTGCGCCAGTCGATTGCACTCTGCCAGCGCGACACATCGATGCCATGGATCGGATAGGCACGCGGCCCGCGCCCTTCCCAGTCATAGGGATCAAAATCGCCAAATTTCGGCCTTGTGACCAGCCGCGCCACCTCAGCTTTGAGATGCGCAGCTTGCCTGTCTGCGGCGGTGACCGGTTCGGGCTGCGGGCGGCTACAGGACACCAGAACCAACAAAACCGCCACGAAGGCCAATGAAAATCGCATCGCACATACCTCAAACCAAAACCAAAGCCGCCACAGGCCAACCGCCGGACGCCCCTCAAATCCTAGCTGGTCTGCGGCCCTTGGGAACAGTAAACTTACCGTAGGGCGCGCAATCTTTTGGCCGATGCAAATCTCGCCTGCCGCACAGTCAATCCCGCTTGCACTGTGGCCCGCTTTCCCCTACATACGCGCAAGTCCGCGCCTCGTATGAGTCGTTCGGGCGTGCTGTGCATTGCAAAACTGTTGTTTTCTTCGGGAACAGGTGCACCACACAGCGAATGACGACAAGAAAAGACGACCTGATCTCTGGCGGGCGCATCTGCGGACCCGGAAGAAGACCGAGAGCTCTTAGGTGCATCAAACCTTTGCGGAACAACCGCAAGCAAAATAGGAGATGGTCAGATGGATCTGATCGCACAGCTTGAGGCGGAACAAGTTTCCGCTCTGGGGAAAGACATCCCCGATTTCAAAGCCGGTGACACCGTTCGCGTAGGCTTTAAAGTGACCGAAGGTTCGCGCACCCGTGTGCAGAACTACGAAGGTGTTTGCATCAGCCGTAAAAACGGCGCAGGCATTGCCGGCTCGTTCACTGTTCGCAAGATTTCCTTTGGCGAAGGCGTGGAGCGCGTATTCCCGCTGCACTCGACCAACATCGACAACATCACCGTTGTTCGCCGTGGTCGCGTCCGTCGCGCCAAACTGTACTATCTGCGCGCACGTCGCGGTAAATCCGCACGTATCGCAGAAGACACCAACTACAAACCCAAGAAAGCGTAAGGAGCGGTATCATGAAAAAAGACACTCATCCCGACTACCACTTCATCGACGTGAAAATGACCGACGGTACGATCGTTCAGATGCGCTCGACCTATGGCGCCGAAGGCGACCAGCTGGCACTTGATGTTGACCCTTCCGTGCACCCTGCATGGAACGGCGGCAACACCCGCCTGATGGATGCCGGTGGCCGCGTGTCCAAGTTCAAAAAGAAATACGAAGGCCTGGGCTTCTAAGCACCGCTTTCAGATGTTTCGACAAAACGCCGCTCCTATTTGGGGCGGCGTTTTTTGTTGATCCTCTCCTATCACTGACCTAAGGCCGCGAGGCATCACCAATCCTTCGGCCAGTCATGGTGCAAATACGCCGCCAACGCGTCGTTATAGGAATACACTTCGAACCGGTGGCGGATGTTCGCGGCGGACAGTGTGTTTGAGATATCCCGACAGGTCACCACAAGCGCTTTGGTTTCATCCCCGTGCGCTTCGATACTAGGCGCTGCCGCACCTTCCAAGTCCTGAAAGACAAACCTCGGCGCGTCGCTTACCTGTAGCGAATGAGGCCCTTCGACGAAGGCATGCCCTCCTGCCTCAAGAACAGCCTTCAACGCGGCCTTGCTAGGCCAAGGGTCCAACTCCGCAGCGGCAATGGCAAAGGCGGCTTTTGCATCACCTTCGCCGGCGACCTTAACCTTGCCACCATTTTGGGGCGCATTTCCCGCAGCACCAGAAATCTCCGCTTCGCCAAGCCCCAACCAAAGCGTCCCCTTCCTATATCCCCCCTTAATCAGGAACCCCTCCTTTTCCACTTCGGGATACTCCTCCGCCCAATCGCGGAACTGATCATTTGTCACCACCCGCGCGTCCATATCACGTGCCGCCAGCAAAATAGTCTTGTCCGCTGGCGTGCCTTTGGGCACCACCAGAACGTTTTCCGCTGACAGGCCAAGTCGCGTCGCAAACGCGCTGTCATGCATGTAACTCTCCGAGACAAGATATCCCGCATTGGCATCAAACATCACACCCAGTTTCAGGTTCTTTGACCTGAGGCTGTCCAAAACCTCGATCAACGTGTCCAAATTCGGCTCGCCGCCCTTCCAATACATCACGTTTGAACCATCGACGATCACCGTGTTTCGGGTCTTCGCCGGTTCCGGCTGAGCCTCAGGTTGACGCCGTCGATCTCGGTACAAAAGGAACCGCAAAAGTCGCGACAACAGAAACATCATCAGCAAAAAAACGAGCAATACAGCAATCAAAAACCCGGCCTCGGGCCGCGCAAAAAAGTCGGACATCTTTTAGATCTTTTTGATAATCAAAATCCTTATCAGGAAGGTGACCAACTAACCGAGCGGTCACAACCATAAAGCGTGTAAAATCCACAAAAAAAGCCGGCACCGCGTTTCCACGATGCCGGCCGATTTTTCAAATGATCCTCAGATCAGAAGTGCGCGGACTTGGTTGCCGAAGGCGCAGCCAGCGGCGGTGCAAATTTGGTCAGGTCAATGCCTTCCACCGCAGCCTTGTACTCTTCCAATGTCGGCGTACGGCCCAAAACGGCTGCCAGAACCACCAGCGGGGTCGAGCCCAACAGGCTCTCACCTTTCTTGGTCGCGCTATCCGCCACAACACGGCCTTGGAACAAGCGGGTCGAGGTCGCCAGAACAGTGTCGCCCTTCGCGGCTTTTTCTTGGTTGCCCATGCACAGGTTACAGCCCGGACGTTCGAGATAGAGAATGTTCTCATACTCTTTGCGCGCTTGCTCTTTCGGGAACAGATCGTCGAACTCAAAGCCCGAATATTTCTGCAGGATTTCCCAGTCACCCTCGGCCTTCATCTCGTCGATGATGTTATAGGTCGGCGCGGCCACAACCAGCGGTGCCTTGAACTCGACCTTACCGTTGGCAGCTTCGATGTTCTTCAACATCTGCGCGACGATCTTGATGTCGCCCTTGTGCACCATGCACGAGCCAACAAAGCCAAGATCCACTTTCTTCTCAGCCTTATAGAAGCTGATCGGACGGATGGTGTCGTGGGTATAGCGCTTGGATACATCGGCGTTGTTCACGTCAGGGTCGGCAATCATTGGCTCGACGATTTCGTCCAGATCCACAACCACTTCGGCAAAGTATTTGGCGTTGTCATCAGGTGTCAGCGCAGGCTTGTCACCGGATTTGATCTCGGCAATGCGGGCATCCGCGATGTCGATCAGGTTTTGCAGCATGCCATTTTCATGCTCCATGCCTTTGTCGATCATGATCTGGATACGCGACTTGGCCAGCTCAAGCGAGCCAACCAGTGTCTCGTCGTTGGAAATACAGACCGACGCTTTGGCCTTCATTTCCGCAGTCCAGTCAGTGAACGTGAACGCTTGGTCCGCCAGCAATGTGCCGATGTGCACTTCGATCACGCGGCCTTGGAACACGTTGTCGCCATGCTGTGCCAGCATCTGCAACTGGGTGGCGTGAACCACGTCGCGGAAATCCATGTGCTCGGCCATTTTGCCTTTGAAGGTCACTTTGACCGACTCAGGGATCGGCATCGATGCCTCACCAGTCGCCAGTGCCAGTGCCACCGTGCCACTGTCCGCACCAAAGGCGACGCCTTTGGACATACGTGTGTGGCTGTCGCCACCGATGATCACCGCCCAGTCGTCGACGGTGATGTCGTTCAGCACCTTGTGGATCACGTCGGTCATGGCGTGATATTCGCCTTTGGGGTCACGGCCTGTGACCAGACCAAAGTCGTTCATAAACTGCATCAGGCGCGGTGTGTTGGCCTGTGCTTTGGCATCCCAAACAGACGCGGTGTGACAGCCCGACTGATACGCGCCGTCCACGATTGGCGACACAACAGTGGCGGCCATCGCTTCGAGTTCCTGCATGGTCATCAGGCCGGTGGTGTCTTGGCTGCCCACGATATTGACCTTCACGCGCACATCGGAACCGGCGTGCAATGTCTTGCCCGGTGTGGTGCCCACTGCGTTTTTGTTAAAGATCTTCTCCACGGCGGTCAGCCCCTGACCCTCGTGGCTGATTTCTTTGGACGGTGCGAACACCGGTGTTGGCTCAACGCCCAACGCTTCGGCCGCAAATGTCTGCAGCTTCTTGCCGAAGACAATCGCATAAGACCCACCGGCCTTCATGAACTCCGCTTTTTGCGGGGTAAAGGACGAGGACACGTCGACCAACTCATCACCCTCTTCCGAGTAGAGCTTCTTGTCTTTGGTGTTGATCTTCAGAACCGTGCCGGTCTCAACAGAGTATGTCTGCTCAAGGATCGGGTTGCCGTCGTTGTTCAGGATCGCGTTGCCGTCTTCATCGGTTTTCTTGACCCAGTTCTTCAGGTCCAGACCGATACCGCCGGTCACGCCCACTGTGGTCAAAAAGATCGGCGAAATGCCGTTGGTGCCTGCCACGATCGGCGCATAGTTCACAAACGGCACATAAGGGCTGGCCTGTTTACCAGTCCAAAGCGCGACGTTGTTCACGCCCGACATCCGCGACGAGCCCACACCCATGGTGCCTTTTTCAGCAATCAACATCACCTGCTTGCCAGGGTGCTGCAGCTTCAGCTCGTTGATGTGCTTCTGCGCAGCTTCCGAGATCATGCACTTGCCGTGCAACTCGCGGTCCGCACGACTGTGCGCTTCGGCACCTGGCGACAGAAGGTCGGTGGAAATGTCGCCTTCGCCCGCCACATAGGTCACGATTTCGATTTCTTCCGCCATGTCTGGCAACTTGGTGAAAAACTCGGCCTTGGCGTAGCTTTCCAGCAAATCTTTGGCGATCGCATTGCCTGCAGCCAACGCATCACCCAGACGGGTCATGTCGGCGTCATACAGGAACACTTGTGTCTTCAGAACGTCGGCCGCTTGCGTCGCCACAGCAGCATCGTCGCCCAGCGCCAGATCGATCAGCACGTCAACTGAAGGGCCACCCTTCATGTGCGACAGCATTTCAAAGGCAAAATCCGGTGTGATCTCGGCCACAACAGCCTCGCCCAGAATGATCTCTTTCAGGAACTTCGCCTTTACGCCCGCCGCGCTAGTTGTGCCGGGCAGCGTGTTGTAAATGAAGAAGTCGAGCGCGCCTTCGCGCAGCTCATTTCCGGTGTCTTTGATCAGGTCGATCAGCTCGGCCACAAGGGGGCCGCCGTCAATCGGCTTAGGGCTCAGGCCCTCGCCTTTACGGGTTTCGATCTCGGTGAGGTAGTCGGTATACAAGCTCATGGTGATCCTAGCGATTTGGAGTTGGCGGGTGCATGAACGCCGAGTCTCAAGCTTATTTTTAAGGCTCGGTGGCTATTTGTATGCGGCTGTATACCAAACAGTCGAGAGTTGCAAGCCGTTCCAAGGGGTCGCAAAGGGTTCGGATGTCTCAAACTGTCGGCACCGGCGCCGCGTGCGGCCCTTTTGACATAAATCCCGGTCCGCCCCAAATGCTTCTTGGTCGCAGGCAAAATACTGCCGCGTTATGCCGCCACCGGCCTTGGCCCACCGCGCACGCGCATCAGGATCGACACCAAAATGGCGATGTTGAGCGCGTTCCAAACGATGCCATTGATGAACGCCAACCCATAGCTGCCGCTCACGTCGTAAATCCAACCTGACATCCACCCGCCGAGCGCCATGCCCATGATTGTTGCCATCATGACAAATCCGACGCGGCTGCCCGCCTCATTGGCCGGCATGTATTCCCGCACCACCAGCGCATAGGCCGGAACGATCCCGCCCTGCGCCAAGCCAAAGGCCGCGCTCACCAGATAAAGCGGCACCAGCCCGTCAAACGGCAGGAACAAGAACAACGCCATACATTGCAACACCGACCCGATTAACAATGTGATCAATCCGCCCAACTGATCCGCGACCAGCCCCGAAATCAGCCGCGACACCACGCCGCCCAACAACATCAGGGCCAGCATCTCGGCACCCACCGCTGGGCCAAAGCCCAAATCCACGCAGAAACTCACGATGTGTACCTGCGGCATCGACATCGCCACGCAACAGCCCACGCCGGCAATGCCCAAGACCCACATCAGCACCACAGGCTTGAATGGCGCTCCACCTTGTTTGGCATCTGCCGCCCTTTGTTGTGCCGCCAAGGCCTCCATCGGCACCCGCGGACGCAACAACAACGCCAAAGGCACAATCGCGACCACCGTGATCACCGCCAAAGCCACAAACACCCCGCGCCAGCCGAAATCGCTCTGCACGCCGCTCAGCAGCATTGGCCAAATCGCGCCGGACAGGTAATTCCCGCTCGCCGCAATCGCCACCGCGATCCCGCGTCGCTTTTGAAACCACAGCGATATGTCCGCAATCAGCGGCCCAAACCCGACCGCCGTGCCAAAGCCCAAAAAGAAATGCACCAACGACAGGATCGCCACCGACGGGCTCAGGGCCGCCAGCCCGTAACTCACCGCGCTCAACACCGCCGCGCCAATCAGCGATTTGCTGACCCCAAACCGGTCCACCGCGCGGCCAATTGCAAAATTGCCCACCGCAAAGCCGACCATCGTCAGCACATAAGGTACACTTGCACCCGCCCGATCGATGCCGAACTCGGCTTGGATCGACGGCATCACCACAATCACCGCCCACATGCCCACATTGGCAAACACCGCAATCACCAAAGTAATCGCGAGACGAATCCAGCTATAACGGCTGTCGAGAATGGGGTGATCAGTCATTGGGCCACGCTAGGCGGGCACGGCGCATCTGTATAGCTCCAGAACGACATGGGGTATCAGCCCGTGCCGCCCACCTGCTGATGCACCTCAACCACATTGCCCTCAGGATCGTGGAAAAACACCTGATGCCATTCCTTGGCAAAGGCGGTTCCGTAATCTGAGTACGGCACGTTGTTGTCCCGCAGCACCTGCAGAAACGCCGCGATATCATCGGTGCGAAACGCGATATGCCCGCGATCCACCGGATTGATCACCTGCCCGTTCACAAAGGCCACATCCAACCGCCGCTCCGCCAGATGCATCTGCATATCGCCATCTGTGGCAAAGCGGATTTTACCGTCATAGCCACTGTCTTCATCGGCTTTCGTGCGTGGAAAGTCTTCTTGCGGCACATCCGCAAGCCCCAAAACCTTGGTATAAAAATCGTGCAGCCGGTCCACATCGTGGGACACAAAATTAATGTGGTGGAATTCAAGTTTCATTGGCCGCTCCGACGCTGTTCATTGCTGTCCCTATAGAGCCAACAACCCAGTCAGGGATCAAGCCACTGTTGCGCCCAAACCAATCCGCTTAAGATTTGCCCGAGGCTTTCAGGCTGCTTGTATCGGTGAACGGCGGCTCACCGAAACTCTGGAACTCGCCGCCTTCCGACATGAAAGCCCAGCGCGCGACCAAAAGTTGATACTCCCGAGAATACCACTCTTCATCATCCTCAACGATGCGCGTGCGCCAAGACCCCTGTATTCGCACAGGAATGCGCACATCTTCGCGTTTTGGATGTTTCATGCCCCGATGAACAACATCGGTCGCTTCATCCCACCTGTGACGCAGCAGTCTGACCAATTCGTCGGCCTGCTTTTTTCTGCGCCCGGCGAAAATGACATCAACCTCAACTCCGTTCTGCACCAAACCTTTGATGATGATGTCATTGCGTGAGCTTTTGCCAAACTTCGTAATCAGCTCCACAACCAACTCCGTCGGAGGTTTCTTGAACAGTCCGCGATCCTCATAGGACGGGGTTATCAATACTGGGTTGCTGACACGCTTGTTCAATGTTCCGTTCCGCCGCTGGGGTAAGTTGCGCAAAATCAGATTTGCTGCGCCCAAAATTGCCGAAACGGATTAACAATTGATGTGTGCCAAGCGTTGCCAGTCAGGGTCGCCCCCCAACGCCAAACCGCACCGTCGCGTTGCAGACGCGATACCGACGTCATACAGACAGGCCTTATTGCCCCAAAGCCTGCCCTAAATCCGCGATCAGATCCTCGGCATGTTCCGCCCCCACAGAGATCCGCAACAACGTCTCCGGAATGCCTGTGTGCGGCTCGATGGTATAGCGATGCTCCACAAGACTCTCCACGCCACCCAATGACGTCGCCCGATGGAAAAGCTTCATCTTTCCAGCCACTTGCAACGCGGTCTCGCGGTCCCCTTTGACCAGAAAGGACATCAGAAACCCGAACCCGCCCGGCATCTGCGCCTTCGCCAGATCATGCTCCGCATGGCTTTCAAGACCTGGATAAAGCACGTCATCGACCTTCGGGTGATCCACCAAAAAGTCCGCTATTTTCATAGCGTTATCCACCATCCGCTCCACGCGCAACGCCATCGTGCGCATGCCGCGCAACAACAGCCACGCCTCGAACGGTCCCATCACAGCGCCTGCGCTGGCACGATCGGTTTCAATCTCTTCCCAGACCGGCGTGATCTCTTTGGTGATCAACACACCACCCAGCACATCCGAGTGCCCGTTGATCACTTTGGTGGTCGAGTGCATCACGATATCTGCCCCCAATTTCAACGGGTTGGTCAGAACCGGCGAGGCCGCCGTGCTGTCCACCGCCAACAGCGCCCCACAGCTCTCGGCCGCCTTTTTGGCAGCCGCAACATCCGTGATCTTGAGCCACGGATTGCTTGGGGTCTCCACCCAAACGATATTCGCAGGTCCTTTGGCACACACATCCGCCAACGCTGCCGCATCGCTTGCGTCCACTTCGTCCACATCTATCTGACGACGTTCACAAAAATCGCGCACCCACTTGGTGGTGTTCCAATAAATGCCAGACTGGATAACCACCCGCCCCCCTGTCGGAACCGTGCGAAACAGCGCCGCAATCGCGGCCATGCCTGACGGGAAAAGCAACCCCGCCTCGCCTCCTTCCAACTGGGCCAGGACGCCCTCTGCTTGGCGCACCACATCGTTGTGCGGCCGCGCATAAACATTGTCCGGATTCAACGGTTTATAGTTTTCGTCCCGCACAAACGTCGTGGCTGGCTGGATCGGTGGAACCACACCGCCGCTTTGTGCATCAATCGCCCCGCCGGCCTGCGCCAACAAGGTCTCCGGCCGCATATCCTTGATATCCATCGTCTTTCCCTCACGCTCTTGCGGCACAGATGATCCCAGCCAAAGCGAACTTGCAACCCCAACACGCCCCCGTGTAGGAACGGCTCATGACCCGCGTGATCCTCTTTAACAAACCCTTCGATGTGCTGTCGCAATTCACCGACAAAGGCCTTGAGGGCAGCACCCGCCGCACGCTGTCGGACTTCATCGACGTGCCCAAAGTCTATCCCGCCGGCCGTCTGGACCGTGATAGCGAGGGGCTGATGGTGCTGACAGATGACGGCAAACTGCAGGCCCGCATCGCCGATCCGCGTCACAAGATGGCCAAGACGTATTGGGTACAGGTCGAGGGCCTGCCGGATGATGCAGCACTGGCCGCGTTACGCAAAGGCGTGACGCTCAAGGACGGGCTGACAAAACCCGCCGACGTGAAACGCATTGACGAACCCGCCGATCTTTGGCCACGAACTCCGCCGATCCGCGTGCGTAAATCAGTTCCCGATTGCTGGATTGCGCTGACAATCCGCGAAGGTCGCAACCGCCAAGTGCGCCGCATGACCGCCGCCGTGGGCCACCCCACGCTGCGGCTGATCCGGGCACGCGTCGGCGACTGGTCACTTGGCGACTTGGCGACGGGTGAATGGCGAGACAGCCAGCCCTAAACAGTTAACAACAACTGCCCACTTTTCCTGTGGATAAACACCACATATAGTGGACAGCAAAACACGCCCGCAGTAAGTGGGCGACAAACAACGGATCAGGGGCAACGGGCATGGCGCATATCATTGTGGTCGGCAACGAAAAGGGCGGCGCGGGCAAATCCACGTTGTCGATGCACATCGCCACCGCTCTTACGCGGATGGGCCACAAGGTTGGCGCGCTTGATCTGGACTTGCGCCAGAAAAGCTTTGGCCGCTACGTCGAAAACCGCCTGAAATATGCCAATGAACATGGCCTCGACTTGCCCACTCCGGACTATCACGATCTGCCGGAAATCGACCCTGCAACGCTGAAGCCCGGCGAAAACATTTATGATCTGCGCCTGTCAGCAGCGGTAGCAACGCTGGAACCTGACAGCGACTTCATTCTGATTGATTGCCCGGGTTCGCACACCCGCCTCTCGCAGGTCGCGCACTCGTTGGCGGACACGCTGGTGACACCGTTGAACGACAGCTTTGTCGACTTTGACCTTCTGGCCCACATCGACGGCGACGCCGACACAATCACCGGCCCGTCTGTGTACTCTGAAATGGTCTGGAGCGCGCGGCAGTTGCGCGCACAGGCCGGGTTGCAGCCAATCGACTGGATCGTCATGCGCAACCGTATGGGCGCGCAGCAAATGGTCAACAAAGAGAAAATGGGCAAGGCGCTGGACAAACTTGCCAAGCGTATCGGCTTTCGTGTGGCGCCGGGCTTTAACGAGCGTGTCATTTTCCGCGAACTCTTCCCGCGCGGCATTACCCTTCTGGATTTGCGCGACATCGGGGTCAAACAGCTCAACATTTCTAACGTCGCCGCCCGTCAGGAATTGCGCGAACTGATCAAAGCGCTAAACCTTCCCGGCGTTACGCCCGACTTCTGACTCGATCAGATGAGTGCGCCAACGGCCATAAAACCAATGCGGAACCGCCTGACGATCATGGCGGGCATCGCAGTGGCAGAGCTTCTGGCCGTGATTATCACCTATCAGGTCATAGCCTCCATCGAATGCCGTCAGACCGAGATCGAGGCCGCTTGTCGCGCGCTTCGGTCAATGACCGCCCGAGGTCTCGCGGTGATAACGGTTCTGGCGCTTTATTTCTGGCTGCGCCCCCGCGCCTATCAAGCGTTGCGCGAGGCAACCCAATCCGCCCCCGGCCCGCACATTTGGCTGACGTTGCATGGTTTGGGGCTGGCGCTGATCTTTTTGCCTTTGCCGCTTTTTGGGGCCACTGAGATTTCGCACCGGTTTCTGCCAACACTCTTGATGATGACCGCTGGCGGCACGCTCGCCGCACTGGGCGCGCTGCTTTGGATTACACCTGCGCGCCAATGGTGGCGCTGGCTGCAATCCCAAAGCTATTTCCTGCCCGTGGCCCTGCTTGGCGCCGTCATCGTGCCTGATCTGGCGGATCTGATGCGCCCCTTGTGGAACATCGCGGATCTGTCGAGTCTGACCTTCTTTCTGGTGTTTCTGGTGCTGTCGGCCATGGGCGTAGACGTCGGCGTAGATCCTGCAAGTTATGTGATCGGCTATGATGATTTTTTCGTGCAGATCGCCAGCCAATGCTCCGGTGTTGAAGGCATCGCGCTGATCACCATCTTCATGGGGCTTTATGCGATGTTGATGAAGGCCGACCTGCGCATGCGCCGCTTCTGGCTCGCGCTTTTTCCGCTGGCAGTGCTGTGCAGTTGGCTCTTTAACATTTTGCGCATCGCGATCCTGATCGTGATTGGCGCCGAAGTGTCTGCGGAACACGCGCTAAACGGGTTTCATTCCTACGCAGGCTGGCTGATGTTCACAGCCCTCGCCCTTGGTGTTGTCGCCGTGGCTCACCAATGGGCCTGGCTGCACCGCACGCCTCGTGACCGTAACGACCTGCCAAGACTGGCTGAAGAAGGCTTAGCGGCCCTGATTGTGCCGTTTATCGTGATGATGATCACTGGCGTCGTAGCATCCGCGTTCTGGCCCACCCCGTCGGACGCCTACCCGTTTCGCGCCGTTGCGATGCTGTGTGTGCTACTTTACTTTCGTCCCGCCCTTGTCCGCCTTGTGCAACGCCCCGAAGCCCTCGCCGTACTTGCAGGCATCGCGGTCGGCGCGCTCTGGCTGATCACTGCGCCAGTGACCCAAGCACAGGCAGCCGCGCCTTCGACGGCATGGATTGCCTTTCGTCTACTGGGCACCATCGCTTTGGTGCCAGTGATCGAAGAGTTGTTTTTCCGGGGCTATATTCAGCGCCGCCTGATGCGCGGCGGGCTGATCTGGGTGGTTTTGGCGCTTTTGCTGCCGAACCTGTTGTTTGGACTGCTACACGAACGCTATCTCGCTGGTATGCTTGCGGGCGCGGTGTTTGGTTTGCTCGCTTTGCGAAAGCATGGGCTTACAAACGCAATCGCGGCCCATGGGGCTGCGAACGCTGTGATTGCGGTCTATGTGTTGTTCACCGCCAATTGGGCGCTGATCTAAACGATCAATCCGCCTTGTTGCGGCGGCGGCGCAGTTCCCAAACCAACGCCAATGTGGCCAGCACAGCTGCCATTGCCAAAAGGCCGGCACCCGCGTCAATCTCTGGAACAGCGTTAGAAGAACCACCTGTAGAGCCACCAGTTGAACCACCAGTGTTGCCGCCAAACCAACGCCACCACCAGTTGCTGCGCCATCCGCCACTGTCTTGAGACAAGGCCGATGTCGCCGTCAATAGTGTTGCGCCTACAGACATCAACGCCAATTTGGTTGTCGTTTTCAAACCCATGCCGCCCTCTCGAAATAACCTAAACTTTGATCCAAAATGCCACACACCAACTGGTACAGGCAAGTGCAACGCCACAATTTCGCCTTAAACGCGCATGATTGTCGCCCGTCCGAAAACAATGACGCCGCTGCGCGCAGACTGTTAGCCAGCCACCCGCGATTTGCCTGTCATTTTGGCGAACCGGCCGAATCAGTTGTTCCACCCAACCGACATAAAACACGCTTCAGTTGCGCAACTTCGTCAGCAGTGAACCCATCCAGAAGCGCCTCTTCATACCGTTCAGCAGTGTCTCGCAGATCCCGGTAAACCGCTTCACCCGCAGGCGTCAAAACCAGCCATTCGACCCGTCGATCGGTTTCGCTTGGCATCCGTTTCAGATACCGACGTTGCCCAAGCCGATAGACGGCGCGGCTCACTTTTGTCTTATGAATCTTGCCGCGTGTGCCAATATCCGTGGCGGTCATCTCGCCAAACATGCCCAGATGAAACAGCACGCGCCATTCAGTGCGCAACAACCCGTAGCGGTCTTTATAGACCTTCTGGAACGTCAGGCTGGATTCTTCAGCTGCCTGATTTAGCAGATAGGGCAGAAACCTAAGCAGGTCGAACCCTTCGATTTTGGCAGTCTCAGTCATGAATCAGTACGCCTCCTGCTTGTTAGTTACAAAAACAACCATTACCAGTGCAACCAAATTCGAGATGGAGACAAAACGTGACCAAACACACCCTCCCGACCCGCATGCAAATTGCCCCGTCCATTCCCGGCCCGCACGAGGGTTATATGCCCGGCTTTGGCAACGACTACGAAACCGAGGCCCTGCCCGGTGCTTTGCCCCAAGGCATGAACAGCCCGCAGAAGTGCAACTACGGCCTTTATGGGGAGCAGTTGTCAGGCACGGCTTTCACCGCCGAATCTGTGGAACGCACATGGTGCTACCGCATTCGTCCGTCGGTAAAACACAGTCACCGTTATGAAAAAATCGATGTGCCGTCTTGGAAGTCCGCCCCCTGCGTGGACCCCGACGTAACTTCGCTTGGTCAGTACCGCTGGGACCCTATGCCCCATACCGAAGAGGCCCTGACATGGATCACCGGTATGCGCACCATGACCACCGCGGGTGATGTGAACACCCAAGTCGGCATGGCCTCTCATGTCTATCTGGTGAACACGACGATGGAGGATGATTACTTTTTCTCCGCCGATTCCGAACTGCTGGTGATTCCGCAAGAAGGCGTGCTGCGATTCTCCACCGAATTGGGCGTCATCGATCTTGAACCCAAAGAAATCGCCATCATTCCACGCGGCCTGTTGTATCGCGTCGAAGTGCTAGAAGGGCCAGCCCGTGGGTTTGTTTGCGAAAACTACGGCCAGAAATTCGAATTGCCCGGACGTGGTCCGATTGGGGCCAACTGCATGGCCAACCCGCGCGATTTCAAAGCACCTGTTGCCGCTTTTGAAGACCGCGAAGTGCCTTCGACCGTGACCGTGAAATGGTGCGGACAGTTCCACCGCACCAACATTAATCAAAGCCCGCTGGATGTGGTGGCGTGGCACGGCAACTATGCGCCGGTGAAATACGACCTGCGCACCTATTGCCCAGTTGGTGCGATTCTGTTTGACCACCCCGACCCCTCGATCTTCACCGTCCTGACCGCGCCCTCAGGCCAGCCCGGCACCGCCAACATCGACTTTGTTCTGTTCCGCGAACGCTGGATGGTGGCCGAGGATACCTTCCGTCCTCCGTGGTATCACAAGAACATCATGTCCGAGTTGATGGGCAACATTTACGGCCAGTATGACGCCAAGCCGCAGGGCTTCGTCCCGGGCGGGATGAGCCTGCACAACATGATGATCCCGCACGGACCGGACAAGAACGCCTTTGAAGGCGCGTCCGAGGCCAAGCTGGAGGCCGAGAAGCTCGACAACACCATGTCGTTCATGATCGAAACCCGCTTCCCGCAGCACCTGACCGACTTCGCCGGTCGCCAGGCCCCGATGCAGGATGATTATATCGATTGCTGGAGCGATCTGGAGAAGAAGTTCGACGGCACACCCGGGAAGAAGTAAACTCACACCTAAGGGGGCCACGTGTCTTTCGCGTGGCTCCCATTGGGTATTTTAGCCAGAAAGACGCAGGGGACGCCCTGCACCACAAGGAAACGCGCATGTCTTTGATGAAAAGCTGGGTGGAGAGCGCCAACGCGCCCGACCACCCTTTCCCCCTTAACAACCTGCCATATGGTGTGTTCTCACACGCCGGAACCGAGCAACGCTGCGGCGTCGCCATTGGCGATATGATCCTTGATATGGCCGCAGCCGAAGAAGCCGGTCTGGTACAGGTTTCTGATGAGCCGGTCTTTGATCTGCCCTATTGGAACGACGTCATGGATCTCGGCGCCGAAGCATGGGGCGACCTGCGCACGCACCTGATCGCATTGCTGTCCGAAGGCAGCGCCGAGCGCGCCGCCGTTGAGCCTTTGCTAGTGCCAATGGCTGAGGCCGAACTTCACATGCCCATCGCGGTCAGCGAATACACCGACTTCTACGCCGGTCGCCACCATGCGACCAATGTCGGCACCATGTTCCGTGGCGCGGAAAATGCGCTGCCGCCAAACTGGTTGCACATCCCGATTGGCTACAACGGTCGCGCGTCGTCCGTTGTCGTGTCCGGCACCGACATCCGCCGCCCATGGGGTCAGCTGAAGTCGCCAGATCACGACATGCCCGCCTTCCTGCCCTGTCGCCGCTTTGACATCGAACTGGAAATGGGCGCCATTGTCGGCACCGCCTCCGATGGCCCGATTTCGGTGAAGGAAGCCGACGACAACATCTTTGGCTATGTGCTGCTGAACGACTGGTCCGCGCGTGACATTCAGGCGTGGGAATACCAGCCGCTAGGCCCGTTTCAGGCCAAGGCCACCGCAACCTCCATCTCGCCTTGGATCGTGACTAAGGCAGCACTGGAGCCGTTCCGCACCATGACACCTGAGCGCGAGTTTGAGCTTCTGGACCACATCAAGGACGTGGGCCCGATGCTCTATGACATCGACCTCACCGTGACCATGGCACCCGAGGGCAAAGAAGCCACCACCATCACCCGTACCAACTATGACCAGATGTATTATTCCGCCGCACAACAGCTGGCGCATCACTCCACATCGGGATGCCCGATGAATGTGGGTGATTTGTTGGGATCCGGCACAATTTCCGGCCCGACCAAACCCGAACGCGGCAGCCTTCTCGAACTCAGCTGGGGTGGCAAAGAGCCGCTGACATTGGGCACCGGCGAAACCCGCACCTTTATCGAGGACGGCGACACGCTTACCCTCGGCGGTAGCGCCAAGGGCGATGGCTACACCATCGGATTTGGCACCTGCACCGGAACGGTCCTGCCAGCGCTGGAAGACCCCTACAAACGCTGAGCACCGGAGCCCGCCATGACACACCGCCCCGAATATGTCGGATATATCGCGATGAGCCTTGATGGGTTCATCGCAACTCCGGACGGCGGTGTAGAATGGCTGAACCCGTTCAACGAGGCGATTGCGTCTGATGGTGGCGATGGCGGCTACGGTGATTTCATCACCGAAATTGACGCACTCATGGTGGGTCACGCGACCTACATCCAAGTGCTTGGATGGGGCTGGCCTTATGAAGCCCGCCCCGCCTATGTGTTGACGCATCGACACGACTTCAAAGGCGATCACATCGCCGCTGCCGGACCGGTCGAAGACCTCAAGGCTGCGATCGAAACTGCGGATCATCACCGCATCTGGATCATGGGCGGCGGACAGACCCAACGCGCCGCAATGGATGCGGGCATGTTTGACCGCATCTCGATCTTCCTCATGCCAACGCTTCTGGGGCGCGGCCTGCCGTGCTTTGCCCCTGGCGCTCAACACAATCTGTCGCTGACCGCATCGCATCCGATGCCCGGCGGCATCATGAAACTCGACTACATCTTCAAGGATTGACCCACATGGCCAAGGCATTTGCGTCGCAAGGCGACATGACGGAAAAAAACATCTCCTTCACCGAAGTTGGCGACGGGCTTTATGCCTTCACCGCCGAGGGCGACCCCAACTCCGGTGTGATCATCGGCGACGACAGCGTGATGATCGTTGAGGCACAGGCCACACCGCGCCTTGCCAACAAAGTCATCGAATGCGTGCGCACAGTGACGGACAAGCCGATCTCCCATGTTGTGCTGACCCACTATCACGCTGTGCGCGTGCTGGGTGCGTCCGCTTATGGCGCAGATCAGATCATCATGGGCGACGCCGCCCGCGCGATGGTGGTGGAGCGTGGCCAGGAAGACTGGGACAGTGAATTCCAACGCTTCCCACGCCTGTTTGAAGGCCACGAAAGCATTCCCGGCCTGACCTATCCGACCACTTCGTTTTCCGAGGACATGACTGTCTACCTCGGCAACCGCCGCATCGACCTGATGCATCTGGGTCGCGCCCACACTGCCGGCGACATCGTGATCCACGTGCCGGATCAGAACGTCATGTTCACCGGCGACATCGTTGAATACCATTCTGCCTGCTATTGCGGCGACGGGCATTTCTCCGATTGGGGCGACACACTCGACAACATTGCGTCGTTTGATGTGGACGCCATCGCACCCGGTCGCGGCGATGCTTTGATCGGAAAACAGATGGTCAACGCCGCCATCGAAAACACCCGCGATTTTGTCGAAAGCACTTATCGTCCGGCGGCGCGTGTTGCCGCCCGCAACGGCACTTTGAAAGAAGCATGGGACGCCGTGCGCGCGGAATGTGACCCGAAATTTGGCGACTACGCCATCTATGAGCACTGCCTGCCCTTCAACGTTGCCCGCGCCTATGACGAGGCGCGAGGCATCGACACCCCTCGCATCTGGACCGCCCAGCGCGACATTGAAATGTGGGAAGCCTTGCAGGGCTAAAGACCCGTCTTTGATCCAGATCGTGGCGGGATACCGCCCGGTCTGGAACACTGCGTGACCAAACGATGCGCGCACCTGATCCATTGGGGGAGGAAACCCATGAGCAAGATCTTTGAAACGCCGCTTTACCCGTATACGCGGCACGCCGATCAAGACGCGGCCACGCCAGCGCGTCACAAGGTGATCGTGATTGGCGCCGGCCCGATCGGATTGTCTGCGGCCATCGACCTCGCCAATCAGGGCGTCCAGGTGCTGGTGCTGGATGACAACGACAAGGTCTCCTTTGGCTCCCGCGCGATCTGTTTTGCCAAACGACAGCTGGAAATCCTAGACCGCATCGGCAGCGCCGATCCCTTTGTCGAAAAAGGTATAGAATGGGACGTGGGAAAGGTCTTTTTTGACGACCGTCAGGTCTACGACTTTGATCTTCTGGCCGAGGACGGTCACCGTCGCCCGGCCTTCATCAACCTACAGCAATACCATTTCGAAAAATTCCTCGTCGACCGCGTGCGCGACTTACAGGATCAGGGCGCACCCATTGAAATCCGCGGCCAAAGCAAGGTCGAGGCGATTGGCCAACACGACGATCACGTCACGCTTGAAGTGGAAACCCCCGAAGGCAGCTATACGCTTGAGGCCGACTGGCTGATTGCCTGTGACGGCGCCAACTCCCCCACCCGCCGCATGTTGGGGCTGGATTTTGTCGGTCGGGTGTTTGAGGACAACTTCCTGATCGCGGACGTGGTGATGGATGCCGATTTCCCCACCGAGCGGTGGTTCTGGTTCGACCCGCCCTTCAATCGCGGCCAGTCCGCGCTTTTGCACAAACAGCCCGACAATGTTTGGCGCATTGACCTGCAACTGGGCTGGGACATCGACAAAGAAGAAGAGAAGAAGCCTGAAAACGTCATTCCCCGTCTCAAGGCGATGCTCGGTGACGACGTAAAATTCGACCTCGAATGGGTCTCAATCTACACCTTCCAGTGCCGTCGGATGGAGCAGTTCCGTCATGGCCGCACACTCTTTGCTGGGGACTCCGCGCATCAGGTCTCGCCGTTCGGCGCACGGGGCGCCAATTCCGGCATGCAGGACACCGACAATCTGGTCTGGAAGCTCAAGCTGGTGATCGACGGCAAAGCGCCCGAAGGTTTGCTGGACAGCTACAATGTCGAGCGCATCCATGGTGCAGACGAAAACATCACCAATTCCACCCGTTCGACGGACTTCATCACGCCGAAATCGGACATGAGCCGCGTTTTGCGCGACGCCGTGCTGGATCTGTCAGAGAATTACGAATTTGCCCGACCTCTGGTGAACTCGGGGCGTCTCTCTGTACCATGCACCTATGACGGCTCGCCGCTCAATTCCGCCGACGCTCTTGCCGGACCTGCAATATCCCGTCCCGGCAGTGCCTGCCCCGACGCGCCGCTGCCGGACGGGTTTTTGCTGGACCACTTGGGTGACCGCTTCGTCCTGATGACCATTGATGCCGACGCGTCCGATCGTTTTGTCGAGGAAGGTGTCGAGGTCACGCGCCTCGCACTGTCGGTGCGGGATGATCCAACATTGGCCCTGCAACGCCGCTATCTCGGGGATGCACCGTCTGGTGTGTACCTGATCCGTCCGGATCAACATGTCGCGGCCCGCCGCGAAACCTTTGATGAAACCCAATTCCGCACAGCGCTACGCCGTGCCACAGGCAAGGAATAAGTCATGCCCGACACCCTGATCCTGACCCCGAACATCGAAGCTGCCGACGATTTCTACGCGGATTTGCTAGCGGCACACGACGGTCTCGACCGCGCTGGTTCTGACGCGTTGAACGCGCGGCTAGTGCTGATCCTGTCCAATCACATCGGGGATCGCGCCGTTCTGGCCGAAGCTCTCGACGCAGCCGGCGCCAAATCCAAATGACCGCGCCTCTGTTGTTTGACTACTGGCGGTCTTCTGCCAGCTACCGCGTCCGCATTGCCCTTAATCTCGCAGGCATTGCCTATGACAGCGTGCCCGTCGATCTGGTGGCCGGAGATCATCGCGGCGCCGAGCACCTTGCCCGCAATCCGCAAGGGCTCGTGCCGGTGCTCGACATCGACGGCATCCGTCTGACCCAGTCGCTGGCGATTTTGGACTACCTCAACGACACGCGCGGCCTTGGCCTGTTGCCTCAAGACCCTGCCGCAGCGGCTCAGTCACGGGCGCTGGCTCATGCCATTGCTGTCGATTTGCACCCGGTCTGCAATTTGCGAGTGGCCAAACATGCGGCACAGCTTGCGCCGGATGACGGTGACGCCATGGCAAAATGGATGGCGCATTTTATTGCTCCTGGCCTTGATGCCTTTGAAACGATGCTGGCGTCTTTTGATCAGGCGCCGTTCTGTTGTGGCGACACGCCTGGCCTTGCGGACATCTGCCTGATGCCACAGCTTTACAACGCCCGTCGTTGGGGTGTGGATTTCTCAGACTGTCCGAAAATGGTCGCGGTCGAGTCCGCCTGTGCCGCGCTCCCTGCGTTTGCGTCGGCGCATCCGGACAGGGTCAAGCCGGACTGAGCGTCAGCTTTCTCCGCCGTCCGCGTTCAGATCGTTCAACAATGCCAACAGCTGGTCGTATTTCTCAGCCCCCAACCGGTCGCGCTGCACCTCGGCCAGCCGCAAGGCTTCTGGAATATTTGCCGCAATGATGGCCTCACCGGCCTCGGTCAATGTGATGACATGCCGCCGGCCGTCAAACTGATCCCGTCCCCGCGTGACAAGCTCTTTGTCCTCAAGCTTTTGCAGGATGCGTGTCAAACTTGGCAGCAACAGCACCGCACGTTCGGCAATCGTGGTTGGATCAAGTGGACCGTCTTCTACCAACACACGCAACACGCGCCATTGCTGCTCGGTCACTCCCACGTCTGCCAGCATCTTACGCACCGGCCCCATCACCTTTTCGCGCGCGCGCAAAAGGGCAATCGACAGGGATTGTGAGGTGGCTGGAATTTCGCTGTGTCTCGACATGCGCCCTACATGCACGTCCAAGCTGCAAAACGCAATTGTGCGTCTTGTCACGTCAGGCTTTGCGCCAAATCCCGCGACCCAAAAACCTCCCATAGTGCCTCGGCCGGATATCAATCGACCGACACCGATGGCACGCGGCTCCAGCGGCCGAAACCTGCGCAAAATTACCTACGTAGTTTCCCCGAATTGACCATATTTGCCCCTGCCTCCTACCATGTCCACAATCGCCCCGGCCTCCAGGTCGGGCGTGAGTTCAGGGAGGACAACGCATTATGAAATGGCTCATCACGGGCGCAGTGTCGGCATTGGCACTGACCACCACCACAGCTTTCGCCGATATCAAGATCGCGCATGTTTATGGAAAAACCGGCCCGTTTGAGGCCTACGCCAAACAGTCCCACGACGGGCTGATGCTGGGGCTGGAGTATGCCACCGGCGGCACCATGGAAATCAATGGCGAGAAAATCGTCGTGATTGAAAAAGACTCACAGCTCAAGCCCGACATCGGCAAAGCGCTTCTGGAAGAAGCCTATGGCGATGACGAAGTTGACCTCGCAGTCGGCCCTGTCAGCTCCGGCGTGGCGCTGGCGATGTTGCCGGTTGCTGAAGAATACGAAAAGCTTTTGATCGTTGAGCCCGCCGTGGCCGACAGCATCACCGGCGCCAACTACAACCGCTACATCTTCCGCACCTCGCGCAACAGCTCGCAAGACGCCGTCGCCAACGCCATCGCGCTGGCCGGTGAAAACGTGCACATCGCGACACTGGCGCAAGATTACGCCTTTGGCCGCGACGGCATCGCCGCCTTCCGCGAGGCTCTTGAAGGTCAGGGCCAAGCGATTGCGCACGAAGAATATGCGCCCACAGACACCACCGACTTCACGGCCGCCGCAGAGCGCATCTTTACGGCCATGAAAGACCTCGAAGGCGACAAGAAGCTCTTCATCATCTGGGCCGGCGGCGGCAACCCGATGAGCAAAATTCAGGCGATGGACCCATCCCGCTTTGGTGTTGAGATTGCCACAGGCGGCAACATCCTCGCTGCCTTGAAGGCCTACAAGGACTTCCCCGGTCTCGAAGGCGCGACGTACTACTACTACGACATTCCAAAAAATGACGTGAACGACTGGCTTGTTGCCACCCACCAGGATCGTTTCGGCACACCCCCTGATTTCTTCACCGCAGGTGGCATGTCCGCAGGTATCGCGGTTGTCGAGGCCATCAAAAAGGCCGGCGGCACCGACACCGAGGATCTGATCTCGGCCATGGAAGGCATGGAGTGGGAAACACCCAAAGGCACCATGAAATTCCGCGCCGAGGACCATCAGGCGATGCAGCCGATGTATCACTTCAAAATCCGTGTGGATGACGATGTGGAATGGGCGATCCCTGAACTGGTGCGCGAGCTTGGCATCGACGATCTTCCGATCCCGGTCCGCAACTAATACCCTCTAAAAATTCCAGCCCGGCGGCACCTGCTGTCGCCGGGCTTTCCTTTCCCACCGGAGCAGTCTCCGGAGAGATGACCCATGTCACACAACATCCTTGAGACCACCGACCTGACCGTGCGCTTTGGCGGCCACGTGGCGGTCGATCACATATCCTGCAGCTTCAACGCCGGTGAATTGACCGCGATCGTTGGCCCCAACGGCGCAGGCAAGACCACTTATTTCAACCTGATTTCCGGCCAGATCCCCGCCAGCGAAGGCCGCGTCATGCTCAACGGCCATGACATCTCGCGTATGTCCGTCGCACAGCGCACCCACCTAGGGATTGGCCGTGCCTTTCAGCTGACCAACCTGTTTCCAAATCTGAACGTGCTGGAAAACGTGCGCCTTGTGATCCAATCCAAGGCTGGCCGCGGCTTCAATATGTTCTCGATGGCTTCCACACACGACGACCTGACGACCCCCGCGATGGAAATCGTAGAGCGGGTCCGCTTGCGAGACCAAGCGCTTCAGATCGTCTCGGAATTGTCGCACGGCGATCAGCGCAAACTCGAAGTCGCGCTCCTGATCGCGCTCGATCCGCTGGTCTATATGTTTGACGAACCCACCGCTGGCATGTCGGTGGACGAAGCACCCGTGGTGCTTGATCTGATTGCCGATCTGAAACACCGCAAAGATCGCTCGATCCTTTTGGTGGAGCACAAGATGGACGTGATCCGCACGCTAGCTGACCGCATCATCGTGCTGCACAACGGTGCACTGGCCGCAGACGGCGCACCCGCCGAAGTGATGGCATCGGATGTGGTGCAAGAGGCCTATATGGGCCGCGACCTCGAAGGAGCGCTGGCCAATGTCTGATCCCATCCTGAAACTCGACGGCGTCTATACCAACATCGCGCAATACCACATCCTGCAAGGCGTCAACCTTGAGGTTCCGCGTGGCCAAGTCACCATGCTTCTGGGCCGCAATGGTGTTGGCAAAACAACAACCCTACGCTCCATTATCGGCCATTGGCGCGCCCACAAAGGCGCGATCCTGTTTGACGGGCAAGACATCACCAAACTGCCAACCCCGGCCATCGCGCGGCTGGGCATCGGCTTTGTGCCCGAAGACATGGGCATCTTTGCCGATCTGACAGTTGAGGAAAACATGATCCTCGCGGCTGTCGGCGGCCCGATTGATCAGGCCCGCCTGCAATGGCTTTTCACTGTCTTTCCAGCACTCGAGACGTTTTGGAAAAAAGATGCCGGCACGCTTTCGGGCGGGCAAAAGCAGATGCTGTCCATCGCACGCGCCATGATCGAGGAGCGTCAGCTCTACCTAATTGACGAGCCAACCAAAGGTCTGGCGCCGGCCATCATCACCACAATGGCGCGGGCCGTGAAAGAACTCAAAACCCAAGGCGCATCGATCCTTTTGGTGGAGCAGAATTTTGCCGTGGCCAAAGCGCTGGGCGACACAGCCAACGTGATGGACGACGGCCGCATGATCTGGTCCGGACAAATGTCTGAACTGGCGACCGACGCCGCCCTGCAAGAACAGCTGATGGGCCTGAGCGTGGAGAGCGAATGATGCGCCCGCTGACACCGACCGACTTAGGTAGTTTTGGAACAAATAAGCCGAGGAGCCACCCATGAGTGCCGCACCGGATCACACCCCCACAATGGCGCGCATGTCCTTTGGCGAGCGCCTCGCCCCACATGCGCCAATCTTACTTGTTGTTGGCTTGATGCTGCTTGGCTTTATTGCCATTCCCGCGACATCCAGCTGGCTAACGTTGACGGTGTCTGGCCTCGCGATGGGCATGATGATTTTCATCATGGCTTCCGGCTTGACCCTCGTGTTTGGCCTGATGGACGTCATCAACTTCGGCCACGGCGCGTTTGTGTCCGTTGGCGCATTTGTCGGCGTAAGCTTTCTGCTGATGCTCGAACATATGACCGGCGCCAGCTCGCTGATGCTGAACCTCACGGCGCTCATGGTTGCCATCGTAGGTGCTATGGCCGCCACGGGCCTGATGGGATGGGCCTTTGAAAAGGTCATCGTCAAGCCTGTGTATGGCCACCACCTCAAACAAATCCTTGTCACCATGGGTGGGTTGATCGTGGTAGAGCAGCTCATCATTGTGCTGTGGGGACCCGAGGAAATCTACATTACCCGCCCCGAAGCGCTGAAAGGCGCAATCACTTTCGCCGGTGCCGCGCTCGAAAAATACCGCCTTGTGGCCGTTGCAGTTGGCATCGTGGTTTTTACCGGCATGCGCTTTGTGCTGCGCGGCACCAAGATCGGGTTGATCGTGCGTGCAGGTGTTGAAAACGGCGAGATGGTCGAAGCGCTGGGCTATCGTCTTCGGCTGGTGTTTGTCGGCGTGTTCATCGCCGGATCTGCACTGGCGGGTTTGGGTGGCGTTCTCTGGGGTCTCTATCAAGAAGTCATCACCGCCCACATGGGCAACCAGACCATGATCCTTGTCTTCATCGTGGTGATCATTGGCGGGCTTGGCTCGGTCGAAGGCTGCTTCATCGGCGCGCTGCTTGTCGGGCTGATGCAGAATTATGTGGCATTCCTTGAACCCAAGGTCGCCTTGATTTCTAACATTGGCCTGATGGTCGCGATCCTGATGTGGCGCCCGATGGGCATGATCCCCGTGGTAAAGGCGAAATAGCTATGCTGACCAAACTTCTCTCGGGCGACATGCCCCGTTCCAAGGTGCTGGCCGTCGTCCTGATCGCCATCCTGTTCTGTCTTGCCTTCGCGCCGTTCCTGTTTCCGGGCGTGCGCTCTGTCGACACGGCAGCCCGCATTTGTGTGTTCATCGTTCTGGTCGCCAGCTACGACTTGCTTCTGGGGTTTGGCGGCATTGTCAGCTTCGCGCACACCATGTTCTTCGGACTGGGCGCCTACGGCGTGGCGCTGGCCTCCACCCACATGGGGCGGGGCTTTGATGCGCTGATAGTAGGCGCGCTTGCGGGTGCAGGCCTCGCAGCCCTATTGGCACTTGCCATTGGGCTGTTTTCCCTGCGCGTCCGCGCGATCTTCTTTGCGATGATTACGCTTGCAGTGGCCTCAGCTGTGGCCGTTCTGGTCAGCCAACTCTCAGGTCTGACGGGTGGCGAAGACGGCTTGTCGTTCAAGATCCCCCGCGCCTTGGGCCCGGCTTTCAAGTTTGCAGACGGCGAAATTCTCGGCGTCAAAGCCAACGGCAAGCTGCTGAAATACTACCTCGTTTTCGGCTCCTGTCTGGTCCTGTTCCTCTTGATGTTGCGCATCGTGCATTCGCCATTTGGGCGCGTGTTGCTGGCAATCCGCGAGAACGACTTCCGCGCCGAGGCAATTGGCTATCGCGTGGTGCACTACCGCGTCGCCGCCACCTGTATTTCGGCCGCCATCGCAGCCCTGGCCGGTGCGCTCTATGCGATCTGGCTGCGCTATGTCGGGCCGGACACCACGCTGTCGATGGAAATCATGATCGACATTCTTTTAATGGTGGTGATCGGTGGCATGGGCACGATGTATGGCGCAGTGATTGGCGCGACCCTGTTCGTATTGGCACAAAACTATCTGCAAGGCCTTATGGACGTGGCCGGCGGAGCGGTCTCCGCCTTGCCAATCCTGCCAGAACTGCTCAACGCGGACCGCTGGCTGCTGTGGTTGGGTGTGCTCTTTATCCTGTCTGTCTATTTCTTCCCGACCGGTATCGTCGGTCGCCTGCGACAGACCAAATCCACCTAGCGCGGTATCAAAGACGCGTGGCCGCTTGGGCATACCCACCGGCCGCGCCATCCACAAAATGCATGTGGTTTGACTCGGTCGCTGACGGCACCAGACAAGTCATCATCGCCTCCGATTGCGCGTGCAGACCATAACGCACCAAACCCTCCGCCTTGGCTTTGCGCAAAATGCCTTCGATCTTCGCCTGCGTTACAGCATCACAATCCAGCGTCATCTTCAGACCGTCGTCAAACTTGCGAAAATCCGCATTGGTCGCCACTTCGGCACGATAAGACATTGGGTCAAAGTTCCCGATCTTACGTCCAGACCGCATCAGAACCCAAATCAAAGCGTTGCTCATCGCCAGCTTCGCCAGACGCGCCACAAACGGCCCGCTTTGGCTCACACGCGCTTCGATTGTCATACCGGGCGGCGGGAAATGCGCGTCTGGTCCCTGTCGTGGCACGGGATGCATCCCGCGCGGATCAACTGCACTCGCCTCGATGACGCTCTTGGCGACTTTGGCAAAGGCCTCTTCCGACACCCCATCGCGTGGCTTCAGAACGATGGACAATATGGCGCCGCGTTCGGATTTCACATTGGACCATCTGCAACTCAGCCCGCTTAAATCGGGCGCTTTGCTGGGTGCGTTACGCTCGTCCAGACGCAAAACGTTGGACTTCATCTGACGCTCGGCCCAAGCCAGCCCACCACCAGAGAACATCGCATAATCGACACCCTCACCCGGTGCATACCGCGCCACACGCACATCGCGACCTGCGTCGCGAATTTCGGCCACACTGACTGTCGCCACCCGAAGCTCGATACCGTATTCCGCCCGCGCCCAGCGCCGCACCGAATCCAGTGCCCTCTCAGCGGCCGCGCGTTGCGTCGGCCAAACCGCAAACCCGGCGCCGTCGCCGCCAAAAACATAGGGCAAGGCGGCCATATCGGCGGCGTTAAGCTGCGCTGAAATCACGGCAGCTCCCACCATATTCACAATCTTGTAGCGTCCGCGTTCGATCTCGTGCGTTGACCCGACAATATCCGCAACGCCAACAATCCAGTCATCCGGCAGCGGCACATACCGCTTGGGATCGCTTAGACTGTCAAAACTGTCCGTACGTGGCAGGTTCGCATAAAACGCCTGCGTTGATTGTTCTATATACATGATCCTAGAGCTCCCTGTTTGGAACCCCTCCCTGAAAATCCAGATGGGACCTATACGTAGGGCAACAAGGTTTGGTGTTTACACATCCCTGCACAGATGCGTGAGCATAGGCGCACATGTGCCTCTTGCCTTTCCCGATCTGTTCCGGTCAAGTCGCGCCTCGGGGGGACATACACCACATGCGCAACGATCTGATCCTGCTGTGCCTAGCTTACGTGCTCAGCCAGTTTTTCCGGGCCTTCTTGGCGGTCCTCACACAGGTGCTCGAAACCGACATCGGCGCGACGCCTGCGGATCTGGCTTTTGCTTCGGGTCTTTGGTTTCTGGTGTTCGCCGCCATGCAAATCCCCGTCGGTGCGGCGCTTGACAGCATCGGCCCACGTCGCACGGCAGCGGTACTTCTGTTGGTCGGCGGAGGCGGAGGGGCCGCGCTCTTCGCGATGGCCACCGCGCCTATTCATGTGGTGATTGCGATGGCCTTGCTCGGT
The DNA here is from genome assembly GCF_947331465.1 of Shimia sp. Alg240-R146. Lineage (GTDB taxonomy): Bacteria > Pseudomonadota > Alphaproteobacteria > Rhodobacterales > Rhodobacteraceae > Shimia. The sequence continues at coordinate 927,287 of NZ_CAMZOK010000001.1, read as the reverse complement.
GTCGGCTGCGCGCCTGTGTTGATGGCGAGCTACTTTATCTTTGCCCGCACCTATCCCCCTGCCCGTTTTGCAACGCTTGCTGCGCTTATGCTCGGCGTTGGCTCCGTCGGCAATCTGATCGCAGCATATCCAACCGCTTGGGCCGCCGAAACCATCGGCTGGCGCGCCACGCTTTGGGTATTGGCCGCGACTAGCAGCGTCATCGCGCTGGGCCTTTGGGCCAAGGTACTAGACCCGCCCAAGGCCGAAAGCTCCGAGCAAGGCTCCGTGTTTGATCTGCTCAAAATCCCCGCGCTCTGGTTCCTGTTCCCGTTGATGTTCGTGAACTACATGCCCGCCGCAGGTATCCGTGGACTGTGGATCGGCCCTTATCTTTCGGACACCTTCGCCCTCGACACCGGCCAAATCGGTCAGGCCACGTTGGTGATGGGCGTCGCGATGATCCTCGGCACGTTCTGCTACGGACCCGCCGACCGCATCTTTGGCACCCGCAAATGGGTTATCATCACCGGCAGCCTCACCGGCGCAGGCGCATTGGCCTGTCTCACAGTTTTCACCGACACCGGCTCCATACAGTCAATCCTGATGATGTCGGTGGTCGGGTTTTGCGGGGCCGCCTTCCCCGTGCTGATCGCCCATGCCCGCAGCTTCTTTCCCGAACATCTTACGGGGCGCGGCGTGACGCTGATGAACCTCTTTGGGATCGGCGGTGTCGGTGTGATGCAATTCGGCTCGGGCAAACTGCACAACGCCATTGCCCCAACCGATTCCCTGCTGGCCTACCAGACCCTCTTTGGCATCATGGCTGCCCTTATCCTGATAGGTGCGTTGATCTATTGCTTCTCCCAAGACCGGATGGATTGATCCAAAATCCGCCTGCCAAACGCATGCATCGCAAACCGGAATGCGGCGCTTCAGCAATTAAGCGCGTGCGCCCCCTTTTTTCTTTGGCCAAACAGGGCTAAGAGGGCGCGTCGTTAGTAATGGAGACCTGAGATGGGTTATCGCATCGTCGTCGCTGGCGCCACGGGCAACGTGGGCCGCGAAATGCTGAACATTCTGGAGGAACGCCAGTTCCCAGTGGATGAGCTTGCCGTTCTGGCCAGCCGCCGTTCCCTTGGTACGGAAGTAAGCTTTGGCGACAAAACCCTGAAAACGCAGGACATCGAGCAATTCGATTTCTCCGGCTGGGACATTGCGCTGTTTGCCATCGGCTCGGACGCGACCAAGAAATACGCGCCTCTCGCGGCGGCGGCAAACTGTGTCGTCATCGACAACAGCTCGCTCTACCGCTACGACCCCGACGTGCCTTTGATCGTGCCGGAATGCAACGCCGATGAAATCCACGGCTATTCCAAGAAAAACATCATCGCCAACCCCAACTGCTCGACAGCGCAGATGGTTGTGGCGCTCAAGCCTCTGCACGACCGCGCCACCATCAAGCGCGTTGTTGTGTCGACCTATCAGTCGGTATCAGGCTCGGGCAAATCCGGTATGGACGAGCTGTGGGATCAGACCAAAGCGGTCTACAATCCCGTCAACGACGTGCCGCCAAAAACTTACCCCAAAGAGATCGCCTTCAACGTGATCCCGCACATCGACGTCTTCATGGAAGACGGCTCCACCAAAGAAGAGTGGAAGATGGTCGCGGAAACCAAAAAGATCATCGACCCCAAGATCAAAGTCACCGCAACTTGCGTGCGCGTGCCTGTGTTTGTGGGCCACTCCGAGGCGATCAACATCGAGTTCGAAGACTTTCTGGATGAAGACGAAGCACGCGATATCCTGCGCCAGTCGCCAGGCATCATGGTGATCGACAAACGCGAAGACGGTGGCTACGTCACCCCCAAAGAATGCGTTGGCGACTTTGCCACGTTTATCTCGCGCGTCCGTCAGGACAGCACGCTCGACAACGGCCTGAACCTCTGGTGCGTGTCTGACAACCTGCGCAAAGGCGCGGCGCTGAACGCAGTGCAGATCGCAGAAACGCTGGGTCGCGAAGTCCTGAAAAAGGGCTAAGGCCACTTTAAACCCAATTCAAAAGGCGCCCTCTGTTGGGCGCTTTTTTTTACGCCTCCAAATTACCTAGAATTCTCCTAGTTTATTCCCCTATAAGGAGAATAATAAACACGAATAGGTAGTATTTTAGGGACGTAATTCAATGATGACGCTTGGTTTGATTTTGCTCGGTGCCTTGGGGGGCGCCATGCTATATTCGGTCGTAGACGACGATGACGCTGTTGCCGCGCCTGACGAGGAAGCGGTCGAAGAGCTGACATATGACGGCACCGACACGCTTTTGGGCACAGAGGGCGACGATACACTTGTCGGAGAACACGACCCCGCGCTTGAACCCTCCGTTGTCGAGCTTCTGGGGGGTGATGATGTCGCAATTGCGCCAACCTTGTCTAACGGACCAACCTCTGTCTACGGCGGGGAAGGCGATGACATGCTGACCGACTTTTCCAACATGTTCGGCGGCGAAGGCAACGACACACTGGACGGAACAGGCGGTTCCTACCGTCTCGAAGGCGGTGCCGGCGACGACGTGCTCACCGCGAACGGGTTTGCCTCCGAAGTTTTGGGCGGGGAAGGCAACGATGAAATCAACATCGACGCCTCAAATCATGTGGGCGACAACGTTATCAATGTAGAAGGCGGGGAAGGCGACGACGTCTTTAACGTGCGCACGTCGATCGGCGACGACCGGCCGGAATTCGGCGGCTTTGGGCTGCAAGGCGGCGAAGGCAGTGACACGTTCAACCTGACGCTCGAAGTGGTCGACCAGGACACCGATGTGGATGGCGACGGCGAAGTGTCCATCAACGCAGGTGTCGTGCAGGACTTTGACCCCGCCGAGGATTCGCTGGTGATCGATATCGAACGCTATGCCACTTTCTTGGACCGTGAAATCACAGTGGATTTCGAACAAGCATCCGGCTCTACCGCGGTCTGGGGAGAGTATGAGACGACGCTGACCTTCCACTTGGCCGCCACCGAAAACGCTGCAGCGGCGGTTTCGACGATCACCATCTACAGCGATGTGCCCTTCACAATGGACGACATTCAAATTCTGGATCCAATGGCCGTCTAGACGACATCCAGCCCAAAACGACGTTACGGGCGGCGCTGCCTTGCGCCGCCCGTTTCTGTTCGATCAGCCAGATTCAAACCGACAAGACCTTGACCTATGCCATGACTGGTCATTTTTCCGCCACCGCCCGCTTGGCCGGCGTCTGACCGTTGCGGTCACCTGCCAGACCACCTGCGACCTGCGCGATGCTCTGCGTCCTCGCGCGAACAAGCGCACCTCCGCCCACCCACATCCGTTCAGGTTGCCCCCACTTGCCAGCCCTCGCTGCGACGTGCTCCCTATGATTAACCCGTTCTGAAAGGCCGTCTTATGTCCAAACACATCCTCGCCACCGCATTCACAATTCTCGCGGCACCTCTCTGGGCCGACACCATTGCGATCACCGCACCGGTGACCGCCGCCACGCTCTACAGCAACGGCGCGACCCTGACCCGCAACGCCCCGCTCTCCGCTCCTGCTGGCAACCATGAAATCCTGATCACCAATCTGCCCGAGTCCATCGACCCAACCACAGTTCGCGTCTCCATAGACGGTGCGCAGCTTGGCGCCGTCACTGTGCGTCACGCCAAAGTGCCGCCAGCACCACGGGCCGACGGCGCAACGCTCGCCGCCGCCAAGGCCGAAGTAAAACGGATCGAGGCCGAAATCCAAACGACCAGAGACCAACAATCAGATATCTTGATGCAGGCCGACGCCGCCATCGCCCGTCTCAGCTACCTCTCGCGTCTGCAAAGCCCACAGGACACAACCACGCCCGAGGCTCTGACGCAAACGTTGGCCGTTATTGGTCAGGAAACGCTCAAGGCCCGTCAGGAAGCCGCCGCGGCCGAACGCACAGCCCGCCAGTTTGACACATCCCTTGAGGAGCTTGCCAAGGCCCTGGCTGAGGCCCGCGCCACCGAAGAGGCGCTCACCCCACCAGAGGGCAAAAAGTCCATGCTGGTGGCACAGATCACCTCCGAACAGCCCATTGAAGGTAGCGTGACCCTCACGCACCGCACAGATTGGGACGCCTCATGGCAGCCCGTCTACGACGTGCATCTCGCAACCGGAGATACCCCTTCGCTGCGCATTCATCGCAATGTTTTTGTCATGCAGGACACAGGCGAGGATTGGATCGACGTTGATGTGACCCTTTCTACCAGCCGCCCGGATGCCCAGGCCTTCCCGTCAAGCCTCGCCCCGTGGCGCCGCCGTATCGAGGTTTCCCAACCGGTGCAGAAAATGCAACTGGGTCGCCTGGCAATGAGTGAAGATGCTCACCCCCCAATGGCGGAACCCATCATTTCCGAGGTGGCAGCAACATCGACCTTTGGTGACGGCATCAACGCCACTTATGTCTATCCGTCCCCGGTCTCCATCAAGTCCGGTTCCGAAGCCCTGCGTCTTGCGTTGGACACTCTCAGCCTAACCCCCGAGGTCTACGCCCTTGCCAACCCGATGCGGGACGAAACTGCCTTTGTCATGGCCGAAATCACCAACACCTTTGATGAACTCATCCTCAATGGCGAGGCCGACTTTTACCTCAACGGCACCTTTGTTACCCAAGCCGGGCTGCCTCTCGTGGCGGCGGGCGACACAACCGAACTGTCCTTCGGTGCTATCCCCGGCCTCCTGTTGACCGACACAATTACCGAAAGGTTGACCGGCGACACTGGCGTGCTGACCTCGCGCAATGAACAGACCGAAATCCGCGTGCTGACAGCCAAGAATCTGACAGACCAGACTTGGGACCTGCGCCTTGTCGGTCGCGTGCCCTTTTCCGAGCAGGAGGACCTCGTGATCTCACACCAATCCGATCCAGCTCCGACGAACACACAATACAAAGACCAGCGCGGCATCCTGCTGTGGCACCACGCTCTGGGCGCGGGTGAGACCTTTGATGTGACCCTGTCGCACAAAATTCAGTGGCCTTTGGACAAAGTTTTGCGCTGAGCAGCTCCCGCTCCTGTCCAAAAATAGTCGGGCGATTCTCCAAATCGCCCGACTCGCGCCCCAATCGGGACCCAAATCAGCACTAGAAAATCATCAAGTAGCGCAATTGGGCCAACAACGTCCAAAACGCGCCGCCCATCCGGATTAGGGACCGGACTTTGAGGGGCAGCCGCCTCCACACGTACAGCAAGCCTTGTTTTGCTGGTGTTTGGAGGCCCTGCGGGACAGTTTTGAGGGGGTCAACCCGGCAACAATCGTTGCCCGGGCTCGAATGCTGTGTTTCCAATTTTAGCCAAATTTACCGTCAATTTGACACAATTCGCGCCATTTCAGCCGCATTTCGGCAGCACCTTAATCTCAACAACACACACATCGGCCCCTCCACACACCGGCCAAAAACAAGATAGGGAAGTTCAAAATGCCTAAGCGGATTTACAAGGAAGACATCATGACAATCGCAACACCCGGTACCGGTTCTCTCGCAGACAAAGCCCGTGAACGTCGCCTTCGCGCCCTTATGTCCAGCAACCGCAACACCTCCAATATCTTCGCCTGAGAGTCACTCCCTTTCCCTCACCACCCGTCTCTCTCCGAAGGTTCAGACACCCCGTGCACCCCGTGCTCGGGGTGTTGTTTTTAAAGGTATTTTCACCAAATTCGCTCTATTTTCAGTCCAAACCTCAACCCATTTCCGGCCTCCCTACATCGTTTGAGCGGATATCCCCCCAATTCGACAAAAATGCGAGAAAGCCGGAAACGTTTTGAGAAGGTTCTTCCCTCAGAATGTTCTTGGGTGATTCAGGGGCGACTACACAATGGGTGAGAATATGGCACAAGTCTCGCGGCTGCATCTTAGCGAAGCAGCCCTCGTAAACGAAGATGAGTTGACGCGTCTTTACATCAAGATGGACTACCGGAAGGCCGAGCAGCTGATCATCGCGGCCATCGACGCCTTGTCAGAGGCATTGGCGGCCGCAGAGGTCGCCTACAACAGAAATGATGACCGTGATCTGATGTCGGCCTGCCGCAAGATCGCCCGCGCCTCCCAAAGGCTCGGATTGGAAAAGCTCGCGTTTGTAGCCCGGGATGTTCGGATCGCGCTTCATCAAGAAGACAAGGTCGCCGCACAAGCCACACTCGCCCGCGTGCTCCGGCTTGGCGAACCCTCTCTGCGCGCACTATGGGACATCAAAGCCATTCAGGTCTGATTGGTTCTCCGACCAAACCGCCCTTCATCCGGATGTCTCCGACAGGACTTGCAGGCGCTGCCACAGCCTATAGGCTGGCAGCGCGAAACACCTGTCAGGAGGCCCTCCCGTGTCACATTCTCAGTCCGACACCCTGAAATTCGCGGCCGCATCCGGTGATGCGTCCGACGCATTGCCGCTGCACGTCATCGACAAGGACGGCTTTGAAACCTGGCTGGACCGCCAAGCCGACCCGGTACGCACATGGGTTTCCGCTTCCGGCTTCAACGCCGGACTCGGCAAAACGCTTCTGGTGCCTGACGCCTCCGGCACACCCGTTATGGCAGTGGCCGGATTTGGCGACGCAAACACACACGCGCGCGGCAGGTTCCCTCTCGCCGCCATCGCCAGCGCCCTGCCCGCAGGATCCTACGCCTTGGCCACCGACCTGCCTTGGGGGGATCTTGAAACCGAATGTCTCGGCTGGCTTCTGTCTCAGTATGTCTTTGACACATATAAGAAAAAGTCAGCGCACGGTGCGCGACTGATTTGCCCCTCGGGCGTTGATGCAACGCGCGTCGAAGCCATCGCCGCGGGAGAAGCGCTCACCCGAAACCTGATCAACACCCCCGCCTCCGACATGGGCCCACAAGACCTGCAAGCCGCCACCGAAACGCTGGCGTCGCAATTTGATGCAACCCTGTCCGTGATCACCGGCGAGGCATTGTTGGATCAAAATTTCCCGATGATCCATGCTGTAGGCCGCGCCGCCGCGCCAAACCGTGCGCCGCGTCTGTTAGACATGACTTGGGGCGACAGCGGCCCCACCCTGACGCTGGTGGGCAAAGGCGTGTGTTTTGACACCGGCGGCCTCAATCTCAAACCCGGCGCATCTATGGGGCTGATGAAAAAGGACATGGGCGGCGCAGCCACCGTGCTTGGCCTCGCCCATATGATCATGGCGCTGAACCTGCCTCTGCGCCTGCGGGTCCTGATTCCGGCGGTGGAAAACTCTGTGTCCGCCGACTCTTTCCGCCCCGGCGACGTGCTCACGTCACGCGCAGGCCTGACCGTGGAAATCAACAACACCGACGCCGAAGGCCGCCTTGTGCTGGCCGACGCGCTCGCGCTTGGCTCGGAAACCAACCCCGATCTGATGATCTCGATGGCCACCCTCACAGGCGCCGCCCGCGTCGCAGTTGGCCCGGACCTCTCGCCATACTACACCGACGACACCACCGTTGTGACCGCGCTGGAAACCGCCGCCGCCGTGATCTCCGATCCGGTCTGGCGCATGCCTTTCTGGACGCCCTATGAAAAGATGATCGAACCCGCCATTGCCGATCTCGACAACGCGCCCGCAGGCGGTTTTGCCGGCTCCATCACCGCCGCGCTCTTCCTGCGCCGTTTTGCCGAAGGCCAGCGCTACACCCATTTCGACATCTACGGCTGGAACCCATCGCCCACCCCCGCCCGCCCCAAAGGCGGCGTAGGCATGGGCGCACGGGCGATTTTGGAAGCGCTGCCAAAGATGCTGGGGCTTTGATGGACAAGCGACTAACGCCGTATAACGGCCGCGTGGCGCATGTGTCTTTGCGTGGCAAAGTGGACGCGAAGGAGTTTGTGGAAGGCGAAATTGAAACGGTTGTCGCAAGCCGCACGCCCCTCACCGCCACTTCGGATATCAACGACCGAAACCTTCTGCGCGAACTGATTGCGGGAGATACGGTTAGAGTTCTTGAGTATCACAAGGGCAATGCCTTCGTGATCTCCGAGAAAGATGGCTACGTCGGTTGGGTTTCCGCTTGGGACATTAACGGCCCCGGCCTTCCGGCGGCAACGCACACTGTGGCAACCCGTTCCACACATCTTTACCTGGAACCAAATATGAAAGTGACGCGCCGCGCGTGGTCCTTGTCGTTTGGTGCCAAAGTGCATGTGTCATCTGAAGAAAACGGTTTCTACAAAGTGTTTCACCTAAGGGCTTCTGATGAACTTGGTAGAGGTCCTGACGCCTATGAGATCCGCTACATTCCCGTACAACACTTACGCCCTATCGACCGACCTGAATCCGACCCCGCCGCCGTGGCCGAACGTCTGATCGGCACGCCGTACCTTTGGGGCGGCAACTCATCCTTTGGCATCGACTGCTCCGGCCTTGTGCAAGCTGCCCTTATTGCCTGCGCAACCCCCTGCCCCGGCGACAGCGACTTGCAAGAAGCCGCCTTCCTCGACGCAACCGGCCCCTACCAGCGCGGCGATCTACTGTTCTGGAAAGGCCACGTCGCCATGGTCACCGACCCCGACACCATAATCCACGCCAACGCGTACCACATGGCCGTCACTTACGAGCCTATCGCGCAGGCCATCGCCCGCATTGCACAACAGGGCGACGGGCCCGTGACCTCTCACAAACGCCCGACCTAAGGAGCATCCGATGAGTGACTTTTTCAAGCCGATCTCGGGCATGGAGCTGCCGCGTTTCGCGGGCATGCCGTCGTTCATGCGCCTGCCCAATGTGGATTTCGACCACACCCGCATTGACGATGTGCAAATCGGCCTAATCGGAGTCCCTTGGGACAGCGGCACCACCAACCGCCCCGGCCCGCGCCACGGCCCCCGTCAATTGCGCGACGCCTCCACCATGATCCGCGCTCAAAATGGCGCCACGGGCGTGCGCCCTTTTGATCTCGTAAACTGTGCCGATCTCGGCGACGTGGGGCCAAACCCTGCCGACGTTCCCGACAGCATGGCCCGCATCACCGCATTTTATGATCAAATCAAAGCGCGCGGCATCACCCCTCTGACGGCAGGCGGCGACCATCTGACTTCGCTGCCGATCCTGCGGTCTCTGGCCAAAGGCGCGCCCCTTGGCATGGTGCATTTTGACAGCCACACCGACCTCTATCACAGCTATTTTGGCGGCACGATGTACACCCACGGCACACCTTTCCGCCGCGCAGTGGAAGAAGGCCTCCTTGATCCCAAGCGTGTTGTTCAGATCGGGATTCGCGGCACCACCTACGATGATGAGGACACCGACTTTGCCGACTCTGTTGGCATTCGCGTCATCCGAATCGAGGAGTTTTTCACCCGTGGCATCGCCGATGTGATGGCCGAAGCCCGCGAGATCGTCGGCTCAAAACCGACCTACGTCAGCTACGATATCGATTTTGTTGACCCAACGTTCGCCCCTGGAACCGGCACGCCCGAAGTGGGCGGCCCCAACAGTTTTCAGGCGTTGCAAGTGGTGCGGGAACTGGACGGTCTCAACATCGTTGGCGCCGACATGGTCGAGGTCTCGCCCCCGTTTGACGCCTCCGGCAACACGGCCTTTCTCGGCGTCTCAATCATGTTTGAACTGCTCTGTGTCATGGCACGCCACGTGGCTTCACACCCTCAATAAGCCCGAGCACGACGCAGTGTTTTTCTGCCGGGTCAAAGATGTCCACGGGGCTGCTCCCACCTGAAACGCTGGCCGATAACACACGGATCTTGCCCGCTTCTTTCTGGCCCTAAATACCCAATTTCAAAGGATATTCAGTCAACCACACGGATCAGTTTACTCTCCAGAACCCGCAAAACCGTCTTTAAGTCGTGCCCGCGCTTGAGCACCTGCCCGTCCATACCAATCACCGCATAAAGCCCTTGGCGATTGCGCAACTTGGGACGCTTCTCAATGCGGTAAAGCGGGTTCTCTGCCGTGCGCTTGAACACTGAAAACACCGCCACTTCCCGAAGGTTGGAAATCCCGTAGTCCCGCCATTCGCCAGCGGCCACCATTCGCCCATATAAGGAGAGGATCACCGCGAGTTCCGTTCGGTGAAAAGCCACTTGTTCCGGGGCTTTGAACCCGGGGCGCATCGGGATGGGAGGCTGGACAGTCATGCCTTCAGACTCCCCCGCTTTTTTCGATAAATCAACCCTGCCCTCATTCTGCCTCATTTAAATCTGCAAATGGCCTTGGAGGGAGCCTTTTTTCGACAAAGGAAAGCGGCATCTTATCCTCATAGCGAAACAAAAACGCTACCTCCGGCGGCGCGGCGTTATTGCCCCCACCCAGTCTGTGCCGCCGGAGGCACTTTTGTGTCGCCAGGTTGGCCGCCCTTCGGGGCGGCTTTTCTGTTTGGGGGTCACGCAAAACTTCCCTGACAGAACCAGCCCGCCGACATGGTCCCGCCATGCGCATAATAAAGCCACAGCTTCTCGCCCGTCGCGCAGGTGACCCGCCAGTAATCACGCACCCCGCTGCGCCAATCCGGTTCATCCAACCACCACTCCGGCGCGATGCGTTCCGGCCCCGCCGCCCCCGTCGCCTCTAAATCGCGCCCCCGCCAGCGAAACCGCTCCGGCAATCGCGGCACATCCGGCGCGGTCACCGGCTCGGGCCGCCACATCAACAACGGCCGCGCCACCGTCGGCGCGGGCCACTCATCCCGCCACGGCTCCGACCACGCCGCATGCTGCATCTGGGCGGTCTTCTCGGGGATGTGGCTCGCCCCCGGATGGCGGCGCGTGATCTGCTCAAGCCCGACCCGCGCGCCAATCCGGCCCACCAGATCGTCAATCACATGCGCCTCTGACAGCCGCTTTGCCGCCGCCTGTCCCGCCTCAAGATGCCCCGCCGCGTGACGCGCATGCAGGGTTTCCACCCGCAGCGCCTCGATCCGCAGCATGTCGATGCCAAACCCCGCGTCGATATCATCGAGCTTCATCCGCAACAAAGGCCGCAACCGGTCAGGATCATCGCTCGCCCGCGCCAGTCCGACCTCAACCCCCTGCATGGTCTGATCCGCGCGAAACACCTGCAACCGCACCACCCGCACGCCTTTGCCCTTGTCCCGCAGCCGTGCGCACAGCGGCGGCAACAGCCGGTCAATCGCGGCCCAGACGTCGTCCTCCAATCCAATCGGGTCGGGCAAGGTCATCCTGACGGCAAACGTTGCCTCCACCGCTGCGGGGCTGACCGGTTCCGGCGCGCTGCCCAGCGCCTGATCCAGCCGCAGCACCAGCCCTTTGCCAAACCGCCGCGCCAGCGCCGCGCGGGGTTGACCGGTCAAATCGCCAATCCGCCGCAGACCCAGCCTCGCCAGCTCCGCCTGTGTGTCGCCTTCAAGGCGCAAGCCCGCAACCGGCAAATCCGCCAGCGTAGTATGCGCCTGACCGGGCGGCGCAATCTGGCCCACATCGGCCACGCCGCTTGCCAGCGGTGGCGGCGTGCCACCCCGCGTCCAATGCCGCCGCTTGACCGCACGCGACCGCGTTGCCGGTGCTTCCTGATCGATGTCGTCCCCGCTGCGATGGGAGGCCCCGGGTTGCGCTGCAAACCGCGCCAAGGCCCAAGCCGCGCCCAGCGTGTCCGCTACACCAGCCCGCACTGTCAGTCCCAGATCATTGCAATCCTGCGCCACATGCGACAACAGCCCCTGCTCTCCACCAAACAGATGCGTGCAGCCGGTCACATCAATCACCAACCCATCGGGCGGCGCCTCTGCCACCCAAGGGCTGAACTTGCCCGCCCAGCGCCGCAACACTTTCAGAAACGCCGCCTCGGCCTGCTCATTCCTAAGCCGCGTAATCAGCTGCGGACAGACCGCCTGCGCATCGCGAAGAGGCTGATCCAGCGTCAGCCCCTCGGCCTCGGCCTGCACATTCATCGAAGAAATCACCTGCATCTGGCCGGTGTCGCGCAGCACCGCCAAAGGCGCGTCAAACGTGCCCCGCTCCATCCGGAGCAGACGTTCGGCCCCCAATCTTGGAAACCAGAGCGATAAGATACGACGGTTTGGCATGGGCAGCAGCCGGAACGGATTCGTGATATTTGTTCACTTTATGTTCTCATACTTTTTGCTTGATTCCCAGACCCTCTTTGGGCTGCTGTGAAAGCACCCAACACCAAAGGACATTCCATGCGCCCCACACCTCTCATTGCTGCTCTGCTGATTGCCACGCCACTGCTGGCCCATGATGGCGTCAAAGACCCACAGGTCATGGCCCGCATGGACAGCATGGCCGCCATTGGCGCGGCCACCAAAACGCTGGGCGACATGGCCAAAGGCACAACCACCCTGCATCAAGCCAAAGCCCGCATGGCGCGCGACACCATCGTCACCCAGTCCGGCAAAATTTCAACGCTGTTTGAGGCCGAGGCCACCGACCCGAAATCCGAAGCCTTGCCCAACATCTGGACCGACTGGGAAGATTTCACCACCAAAGGCGATGCCCTCAAGGCCGCCGCAAAAGCACTGGATTTCACGGATCAAGCCGCGCTCGCGGCGTCTATGCGGTCGCTCGGCGGCAGCTGCGGCGCCTGTCACAAAGTCTATCGAAAATAGCGCAAACGCAGCGCAAGACCCATGATCAGCCGCAGGTCACGGCAACGATCTTGCCGTCGACATCGTGAATTACGTTCAAACGGTTTTCATGAAAATCCATCGTCGCGGGCGACCCGTCCTGCATCACACGCAGCATTTCCGGCACCGTTACACCGTCCAGCGCGGATTTGTCCTGACCAATCAGAAACTCAAACGTGTCCGGTTCGCAGATCTCGCTGCCCTGTGCCTCTGCCGCCGTGTCCTCGTTCGCGAGGCATCCCGCAACCGTCACAACCGACGCAACCGCCACAACCAGTGTCTTAATACCCATGCTGAAAACTCCTTGAACGCACATGTCTTTGTCGCAAACCAACCCAATTGCTTCGCCCGCTTGTTGAGGCGACGGCATCAGCCTGTCATCATGGTCATACAAGGTTGCAAAGCCCGCGTGTTTCAACCACGCTTTGGAAAATTCAGGGAGGATAGGCGAAATGATGCGCACCCGTGCCGCAGTGGCTCTCGAAGCCGGCAAACCATTGGAAGTTATGGACGTGAACCTCGAAGGCCCGAAAAAGGGCGAGGTTCTGGTAGAAATCAAGGCCACAGGCATTTGTCACACCGACGAATTCACCCGCTCGGGTGCTGACCCCGAGGGGCTGTTCCCGTCCATTCTGGGCCATGAGGGCGCAGGCATTGTTATGGAAGTCGGCGAAGGCGTCACCACGCTGAAACCCGGCGATCACGTGATCCCGCTCTACACGCCGGAATGCCGCGAATGCCACGCTTGCCTGTCCGGCAAAACCAACCTGTGTACCGCAATCCGCGGCACCCAAGGCCAAGGCCTGATGCCCGACGGCACCTCGCGCTTTTCGATGTTGGATGGCACGCCGATCTATCACTACATGGGCTGCTCGACCTTCGCCAACCATACGGTCCTGCCGGAAATCGCCTTGGCCAAAGTGCGCGACGATGCCCCGTTTGACAAAATCTGCTACATCGGCTGCGGCGTCACCACCGGCATCGGCGCGGTGATTAATACTGCAGGCGTCGAAATCGGCTCGACCGCGGCTGTGTTCGGCCTTGGTGGCATTGGTCTGAACGTGATCCAGGGCCTGCGCATGGCAGGGGCTGACAAGATCATCGGCGTTGATCTGAACGACGACAAAGAAGTCATGGCCCGCAAGTTCGGCATGACCGACTTTGTGAACCCTTCCAAGCTTGGCGATCAATCGGTGACCGACAAGATTGTCGAGTTGACCAAGACCGAAAAGGACACGTTCGGCGGTGTGGACTATTCCTTCGATGCCACCGGCAACGTACAGGTCATGCGCGACGCGCTGGAATGCAGCCATCGCGGCTGGGGCGTGTCGGTTATCATCGGCGTGGCACCCGCTGGCGCCGAGATCTCCACCCGCCCGTTCCAGCTTGTGACTGGCCGCGTGTGGAAGGGCACCGCTTTTGGTGGCGCCAAGGGCCGCACAGATGTTCCGGGCATCGTGGATTGGTACATGGACGGCAAAATCGAGATCGACGAGATGATCACCCACAAGCTGTCGCTTGATCAGATTAACGAAGGCTTTGATTTGATGCACGCCGGAAAATCCATCCGAGCTGTGGTTGAATTCTAAAGCCCATAAAGAAAAAAGACGCGCTCTGGCGAGGGCGCGTCCTTCCAACCAACCGCCCAGCTCAGCCAATCACCGGACAGCCCAACGTGCGTTGCAGCGCCGCCACCAACTCGTCCACCGTCTCCGTAGTCACAAACAACCCGCCGGTCTGATCTGCCAGACAGCTCGCCACGGTGGTGCCATCCAACGGGTCCTGCTCTGGATTGTTCCAGGCAAAGAAATCCACTTGCGCCCGAAACCCAATCACATGCACCACCAAATCGCGTGCTGTGGCGCGAAACTGGCGCGCCAATTCGCAAGGCCGACCGCCGCAGGTCTCGTTGCCATCGGTCACCAGCACGACCACGCCTGGGCTGTTGCGATAATCCATCGCTTCTGCCGCCTGCCGCACCGCATCTGTCAGCGGCGTCAGCCCGTCCGGCCTGAGACCCTCTATGGCGTCAATCACCGGCCCCGCCGATGCCTCAATCGGTGAAAAGCGCAGATCAAGGTTGGAACACGCCCCTTTCGGGCCCGGCCCGTAGATCATCAGCCCCACCCGCCGGTAAGGCGCGATGTCCGGCATCGCCCGCCGTATCGCCTGCCGCGCTTCGACAATGCGCGTGTTGGGGCCTGTTTCGAAACTGATCTCCGCCATCGATGTCGAGCCGTCAAACACCAACATCGCGTCTACCGAGCATGCGCCGACATTGGCAACAGGGGAACTGACGCTGCAAGCCAAGGCTGCCGCGGCCAGAAATCCGGTTCGAAAAAGATGTGTCATCACGACAGTCTGGCAGCCCGCTTCACCTCTGTCCAATCATAGGTGGCGCTGCCGAAATGACGTTTTGGTGCGCTAGCCCGCCTTCACGCCATAGCGCGCCATGAACATCTCCACAGCGCCATCAACCACACGATCAATCTCGTCTTGCGAGAATTCGGTTTGCACGCCAGTCACCAACCTTAAGAACACGCCCGCCTTGCACAGCTCAGGAAACTGGTCCGCCGCCAGCGCGCGGTCTTCCACAATAACCTCGCCCCGCGCCTCAGCGATCTCCAGAAACGCGCACATCCGGTCGATCAGGATCTTTGGCCCGGTCTCAAAAAACTGCTGCCCAAGCTCGGGAAACCGCTCGCCTTCGGCAATGCAGACCCGGAACATGTTCCAGCCAAACTCACTCAGGACGATCTCCAGCAATCCCCTGCCAACCACACCCAGAACCACCTCGACCGGCTGCTCCACATCCACTGCGGCTTCAAGTGTCTCTGCCTGCCGCTGGCATTCCAGCCGCGCCACTTCCATGAACAACATGCGTTTGTCGGGAAAATAACTGTAGAGCGTCGCCTTGGACACGTCCGCACGCCGGGCGATGTCGTCCACCCCGATGCTTTCAAATCCATGCGCCATGAACAAATCACGGGCGCCGTCCAGCACCTGATCATACTTCCGCCCTTTGCGGATGATGGCTGAGTTTTTGTTCATTGCGCCTAGAGTTCAGGTTGCGATATCTGAATATAAACTGGTCGGTTCATTTTCAGCAAGCATCGCGCCAACCCCGACACAAATAGAGGGGTGCGGAGCCCAAACCGGTTTTAACCGGGTCAAAAAAACCTGCCGCCGCGCATTTGCCCCCGCTGCGCCGCGTGATAGGCATAGGCCATGCTGCCGATCTTTCTGAAGACATTGCCGTTTTTTGCCATCATCGGTCTGGGTTACTGGGCCGGGCGGACGCGGTTTTTCTCGGCCGAGGCGACCGCCTATCTGACCAAATTCGTGTTCTTTTTTGCCCTGTCCGCGATGTTGTTCCGGTTTGCCGCCAATCTCAGCCTCGCCGAGGTTCTGAACTGGCGGCTGATGGGGGGCTATCTCTGGGGCTGCGCCGTGGTCTATGGCCTGGCCACCGTCGTCGCCTTCCTGCGCAAACAGGATGTCGCCACCGCCGCCGTCGAGGCGCAATGCGCAGTGATCGGCAACGCGGGTTTCCTTGGTGTGCCAATGTTGACGCTTTTGATGGGGCCCGAGGCGATTGGGCCGGTGATGATGGTGCTCGCCGTCGATCTGATTGTGTTCTCCAGCCTCATCGTGATTTTGATCACCGGCTCTCGTGATGGCCGCATGAGCCTTGGCATCCTGCGCACTGTTGGCGGCGGCTTGATCCGCAACCCGATGATTGTGGCGATCTCGCTGGGGTTCATCTGGTCCGCGCTGGAAATTCCAATCCCGGGTCCGATGAACGAATTCCTCGCCATTCTTGGCGGCGCGGCGACGCCGGGCGCGCTGTTTGCAATTGGCGCCTCGCTTGCCACCAAATCAGCGGAACGGGTCGAGGTGGCGCTTTGGCTGACCTTCTGCAAACTGGTTTTGCACCCGCTGTTTGTCGCCATCGCCGTGTTGTGGCTGTTTCCAATCGATGCCTACTCGGCCTCGGTTGTGATCGCCGCCGCAGCCCTGCCGGTGGCTGGAAACGTCTATATGCTGGCACAGCACTACGGCGTTGCGCCGCACCGTGTCTCAGCTGCAATCCTGTTTTCCACAGCGATCTCAATCGGCACCGTTTCGGCGGTCATTGCATGGTCCCTGCAACTCTGACATCGTGACCCGAACGCAGCCGGGTTATGGAGCACATCATGCAAATCGTATCGGAAAACCGCGCCTTTGGCGGCACACAGGGCGTGTACACCCATCAGTCCCACTCCACACATTGCGAGATGACGTTTGGCCTGTTTCTGCCTGAAGAGGCGCAACACACACCGGTGCCCGTGCTTTGGTATCTGTCTGGCCTGACCTGCACGCATGAAAACGCTATGGTCAAAGCCGGTGCGCAGCAATGGGCCTCCGAGCAGGGCATCGCGCTGGTCTTTCCCGACACATCGCCGCGCGGCGATGATGTGGCGGATGATGACGGCTATGACCTTGGCAAAGGCGCCGGATTTTACGTGAATGCCACACAGAAGCCTTGGATGCCGCATTACCAGATGTGGGACTACATCACCGAAGATTTGCCGTCGATGCTGCAAGAAGAATTCGCACTGGATATGTCGCGCCAATCCATCATGGGCCACTCGATGGGCGGTCATGGCGCGCTGACCATGGCGATGGGCCTGCCAGGCCGGTTCAAGTCTGTCTCTGCCTTTGCGCCAATCTGTAACCCGACCGCGTCGGACTGGGGCCGCAAGCAACTGTCAGCCTATCTTGGGGACGATGAGGCCGCGTGGGCACGCCACGACGCCACGCTGATGATGCAATCCGCAGGCTTTGACGGGCCCGTTCTGGTGGACACAGGCACCAACGATCAGTTCATTGATCTTCTGAAACCCGAAGCGCTTGCCGCAGCCGTCGCAGAGCGTCGTCAAGAAGCCACCCTGCGCCTGCAAAAAGGCTATGACCACAGTTACTTCTTTGTCTCGACCTTCATGGAAGAGCACGTCGCCTTCCACGCCGAAGCGCTTTACGCGGACTAAGCCATGACAGCCATCTATGTCGATGCCGACGCCTGCCCGGTCAAAGCCGAGGTTGAACGCGTCGGCACCCGTCACAAAGTTCAGATCTATGTGGTTTCAAACGGCGGCTTGCGCCCGTCGCAAAATCCCTTAGTGGAAAACGTGATTGTGCCCGAAGGCCCTGACGTGGCCGACATGTGGATCGCGGACCGCGCCACCAAAGGCGACGTGGTGATCACCGGCGACATTCCCTTGGCCGCCAAATGTGTCGAGGCGGGCGCGCGGGTTCTCAAACACAACGGCGAAGCGCTGACGGCCGCCAACATCGGAAACGTTCTGGCAACCCGCGACCTGATGGCCGACCTGCGCGCCGCAGACCCGTTCCGCCAAGGTGGCGGTAAGGGCTTTACCAAAACAGACCGCTCACGGTTTCTGGAAGCGTTGGAGCGCGAACTCAGAGCGGCGTCGCGTGGATGAGATCACCCGAGATTAGCCCGGAAGAAGCATCCGCGATTGAAACGCTTGTGGGGACATCACTCGGACAAATCACACCGGGAAACCACGCCCGCCCCATATGAGACCCAAGCGCTTCTACTCAACCCAAGTCAAAAAATCCTGCGGCTTGTCCGTCAGTATCCCGTCGAAATTCATCGCCTGATACGTCGACCAGTCTTTGGCTTTATTCAGCGTCCACGGATAGATCGTCAAACCGTCTTTCTGCTCGACAATGTGTTTTTGAAATCCCCGTCCGAACAGAACGTTGTCGATCTGCGGAAAATTGGGAATGAAGGTCGAAATCTCGTTGTCCCGCAACCATTGCCGCACTTCGGCATAATCCGGCGCCCAGCAACTGTCATAGCATTTCTTGCGCATCACAAACGCCAGAGGCGCCATCCAGACCGGCGCGTAATGGCCTTTGTACAGCAGTCCGAAGCCGAACCCCTCCTCCGCCGCCATCTGCGCCTTCAACTCCAGCAACAACGACCGGCTGAACGTGTTGAACTGCACGTTTTTCACGCTCGGATATTGGCGCAGCACCGCGTAAACCCGCTCCGCCACATGGCGATCCTCATAGTGCATCTGCCCGATGTCGAGCCCCACATGCAGCGGGTTGTTCTCGATCAGCTCGTCCCAGACCTTCACCTCCAACAGCAACGTCTTGTCCGTGCCGCTCGCCACATAATCCGTCAAAAGCGCATCCAGCGTGTCGATCTGGTAGGGCTTTTTCACCTTGCTGTTGTAACAGGTCAGCGCAGCCAGCTCCGCAACCGTCATCTGCGCCACAATCAACTTGGTCTCATCCCCGTCCTCAAAACAATTATAGCTCGACAGCACCGGATCGTGGTGCAGCACCACTGCGCCTTCTTTGACCACATGCACATCGATTTCGATCGCATCAACGTCCATCTTCAGCGACTCGCGAAACCCCAAAAGCGTGTTTTCGGGATACTCCGCGCCGGCGGTCTTGTGACTGATCACCCAACCGGGATCAGAGCCGTCGCTGACATAGACCGGTTCCGGTCGCAGTTTGAAATGCCAGATCGCAAACGCCGCAGCCAATACTGCAACAATCCCCATAAATCGTTTCAAAACAAAGTCTCCCCGCGCAATTCGGCAACTCTAGCTTACTCCGTCGTGATGACAAAGCAGCAGATACATGTCGCTAACGTCTGCGGGCGCCGGTGACCAAAATTTCCGCCCCAATGTCGTTTTCTCTCTAGACAGCCACCGCAAAACACCGCCCAAGTGAACACATGTTCAGCCGCATCCCTCTCGGACCCCTTTCCGCGCTCATTGCCGTGTTTTTCTTCTCACTCAATGATGCCGCAATCAAATTCCTGTCGGGCGACTACGCCCTGCACCTGATTGTGCTGTTTCGCTCGCTGATCGGCCTCGGCATCCTGTTGATCGTGATCGTCCCGTTCCAAGGCGGCTTTTCCGTGCTGCGCACCAAACGGCTTGGTATGCACCTGCTGCGCGGGCTCTGCGTGGTTGCCGCCAACACCACCTTCTTTCTCGGTCTCGCGGTGCTGCCTCTGGCCGATGCCATGGCGATCTTCTTTGTCTCGCCCCTGCTTATCACCGCCTTTTCCGCGCTGCTATTGGGCGAACACGTCGGCCCCCGCCGCATGGCCGCTGTCAGCGCCGGTCTGATCGGTGTGTTGATCATGATCCGCCCCGGTGCTGACGAGTTCAACGTGGCGCTGCTGTTCCCCTTTGCCGCCGCTTTTGCCTACGCCATGCTGCACGTGCTGACGCGCAAAATCGGCAACACCGAAAGTGCTGCCACCATGTCGGTCTACATTCAGATCGTCTTTGTGATTGTCTCATCCATCGTCGGTCTCACCCTCGGCCACGGCGCCTACGAAGGGTCCGGCCCCGAGATCACCGACTTCCTGCTGCGCGCATGGCATTGGCCGGCCTCCGGGGATTACTGGATTCTCGCGCTTTTGGGCGTCGCGTCTGCCATGGGCGGCTTCTTTATCTCCCAAGCCTACCGCCTGTCCGAAGCATCCATGATCGCGCCGCTGGAATATATCGCCATGCCAATGGGTGTCGCCTTTGGCGTGGTGATCTTTGGTGAATGGCCCGCACTCACCACATGGATCGGCATGGTGCTGATCATTGGCTCGGGTCTGTTTGTGTTCTGGCGCGAGGCCCGTACCGAAGCCGACACCGGGCCCCATCGGCCCCGCGCACGGCGTTAACTCTTTTCAACTCCCCCATGCGCCCACTAGGGTAAAAACAACGAGACCGAGTAGAGACTGACGAACCATGACCAATATCCAAGCCGTCGTTTTTGACATCGGCAACGTGCTGATCGAATGGCAGCCCGAAAACTTCTATGACCGCACAGTGGGCGAGGCCCGTCGCCGCGCGTTTTTTGCCGACACCGACATTCACACCCATCACGCCCAGATCGACGCCGGAGCCTCATTGCCCGCCATGATCGAAAGCCTGATCCCGCAATATCCCGACTACGCCCGCGAATTGCGTATGTGGAACGACAACTGGAACGACCTTGCGGCACCCGCGATCCCGCATTCCGTGCGATTGCTCAACGCGCTGGCGGACAAAGGCGTGACGCTCTTTACGCTCACTAATTTTGGTCATGACAACTTCCCGCTCAGCCAGGCCGTCTATCCGTTCCTCACCCGCTTTGACCGCGAATACGTCTCCGGTCGGCTCAAGATGATCAAACCCGATCCCGCGATTTACGCGCATGTCGAGGCCGACAGCGGCATCGCCCCTGACCGCCTGATCTTTGCAGATGACCGTCCGGAGAATATCGACGCTGCCGCCGCGCGCGGCTGGAAAACCCACTTGTTTGATCACCCCCAAGGCTGGGCAGACCGACTTGTGACCGAAGGCCTGCTGACCGAGGAAGAAGCCAAATGACCACCATCATCAATTTCGCGGACGGAGAGAAAAACCTCGATTGGCTCGGCCTGACAGACGCCATCGCGGCAGGGCACCAACAGCCCAAGGCCGAAATTTCAGACAGCTTTCTCTATCGTGGCAAAGACACGCTGCTACAGCGTCAGGCGTGGATTGACGGGTTGGGTATCGCGGTAAAATCCGCCACCGTTTTTCCCGACAACCCGTCCCGGGATGTGCCGATGATCCACGGCGCGGTCACGCTGTTTGATGACGCCCACGGTATTCTCGCTGCTCTTCTGGACTTCCACCTCGTGACCAAATGGAAGACCGCAGGTGACAGCCTTCTGGCTGCCCGTCGACTGGCCAGACCTGACAGCTCCAAAATCCTGATCGTCGGCGCAGGCACCGTTGGCCGCAATCTGCACGCCGCCTACTCCGCTGCCTTCCCAAACGCGCAGTTCACCGTCTGGAACCGCACGCAGGCCAATGCCGAAAAAATGGCCACCGAAATCGACGGGCTGACTGTCGCAACGGATCTTGAAACCGCTGTGGGTGAGGCTGACATCGTGACCTCTGCCACCATGTCCACCGAACCCACTCTGCGCGGTGACTGGCTGCAACCGGGCCAACATATCGACCTGATCGGCGCCTACCGCCCTGACATGCGCGAAATCGACGATGTCGCCCTGCAACGCGCCCAGATTTTTGTCGACAGTTTCGACACCACGCTGGATCACATCGGAGAACTGAAGATCCCGCTGGCCGACGGCGTCATCACCCGAGCGGATGTCTTGGCGGATTATTACAACCTTGATGCCTTTCAGCGCTACGCAAACGACGACATCACGCTCTTTAAGAACGGCGGCGGCGCGCATCTCGACTTGATGACCAGCAGCTACATTCTGGATCAGTTTCAAAAGTAGCCCGGGAGGGCTTGCAAACGGGCTTTTGTTAAAAGCCCGCAAACGCAACACCCCCCACCTTAACAAGGTTCCACGACGGATCGACACCGACGCAATACCGACGCATTACTGTCGCTTTGCAGATCGCCTTTTTGGCCGTTAACCAGCCGCTTGGCCCTGAGTCGCGCGCCTTATGCCGCCACGGCCCCGCGGCGCTCTCGAATTGGCAGATGCACAATCGCGCTGAACGCGCCAACGCCCACGCCAATCCACCAGACCATCGTATAATCGCCATGCGCGTCATACATCCGACCGCCAAGCCAAACGCCCAGAAAGCTGCCAAGCTGATGGGAGAAAAAGACAATTCCGTAAAGCGTCGCCATGAACCGTAGCCCATAAAGATGCGCCACCAAACCGGAGGTCAAAGGCACCGTCGCCAGCCAAAGTGACCCCATCACAAGCGAGAAAACAACCACACTCATCGGCGTAATCGGCATCATGATGAACACCGCCGCCGCAATGGTGCGACCGGTATAAACACCTGCCAACAAATACTTTTTCTGATAGTGCTTGCCGGCCCAACCGGCCAACAGCGTGCCACCAATATTGGCCAATCCAATCAACGAAATCGCCACCGCGCCCAGTGCTGAGGTTGACGTAACCCCCAAACCTGCCAGCATACTGCCCGGCGCAATGGGACCGCACATCTCGGTGATCATTGCCGGGAAATGCGCTGTGACAAATCCAAGCTGATAGCCACAGCTAAAAAAGCCAACAAAAATAAACGTATAAGACGGGTCACGAAACGCCCGCAAAAGCGTCGCGCCCATGCTTTCTTGCACCTCAACCTTGCTGGCCGCCGGTGCGCGCATCAAGGGCAGCAATGCCACCATCGCGAGGATCATAGCTGCAAAAACAAGGAAGGTTTCCTGCCAACTGATAAAGGACAGCATCCACTCCGCCAGAGGTGGTCCGAATATCTGCCCACCAGAGCCCGCCGCCGTGGCAATCGCCAGAGACATCGACCGGTTTTCATCAGAACTGGCACGGCCAACAACCGCAAGGATCACGCCAAACCCGGTTCCCGCGATGCCAAATCCCACAAGGATCTCATAGACTTGATGCGCCTCTGGCGTCACCGCGAATGATGACAGGACCAACCCGATTGCATAGACGACCGCCCCGAGCACAATCGCCTTTTTGTCCCCGATTTTTTCGGAAATAGCCCCGAAAATCGGCTGTCCAATACCCCACGCAAGGTTCTGAATAGCAATCGCCAGTGAAAACTCCGCCCGAAGCCAGCCAAATTCCTGCGCAATTGGGATTTGGAACACGCCAAAGCTCGACCGCACCGCAAAGCTGACCAAAACAATGATACACCCAACAATCAGAACCGGGGTAAACAACGGCGTGCGTGCCTGCATGGTCTCTCTCCTCTTCGCGCGAATGCCAAAGTGACGCCCAACACCCCGCCGGTCAATTCAGCATTTGTTTACCGAGGCATCACACACTCTTATCCACCGCCACTGGTGCCTTTTCCTCGCGGCGCAGTTGGGCTAAGGCCATTGTTATGACCACCGTGCCCGAGATCTACGCCGCCCGCATCGCCGCAGGCGAATTGCACCACGACACCGCCCAAGAAGCGGTCTTGCCGCAATTTGAGCGGATTCGCTCAGAGCTGTCCAAACCGGTCAAGAAAAACTGGTTCCGCAAATCTACGCCGGATCCGATACAGGGGCTCTACTTTTGGGGTGGCGTGGGACGCGGCAAATCCATGTTGATGGACCTGTTTGTCGACAGCTTGGACGTGCCCGTGCGTCGTGTGCATTTTCACGCCTTTATGCAGGAAATCCACGGCGCCATGCACGAGGCCCGAAAAGAGGGCGTCGAGGACGCCATCGCTCCGGTGGCCAAAGCAGTCGCCGACTCCATCCGCGTGTTGGCCTTTGACGAAATGCAGATCACCGACATCACCGACGCGATGATCGTTGGCCGCTTGTTTGAACAACTCTTCGCCGCGGGGACCGTAATCGTTACCACATCCAACCGCGTGCCCGATGACCTCTACAAGAACGGTCTCAACCGCCAGCTCTTCCTCCCCTTCATCGCGCTCATCAAAGAACAAATGCATGTCTGGGAACTGGTCAGCCCGACGGACTACAGACAGAATCGCTTGGCAGGCTCACAGGTCTATTTTGTGCAGGCCAGCACCGAAGCCCGCGACCAGATCAATGCCATATGGAACGATTTAACCGGCGGCAACGCGGAACCTTTGATGATCACCGTCAAAGGCCGGCAGGTCGAGATACCCAAGTTTCGCAATGGCGTGGGCCGTGCGTCTTTCTACGACCTATGCGGCAAGATGCTTGGCCCTGGTGACTATCTCGCCATCGCCGAAGCGCTCAAGGCTCTTGTACTCGAAGACATCCCGACCCTCAGCCGCAATAACTTCAACGAAGCCAAGCGCTTCGTCACTTTAATCGATGCCTTATATGAGGCCAAAGTTCGCCTGATCTGTTCCGCAGCGGCAGAGCCGGAAATGCTTTACCTCGAAGGCGAAGGAACGTTCGAATTTGAACGCACGGCCTCCCGACTTCGTGAAATGCAGGACGCCGACTGGGGCCGCGACGCCACCTGATTTTGACTGCAAACGCAGGTCTAATTGTCTCCGGTCGCAAAACCGTGCGTTGACGGACAATGCCTTGTTTTCTTATCCTAGGGTCAGAGCTACGCGCTCTGCACTGCTCGGCACTACACACCATCTGCACTCGTTTTTTTGCAAAAGGAGTCCCGACATGCACCCGGATCTGAAAACCCGTCGTCGCCTGTTTGTACAGGCCAGCCAAAGTTACACCGCTGCCGATTTCGCGTGGCGAAAGGCGCTTGGCCATGCCCGCACGCTTGTGCCCGGAGCTGTCAGCCGCAAAGTCTCCACCATTGGCGCGCCCGGATCACGTATGCGGCGGCTTTATGAGGCCCGAGACAAGGCACTGCACCGCCTGCAGGTCGCACACCTGAAGCTCGACGTCGCGCGCACCCGGCTTGCGGACCAGGCATAAGGTTTCAAATTTCTGGAAAATGGCAGGGGCACCAGGGTTCGAACCCGGGACCTACGGTTTTGGAGACCGTCGCTCTACCAACTGAGCTATACCCCTAATGTGCCGAATGTCCTAAGCCACCCATGCGGCATAGGCAAGAGGGAAATCGCGCAATTTATCGCGGCTCTGGCCTTGGTCGCTGGCGCGCGATATGACAGGCCGAAATTGCCAACGAGAAATCACCAGTGAGCCTCAAGTCCATCAGAAAATCGATTGCCAATAGCCCGCGCTTCAACAGCGCAATCGAGGGTATGTTTGCGGCCTACGTACGGTTTTGTTTTCGCACTTCGCAATGGTCGCGTACCGGCTGCGAGGAAATGGACACCTGTGTCGCACGTGGTGAGCCCGTGATTTTTGTCGTTTGGCATCAACGCCTTATCATGGCGCCATACATGTTCAACGCCCCCAAAGGCGCGCGTATCTGCGCCCTGACGTCGGCGGCGCGCGCCGGTAGGTTGGCTGGCCAAATCCTGGTGCGGCTGGGTTGGGAAACCATTCCGATGTCGAGCCACAAGCGCCACGTCACGCTGTCTCGCGAAGTGCTCAAGCGCATCAAACAAGGCTGCTCTGTCGGAATTGCTGCCGACGGGCCGCGCGGCCCTGCAAGGGTCTCCTCCACCGTGCCAATCGTTTGGAAGCGCTCTTCGGGTGCTCGGGTGTTCACCGTGGCCTTCGCCCAAAAGCGCGTGCTGCGCCTGCCAACGTGGGACAAACAAATGCTACCCCTGCCGTTTTCGCGCGGCGTCATCAGCTGTCAGGAGTGGTCACAAGAGGTGCCGCGCAAACCCAGCGATGAAGTGGTTGAAGCTCTGCGTCTTAGCCTTGAGGCTGCACTGGACGAGATCACGGACGCAGCCGATGCCGCGTTGGGAAAGCCTTCGGAAAACCCGCGGTCAAAGGCTGGTCATTCCTCCAACGAGGAATAGCGCACCCGCATCTGCACCGCCTGGAGATACTGGGCCGCACCCACCAGCTGTTTCAGAAAGTTGGACAGCCGTTCCACCGGAAGCTCCGCCGCTACGGCCTCATCGAACCGAGCCTCCGCCTGCGCGTACTCTTGTTCATTTATCAGAATAAGCGAGTCATAATACATCAGGTAAGGTTCAAGCGGATAAAGCGTCAAAGCCTTGTCCACGGTCTTTCTGGCCTCCGGAAAGCGCTTCGAATCCAACTGGATTACCGACAGCAATTCGTGGTCATAATAGTCCGCATCTCCGGCAGTGATCACTGTCTTCAGTTTCTTCACCGCCAAATCGGTATCTCCCGCATCTGACAGCAAATCCGCCTGCCAATAAAAGAGATATCCGTCGTAGCCCACGATCTCCTCGGCTTTTGCCAGCGTAGCGATGGCGTCCTTTGTCCGGCCAAGAGCGGATTGTGCCCGCGCGACGCGGACAAAGCCATCGCTGTCATTGGGCCGCAATTCGATCACGCGTTTTCCGTCTTTCAACGCCTGAGCGGGCCGACCTAGACTTAGCAAAATCAGCGATCTGCGCGACAGGGCCGCCGTGAAATCCGGCTTGTGTTGCAACGCGCGGTTCACCAAGGGCAAAGCCTCTTGCCATTGGTCGTCTCTCGACAACACATAGGCCGCACCATACATCGCATTGGTATCGTCAGGGTTGACTTCCAGCACCTCTTCAAAGGCTGCAACCGCGTCCGCGGAAAGCCCTTCCGCCGAAAGCAGCCAACCCTTTTGCCGCATCGCCCAGTAGTACTTCGGCGAAATGGCCAAGGCCGCATCCAGATATCCAAGCGCGTCGTCTATCGGTAACTTGCCAAGCCGATACAGGCTGCTACCCAAGCCCGCGATGGCTTGTTCCTCCGGCCGAATTTCCGCTGCTGCGCCAAAACGCTCTGCTGCGGTTTCGTAATCGTCCCGATCATGGGCCATCCAGCCCAATCCCACGAGCGCCAAAGGTGACTTGGGATCGTCGGCCAACATCTCGGCAAACAGGCGCTCCGCCTCCTGCACGTTGTCCAAATTGTAATGTGCCCAAGCCAGCGAATCTTTCATGTCAATCCGCTGGACCTGTGTGGCACCAGTGGCCTGAAGTGCGCGCGTGCAGATTTCGATCAACCGTTCAGGTGTATCCCCAAAGTCCAGACAAACGCTTTCATATGTGTCCTCGCTATTGGTCAATAAAGGCTTGGCCAAAGCGGGCGTCGGAACAAGCAGAAGCGAAAGTAGTGCGAGTTTTAGCGTATTCATTCAACCATTAGCTTTATCTGTCTTCGTCGCCGAAACATTACCGCAATAAATGGAAATAGAAAGTCACCTATTCCCATTCAGATTAGACGCACAATACTTCTTTCCCCAAACGCAAAAAGGGCGCCCCGAAGGACGCCCTTTTCTAGTCAACAATTAGCGTGAGCTAATTACTCAACGATTTTGGATACAACACCGGAACCAACTGTGCGGCCACCTTCGCGGATCGCAAAGCGCAGGCCCTGCTCCATTGCGATCGGTGCGATCAGCTCAACGTTGAACTTCAGGTTGTCACCGGGCATCACCATTTCGGTGCCTGCTGGCAGCTCAACAGTGCCGGTCACGTCAGTTGTACGGAAGTAGAACTGTGGACGGTAGTTCGCGAAGAATGGCGTGTGACGGCCACCTTCATCCTTGGTCAGGATGTAGGCTTCTGCTTCGAACTTGGTGTGTGGGTTAACCGAACCAGGTGCACAAAGAACCTGACCACGCTCAACCGCTTCACGGTCGATACCACGCAGCAATGCGCCAACGTTGTCGCCTGCTTCACCGCGATCCAGCAGCTTGCGGAACATTTCAACGCCAGTACAGGTTGTTGTCTGGGTGTCTTTGATGCCAACGATTTCGATGCTGTCGCCAACATTGATCACGCCACGCTCAACACGGCCAGTTACAACAGTACCGCGACCAGAGATCGAGAACACGTCTTCGATTGGCATCAGGAACGGCTCATCCACGGCACGTGGTGGCTGTGGGATGTAGCTGTCAACAGCCGCCATCAGCTCGGAGATTTTCTCTTTACCGATGTTGTCGTCACGATCTTCCAGAGCGGCCAGAGCCGAACCCGCGATGATAGGAATATCATCACCTGGGTAGTCGTATTCGTTCAGCAGTTCGCGGATTTCCATTTCGACGAGCTCAAGCAGCTCTTCGTCGTCAACCTGGTCCACTTTGTTCATGAACACGACCATGGCCGGGATGCCAACCTGGCGGCCCAACAGGATGTGCTCGCGGGTCTGTGGCATCGGGCCATCAGCTGCGTTCACAACCAGGATCGCGCCGTCCATCTGCGCCGCACCGGTGATCATGTTTTTCACATAGTCAGCGTGGCCGGGGCAGTCGACGTGGGCGTAGTGACGCGCGTCGGTTTCATATTCAACGTGGGCAGTCGAAATGGTGATGCCACGTGCTTTTTCTTCCGGCGCGCCGTCGATTTCGTCGTACGCTTTGAAGTCACCAAATTGTTTGGTGATCGCTGCGGTCAGCGTGGTTTTACCGTGGTCAACGTGACCAATGGTGCCGATGTTGCAGTGCGGTTTACTGCGCTCAAACTTTTCCTTAGCCATGATGGCCTCCTTGATGTTGGTAAGGGAAGCGGGCAACCCGCTTCCCAAATTTCGTTATGCGTATTTCGCTTGGATCTCTTCCGAGATGTTGTGCGGAACCGGATCGTAGTGGTCAAACTGCATGGTGAACTGGGCGCGGCCCGAGCTCATGGAACGCAGCGTGTTGATGTAACCGAACATGTTGGCCAGTGGCACAAATGCGTCGATTGCAACAGCGTTGCCGCGTGGTTCCTGACCGGACACCTGCCCACGACGGGAGGTAAGGTCACCAATGATGCCACCGGTGTATTCTTCCGGTGTGATCACTTCGACTTTCATGATTGGCTCAAGCAGTTTTGCACCCGCAAGACGCATGCCTTCACGCATGCACATACGACCCGCAATTTCAAAGGCCAGAATGCTTGAGTCCACGTCGTGGAACTTACCGTCAAGCAACTGAACTTTGAAGTCGATCACAGGGAAGCCAGCCAGAGGGCCGCTGTCCATGACCGATTTGATGCCTTTTTCAACACCCGGGATGTATTCTTTGGGAACCGAACCACCAACAATTTTGGACTCAAAGGAATACCCTTCGCCCGGCTCTGTTGGAGAGATCAACAACTTCACTTCGCCGTACTGACCAGACCCACCAGATTGTTTCTTGTGGGTATAGCTGTGCTCGACTTCGTGACCGATGGTCTCGCGGTAAGCAACCTGTGGGGCACCAATGTTGGCTTCCACTTTGAACTCACGACGCAGACGGTCCACGAGGATGTCGAGGTGAAGTTCGCCCATGCCTTTCATGATGGTCTGACCGCTTTCGATGTCAGTTTCCACACGGAAGGAGGGGTCTTCGGCGGCCAGACGTTGCAGGCCAGTCGACATTTTCTCTTGGTCGCCTTTGGTCTTAGGCTCAACAGCGATCTCGATCACAGGATCGGGGAACGTCATTGTTTCCAGAACCACAGGATCGTTGATCGCGCAAAGCGTATCACCGGTTGTGGTGTCTTTCAGGCCGCCCAGAGCGATAATGTCACCTGCGAATGCTTCGCTGATTTCATCTCGGTCGTTGGAGTGCATGATCATCATGCGGCCAACGCGCTCTTTTTTGCCTTTGGTCGAGTTCAGGAAGCTGTCGCCCTTTTCGATTTTACCGGAGTAAATACGGGTAAAGGTCAGCGAGCCAACAAAGGGGTCGTTCCAGATTTTAAACGCCAGAGCCGAGAACGCCATTTCGTCATCTGCACGACGTGCAATATCACGAACTTCGTCATCATCGCCGGGTTTAAAGCCCATGTAATCAACAACATCCAGCGGGCTGGGCAGATAGTCGATTACAGCGTTAAGCAGAGGCTGAACACCTTTGTTTTTGAACGCAGAGCCGCCCAGAACTGGCACGAATGCCATTTCCAGTGTGCCTTTGCGCAGCAATGCGCGCAGGGTTGGCACGTCAGGCTCGTTGCCTTCCAGGTATTCCATCATCGCGTCGTCGTCCATTTCGACGGCCGCTTCGATCATTTTGCCACGCCATTCGTTGGCCATGTCCTGCAGGCTTTCGCGGATCGGTGCTTTGATCCACGACGCACCAAGGTCTTCACCCTGCCACAGCCATTCTTCCATGGTCACGAGGTCCAGCAGACCTTCCAGCTCGGTTTCTGCACCGATTGGAATGCCAACAGGCACAGCAGTCGCGCCAGTCCGGTCTTCGATCATGTGAACGCAGTTAAAGAAGTCCGCGCCGATTTTGTCCATTTTGTTGACAAAAACCATACGTGGAACTTTGTAGCGGTCAGCTTGGCGCCAAACAGTCTCTGTCTGGGGCTCAACGCCAGCGTTGGCGTCCAGAACACAGACAGCACCATCGAGAACCGCCAGCGAACGCTCAACTTCAATGGTGAAGTCAACGTGGCCGGGGGTGTCGATGATGTTCATGCGGAACTTTTCAGAATCCGCAGTCTCACCGTCTTCGGTGCGTTCCCAGAAAGTGGTGGTCGCAGCCGAAGTGATGGTGATGCCACGTTCCTGCTCCTGCTCCATGTGGTCCATGGTTGCAGCGCCGTCGTGAACTTCGCCGATGTTGTGGGACTTACCCGTGTAAAACAGGATCCGCTCCGAACAGGTGGTTTTACCTGCATCGATGTGAGCCATGATCCCGAAGTTACGGTAGCGGTCGAGGGGATATTCGCGTGCCATTGGTCTAATGTCCTCTGGAAATTACCAACGATAGTGGCTGAAGGCTTTGTTTGCCTCGGCCATTTTGTGCGTGTCTTCGCGTTTCTTAACAGCGGTACCGCGCGAGTTCACAGCGTCCAGAAGCTCACCTGCAAGGCGCTCTTCCATGGTGTTTTCGTTGCGGTTGCGAGAAGCAGTGATCAGCCAACGAATGGCCAGTGCTTCGCGACGCTCAGGGCGTACTTCAACCGGAACCTGATAGGTGGCACCACCCACACGGCGCGAACGAACTTCGACCGATGGTTTGATGTTGTCCAGTGCTTCGTGGAACACTTCGACTGGCGCACGTTTGATCTTGTCTTCAACGCGATCCAGCGCGTTGTAAACGATCTTTTCGGCGACCGACTTTTTACCGTCGATCATCAGGTTGTTCATGAATTTGCTCAGTACCTTGTCGCCAAATTTGGCGTCAGGCAAGATTTCGCGTTTTTCAGCGGCGTGACGACGTGACATCTCAGCCTCTCCTTCTTACTTGGGACGCTTGGCGCCGTACTTCGAACGACGTTGCTTACGGTCTTTGACGCCTTGGGTATCCAAAACACCACGCAGGATGTGGTAACGGACACCCGGAAGGTCTTTTACACGACCGCCACGGATCAGAACCACAGAGTGCTCCTGAAGGTTGTGGCTTTCACCCGGGATATACGAAATCACTTCGTAACCGTTGGTCAGGCGTACCTTCGCAACTTTACGCATAGCGGAGTTCGGTTTCTTAGGTGTGGTTGTGTACACGCGGGTACATACGCCGCGCTTTTGCGGGCATTGCTCGAGGTGCTGCGACTTCGAGCGCTTGATTTTGGGCTGACGCGGTTTGCGGATCAGCTGCTGAATCGTTGGCATAGGGTCTCTTTCCCGTTTGCTTTCACTCATGCGCGGGGCGAACCCCACGCGGCTTCGATTTTCTCGCAACTTGTGAAAACACAAGCGCAAAAACCGCAATCGTTTCCATTCCGAGGCAAACGACGCGGTGGAGTCTCAGAGGTTGCGGCCTTCAAAGTAGACCGGAACTTGACCACTACAGATATGAAACGGCTTAGGGATCACTTAACCCAATGCCGGATGGGCGCGATATATGGGGAGTCGGGTCCGTTGTCAACAGGGCCTATGCGACGGTTGTTGATCACATACCTGCCACCCTGTCCGGTTGCGTCCGGTTTCGCGCAATGACAAGATAATCCACACGAGCGCAGAACGCGCTTTGTTCATTTCCGACGATACCACGGGGCCTTTGCGATGGACAGCAAGGACATGCAAGTGATCGGCGTTTGCCGCTTTTCCTATCCCGCTTTAGGCGGCTTTCAAGTTGAGCATGAAACCCCCGAAGAGCGCATGGCGTTCCTTTACGATCCAACCCGCATGGAAGAGCGGTTTCGCATCTTTGAAGCCTTCACTTTACCGCCCCTGCGTGCGCAGACAGATCCAGATTTTACCTTCCTTGTGATCATTGGCGATCAGATGCCCGACGTGTATCGCAAACGCCTCGAAGCGGCCCTGGCCGACATTCCGCAAGCTGTTATCGCGGCCTACCCGCCCGAGCCGCACCGCGACATCATGAAGGTCGCAATCAATGCCGTGCGGCGCGACAGCAAGGATCACTGCCTGCAATTTCGCATGGATGACGATGACGCGGTCAACATCCGCTTTGTCGAACGCCTGCGAGAGCGGGTGAACGAGGTGCACACGCTCATTCGTAAGAACAAACACGTCGCGATCGACTTTTCGCAAGGCTACATCGCCAGTGCCGGTCCAGATGGCATCAGCGGCAAACCCACCATGGAACATCTTTGGACTGCCGCGCTGGCCATGACGGTCAGTCCGAAGTCCGACATCACCATTCTGAACTTCGGGCACTCAAAAATGGGAAAATTCATGCCCATCGTCAGCTTTGCCGGCGAAGACATGTTCATTCGTGGCCACAATGACTTTAACGACAGCCGTCAGAGAAACGCCAAGCCACTGACCTTGCCAATTCTGGACGCCGAAGACGAAGCCCATTTCAAGCGGGTGTTTAACATCGACGCGGATCACGTCCGCGCGCTGTTCTCCTGAGCCAACTTCCGGCCGCGCAGCAAGGTGAACACCCCTGCCCCGACAACGATTAGGCAGCCCAGAAAGGTGACGGGATCCGGCCAGTTGCCAAAGACCACCAATCCCAGCAGCAACGCCCACAACAGCCCCGTATAGCGGAACGGCGCGATGAACGACACTTCGCCGACCCGCATCACCATGACCGAAAACAGATATCCGCCAAGGATGAACACTGACGCGCCGCCGATCAACGCAATCTGGCGCAAATTCAATGGCACCCAATCTGTGCCAAGGCTTGCGACACCGGCAAACAGCATCACGCCGAGCGACGCAACCAGCGTCACCGTCATCGACGGCACCTCTGCCGACATCCGTCGTGTCGATAGGTCCCTCACGGTCACAAAGAACACGGCCGCCAGAGCGTATCCGGCATAAAGATCAAATCCTTCCGGCCCCGGCCTGACGATCAAGAGCATGCCCAAAAAGCCCGCAAGAATGGCCGACATCCGCCGCCAGCCCACGGCCTCACCAAACAACAGCGCGCCGCCCAACGTGACGGTCAATGGCAACACCTGCAAAACCGCCGTCACATTGGCGATCGGCATGTGGTAAAGCGCGGTGATAAAGAAATAAGCCGCGCCGATCTCGGCACAGGTGCGCAGGGCCACCAGCCCCCAATCCCGCCGCGGAATCCGCCAGCGCAAAGCGCCCAAGGCCCGCGCCAATCCCCAGATCATCAGGCTCGACGCCACACCGCGCAAAAACAGCATCTGAAACAGCGGAACTTCGGGACCAAGCAATTTCACGCAAGTGTCGTTGAACGTGAACGCCGCCATCGAACACATCATCAACAGCGCGCCTTTGGTGTTATCCGTCAAAACCGCCACGCAAAGCCCTCCGCCAAAGCCAACCGCGCGACGCTACGCTCGGCTTAGGCGATTGCCAAGGGGATGTGAGCAATTCGAGGGGAGTTCAGAGTGTTCGGATCACGCTGCCACGCTGCACTGGCTGCGAAATTTCTTATTGAGGGTATCGGCATTCGTTTCCGGTCACTAACAGTTTTACGCTACCTGTCGTATCCTAATTGTATTTTTTTGAACTCCAAGCATCGGCATCAAGGCGATTGTTCTGCGTGACCGTAATGCCCTTCTTCAAAATCCCATACTTTGTGCAAAAGCCCTTCATTCAGAAGCGAGAAAACCCTCTGCACATTGGTGTCTTTCGGTACATCCACCGAATACATAGTGTAGCCGAATTCGCCACTCTCATAGGTGCATCCCTCAGCCTCCAGAGGTCTCCAAAAACGCTCGATTTGGGCATCGGTTGCGTTTTCCCCGATTATGATACGGTATGTTGATCTACCGGAAGAAATCACGATTCTTACGAACACATTAGCACCTTCTTTTTGCTCGGCATGCACAATGTCGCCATAGGAAATGCCGCGCGCAAAGAACGGTGAGTTTTCGACTCTAAAGAGACCGTCGCCTAGCGAAATAGCCCAGACACTCTCGCTGGAATGACCATGCCAAGTGCCTGTTTCTAGCTCAATGGTTACCTTATCCAATTGGCTCTCCTCTGCTTCCGAAAACTGCTGGCTCCATGAAAATCGGAAAACCATTTTGGAAACAGCGTTTAAGTGTCGGTTGCGTACCGTACGGCCACTTTTCTACACAAAACACCCTCACCAAAACAAAAAAAGGCCCCCGACGCTGCGCCGGAGGCCTTTCTCAATTCTCAAACCGCTAGGTCGACTTAGTCGAGTTCGCGGCTTTCCGGAGTTTCCACCAGACCGCTGTCAAACACGTCGTCGGCCTGAACGTCTTCAACCGGGGCTGCCAGCGCGGCGGCGGCTTCTGCCTCCTCGCGACGGGCCTCGATGACCACGTTGTCCCGCTCGGACGCGATGGAGCGCACATGCTGTGTCGCCCCACCAGTACCCGCCGGGATCAAGCGACCCACGATGACGTTTTCCTTGAGACCAACCAGCTTGTCTTTCTTACCCTGCACAGAGGCTTCGGTAAGAACGCGGGTGGTTTCCTGGAACGATGCCGCGGAGATGAACGAACGTGTCTGCAACGACGCCTTGGTGATACCAAGCAGGATCGGCTCACCCTGAGCAGGGCGACGGCCTTCGGCCAGCGCCTTCTCGTTGGCAGCGTCATACTCGGCTTTCTCAACGTGTTCGCCCTTGAGCAACGTGGTTTCACCAGAGTCCTGGATCTCCCATTTCTGCAACATTTGGCGCACGATCACTTCGATGTGCTTGTCGTTGATCTTCACGCCCTGCAGACGATACACGTCCTGAACTTCGTCGATCATGTAGTCCGCCAACGCTTCTACACCCATGATGGACAGGATGTCGTGCGGTGCCGGGTTACCGTCCATGATGTAATCACCCTTCTGGACAAAATCACCTTCCTGAACAGGAATGTGCTTGCCTTTGGGCACCATGTATTCGACGGGCTCCATGCTCTCATCCGAAGGTTCAATCGCGATGCGACGCTTGTTCTTGTAGTCGCGGCCAAAGCGCACGTAACCATCGATTTCGGCGATGATCGCGTGATCTTTCGGACGACGGGCTTCGAACAGTTCCGCAACACGCGGCAGACCACCGGTGATGTCCTTGGTCTTGGCGCCTTCACGTGGAATACGCGCAACAACGTCACCCGCCTTCACGTCCTGACCTTCTTCGATGGACAGGATGGCATCCACAGACATCGGATAGTGAACAGGGTTGCCCGCATCGTTGCGCACAGGCTCTCCGTCAGCATCCACAAGGATCACTTCCGGCTTAAGCTCGTTGCCCTTCGGTGCCGCACGCCAGTCGACAACGATCTTCTGTGTCATACCGGTAGCTTCATCGGTCTCGTCCCGCACAGCAATGCCCGAAACAAGATCAACGAATTTGGCGGTACCTGTCTTCTCCGCAAGGATTGGCAGAGTGTAGGGGTCCCATTCAAATAGTTTGTCGCCACGGCCGATCTTCTGACCGTCTTTGACAAACAACTTGGAGCCATAACCAACTTTGTGGTTCGCACGCTCTTCGCCGGCTTCGTCAATGATCAACAGCTTCATGCCACGGCCCATAACGAGGAACTCGCCATTTGCGTTTTCAAGAATCTGCGCATTTTCAAAGACGATTTTGCCTTCTTGGCTCGCTTCGAGGAACGACTGCTGGCCACCCTGCGCAACACCGCCGATGTGGAATGTCCGCATCGTCAGCTGTGTACCGGGTTCACCAATCGACTGCGCCGCGATGATACCAACAGCTTCGCCGGTGTTCACCATGGTGCCGCGTGCAAGGTCACGACCGTAACACATTGCACAAACGCCCTCTTCCGCTTCACAGGTCAGCGGGCTGCGGATGCGTGCGGATTGAACCGCTGCTTCGTCGATGGCGTCAGCCATACGTTCGTCGATCAACTGACCTTCGGCCACAACCACTTCGTCTGTGCCTGGCTTGAGGATATCCTCAGCAGCCACACGACCCAGCACACGTTCTGCCAGCGAGGCAACAACCTCACCGTCATTCACGGCTGCTTCGGCGGTGATCGCAGTTTCAGTACCACAGTCATGCGCACGCACGATGCAGTCCTGAGCAACGTCCACCAGACGACGTGTCAGATAACCGGAGTTCGCAGTCTTCAAAGCCGTATCCGACAGACCCTTACGGGCACCGTGGGTGGAGTTGAAGTACTCAAGAACGGTCAGACCTTCTTTAAAGTTCGAGATGATCGGTGTCTCGATGATGTCGCCGTTTGGCTTGGCCATCAGGCCACGCATACCGCCCAGCTGTTTCATCTGCGTGACCGAGCCACGCGCACCGGAGTGCGCCATCATGTAGACCGAGTTCGGTTCCGCTTCAGAGCCATCTTCATCCGTTTGCGCGGACGAGATGGTGTCCATCATCGCGTCAGTGACCTTGTCGTTACACTTGCTCCAGGCGTCGACAACTTTGTTGTACTTTTCGCCCTGTGTGATCAGGCCGTCCATGTACTGTTGTTCAAAGTCTTTCACCTGATCGCGTGTGCCATCAACGATCGTCCATTTGTCGTCAGGGATAACCATGTCGTCTTTACCAAACGAGATGCCAGCCTTGAATGCTTCACGGAAGCCCATGGTCATAATCTGGTCACAGAAGATCACGGACTCTTTCTGACCGCAGTAGCGATAGACAGTGTCGATCACGTTCTGCACGTCTTTCTTCCGCAAGAGCTTGTTCACCAGCTCAAACGGCGCCTTGTTGTTCTGAGGCAAAAGCGAGCCCAGACGCACACGACCTGGCGTGGTTTCAACGCGCTCCATCACCTCAAGACCGTTTTCATCGATCTGAGGAATACGCGCGGTAACTTTGGCGTGCAGGTGCACCGTACCGCTGTCGAGTGCGTATTGAACTTCTTCGATGGACGAGAAGACCATGCCTTCACCCTTCATGCCGTCGCGCATGATGGTGGTGTAGTACAGGCCCAAGATCATATCCTGCGAAGGAACAATGATCGGCGCGCCGTTTGCTGGCGACAGAACGTTGTTCGTGGACATCATCAGAACACGCGCTTCCAGCTGGGCTTCCAGCGAGAGCGGCACGTGTACAGCCATTTGGTCACCGTCAAAGTCAGCGTTAAACGCGGAACACACGAGGGGGTGCAGCTGAATGGCCTTACCTTCGATCAGAACCGGTTCAAACGCCTGAATGCCAAGACGGTGCAACGTAGGCGCACGGTTCAGCATGACAGGGTGTTCGCGGATCACTTCGTCCAAGATATCCCAAACTTCGGGACGCTCTTTTTCGACCAGCTTTTTGGCTTGCTTCACAGTGGAAGACAGACCTTTGGCTTCAAGACGCGAATAAATGAACGGTTTGAACAGCTCCAACGCCATCTTCTTAGGAAGACCACATTGATGCAGTTTCAATTCAGGACCGGTCACAATCACCGAACGGCCAGAGAAGTCGACGCGCTTACCCAAAAGGTTTTGACGGAAACGACCCTGCTTACCTTTCAGCATGTCGCTGAGCGATTTCAGCGGACGCTTGTTGGCACCAGTGATCACACGACCGCGACGGCCGTTGTCAAACAGCGCATCCACAGATTCCTGCAGCATCCGCTTTTCGTTACGCACGATGATATCAGGCGCACGCAGTTCGATCAGACGCTTCAGACGGTTGTTCCGGTTGATCACACGACGATACAGATCGTTGAGGTCAGACGTCGCGAAACGACCACCATCCAGCGGCACCAGCGGGCGCAGCTCAGGCGGGATCACAGGGATTACGGTCAGGATCATCCACTCCGGACGGTTGCCGGACTCGATGAAGCTTTCGACCACTTTCAGACGTTTGATGATCTTTTTGGGCTTCAGCTCACCAGTTGCTTCGGCCAGATCAGCACGCAGCTGCTCTGCTTCGGCTTCCAGATCGATCTGGGACAGCATCTCACGGATCGCTTCAGCACCGATGTTGGCGGTGAAGGCGTCCATGCCATACGCATCCTGCGCATCCATGTATTCTTCTTCTGTCAGCATCTGGCCGTAAGTCAGGTCGGTCAGACCGGGCTCGATGACAACGTAGTTTTCGAAATACAGAACACGTTCCAGATCACGCAGTGTCATATCCAGCATCAGGCCGATGCGCGATGGCAGCGACTTGAGGAACCAGATGTGTGCCACTGGCGCGGCCAGCTCAATGTGGCCCATGCGCTCACGGCGCACCTTCTGAAGCGTAACTTCAACACCACATTTTTCGCAGACAACGCCGCGATACTTCATGCGCTTATATTTGCCGCACAGACATTCGTAGTCTTTGATCGGGCCAAAGATACGCGCACAGAACAGACCGTCACGCTCAGGCTTGAACGTACGATAGTTGATGGTTTCCGGCTTCTTGATCTCACCGTAAGACCACGACAGGATCCGCTCTGGCGATGCCAGCGAGACTTTGATCTCGTCAAACGCTTTTTGTGGCGTCAGCGGGTTAAACGGGTTGTTCGTCAGTTCCTGGTTCATTTTGATACCTCAAATTCTAGGGGAGAGTGGAAGGGAGTGAGAGGCTGCGCCCTCACTCATCCCCCTCCGTATCCAGGAGTTCCATATTCAAGCCGAGACCACGGACTTCTTTCACCAGAACGTTAAACGATTCCGGCACGCCCGCTTCAAAGTTGTCTTCGCCTTTGACGATGCTTTCATAGACCTTGGTCCGGCCTGCCACGTCATCCGACTTCACTGTCAGCATTTCCTGCAGTGTATAAGCGGCGCCGTAAGCTTCCAGAGCCCAGACTTCCATCTCACCGAAGCGCTGACCACCGAACTGTGCCTTACCACCCAGCGGCTGCTGTGTAACCAAGGAGTACGGACCGGTGGAACGCGCGTGGATTTTGTCGTCCACAAGGTGGTGCAGTTTCAGCAGATACTTGATGCCGACGGTCACAGGGCGGGCAAACTGCTCGCCGGTGCGGCCATCAAACAAGATCGACTGACCGGATTCAGAGAACCCGGCACGGACCAGAGCGTCGTTCACGTCGCCTTCTTTGGCGCCGTCAAAGACCGGGGTCGCAATCGGGACACCGCGGGTTACGTTGCCCGCTGCTTCCATCAATTGACCTTCGTCCATGTCGGCAATGCCTTCTTCATAGACATCTTCGCCATAAGCCAGACGCATCATTTCGCGCACAGGTGTCAGGTCG
Organism: Shimia sp. Alg240-R146; assembly: GCF_947331465.1. Classification (GTDB taxonomy): domain Bacteria; phylum Pseudomonadota; class Alphaproteobacteria; order Rhodobacterales; family Rhodobacteraceae; genus Shimia. The sequence continues at coordinate 887,857 of NZ_CAMZOK010000001.1, read as the reverse complement.
CCGGAACGACGGTATTCCTGAACAGCGTCGTCGATCTTGATGCCAAGACCGCGTGCGGCCCAACCCATGTGGGTTTCAAGGATCTGACCAACGTTCATACGCGATGGAACGCCAAGCGGGTTCAAACAGAAGTCAACCGGCGTACCGTCTGCGAGGAACGGCATGTCTTCCATAGGCACAACCTTGGAAATAACACCTTTGTTCCCGTGACGACCGGCCATTTTGTCACCTGGCTGAAGCTTACGCTTCACGGCGATAAAGACTTTGACCATCTTCATCACACCTGGGGGCAGATCGTCGCCACGACGGACTTTCTCGACTTTGTCCTCAAAGCGGTGCTCAAGCGCACGTTTCTGGATCTCGTACTGCTCGTTCAGGGCTTCGACAACCTGCGCATCGGCTTCGTCTGCCAATGCCAGCTGCCACCACTGACCGCGGGACAGGCTGTTAAGCAACTCGTCGTTGATGTCCGAGTTCGGCTTGACGCCTTTGGGGCCTTTGACAGCCACCTTGCCCATGATCATGCCCTTGAGACGCGCATAGATGTTGCGGTCAAGGATCGCGAGTTCGTCGTCGCGGTCACGCGCCAGACGTTCGATCTCTTCACGCTCGATCTGCAGTGCACGTTCGTCTTTTTCCACACCGTGGCGGTTAAAGACGCGCACTTCAACAACGGTACCAAAGTCACCCGGCTTCACACGCAGCGATGTATCGCGCACGTCCGAGGCTTTCTCACCAAAGATGGCACGCAGAAGCTTTTCTTCCGGTGTCATCGGGCTTTCGCCTTTTGGCGTGATCTTACCAACAAGAATGTCACCAGGCTCAACGTCCGCACCGATGTAAACGATGCCGGCCTCATCGAGGTTGCGCAGCGCTTCTTCACCGACGTTTGGAATGTCGCGAGTGATTTCTTCTGGACCAAGCTTCGTGTCACGAGCGGCGACTTCGAATTCTTCGATGTGAACCGAAGTAAACACGTCGTCACGCGCGATGCGCTCGGAGATCAGGATGGAGTCTTCATAGTTGTAGCCGTTCCAAGGCATAAACGCGACAACCACGTTTTTACCCAGAGCCAGTTCGCCGATGTCGGTCGATGGACCGTCAGCAACCACTTCGCCCTTGGAAACCGTGTCACCCACCTTCACCAGCGGACGCTGGTTGATACAGGTGTTTTGGTTGGACCGCTGGAACTTGCGCAGACGATAGATGTCAACGCCCGCGTCACCCAACTCAAGGTCGGATGTGGCGCGGATAACGATACGCTGTGCGTCCACTTGGTCGATCACACCGGCGCGTTTCGCCTGAATGGCCGCACCAGAGTCGATCGCCACTTTTTCCTCGATACCGGTACCAACCAGCGGTGCTTCCGCACGCAGCAATGGAACCGCCTGACGTTGCATGTTCGAACCCATCAAGGCCCGGTTAGCATCGTCATTTTCAAGGAACGGAATAAGCGAAGCCGCAACCGATACCAGCTGTTTCGGGCTCACGTCGATCAGGTCAACATTCTCGCTAGGCGCCAGAGTGTAGTCACCGGACTGACGGGTCGAGACCAGATCGTTCTGGAACTTGCCGTCATCATCAAGCGACGCGTTGGCCTGCGCCACTGTGTGGCGCATTTCCTCGGTTGCCGACATGTAGTGCACTTCGTCGGTCACTTTCGCGTCTTTGACAACGCGATAAGGCGTTTCGATGAAGCCATACTTGTTGACGCGCGCAAATGTCGCCAGCGAGTTGATCAGACCAATGTTCGGACCTTCCGGCGTTTCAATCGGGCACATCCGACCATAGTGGGTCGGGTGCACGTCGCGCACCTCAAAGCCAGCACGCTCACGTGTCAGACCACCCGGGCCAAGCGCCGAAAGACGGCGTTTGTGGGTAACTTCCGAAAGCGGGTTGGTTTGGTCCATGAACTGCGACAGCTGCGAAGAGCCAAAGAATTCACGCACAGCGGCTGCAGCCGGTTTCGCGTTGATCAGATCCTGCGGCATGACCGTGTCGATCTCAACAGAGCTCATACGCTCTTTGATCGCACGTTCCATACGCAGCAGACCCACGCGGTACTGGTTTTCCATCAGCTCACCAACGGACCGCACACGACGGTTGCCGAGGTGGTCAATATCGTCGATGTCGCCCTTGCCGTCACGCAACTCAACCAGCGCCTTGATGCAGGAAATGATGTCTTCCTTACGCAGGGTGCGCTGTGTGTCTTCTGCATCCAGAGCCAGACGCATGTTCATTTTCACGCGGCCAACCGCGGAAAGGTCATAACGCTCGCTGTCAAAGAACAGAGTGTCAAACAGGTTAGACGCCGCTTCAACGGTGGGTGGCTCACCCGGACGCATCACGCGGTAGATGTCCATGAGCGCGGTGTCGCGGCCCATGTTTTTGTCTGCCGCCATGGTGTTGCGCATGTAAGGGCCGACATTGATGTTGTCGATGTCCAGCACAGGAATCTCGGTGACGCCCGCGTCCACCAGTTCCTTGGCTGTGCCGCCGATCAGATCGCCGTCTTTGTCGTATTCCAGCGTCAGCTCGTCACCAGCTTCGACATAGATCGCACCGGTTTCTTCGTTGATGATGTCCTTGGCGACAAACTTGCCAACGATATGCTCAAACGGAACCGAAAGCTCGGTGATCTTGCCTTCGTCGATGATTTTCTTGACCGCGCGAGGCGTGACTTTCTTGCCAGCTTCACAGATCACTTCACCAGTGGCCGCATCCACAAGATCGAATGTCGGACGAGTGCCGCGCACACGATCCGGGAAGAACTTGGTGACCCAACCTTTGTTCTTGTCGAGCTTGAAATCAACGGTGTCATAATAGGCATCCATGATGCCTTCCTGGTCCAGACCCAGCGCATAAAGCAGGGTGGTCACAGGCAGCTTACGACGACGGTCGATACGGGCAAAGACGATGTCTTTGGCGTCGAATTCAAAATCCAACCACGAACCGCGATAGGGAATAATGCGGCACGCAAACAGCAGTTTACCCGAAGAGTGGGTTTTGCCTTTGTCGTGGTCAAAGAACACGCCGGGCGAGCGGTGCATCTGGGAAACGATCACACGCTCGGTGCCGTTCACAACGAACGTCCCGTTTTGCGTCATCAGGGGCATATCGCCCATGAACACGTCTTGCTCTTTGATGTCTTTAACCGATTTCGCACCGGTGTCTTCGTCCACATCAAACACGATCAGACGCAGAGTGACTTTCAGCGGCGCGCTGTAGGTCATGTCGCGCTGCTGACATTCCTCAACGTCGTACTTCGGCTTTTCCAGCTCGTAGTTGACGAATTCCAGCACGCTGGTTTCGTTGAAATCCTTGATCGGGAAGACCGATTGGAACACACCTTTGATGCCTTCACCGTCGGTGGGGATCTCAAGTTCGCCGGATTTCAGGAAAAGATCGTAAGAGCTTTTCTGCACTTCGATCAGGTTTGGCATCTCCAGCACTTCGCGGATTTTGCCGTAATATTTACGTAGACGTTTCTGGCCAAGGAAGCTTTGAGCCATGGTCAATGTCACCTTTCGATATCTCGTCAACAACATGCCGTCGGGCCCCGGCACGTCGCGTCAGTGACGGCGTGGATCAGATCCATTCTCGGCCCCGTCCCACCGGAGCCTCTCGATCTTTGATCCCTGCCTTGGAAAACCTCTTGTTTATCGCATACTTGCGCCACTCAAGAGGCTTGCCAAGCCGGGGTGTCCCACCTTGGAAAACGTGTTATATTGTTTGTCGTTGTCTTTCCTGTCGGGTGATCAATTTCCCCCGAAAACCGCGCCGCCTGTTCAAAAAAATCCACAAAGGACAAAAGCGGCCCCGAATCGCTCGAAACCGCAAGAGACTACCGAATAATGAATAGCCCGATGGAGTGCAACCCCTTGGGACTTGACATTTGGTTAATTTGCCAATCGCGAAGATCGCCATCACCGCATGTCTCTTTCGGCGGAGGGAAAGCCTGATAGCACCGGCACACCATCAACAGGTTTGAATCAAACGAACCCAAATCCTCCTAGACCCACACCGCCGATTTCGTGCAAGCTCTCAACAGACGGTCACAGTATTCATGTTTCGGGTTTCGGTATTGATGGTTTTCTCACTCAGTCGCTCCTTTCGCACTCTGCTCCTGATCGCGTCGACCCTCGCCGCGCCGGCAAGCGCGTCCACTCCCTCGCCTGACATCCCCAATTGGCTGCAAAAACACGTGGGAACCGGCACTGACCAAATTGCGCCAATCGTCCTGAACAGGGCGCGCACCCTCTATCGTGAGAAGGTGCAAAACGGGACCATCAAAAACGCCTGTTATTTTGCGATGGACGCCACACGGCCCAGCACCGCCTCCAACGGCGCAGCCCTCTCTCGGTTTTATGTGATTTGCGAGGCTTCCCGCACATTCAAAGCAGTGTCCTCCGGCTATGGAAACGGCCGCAAACTAAAGCGCGCAAATTTCTCAAACGGACGGCAGTGCGCCCGCAATTTCAGCAATGCCGAAGGATCGAAACTCACTGCAGGCGGCGCCTATGTGACCGCCGAGTCCCGCACCTCATTCAAGGGTTACTACCAAAACGGATCACGCACGAAACCTCTGCTGCGCACTTTCCTGCTCTTTGACGGCGAAGGCGAGACCAGCAACGCCCGCGAACGCGCCATCGGCGGGCACCGCGCGATGTTCCTGCGCTGGCAGTGCCGGATGAAAAAGCCGCAAAGCAGACATGCCGATGACGAAGGCTTTGTTCCTTTCGGTCGGCTTGTGGACTACACCTCCGGTCGCAGCAACGGCTGCACCACGTGGTCCAAACCCGCGACCGAGCAAATTCTCGGAATTGCCGAGAACAACCCGACCACGCTGTATATCTATCCTGCGTCACAAGACATCAACGCCATCGCGAACGCAGTCAAAAAAGGGCGTTCGATAACCCGCGCCGGACTTTACTGGAACGAGGCCTGCCTGAAGGCGATCGGCACTCCGAAGTTCTGGCCCAAGCGCACCCTGCAACCGATTATCAACCAATGGCGGCAGTCCCTGCCCAAGCAGCCACCGCTTGAGCTGCCGCTTTGCGACTGAAGAACCGCAAACGAAAACAGGCGCCCCCGAAGGGACGCCTGCAATAACTCGGCAAGAAACCGAATTACTTAACTTCGACCTCGGCGCCAGCTGCTTCCAGCTTGCCTTTGATCTCTTCAGCTTCGTCCTTGGAAGCGCCTTCTTTGACAGCTTTGCCGCCGGCTTCAACCAATTCTTTAGCTTCTTTGAGGCCCAGGCCAGTAATGGCGCGGACTTCTTTGATGACGTTGATTTTCGATGCGCCTGCGGATTTCAGGATCACGTCGAATTCAGTCTTTTCTTCTTCAGCTGCGCCACCGGCGTCGCCGCCAGCTGCCATTACAACTGCGCCGCCAGCGGCGGGCTCGATGCCATACTCGTCTTTGAGGATGGTTTTCAGTTCTTGTGCTTCCAGCAGGGTCAGACCTACGATGCTTTCCGCGAGTGCTTTCAGATCAGCCATTTTAGACTCTTTCCGTTTCTAGGTATGTGTTCCAACGTTGGGCAATAGTCCCATACGCGGTTTCTGGGTTGCTTACGCCGCCTCTGCCTTTTCCTCGATGGTAGACAGGATGGAAGCGATGTTGCTTGCAGGCGCGCCAATGGCACCAGCGATGTTGCTTGCAGGTGCGCCAATGCAACCCACGATCGAAGCAATAAGCTCCTCGCGAGAAGGCATTTTAGACACTGCGGTAACACCGGCACGGTCCAGAGCGTTCTCACCCATTGCCCCGCCAAGGATTTCGAACTTTTTGTTCTCCTTGGCAAAGTCCTCGGCGACCTTGGCTGCTGCCACAGGGTCCTCGGAATAGGTCAGAACGGTCATACCATCGAGATAATCAGCAATGCTTTCGCACGGCTTACCCTCGAGGGCGATCTTGGCGAGCTTGTTTTTGGCAACACGTACAGCACCACCCGCGTCACGCGCGCGTGCACGAAGGTCCTGCATGTCAGCAACCGTGAGACCCGCGTAGTGGGAAACCACTACAACGCCAGAGGCTTCAAAGATCTGGCCGAGCTCGTCGACCACCTTCTCTTTTTGCGCTCTATCCACAGTTTCACTCCAAATTTGGGGATTTCTCCCCGGCTCAGTTTTGCAACACCCCAATCGGGGCGCGCGTTCAGGTCCAAACTTTGGGTTGGGAACCAAGATCACCCGAAGGTAGGTTACCTTCGGAAACTTGTCTCTTACCCCATCTCAGGAAGGAATTATTCCAGCGTATGCAGGAACCCTCCGTCTTGGACAGGCCACCTCCAAAAGAATCGATTGCGCGACTCCCCAAGGGGTGGGCAGGCTCCGCTTAAAGCCATGCGGTGCGTTTGGCAAGGGTCGAAATCCCATGCCAAACGGTTGATCGCCTGCCCGCTGGCCTTTGCACGCAACCAAAACCGTGCAGCGCATCACCCGCTCTGCAGTCGTGTCAGCTGCGCGCTACAGCGGTGATGCTTGCCGAAAACGCCAAAACCACGTAAATTTCCAAGCAAAGACACCCAATTTCTTCGGCACTTTCTCTGATCTTCCCCAAGCCTGCATTCGCGAAAAGGAAGCACATATGCCTTTTGTTGGCGGCACTGATTTTGATGACAGCTCCCTGACCGGCACGCCCCTCGGAGACATAATCCGCGGCTATTTGGGCGACGACACGTTGCGGGGTATGAACGGGAATGACCGTTTGCACGGCGACGAAGGCGACGATCTGCTGCGCGGCGGTGCCGGATTGGACATGCTCTTTGGCGAAACCGGCAACGACACATTGTACGGCGGCGGCGGTGACGACTTCCTTGCGCCCGGCACCGGCAACAACGTTGTGTATGGCGGGGCTGGCGACGACACAATTGTTTGGGATTTTGGTCAGTCATCTTTCTTTGGCGGCAGCGGATCCGACACTCTCAGCCTGGTGCGGGGCATCGCCACACAAGGCCTCTCACTGGATCTGCGCTTGACCGGCGCGCAAGTCACCGAATTCGGCACCGTGACGCTGCGCGGCATCGAGAACCTGCTGGCCACCGAGTTCGCAGATCAGGTGTTCGGGAATGCGGCGGGCAACGACATCAATGGTCGCGAAGGTGACGACAGTCTTTACGGCCTCGGCGGCGACGACACCCTTCAAGGCTGGAGCGGGGATGACATGCTTTATGGCGGTGCGGGCAACGACCGGATCGAAGGCGACCACGTGCCCCCCTACAGCCACACACCGCAAGTCGGGCATGACTATCTGGAAGGCAACAGGGGCGACGACCATCTGCTGGGCGGGTACGGCAACGACACGCTCTTTGGCGGCGCTGACAATGACCTGCTTGAAGGGTTTGTCGGCAACGACATTTTGCGCGGCGGGCGCGGCAACGACACCCTGCTCGGAGAGAACGACGACGACATCCTGTCAGGCAACGACGGAAATGACAGCCTGCTCGGTGGCCGAGGCGAAGACACCCTGACCGGAGGACAGGGTGACGATTTTCTTCACGGTGGCGCAAACGCCGACACCTTTGTGTTCCGCGACGATGACGGCCATGACACAATTCAAGCGGTGACGGGACAGGATGTGGTGGATTTCTCCGGTCTTTCGCAATTCGCCTCGCTAGCGGATGTCCTTGCCGCCTCGCAAACGGTCGGCGGCAACCTCCTGATCACCGTGAGCGCTGATCAATCCATTCTCATTTGGGGCGAAACCCTGACCACGCTCGATGATCTGACCTTTCTGTTTTAGGCCTTTCAGATGGCGCTGCGCCAGAAGCGTCTGCCGCTCAAAATCCGACCTGCATCAACCGCCACCGGCGCTCCAGCGCGCGCTTCTGTTCGATGCTGCGGTCTGACACAAAGAACAGGTTTTCCCGCACCTCTGGAGGCAAGGTCAAAGCCGGCACATCGTAGGCCTCCCAATCCACCAACTCCAAGGTAATCGGTGCGGCAATCGCGCCCGAATTATAGACGGCAGACAGAGTCAGGTTCTTCGGCGAAATGACATGGTTGAGGAACTGCATCGCCCCGGTTTCGTTTTGCGCGTCAACTGGCATGACAAACACATCAACCCAAAGGTTCGCGCCTTCTTTGGGCAGAACAAACTCAAAGCGGTCTGTCAGTTCTTCCATGATCGGCGTCAAAGCCTCTGTGCTCCATGACAACGCCGCGCACATCTCTTCGTTACCGATGCCGTCATACAAAGTGGAATCAAACGACCGGACATAGGGCGCGATGCCCGCCAAAACGTCAAACGCAGCATCGATGTCTTCAGGCGCGCGCGAATGCGGATCTTTGCCGAGATAGGCCAAAGCGATGGCTACAACCTCTTCGCTTGAGTCCGCAATCACAATTCCGCAGTCGGCCAGTTTGGCGGCATTCTCCGGATCAAAAATCAAGGACCAACTGTCCGTCGCCACACCGGGCAGACGTTCCGCGACAGCCTCGCGATCAAACGCCAGGCCAGTCGTGCCCCAAAGGTAAGGCACAGCATATCCGCCCGCTTGTGGCATTGAGGACAGGAAGAGGTCCCACAATTCACGGTCCAACGCCGCGGTATTCGGCGCCAAAGACATGTCCAGTCGTTTCAGCGCGCCGGTCTCTGCCAACCGCGCAACGGACTCGGCAGAAATCACCGCCAGATCATATCCTGTGCCTTTGGCAGACAGACGGGACTCGGCCACATTGGCCTCGCCATATTGTTCAATTTCGACGTTTTGCCCATGTCCGGCCTTAAAGCTTTCTGTGACCGACGGGTCGATGTAATCCGACCAGTTCAGAAACCAAACTTCGGACGTTTCCGCGACCGACTGCTGCGCACAGACAGCAGCGGCACACAAGGTTATTGCCATTACGTTCAGGCGCATTTTGAACTCTCGCTTTCTTTGTTCACTTCGATCATCGACAGGTGGCGTCGCAGCTCGGCTTCCAACGCCTCCCGTTTCAACGGTTTGGTCAGATACCCGTCCATCCCCGCCTCAAGCCCGGCGCGTCGGTGTTCTTGCAGGGCGTTGGCGGACAACCCGATGATCGACACCGCGATCCGGCCCGCCTCCTGTGCCGCCTCCCGGATGTGTCGGGTCGCCTCAAGTCCATCCATGCCCGGCATCCGGACATCCATCAGGACGATGTCAGGACGCCACTCCCGCTCCAGCTTGACGGCGACGAGACCATCGTGCGCGGCCCTGACCTCGCACCCAAGTTTTTCGAGCATTTTTTGAGCGACCAGTTGATTCACCCGATTATCATCAGCCACCAGAACGCGCGTGCCCGCCAAATCAAGCTCGGGGCGCGGCGGAACGGATCGTGGCAGCGCACGGTCTTTTGCTTTCTGAACCGGCAGAACGACTGTAAAAGTCGAGCCCTCGCCCTCTGTGCTTTCCGCAGAAATCTTCCCGCCCAGCGCCTCGGCAAGCCGTTTGACAATCGACAGGCCAAGACCGGTCCCGCCAAATCGTGTGGTGGTCGATGCATCCGCCTGCTCAAACTGCATAAAAACCCGATCCAGCGCGTCCTTGGAAATGCCGATACCCGTGTCTGACACCACGATCCGCATCAACTGCCCGCCATCTTCGGGGTCCTGATCTTCGGCCAAATGCACACCGACCGACCCGCTTTCGGTAAACTTGAGGGCGTTGTTGACAAGATTGAGAACAATCTGGCGGGTCTCTTTGGCAAAGCCCGACACACGCAATGCATCGCATCCGTCCGGCACCTGCAAATGCAGGGCCACGCCCTTTTCCTGAGCTTGCACCCGGAACAGATCAACGACGTCCTGACACAAGGCAGTTGCGTCGAACTCTCCGCGCTCCATCTCCAGCTTGCCCGCCTCGATCTTTGACAGATCAAGAATGTCATTGATGATTTGCAGCAAAGACTGGCCGCTAGACACCGCCAGCGCCAACAGCTGGCGGCGTTCAGGATCTGTTTCGCCGTCCTGCAATACTTGGTTCAACCCCAGAACCCCATTCAACGGGGTGCGGATTTCATGGCTCATGGTCGCCAGAAACTGTGATTTCGCCACCGACGCCGCCAGGGCTTCCTGTCGGCTGGCCTCAATCTCTTCCTGACTAGCGACAATAAATTCTTCCATCGGCAAGAGAACCAAGGCGATCACCACGCCAATGCCAGCCAACGCCACAAAAATCGCAAATATCGATAGCAAAAGCTGCCGGTCGCTCGCCCGATCCATTGCACTGATTTCTTCTTGGATGACCCGCTGCAAAACCGGGATCAGCTGCCTGCTGATGTCTGCCGCCAAGGCGGCGGCTTTGGCCGCCTTGGCCGCGTCATTACCAGGATCCGCGACAATCTCCGCAAGGAAGAACAGATCCCGCAATTCGTCGATCGGAGACAGCGTCATCTGCTGGAAGATCTTTTCCGCTTCCGCTGAGTATAGCCCGGCCCTGAAGGCCGTATCCATCTCGAACGCCCCTTCCTGAGCAGTGCGCAGCGCACGCGACACCCGACCCTGCTCCACTTGGGAGCGCTGCAGTTTCGGGTTGATCCGGATTTGTTCAAATGCCACCGACATTTCGGCAACGGCTACCAGAACCTTGTCCATGACCCGCACATTTGCCGAGCGCACCGACACGTCGCGTTGGCCCAGCGTCGAGATGCTGAAGGCGCCGATGCTTGCCATGAGCAGAATACTCAAGGCAAGCGCAGCAGTGCGGCGCAAATATCGCTTTGAAAGACCGGCAGTGTTCACGTGATTGGATCCGTTTGTTCTGAAATGAACCAAACAGGTTTACGTTGCGGTCGGGTTAACTGCGCTCCGTTGAGGTGTGGGAACTACAAAAAATTCGATGCAATCAACACGCGACAAGAGCCCTTGCAACAACGAAAAAGGGCGCCCCGCTAGGGACGCCCTCAAATCTTATATGTGCGACAGCTTACTGTGCAGCAGCGTTGTCGATGTCGATGGTCACACCTGGGCCCATTGTGGAGCTCAGAGCGATCTTCTTGACATAGGCGCCTTTTGCACCGGCTGGCTTGGCTTTCAGAACGGCATCCATAAAGGCTTTGACGTTCTCAACCAGCTTGCCTTCGTCAAACGAAGCTTTGCCAACACCGGCGTGAACCACACCAGCTTTTTCGACTTTGAACTGAACTTCGCCGCCTTTGGCTGCTTCTACGGCTGCTTTCACATCCATAGTCACGGTGCCAACTTTTGGGTTTGGCATCAGGTTGCGTGGGCCAAGTACTTTACCCAGACGACCAACAACCGGCATCATGTCCGGTGTCGCGATGCAGCGATCAAAGTCGATGGTGCCGCCTTGAACGACTTCCATCAGATCTTCTGCGCCAACGATGTCCGCGCCAGCTGCCTGTGCTTCTTCGGCTTTCGGGCCACGTGCAAAAACGGCTACGCGAACGGTTTTGCCGGTGCCGTTAGGCAGACCAACTACGCCGCGAACCATCTGGTCTGCGTGACGTGGGTCAACACCCAGCTGCACGGCGATTTCAACGGTTTCGTCGAATTTCGCGGTGGCATTGCCTTTGACCAGAGCAACCGCTTCTTCAACGGTCACATTATCTTTGCCTGCGAACGCTTCGCGCGCTGCGGCAGTACGTTTACCAAGCTTCGCCATTACTTCACCTCGATGCCCATGGAACGCGCGGAACCAAGGATAATCTGCATTGCAGCCTCGATGTCGTTTGCGTTCAGGTCTTTCATTTTCGCTTCGGCGATTTCTTTCACCTGAGCGGGTGTCACCGAACCAACGGTCTCACGACCTGGCAGGTTTGCACCGGATTTCAGCTTGGCAGCCTTCTTCAGGTAGTAAGACGCAGGTGGCGTCTTGATGTCCATGGTGAAGGACTTGTCCTGATAGTAGGTGATCACAGTCGGGCAAGGTGCGCCGGCTTCCATGTCCTGTGTCTTGGCGTTGAACGCCTTACAGAATTCCATGATGTTGATGCCGCGCTGACCCAGCGCCGGACCGACGGGTGGAGATGGGTTGGCTTGACCTGCAGGAACCTGCAGCTTCATTGTACCAGCTAGCTTCTTAGCCATTTGGTTTTCCTTTCAACGTAGGCGAAACGCGTTCCGCCCGGTTTATGTTGCGTGGTCCGGCCTTGGCATCGCGATGCTTTGACCTCCCACGAGAGAATCTCGCCCGAAGACGATAGAGGCGGCGTTTACGCCTGTTTTGCTGGGATAGCAAGGGCCAAAGGCGCAAGCAGGGTTAGGCAACTGGTACTTGCTCCGACGCCTGAGGCGCCTTAACCGTGAGCAACCAACAAGAACCCAACGCAGTCAAGCATAAGCATAGCCAATACGGGAAGGAAACGCCCTTGCACCCTAAGGAAAAGGCAGCACGAGAACTGTTAAAACGGAATCTGGCGCGCTTGGATCCTGCTTTTGCTGAAAACCTGAATCAACTGCTCGCCAATGATATACCACAAGAAGTGTTTCGTCTCCATTTTGAGATTTTTGACCTGGATTCAGACGGCGACTTTCCAATACGCGCGTTCTTCTTTGACGAAGATTGGAACGAAGTGTTCCTGACCATCAATGGTAGGTTTGAATATCCGGCCAAACCGGAACTTCTGGAGCAACACGCTCTTTTCACTTCCGAGGAAGCTCGCCGGTTCCTGTCCCTTGCGGGCGCCGAAGACAACGCGTTTTGCGACCTTTACGAAGAAGAGGTCATCGGTTGGTTTGGCAATCACTGGTCCCGTAGCCGAGGCGTGCGTTTGACCTGCTTTGCTTCAATTGGCTGTCACGATTCCGACGCCAAGTCTCTGCCGACAGCAACCCGATAGGCGAGAACCGCATATTCACGGCAAGAACGCAGCTCCGACACTTAACGATTTCCTGTTGCCAAAGGAGGGCTGCTGATTCACCCTCCTGCCACCTACGAATTTTGATCGGAGACGTCGCGTGCCATCCAAAAAATCGAACTCGAATTCGTCAAAGGGGCCCAAGCCCCTGCACATCTGTATCGTTGGCGGGGGATCATCCGGTTGGATGATGGCGACTTATGTTGCGAACCACTTCAAGTTCGACGGCCGCAAACTGAAAATGACGTTGATCGAATCTGCCGAGGTCCCCCCGACGGGCGTCGGAGAGGCGACGATCCACACCATGCGCGGCTATCTTGAGGACGCTGGAATCTCCGAGGAAAAGTTCATCAAGGAATGCCAGGGGACTTTCAAACATGGCATCGAATTTGTCGGCTGGTCTGATAACACGCCTTCCTTCTTTCATCCCTTCGAGCACCCGCCCGTTGTCTTTGAAAACCATGCCGCTCTGAATTTTCTGAAGGCAGACCGCGGCGAAGGCGCCATGGCCCGCTACGATTACTGGGCTGGCATCCAGAGTCGTCTGGCGCGCAACGGCGTTTCCCCACGCAAGAAAAGCGACATTCCTTATCACGGCATCGTCCCATACGGGTACCACCTGGATGCCAACGCATTTGCCCATTTTCTAAAGAAAATTGCGACACAACGGGGCGTCAACCACATCATCTCTCACGTCGACAAGGTCGAGTCGTCAAAAGGTAAGATCGACCGCCTGCACTTGCGCAACGGCAAACAGATCGAAGCGGACATCTTTGTGGATTGCACCGGCTTTGCGGCCCGTCTCATTAAAGAACTTGGTGGCGAATTCATTTCCGGCGCCGAGCAACTGCTGGTGGACTCTGCAGTCACCTGCCAAGTGGATGCCAAAGACATCGAGTCCCGGCCTTTCACAACCGCGACCGCACGCAACGCCGGCTGGACCTTTGACATCGACCTGCAAACGCGGGGCGGTCGTGGGTATGTCTATTCCAGCAAATACTTGTCGCCTGACGAAGCGTTCAAAGAGTTTTCGGACGCCTACCCTGGCCAACTTGACGAATCCCGTGCACGGCACTTCCAACTTCGCATCGGACGGATGGACAAAGCATGGAAAGGCAACTGCTGCGCGATCGGTCTCGCCGCGGGCTTCCTTGAGCCTATGGAGTCCACAGGCCTCTATTTCGTGGAATACACAGCACGGCTTTTTGTCGAGGTCCTTAAATCTTTGACCGACGACAACATGGAAGTTCACGCGGACTGGTTCAGCGGCATCTTCTCCGAACTGTTCGACGAAGTCTCCGCCTTTATCGAGGCCCATTACAAACTCAGCAACCGGCGCGACACACAGTTCTGGCGCGACGCGACGTCCGCGCCGCACTCACCACGCTTGGCGCAATTGCTGTCGCTGTGGGAATCGCGCGCTCCGGGTCAGTTTGACTTCACAGGTCGCAGCTTCTTCGAAGCAGAAAGCTGGCAGGCGATCCTGTTTGGATTAGGATGGCGGCCGCAAAAGTCGCACCGCTTGGCCTCGGTCGATCAAAAAACCGCGCTGGCCCATTTCAGAGAGCTAAAGGTCCATGCCGATCGAATAGCCACGACCAACCCGCAACATGCGGACTATCTCGGTCTGTAAAAAGACTCACCTGACAAAAGAAAAACCGCTGCGGCACCCGCAGCGGTTTTTTTGTTCATCATCATGCAAAGGCAATTAGCTCTGCTTGTTGACCTGTGTGAATTCCAGCTCAACCGGAGTTTCACGACCAAAGATCGACACGGTAACCTTGAGGCGTTGGTTGTCGTCGTCGACTTCCTCGACCATACCGTCGAAGTCCTCAAACGGACCTTCGTTGACTTTGACCTTCTCGCCAACTTCAAAGCTGATCAGCAGTTTCGGCGCTTCTTCGCCCTCTTGAACGCGGCCAAGGATGCCTTGCACTTCGGCGTCACGCATCGGCATGGGGCGACCTTGCGGGCCCAAGAAACCCGTGACGCGGTTGATCGAATTCACAAGGTGATAACCCTGATCGCTCATTTCCATGTGCACCAGAACGTAGCCGGGCATAAAGCGGCGCTCTGTGGTGACTTTCTTACCACGGCGCACTTCGATCACTTCCTCGGTTGGCACCAGCACTTCGTCAATCTGGTCCTCAAGCCCTTGCTCTTCGACCGACGTGCGGATTGTCTCGGCGACCTTCTTCTCAAAGTTCGAAAGCACGCTTACCGAATACCACCGTTTTGCCATGTGACCGTTCTTTCCCGTCTTACCGGCTTTTGCCGGATGTCATTTCAATACGTGCCCCGCGGGGGCTTTCGGGAACACAAAATCGGCGTGCAACTTGATTCGCCACACGCCACAGTCCCGAAGTAGGCAGTGAGTTACCGCCGAACCATCATGATTTCAAGAGCCAAAGGCCGACAAGCGACCCTGTGCCAATCAGCCAAACAGCGACAGAACACCGTTAAGCCCGCCACGGATCAGAATGTCCACCAGCGAGAAGAACGCTGCTGTCAGCGCCGCCATGATAAACACCATGACCGTGGTCAGCAGAACCTCACGACGGGTTGGCCAAACGATTTTGGACACTTCCGCGCGGACTTGCTGAATAAATGTGATCGGATTGGTTTTCGCCATGACGCTTCTTCTTTGCCTTGATCAGAGGCTGACATACTTGGGCAGCAGGACAATTTCAAGGCCAATCCGCGTTCTAATGTCAGCAAACCGGCTCAGCTTCGGATTCTGGAAATCCGCGCGGCAAAAGACGGGTCAATAGGACCGTCCCAAACGTCTTCCTCCGATGCCGGGCGATAAAGCAGACGGCGCATCCGGTAGGGTGTCACTTTTTCAAGCGCGCGGGCCAACGCGGGGTCAGCCCAAATAAACCGCTGAATTCGGCGCATAACAAAGCGCCCCATGCGGTCTTGGCCAATCAAAGCCCCCACCAATAGCAACACGCTTACCAGCGCCAACACGAGCATTGGAATAAAATAGGGTTGCCAGTAAACGACCCCGCTCAGAAAGGCTATCGACAGCAGGCGCGGTGTTGTCAGAAACCGGCGCAAGGCCCGTCCGGGACCGCCTTCGACAATTTCAATTTTGCGCCACTGGCGTGTACGCGGGGCTTCAACCCAGTCATGCAAATCCGCAGCCGAAGCGTTGGCCAAGGCAGTTGCGCCGAGCAGCACAGGCGCCTCAGGTTCATTTACTGTCCTATCAACGGCAGGCGTCGCGCGGCGCGTCTCAACGTCTTGCGCTACACCCGCAACCACGTCATCTTCAGCCACCAGCGTTCGGATCGTATCAAGTGTTCCCTCGCCAAACGGCTCGCCGGGTTCTTTTATGTCTTCGCCGTATTGCGGGACCTCGGGATCCTCATACAGCGTCGGATCATCATTGCTCATACCCATCACCATACTGTTGCCGGCGCCAAGCGCCTGCGGAAATGTTCGTGCAGTGCGGCCTGCTACGGCCGCGCAGAATCAAGTCTGAAATCTGAGGATTGATGGTTGTCCGAGACTTTGGTTTCTCGCAGGCACAGATATGGCAATTTTGAGGCAAATGCCCCACGCCACGCGACTGCGTCTTGTTGAACCGGCTTCACGTCGAGGTTTTTCGGGCCCGGCAAGACGCCAATTCAGTGACCGCCGCCCACCAGTTTTTGCGCCAACTTCAACTCGTGCTGCCAATACCGCAGGAACCACGCGCCAAAACCGCCCAACCCGTCGCGCACGCGCTCTGGTCCAACGGCCACGGCCGCCACGATGAACAACACCAGCGACCAGATCATCAAGCGCAGCACAACAGTCGGCATCAAAGCCGCCAGAGTGCCCACGAGTATCAAAGACACCAGACGCGGTCGCGGCCAGCGTCGGCTCATCAACGCATCCCGTTCGGCTTGCAAGATTGCCAATTCGGACGCGGTTGCACCCGCCAGCTCCGGCGCGTTGCGCAACATGGCAGCTTCCACCGGGGACACTTTGGGTTCATTGTCGTCAACCGACTGCCCGCCAACCATCTGGCGCGCAGCTTCGATCATCAACCGATGTACATCTTTACGATTTTTGGAGGGCGCCTTCTCGACGTCCCGCTCCGGCATAAACGGCCCGGTTTCTCCAAAATCTCCAAGTCTCCAGTTTCGTCCCATAGTAACCCCTATCGTCCAATGCCCCCGAATGGCTCAGTCGAAATTTGCAAACAATTGAAAAGGTTAATGAAATGTAAATGGGACGAGTCTTAGAGCGCTTTTGGACTTTCTTGGGGCTATTTATGACCTAATTGCGGCAAAGCCGGCAAAGTCACTGGCCGTTTTTCCTTCCGCACGCGCTCGGTGATCTTAATGCTCAGCATGCTTTCAAGCGTAAAGTAGGAGCGCAGCAGACGGAACAGCGTGTATTCCGGCACGTACAGGAGCGCATACCAAGCTCGGTTGATACAGATCGCCATCACCGACACCAGAAAAGGTGCACCGATGGCCACCGAGAAAATGGCATGCAATTGCGGCCTCAGGTCTCGGGCGAACAGGTCCATGTATTCTACAAATCCGAAAAAGATCAGACATATGGTCATGCCACGCACCGCCGCATTGAATAGCATAAGGGGGAGAATGATCGATCCGCGAATGGACGCCCTATGCAAATGTGAGGCATCAGCACACCGCGCTGCGATGTGAAACGAGGACCGGAACCACCGCATTCTTTGTTCGCGCATGTGATGCATCGTCGCCGGCACTTCACTTTCATAGTGCACACGCGGGTCCACCATCACGTGATACCCCATCTCACCAATGCGCATGGACATTTCAGAGTCCTCGCCATTCAGGCCAAACGAAAACCCGCCCAACTCGTGGGTCAATGCTGTGCGATAGGCTGCAAACATACCCGGCACGGCAACCAAAGCCTCCAGAGAATCGGTGGCAATCGAATAGTACCCGTGGTTTACGAGCACTTCGGCCTGACGCGCGCGTTCAAAAAAGCTGCGTCCTCGGGTGCGCGGCACGCCCCCAACACACCCCACTTCCGGATTGGCAAAATGGGACATCGCCCGCCACAAGGCGTCGGCCTCAATCTGTGTGTCCGCATCAATGCGGATGACAAACTCGGTTTCGACCTGTGAAAATCCAAGGTTCAAGGCATGCGCTTTGCCGGCGCGCGCCTCTTCAAGCACCCGCCCCGTCAAGTGGGCAGCCTGCTCCAGCGCTTTCTGCGCCACAGCAAAAGTGTTGTCTGACGAGTTGTTATTGACCACCAGCAAGGTGACGTCGCCCCCATACCGCTCTGCCGCTGCATCCAGCGACGCGATGGTGTGGGCAAGGATGTATTCCTCATTGTGTGCAGGCACCACAACCGACAACGGCGGGCAATACCTGTCATCCTTTTCTGACCAGATCCGGTCCCACAAGGACAGTATAAACAACATGAGAAATAGGGACGGCAAGAATAAGAACACGCCCGGCCCCAATCCTCCCAACAGCGCCCAGTGTCGCAGCCAGGAAACAATCGCCGGGTTTGATTGGTTGACTTTCATCGAGATGAACGCCGCCAAAACAGTTATGATCACAAACCGTGCTGCCACAACCAACCTGCGGCGCGGCGTAACGGTCATTGCCACCGTCTCCGGCATCGCGCCACGTCCAAAAACCTGAGTCGAGAAAATCGCGAAGCCCACAACACCGGCGGCGATCTGCTGCACGTTCAAAGCCGGCAACAGGCCGGTGACCTGATAAATAGCGTTAGCAGACAAATCGAGGATCAAACAGAAGGCAAGGAAATAGCCCACCATTGCAAGGATCAGCCGTGCCCGCGCACGCGCGGAGCCATTGCTAAAAAGTCCAAAGGCCACAAAATAAGACAGCAAGAACTGGCGGATCGCGACAAAGTGCTGATCCCGCACACGCACAAATACCCAGTCTCCGGTCGGAAAAAAGTAGTTGAGAAAGCTGCTGTGGTGCAACGCATAAAGCCCAAGCGAACACAGGACCATAAACGTGGCCAGCACCGCGGGCGCACGCCACAACGCAACAGGTCCGGAGAGTTTCTCCGGTTGGCTGTCCACGCTCCAGAAATCATTCTGGGAGGCCTGTGTTTTTTTGGCGGCACCGATATTCAAAAATCCACTCCAAAAGCAAAATTAACCAAAATCAACCCGGGCAGAGAATTGCTCCGCCCGGGCCCTACATCTTAAATTGACGATGCGGTAAACCTAGGCTGCGGACACTTCGATCCGATCGACGCCTTTAACGATCCCCGGTTTGTTCATGGTGGTCCAGACAGAGCACGCAGCAATCGTCGAAGGCCGATAGCGGTCGACATATTTTTCGGCGATGTCCACTGTTTCTTCCAAAAGCCCCTCGGCCAAAAGCGTTGGTTTCAGCCCCAGGTCGCGGAAGCTTTGGTTGCTGACACGAAGGTCGTTTTCCGCAGCCTCCTTGCGCGGATTGTCCACAAATGCCACCTGAACACCGGTCATCGAAGCCACCAGTTTTGCCAAATCACGGACCCGATGGGTTTCCGCCATCTGGTTGCGGATCACCACACGCTCACCTTTGGCTGGCGGGTTGGCGATCGCCAACTCGATGCAGCGCACGGTGTCGCGGATGTGGATAAACGCACGGGTCTGCCCACCGGTGCCATGCACCGACAGCGGATGCCCGACAGCAGCCTGCATCAAAAACCGGTTGAGCACGGTGCCATAGTCCCCGTCATAGTCAAAACGGTTGATCAGACGCTCATCCAGTCTGGTCTCAGGTGTTTGTGTGCCCCAAACGATGCCCTGATGCAGGTCGGTGATCCGCAACTGGTCATTTTTGGCATAGAATTGGAACATCAGCTGATCCATCGACTTGGTCATGTGATAAACGCTGCCCGGATTGGTTGGATACAGGATTTCACGCTCAAATTCCGCGCCGTCGTCACCGGTCACCTTGACCTGCTGATAGCCTTCGGGAATTTCCAGACCGTCCCCGTCATACCCATAGACACCCATTGTGCCGAGGTGCACCACGTGGATGTCACGACCCGACGCTGCAACCGCAGCCAGAATGTTGTGGGTCGCGGCGATGTTGTTGTCCACGGTGTAGCGTTTCTCCGACAGGCCGCGCATCGAATATGGCGCCGCGCGCTGTTCACCAAAATGTACAATCGCGGTCGGTTTCACCTCGTTCAGCAACGCAACAAGAGCGTCAAATTCAAGAGCCACGTCAATTTTGTCAAAACCAATCTCACGGCCGCTGATCTCTTTCCAAGCTGCAATACGCTGGTCGATCGGGGCAATTGGTGTCAGGCTTGTGGCGCCCAGTTCTTCGTCAATCCGGCGGCGCGACAGGTTGTCGACAATGTTTACACCATATCCACGACGCGACAGGTGCAGCGCCGTAGGCCACCCACAAAAACCGTCTCCTCCGATTACGACTACATTCTCCATAACTGTGTCCCTCTCTGGCTATCCGAAATCAATTTTCGGGAAGTCAGCGATTTGGTTTCACTTGTTAACTCCCCTATGACCTCAATGTGGGTGGGGGAAACCAATCGTCCTTGAGAATTCCTGCCAGAGAATAGATAGAATCTGCCAATCTGCGCCGTAAGTAACAGTTTTTTAAAGATTATTCAGCGGGAGGTTGTGCAAACCCTGATCGCAATCGACGTCAGAACCGCCAACGTGCGCCGACCAGGATGGCTGTGCTTGCTTGGTACTGTGGTACGGGTGTTTCGTCGTCGTAGCGACGCACCAGCGCGTAAAGGTCAACGCCCTGCTTCTTCAACCGTTGTACAACCGCAAACCCATAAGAGCGGCTCACACCACCCGAAACCCCAAGAACATCCTTCGCGATGTCATTGCCTTCATAGATGTCGATCGAAAACGCCGTATGCCCGACTTTCCACCAACGAGCAATGTATCCGACTTTGCCGTAAACGTATCGGCCGCCTCCGTCTTCATGCCCTGTGGCCATCGACAAGTTCCAGCCACTTGGGCGATGCAAAACGGAACCTGAAGCAATCAACACGTCCCGTTTGTTGCGCCCACTTCCTTCGATCCAGCGAAACGCCGCGCCACCACGCAGGCGATAATCGCCATGATCGCCGTCATATCGCACGGAGATGTCGGCATAGCTGGAGTCGTTGAACTCAGACAAAACTTCCTTGCCTGCAGCCATCGCAAAACGCACGCCCCCCAGCATCGGAGAGTCATATCTTATCCGCAGCCTCCGAGAGCTACCCATCGTCCGAAACGCCTGCTTGATAAGGAGGTCATTTGGGGCCGCGCCAATCGGGCGGAGGATCATTCCCCCCGCCGCATCCTGCACGGGGGCTCCCGCTACAACTGTAGTCAATGACAGGTCCAATCCGGTGAAACCATCCGCCGCCATAGCACCTTGCCCAAGGCTAAAGGTGCCATAGGCGTCGTGTTTGAACTCGACCTCAATTTTGCGGATTTCCCGACGGTCGAATTTATAGCCGCTATGGTGCGGATCGGATTGGCTGATCTGGTTGGTCTCTTTCCATCGCAGAGCCAACTCGCCACGTGCGCGAAATCGCCAGCCGCCCCGCATGTCCCGATCATAGGTGGCGCCAATCCGCGAAACCGATTTAGAGCCATCCACAAACCAATAGGTGTCCCTCGCCAACCCGTCGTCATAGCTCAGAACGCCACGGTTGATCTGGCCGTAAATGCTGAAGATGCCGCGTCCGTCGGCACCGGCCTCCTGTGCCACCGATCCGGTCGCACAGCCTAATAGAACCAGCCAAAAACTCACCAACCGTTTCATGTCACGCCGCCACATTGCTTGCGGATCACACTGCCTGTTTGGGCATGCAAAGGGCAACCCTGCCAACTCCGGCACCGAAATCCGCCATTTCAGGTGACGCAATCCCGCCACACGCACACACCCGAACAATCCGCAGTTGCCAGGTTTTGTGCTATGCTCTCATAAGACGCATTTTCACATCTTCACGACCGCCGAAATTGCACCCCGACGTTTTACACACTCCATTTTCAAACTCCGAAAGGACGCATGATGCGCTTGATGTCTTACAATATTGAATGGTTCGACGACTGGTTTAACGACGACAACACCATGAAAACCTCGGCCGAGGCCATCACCAAATTCGACGCCATCGCCGACGTCCTCACCGCAATTGATCCCGACGTTATCGGCATCACCGAAGGCCCCAACACCACGACCACAACCGGCAATCGCAGCACGGTTGCCGCGCTCGAGGGCTTCGCCGCCGCCAAAAGCCTGCGCCAATCCAAGGCGATGATCGGTTTTCCATCCGGCGGGCGTCAGGAAATCGCGGTGCTCTATGATCCCACCGTTGCCTCTGTCACCCACGATGCTGGCGGCAGCGCAGGCAGCAAATCCAACCCGCCCTTCAAAGAACAGTTTCAGATCGACAGCGATCAAGATGGCATCAAGGAGGTTTATAAACACTACCGCCCCCCGCTTGAGGCCAAGGTCGTGCGGGCAGACGGCGGCGCTGATTTCTGGATGATCGTGGCGCATGCCAAATCCAAAGGCATCTTTTCCGCCATGGACCGGCTGAATTTTGACCGCACCTCTGTTCGCAACCGCCGCAAACTTTTTGCGGAATGCAGTTCAATCCGCCGCCGCGTCGAGGACTGGCTCAAAGCCAACCGCCCAACCATTGTCATGGGCGACATCAACGATGGCCCCGGCTTTGATTTTTATGAAAGCCGTTTTGGCCGCAGTGCGGTTGAAATCATCCTCGGAGACGTCTTTGACCGTGCCAGCCTGCTCTGCTACCCGCTTGGCCGCCCCAAGTTCGGCCGCTACGGCTGGGAACCCTCCACAGCTCGCTTCACCGACAACTACACCGGCGACAAGGTCAACGCGCTGATCGACCATATCATGGCGTCCAGTCATTTCTCCCTGACCGGCAGCGCTCCGGCGATGGTCTGGAACCCCTACCAACTGAACGGCGCCAAACCGCTAAAATCCAGCCTCCTGGGGGCTTCGGACCACTTTCCGGTCACGCTAGACATCGCGTAAAGCCCAAATGACAAAGGGCCACTCACCCTTTGTCATTCCTTGCCGTTCTTCACCTCAAGATAGGCAAAATCCGCGGCCTTCGCGCGGCCGGTCAAATCCTGCGCGGCAACGCCGACAAAGTTGCCGGTGAAATTTGAATGCTCCCCGCGCACGCCTTCGTCCGAAAGGATCGACGCGTCCAGCACCGGACCAATGCTCTGGAAATCGCCGTCGCCGACGGCGTAAAATAACCGCAAATCCGCGTGGTCGATCTCAAGCCGCATTCGAACCGTGCCTTGATCCGGCAGCGCGATCAGCTCGCCAACCGGATAGGTCAACCGCCCCTCCGGCCAATCTGCACAGGACAAAATCGTCAGCGCCCGTCCACCTGTGTCCGGATCCATTGTCATCGCCAAATAGTGAAACTGCGTCCGGTTATAATACGCCACCAGCCCCGCCATCTGCTGATAACTGTCTGGCTGAAACGCCACTTCGGTCTCGGCGGAACACACCCATTCTGTTTGACGCGCCGCCACCAAGGCCTGCTCAAACCACGCCCCGATCGACTCGCGCCCAAACAGCCGCAACGCATCTTCGCGAAGCTCAAACAACCGCGCGGTGTCCGGACTGCGGAGCCACTGCAATTGCGGTGGCAATTCCGTCAGCTTGGCAAAATCAAACCGTGCCGGCACATCAGGCCACGGATGCGGCTCCAACGCGGGGGCATCTTCGACCAGACTCGGTTCCATCCCGCCATTGGCCAGATACAACCAACCATCTTCGCGCCATTCACACCGTGCAATCCCGCTCTCGCGTCCCATCTGGGACCGCCGCCCCTTTAGGGGGCGCGTGCACAAATAGGTGTGCCAAGGCGTCCCGTCCGGCAATTCGACATATTGCCCATGCCCCGTGCGCTGCAGCGGACTGTCCTCATTGTCGCGCACCGTCAAAAGATGCTTGTTGGGGTGGGTTTCATAAGGGCCACGCAAGGTTTTGGACCGCGCATAGGTCACCGCGTGTTCATAGCCTGTGCCACCCTCTGCCGTGATCAAATAGTAATATCCGTTCTTGGAAAACAGATGCGGCGCCTCAGTCAGGCCCAGATCGGTGCCGGGATAGATGTTGGTGATCTCCCCCACCAGGCACGCCTCTTCAACGGAATACTCCTGCAACAAAATCCCTGCAAAAAACGGCGCGCCCCGCCGGTCTGAATTGCCCATGGTCGCCAAATGGTTCCACACCATGTTCACCAGGTACTTTTTGCCATCCGCATCGTGAAACAGCGACGGGTCAAACCCGCTGGAGTTCAGATAGACCGGATCGCTCCACGGCCCCTCAATACTGGGAGCCGTCACCAGATAGTTATGAGCGTCCTTGAAATTGCCATCCAGTCGTTTGACGTCCGTATAAATCAGCCAGAACATCCCATCCGCATAAGACAGCGCCGGCGCCCAGACACCGCAGCTGTCGGGATTGCCCCGCAAATCAAGCTGCTCTGCCCGCCGCAATGGCTGGCTCAGCGTGCGCCAGTTCACCAGATCGCGCGAATGGCTGATTTGCACACCGGGATACCACTCAAATGTTGAGGTCGCGATATAGTAATCATCCCCGACACGACAAATCGACGGGTCGGGATGAAACCCTCTCAGGATCGGATTCTCGATTTGTGTCATGCCGCGCTCCTCCCAAAGCCTTGTGTTAGCGCCAACTCAACCAAGCTTTCCGCGCCGCGCCAAGTATTATTTCGAGCCTCAAACAAAATATCGGACAAAAACCACCGTTGCGTCAGTTCCGACAATTCCTTTTGACGCCGCCACGCAACAGGATTTAGAACCACATTATTCTCGGGGCGGGGTGAAATTCCCCACCGGCGGTGAAAGCCCGCGAGCGCCACAAAATGTGGGTCAGCAGACACCGGTGTGATTCCGGGGCCGACGGTTATAGTCCGGATGATAGAGAATGGGAGGAACGGGCCGCATGGCCTGCGCTTTCTGTGCGCTCTGGGATCTTGTCGTTTGAGAAAGGATCAGAGCAATGACAAAATCCCCTAAATTTGCCTTCATCAAGGCGCGCTGGCATGCCGATATCGTCGATCAGGCTTATGCAGGCTTCACAGCCCAACTGGCCGAACTTGGCGTGACCGCTGACGTCGACGTTTTTGACGTGCCCGGCGCGTTTGAAATGCCACTCTTGGCGCAAAAGCTGGCCGAGACGGGTGACTACGCCGCCATCGCCGCAGCCGCGCTTGTGGTGGACGGTGGCATCTACCGCCATGATTTCGTAGCCCAAGCCGTGGTCACCGGCCTTATGGAAGCCGGCCAGAAAACCGGTGTGCCGGTGCTGTCGGTCTCGCTGACCCCGCACCATTTCCAACCTTCTGAGGAACACATGACCTTTTTTCACGATCACTTTGTGAAAAAGGGTCGCGAGGCGGCACAGGCCGCCGTGCAGATCGCGCAGCTTCACGCGCAATTGGATGGCTCAGCCCCCGTCGCGTCAGCCGCTTGACCCGCAGCCGTTGGCCCTTCACGGGCCAACGGTATTTTCTCCAAAGCGGATGTCACATATCGACCCGAAGGATCGGCACTCCGTCGCTGGTGCGCTCAACCGAGTGGCCTTTGGGTCCGACCGTGCCCCGGATCCGTTTTCGCACATTGCTAAAATGCTCGGACGTGACCACGTCGATGGGCGTGTCCAGCTTTAAGGCCAATCGGAACCATCCTGACTTGACCTCCGAAACCGACGTCACCTCGGCGCGGAAATCTTGCGAAAGATAGGTTCCCGTGACCTGCTCGCCAACACGCCACCCGACAGGGGGCGCATTGCCGATCACTGCCAGAAAGCTATTCCAATCCCGATAACCGTTTTGACGTGCGATCATTTCAAGCGACTCAGAATGGCTCACGGTCCTGCCCTGGTCGGCCAGCGTCCCGCGCAGCCGTTTTGCCGCGTTCTTTGCCTGTGCTGCAGATGGACGTTCAGCGTTCATGGTGCTGCTCCTTCTTGCACGTGGAAAACGCCCCACTTCAAACCGGTGGTACGGGCTGTATGGGCCAACACCAGCGCCGTGAGGCCCAACATCAGAACCTCCGCCACGGGACCAGCATACCAGATACCGATTTCGCCAAACAGCAAAGGCAAGCCAAACGTCAGAGGAATCGCCAGCGCATAGGGCTTTGTCAGACCAAGCAATGCGGCTTTCGCGGCGTTGCCGATGGCCTGAAAATAGGTCGCGACCATCATCATTGGCCCCATGAGGAAGAAGACCACCGTCATCACCGGAAGAATGCGCGCAACCTCCCCGATCACAGCGCCATCTTCAACAAACGCACCCGCGATGTCGGCGGCGAAGGTCGTCACAAGACCCTGAACCATCACGCAATAGACAAACGACACCCAAAGCGCGGCCCTAAGGCTGGCATCCGACCGGTGCCAAAGCTTGGCCCCGAAATTGTTGCCAGTGATTGTTTGCAAGGCAAAGGACAGGCCCAGAAGCGGCAAGAAAGCAAAGGTGATCACACGCGTGATAATACCATAGGCGGTGATCGTATCCGCATAGCCATCCCTGCCAACCCACTGCAACGCCGCAATGATGGCCGCAGATCCCAGCGCCAACCCGATAAAGTTCAGGCTTTGGGGCGCGCCAAGCGCCAGAACGCGCCCCCAGTGCGCTGTCAGCCCGTGGGACAGCAAAGCCGAAGGTCGCAGGACAGTTTTGCCAAACACCCGGACGTATAAAATGATGGCAAAAGCCAGCGCTTGCGCCGCCGCCGTGCCAAAGGCCGACCCCGCAACGCCCATCTCCAGAACCGCAATCAGGACGTAGTTGAATCCGATGTTGGACACCGAGACGAGGAGGCTCATGGCCGCCATGAAGCCGACGCGACCCTCGTTGCGCAAAGCGTCTGAATTGACTGACAGAACGAATAGCAGCGGCGAGAAAAAAACCGTGATCTGAAGATAGACAAGTCCCATCTGCGCCAAATTTTCGGACCCGCCAGCCGCAAGCACCGTGACCGGACCTCCCAGCAGGTAAAACAGGAGAACCAGCACCAGACCCAAGGCAACGGCCAGTCCGTGCGAGCCCGCAAAGATCGCACGGGATCTCTCCATGTCACCAGCCCCCAGGGACCGGGCCAGTAGGCTCGACATGCCGTTCGCCACAAGCGTGGAAAGCGCCACGATCAACATGTAAATCGGGAACATAAGGGTAACGGCCGCCAAGGCATCAGGGCCAACGAAATGACCCAAAAACAGGGCATCTGCTACGGACAAAAGTCCGTTCATGCCCATCACAAAAATGATCGGCAGCGCGGTTTTCAAATAGATGATAGCCATCGGGCCATCTGTAAACGTGTTGGTGGGGGAAACTTCTGTGGTCTCAGACATAGCTCATCTCTCTCGTCAGATCGCGCAGTGAAAGATGGAGCCCCGTATTACCATCCGCGCGATATGCACAAAGAGTTCAATAGCTTTATGTCGTAACAGAACTTCACCAAGACAAGCGTCCACGGGAGGCAGGCGTCTGCAGCCGTGCGCTTAGTTAGTCAGTCTTCGCTCGTGCGTCGAGTGGGCTCGACGTCCCTTTCTCACAAACAAAAACGGCAATCGCTTTCCTGCGATTGCCGTTTTTGTTTTCTTCCCGATTTTGACCTCAACAGACGTCAAATAGGGCACCGACGTGTTACAGCTTACTGCAGACGCTCCGCAACCATCGCGATCAGCTTCTTATGATCGACGTCAAACTTGCGAATCCCTTCGGCCAATTTCTCGGTCGCCATCGGATCTTGGTTCATCTCCCAACGGAAAGTCGCCTCGTCCATCGTCACGGGCGCAACACCGCTGGCGGTCTCTGGTGACAACACACGCGGCAGCGCCGCTTCTTCGCTGTCCAGCGCATCCAGCAGCGCCGGCGCGATTGTCAGGTTGTCACAACCTGCCAGCGCTTTGATCTGATCCACGTTGCGGAACGACGCGCCCATCACAACGGTGTTGATGCCGTTGGACTTGTAATAATCATAGATGCCACGCACAGATTTCACGCCCGGATCGTCATTCGGCGCATAGCTTTCCACGCCGTCTGACGCTTTGTACCAATCAGTGATACGGCCAACGAATGGCGAGATCAGGAACGCCTTGGCATCTGCACAGGCCACCGCCTGCGCCATGCTGAAGAGCAACGTCAGGTTACAGTCAATGCCTTGATTCTGAAGGATTTCCGCCGCGCGAATGCCTTCCCAAGTCGAGGCCAGCTTGATCAAAATGCGTTCTTTTCCAATCCCGCGCTCGGCGTAATCCGCAATGATCGCCTGCGCGCGTTTTACCGACGCCTCGGTGTCAAACGACAGACACGCATCAACTTCGGTCGATACACGACCCGGCACCAAGGCCGTCAGGCGCGCGCCCACAGCCACGGTCAACGCATCGGCCACTTGTTCTGCCGACAACCCGCCAGCGCGACCCTTTTCGATCTCGGCAGTCACCATTTCGGCGGAACCGGCATCGCTCAATGCGGCCAACACCAGCGACGGGTTCGTGGTGCAATCCACTGGCTGATATGTTTTGACGGCCTCGACTTCGCCGGTATCGGCGACAACCACGGTCATCTCTCTCAATTGGTTCAAAACGCTCGCCACGTTGATCTCCTTGTCTCGGGTTGAACGGGCCCTGCCCGCAACCCTGATCGCATGATGGGGTTACCGCCTTTTAGTCCGCTTATGCAGGTGCAAACAACACCCAATGGACGCCCGCAGCGCAAGATTGCCAACCACATCCCCCAAGCCACAAAAAAAGGCCATGCAATGCATGGCCTTAGCTTGAAGATGTCGCTTACGGTCAGACAAGCTTTTGCAGCATGTCTTTCTCATAGGGCGCCAGATCGGCAAACTTGCCGTCTTGCACCTGATTGGCCCAATCAGGGTTCGCAATCAGCGCACGGCCAACCGCGACCATGTCGAACTCATCTTTCTCAAACCGCTCCAGCAGGTTGTCGATGCTCGCAGGCTCCGCTGCGTTGAAATCGGCCATACCGCTTTCCGGCAGGAAATCCTGATTGAGACCAACACTGCCCACCGTAATCGTCGGCTTGCCGGTCAAGTTGCGTGTCCAGCCTGCGAGGTTCAGGTCACTTCCCTCAAACTCCGGCTCCCAGAATCGGCGGGTCGAGCAATGGAAGATATCCACACCGGCATCCGCCAGCGGCTTGAGAAACCCTTCCAATTGTTCCGGCGTCTCGCAAAGGCGAGCGGTGTAGTCCTGCTGTTTCCACTGCGAAAACCGGAAGATGATCGGGAACTCTTCACCAACGGCCGCACGAACGGCCTTCACCAATTCCAATGCGAACTTGGACCGACCTGCCAGATCACCACCATAGGCGTCGTCGCGCACATTGGTGCCGTCCCAGAAGAATTGGTCAATCAAATAGCCATGTGCGCCGTGCAGCTCGATCGCGTCAAACCCAATCTCCTTGGCATCAGAGGCAGCTTGGGCAAATGCTGCAATCACCTCGTCAATGTCGGCCTGTTCCATCGCGTGACCAGTGACTTTGCCCGGCTTGGCCATGCCGCTCGGGCTGTGGCCCGGCTCATCGCCACCGGGGTTCACACCGGGGCGACGGAT
This sequence comes from Shimia sp. Alg240-R146, assembly GCF_947331465.1. Taxonomy (GTDB): domain Bacteria; phylum Pseudomonadota; class Alphaproteobacteria; order Rhodobacterales; family Rhodobacteraceae; genus Shimia. Next base: position 858,465 of record NZ_CAMZOK010000001.1, on the reverse strand, counting down.
GCCACCGACGTGCCACAACTGCGGGGCAATCTTGCCGCCCGCCTCATGCACTGCGTCAACGACTTTTTTCCAGCCAGCCAGCGAATCTTCACCAGAAAATGCCGGCACATTCGGATAAGCAATCGCTGCCTTGTGACCAACAAAGGTGCCTTCCGTGATAATCAGACCAACGCCCCCTTCGGCACGCGCCTTGTAATACGCAATGTTCTTGGAGTTCGGGACGTTGCCGGGCGAATACATGCGTGTCATCGGCGCCATGGCGACACGATTCTTCACTTGCAACTTGCCCAGATCCACGGGCGTGAACAGGATATCTTGGCGGCTCATCTTGGTTTTCCTCTGACTGCGGAGCGTATGCCTTCGGGCGCACAACTTCTGTTGCCCTATGCTCTACCGCGCGTCGCTCGTTGCGCAATCCATTCTGCCAAAACGATCGATTTTTGACCCAACGTCGCAAATGCAGTGCAACACACAACTTTTGTTGGCGCTGCAATACGCGTCACACCGTTCCTTCCCCCCTTGCGGCGGGGGATTGAAAGGCCTTGGACAACAGTAAGTCTCTATTAACGCCACGTGATTACAAACACCTCAACTTCACGACTTCAGATGGCAACTGAGTCTTGCCGGAATGTGTGCCCCTTGCAGGCCAAGGCTTCCGCCCGACAGCCTCATGCGCCGAAGAAATGGAAAGACGACGTGTCGCAGATGCCATCAGGCCGTCTCAAGACACCGATGCATAAAGCGTGCCTGCGCACGCCGAACTGCGGGTTGAACAAAACTAGACGCGCCACAGAGACGGCGCAACACACCAGACCTCACCAAGGATTTGGCCACGGTCTGATCGGAGCACGAAATGAACGCTGAAAAAAAACGGGCCTTTGGACTATCGATAATGTCGCGTCTATTGCTGCCGATTGTGGCCTGTATTCTGGTCGCCTTTGTTGCAACAACCGTGTTCTGGGTAACCAAACAAAGCGCCACCTTGGTGAAAGCTTTCGAAAACGAAGTGACCCTGGCTCAAACATTCCTTGAATCCCCGGTCGCCGCTGCGGTTTGGGATTTTAACGCCGAGGGCGTTAGCGGCGCGATTGGCGGCGTGAGCGAAATGGAGAATGCACTGTTTGCCAAGGTGTTCGTAGATGGCGACGTCTTCGCTGAATTGGCCGTGGAAGGCACCAACCCAGAAGGTTGGGACGCGGGCGTAGCAGAAATCCTCGCGGGGACCGAGGCCGCGATGCAACTGGAATCCGGCGGTGTGGCTTACGTGAAGTTCCCCATTCGCCACTCCGATGGCACCGTTGTCGCAACTATGGTGATGGGTTTTGACGGCGGCGTGATCGCCTCTGTGGTAAACACACTTTACACGCAATCAGGCTTTGCCGTTGCGCTTATCTGCTTGCTGATCTCCGGCATCGTATATGTATCGGCCTCTGGCGTGACACGCCCTCTGGCGCGCATTGTGGCACGCATTACCACCCTGCGCGAAGGCGACACCCAAACCGACGTGCCCGAAATCGACCGCAAAGATGAACTTGGACGCCTGGCGCGTTCGGTTGCCGCGTTTTCCGTAACTATCAAGGAAAACAAGGCGCTCGAAGACAAGTCCCACGAGGACGCCCGCGAGCAGGCCGAAGTTGTTTCTGAATTGGCCGAAGGTTTGAACCAATTGGCGAAAGGTCAGTTGAGCTATCGCATCGCCACCGAGTTCCAATCCGATTACGAAATGTTGCGGGCGGACTTCAACAAAACAGCGGCGGCGCTGGATGACGTCATCGGCCGTGTCTTGGGCACAATTTCCGAGATCGAAGACGAGACCGGTCAGATGGCGAAAGGCACACACGACCTTGCGAAGCGCACGGAGAACCAGGCCGCGACGCTTGAGGAAACCGCTGCGGCCATCAGCCAGATCACCGATGGTGTTCAATCGGCGTCTGATCAAACAAAGCTTGTGGAACGCACTGTAGACACCACAAAAACAGACGCGGTGCGGGGCGGTGAAATCGTAAAATCCGCGATCGAAGCGATGCAGGATATCAAGGACAGCGCCGTCAAGATCAGCGAAATCAATGGCTTGATCGAAGACATTTCTTTCCAAACCAACCTTCTTGCGCTCAACGCAGGTGTCGAAGCTGCGCGCGCCGGGGACAGTGGACGTGGTTTTGCTGTTGTGGCCTCCGAAGTCCGGTCGTTGGCGCAACGCTCCGCGACCAGTGCCAGCGAAATCAAAGGACTGATCGAGACATCGGCGGATCAGGTGCAAGTCGGCGTGAACCTTGTCGACAAGGCCGGTAAGGCCATCGAGGAGATCACCAACAAGATTCAGGACGTCAGCAAACTGGCCGCGCAAATTGCCGAAAGCTCACGCGATCAGGCCTCTGCGATCACCGAGATCAACGCAGGTGTCATGGATCTGGATCGGGTCACCCAACAAAACGCCGGGCTCGTGGAACGCTCCAGCGATCAGGGTCGCGCCTTGCAGACCGCCGCGCGTGAACTGGGGGCATTGGTGGCGAGCTTCCGTCCTTCGCCAACCAATCAGACCGCGTCGCCAAAAGCCGGCAATGCAACCGTGCCTATGCGAAAATCTGCCTGACAAGATTGCCAAGCAGACCCATGAAAAGAGCGCTCGCAAGTGCGCTCTTTTTTTGTTTGCAAATGTCAGCCTCAAACTTCCGGAACATTCCTTGTCTGCATACATGCAGACGCTTCTGACACGCTCATTAGAAATCGCCGTAGATCTTCCCGCACGCCGGTTTGACCCGATGATCACCAAAGGCAAAGCCGGTCTCGCGCCAATGGTCCAAGCCGCTTTGAACGCTGCTAAAGAAAGCGGGCTCAAGGAAGAGTTGTTGCGGGAATTCTTCTTGGCGATCTCTGATCCAAATGGTCTCAACATGGACGGCCGCTCTTGGCGGAGGCCAAAAGCTGAAGCAATACGTGTGCTAAATTTGGGAAATGGCGCTCTGGGGAGGATTCGAACCCCCGACCCCCTGATTCGTAGTCAGGTACTCTATCCAGCTGAGCTACCAGAGCGCGGTGAGGGGGATTTAGAGCCTACACCGGACAAGCGCAAGGGCAAAACGAAAGAAAATTCAGATTGCCGCCACATCGCCTTTGGGCAGGCAGATTTCAAAGCAGGTTCCTGCCGATCCGGTCTCTTTAAGCAACAAATCCCCGCCGTGGCCGCGCACCAGTTCCGCCGAAATCGCCAAACCGAGTCCAGAGCCCCCTTTGCGTGTCCCGCCCTGAAACGGCGTGAACAAATGCTCCTGTGCCTTGGGTGGCAGGCCAGGCCCCGTGTCGCGCACTTCGATCAGCCAAGCGTCCTGATCCTCGCGTGCAGCGACCGCAATTTCGGCCCCCTGCCCCGATGCGATAATCGCCTGCCGCGCATTGCGCACCAGATTGGAAATCACCCGAAACAACTGCTCTGGGTCAGCGCGCACCGTTAGCCCCGCGGGAATGTCCTCGGCAAAGCTCAGATCAAACTCCCCCACAGCAAGGCGCTCGCTGTCCACGACATCGCTCACCAGATCTGCCAACATCACCTGCGACAGCTTGGGCGGCGGCTCTTCGGCTTTGCCAAAGGCCAGCGTGCTCTCACACAGGTTCACCGCCCGTGTGATGGATCCCACCAATTTCGGCGCCAGACGGCTCACCAACGGATCTTCGCTGGTTTCAATGCGATCGGTAAACAACTGCGCTGAGGTCAGGATATTGCGCAAATCATGGCTCACCTTGGCCACCGCACCACCGAGTTGCGCCAACCGCTCTTTTTGTTTGAGCGAGGCGGTCAATTCGGTCTGCAACGTTTGCAAGGCCTCCTCGGCTTCCCGCAACTCCCGCACGCCAGCCGTTGGCTGAATGATCCGTCGGGCATCCTCCGGCGCGGCCGCATAGCTCTGCATATAACCAACAACGCCTTTGATCGGTTTCACCAGAATCGCCCGAACAGCGAGGAACAGCAAAAACGCGGTAAAGGCGGAAATCACAGCCGACAGCACCAGAACACGCACGCCGTAATCCACCATCGCCATGCGCAGCCCCTTGGTGTCCATCGTCACCTCGATCAGCAATCCGGCCTCCAGAACCGGCGCACCAATGACGCGGATCACACGATCCTCCCGATCCAGCAATTGCATCACCGCATCGCGGATCAACAAGCCCGCAGTCGGGTCGCGCATGTCATAAGTCGCAGCAATCGGGTTTGGGATAGGGCTCGACAACATCAACTGCCGCACCTCATTGCGGCGCAACACGACGTTATAGACCTCCGCATTGCGCAACAGTTCTTCTTCGAGATCCATGTCGATCATGTCATCCGCCAGCAACGCCAGCGACGCAATCTGCGCACGCTCCAGACGACTCAACAGATAATCCTGACGGAACCGCGCAATCGACGGCACAAAGATCAACACTTCCGCCAGCATCACGAAGATGATGGTCAGGATCAGGAAACGACCTGAAAGTGTGTTGAGCATCTGTGCCCGCCCCTTATCGTTCGGCGATTATGGCAGCCAGCGTTGAACCAAGCCGACCACCCGTTTGACCTTAGGATTATCAAACAGTTGGGGAGAGAAATAGGCCCCTGCAACCCGCTTGTTGATTTCTCCTACCGTCGGATAGGGCGACACCATGCCTGCAACCGCGCTCATCTTGAGCTTGTTGGCAATCACGAGCGCCCAAAGATTGATCAACTCGCCTGCCTGTGGGCCGGCAATAGACACGCCAACGGGACGGCCTTTGACGACCATCGCCTTGATCAACCCCTTGGCTTTACGTTCGGCAATCAGGCGGTCGTTGTGGCCGATGTCAAACCGCACCACAGTCAGCTTTTCTCCGTATATTTTGCGCGCTTCAGCTTCGGTTGGACCAATCTGCGCCAACTCGGGGTCTGTATAGGTCGCATAAGGGATGTGATCTGTGCGCGCCTTTGCAGGCAGCCCAAACAACGCGGATCGGATGATCACCCCGGCCTGATAGCCCGCCACATGGGTAAACTGCGCGCCACCCGCCACATCGCCGATCGCATAAACCCGCTTGTTGGTGGTCTTCAGGCTCGCATCCACCTTAATGCCCATGCGCGTGGTCTCAATTCCTGCGGCCTCAAGGTTCAGCCGCTCCATATTGGCGTTGCGCCCGACGGCCACCAACAAGTGTGAGCCGCCAAAGCTGCGCCCGTCCTGCGTTTCCACGGTGATCTTGCCGGCCGCACCGCTGATCTGTTTGGCCAGCGCGTCTTCGGCGATCTCCACCCCTTCGGCTTCCAGATTGTCCAACACAATCGCCGCCATTTCCGGATCATCCCGGCCCAGCGCTTTGGCGCCTTCAATAACAGTGGTCTTGATGCCCAACCGCTGATGCGCTTGCGCCATTTCCATGCCAATCGGCCCACCGCCAATGATCAAAAGATGCTCCGGCGTCTCCGTCAGATCAAACAGCGTCTCGTTGGTCAGATAAGGCACGCTGTCCAAGCCCGGGATCGGCGGCACCAGCGGGCTGGAACCTGTTGCGACAATCACCCGTCGCGCGGTGATGCGGTGATCGCCGGCTTCCACGACACGTGGGCTGACAAATGTTCCAAATTCACGGATCACCCGCACGCCGAACCCTTCGAAGCGCTCTTGGCTGTCCATCGGCTCGATCTGGGCAATTACGTCTTTCACATGCGCCTTGGCCGCCGCGTAATCCACCTGCGGCACCTGATCGGCCACGCCATACTGCGCGCTTGTCGACTGCCCGTGCGCTGCCTTGGCGCTCGCAATCAGCGCCTTACTCGGCACACAGCCAAAGTTAAGACAATCGCCACCCATCTCGTGGCCTTCCAGCAGAACCACACTGGCCCCCATCTGGCTGGCACCCGCAGCAACAGACAGCCCACCAGAGCCGGCGCCAATCACCAGCAAATCACATTTGATATTGTCCATCAGATCGCTTCCTTGCCGCGAATATATTTCAATGCCACCGGCAACGCCGACAATGCCGCCAACCCGAGAATCGGCAACAACACATGCGGCTCAAAGATTATACCTAGGTTGGGGGTTTCTCCCTGCGCGAACACTTCACCCAGCCCAGCGCCCACGGATGTGTATACCAACCCACCCGGAATGATGCCCACAAAGGTCGACACCACATAGCGCCACAAAGACACCCCAACCAGCGCCGGGATCAAATTGGCGACAAAAAACGGCACCAAGGGCACCAGCCGGATGATGAAAAGCATCGACCACTGATTCTCATCAATACCCGCCTTGATCGCCTTGATGCGCCCTTCGCTGGCATCCATCTTCGCCGACAGCTTCTCACCAAGCCCCCAACGGGCGGCCAGAAACACAATCGTCGCGCCCATCGTCGCCGCACCAACGTTATAAAGAACCCCGGGGAAGGTCCCGAACAAGAACCCGCCCGCCAACGTGGCAATTGTCGCCCCTGGCAGCGAAAACCCCGCGATCAGCACATAAATCATCATAAATGCGGCCACCGCCGCCCAATAATGCGCATCACGATAGGCAATCAGCATTTCGCGATTGTCCCGCAACGCCTCAAAAGTCAGGTAGTCCCCCAACAACCATGCGCCGCCCAGCGCCACCGCGCCAATCACCGCCAATGGCAACAAACGTGCCAAACCTGATTTGGGGGGTGTCTCGGTATTCGTCATATCAGCCACATCCGGCCTCTTCTTGTTGCTTGCCTTAAACATGCGGCAGTGACCGCCAAAACAACAGGGACCTCACGGGCGCTTGATCGTGACGGGGCGTTTCGTGACGAATGGCGCTCGAAGCGTAACAATTGACCGCTTCGCAGCCGAATTTCACGCCCCCAAAAGCGGATTTTGAAACGTTATCAGGCCGCAAATCTGCTAAATGCGGAATATCCCCGCCGACGCTTGCCTTTTTGATACAAAACCGACATCACCCGTTTGACTTATCCGGCCCACAGGTCTAAAGACCGGGCTTCCAATAGAACGGGCACCGCGAATCTGTCGCCGGAGCCCAGCACACACAAATCGGAGACGGAGCGATGAAACGCACCTACCAACCATCGAACCTCGTTCGTAAACGGCGCCACGGTTTCCGTTCGCGCATGGCCACCAAAGCCGGCCGCAAGATCCTGAACGCACGCCGCGCACGCGGTCGTAAGTCGCTGAGCGCATAAGCTCACCGACCGTTTTGACGGAATGACACCGCCGGAGACCCCCAAGGATGGCCCAGCCAGCCAAGGGAGCGCGTCTCCGGCGGTTTCCGTTCGTCTGGAGGTCATGAAAAAACGCAGCGATTTCCTCGCTGCCGCCCGCGCCCGCAAACAGGGCACCAAGGCGATGATGGTGCAGGCCCGCAAGCGCCGTGACACCGAAGACGTCGATCCTCTCGCGATCCGCATCGGCTTTACCTGTTCCAAGAAAGTTGGCAACGCCGTCGCCCGCAACCGCGCCAAACGGCGCATGCGCGAAGCGGCCCGCCTGATGTTGCCCGAATTTGGCAAACCCGGCTGGGACTATGTCCTGATCGGCCGCAAAGACGAAACTGACCAGCGCGATTTTGTCACCCTGCAAGGTGATCTCAGATACGCCCTGCGCAAATTGCACGCCTCCTGACGTTGTAATTCGCGGCGACCCTAGGCGCTGGTTTGCGGCGAGAGCGGAACTTTGCGTGATGGAAACTCCTGCCCCCACGCGTGTAAGCCCACAACGACCGCTTCCAATTTTCGGCCCTTCTCTGTCAGCGAATATTCGACCTTCGGCGGCACCACCGCATAAACCTCGCGATGGAGTATCCCGACGTCCTCCAGTTCGCGCAGTTGCTTTGTCAGCGTGCGTTGCGTGACCGTACCCAAACGTCGGCTCAATTCATTGAACCGCAGCGTGCCCCCCAGCAGGTGATAAATCACCAGCCCTTTCCACTTGCCCGAAATCTGTTCCAGCGCGCCTTCAACCGGGCATCCGCCGCTACAGTCATAATCTTCAAACCGGTTCATTTCTTCCTCGCAATCGCGGTCACAGTATCCTTTTGGCCCCTATATGTCCAAAAGGTGCGTACTTGCATAGATTATCGCAAATCACACATAAGAGCGACACAACAAATTTACACCCTCTCGGAGATTGTCATGTCCCTCACCATTCTTGCCCAAATCACCGCTGCCGCCGGAAAAGAAGCCCTTGTCGAGGATGAATTGAAAAAGCTGATCGACATCACCCGCGCCGAAAAAGGCTGCATCAACTACGACCTGCACCAGGACAACGAAAATCCCGGCCTCTTTGTCTTTTACGAAAACTGGGAAAGCCGTGAGTTGTGGCAAACCCACATGAACGCGCCGCACCTCGCCGCATATATGGCCGCCACCGACGGCGCCGTGGACAGCTTCGTGTTAAACGAAATGACCAAGATTGACTGACTAGGCGTGGCTCGTCCCCACCGTTGGCCACTCTGCTCCCCTACTCAATAAAGGAACTCCCCATGAAAGCCGTCGTTTTCAAAGCCGCAGGTCCGATTGACCGCCCCGACAGCCTGATCGACATCACTCTGGACAAACCCGCCCCGACTGGGCGCGACATTCTTGTCAAAATCAACGCCGTGTCCGTGAACCCCGTAGACACCAAAGTCCGTCAGCGTCCATTGGCAGCAGACGCCGAATTCGGCGTGCTGGGATATGACGCCGCTGGTGTGGTCGAGGCCGTCGGCCCCGACGCAACATACTACAAACCGGGCGACGCGGTGTTTTACGCAGGCTCCATTGCGCGCGCAGGCACCAACAGCGAATTTCATCTGGTGGATGAACGCATCGTTGGCCGCAAACCGACCACGCTGACCGACGCCGAAGCCGCGGCTCTGCCACTCACGGCCATCACCGCGTATGAGATGCTGTTTGACCGCCTGAAGGTACGTGACGCAACGCCTGAGGGCAGCAACACCATCCTCGTGATTGGCGGCGCAGGAGGCGTCGGCTCGATCACCATCCAACTGCTGCGGGCACTGACCGACATGACGGTCATCGCCACCGCGTCGCGTCCCGAAACGCAAGCGTGGGTCAAAGACCTTGGTGCGCATCACGTGATCGACCACCGTGAACCTATCGCACCACAAGTTGCGGCCCTTGGTCTTGGCGCGCCCGGCTATGTGTTCTCCACCACCATGACCGATGCGCATTTTGACGACATCATCGAGCTGATCGCACCTCAAGGCCGCTTTGGCCTGATTGACGATCCTGCCACGCTGAACGCCATGCCGCTCAAGCTCAAAGCGATTTCGTTGCATTGGGAAATGATGTTCACCCGCTCACTGTTTGGCACCGCCGACATGGACGCCCAGCGCGATCTGCTAAACGAAGTGGCGGATCTGGTCGATGCAGGCAAACTGCGCACTACCGTGACCGACGTGGCCGGCAAGATCGATGCCGAGACGCTCAAGCAAGTGCACGCCCTGATCGAAAGCGGCACAGCCAAAGGCAAGATCGTCCTCGAAGGTTTCTAACCACTCTGCTGCGTCCGCTCCGGCGGGCGCAGCCGCACAGGGCGACGGCCTCGCCAAAGGTTTTGCCCGTTGCGCAACGCGCGATCCGTTAGCTCAATTTCGGCTCCAAATCGCACCGACGCAATACCGACGTGATGCAGACGTAATGCCGACGGATGAAATCCCGAAAAACAAGACGATTAACCACGATTCTCCATGATCTGTCCGCCCTACCCTTGGCAGGCTCCTGCCAAGCGGGTAACAACGGCCTCCAGAAGAGGTCCCAGACATGAAGAAGCAAGACATGAACCGCGATTGGATCGCAACTGCCCGCACACTCTCTCAGGCCCTGCCTTACCTGCAGCGCTACGCAGGCGCGATCGTTGTCATCAAGCTTGGCGGCCACGCCATGGGCAGCGACGAAGCCATGGAAGATTTCGCCCGCGATGTGGTTCTGATGCGTCATGTCGGCATCAATCCCGTGATCGTTCATGGCGGTGGCCCGATGATCAACGCGATGCTGGAACGTCTTGAAATAAAATCCGATTTTGTGCACGGCAAACGTGTCACCGATGCCGCAACCGTAGAGGTGGTCGAGATGGTGCTGTCAGGTGTCGTCAACAAACGCATCGTGCAGGCGATCAACCGTCAAGGCGGCAAGGCTGTTGGCCTTTCGGGCAAGGATGCCAACCTGATGATTTGCGACCAAACCGATCCTGAACTGGGATTTGTGGGCTCGCCCGCGGATATGGACGCCACGGTCCTGACCGATCTCTTTGCCAATGACACCATTCCTGTCGTCGCGCCTCTGGGCGCTGGCCGCAATGGCGAAACCTTCAACGTCAATGGCGATACCGCCGCCGGCGCCATTGCCGGCGCCCTGCAGGCCGACCGCCTGCTGTTGCTGACCGATGTGGAGGGTGTGAAAAACGCGTCCGGTGAAATTTTGACAGAGCTGAAAGCGCAGCAAATCAAAGACTTGACCGCAGAAGGCGTCATAGCGGGCGGCATGATCCCAAAGACGGAAACCGCGTTGAACGCCATCGACAAAGGCGTGCGCGCTGTGGTCATCCTCGACGGCCGCGCCCCCAACGCCTGCCTTTTGGAGCTGTTCACCGAACACGGCGCAGGCTCGATGATCCGCGCGGATTGATCTGCACACTCTTTATATATTCTCAAAACAGAATACATTGAAACCACCTATTGGAGCTTTCAATGTCTGATGACCTTCTGATCCGCCTGCTGTTTTTCTTCGGCCTCTTTGTGCTTCTGGCCGTTGCCGAACGCCTGCTTCCCCGTCGTAAACTGCGGTGGTCCCGCCCGCGACGCTGGCTGACCAACTGGGGTTTTTCGGTGCTCAACACGCTGACACTCCGACTGGTGGCACTGGCACTTCCTCTGCTTGCCATCGGTGCCGCACTTGATGCGCAAACCCGCGGTTGGGGTTTGCTCAACCAGATCCAACTTCCTGATTGGATTGCAGTATTTCTGGCGGTGTTGATCTTGGACTTCGCCATCTGGCTACAGCATCTGATCACACACAAGATCCCGCTGCTCTGGCGCCTGCACAGGGTTCACCACGCCGATCCGGACCTGGACGTCACCACAGCCATCCGGTTCCATCCGGTGGAAATTGCCCTGTCCATGGGCCTCAAGGTCGGACTTGTCTACGCGCTAGGCGCCCCACCGCTGGCTGTGCTCATCTTTGAAATCCTTCTGAACGCGACCGCGCTTTTCACGCATTCCAATATTCGCCTGCCGATTGCCTTGGACCGCATCATGCGCCTTGCCTTGGTGACGCCTGACATGCACCGTGTGCATCATTCCGTGCATCGGGACGAACACGACAGCAACTATGGGTTTGCCTTATCGATCTGGGACCGAACGCTCGGAACCTACATCGCGCAACCCCGCGAGGGACATGATAAGATGACCATCGGCCTTGCATGGCAGGACAAACGCCCAACCCGATTCGGCTGGAGCTTTCTTCTGCCGTTCGGTCGCAAATGAGTTACGCCGAGATAGCCAAACAGGCCAAAGATCGGGGCTTGATTGTAATGGGCGCATTGCACCCTCGCGCGGTATATTCTGCGGACGACGAAGTTGGCACAATTGTTCTGCTTGGCACCGGAGCGGATTTCTGGCCGGTGTTTTCCCAAGCCTCTGAATACCTCGATGCCGCGCCAAATCCGGTGGACCGCTGGTCCAAACGCGTTTTGGCTGAGATCGCTCTACCTATTGCCGCAGAGTGTTCTTTTCCCTCTGACGGCCCACCGTACCCACCATTTATCTCGTGGGCGCTGAACACTGGCCGCTTCTTTCAAAGTCCTGTTGGCATGATGGTTCACGACACCGTCGGCCTGATGGTGTCTTTGCGCGGCGCACTGCATCTGAGACAGGAAGTCCTCTTGCCGGCACCCACTGGGACGTCTCCCTGTGACACCTGCCCTGCCCCTTGCACCACTGCCTGTCCAGTCTCAGCTCTAAGTGCGGAAAACCTCTATAACCTATCGGCCTGTCATGATTTTCTCGACACATCCGACGGTGCCGGCTGCATGGCGCGCGGCTGCATCGCCCGACGTGCCTGCCCGCTTAGCGTAGGTGCAGCCCGCACCGACGTCCAATCCGCCTTGCATATGAAAGCCTTCCATCCATGAGCCTCACCCTGATCCTGATGCGCCACGCCAAATCCAGCTGGGATGACCCGCTACAATCAGACCACGACCGACCACTCAACAAGCGCGGCCGGGCCTCGGCCAAAGCAATCGGGGCATGGCTGCTCGAAACTGAATATCTACCGGATCAACTGTTGTGCTCTACGTCTGAACGCACCCGCGAAACCTTCTCCCGCCTTGGCCTAAAGGTCACGGACACACGCTTTGAGGACGCGCTCTATCATGCGGGTGCAAACACCATGCTGCGGCACTTGCACGTGGCAACTGGCACCACCGTTCTAATGCTCGGACACAATCCGGGGATAGGCCATTTCGCGGAGCTTCTTGCCCGTCAACGCCCCGACCATCCTCGATTTTTTGACTATCCGACAAACGCGACAACGATCTTTCGTTTCGACGCCGCCTCGTGGCAAGAGGTGCAGTTTGGCCAAGCCGAAGCCATCGACTTTGCCGTTCCCCGCGACCTCTTGGACAGCGCCAGCGGCTAACTGCTGCTACCCGCCATACTGCGCCACCAGCGCTTTAATCTCGGAATAGACCGCAGCCGATTTCCCGGTGTTCGACGCGTCACGATGCGGATCGGCGAAGCGGCCGGAATCATTGTCAAAATATGCGCCTGACTTGCCCAAAAAGGTGTCAGAAAGCGCCGCCTGCCGCAAAATGTCGGCGCCAATACTTAGGTCATTTCCGGCCACCCCGAACCCTTCTTTAACCATTTTGGAAGCCAGCAAACTCCCGGGGTTCACAGCCACCACCGACGGGCCGTCCGGCAACTCAGCCGCCAACTCGCGGCTCCAAATCGTGATCGCCAGCTTGCTCTGTGCATAAGCGTCCATCGCGCTGAGATCCCGCTGACCCTTCATTGCAGTCAAATCCACTGGCGCCTGCGCGGCCGATGACAAATTCACCACCCGACCGTCCGCGGGCATTTGGTCCAACAGCGCGCAGGTCAACAGATATGGCGTCAAGGTATTCACCACAAACCGCACATCCAATCCGTCAGCCGTGTGCGTTTGCGGCGTTTTGAAAACGCCCGCGTTGTTGATCAACACATCGATCGTGTCGTTATCCGCCTTTACGGCTTGGGCGAGCGCCGCGGTGTCTGAAAACGACGACAAATCAGCGCGATATCCCTTTACGACAAGGTCCTGCGTCACCCGCCCCAGTTTTTCGGCGCTGCGCCCGTGCACCAGAACCCTATGACCTTCCGATACCAGCAACTTGGCGGTTTCATACCCAATTCCATCTGTTGCGCCGGTGATCAAAATTGTCTTCGTCATGGTCTGCCCTTTCAACGCAAATTCTGCACACTACCTAAAAACAAAGGCCGCGATGTTTCCACCGCGGCCTCATCAACTCTTTGCGACACCTGTCTTAGTGACCCAAGATCTGGCTCAGGAACAGCTGCGTACGCTCGCTCTTCGGGTTGTTGAAGAACTCTTCCGGCTCGTTTTGCTCAACGATCTGGCCTTGGTCCATAAAGATCACGCGGTTCGCAACCTGACGGGCAAAACCCATTTCGTGCGTCACGCAAAGCATGGTCATGCCCTCTTCCGCAAGCTCGATCATGGTGTCGAGCACCTCTTTGATCATCTCAGGATCAAGAGCAGACGTCGGTTCGTCAAACAGCATAATGCGTGGCTTCATGCACAGCGAGCGTGCAATCGCCACACGCTGCTGCTGGCCACCTGACAACTGGCCGGGGTACTTGTCGGCCTGCTCGGGGATCTTGACCTTCTCAAGGAAGTGCATCGCGATCTCTTCGGCTTCTTTCTTGGGTGTTTTGCGCACCCAGATCGGCGCCAAGGTACAGTTCTCAAGGATCGTCAGATGCGGGAACAGGTTAAAGTGCTGAAAGCACATGCCAACCTCGGACCGGATCTTGTCGATGTTCTTGAGATCATTGGTCAATTCGATGCCATCCACGATGATATCGCCCGACTGGTGTTCTTCCAGACGGTTGATACAGCGGATCAACGTCGACTTGCCCGACCCTGATGGGCCCGCGATGACGATACGCTCGCCCTCGTTGACCGTCAGGTTGATATCGCGCAGCACGTGGAACGACCCGTACCACTTGTTCATGTTAGAGATATTGATCGCGACCTCGTCAGAGACGTGCATCTTGGAGCGATCGATTTGACGGTCAGTGATAAGTTCAGACATATTGAGAACCCCTTCTTAGTGGCCTTTGTGGAGCTTGCGCTCGAGCCACTGTGAATATTGAGAGATGCCGTAGCAGACGACGAAGAACAGCAGCGCGGCAAAGCCCAGCAATTCCCAGTAGACGCCGTTCCATTCGGTCGAAGCCAAGATCGGTCCGCGGATCATGCCCACCAGATCGAACATCGAAATGACCGACACCAGTGTTGTGTCCTTAAACAGACCCACCGCCACGTTGACGATGCCCGGAATGGAGATCTTCAGCGCTTGCGGCAGGATGATCAGACGCATTGCCTGTGGGTAATCAAGCCCAAGGCTGTCTGCAGCTTCATATTGCCCCTTTGGCAAAGCTGCGAGGCCACCACGGATCACCTCAGCAATATAGGCTGCCGAGAAAAGCGTGATCATAATCACCACCCGTAGGAACAGGTCCACTGTGCTTTCGGGCGGGAAGAAATACGCCAACATAACCGAGGCCACAAACAGCAGCGTGATCAGCGGCACGCCCCGAATGAACTCGATAAAGACAACGCAGACCCCTTTGATGAGCGGCATGTCAGACATTCGCCCCAGTGCCAATGCAATGCCCAACGGCACCGACAAGGACACACAGGTCACGCCCAGCATGAGGTTGAGCATGAAGCCCCCGAGGTCACGACTTGGCACTGCAGACAACAAGGCATTCTCGGACGCATCTTCTGGAATAAGCATTCCGCCAACGGCCCAGATGACCAAGGCAATCACAACCGCTCCAAAGAAACCCAAAGCAAAGTTGGTCCGACCAAACACTTGGAAGAACACACCCGCAACCACAAAGCCAATCAACGCCAGAAGCGGTGCCAGAATGGTGCCGCCCCAAATCAGCCAAAAGGCCACAAAGGGATAAAGGGCTGTTACGATCAACAGCTTTCGCGGAAGCTCAAAGAACAACACAGGCGCAATGGCAACCAGCATCAGCACAAAGGCCAGATTTGGACGCCAATATTCCTCTACAGGGTATTTGAACCCATAGATCAACTGGTTCCAGCGTTCTGTCAGTACCGAGAAACACGCGCCAGTCTTACCAGCAAGCGCCTCACGACATTCCGCCAACGACGATGTTGTCCAAAGACCATTCACGATCCATGGCACAGTGCCAGACAGGATCAAGTAAATGAACACAAGCGCCACAAGTGTCAGAATGCTGTTGGTGACACTCGAAAACAGGTTCTCGCGCATCCATTTTACAGCGCCGGTTTCGCGCGCCGGAGGCGCGGATTCCGGGATCACTTCGGTGGCCACAAAGGCAATCGAATTTGTCTCTTGATCAGCCATCTCAGCGCTCCTTCAGCTTAACGGATGCGTTGTAGACGTTCATCGCCATCGAAATCAGCAGCGACGCAGTGAGATAGAACAACATCAGCAGAAGCACACATTCGATCGCGCGGCCCGTTTGGTTCAACGTAATGCCGCCCAACGTCGCAGTGACATCCGCATAGCCAACAAGAATAGCCAAAGACGAGTTCTTGGTGATGTTGAGGTACTGAGAAATCAGCGGTGGAATGATCACACGCAGCGCCTGCGGCAGAACCACAAGGTTCATCACACGACGCGGACGCAGGCCCAAAGCCGCTGCGGCCTCGGTTTGTCCTTTCGACACAGCTTGAATACCAGCACGGACGTTTTCCGCGATAAAGGCGCCTGTATAGATCGACAGCGCAAACCAAAGCGCGATCAGCGATCCGCCGACTTTGATACCACCTTTGAAGTTAAAGCCCTTGAGCGCAGGCACTTCCCACGAAAGCCCCATGATGAACATCAAGGCAATGAACGGTGCCAGCCAGATCGCCAGATTGGTCCAAAATGTGTTTGGACGAATGCCGGTCTCGGCCTGAACCTCGGCGGCACGCGCGTTTGCTTTGCGCGTCGCGTACCAAGACCCCATTGCCACCAACAGAACTAGAACCCAGTTCAACGCTGCATTGCCAAACAGGCCATTCTCAAAGAACGGCATCGGGATGTATACGCCTCGGTTGGTAAATGCTACCAGATCCAGAAACATGCTCGATGTCGCGTTGTCGCCTTTGAACTCCCGGGGGCCAGGCATCACTGCCGTCATGATGGTGAAAATGATGATGATCCAGATCAGCACCGGAATGTTGCGGAAAATTTCCACATAAACGGCCATCAACTTGGATATGATCCAGTTGTTGGACAGCCGTAGAACCCCTGCAACCACGCCAAAGATGGTTGCGGTAATACAAGCCAAGAACGCCACAAGCAGTGTGTTCAAAATCCCGACGAGGGCTGCACGAGCGTGTGTAGATTGGCTGTCATATTCGATGAGACGCTGGTTGATGTCATAGCCAGCTTGGTCGCCAAGAAAACTATACGAGATATTCAGGCCGGCGGCGCGAAGGTTTTGCATCAGGTTGTTGCCCAGATACACAAACGCAAGGGCCAGTGCCACGGCTGCGATTGCTTGAAACGTCAACGAGCGATAGCGCGTGTCGTTGATCAGCATAGACAGCCGGAACGACGCCTTAGGAGGGTCGGTCAAAGTGGTCATGAAGGATCTTCCCCGTTGCTCGGCCTTTATTTTTTGACGTCTAAAGCGTCTGGCCGATTATTGTTTGCAGAGGTCGCAAAGCGAAAAGGGCGCGGTGTGTACCGCGCCCTTTCCGTGATGTGTTTAGCGGAAAGGAGGCGAGTAGATCAGGCCGCCATTTGTCCACTGAGCGTTCAGGCCACGGGCCAGACCGATTGGTGTGGCTTCACCGATGTTGCCTTCAAACAGCTCACCGTAGTTGCCGCCAGCCATGATGGCTGCCTTGGCCCAACCGGCGTCCAGACCGAGCATTTCGCCCAGGGTGCCTTCGGTGCCGAGCAGACGGTTAACTTCTGGGTTGTTTGTACCAGCAGCCATCTCACCGATGTTTGCAGATGTCACACCCAGCTCTTCTGCTGTGATCAGAGCGTTCAAGGACCAACGAACCACGTCACCCCAGTTGTCGTCGCCGTGACGAACCAGTGGGCCGAGAGGCTCTTTGGAGATGATTTCTGGCAGCAGAACGTGACCAGCTGGATCTTCGAATGTGGCGCGAGTCGCGGCCAGACCGGAAGCATCCGTTGTGTACACGTCGCAAGCACCTGCAAGGTACTGCTGCTGTGCTTCAGCGTTGGTTTCGATTGGAACCGGCTCATAGCTGATGTTGTTGGAGCGGAAGAAATCCGCCAGGTTCAGCTCGGTGGTGGTACCGGTCTGAATACAAACAGTCGCGCCGTCCAGTTCTTTGGCCGAGCTTACGCCCAGATCCTTAGGAACCATGAAGCCCTGACCATCATAGTAGTTCACGCCAACGAATGTGAACTTCAGGTCCACGTCGCGCGAGAAGGTCCATGTGGTGTTACGTGCCAGCATGTCGATTTCGCCAGACGCCAGCGCAGTAAAGCGGGTTTTGCCGGTAGTTGGCACAAACTCTACAGCTTTCGGGTCACCCAGAACAGCGGCGGCAACTGCGCGGCATACGCCAACGTCAAAGCCCATCCATTCGCCGTTCGCGTCAGGTGCAGCAAAGCCAACCAAACCGGTGGTCACGCCGCAGTTCAGCTTGCCGCGTGCTTTCACGTCATCCAGCGTGCCAGCAGCCGCAGCACCGGCCGCAAGGCCAGCAACAGTCAGCGCACCAAAGAATACGGATTTTTTCATTTTTACCTCTTCCTGATTACCCGCCCCTTTGAGAGGCGGTTTTAGTAGGCCACTCCCGGCCCTTTAGATGTTTAAGGATTACACCCCAATTACATCGTGGCTCAGTTTGGGCGCATTCATCGTCAAACGTCAAGAGGTCCATCACGGGATTCAATCGATGGGTGAAAGACGCCCAAACTGCCTGCAAAAAAGGTTAATTTGCTAAATTTGTGCCAACTTATAAAAGCGATTTGCGTGCAGGAACGCGTCATATTTGATCTGCGCTTCCTTGGACGCGTCCTCATCAACGCCCCACTGCTCCTCTTGCCACTGCTCATCAACGCGTGACAGACGCCAGATTTCGTCCGCATCGTGAACCCCACGCAGTGCAGCGAATCCGAGAATCAGCGACCCGGAAATGCCAACCAAGTCATGAAAGGCCGCCATTTCAAAGGCCGAGAGTTTATGCACTTCGGTCCGCAATTTCTCCAGTGATTGGGTGTCCTGCGCATGGTGCATCACACCGGCGACCGCCACCAGCCGCGCCCCGAATTCTTGTTCTGCCCACTCAAGCATCGGATCCCAACTTTTGGCTTGCCGCGCAACCAAAGCCTCCGGCGTGGTGGCGCGATAACACAGCAAATCCGTGCCGCCATATTCCGCCAACATATCAGCCACCTCGCCGTGCTGAATCGTTACTTTGTCTATCGCCGCATTGGCCGAGCGGGTGACAGGCATTGTTGCTGGGTCGATCTTCTCGTCCTGCGCGGCCCATTCTGCGGCTACCGCCTCGGCCATTGCACGTGTCGGCAACGTCAGGGGCGCTTTTGCAGGTGTCTTCACCGGGCGACCATCAAGCAGAATGCCGAAACCCTCGTCTGTCTCCTCGACAGAGGCCTCTTTCCAAAACCGCTTTTTTGCCCAACCGCTCATGCCAACTCTCCAAACATCTGTTCCAACACTGTGTCCAGCGCCGAAAAATCCTCAATAATATGCTTCGCTGCACTCAATGCGCTGGATGGATGATATCCCCAACTCACGCCGAGCCCCGCAACGCCGGCGGACTGCGCCATCTCCATGTCATAAGATGTATCGCCGATCATCACCGCATCGCCGCTTTCGATGCCCATCTCGGCCAAAGCCGTCAGGATCATCGACGGATGCGGCTTGGACGGGTGGTCATCTGCCACTTGACGGGTCAGGAAATAGCCTTCCAAACCATGCCCCTCGATCAACTTGTCCAATCCGCGCCGCGACTTTCCGGTCGCCACGCCCAACACAACATCATCGCGCGCCTTCAGCCGGTCCAACGCCGCCAACGCGCCGGGATACAGTGGCGAACTTTCTTTGGCGCCAACGGCTTCGCGGCGGCGCATATATGTATGCTTGTAGCCTTCCACCAAAGCCGCGCGTGTCACCGCATCCGTGGTAGGTGCAAGTTTCAGCATCGCCACATCCAGCGACAGCCCCACGATACCCAAAATATCTTCGCGCGACGGCGACGTCATGCCCTGTCGCTCAAACGCGCCATGCATCGACCCGAGAATGTCCGCCTGGCTGTCCACCAGTGTGCCATCCGCGTCAAATATCACCAGTTTTAGCCGCATCTGTCGTCCTTTTGCTTGGCGATGCTTCACCACGCAAAAGGACCGACGTCAAGCTCAGCCCGTATATGCCCCACTGGAATAGGTAAGTTCATAAGAGTGGCTGTAGAGTTCGATGATGTTCCCAAATGGATCTTCACAATAGACCATGCGATAGGGTTTCTCGTCAGGGTAGTAGTACCGCACCCGTTGCATCCGCTGTTTGCCACCAAGCTCTTCGATGCGTTTGATCCGCGCCTCCATGTCGCTGTCTTGCAGACAGAAATGGAAAATTCCGGGTTTCCAGTATTCAAACGGCGGCGGAGTGTCATCGGTCTTGGGAAACTCGAACAGTTCAATGCCAATTCCATCGGCGGTCGACACATGCGCGATGCGGAACTTTCCCCAACCGGGACCAAATACGTCGTCACACATTTCGCCAATTGCGCTATCGTCCTGCATCACCTCGCTTGGCGGCATCAGCAGGTAAAGATCAAACGCTTCGGTGTAAAACTTCACCGCGCGATCGAGGTCGGGAACTGTGATCCCGATATGAGAAAATGAAACGGCGGGCATGATACCTCCCCAAAAAGTTGATTAAAAAACGCCTTTCGGCATTCCGAGCCTGCCACATTATTGGGGCGGCTGGCCAATCAACACTTCAAAGGGCGTTTAGCGAAGTTCCTCAAACGGGTCTTCAGCTGCCAGATCCGTGGTCCAGCCAAAAGTGTCCCACGTCAGCGCCATGTGATCTGGCAGGTCCGCATGCACAGTGATCGTCTTGCGGGTTTCCGGATGCTCAAACGACATGGTTCGGGCGTGCAGATGCAGCTTGTTGGAAATAATGCCGCCCAGTTTCGCACCCCATCCATCGCCAAGGTTTTCTTGACCCGAGCCACCGTATTTCCCATCGCCAATGATCGGATGGCCGATCTCGGCCATATGCGCGCGCAACTGATGGGTGCGGCCCGTCAGAGGCTCCATCGCCACCCAGCTGGCACGGCTCGCCACCCGATAAAGCGTTGCATATTGCGTATGCGCCCGTTTTGCTCCGGGCGTGCTGTCGATGTCCCGCGGATGCACCGCATGCATCTTTTCACCTTCGCCGCGTGCACCATGGCCGCCAGCTTTGACCAGCCCGTATTTGATCTCGCCCAGATACGGCACAGGCACGCCGGCCACCACCGCCCAGTAGATTTTGCGGGTTTCTTTATGGCGCAGCGCTGCCGTCAACGCTTGGGCCGCTGGCCGCGTGCGCGCAAGCAACAAAACGCCCGACGTATCTTTGTCCAACCGGTGCACAAGTCGCGGTTTTTCGTCCATTTCAAACCGCAGCGCCTCGGACAAGCCGTCCACATGTTTGGTCTGCTTGCTGCCACCCTGCGTCGGAAGTCCTGGCGGCTTGTTCAGCGCGATCACGTGGTCGTCTTTGTAGATCACGCAATCGCGGATCATCTTTGCGTCTTTTTCTGTGACGCGTGTCATCGCAGGGCGCGGTGGCATTTCACCAGGGGCAGGCAGCGGCGGAATGCGCACTTCATTGCCCGCTTCCAGTCGGGTCGAGGCCTTCACCCGCCCACCATTCACACGGATCTCGCCTTTGCGGCACATCTTTTCGACGCGGCCCTGGCCGACATGGGGAAACACGCGCTTGAACCAGCGGTCCAACCGCTGGTCTGCATCGTTATCCTCGATTGTGATGGTCTGAACCCGGCTCATGCGAAAACTCCACGTGCGACAAGAACGCCCAAAAACAGCGCCCCCACCGACCCAATAACGGAAAGCGCGACATAAACACCAGCCGCGCCCCATTGTCCACGCTCAATCAACGTCACAGTTTCCAAAGAAAACGCGGAAAACGTCGTAAAGCCGCCCAGCAGCCCGGTCATGACCAAAGGTGACAGATGCGTCAGCCCGCGATTGGCGGCGGCCACCACAAAAACGCCCATCAGGAATGAGCCGATGATGTTCACCGTGATGATGGCCACGGGAAATCCTGATATCGCGCCTGGCCCTATGGCGCGCACGACGCTGAGCCCAACAAGATACCGCAATGCCGCGCCAACCGCGCCGCCCAAAGCCACATATGCCACGTTCAGGATCATCGGGTGCCTACTTCTTCTTCAACCGCTGCGTCGTGAAGTAATCCAGCCGCCGCTTCAATTCACGCTCAAACCCGCGCTCTACTGGACTATAGAGCACTGGACGTTTGACACCTTCAGGGAAATAATTTTGCCCGGAAAATCCACCTTCGGCGTTGTGATCATACTCATATCCATCGCCATACCCCTGCTCCGCCATCAAACTCGTAGGCGCGTTCAGGATGTGCTTGGGCGGCGGTTCGGACCCAGTCTTTTTGGCCAAAGCCCGCGCCGCTTTGTAAGCCATGTAGCCCGCGTTGGTTTTCGGCGCGAGCGCCAGATAGATCACCGCCTGCGCCAACGCCAACTCCCCTTCTGGGCTGCCCAGCCGCTCATACGTTTCCCACGCACTCAAGCAAACGCCCTGAGCTTGTGGATCGGCCAAGGCAATGTCCTCGCACGCCATCCGCGTGATGCGCCTTGCCAGAAACCGCGGGTCTTCCCCGCCTTCCAACATGCGCGAAAACCAATAAAGCGCCGCATCGGGGTCGGACCCGCGCACCGACTTGTGAAGTGCCGAGATTAAGTTGTAGTGCTCATCTCCCGATTTGTCGTATTTCGCCGCGCGGCGCATAAGCCGCGTCGACAATGCGTCTGTGTCCAGCTTGCCGTCGACACGCCACGCCATAACCTGTTCGATCAGATTGAGCAGCGCACGCCCATCCCCATCGGCCATTTCCAAAAGCGCTTCGCGCGCCGGACCGTCCAACGGCATGCCGCGATCCAGTTCACGCTCGGCCCGCTGCGCGAGCCGTTCGAGGTCTGCGAGGCTCAGGCGCTCAAGCACAAGAACTTGCGAGCGGCTCAGAACAGCGGCATTGAGTTCAAACGACGGATTTTCGGTGGTGGCCCCAACCAAAAGGATTGTGCCGTCTTCCATGTAGGGCAGAAACCCGTCCTGCTGCGCTTTGTTGAACCGATGTATCTCGTCCACGAACAACAGCGTACCTTTGCCATTGCCGCGCCGCACCTTGGCGGCTTCAAAAACTTTGCGCAGCTCCGGCACGCCAGTAAAGATCGCGCTGATCTGCACAAAATGCAGATCGGTTTCATCAGCCAGAAGTCGGGCGATGGTGGTCTTGCCCACACCGGGCGGCCCCCAAAAAACCAGTGAAGACAGTGAGCCGGACGACAACATCACGCCCAAAGGCGCCTCAGGGCCCAGCACCTGCTCTTGTCCTATGACCTCACCCAGAGATCTCGGACGCAATCGATCTGCCAACGGGCGCGGTGCAGAGCTTTCGCCCGCACCCGCGTTGCCGGTCTGATCAGCGGAATTCGGAATGTCAAAAAGGTCGGCCATGGCCCTCAGAGTCGGAAACGCATCACGACACGTTGTGTGCCGCGCTGGACCTCCAACCTAAGGCGTTTGCGCGCATCACGCAAAGCCTGATCCGCCTCGGCAGTCGTGGCCACGTCCTGACCATCCACAGATCGCAATACATCCCCCGGTGCCAGACCAAGCCGCGCCCCAACTTGGCCTGGCTTTTCCACCACCACACCGGTGATGCCAAGCGGCAGACCAAACTGTCCCAGTACAGCAGGGTTGATGTTGCTCATCACCATTCCGGGAATGGCCGAACGCGCTCCGGTTTCAACAGTTTCACGCGATGGCTCTTCTGGCGCAAGCGCAAGCGCCACTTCATATACGCTTTCCGCGCCGTCCCGCACGACCAGCACTTTGGCAGCTTCGCCCAACCCGACAACAGACATTCGGAACACCATCTCGGCGGGGGTGTTCACCGGCTGACCTTCGACCTCAAGGATCACATCTCCGGATTCCAATCCGGCTGCCATAAACGGGCTCGCTGCATGCAAGTCTGACACGACGATGCCACCCGGCCGATCCAGCCCGAGTCCGTCCGCCATATCTGCATCAACTGGTTGGCCAAACATACCGGCCCAAGGGCGCTGGAAACTCTCAAACCCCGAGCGCGCTTGATCCACGAATTGGCCCACCAGTTTGGAGGGGATCGCAAAGCCAATACCGTTTGAGCCGCCGGACCGTGTAAGGATCGACGTGTTAATCCCTACAAGATCACCGTTCACATCAATCAACGCGCCGCCCGAGTTGCCGGGGTTGATCGCCGCATCGGTCTGCAAGAAATACCCGCGCGCACTCCCCGTCGAAATCCCGGACCGCGCCAATCCCGACACGATGCCCGAAGTCACCGTCTGACCCACCCCGAACGGGTTGCCAATCGCCAGAACCAACTCGCCGACTTCGACGTTGTCGCTGTTGCGCAACTCCAGATACGGCAGGCTTTCAACGCCCTCCATCTGCAGGATCGCCAAATCGCTTTCCTCGTCTGCCAACAAAACCCGCGCTTTGTATTCCCGCCGGTCATTCAGTTGCACCCGAATGTCCGTGGACATGCCCACTACGTGATAGTTGGACACGACAATCCCGTCGTCCGACAAGATCACGCCGGATCCCAACGAGTTTTTGACCTGCGGACCAGTATTGCCAAAGTTGCGAAAGAACTGATCGAAAAACGGGTCTGATGAAAACGGGCTTTGGCGGGCCTGCACCACTTGTTTCGCGTAGATATTGACCACCGCCGGAGCGGCCTCTGCCACCAAAGGCGCAAACCCGAGGCTGATTTCTGCCTGAGACTGTGGCACGCGGGTTTCTGCGACGGCTGGTACGGCGAGCACGATTGAAAGTACAATCGCAAGGGGGCGGATCATAATGGCGTCCTTTTTGCTTTTGTCAGCATATGCGGAACAGATAGGCCAATTTCAACCGGCGCTCACAATGTCTTTTGGCAGCAGGCGCCGTTGGCTTACGCAACAAAAAAGCCCCCGCCAAATGGCAGGGGCTCAAAACGACCGGTCAAACCGGAGTTGTCTTATTCTTCGGCAGCGTCTTCTGCTGCAACACGGGCTTTGTCCGCTGCGCCTTTGGCGTCCAGATCACGATCAACGAATTCGATGATCGCCATCGGAGCCATGTCGCCATAACGGAAACCGGCTTTCATGATGCGGACATAACCACCCTGACGCTCGGCATAACGTGGGCCAAGAATGTCAAAGAGTTTTGCCACATACTGATCTTCTTTCAGACGCGCACGGGCCTGACGGCGGGAGTGCAGGTCACCACGTTTTGCCAGCGTGATCATCTTTTCGATGATCGGGCGCAGTTCTTTGGCCTTTGGCAAAGTGGTTTTGATTTGTTCGTGTTCGATCAACGAACCCGCCATGTTGGCAAACAATGCCTTGCGGTGTTCGTGTGTACGATTCAGGCGGCGATAACCACGAGCGTGACGCATTTCAATTCTCCTACTTGCGTTTTTGCTTTGTCCGGCAGCCGATGCGTGTCAGCCACTCTCCTTGGGGCATGTGCCCACGTATTCCCCGGCAATTCCGGGCATTTGTAGAATTGGGCGGGGTTGCCCCCGCCCGAAACTCTTAGAAGTTGTCTTCGAACTTCTTGGCCAGATCTTCGATGTTGTCCGGCGGCCAGTCCTCGACGTCCATGCCAAGGTGCAGACCCATGCCCGACAGCACTTCTTTGATCTCGTTCAAAGATTTGCGGCCGAAGTTCGGTGTGCGCAGCATTTCCGCTTCGGTTTTCTGGATCAGATCGCCGATGTAAACGATGTTGTCGTTCTTGAGGCAGTTTGCCGAACGTACAGACAGTTCCAGCTCGTCCACTTTCTTCAGCAGAAGCGGGTTGAACTCGAGGCCATCGTCTTCTTCTTGGCGACCAGCCGACTCGGGCTCGTCAAAGTTCACGAAGATCGACAACTGGTCCTGCAGAATGCGCGCAGCAAAGGCCACGGCGTCTTCTGGTGTGATGGACCCGTCGGTTTCAACCTTCATGGTCAGTTTGTCATAATCCAGCACCTGACCTTCACGGGTCGGCTGCACGTCATAAGACACTTTTTTCACAGGCGAGTAGATCGCATCGATCGGCATCAGGCCGATTGGCGCGTCTTCCGGCTTGTTTTTGTCTGCCGACACATAGCCTTTGCCAGTATTGACGGTCAGTTCCACATAAAGGTCCGCGCCATCGTCGAGGTGACAGATCACATGGTCTTTGTTGAGAACTTCGATGCCCGCGCTGTCGGAGATATCACCGGCAGTCACAGCACCTGGGCCTTTGGCAGAGATCGAAAGACGCTTAGGGCCTTCAACTTCCATCCGCAGGCTCACGCCTTTGAGGTTCAGGATCACATCAGTCACATCTTCGCGCACACCGGCAACAGAAGAGAACTCGTGCAGAACGTTGTCGATCTGTACAGATGTGATGGCCGCGCCTTGCAGCGAGCTCATCAGAACGCGACGCAGCGCGTTGCCCAGCGTAAGACCAAAGCCACGCTCCAGCGGCTCAGCAACAACAGTTGCCTGACGCGCGGGGTCGTTGCCAGGTTTCACTTCAAGCTGGGTCGGCTTGATCAATTCAGCCCAATTTTTGTGGATCATACGTCCCTCCATACTTGTCCGGATCTCATGTCCAAAAGAACCAGACGCCCGAGGTTTCAAAATGACGAACTGGGGCCGAGCCAAAAGGCGCAGCCCCAGAGAGTAGAGTAGTGCTTATACGCGACGGCGCTTCGGCGGACGGCAGCCGTTGTGCGCGATCGGGGTTACATCACGGATAGAGGTGATGTTGAAGCCGATTGCAGCCAAGGCGCGCAGAGCCGATTCACGGCCCGAACCTGGGCCTTGAACTTCGACTTCCAGCGTTTTGACGCCGTGGTCTTGTGCTTTTTTGCCAGCATCTTCTGCAGCCATCTGAGCAGCATAAGGCGTCGATTTACGCGAGCCTTTGAAACCCATAGTACCGGCAGACGACCAGGAAATGGCGTTGCCTTGTACGTCAGAGATGAGGATCTTGGTGTTGTTGAACGACGAGTTAACGTGCGCAACACCAGAGGCGATATTCTTACGCTCTTTTTTCTTAGCGCGAACCTTTTCACGTGCCATTGATCAAACCCTCCCTTATTTCTTCTTGCCAGCAATGGCCTTTGCAGGGCCTTTGCGTGTGCGAGCGTTGGTATGTGTACGCTGACCGCGCACAGGAAGGTTGCGACGATGACGCAGACCGCGATAGCAGCCAAGGTCCATCAGACGCTTGATGTTCATCTGTGTCTCACGACGCAGGTCACCTTCAACGGTGTAGGTCGCATCGATGTGCTCACGGATGGCCAGAATTTCTGCGTCGCTCAGTTCGTTTACACGACGAGTCACGTCAATTTTGACGCTTTCGCAGATTTCAGCGGCCGAAGTTGAGCCAATACCAGTGATATAAGTCAGGGCGATCGGGACCCGTTTGTGGGTCGGGATGTTTACGCCGGCAATACGTGCCACGTGTCACTTTCCTTTTCGTTGCGGTTCCGTAGTTCCGGAACCTTTTTTCACAACGTAAGCCCGACGCTTTTGAGCGATCGGGCCTCAGCTGATCAGGTGGTCTTGCCAATGGGGGCGACCCACCAGCAAAGAATGTGATTCTCCGTTAAGAGATGGTGTGATTTATGGGGGATTGACGGGGGTGTCAAGTGGGGGAAGGGGTTACCCTCATACCAAAAAACTCAGTAACACTGCACATTAGTCAGTTCCTTGTATAGCGGCCAATCAAACCGGTAGATTGACGGGCAATGGCTTTCCCACAACAGCACGTCACGACGTTGGCGCACGAAGTCAAATGCCTTACGCCATTCGACTTCGTCGCTTTTTCTGACAACTCGCGCGGCTCCTGTTTTATCCAGCCAAATAAACAGAAGTTCAAAATCCGAACCATCCTCAACAGACCCGCTCCACGTATACGCGCGCATGAAAAGCAAAACGGTCTCTTCACTTAGAGCCAATACCATTGGCTTGCGTTTGGTATCCAGGTGAATGGGGTGGTCATCCAGTTCATAGTGGACGACCACACCTCCCCTTTCTAACGATATGACTTCGCGCTGCAGTTCCCTCTTAAATGCCGGATTTATGCGCAAAACCTGAACTTTGATGCGCTCCATTGAGGACTGGTGATCAGCACTTTGAGCACTCGAAAAATGAGGGTCACGAAAATACGAACCCACAAAGGCCGGCCCCTTCACCACAAACTGACGGGGGATTGGATACCATTGAAGACCAACTTCAATTTCCGGCGGCGTTCGACCCTCCTTTGTCAGGCGCGTCGAGTTCGACGAGATCGACAGACAGTCCCGAAAAAAGAATAGGGTCAGCAAGACGACGATGCTCCCTAAAACCAACTTGCGAGTCATGCAATTTTCCATTTCGCAAGTCGCTTTTCTAACCAAACAAGTGAGAGACATGTGCGCAACCCGAAAGCGCGCTCAAAGAATAAGAGTGCTGACACAATAAACGCCTTGCTCACCGCTCCACTTACCCTCTCGTCAGCCTTTGAATTCAAAGGAACCGTCCCAAAGCATCCGGCGGTCCTCCGAACCTTCGTTAAACTGCCATCCAACCATCGCGCCGATCCTTGTCGTCGGATCAAAAGCCAACCAGGAAAACAAAAAGAACAGCGTCGCGACAAGAAGACGACCCCTGTGGGCACCGCGATAACAGAGGACCCCGATCAGCGCGCAAAGAACCGGAACCAACCACTTCGCCACAAACCAAATCAGGCTCAACTCGCCAGTGTTTGCAACGCTGACACTACAGGTCAGCAGCCAAATGGCGTGGAGGCATAGGCACGAGAAAATGCCAATAAGTAGTCTCAACTGGACTGCCGCATCATTTAGAAGCCCCAAACAAAAACGGAGCACCCGAAGGCGCTCCGCTCAATACATCCAGAAGATGAGTGTCAGGTCAACCCAACACGCCCGCAATCGAGGCCTCAACCTCATCCATTGACGCAAGACCGTCAATCGACGTCAGATCGCCTTTGGCGTGGTAATACCCAATCAGCGGGGACGTCTGCTTGTAATACGCCATCAGGCGCACTTTCAGGCTTTCGGCGTTGTCGTCCGCACGGGCTGTGCCGCCTGCGGCAACCGCTTCTGCAGCGCGGCCAACGATGCGGTCCACAAGAACCTCGTCATTCACCTGCATCTCAATCACCGCGTCCAGCGTCTCGCCGCAGTCCTCAAGCAGGGCTGCCAAAGCGTCGGCCTGTGCCAACGTGCGCGGGAAGCCGTCAAAGATAAAGCCGCCCTTCTTGTCGCCCTCAAGCTGCTCACGGATCAGGCCGATCACGATCTCGTCGGTCACAAGCTCGCCACGGTCCATAACCTCGGCCACGCGCTTGCCCATCTCTGTGCCAGATGTCTTTGCGGCGCGCAGCATGTCGCCCGTGGACAGCTGGATCATGTCACGTTTTTCAACGAGGCGACCAGCCTGCGTGCCTTTACCGGCACCAGGTGGGCCAAGCAGGATAATATTCATCGACGAGCAGCTCCCTTGCGTGCGCCGCGCTTTTTACCTTTGCCGCGCAGCTGCGATTTTTCGATCAGCCCTTCGTATTGATGGGCCAGCAGATGGCTCTGGGCTTGCTGGATGGTGTCCATAGTCACCGACACAACAATCAGAACCGACGTACCGCCAAAGTAGAAGGGAATCGAGAACTGGCCACGCAGAATTTCAGGAAGGAGACAAACTGCCGCAAGGTAAGCGGCGCCCAGCACCAGCACGCGGTTGACCACATACTCCAGATACTCAGCTGTGCGCTTGCCTGGACGGATGCCCGGAACAAAGCCGTTCTGGTTCTTCAGGTTGTCCGCAACCTCGTCAGGTTTGAAGCTGACGTTGAAGGTATAGAAATAGGCGAAGAACACGATCATCGCGGCGAAGAACAGCAGATAGAGCGGCTGACCGGGACCGAAGTAAGCCAGAATGGTCGACATGATCGGCCCGGTCTGGCTGCCGGAGAAGGTGGAAATCGTGGTCGGCAGCAGCAAAAGAGAGCTGGCAAAAATCGCCGGAATAACGCCCGCCGGGTTCACTTTGACCGGCAAGTGGCTGGAGCCACCGTCATAGACTTTCATGCCAACCTGACGACGCGGGTACTGAATATGGATCTTGCGCAAGGCGCGTTCCATAAAGACCACAAAGGCAATCGTCGCGATGACCATGATGATCACGCCAACAATCACAAAACCGCTGATCGCGCCGGTGGTGCCCTGATAGAAGAACTGCGCCATAGCAGCAGGCAGTTCGGCAATGATGCCAACAAAGATGATCAAAGAGATACCGTTGCCCAGACCACGCGCGGTGATCTGCTCACCCAGCCACATCAGGAACATCGTGCCGCCCACCAGCGTCACCATGCAGCTAAAGCGGAAGAACACGCCCGGATCGGTGACCAGATCGCCCGCCTCTAGACTGACTGCGAGGCCGTAAGACTGCAGAATCGCCAGACCCACCGTGCCGAAGCGCGTGTACTGGTTCATCTTCTTGCGGCCCTGCTCGCCCTCTTTCTTGAGTTGCTCAAGGTAAGGCACCATGGAGCCAAGAAGCTGCACGATAATGCTGGCCGAAATATATGGCATGATGCCCAGAGCAAAGATGCCCATACGTCCCAGCGCGCCGCCGGTGAACATCGAAAGGATGCCGCCAATGCCCTGTGCCGCGCTCTCCATGAACTCACGAAGCGCGATGCCGTCAATGCCGGGCACCGGAATCCATGTGCCGAGGCGATAAACGATCAAAAGCGCCAGCGTATACAGGATGCGGTTGCGCAGGTCGGTGGCTTTTCCAAGTGCGGCCCAGCTTGTGTTGGCCGCCATTTGCTCTGCTGCAGATACCATTGGGATCTCTCTGTGACTAAAAACGCCGCCAAAACCGTTTTCCGGTTTGGCGGCGTTGGAAAACTTGGAAGATTATGTAAGCGGGTATCCGCCCGCTCACAACCTCTTATTCAGCCGCTGGCGCGGATTTGACCGTCAGAGAGCCGCCTGCTTTTTCCACAGCTTCAACAGCTGCCTTGGAAGCACCGGTCACTTCGATGTTCAATTTGGCGGAAACTTCGCCTTTTGCCAGAACACGGATGCCGTCTTTTTTGCGACGTACCAGACCGGAAGCAATCAGCGCGTCCTCGGTGATCGCAGCTTTGGCGTCCAGCTTTTTCTCGTCGACGAATTTCTGGATAAGGCCCAGGTTTACAACGGCAAATGCCTTGCGGTTTGGCTTGTTGAAGCCGCGCTTAGGCAGACGTTGGTACAAAGGCATCTGACCGCCTTCGTAGCCATTGATAGCCACACCCGAACGGGATTTTTGACCTTTGATACCACGGCCACCCATTTTACCTTTACCGGAACCGGGGCCACGGCCAACGCGCATGCGTTTTTTGGTTGCGCCTTCGTTGTCGCGCAGTTCATTCAGTTTCATATCGCTTCTCCTTGCCGGAACTGACCCACGAAGCGTAGTCGGGTCAAACACGGCTTTTCTTGGTTTTGATTCTTGTGGCCAGACTGACCACTGGGCGCGTATAGACGGGTTGGCGCAAAGGTTCAAGGGTTGAGCGTTGATCAAGTCTGCGGCGTCAACAGCATGGTACGGTTGAGACCTTGGCAACGGATTTCTCCGGTTATCTCCAACTCTATCCTTAGTCCCCCAAATAACAAAAAACGCCCCCGCAAAGCGGAGGCGCTGAGTATTCGTCAACCAAAGTGGCTCAGCCGCGCATAGCGGCGTCCCGTGCCACGTCATGGATGTTGTAGCGCGACACGCCAATGTCATCCAACTCGCGGTCGGTCATGCTGTTAAGCTGACGCACGGTTGCGTTGTGTTTGATCCGAACAAGGCAGGCTTTCTTGTTGGACTGCCAAAGCTCGGTCAGGCGAGCCATCAGTGACGGTGTGGTGTGTGCGGTCTGGTCGATTAGTGCCATTGTCGTTTCCTTTTTTTTGCTCAACCTTGCGCGCCCTTTGAAACGGCAAAGCCTCAGGCAACTGCCCGAGGCTTTGTTGCGGTGTTGGTCGAATGTCTTAGATCGCGCTCTGACGAGCGACGGAGATGATCTCGCTTCTGGCGAGACCGATGTCTGACAGTTCGTAGTCGGTCAGGGCCGACAGTTCGCGAACGGTCTTCTTGAAAGCTTTGGCGCGTGCGCGATTGATGCGGAAGTCCTCGATTGCATGCTGGATGTGGCCAACGAAATCGACGGGTTCAATGTGAAGTGCGGGTGCGTGTTGCATTTTCTAATTCCTAAAAGCTCCGGTGCGCCACTCCGGTGCCAAGCGCGTTTGTCTAAATCATGCAGGTCAAATAAGCTGACTAATTAGGCAAACAACGTCTAAAACTGCATTTCTGTTATGCAGTTTATGCATGGGGCGTTTTAAGTGCGTTTGGCTCAACGAAAAACGCCCCCGCAAATGCGAGGGCGTTTCTCAATGTCTTCAAAGCGTTACCGCTTAGTCGCGCTCTTCGATGATCTCAACCAGATGCGGGATCTTGTTGACCATGCCGCGGACCGAAGGAGTATCCTCCAGCTCACGGGTGCGGTTCATCTTGTTCAAGCCCAGGCCCACAAGAGTGGCGCGCTGGTCTGCGGGGCGACGGATCGGCGAGCCGACCTGTTTTACAACGATGGTTTTTGCCATTGATCGTTACTCCTTACGCGTCTGCGGCTTCGGAAGGTGCTTCATCCTTGCGCAGGATGTCAGCAACTTTCTTGCCACGACGTGCGGCAACCTGACGTGGGCTGGCTTCTTTGTTCAGCCCGTCCATGGTTGCGCGGATCATGTTGTAGGGGTTCTGCGAACCGATCGACTTCGAAACAACGTCTTTGACGCCGAGCATTTCGAAAACTGCACGCATTGGACCACCTGCGATGATACCGGTACCTTCAGGTGCGGTACGCATTACCACTTTACCGGCGCCGTGACGGCCTTCCATATCGTGGTGCAGGGTACGACCTTCGCGCAGAGGCACGCGGATCATCTGGCGTTTGGCTTGTTCAGTGGCTTTACGAATGGCCTCAGGGACCTCTTTCGCTTTACCTTTGCCAAAGCCGACACGACCTTTTTGATCGCCGACAACAACCAGAGCTGCAAAGCCAAAGTTCTTACCACCCTTGGTGGTTTTCGAAACACGGTTGATCGCGACTAGACGATCTGCGAATTCCGGAGTTTCTTCTTCGCGGTTGCGACCGCGACCCCGGCGATTATCACGTTCTGCCATTTGGCATTCCTTTATCTACTGGCGCGTGGCGCCTTTTGTCTCGATCCCAGTGAGGCCCAACCAAGGCCGGACCTCCCGGATCATCGGGGGGACGTTGCCGTCCCCCACAAGTTGCTTATACGCTTAGGCCGCCTTCACGCGCAGCGTCGGCCAAGGCCTTCACTTTGCCGTGGAAGAGGAAACCACCGCGATCGAAATATGCTTCGCTCACGCCGGCTTTCTTGGCACGTTCGGCAATCGTAGCACCCACTTTGGTGGCTGCTTCGACGTTGTTTTTGCCAACTACGCCAAGATCCTTTTCGAGGGTCGAGGCCGAGGCCACCGTCACACCGTTGCGATCGTCGATCAGCTGAGCGCTGATGTTCTTGTTCGAACGATGAACCGAAAGGCGCATCTTGCGATCGCCATTGACCTTGCGAAGTTTGTTCCGGACGCGCAGGCGGCGCTTGAGGAACAGTGTCCGTTTGCTGTTTGCCATCTGTCTGGTCCTTACTTCTTCTTACCTTCCTTGCGGAAGATATATTCATCAACGTACTTGATACCTTTGCCTTTATAGGGCTCGGGCTTACGCCATTCGCGGATGTTCGCCGCGACTTGGCCTACAAGCTGACTGCTGGTGCCCTCGACAATGATCTGTGTGGGCTTCGGTGCGGTCACGGTGATACCGGCCGGCACTTCGAAGTTCACTTCATGCGAGAGACCGAGCGACAGCTTCAGGGTGTTGCCCTGCATCTGCGCACGATAACCAACACCGTTGATCTCGAGTTCTTTTTTGAAGCCCGAAGTCACACCAGTCACCATGTTGGAGATGACAGTGCGAGACATACCCCATTGCTGACGTGCACGCTTGGACGAGCCGCGCGGTGTCACAGTCACAACGTTGTCTTCTACCGCAACAGTGACGTCGTCAGTTGCAGTGAAAGACTGGGTGTCCTTCGGACCTTTGATTTCGATGGTCTGGCCGGAGACAGAAGCGCTAACGCCGCTGGGCAGCTCGACCGGTTTTTTACCAATACGAGACATAACAGCTCTCCTTAGAAGACCGTGCAGAGTACTTCGCCACCAACCTTGTTGGAACGAGCACTTGCATCCGACATCACACCTTTAGAGGTGGAGACAATCGACACGCCCAGGCCCTGACGGACTGTTGGGATGTCATCGACGCCCATGTAAACGCGACGGCCAGGTTTGGAAACCCGAGCCAATTCACGAATAACAGGAGTGCCTTCGTAGTATTTCAGGCTGATTTCGAAGGCCGGGTGGCCGTTCTCTTCAGATGCTTCATAGCCGCGGATGTAGCCTTCGTCGGCCAGCACATCCAGAACCCAGCCGCGCAATTTGGAAGCAGGTGTGGAAACCACCGACTTGCCGCGCATCTGGCCGTTGCGGATACGGGTCAGCATATCACCGATAGGATCGTTCATAATACTCTCTCCTTACCAGCTAGATTTGACCATGCCGGGGATCTGACCTGCAGAACCCAGCTCGCGCAGCGCGATACGGCTGACCTTCAGCTTACGGTAGTAAGCGTGAGGACGACCGGTCAGCTGACAACGGTTGTGAAGACGTGTAGCCGAGCTGTTGCGCGGCAGTTTCGCCAGTTTCAGACGCGCTTTGAAACGCTCTTCCATTGGCTTGGACTCATCGGCAGCGATTTCTTTCAGCTCTGCGCGTTTGACTGCATATTTAGCAACCAGACGTTCACGCTTCTTTTCGCGTTCGATCATAGATTTTTTAGCCATGTCTAATCCTTCCTGCGCTTACGCGTTGAACGGCATGTTGAAATGCTTCAACAGGCTCTTCGCTTCAGCGTCGGTTTTGGCATCGGTGGCGATGACGATATCCATGCCCCAGTTTTCGTCGACTTTATCAAAGTCGATTTCTGGGAATACGATGTGCTCTTTCAAGCCAGTGGCAAAGTTGCCGCGGCCATCAAAGCTCGGGTTCACACCACGGAAGTCGCGGATGCGAGGCATCGCAATGGTGATCAAACGATCGAGGAATTCGTACATACGGTCGCCGCGCAGTGTTACTTTGGCGCCCATTGGCATGCCTTCGCGAACGCGGAAGCCGGCAATGGAGTTCTTAGCAACAGTGGTCAGAGCTTTCTGGCCCGCAATCGCGGTCAGATCAGCCTGCGCCGACTTGGCTTTCTTGCTGTCTTTCACGGCTGCACGGCCACAGCCGATGTTCAGCACGATCTTTTCCAGCTTCGGGATCTGCATGTCGTTTGAATAACCGAACTCTTCTTTGAGAGCGGCGCGGATGGAATCCGCATACAGCGACTTCAGACGCGGGGTGTAGTTTGCGGTATCAAGCATCAATCACGTCCCCCGTGGTTTTGGCAAAACGCACTTTCTTGTCGCCTTCCATACGGAAGCCAACGCGTGTGGCTTTGCCATTTGCGTCCAGCAGAGCCAGATTAGACAGTTCGATAGGCATCGCCTGAGGGATGCGGCCGCCCTGGTTGGTCTGGCTTTGTTTTGTGTGGCGGATGGCGATGTTGATGCCTTCCACAACAGCTTTACCGGCTTTGGGGTCAACAGAGGAGATAGAACCCTCTTTGCCTTTGTCCTTACCGGCCAATACGACGACCTTGTCGCCTTTTTTCAGCTTAGCAGCCATCTTACAGCACCTCCGGCGCGAGCGAGATGATCTTCATGAAGTTCTTGGCGCGCAGCTCACGAACAACTGGGCCGAAGATACGAGTACCTACAGGCTCATTGGCGTTGTTCAAAATAACAGCCGCGTTGCGATCAAAACGGATCGCTGTGCCATCTTCACGACGGACTTCTTTAGCGGTGCGTACGACGACGGCCTTACGGACGTCACCTTTCTTTACGCGACCACGTGGAATGGCTTCCTTAACCGAGACAACGATAACGTCGCCTACGGATGCGTACTTACGCTTGGAACCACCCAGAACCTTAATGCACTGAACACGGCGAGCGCCGCTGTTGTCAGCAACATCCAGGTTGGTTTGCATCTGGATCATGTGGTTTCTCCCGACCTATGGGGCGCCGATGCGTGGCGAGATCCCCAGGGTTTCGACTAACTGTTAAGTCTAGTCGCTTTGGGAGCCTTGCGGCTCTTAAGCTTCCAGAACTTCCCAGCGTTTGGTTTTCGAACGCGGAGCGCATTCGATAATGCGAACATTGTCACCTACTTTGTAGGCGTTGTTCTCATCGTGAGCCCGGTACTTTTTGGACTTACGAATGGTTTTCTTCAGAACCGGGTGCGTAAAGCGACGCTCTACGGAAACGGTGACTGTTTGGGCGTTGGCATCCGAAGTAACGGTGCCAGTCAGGATACGTTTGGGCATCTATCAGGCTCCTATTACTCTGCTGCCGACTTGGCTTTTTCGTTCAGGATAGTCTTAACACGGGCAGCGTTGCGACGCGCTGCACGGATCAAGGCCGGGTTTTCCATCTGGCCGGTGGCCTGTTGGAAACGCAGGTTGAACGATTCTTTTTTCAGATTGGCCAGCTCTTCACGAAGCTGATCCGGCGTTTTTTCACGCAGTTCGTTGGCGTTCATCGCCTCTTCCTTTCTCATACACCAGAAGGCCCCCGGGTTATGTGCAGGGTTACCTTTTGACCTGATGGACAAATGATAAAACACACGAATCCCGTAACAACGGAATCCGCGAGATGGCGCTCTATACGGGGGAGTCGTCTGGATGGCAAGGGGAAGTTGACGGACCTCTATGAATCAAACAAAGGGCCAAACGTTCCGCTCGACAGTGCTCTACCCCTGAATTCTGATGGGCTTGCTCCGCTCCAAACGCGAAACGCGCTGGAGAAGGTTGCCTGCTCTCCGTAGCCAAGCAGAAAAGCGGTTTCGGTAACTGACCTTCCTTCGAGCAAGTATGCTTTCGCTAGACGAAACCGCAGGCCGTTGCACAGAGCGCGAAAACTGGTGCCTTCAGCACTTAATCGGCGTGTCAACGTTCGGCGCGTTGTCCCTAAAGACGCAGCGACATCGTCTGCACTCAAAAAACGCGCAGGCAACGCTTCCACCAGCATGCGCTCCACACGGTCAACCATGCTTTGATCCCGTGTGCCCTTGTTTGACAGTTGCGCCTCCGCCAAAGCGGTCAAATGCGCCACCAAATCCGGGTCAAATCCTGTAAGTGGCACATCCAAAGTGGCATCTGATAGTTTTAGCCCGCTAAACGCAGCGCCAAACAGTACCGGACAACCCACGAGCCGCTCATATGCGCGCACATCGCCAGTGCCTTTATGCCGGAAGACAACTTCTTTCGGCCTCATTTTGCTTCGCGCCATGGTTTGCAAACGGGCCAAAACGCCAAATACCAGAAACTCCTGATATCGCGCGTTGGATTGCAGGTCCGCGAATGTTGAATGCACTGCCAGAACCGCGCCATCGCCAGACTTCGCAAGCTCAAACACCGTGGTCGGATCGGCCAACTGGAAAAATCGTGCAGCCTGAATGATCGCATGTCGCAACGTTTCAGAATTTGCACCAATGTAAGCTGACAGAGTGCGCGCGTCCCGATAAGCCAAGCCGACTTGCGCGCCCAGCGTAGGATCATCAGCCGCCAAACAGGCGCTGCGCACAAGCGCCGCCTCCTGATAGACTGTCGCACCCGTCTTGGCGGTCGGGTACCAGCCTACGTCCATCAGCAACTTTTCTGTCACGTTCGAGCCCAATTGGCGTCGCAAGATTTTGCTGACGTACCCGAACCGAACGCTTTTCACCTCATCCATGGATATACCCTAGCGAGAAAGTAGATGAAGCAAAACCAAAGCCCCGCCCAGCAATCGGGCGAGGCTCCAGCCTTCCGTAGAACGTGTTTTGGTATCAACCGTTACGGCTGTCTTGTTTGCAGTCCCGCTTGTCGGCACCAGCAGCACCTTCGCCTTGGCGGCAATCTTGGCGCGTGTCGCGACGATCCTGCCGGCGATCCATGCCAGCGGTATCAGCGACCTGAAAGCTTTCAGTTACGATCGGCTCTCCTCCACCGGCGGCGGCATTAGCGGCTGGGTAGGCGAAAGCCAGCGGTGCGGAGAGAGCAACGACGAGGGCAGCGGAAGCGAATTTGGTGATCATTGTGAAAGTCCTTTTCATCTGTGGTGTTTGGTTTTCCTTGATGAAAGAGATATGGGAGTGATTTGCGCCAAAAACGTGAGAATTTGGGACATATACGTGAGAATTTGGGACGAACCGAATTTTGGTCGTGGAAATGCGAACAAAAAGCGCCGCTCCAAGAGGGGCGGCGCGGACTCAGAGCAAGTGGGTTTTGTCGATATCAATCCAACAGCGGATTGAATATCTGCGCAGTGGTCATGTCCGGCGCAGAGGCAACCCGCATCAGGGATGGCGTACCCTTGCCGAACACCACACTGAACCCGATATGCAGATTTGTCGCCCAAAGGCTGTGATCTGCAGACGGCGGTGCCTCATTCAGCATCACACGCGACACACCTGCGTCCAGCAACAAAGGATTCTTTCCCACTTGGCCTAGCTTGTGGCGCACGTAGACGCCAAAGCTGCCACCATTAACAGGATCCGCCAACGCGCCATCCCAATCCATCTCGCCCTCAAGATACGTCGCAAACACGCCAAGCTGCGTATCAGTGCCAAGCGCGAATTCACTTTGCACTTTCACAATAACAGTGTCGCTCAGCGTCTCTGGATCATCCGTTTCGATCACGTCCATCAGGCTGAGGCTTAATCCGTGGCTCCAACGGGAGGCCTGAAACGCACCACCCACCCCTACCAAACGGTAGGTCGCGTTCTGGTCGTTGTCGCTGCCGATGAATCGCGCGTCGCCCAGACCGGCAAAGCCACCAACGAAATAGTCCGGCTGCAAATAGCCCAGCGTCATGACGGCCTGCGATGCCCCTGCCGGGCCATCATTCGTCGGCGCACCGATACTGTTGAACTTGCCAACATCTGTGGCACTGTAATTCGCCGAAAGCGACCAGGCGAAGCCTGTGTCATAAACCGCGCCCACTTCGCCAATAGCCTTCAAAGCATTGAAGTTCCCAGGCTCATCAAACGGAAAACCGGAGGTGTTCACCCCGTTGCCGCCCGCTGAAAAGCCATCAATGGCGAGCCCCAGCTCGCCAAACACGTTTGTGTCAGCATGCGCTTGTGCAGCCATGCCAACAGTCAGCAGGAAACCCGCTGCCAAATTGAAAATTCTCATTGTGGTCCGTTAGTTCCCGTTTCCCCATACTCAAGACCCGCGAAGGCTTGAATAAAGCTTTAATAAAGCCAGCCGCATGAGAGGCTCAAGCAAGAAACAAAACAAACTTAACGACAAAACCCGCGGCGTTGCCGCCACGGGTTCCACTTCAGACAATGATGGATATCAGCCGCGCTTTCTCTCTTGGATCAACCCAAGTGTGATGGACACAACCATCGCGACCAAGACAAAGGCAAACGGAAATCCCGTGGCCACAGAGGCCGCCTGTAGCGCGCCGAGTCCGCCGCCCAGAAGCAACACAATCGCAATCGCGCCGTTCAGCACGCACCAGAACACCCGCTGCGGAGTCGGAGACCCTGTCTTGCCACCAGCGGTGATCGTATCAATCACCAAAGCCCCTGAGTCTGCCGAGGTCACAAAGAACACCACGACCAGCACAATGCCAGCCACCGACAAAAGTTCAGTCATCGGCAAGGCTTCAAACAGTTTGAACATCTTGAGATCAACAGAGGCCTCGCTCAGCTGGGCGCCCGCGCCGCTAATGATCAGATCGATAGAAGCGCCTCCAAACACAGCCATCCACAGGGATCCGACAATTGTCGGCAATATAAGAACACAGAACACGAACTCACGAATAGTGCGGCCACGCGAGATACGGGCGATAAACATGCCGACAAAAGGTGACCAAGAAATCCACCATGCCCAGTAAAACGTAGTCCAGCCCTGCACAAAGTTGCTGTCTTCACGACCCACCCAATTGGCCAACAGGGGCAATTCGGTGAGGTACGCCGCAAGCCCGCTAAAGAAGCCCGACAGAACGGCCAGCGTCGGCCCCAGTACCAGAACCAGCATAAGCACGGTACCCGCGAGCACCATGTTGACCTGCGACAGACGACGCACGCCTTTGTCCAAGCCGAGCACCACAGACACCAACGCAATTGCAGTGATCGCCACGATCAACAGAACGCTCATGCCATCATTAATCGGCACACCAAACAGATAGTTTAGCCCGGCCAGCGCCTGACTTGCGCCCAGCCCCAAAGATGTCGCTAGGCCAAACATCGTGGCAAATACCGCGAGAATATCGACCACGTGGCCCACTGGCCCCCACGTTGCATTGCCCAACAGCGGGTAAAACACCGACCGCATCGTCAATGGCAGACCGCGGTTATAGCTGAAGAACGCCAGGGACAGGCCGACAACCGCATAGATCGCCCAGGGGTGCAGACCCCAGTGATACATACTTGAAGCCATCGCCAGATTGCGTGCCGCGCCAGTGTCACCCTCGGCCGCGCTCAAAGGCGACCAATCGGTGCGTGCCCCAGCATCGTCAAAACTCATGCCGCCGATTGCGGCCTCATAGTGGCCGACGGGCTCCGCAACGCCCCAGAAAACCAGCCCGATGCCCATGCCAGCGGCAAACAGCATTGCCAGCCAGGAACCAAAGCCAAAGTCTGGTTTCGCCGTATCACCACCAAGGCGAATTTTGCCAAAGGGTGAGACGATCAGCAGGAGACAGAAGACCACAAACAGGTTGCAAACTATCAGAAACACCCAGTCGAACCGACTTGTCAGGAAGACGCGGAAAGCGCCAAAGTACTCGGTGGCTTGTTCACGAAACACCAACGAGAAAAATACAAAAGCGATGATCGTGAGTCCGGAAATTGCAAACACAGGGTTGTGGATGTCCAACCCCATAATTTGGACATTGTCCTGTCCGGCTTCATAGTCGGATTCTTCCGTCATGTCGTTCCTCGCGATTTTCCAAAATGGGCGCACGACACTACCCACCGCGCTTGGGGCGGCATAAGCAAATCGGCGACGTCTTAAAAAATTCTCCGGCCAAATTGCGCGGAAAATGGGCTGGGATCATTCCCACTTGTAGTTAAAGCTCACGCTGATGCGGTCATCTTCGGACATGTTCATCGGCACTTCGTGACGAAGCCAGCTCTCCCATAGGAGCACGTCACCCACGTCTGGTTTGACATAAATGAACGGCTCAAGTTCGCGCCGGGCGCCACTGCGCCGTACCGGTGCGGCCATCATCCGGCCCGACCGTGGGTCTTCGAGTTTGAGCGCGCTGGCGCCTTCCGGCATGGACACATATGTCGTGCCGCTGATCACGGAATGCGGATGCAGATGCGAACTGTGCATCCCGCCTTCTGGCAAGATGTTGATCCAAAGGTCTTCCAAAACCAGACTGCGTCCATCCAGATCAAATTCCAGATCTTCAACGAAAGCGGCAACATGTTTGTCCAGTGCTGCGACAATGTCCGCAAAAATCGGGAACCGCCAAGGCAGGTCGGTCAAGGACGCATAAGACGTATAGCCAGGATAGCCTTTTTCCTCACACCAGTTTTGCCCGGCTTCATCGTCTTCAGCGATGGAATAGCAAGAGGCTTCAAGTTCCGATGCATCGATTTCAGGCCCGAATTCGGACAAGTGGGCACGGTAAAGACGGGTCACAAAGAGGGATTCGGTTTGGCTCATGTCTTTCTCCTACCGCAAGGCCTCAAAAGAAGCGAGTTCACTGTCCGATGCCTCCGCTGCGCTGGCAAATGTTTGCCACTCCCTGGCAGGAATTCCGCTACGTAAAGTCCGAAACTCAAAGGAAAAATCACTGACAGGCACGCGACCATCTGACCACATAAAAACCAATGCAGCAAAGCGAACTACAAACTTTTAACCAATCGCTGATAGCCAATTAGTCAATCTGAACGCATCAGGACTTGCCAAGACATGAAAACGAAAATTTCAATCCGTCTAGCCATGTTTGCAATCATTGGCCTCGCCTTGGGGGTCCTATTCGTGATCGCCAGCACCGCCATGACCGCCTTTAACCAGCGCGACATTGCTCAGCACCGCATTCTTGCGATCGACAATATCAATTTGGAAACAGAAGAACTTCAAATCAAATTCCTCATGGCAAGGCGTCATGAGAAGGACTTCCTTCTGCGCAAGACCACCAAGTATATCGACCGGCATGCGGCCACGATGGACGCGATGACCAATGACTTTGAAAACCTGTCGGTCCATCTAGACGAACTGCCTGAAATGGCGGAGGCCACCGCGGCCCTCCCCGAGCTGCAGGAGCACATCAATCAGTACGGCCAAAGCTTTGCCGCTTTGGTAGCATCCAATCGGCGCCTCGGCCTGACAGCCACAGAAGGCCTTCACGGCGCCCTCAACACCGCGGTTAGTGCCGTGGAGGCAGAGCTCAAATTCATCGAAGTCCCGGTTTTGCACGCCAAGATCCTAACCGCGCGCCAATCGGAAAAGGACTTCATGTTGACCAAGGACAAGGCACACGTGGATGCCGTTCTGCAACGCCTCAAGGAGTTCCGCGCCCTACCAGTATTTCTCTACGACTCAGCGGAGCAAAAGACAAAAATTGATCAGGCGCTTGACGAATATGAGTTAGCCTTCACCGCTTTCGCCGAGGAAACAGCTGTTGAAGTGACCACCCGAACCAGCGTATCCGCAGCCTTTGCGGCATCCCAACCCGCAATGAAAACGATCATGGAAACGGCCGGTTCCGTGCGCACAATCCTTGAGGCCGAGGACGCCGCCGTGGCGCATTCCGCACGCAAGACCACAGTCCTTGTCGGCTCAATCGGCGGGCTGTTCTATGTTCTCTGCTCACTGCTCATGGCACGGGCCATCGCCCGGCCTTTGCGCGCGCTGGACATCTTCCTGAAGAAATTGAACGCCGGTGATTTCTCTGTCGACGTGCCCAAAGCCTCCATTCGCGAAATCGGCGCCATTGTTGACGTCGCCGCCCAGAGCCGCGAAGAGGAAATCCAAAAACAGGCCCTCATGCACGATGTGTCGGCCGTGATCGAAGCCTGCGCAGACGGAGACTTCTCCATGCGCATCGACGTCGCAAAAGAAGAAAACAGCTTTACCGAACTGGCTCACGGTGTGAACCTGATTGGCGAGGTCGCTGAAAAGGGCCTTGGCGACATCAAGTCGGCGCTCAGCATTCTTGCCACCGGCGACCTCACCCACCAGATGCCCGCAGGACAGAAAGGTGTTTTCAAGGACATCTCCCTGGCCATCGACCACCTCAACGGCAGCCTCGACGGCATGGTGCGCCAGCTGACAAACTCCAGCAGCGTCCTAAACCGGACGGCCCGCGAAATCGCGTCAGCCGTGGACGATGCCTCTCGCCGCGGCGAAGTGGCAGCAGCCTCACTGGAGGAAACTTCCGCTGCTCTGCAAAGCATCAGCGAAACCGTCAGCGACACCGCAGCCAACGCTCAATCTGCGCGTGAACACGTCGATCTGGCACAGGGCAAAGCCAACGACAGCCGTCGCATCGCCGAAGACAGCCTGACCGCCATGCAGCGCATCAAGGACAGTTCGGACGCCATTTCCCAGATCACTGATATGATCGAAGACGTGGCTTTCCAGACCAACCTGCTGGCCCTCAACGCCGGCGTTGAAGCAGCCCGAGCCGGCGACGCTGGACGCGGTTTTGCCGTGGTCGCCTCCGAAGTGCGCGCGCTGGCGCAACGATCCTCTGATGCGGCGCATGAAATCACCGAACTGATCGCAAGCTCAACAACCGAAGTCACCAACGGCGCGGCGCTGATGGATCAAAACAGCCATGCTTTGAAAGACATCGTAAGTGCTGTTGAACAGGTTGTGGGCAAGGTCAAAGACATCGCAGAAAACACTGTGGACCAGTCCGCCAGCCTCACCGAGGTCAACGGTTCGGTCGAGTCTTTGGACCGCGACGGCCAGAACAGCGCGGCGATGCTCGAAGAAACATCCGCCGCCGGACAGGTCCTGCGCACGGAGGCCCAGAACCTGGTCGAGGCTATGTCCCGCTTCCGTTTGCGCGACAAACCCGGTGCAAGCACGCCAGACACATCAGCCAAGCAGTCAAAAAACCGCGCCGCCTGATCCTGACGTCACGAAAACACAAAAGCCCCGCACAGCGATGTGTCGGGGCTTTTTCTTTGTTTGGGGTGCTGCGCGATCAGGCTCGGCGCTTTTGATCTACCAGCCGGTCAGCTTCAATGCGGGCACGCCCTTCGCTGACCATAGCCGTCAGAGCTTTCAACCATTCACCCGCCAAGTCTTCATGACCTTTGCGCAAAGCGCGCAACGCCATCTCTCTTTGCGGGCAATCAGGGAAGTCCTGAAGGATGTCGGAAACTTTTAAACCGTCTGGTGTCATGAGCAATCAGCCTTTTGAATTAACAAAGGTTAACACAAAGAGTGTTTTCCTCAAAAGGCGAAATTGCCGGCGCGCCCGCCGATGACCCATCTATTTAGCGGGCCTTTTACATAGGTTTGAAACAAAAAGCCCCCGCCGATTTCTCGACGGGGGCTTTTAGGTTTTCAAACGGGTTACCCCGCCAAAGACTTACCAGTCTTCGCGAACCACGACGCGGGTTTTCACCGGCAGCTTCATGGCAGCAAGACGCAGGGCCTCACGTGCGACATCGTCGGACACACCGTCGATTTCGAACAGTACACGGCCAGGCTTCACTTTGCAGACCCAACGGTCCACGGAACCCTTACCTTTACCCATACGAACTTCGATCGGCTTGGCAGTCA
This sequence comes from Shimia sp. Alg240-R146, assembly GCF_947331465.1. Lineage (GTDB taxonomy): Bacteria > Pseudomonadota > Alphaproteobacteria > Rhodobacterales > Rhodobacteraceae > Shimia. The sequence goes on along the minus strand of NZ_CAMZOK010000001.1, from coordinate 813,968 downwards.
CAGGCACGTCTGGGAAGATACGGATCCATACCCGACCCTGACGTTTCATGTGACGGGTCATAGCACGACGCGCCGCTTCGATTTGACGAGCAGTCACACGCTCAGGTGTGGTTGCTTTCAGACCATAAGAACCGAAGTTCAGATCCGAACCGCCTTTAGCAAGACCTTTGATACGGCCTTTGTGCTGTTTGCGGAATTTTGTACGCTTTGGTTGCAGCATTGATCAGTCTCCCTTAGCGACGACCGCCTGCACCGCGAGGTGCTGGGCCATCCTGGACTTCTTGCGAACGACGGTCACGCGCTTGTGGATCGTGCTCCATGATCTCGCCTTTGAAGATCCAGGTTTTGATACCAATGATCCCATAAGCGGTCGTGGCTTCCACGTGTGCGTAGTCGATGTCGGCACGCAGTGTGTGCAGCGGAACGCGACCTTCACGATACCATTCGGTACGTGCGATCTCGGCACCACCCAGACGGCCAGCGACGTTCACCCGGATACCCAGGGCGCCCATGCGCATAGCGTTCTGAACGGCACGCTTCATCGCGCGACGGAAAGACACACGGCGCTCCAGCTGCTGAGCGATGGACTCGCCAACCAGCGTTGCGTCGAGCTCAGGCTTGCGCACTTCAACGATGTTGAGGTGCAGCTCGCTGTCAGTCATCGAAGCGATCTTCTTGCGAAGCGTTTCGATGTCAGCGCCTTTCTTACCGATGATCACGCCCGGACGTGCAGTGTGAACAGTCACACGGCATTTCTTGTGTGGGCGCTCGATGATCACGCGTGCGATACCGGCTTGCTTACACTCGGTCTTGATGAACTCACGAATTTTGAGATCTTCAAGAAGCAGGTCACCATAGTCTTTGGTGTCTGCATACCAGCGGCTGTCCCAGGTGCGGTTCACCTGAAGGCGCATGCCAATCGGATTGACTTTATTACCCATTAGGCTTGCTCCTCAACTTGACGCACCTTGATCGTGAGCTCCGAGAACGGCTTCAGGATCTTGCCGAAGCGACCCCGTGCCCGCGGACGACCGCGTTTCAGAGTCAGGTTTTTACCCACATAGGCTTCGGCAACGATCAACTCGTCGACGTCCAGGTTGTGGTTGTTCTCAGCGTTGGCAATTGCGGACTGAAGACATTTCTTCACGTCTGCTGCGATCCGCTTGTTGGAGAAAGTCAGGTCGGTCAACGCCTTCTCGACTTTCTTGCCGCGGATCATGCCGGCCACGAGGTTCAGTTTCTGCGGGCTGGTGCGAAGCATGCGAGTTTTCGCCATTGCTTCGTTTTCAGCCACGCGGCGGGGGTTCTTTGCCTTGCCCATGACTTACTTCCGTTTCGCTTTTTTGTCGGCAGCATGCCCGTAGTAGTTACGGGTCGGCGAATATTCACCGAATTTCTGACCGATCATGTCTTCGGATACCAGCACCGGAACGTGTTTCTGACCGTTGTAAACGCCAAAAGTCAGGCCCACGAACTGGGGCAGGATGGTGGAGCGACGCGACCAGATCTTGATCACTTCGTTGCGGCCACTTTCACGTGTCGCTTCGGCCTTCTTCAGGACGTAAGCGTCAACAAAGGGGCCTTTCCATACAGAGCGAGACATAGATTAACGTCCCTTCTTCTTGGCGTGACGCGAGCGGATAATAAGCTTCTGCGACGCTTTGTTTTTGTTGCGTGTGCGTGCACCTTTGGTCGGCTTACCCCAAGGAGTAACCGGGTGACGACCACCGGACGTACGACCTTCACCACCACCGTGAGGGTGATCGATCGGGTTCATAACAACACCACGAACCGACGGACGTTTGCCTTTGTGGCGCATACGACCGGCTTTACCGTAGTTCTGGTTGCTGTTGTCGGGGTTCGACACGGCACCAACGGTGGCCATGCATTCCTGACGCACGAGGCGCAGTTCACCAGACGACAAGCGGATCTGAGCGTAACCACCGTCACGACCCACAAACTGAGCGTACGTACCAGCAGCACGGGCGATCTGGCCGCCTTTGCCTGGCTTCAACTCGATGTTGTGAATGATCGTACCGATTGGCATGCCCGAGAACGGCATTGCGTTGCCCGGCTTGATGTCGGCTTTGGCTGCGGAGATGACTTGGTCACCAACTGCCAGACGCTGAGGCGCAAGGATGTATGCCTGCTCGCCGTCATCATATTTAATCAGTGCGATGAAGGCGGTCCGGTTCGGGTCATATTCGATCCGTTCGACGGTTGCCGCGACATCTACTTTGTTGCGTTTGAAATCAACGATCCGGTAGAGGCGTTTCGCCCCACCACCGCGGCGACGCGATGTGATCCGTCCGGTGTTGTTCCGGCCACCCGATTTCGTCAGACCCTCAGTGAGGGCTTTGACGGGGCGTCCTTTCCAGAGCTCCGAACGGTCGATCAGCACCAATCCACGTTGGCCCGGCGTCGTCGGCTTATACGACTTAAGTGCCATGCTTTCTGTCTTCCGTTTAGCGTGCAGAGCCTAAGGTATGTGTCCCAAGGCCCGCTATGTGTAAGGCCCCCACTCGCTGGTTTCTCAATGAAAACCGACTACTAAGGTGCCAAGTGTTTAGGCCCCCGTAGGTGCCCGGTTCAAAATGTGAATAGCCCCAGAACGAATCTGAGGCCACACGACTTGCGCGATATAGCGGGGATGGGGGGTGGTGGCAAGTGCGCCCCTTGTTTTTCTTGGCCGATACCTACATCGCCGCACCAAGCCGCGTATCGACGACGCGCGCGGTGGCGATCCAGACGTTAGTATTTGCCAGATTTTTCCAGCCACTTCAGCAAAGAAATAGAAGGCACCTACGGATGGCCGGCGCCATCTTCAGGAAAGAGCCACCCAAACATGCCGTCCCAGTAAATAGGCAAATAGAGACGACCCTGTTCAAGCTCGCTCGGGATCTTCCTTTCCAGCCGAAGGATTGTAGGAAGAAGGTAGAAATCACCAACCTTGATTCCAGTCACCCAGCCGTAGTTGAAATATCCAAACTCGGTAGGTCTGATGTCTGGAGCGCCCAGCATATCAAGTGCCTCTAAATCGGACTTGTCTGAATAATCCACTCTCCAGCTCTTTGGGGTGTGAAATAGCACTGCAAGGACAACAAAGCCGGCGACCACAGAGTATCTAATAAATTTCACTATCTCAGCGTGCTCCATTTCTAGAATTTTTCGCACCCCCCAGTCATACTGGCTTTGAGTGTTCGTCAAGTTCTGACCGCGATAGATGACTCGACAGCACTCGACGCCCCAAATCGCCGCTGCCTAGGCGTGTCATTCCTGAGGCATTCCTTTAGCATGACGATGCGCGGCGGCCTGACAAAACAATAAAATCAGAGTTGCACCTTTGATCGCAAAAATTCCATCCGGCTTTTTGTGGAGTAAGCCACCTTCGGCCAACAACTCCCCAAAACCATTTCAATTAGTTGAGAGCAGCGATCTTCGTGACGCAACAGGATAAGTGCGTCCAGCACTTCGTTTCGAACTGCGGCCGAGTCGTCCCTCAAACTACGCTCCACCATCGCGTACCAGTTAGGCTGATTAGCTATCGGCCTTTTTACCATAACGCGCCGACGAACGCTCTTTCCCAAAGACTTGTCAATCCATTGACGTTCAAATTCACCGTTCCACCAGGTCACCTCACCATGCACCGCAAACCTCAACGCAGATGCTCGAATGTGGGGTTGCGACGCTTTCTCAGCCAACAGTTCGAGGTGGGCATCCAGCAAAGGGCTTTGACAAATATTGCGGAACACCCGCGACGCCTCTCCGGAGCGATCTAAACGCACTTTCTCCGCAATCCCGTTGAACAGGGTTTCTCTTGAGTTGACCAACTGCAGAAACGCGCCCCAACCGCCAGACCACCTCTTCCAACTTGTTCCATACTGAAGAACAATCCAAACTGCGGGAAACAAGATGTCCGATGGCGTTTTGGAAAAACACCTAACAAGTGCGAGCTTCGCCTCAGCCCTTACCTCCGGCGCCCAGTCATTCAACCTTGAAATCAGTCCGTATACGATCAGCGGATGCAGCAGTTCTTGATCAAGCTGCTTAAGAGCGGCCTGCCGTACTCGACCATCGCCGTGAAAAAGAGCAATTGACGATCTACCCGGCTCTTGAGCCCACAGCGCCAACTCACTCTCGAGCGCTGCACCAGAGTCTGGCACTGACCGGATTGTCCACATACTAAAGCGCTCTCTCGCTGCCCGTTCAGCCTTTGGGAACGAATTTGGGCAAGTGAACTCCTCAAAGAACGCGTTCTCGCTTTTCGTTCTCGAGCGCCTCAGCCATTGATTGATAGGATCCACTTTCTTCACTTTCTTAACGAATGCACACGTTATACAGGCTGATGCCCAACAAAAAGCCCCCCGCCATCACTGGCAGGGGGCTCTTCATTTTCTCAAAGAAAGCAGTCTTTACAGACCGGTGGACACGTCGATTGTGTTGCCTTCTTCCAAGGTCACGTAAGCCTTTTTAACGTCTTTACGCTTGCCAAGCTGGCCGCGGAAACGTTTGACTTTACCCTTGGTGATTGTGGTGTTGACCGCTTTGACCTTTACACCAAAGAGCGCTTCAACAGCTTCTTTGATCATCGGTTTGTTGCTGTCGATCGCCACTTCAAAAACCACAGCACCGTTCTCGGACGCCATTGTGGATTTCTCGGTGATGATCGGCTTGCGGATCACGTCGTAGTGTTCTGCTTTCGCACTCATTTCAAACGAGCCTCCAGAGCTTCGATCCCCGCTTTGGTGATCACCAGAGTGTCACGCTTGAGGATGTCATACACGTTCGCACCCATCGTTGGCAGGATATCCAGACCGTCGATGTTACGCGATGCATTCAGGAACGCCTCGTTAACGGATGCGCCATCGATGACCAGAGCGCGTTTCCAGCCCAAGTTTGCAACCTGTTTGGCCAGAGCGGCAGTCTTGCCTTCTGTTGCAGCGTCCTCAATGACAACCAGTTCACCAGCTTTGGCTTTAGCAGACAGAGCGTGCTTCAGACCAAGTTTGCGGAACTTCTTTGTCAGGTCGTGGCCGTGCGAACGCACAACTGGACCTTTGTAGACGCCACCCCCGCGGAAGATCGGTGCCGAGCGAGCGCCGTGGCGTGCGCCACCGGTGCCTTTTTGGCGATAGATCTTCTTGGTGGAGTAGGACACTTCCGAACGGGTTTTCACTTTGTGAGTACCCGCCTGAGCGTTGTTGCGCTGCCAGCGAACCACACGGTGCAGGATGTCCGCGCGGGGCTCCTGACCGAACAGGTCTTCAGACAGTTCAACCGAACCGGCTTTGGAGCCGTCAAGTTTGATCACGTCAAGTTTCATGCTTCACCACCTTCCGCGGCAACTTCTTCCGCAGGTGCTTCAGTTGCAGCTGACTTCAGACCAGCCGGGAAAGGCAGACCATCAGGAGCTTTTTTCTTCACAGCGTCTTTGACAGAAACCCAACCGGATTTCGGACCAGGTACGGCGCCTTTGATGAACAGCAGACCACGGTCGGCGTCAGTTTTGACGACTTCCAGGTTCTGCGTGGTCACGCGGACTGCACCCATGTGACCAGCCATCTTCTTGCCTTTGAAAACCTTACCGGGATCCTGACATTGACCAGTCGAGCCGTGCGAACGGTGGCTGATCGAGACACCGTGTGTCGCGCGCAAACCGCCGAAGTTGTGGCGTTTCATAGCACCGGCAAAACCTTTACCGATCGAGGTGCCCGCAACGTCCACTTTCTGGCCTTCGAGGAAGTGCTCTGCGGAGATTTCCGCACCCACTTCGATCAGACCTTCTTCGGACACGCGGAACTCGGCCAGCTTGCGCTTTGGTTCCACTTTCGCTGCTGCGAAGTGGCCACGCATGGCTTGGGAGGTGCGTTTGGCCTTGGCAGAGCCAGCGCCGAGCTGAACAGCAGTGTAGCCGTCCTTTTCGATGGTACGCTGAGCAACAACCTGCAGGCCGTCGAGTTGGAGAACGGTGACAGGAATCTGTTTGCCGTCTTCCATGAACAAGCGGGTCATGCCCACTTTTTTCGCGATAATACCGGAGCGCATCATATACTCTCCTTAAACCGAGATCTGGACGTCCACACCAGCCGCGAGGTCGAGCTTCATCAGCGCGTCTACGGTCTGGGGGGTCGGATCTACGATGTCGAGAAGACGCTTGTGCGTACGGATCTCGAACTGATCGCGGGATTTTTTGTCAACGTGGGGACCACGCAGAACGGTGAACTTCTCGATTTTGTTCGGAAGCGGGATCGGGCCGCGAACCGTTGCGCCAGTGCGCTTTGCGGTTGCTACGATTTCCTGTGTGCTGGCATCCAGGACACGGTAATCAAAAGCCTTCAGCCGAATGCGAATGTTTTGACTTTGCATTACGTCAGCCTTTTATAGGCGTGGGAGTTGAGAGGAGGACCTGCGACCACCGCAAACCCTCATCGAACCCAAAAGGCGGGAATCACCCCGCCTCCAAATTCTCAATGAGAACCCGCGCGATATAGAGGGGATCTAAGGTGGTGGCAAGGGGTTAATCTCTCAGCAACCAGCCGCTTAAGGGCGCACCCTGCGTATTTACCCTCTCCATTTCGGCAAAAAGCGTATAGTACGTATCCACTGAAATCCCAAAAGCCTCCTCAAACGCGCGTTGCCAGCCGCCGCGCCGTCCGAGAATCTCGTAAAACTTGGCTATTGCCGGGAAGCCACTTTTATCGACCGGATCGACGGCTCCGATCATACCACCGAAATACACCGGAATTGGCGCCCTACTGCGCATTTCGCGATGCTCAAGCTCGTTCAAATCGGGAAGTCCGTCTGGAAATTTTCTCATAGCCGCCAGCCGTCCCGTCCATGCGGGCCTATCAAAGGCCACCGCATTTGCAAATGCCTGCGCGGACCCTTCGAGCAACCAAATTGGCCCCCTCTCTGCCGACGCCTGATCTGGCCTGTCGTTTGACGAGGCAGATCCCGCCAGTTGAAACTGAACAAGATGCATGAACTCATGGGCTGCAAGATCTTCTAGTTTTGATTGAGTAATTTCCCTTCCGACCGAGGCGCCAGGCGATTTGCAAACCAGTATCAAACCGTGAACAGCCAAGGCGTAGATTGAATTTCCAGTATTCACTCGCGAACAGGTCTCGGTTGCCAATCGTTTTAACGCACTTTCTGAATACGGCGTGTCTTTAAGAGCCAGCCGAACAAGCTCTTGTGGGGTCGTTGCAACCGCAATTACATCCCATCCAGCCAACTCAATCCCAAGAATTGGCAAAACGCGACTTTTCGCTTTAAGGATAGCAACAGCGAATTTGATCTGGAACCGTTGTTCAACCCCTTCACCAAACGCGATCTCATAGGGCCGATCGTTGGATGGCCAGTCAGCTTTTAGTACGCTGTTTCGTTCCCCCAACAGCCGGCACTAGGCATCTCCCATATGCGGCGTGAATATCCTTTTAATCCCAAGTGCGTTGCGTTCATTATACTCAGAAAAGGAACCCACGGTGCGCGCGCCCAAAAGTCCATCGATCGGCACCGGCTTATAGCCAGACCGAAGCAACTGACGCTGCAAGCATTCCACGCCGCGTACGGGTTGCGCAAAAGAAGCTCCGGCGGGGATAAACAGTGAAATAAAAATCCACGTGAAAAGCTGTTTCAAATTGGACCTCGATAGTTACTGAGGCCCAAAGCTATTAGTAATTTTAAAACAGTAAAGTCGAAAACCAGAGCGAATCCATTTTATTTTACCCCTGCTCCCCGCAGCAAAAAGTCGCCTTTTCCCCAAACGCAAAAAGGGCGCCCCGAAGGACGCCCTTTTCTAGTCAACAATTAGCGTGAGCTAATTACTCAACGATTTTGGATACAACACCGGAACCAACTGTGCGGCCACCTTCGCGGATCGCAAAGCGCAGGCCCTGCTCCATTGCGATCGGTGCGATCAGCTCAACGTTGAACTTCAGGTTGTCACCGGGCATCACCATTTCGGTGCCTGCTGGCAGCTCAACAGTGCCGGTCACGTCAGTTGTACGGAAGTAGAACTGTGGACGGTAGTTCGCGAAGAATGGCGTGTGACGGCCACCTTCATCCTTGGTCAGGATGTAGGCTTCTGCTTCGAACTTGGTGTGTGGGTTAACCGAACCAGGTGCACAAAGAACCTGACCACGCTCAACCGCTTCACGGTCGATACCACGCAGCAATGCGCCAACGTTGTCGCCTGCTTCACCGCGATCCAGCAGCTTGCGGAACATTTCAACGCCAGTACAGGTTGTTGTCTGGGTGTCTTTGATGCCAACGATTTCGATGCTGTCGCCAACATTGATCACGCCACGCTCAACACGGCCAGTTACAACAGTACCGCGACCAGAGATCGAGAACACGTCTTCGATTGGCATCAGGAACGGCTCATCCACGGCACGTGGTGGCTGTGGGATGTAGCTGTCAACAGCCGCCATCAGCTCGGAGATTTTCTCTTTACCGATGTTGTCGTCACGATCTTCCAGAGCGGCCAGAGCCGAACCCGCGATGATAGGAATATCATCACCTGGGTAGTCGTATTCGTTCAACAGTTCGCGGATTTCCATTTCGACGAGCTCAAGCAGCTCTTCGTCGTCAACCTGGTCCACTTTGTTCATGAACACGACCATGGCCGGGATGCCAACCTGGCGGCCCAACAGGATGTGCTCGCGGGTCTGTGGCATCGGGCCATCAGCTGCGTTCACAACCAGGATCGCGCCATCCATCTGCGCCGCACCGGTGATCATGTTTTTCACATAGTCAGCGTGGCCGGGGCAGTCGACGTGGGCGTAGTGACGCGCGTCGGTTTCATATTCAACGTGGGCAGTCGAAATGGTGATGCCACGTGCTTTTTCTTCCGGCGCGCCGTCGATTTCGTCGTACGCTTTGAAGTCACCAAATTGTTTGGTGATCGCTGCGGTCAGCGTGGTTTTACCGTGGTCAACGTGACCAATGGTGCCGATGTTGCAGTGCGGTTTACTGCGCTCAAACTTTTCCTTAGCCATCTCGGGCGCTTTCTACGTTTGGGGGGTCACTCGGACCCGATTACCTCTACCGCGCGCGACATATTTGGTTGCGCGACAAAAATCAAGCAGGCTTTCAATCAGCGCAGCTCATCCAGTTGCTTCTTACGCTCCGCCCGCTCCTGAGCACTGTCTTTCCAACACTGTGCCAACACATCTGCCGGCACGTCATCCACCAGGCAGGCGCGGTTGTCATACATCCAGGATTCGATCTGCTTGGCGGCATTGAACGTCAGGTTTTCCATCTGCTCTTCGGCGGTCATCGTGAGGCCCGAACTCACACCAATTGAGGTAAAGCTCTCAAGCACAACGAATTCGCGCGCCTCGTCATTAAATTTGCCACCGGCGCGGTCATCCCATGCGGTGACGGTGATGATAAGCGCGGATTTTGGCGACAGCACCAGCGGCACACCGTTCTGCGCCAACACATAGCCCGAAATGTTGATCCCAAAGTGAACAACCCGGTCGCCGTCATACCGGCCAAATCGCGCATCTATGGCGTTTTTCATCGACGCGATGAAAACGTCCTTGGAGGCCTCACGCGACAGCGGGCCTTTTTGGAATTGTGGCGCCACCACAATATTGTGACCCAGCACAAAATCGCCCAGGTCACGCTTCTCATCAGTCACGGGGCCACTCGGGGCCGTGCAGGATACCAGCGCCGCGAGTGCTGCGACACAAATTGCCAATCGGATCATGCTCGACGGTCCCTCTTGCTCTCTTTGTCTGGTGGCATACCCGAACCATGCGGTTGGCGCAATCGTAGGCTATGTGCAACGATGTGATCGCCGTAGTCTTGCGCTACGTATCGGACTTGAAACACTTCAGGAGTACCGCTGTGACTGTTCCACTGGCCAAGTCTTCCGACCGCAAACCCCCGGTTTTTGTGCCATTGGCAACCGAGCCACTCGGGCTCATGGGGTCACTCAAGGCGGCGCGCAGCAATCTCTTGTCAATTCTGCCAGAAATCGCGGTGCGTCAACCGATGGTTTCGGGACAAACCGGGATCCGCTGGCACATGGTCATGGACCCTGGCGCGATTCGACGGGTGCTGCTGGAAAACGTCGACAACTACCCCAAATCCAAAGCCACCAAAAACATCTTGCGCCCCGCTATTGGCGACAGTCTTTTTGTCGCCGAGGGCGCCCATTGGCGCTGGCAACGCCGGGCTGCCGCACCGGTGTTCAGTCAGCGCAACATGCTGGCGCTGGCCCCGTTCATGAGCGCCGCCGCTTTGCGATCTGTCGCGCGTGTGTCCGCCGCTGGTAACCGCGCCGTGGATTTTCAGGACGAGATGGTGCGCACCACCTTTGATGTGATTTCCGAGGTGACGTTCTCCGGCGACGGCAGTTTTGATGCAGACGCTGTGCACCGCGCCATCGACCTTTATATCGCCGAGGCCGGCAAGGTCTCTTTGCTCGACATGCTTGGCATTCCCGACTGGGTTCCCCGCCCGGGGCGGATGTTTTCCGGCAAAGCCGTGGGCAAGATGAAAGCTGTGGCGGATGAAGCGATCGAGGCCCGCCGCACACGCGGCGCAGGCGAGGTGCCGGACCTTCTGGATTTGTTGATGGCCGGCGTCGATCCCGAAACTGCCAAATCCATGAACACATCCGAACTGCGCGACAACTTATTGACCTTCATTGTGGCAGGCCACGAAACCACCGCGCTGACGCTGGCTTGGTCGTTGTATCTGTGTGCCTACGACCAAGACATTCAGGATCAGGCGCGGGCAGAGGCTTCCTCTGTCATTAAAGGAGAGGCCGCCACCGGCGAAGAAGCCGCGCGCATGCCCCTGATCCGTCAGATCGTGGACGAGGCGCTGCGGCTTTACCCTCCGGCAGGGATCATTTCGCGGACCGCGCAAGAGGCAGACGTGCTCTGTGCCCGCGACATCCGCCCGGGCGACACAGTTATGATCCCGATCTATGCGCTGCATCGCAATCATGCGCTCTGGGAGGATCCAAACGCGTTTGATCCCGGCCGTTTCGCAGATCGCAAGACTGTGGATCGCTATGCCTACCTGCCTTTTGGGGACGGGCCGCGTATCTGCATCGGCGCGAGCTTTGCCATACAGGAAGCCGTGATGATCCTCGCCACTTTACTCACCCGTTTCCGCTTTGATCCAGTGGCGGGACGTGACCCGGATCCCGTGATGATCCTGACGTTGCGGCCTGAAAATGGCGTCTGGCTGACGGCGCGTCCGGTTTAGGGCGAGCGCCCGCCCCCTTGAGGGGTTGGGCGTGGCAGCGGCGATGCCGCGGCTTTGGGGCCAGCCCCCGACGCGGCAAGCCGCGTCTCCCCCGGGGTGTATGTGACCAGAAAGAAGCGCAGACTTTAGCCGAACGTGTAGGTTTTAGGGAATCCGTAGGGCGCCTTTTTGCCAACGCCTGCGCGTTTGCCCAGCCATTCGCTGAGGTCTGCTTCATGACGGGTCTTACCACCCATCGACCAGCTCAGACCTTCAGCCCAGTCAAAGGTTGTGATGTCAGACAGTCCGCCATCCAACTCCAATGTGCCCTGACGTCCGCGTGCCATGTTGTATTTCTGAATGCGCACGCCCTTGCCGCGGCCCAGTTCCGGCAACTCTTCCAGTGGGAACACAAGGAAACGGCCATTTTTGGATACCACAGCAACGTGATCTCCGGATGCAGGAATGCAAATCTGTGCGCGTGCGTCATCCTTGACATTCAGCACCTGCTTGCCTGTCCGCGTCTGCGCAATCACGTCTTTCTCAGGCACCACAAACCCGTCTCCAGCGCTTGAGGCGACCAACAGCTTGCGCTCTTTATCATGCACAAAAATATCAACAATTTCAGCTTCATTCGGGAGATCCACCATCAATCGAAGAGGCTCACCCATGCCGCGGCCACCCGGCAAATTGGCGGCACTCAGCGTGTAGAACCGCCCATTGGTGGCGAACACCAGAAGGCGGTCGGTCGTCTCTGCGTGGAAAACAAACCTCGGGCCGTCGCCGTCTTTGAATTTCAGTTCACGCGTCAGGTCAATGTGACCCGACATGGCGCGGATCCACCCCATCTGAGAGCAGACAACCGTGATCGGTTCGCGGTCAATCATCGCCTCGATCGGCACATCTTCGACTTCGCCCGCCTCGGCAAACTGAGTACGGCGCGCGCCACCTTCGTGGTCCTTGCCAAAGAGCTTTTTGGCCTCTTTCAGCTGATCCGAAATGCGCTCCCACTGCAGGCTATCACTGTCTAGCAGGTCTTCGAGCCCGGCGCGTTCCAGCATCAAGGCGTCGCGTTCCCGCACCAGTTCCAGCTCTTCCAGACGACGCAAACTGCGCAGGCGCATGTTCAAAATCGCTTCGGCCTGAACTTCTGTCAGTTCGCCCTCACCGGTCGTCGGCAGCGGCGACGTATAGTCGCTTTCGGAGGTGGCCCGCGCGTGATCCATCCCCCAATCCTCGGCCATAAGCGCTTGTTTGGGCGCATCATCATAGCGGATGATATCAATCACACGATCCAGATTGAGGAAGGCAATGATAAAGCCTTCAAGCACCTCAAGCCGGTGGTCGATCTTTTCCATGCGGTGCTTGGAACGGCGGATCAACACCTCGCGGCGGAAGTCCAAGAACGCCCGCAGCACTTCTTTCATCGAACAGACCTTGGGCGTGACCCCGTCGATCAGCACATTCATGTTCAAGGAGAACCGCACCTCAAGATCGGAGTTGCGGTAAAGCATGTTCATCAGGACGTCTGGGTCCACATTCTTGGATTTTGGCTCCAGCACCAGCCGGATATCGTCGGCGCTTTCGTCGCGCACATCGCCAAGGATCGGCACTTTCTTGGTTTGGATCACCTCGGCCAATTTCTCGATCAGGCGTGATTTCTGCACCTGATAGGGGATCTCGGTGACCACGATCTGCCACTGTCCCCGGCCCAAGTCTTCTTTTTCCCATTTGGCCCGCAACCGGAACGATCCGCGTCCAGTGCGATAGGCCTGCGCAATGTTTTCTTTGGGTTCAACAATCACGCCGCCGGTGGGAAAATCCGGTCCCGGGACATAGTTCAGCAACGTGTCTTCGCGCACATCCGGTGTCTTGATCATATGCAGACAGGCGTCGCACAGCTCGGCAATGTTATGCGGCGGAATGTTCGTCGCCATGCCGACCGCAATGCCGCTGGATCCATTCGCCAGAAGGTTCGGGAAGGTTGCCGGCAAAACCACAGGTTCTGTCAGCGTGCCGTCGTAGTTCTCGCGGAAATCGACGGCGTTCTCATTGAGACCTTCCAACATGGCCTCAGCCACCGAGGTCATCCGCGCTTCCGTGTATCGGCTGGCAGCGGGGTTATCACCGTCAATGTTGCCAAAGTTTCCCTGACCGTCGACCAGCGGATATCGGACGTTGAAATCCTGCGCCAGACGGGCCATCGCATCATAAATCGCCATATCGCCGTGCGGGTGATAGTTGCCCATCACGTCGCCGGAAATCTTGGCCGATTTACGATAGCCACCCGAAGAGTTGAGCTTCAACTCGCGCATCGCATAAAGAATCCGGCGGTGCACTGGCTTCAAACCGTCACGGGCATCCGGCAAGGCGCGGTGCATGATCGTGCTCAGCGCATAGGTCAGATAGCGCTCGCCAATGGCGCGGCGCAGCGGTTCAGTCACATTCTGGGCGGAGAAGTCGTCGTCGATCTGGTCGGTCATACTGCGGTGATACCCAAGGCCGCGGCCCCGGTAAAGCAGATCGATGGGGACAATTCAGGATTTTTTCCCCTGAGGATGGACTCCTCCCATCGATAATCTGTTATCGTGATGCGTGCCTATTTATTGTGACGTGCCCAGTATTTCGGAGATTTTCTCGTGAACAAGTTTGTTGTTGTCAGTTTAGCGGTCATGGCTTGGGCGTTTTATGAGCTCAGCGGCGGGTCCGACTTTGAACCAAAATACCGTCGCGATGTCGTCCAGGCTCAAACCCAGAATCCCCTTGTTTCTCCTGAGCCCGCACGCATCACCCCAACACCCATTGAACCTGTTGTTACACAGGCCGCAGCGGTGGTGCCGACGGTGCATCGCACGTCCGAAGCCAAGATCGAAACCGTTACCGCAACGCCTGCATCTCACGCATCATTTCTCAACGTCAGCGCTGCATCAGCTGAAAGCTTTCAAACGCCAAAGGTTGCATCCCTCTCTCAAACAGATTCTTTTGCTGCGCCAGACACAAAAATCGAGACTCAGCCGACACTCGCCGCTCTGAATTCGACCGACGTGATTCTCGACGCACCTCAGAAAGATTTGCGCGCGGTACGTGGCTCTCGCGTGAATTTGCGCGGCGGACCGGGCACGTCGTTTGCAGTTTTGGGCGTTCTAACCCGTGGGCAAGAAGTTGAAGTGCTGCGCGACGAGGGCAAGGGTTGGGTGAAATTGCGCGATCAAGAAACCGGCCGCGTCGGCTGGATGGCAGGCAAAATGCTTGCCCAAATCACCAATTGATCCAAACGTAGATAAACTTTTCTTCAGACTAATTTTGTCAGGATTGACTACCTGACCGTTTTTATCGTACTTCTCGGCCAAATACAAAGCTCAAGGCCCGAAGTATGATTGTCTGCAGTTGTGAACGAATCTCGGACACCGATATTCACTCAGCCATTAATTGGATGCGCGCGTCAGACACCAACGCAATTATTACACCTGGAAAAATCTATCACGCCCTCGGGAAATCGCCCAATTGCGGCGGCTGCATGAAGCTTTTTGTTGCCTCAATGCGCGCAAACCCTAATCTGGAAGTGCCAGCCGAATTACGCGGTCTGCGCAGCGCACCATCCAGAAGGAGTGAACGTGATGAAGGGCGATCCCAAGGTTATCGAGTATCTGAACAAGGCGCTGCGGGTTGAACTGACCGCCGTCAGTCAATTCTGGCTGCACTATCGTCTGCAGAAAGACTGGGGCTACGGCAAGCTTGCCAAGAAGATGCGTGAAGAAAGCATCGAAGAGATGGAGCATGCCGACAGCCTGATCGACCGCATCATCTTCCTCGAAGGCCATCCAAACCTACAAACGTTGGACGCGCTGCGCATCGGCGAAAACGTGCGCGAGACCCTTGCGTGCGACCTCGAAGCGGAAATGGAAGCCGTCGCCCTTTACTCCGAAGCTCGGAAGTATTGCGCCGACGTGGGCGATTATGCGTCGATGGGGCTGTTTGAAAGCTTGATCAACGACGAGCAGGGTCATATCGACTTCCTTGAAACACAGCTCGATCTGCACGACACGATTGGCGCTCAGAACTACGGCCAACTCAACGCCGAAAGCGCCGACGAAGCAGACGACTGAAACACGCCCAATGGGGCAGCCGGACACACAATGACCAAGAAGACCATTCTCATTACCGGCTGCTCGACAGGCATTGGCCTTGTCGCTGCCCGCGACCTGCGTCAACGCGGCTGGCACGTGATTGCCAGCTGCCGCAAGCAACGCGACTGCGACCGCCTGCGCGCCGAAGGCTTCCTGAGCCCTCGACTGGACTACCGTGACACCGACAGCATCACCGCCGCGGTGGCAGAGGTCATTGCCGAAACCGGTGGCACTTTGGATGCGGTCTTTCACAACGGGGCGCGCGGCCTGCCCGGCGCGGTCGAAGACCTCCCCACCGACGGATTTCGCGATCTGATGGAAAGCAACCTGTTGGGCTGGCACGAGCTGACACGACAGCTCATGCCAATCATGCGCACGCAAGGGCACGGACGAATTGTCTTGAATTCATCGGTGCTGGGCTACGTGCCCATGCGCTATCGCGGGGCCTATGTGGCCACAAAATTCGCCCTCGAAGGCTGGGCCGACTGCCTCAGGATCGAATTGCGCGACAGCCCGATCAACGTCAGCTTGATAGAGCCCGGGCCGATCACCTCTGCCTTGCGCCGCAACAATGCGAAGCAATTTCACCGCTGGATCAACTGGGAAAGCTCACCCCACTCCGACAGCTACCGCACAGGCCTCGTTGCGCGCTTTGCCGAGGATAAACAGAGCCTTGATCCGTTTGAGTTGCCCGCGGAGGCGGTTGTCGCCAAACTCATCCACGCGCTCGAAAGTCCCCGCCCCCGCGCCCGCTATCGTGTCACCAAGCCCGCCCACATAATGTCCATCCTGCGCCGGCTTCTGCCGACAAAAACGCTCGACTGGGTGATCTCCAAGGGCTGAAACGCCGTAGTTGCCCAGCAAGGGAGTTCAGTTTTGCCCAAACTGCGGCTATGTCTGAACCCCGTCAAAGAAGCAGGAGCAGAATCATGGCCAACGATCCCCTTTTCTGGGTTGCCGCAATCGCATGTCTGAGTGTGCTGGTCATTCTGGTGATCGGCGTCGGAGCCTTTGCCAAGGGCGGCGATTTCAATCGCAAATATGCCAACAAGCTCATGCGCCTGCGCATCGCCGCACAATTCATTGCGGTGGTGATGATCCTGATATTTGTCTGGTTCCGCACGGGAGGCTGATCAACATGGTTGTTCTAAACAAGATCTACACCCGCACCGGCGACAAAGGCACCACCGCGCTTGGTAATGGCAACCGCGTCGCCAAATACGATGCGCGCGTCACGGCCTACGGCACGTCGGATGAACTCAACGCCACGCTGGGCGTCGCCCGCCTGCATGCCACAGGCGCCATGGACACTCAGCTGTCCTACATTCAGAACGATCTCTTTGATCTCGGCGCGGATCTCTGCCGCCCTGACATGGCCAAGGACGCCACCGCCGAATACCCGCCGTTGCGCATGGCCGAAAGTCAGGTCCTGCGACTTGAAGCGGAAATCGACGCCATGAATGACCGGCTCGAACCGCTTCGCAGCTTTATTCTGCCCGGCGGCTCCGCCTTGTCAGCACATTTGCACATTTGCCGGACCGTCGCCCGCCGTGCCGAACGCCTCGCAGTGGAACTGGCGCAGTCCGAAGAGGTCAACCCGCATGTCGTGACGTACCTCAACCGGCTGTCGGACTGGTTCTTTGTGGCTGCACGCATCGCCAACGACGATGGCCGCGCTGATGTGCTCTGGGTCCCCGGCGCGAATCGCTAAGTCTGCGCTTTCCGCACGGTGGCGCTAACATCACGCCTTACGCAATTTGTCCTTACGTAACTTTTCTGCGCCGCCGCAATATTCTTGCAAGAAACGTAACGTGAAACCGCTCAACGTGACGTCGATAGGCGCGATCGTGACGATTTTGCTCTGTTTCACGGCCGCGCAAGAATATATCAAAGCCCAGAGAGCATTGCTTGAGCCGGACCCCGGCTCTGACATTTTGTAAGGAGTCCTACGCCCATGAAGGTACTTGTGCCTGTCAAGCGCGTGATTGACTACAACGTGAAGGTCCGTGTGAAAGCGGACGGGACCGGTGTCGATCTCGCCAACGTAAAAATGTCGATGAACCCATTCGACGAAATCGCCGTCGAAGAGGCCATCCGCCTGAAAGAAGCCGGCAAGGCTGACGAAGTGATCGCAGTGTCGATTGGCGTCAAGCAAGCTCAGGAAACCCTGCGCACTGCCCTCGCCATGGGCGCCGACCGCGCTATTCTCGTGGTTGCTGCTGACGATGTACATCAGGACATCGAGCCGCTGGCCGTTGCCAAAATCCTCGCCAAAGTGGTCGAGGAAGAGCAGCCCGGTCTGGTTCTCTGCGGCAAGCAGGCGATCGACAACGACATGAACGCCACTGGTCAAATGCTGTCCGCCCTTCTGGGTTGGTCGCAAGCGACTTTTGCCTCCGAGGTCGACATCGACGGCGACAAAGCCGTTGTGACCCGCGAAGTGGACGGCGGTCTGCAAACCATCAAGGTTTCGACCCCAACCATCATCTCGGTTGATCTGCGTTTGAACGAGCCACGCTATGCGTCGCTGCCAAACATTATGAAAGCCAAGAAAAAGCCGCTGGACGAGAAAACAGCTGCTGATTACGGCGTCGACGTCACACCGCGTCTTGAAGTTGTTAAAACTTCCGAGCCGTCCGAGCGTGCCGCAGGCATCATGGTTGGCTCCGTAGACGAGCTGGTCGAGAAACTCAAAGAAGCGGGGGCTGTGTAATGGCTGTTCTTCTTCTCGCAGAAGTCAACAATGGCGAACTGGCGATGGACGCCACCGCCAAGGCTGTCACCGCATCCAAAGCTTTGGGTGACGTGACCATTCTGGCCGCTGGCGCATCTGCCGCAGCCGCTGGCGAAGCCGCTGCCAAAATCGACGGCGTGGCCAAGGTTCTGGTCGCTGAAGACGCTTCTCTGGGCCACCGCCTTGCAGAGCCGACGGCAGCCCTGATCGTGTCCCTCGCAGGTGACTACAGCCACATCGTGGCGCCTGCCACCACTGACGCGAAAAACGTGATGCCCCGCGTGGCAGCACTTTTGGACGTGATGGTGCTTTCCGAAGTGACCGCAGTGATCGACGCCGACACATTCGAGCGTCCGATCTATGCCGGTAACGCCATCCAGACTGTGAAATCGTCCGATGCCAAGAAGGTTATCACCTTCCGCACATCGACCTTTGACGCAGCTGGCGAAGGTGGCTCGGCCGCAGTCGAAACAATCGGTGCTACTGACAATCCCGGCTTGTCCGAATGGGTTGAAGACAAGGTTGCCGAAAGCGATCGCCCCGAGTTGACCTCGGCCGGCATCGTTGTCTCCGGTGGTCGTGGTGTTGGCTCGGAAGAGGACTTCAAAATCATCGAAGCTCTCGCCGACAAACTGGGGGCCGCCGTTGGCGCATCCCGCGCAGCCGTTGACTCGGGCTATGCCCCCAACGACTGGCAGGTTGGTCAGACTGGTAAAGTCGTTGCACCGGATCTGTACATCGCCGCAGGTATCTCGGGCGCCATTCAGCACCTTGCTGGTATGAAAGACTCCAAGATCATCGTTGCAATCAACAAAGACGAAGAAGCACCTATTTTCCAGGTTGCCGACTTTGGTCTGGTTGCCGATCTGTTTGAGGCCGTTCCGGCCTTGACCGACAAGCTTGGCTAACGCCCATCAGGCGGCCTAGGCCGCCTGCCCTAGACACACAAAAAGGCCCGCTCATTGGCGGGCCTTTTCTTTTGCGATAATCCAACCGGGGCGAAGTTGGTCAGATCAGGTCTTTGACCTTCTCGGCGACCTTCCGAGCCGTAAGCTCGTGTACTTTCGGGCCAAGCATAACCTTCGCCGCCACCTTTTCCATTTCAGAGCACACCATGCCGTCGGTGGACTGCACCGCGTCTTCAGCCGTTACAACCACTTCGACAAGACCGTCGACCAACGGGTCCAGCCCATCCAGCATCCCTCGATCAACAAACAACGGATCGCGACCAAGCTCTAAGGTCGCAACCTCGTCATCCGGGGAATGTGCCGACACCCACAAAAGGATGACTTTGCCGCTGATGGTATTGAGCAACAGCTTCATCCGGGCGTTCCACGCCATCTTCAGCTCTTCGCGCACCATCGCATATCGCTCTGGCGCCCGTGACTGCAGCGTTTGCAGCATATGCCGGTTAAAATGAAATTCGCTGAAGTCGACCTCAGGAAACACCAGTTGCATCATTTGCGATGCGCCGATGAACCGGTCATTGCGGCGCGGATGCACCTTGTAATACCGGTTCGACATATTCTGCGCGCCCATCACCTGAATCACCGTGACATCAGCATGTTGCGCCACATCCAACGCCGGTGGCTCCGCGAGAAAGGCATCAATGCCAGCGTTCACACAACCCAGATTGACGCATTCCATATCCAATTCGTCTTCGACCAGCGACACAAACGGGGTCGGTACAAATTTTCCATAGGTCTCCGTTCCACCGATGAAAGCCACATAGGCATCTTCAAGCGTCTTTTTCGGACCACGAAATGTGATCCGAGATTTTCCATACCGACACGGAGCGTAATCAATTTCACCAGCGTCCATTTTAGCAAACGACATATTTTCACCACAACTATCCTCACCCGCGCCCAGATTCGCGCAAACTGTTTGCCAAATGCCTAAAGTGCTAAGTTACAGTAAATTTTAGCCACCCCGCCCCCTTGCGGTGGGGTGAAACGCAGGCATAAGGTTCGACAAAGCCAAATAATGGGGTCGGATCATGGACATCGGGTCAATCGGAGTGGTCGGAGCCGGCCAAATGGGCAATGGCATCGCGCATGTTATGGCGCTGGCGGGTTATGAAGTCCTGCTCAACGACATCGATCAGAGCGCATTGGACGCTGCTGTCGCGCGAATCGACAAGAACCTCGAACGTCAAGTGAGCCGAGAAAAGATCTCCGCAGACGAGAAAGCCGCTGCGATGGCGCGCATTGCCACCACCTTGGAACTGCCCGCTTTGGGTGGCACTGATTTGGTGATCGAAGCCGCAACCGAACGGGAAGAAATCAAGCATCAGATCTTTGACACGCTGAAGCCGCATCTCAGCCCGGACACGATCCTGACTTCCAATACGTCGTCGATTTCGATCACCCGCCTGGCTTCGCGTACCACCCACCCTGAGCGGTTCATGGGGTTCCACTTCATGAATCCGGTGCCGGTGATGCAGCTGGTCGAACTGATCCGTGGCATTGCAACCGATGAACCTACTTATCAGGCGTGCTTGGGCATCGTCACCAAGCTGGGCAAAACCGCTGCCAGCGCCGAGGATTTCCCGGCCTTCATCGTGAACCGCATCCTGATCCCGATGATCAACGAGGCGTGCTATACGCTCTACGAAGGTGTGGGCAATGTGGCGTCGATCGACAACGCCATGAAACTCGGTGCCAACCACCCGATGGGGCCGCTGGAACTGGCCGATTTCATTGGGTTGGACACCTGCCTAGCGATCATGAACGTGCTGCATGACGGATTGGCGGACACGAAATACCGCCCCTGCCCGCTTTTGACCAAATACGTCGAAGCCGGCTGGCTGGGTCGGAAAACCAAACGTGGGTTTTATGACTACCGTGGAGACGTGCCGGTCCCGACCCGCTGACCCTGCCTGATCGCAATTCATCGGTGCGCTGACGCGCTCAGGTTTTGCGCGTGCTTACGCCTGCACGGTGGGCGAGGCTCTGCCTCGCGCTCCGGGGTATTTCGAGCCATAGAGATGTGAAGAAAAGGCTTTAGCCGGACTTGCCCAGATCCAAGGTGTGCTGACGCAACCAAGCCATAAAGCCGCGCGGATCGCTTTGCAGCATTTCCATCTGTTCGTCGGTCAGTGGCGCGCCGACCACGGGTTTTTGCGGCTTGTTACAAGATCTGACGATCTCATGCAGCAAAAGGCCCTGCCGAAAGATCGGCGACACTTTGTTGGCGATCTGATATGCGCGGCTGTTGGACCCGGGATAGAAAATCGGCACAACCCGCGCACCAGAACGGCGGATCATCTGGGCGGTAAAGACATTCCACTCTTGCTCGATTGCCGGTCCAAACCAGCTCTCAGAGCTCATAACGACACCCGAAGGGAAGAGCGCAACGACGCCGCCCTCTTTGAGGTGGGACATGGCCTTGCCGCGCATTTCGACCATCTTGCGCTGCGCGTCCGGATCATGCGGGAAAGGCACCGGGATCATAAAGCTCGAGGCCGCTTCGTCCAGACCAGTTAGCACAGACCGCGTCAGAATCCGGTAATCCTGCCGGACCCTGCCGATGAGATCTGCAAAGATCATGCCATCAACCATGCCGTGCGGGTGGTTGGCCACAACCACAACCGGGCCATCCGTCGGGATGTTTGCCAACTGTTCAGCAGGCGTTGTGAGCTCGATGCCCATTACGTCCAGTGCGCCGCGCCAGAAACGTTGCCCCCGGAATTTCTCGTTGTTTCTCTCGAACTTGTTAACCATGCCCAAGATGGTCAACTTGCCAGTCATCCATTCGATGGCGCGAATGGCAAAGCCCGTCCAGCGGTCGTCAAACGAGTTGGCATAGGTCAGCGTGCGGCGGTCATAAACCTGCCCTTCGCTGTCATGGGCGGTCTCGCTTCCGCCTTTGCCTTTGTTCGCCATATGTGGCTCTGGCACTGTGTCCACCAACTTATTCTTCCCGTTCTTCGGCCAAACACTTGGCCGTCCGTCTTTCGCTTTAAAAGCCTTCGCCGAACTTGTCGGCAACAAGCGCTTCGATGGCATCGGCCAGCGCCTCTGCGTCCGGTCCGCTAGTCGCGACATCCACAGACGTTCCCTTGGACGCCGCCAACATCAGCAACCCCATAATACTGTCGCCGCTTGCGCTCAACCCATCCTTGGACACTTCTGCGGATGCGTCAAACCCTTCGACCACTTCCACCAATTTGGCAGAGGCCCGCGCATGCAACCCTTTTTCGTTGACGATTGCCAGTGTGCGTAATGTGGTTTCACTCATGGCTCACCCCGTGTGGATATTTTGGCTGTCGATGTATTTGCGACCGGCATCCAGCGACAAACGCACCGCATCCCCGACCTCAAGGTGACGGCTTTTGGCCAGCTTGATCAGCATCGGCAAATTGGCCCCATAGAGGATGCGCCGATTGGCAGGCGCACAGGCGCGCAGGCTGAGGTTGGAGGGCGAGCCGCCAAACATGTCAGTGACGATGACCACGCCATTGCCGCTGTCGACGGCATCTGCTGCTGCGCAAATTTCGCCTTGCTTTGTGGCCCGGTCGTGGTCTGGTTCAATCGCGATGGCAGAGACGCCATTTTGCGCGCCGACCACATGCTCCATGGCTGCCAGGTACTCACCCGCCAGCCCGCCATGTGCCACGATCACAATTCCGATCACGCTTTGTCTTCCCCATCTGCTGTGCTGTCCGGCCCATGTCCCGGAAGCGTTGCGACCCGGTTGAGTTCGCGATGCCTAATTGACACCCGCCAGCCCTGTTGTGCAAGAGCAGCCGCGACGGAATCAGCCATAAAAACCGATCTATGCCGCCCCCCCGTGCACCCAAATGCGATCATCAGGTGGCTCCGGCCTTCTCCGATGTAAGCAGGCAACAGAGTCGTCAGCATTTTCGTGAGTGAGTCGAAAAACGGATCAAACGACGGATCATCCGCGACATAGGCCCCCACAGGTGCATCCCCACCGTCCATCGGACGCAAATCGGGCTCCCAATGCGGATTGCGCAGGAAGCGGCAATCAAAAACCATATCGGCACTTTGCGGCAAACCCCGTTTGTAGCTGAAAGACGTCACTGTCAGCGCCAGGGATTGACCGTCTTTGGGGGCGTAATGCTGTTCCACCGCCGCGCGCAATTCATGTGGGCTCAGCTCTGAGGTGTCGATCAACACATCCGCTCGGGCCCGCACAGGCGCAAAAAGTTCCAACTCACGGCGAATGCCCTGTGATGGCTCCCCGTCGGGCGCCATCGGATGGCGGCGGCGCGTTTCGCTGTAGCGTCGGGCAAGAACATCGGCGCGACAGTCCAGGTACAAAAGCTCGGGGTCGGCCTCGTGGACGCCTTTCAGAAGGTCGAGCGCCTCCAGCAATGCCTGCGAGGAAAAATCCCTGTTGCGCACATCAAGACCCAGCGCCAATGGGCCCGTCAGCGGCTGATCCGAAAGCAGCCGGCCCAACAGGCCAATCGGCAAATTGTCGATGGTTTCATAGCCGCTGTCTTCGAGCGCATTGATGGCCGTTGAACGGCCCGCGCCGGACGGGCCTGTTAGCAGCAAAAGACGGTGCTTTTTCGATGTCGACGGCGCTGCGGTCACGCATCTCTCCCTTCGCGCAGGTATTGCAGAATCGCTGCTGCAAAATGCGCTGCTTCGACCCGTCGGCACAAGGGGATAGAATGGCCAAGTAGCACGACCTGTTGCGGATGCGGCAAGCGGTCCTCCTCAACCCTGTCCATGTCCACGGCAAGCACCACCTCGGCTTCTGTCGCGGTCTGCCCCCGCAAAATGCCAACTCCGCGCGCTTCGATCTTGCCGCGAATGGTGCTTGGCGCGCGAGCCGTCAAGGTCGATCCACTCTGGCGAAGGACAGTACAGTCGTCTGCCACTAACGTTGCGCCATAGGCCATCAATTCTAATGCAAGCGCGGACTTACCGCTGCCGGATTTGCCCGTGATCAGAACCGCGCACCCGTTAAGGGCCACACAGGAAGCATGCAGGGTGGTGTCATCGAGGTCTGACGCTCCGGCGTGGGTGCCTGATCCGCCATCCTCGCCGGTCGCCATGACTTACACCGGAAGGCCGACCACGAAACGGGCGCCCAGAGGTTCAGAGGTGATGTCGGCATCTGTGGGACGGATATTTTCGGCCCAGATCACGCCGCCATGTGCTTCTACGATCTGTTTGGAGATCGCCAGCCCAAGACCGGAGTTATTGCCAAAGTCGGATTCAGGCCGATGCGAGTAAAAGCGGTTGAAGATCTTGTTAAGCGCCTGTTCCGGAATGCCGGGGCCCGTGTCCTCGACCACTACCAACACCCGGTTTTCGCGTTTGCGCGCCCAGACGCGAATGGCGTCACCGTCTTCGCAAAAGCTGATCGCGTTGGTGATCAGATTGACAAACACCTGCGCCAGCCGCGCCTCAAGTCCGTTGATCTCAATTGGCACTTCCGGCAGGTCGCTGACGAACTCGATGCCTTTGCCCTTGGCGTCCTCCCCCAGATACTGGGTCAGGTTGCCAATCATCTCGAGCAGATTGAACTGCTCCTCTTCTTCTTTGACCAATTCGCTGTCCAAACGGGACGCATTGGAAATATCACTGACCAGACGGTCCAGACGGCGCACATCGTGCTCAATCACATCAAGCAATTTCTCGCGATGCTCTTCCTTCTTTACCATCCGAAGCGACCCAACGGCGGAACGCAATGAGGCCAGCGGGTTTTTAATCTCATGCGCCACGTCAGCCGCGAATTGCTCGTTGCTGTCGATGCGTTCATACAAGGCCGAAACCATTCCGCGCAACGCACCGGACAAGCGGCCGATCTCATCAGGCCGGGCCGTCAAATCAGGGATACGCACGCGGCCCGGGTTGACCTTGCGTGTGTCGTTGTCGCGCCCGATCTCGGCTGCTGCGGCCAGATCGGACAATGGGTTGGAAATCGTAGACGCCAGAACCATCGACAGACCCACCGACACCACAGTGGCAATCAAGAACATCTGCAAAACGCGCTCACGCTCAGAACTGACCATCTGATCCAGCTCTCCGGCAGCGCTGACCAGCACCACCGCACCAACGTTGCGCCCGGCTTGTTGTACAGCCACACCCACGGCGAACACTGTATCACCGTCAGCGGCCTCCAACGTCGCCAGATGCTCACCTTCGGCCAGCGCCAGCTCCGCAATCTGGCTAAGACGCGCTTCACTTTCGGCGTCTTCTCCCAGCCCGCTTTCACCATCTCCTCCGATGGTTTCCCACAGTTTGTTCAGTGTCGATGTAAGCGGCGTGCCCTCTGGACGTTCCGCCAAAGCCTGCGCTGCGCTTGACGTGGCCTCCCCGACCTTCATGCCAACGGCGTTCTTGGAAGTGTCAAAGACAAAGACGCTTGTACCTTTTTGCAAAGGCAGCTTTTCCAGCGTACCGCCCACTTTGACACCATCATCAGTTGCCAAATTGACCGGCGCCCCAGACGGCATCTGCGCTTCAAAGGCACCCGCGATCAACCGTCCTTCGGCAATCAGGCCCGAAGCACGTTGCACCGCAAAACTGTCGCGTGCACTGTTGAGATACAAGATACCCGCGACCAGAACGCACAACGCGATCAGGTTGAAAGTGATGATCTTGCGCGTTAGCGGGGATTTGCTCAGCGGCAAAAGCCGACGACGTTCCCGCCGTCCGCGCATCTCCCTTTCGACGTTGGCTTCGGGCGCGACCCAGTCATCGCCCAATACAACGTCTCCGTCCCGCCCTTGGGCCATGTCCTGCACGTCGGTCCTTCCGGCCTTGCGTCGTTACTCTTCGTTGTACCTATAACCGATGCCATAGAGCGTCTCAATCGCTGAGAAGTCAGAATCAGCAGTCCGCATCTTCTTGCGCAAACGCTTGATATGGCTGTCAATTGTACGGTCATCGACATAGACCTGATCGTCATAGGCCACATCCATCAGCTGATCGCGGCTTTTCACAAAACCGGGACGCTGTGCCAGCGCCTGCAGCAACAGGAATTCCGTCACCGTCAGGGTCACGTCCTGACCCTTCCAGCTGACCGAGTGGCGCAGCGGATCCATCGTCAACTCGCCGCGCTCCATGATCTTTGTATCTTCGGTATCGCCGACGATTTCGCCGTCGACTGCTTCCTGCCGACGCAGAAGCGCGCGGATGCGTTCAACCAAAAGACGCTGCGAGAATGGCTTTTTGACGTAATCGTCCGCCCCCATGCGCAGGCCGAGAACCTCATCGATCTCGTCATCTTTAGACGTCAGGAAAATCACCGGCATCGCGGTTTTCTGTCGCAAACGCTGCAACAGGTCCATGCCATCCATGCGCGGCATTTTGATATCCAGGACGGCCATGTCCGGGAGTTTTTTGTTAAATGCGTCCAGCGCTTGCTGGCCGTCATTGTAGGTCTCTACTTCAAATCCCTCTGCCTCAAGGGTCATAGATACGGACGTCAGGATATTCCTGTCGTCGTCCACCAAGGCGATCTTCGACATCTGTCAGATCCTTATGTTGCTCGTTTTATTGCCTGTTTTTTGCGCCAGTATGCGCATTAGGGACTCCGGCAATCAATGTAAAAGTGCGATTCGCGTCTTATTTCGCCCTCATTTGGCCTCAAATTCACTTCCGAATGGCTAATTTGTCTCACTTTTGTTGCGCAAACGGGCACCCAGGCGCCAATAGGAACATTTGATTGCGCTAACCTGCATTTGATTGCGCTAACTGCGTCAAAGCCGCCTGTTCATCCTTGGAAACCGCATGTTATGACCGCCGTGTCACGCTTCGGAGCGTTTGAACGCGCAAGATTATTTCGTTCCGAGGGCTTAAAAGGACCGCCGCCAACAAAATGCGGCTACAGGAGTGTAAAAAATGACATTTGGACGGGTAAACCCGAACTTCCGCCTGCAAGATCAAGGGATCGAAGGTCTGGGAAATGTCTATTACAACTTTATGGAGCCCGCCCTGATCGAAAACGCGCTTAAGCGTGGCGAGGGCACTCTGGGCAATGGCGGCACATTCCTTGTCAGCACCGGTGAATTCACCGGCCGCTCGCCCAAGGACAAATTCACCGTCCGCACCCCCACCACCGAAGACACCATCTGGTGGGAAAACAACGCCCCGATGGAAGCAGACGCCTTTGATCGCCTGCACGCCGATATGCTCGAGCATATGAAAGGCGGCGAATACTTTGTGCAGGATCTGACAGCCGGCGCCGACCCAACCCACGCAATCAACGTGCGTGTGGTAAACGAATTGGCTTGGCACAACCTCTTTATCCGCCACTTGCTGCGCCGTCCCACCCGCGACGCGCTGGACACATTCGTGGCTGATTATACCATCATCAACTGCCCGACCTTCAAGGCGGACCCGAAAAAGCACGGCTGCCGCACCGAGACAGTGATTGCCGTGAACATCGACAAAAAGATGATCCTGATCGGCAACACCGAATACGCCGGCGAAAACAAGAAATCCGTCTTTGGCCTGTTGAACTACATCTTGCCGGAAAAAGGCATCATGCCGATGCACTGCTCCGCCAACCATGCCAAAGGCAACCCGGTCGACAGCGCCGTGTTCTTTGGTCTCTCCGGCACCGGCAAAACCACGCTTTCTGCTGACCCCAACCGGACGCTGATCGGCGATGACGAGCACGGCTGGTCCGATCGCGGCACCTTCAACTTCGAAGGCGGCTGCTACGCCAAGACTATCGGCCTCAACCCCGAAGCAGAGCCAGAAATCTACGCCACCACGCAAATGTTCGGCACTGTGATCGAGAACATGGTCTACGACGAAGACACCAAGGAACTCGATTTTGAGGACAGCAGCCTGACCGAGAACATGCGCTGCGCCTATCCTCTGGAGTCGATCCCGAACGCGTCGGACAACGGCTTAGGCGGCCACCCCAAGAACGTGATCATGCTGACCTGCGACGCATTCGGTGTGCTGCCTCCGGTGGCCCGCCTGACACCCGCGCAAGCAGAATATCACTTCCTGTCGGGCTTCACCGCCAAAATGGCTGGCACCGAGCGTGGCGTGACCGAACCATCACCTGCCTTCTCGACCTGCTTTGGCGCGCCTTTCATGCCACGTCGCCCCGAAGCGTACGGCGCCCTGCTGCGTCAAAAGATTGCCGAGCACGGCACCACCTGCTGGCTGGTCAACACCGGCTGGACCGGTGGCGCTTATGGTACAGGCTCGCGTATGCCGATCAAAGCCACCCGCGCTTTGCTGACCGCAGCGCTCGACGGCTCGCTCAACCACGTTGAGTTCCGCAAAGACGCCAACTTCGGCTTCGAAGTGCCCGTCTCTGTACCAGGTGTTGATGACAGCCTGCTCGATCCACGCAGCACATGGGCCGACAAAGACGCCTATGACGCCCAAGCCGCCAAACTGGTGGGCATGTTTGCTGACAACTTCGAGCAATACCTGCCCTACATCGACGCAGACGTGAAAGCGGCTGCAATCGGCTAAGCTTGACGACAGACGAATTCAAAAAGCCCCGGCGAAAGCCGGGGCTTTTTCGTTGGGTCCGTCCGCCAAGCACCAAGTATATCTGGCGTCAGATCAGCAGTCGCAAACCAGCGCCCAGAAGCGCCGCGACGAAGAGAACCCTGATGATACCCCAGTGCAACCGAAAGGCCAAAAACCCGCTAATAAGGAACAGGGCGACAGTGAGCCATTCGACGGTTTCAATGTCCGGCCTCCAAAGCGTGATAGGCCCAAGCTTCTGCTGACTGACGTCAGCGAACAACACATGCATCGCGAACCAGATCGAGAGATTTAGGATGACACCAACGACTGCGGCAGTGATCGCCTTGAGAGCTCCTCGCAGCCTCGGTTGGCTTGATATCCATTCGATGTATGGGGCACCGGCAAAAATCCAGAGAAAGCACGGCGCGAAGGTGACCCATAGAGCCACCACAGCAGCGCTCAGCCCAAGAAGAAGCCCGCCCTCTTTGAACCCTGCAAGAAACCCGACGAATTGCGTAACCAGAATAAGCGGCCCGGGCGTGGTTTCGGCCAAGCCGAGCGCATCGACAACCTCCCCCGCTGTCAACCAGCCGAAGTGCCCCACAACATCCTGCGCCATATAGGCGAGGACCGCGTAGGCACCGCCAAAGGTCACAACGGCAAGCGTCGAGAAGAACATGCCGACTTCGACCAGAAGTTCCGGCGCGCCCGAACCTGCGAGAGCCATCAGCGGCAAAAGCCAGATCGCCAGCCACAGGACAATTGTGCCAATGGTCTTGCGGACCGACACATGCGCGGTGCCAATGGTCTGCCCATCTGCATCCGGAGTTCCCATGAACCAGCCAAACACTCCCGCAATAAGCACGATCAGCGGGTATGGAATGGACAGAAAGAACAACCCAACAAACGTCATACCGGCGATGATCCAGTGCACGCGCTGCGAAAGCGCCTTTTTCGCGACCCGCATCAGCGCCTCAACCACGATCACCAGAACGGCTGCCTTGATGCCATAAAACAAAGCCTCTACGAGGGGCACGTTGCCATAGATGCTGTAAATCGCCGCTAGCATCATGATCACAACGGCACCGGGCAGCACAAACAACAGCCCCGCGATCAGACCCCCTCGCGTGCCATGCAACCGCCACCCGGCATAGGTTGCCAATTGCATCGCCTCAGGGCCAGGCAAGAGCATACAAAAGCTCAACGCATTCAGGAATTGCTGCTCAGAAAGCCAACTGCGGTCCTCGACGATCTCTTTATGCATAAGCGCGATCTGGGCCGCCGGCCCCCCGAACGACAGAATACCGATCTTCCACCAAACCTGTGTCGCTTCCGCAAGCGTCGGGGTTTCATCAACCCGCACGTTACTGGATAAACTCATGATCTATCCCCTCGCCGACGCGGCAGGCCAGTCGTGTCCTTCGGCCGTCGCATCGCGCGCCCATCGATAGAATGCATCATAAAGAACCATGCCAGCTTCGAGTTGTTCAAGGTCGTCGCGATACATTCGCGACAGGCCCAATGAGGCGGCAAGAAGCCCTGCTGTTTCAGGGGCCAGATCATGCCTGTTGGTGTCGGCACCGCGAACGATTAAGGCCAATCGCTCCAACGCTTTATGTTTAATGCCAAATTCTTCAACCATCGTATCGAATGTGCATTTTTCGCCGCGATGACTCCAGAACACGTCTTCGATGTCGAAGGGCGTCGCACTAAAACGTTCCGCCACATTGGAGACCTGCGAGGCTGCGACGAAAAGTATTTGAGCGTTTGGATCGATAAACCGGCGAATAAGCCAGGGACAGGCGATCCGGTCGATCTTTGGCCTGTGTCGCGTGACCCAGACCGTGCGCCCGCTGGCATCAAGCGGCGGGAGCTTTTCAGCAAGAACCATCGGATGTCCGGCATCCCTCCACGCGAACTGGCCGCCTTCAAGGACTTCCGCCTTCACACCGGCTGATCGCAACAACGCAGCAGCACCCTGGCTGATCTTCAGGCCCTTCTGACAATAGATGACAACAGAACGGCCCACGAGCGCGTCGGCTAGTTCAAGCACGTCTAGAAAGGGATGACGGACCGCGCCGGGGATCAGGTGCGGGTCCGCTTCGAAATCTGCATCTATGCGCACATCTAAAAGCACGGGGCAGTCTGGTGTGCCCACCAAGCGGGCCAATGTCGAAACGGGGATTTCATTGTATGACGCCATAAAGCATCCTCCTTGAACAGGTTGGAAGGATGCAAGTTTGGGCTGGCGCCTCACGAGGTTCTTGCAGACCCCTGAACCATTTTTGTAAACGCGGGTTTCGCAACCGTCAACCTCCCGAGCAGACCTCCGCCACCTTGCAAAGTAAACGCAGGAGCGGCGCAATGTGAGCGTTTTCTGCAAGCGGCCTAACGTCTTCTTCTGTGCGTGTCTGACTCCGCACGAAATCCGGTTGCTACCTGCAGTTTTTAGGGCGATCTCGCACCGCCAAACGAGCTGCAACCCTATCCCTGACAATAGACTTCAAATGCCACAGCCCCTAATCTCGCTTTATGCATATTCGCCCTGAAACGCCCGGTGACATCATCGGCCATGTGATGTTCTCGCCCATGGCCGCACCCGTCCGCGCCTTGGGCCTCGCGCCAGTCTCCGTCGCACCCGATCACCAGAAACAAGGCATAGGCGCGCAGCTCATCCGCCGTGGCTTGTCCCAAGCGCAAATGGACGGCTGGCAAGCCAGCTTTGTTTTGGGCAACCCGGACTACTACACACGTTTCGGCTATTCGGTGGACATCGCCAAAGGCTTCACCAATGTCTTTGCCGGGCCGTACTTCATGGCGCTTGAGCTGACACCCGGTGCGCTAAAGACGCCTTTCGCAGTGTCCTACGCCGCGGCCTTTGACCAACTTTAAGCCGCCCGCACCCCTTTGTGCCACACGGCCCGCAACGCAGGCACACCTTCGGTCAATCTAAATCGGATCAGGTCAGCTTGCAGTCCCACCGCCAAGCGCCCGCGATCCGTCAAATTGGTGTATTCCGCAGGCGCGGCTGTGACCGTGCGCAGCCCCTTGGCCATGTCACCCCATTGATTGCCAAGCATGACAGCGCCCAACAACAAAGACGACGGCACATAATCCGACGACAGAATGTCCAACAGGCCTTTCTCCGCCAACTCCATCGCCGCGACGTTGCCCGAATGTGATCCGCCGCGCACTAGGTTCGGCCCGCCCATGATATTGGCAATGCCGTGGGTATGGTTCGCCTTTGCGGCTTCGACCGTGGTTGGAAACTCCGCCAAGCGAATACCATAGCCCGCCGATGTGGCCACCTGAGCCGCCGTCGTGTCATCGTGGCTTGCCAATACCGCACCGAACCGCTCCGCAGCGTCAACCGTGGCACGCTCATGTTTGAGACCGAACGTGTCATGCAGCCCAACAAGAAACGCCATGTACTCGTCAAACCCATCCGCATCCATCGCGTACTTGCCGCGAACATAGGCCTCAAATTTCGACAGATCCGTGAACTGGCGCTGCCCCGGCGTGTGATCCATCAAGCTCACGATGCCGATACGGTCTTCTGGACCGAACTCTTCCAACTCCTCCACCAATGTCTCCGAACAGGTTTCGGCACGCAAATGGATGTGGTGGCTGATCCGCAACCCGCCGCTGTCGCGCATCGACAGGATCTCATTCGCCACCGACCGCGCATATTTCCCGTATTTCTTGTTTGGATCGCTCAAGATCGACCCGACGCGCAGCGCATCAAATACCGTCGTGATGCCAACACTCGCCAGCTCGGCGTCATGCGCCACAATCGCCGCCTGATGCGGCCAGTCCACTTTGGGCCGTGGCCGCATGTGTCGCTCAAGGTTGTCGGTGTGCAACTCGACCAGACCCGGAGCGACATAGTCCCCCTCGCAGTCCTGCGCGCCGCTTGGCACAGCGGCCCCCTGGTCCATCTCAGCAATCAGCCCGTCGCGCACAACAATAGACCCGGTTACGGTCTCGTTGGGCAAAACAAGGGTGGCATTTGCAAGGATCATCTCTTGTGTCATGTGGGTGTCACGCATTCTTGGCATTCGCTGTCAAAAGGTTGAAAGAGTCATCATGCAGTTCCGAAGATACGGCATTTACTACACACCGCGTCCTGGCGCATTGGCTGATTTTGGTGCGGCTTGGTTGGGTTGGGACGTGATCACCGGCACGGCAGTGGCGCATCCCCATGTAAACGATTTGCCCCTGCAAATCGCTGAAATCACCGCGACGCCGCGCAAATACGGCCTGCACGGCACAATCAAACCGCCGTTTTTTCTCGCAGAGGGCACCGAAATTGCGGGTCTGCGCAGCGCCTTCAGCGCGCTTTGCACCAACCTCGCGCCGGTGGCGCTGGACGGTCTGCAACTGTCGCGCATCGGCAGCTTTATCGCGTTGACCATCATCGGTGATCAGGCGTCCTTGGCCGCGCTCGCGGGTCATGCCGTACGCGATCTCGATGCTTTTCGCGCACCACCCAGCGCGGACGAGCTGGAGCGTCGTCGTAAATCCAGCCTTTCCGCCCGCCAAGAGCAGCTCTTGGCGCAATGGGGCTACCCCTATGTGATGGACGAGTTCCGCTTTCACATCACTATGTCCGGTCGCCTTGGCAAAAACGCCGAGGCCACAATTGCTGCGCTGACGCCGCACGTGACCCCGTTTTTGCCAACCCCGTTTGTGGTCGACAGCCTGACCCTCGTGGGCGAGGACGAAGCAGGAATGTTTCACGAAATCCAACGTCATACCCTCACCGGCTGAAGCGCGGCCAAAGCCCGCGCCACGGTCTCCTCAAGCGCGCCGTCATTGGAAATCTCAATCACATCCGCGCCCTGCGGTTGCTCACTGGCGGCCCGCTCCAAACGGCCTTCAATCTCTTTCGCGCTCTCCCGTCCCCGTGCCGCCAATCGCGCCGCCAGAGTTGGAATGTCGGCTGTCAAAGAGAGCACTGCAAAATCGTCAAATGCCGCGCGCGCCTTGTCGAGAATGCTGCGCGACAAGTTCACCAACACAACCGCGTCCGCGTCATCAACCGCCAGCCCGTCACGCGGCACGCCATAGAGCAGCCCATGCGCGGCCCACCACAAGGCAAAAGCGTCTTGCGCGACAAATGCATCAAATTCCGCCTCGGTTGCACCAACCGAGTTTTCACCGCCCGCACCGGCCGCCCGCGTGATCACCCGCCGAACCAGCCGCACCCGTGCGTCCGCCGCTGCCAAGGCTTCCATCACGGTATCCTTGCCTACGCCGGATGGCCCGACAACACCGATCACGCGCACCGCCATCATGCAGCTCCCGCCGTCAAACCTGGAGTATAGATCGACACGTCGATCTCGCGATCGCAAACCCGCGCCCGCGCCGCTTCATCGTGAAAAATGCCAACGATGGCAGCACCACGCGCCTTTGCCTCTTCTATGAGGCTCAGCACCGTCTCGCGGTTGGTTGCATCCAAACTCGCCGTAGGCTCATCCAGCAACATCGCCGGATAGTCGTGCGCAAAACCGCGCGCGATGTTCACGCGCTGCTGCTCGCCGCCTGAAAAGGATGTTGGCGACAACGACCACAGCCTTTCGGGAATATTCAACCGCGCCAACAACTCCCGCGCTTTGGCGCGCGCTGCTTCACCTTCGGCCCCCACCGCCAACAACGGCTCCGCCACCACATCCACGGTTGGCACGCGCGGCACCACGCGCAGAAACTGGCTCACATAGCCCAGCACGTCACGCCGCAACGCCAAAATCTCGCGTGGTTCCGCCTGTACGACGTCGACGCCGTCCACGACAATCGACCCGCCCGCAGCGAGATAGTTGCCGTATATCATCCGCATCAACGTCGACTTGCCGGCGCCCGACGCGCCGGTCAACGCCACGCACTCACCGGGCGCCACCACCAACTCTGCGCCGTGCATCACCGGAATGACTGCGCCACCCTGATTGTGCAGGGTGAATGTCTTGCTGAGGTTCCTGATCTCGATCATCAGAGCTTCCTTTTGCCCAAAATATCCTCGGGGGGAGTCGCTTGCGACGGGGGGCAGACAGCCCCCTCCCCGCCTTTAAACTTGCAGAACCGAACTCACCAACAACTGCGTGTACGCATGTTGCGGATCATCCAGCACCTGATCGGTCAGGCCGGTTTCCACCACATGACCATCCTTCATCACCATCAACCGGTCCGCCAGCAGACGCACCACGGCCAGATCATGCGTCACGATAATGGCGCTCAGTCCCATTTCCCGCACCAATCCGCGTAACAAATCCAGCAAGCGCGCCTGCACCGACACATCCAGCCCGCCCGTGGGTTCGTCCATGAACACCAACCGCGGCCCTGTCACCAGGTTGCGCGCAATCTGCAAACGCTGCTGCATCCCGCCGGAAAACTGCGTCGGGCGATCGTCCACACGCTCTTCGCTGATTTCAACCCGGCCCAGCCAATCGACGGCCTCAGCACGGATATTGCCGTAATGCCGCGCACCCACAGCCATCAGCCGCTCGCCAACGTTGCCGCCCGCCGACACGTTCATCCGCAACCCGTCGCGCGCGTGTTGATGCACAAAGGCCCAATCGGTGCGGCTCAGCATACGACGCTCCGGCTCACTCATCGTGACCGTGTCGCGCATCTCGCCATCGCGCATTTCAAATCGCACCTCGCCGGTCTCTGGAGTTAGAAAACCGGCGAGGCAGTTGAGGAGCGTAGATTTGCCCGAACCGCTTTCCCCAACAATCCCCATGACTTCTCCGGGGTAGAGATCGAAATTCACGTCCTGACAGCCAATCCGGTGGCCGTAAAACTTGCTGATGTTCTGAACTTGCAGAAGCGGTGTCATGCCGCGTCCTCCTCAAAAGGTGTGCCTTGCGCACCCACATGCCCCGCCTTGCGGCGGCTGGCGCAATAATCTGTGTCCGAACACACAAACATCCGGTTGCCCGCGTCATCCATGATAACTTCGTCCAGATAACTGTCGGTCGCGCCACACATGTCGCAGGCGTGATCTGCTTTGCTGGCCTCAAACGGGAAGTCATCAAAATCGAGGCTGACCACCTGACAATACGGCGGCAGCGCGTAAATCCGCTGTTCGCGCCCCGCGCCGAACAATTGAATGCCCGCCATTTCCATCTTCGGGTTGTCGAACTTCGGGATTGGGCTTGGGTCCATCACATAGCGCCCCTCGACTTTCACCGGATAGGCGTAAGACGTGGCAATCGCGCCGTGTTTGGCGATGTCCTCATACAGTTTGACATGCATCAGGCCATATTCTTCAAGGCTGTGCATCTTGCGTGTTTCCACCTCAGACGGCTCCAGAAACCGCAAAGGCTCGGGAATTGGCACCTGATACACAAGGATCTGATCTTCGCGCAGTTCGTCCTCTGGGATGCGGTGGCGGGTCTGAATGACGCTTGCCGCGCTGGTTTCTTCGGTTGTGGCCACGCCTGCGGTCTTCTCGAAGAACTTGCGGATCGACACAGCGTTGGTGGTGTCATCTGCCCCCTGATCGATGACCTTAAAGGTGTCATCCGGCGTGAGGGTCGCGGCAGACACCTGCACACCGCCCGTGCCCCAGCCATAAGGCATTGGCATTTCGCGGCTGGCGAACGGCACCTGATATCCGGGAATGGCAAGCCCCTTTAGGATCGCGCGCCGGATCATGCGTTTGGTCTGCTCGTCCAGATAGGCAAAGTTATAATCGCTCATTCCGCCGCCTCCTGCACGGGATTGATGTTTTCCATCGCCTCGCGGCGCAGCTTGCGGATCAGCTCCAACTCAGATTGGAAATCGACATAATGCGGCAGCTTGATGTGCTCCAAAAAGCCCGTCGCCTGAATGTTGTCGGAGTGATACAGCACGAACTCTTCGTCCTGCGCAGGCGCGCCCATGTTGTCTTCGCCCAGCTCTTGCCAGCGCAGCGCACGGTCCACCAAAGCCATCGAAATCGACTTACGCTCGGATTGTCCAAACACCAGTCCGTAACCGCGCGTGAACTGCGGCGGCTCGGTCTTGGAGCCCTGAAACTGGTTTACTGTCTCACATTCCGTCAACTCGATCTCACCAACTTCGATCGCGAAACCCAATTCAGGGATGTCCATTTCCACAGCCACTTTGCCGATGCGCAACTCGCCTACAAAGGCATGGTTTCGGCCATAGCCACGCTGCGTCGAATAGGCCATCGACAGAACAAATCCCTCATCGCCCCGCGTCAAAGCCTGCAGACGCAAAGGACGCGAACTTGGCAATTCCAACGGTTCGCGCGTCAAATCCCCCGGAACGTCATCCGATGACACTTCGGTCTGGATCAAACCCTCTTGATTGAGGAACTCGGTGATATGCGGTGTGACCTCCGTGCGCGGCTCACTTTGGGGCGCTTCAGGAATGTCCCCCTCGGCGGCCAAAGCAAAATCCAGCAAACGGTGTGTGTAGTCAAACGTTGGCCCCAAGACCTGCCCGCCGGGCGCATCTTTAAAGGTCGCCGAAATCCGTCGGTCACAAGCCATCGCCTCGGTGTCCACAGGGGCCGTGGCACCAAACCGG
This sequence comes from Shimia sp. Alg240-R146, assembly GCF_947331465.1. Classification (GTDB taxonomy): domain Bacteria; phylum Pseudomonadota; class Alphaproteobacteria; order Rhodobacterales; family Rhodobacteraceae; genus Shimia. Next base: position 776,940 of record NZ_CAMZOK010000001.1, on the reverse strand, counting down.
GGCAATGTGGTGCGATAGGCGCGGATCAGGAAAATCGCCTCGATCATGTCGCCGCGGGATTGCTTGATCGCCAGCGCCGCCAGATCGGGGTCATACAGCGACCCTTCTGCCATTACACGGTTCACAGCCAGTGACAGCTGTTCGCGGATTTGCGCAATCGACAGCTCAGCCACATCCAGATCACCGCGCCGTTCTTCGGCCAACCACGCGTGCGCATTGTCAATCGCACGCTCGCCGCCTTTAACTGCAACATACATCAGGCCGCCTCCACTTTCGTTGTACGTGGCAACGCGGACACTTGGTCCCCGCTGGTGAAGAAAAAGTCCAAGCCCAAGGGAAACAGCATCGCATTCATCTGAAACGCGTCTACTTCAGGCAATCCCATCGACGCCGTGTCTTTGATGCCGGGGCCCCGCAGCACCGCGCCGTCTGCTTTCAAAGCGTCGCACTCGACAATCAAAGTGGCCGAGCGATCCGGGTATTCCGGCGTGCCAATCGCAAACTGCGTGTGCGGCGCCAAACCCGCCCAATCGCCAATCGCAAACATCGCCTCAGCAGCGCTCACAATCGGGGCACCCACATGAAACGCGATCCAGTCGCGCACCGGCTGGCAATCCCATTCGCCCGCAAGAAAGACAGGCGTGTCAGGGTCGCACAACGTCAGAACCAAGGTTCCCGCCGCCACCGACATCGGCGCAGGCGGCACCGCGCCTTTTAGGGTTTCGATCTTTCCGGGGCGCGCAATCGCAGTCATCGCCGCGCGAAAGGCATGTGCTGCCTCAATCGGCGCATCTGCAAAACCGCCCTTTAGGACATCTGCATCCATCAGTCTTCCCCCCGCACCATGGTGAAGAAATCCACCTTCGTCGCCGCAGCCTTTGCCGCACGCGTGCCTTTGCTGGCCGTCATTTCTGCCTGCAACGGCGTCAGGATCGCCGCGCGCACAGCCTCGGCCTGTTCGGTCTGCATCAACGCATCCACCAACGCAGCGACCCGCGCTTTGTCCTTGTCGCGCCCCTGCACATACCCATGTCCAACCGCGCCACTCTCCAGCTGCAACGCACATCGTGTCAGCGTCATTTCCCCTAAATTGAACGGAGCACCGGTGCCACCGAGGCGGCCTCGTACCATCGTCGCGCCAATCTCCGGCGCGCGCAGCCAGTGAAAATCAGGCTCTGCGCCCAACTCATGCCAAAGCGCCAAAAGCCGTCCCGCTGGCGTCTTGGCCAACACCGACATCCATGAGCGTCTGTTATTTTCTGCGGTCATCTAGACACCTTGCTGATTTGTCTATATTCCTATACAACTAGACAAATCCTAGCCGCACGATGCGAGTCGCGCAATCCCAAGACCCGTGAACTTTTCATGACAAAAGACCTCTGATGACAGTCAAACGCACACCTATCTGGCAGTCCATTGCCGCCGCTCTGACCGAAGACATCGCCGAAGGCCGCTATGGACCGGGCGACAAGTTGCCCACCGAGGCCGAGCTTTCCGCACGCTTCGGGGTCAACCGCCATACGGTTCGCCACGCTCTAAAATCCATGTCTGACAATGGGTTGATCCACGCCCGCCGCGGCGCGGGCGTCTTTGTGGCTCAGGTTCCTACAGACTATGCGATCGGCAAACGCGTCCGCTACCACCGCAATCTGGAACAGGCCGGGCGTCTACCGGGCAAAGAAATACTGCATCTTGAAACACGCCTCGCTGACGCGACCGAAGCCGACGCCCTTGGCCTTTCTGAGGGCGCACAAGTTCACGTCTACGACGGTCTGTCGCTCGCGGATGGTCAACCCATCGCCGTCTTCCGCTCTGTCTTTCCCGCCGACCGCTTTCCGGATCTCACCGCCCAACTTGATCGCCTGCGCTCTGTCACCGCGGCGCTCAAGGAACATGGCATCACCGACTACACCCGTGCCCAGACCCGCTTGGCGGCACGTCCCGCGTCCGCAACGCAGGCCCTGCATCTGCGCATTTCAGAAGGCGACCCAATCCTGCGCTCCGTCGGGGTAAACGTCGACACCAACCAGCGCCCCATCGAATTTGGCACCACGTGGTTTGCCGGAGACCGCGTGACATTGACCCTGTCTGAATAGGGGCAAAAACCCGCCACCCGTCACGCAGGCGACACATAGGACATGTACGGTTCGAGAAAACCGAGATTGAGCATAACCCATGTCCAGATCAACACTGTCCCTGCGCCTTACAGGCGCCAAAATCCTGCGCGATGGCACCCTGCAAAGCCGCTCTCTGGTGGTTGACAAAGGACGCATCTCAAAAGGCCCGTTGCCGGAAGTAGACCTGTCCGGTTACTTGCTTTTGCCCGGCATTATCGACATGCACGGCGACGCATTTGAGCGCCACATCGCACCACGTCCCTCCGCGCCGTTTCCGCTGGAAATGGGTCTGCGCGCCACCGACCGCGACATGGCGGCCAATGGTGTGACCACCGCATGGCTTGCCCAAAGCTGGAGCTGGGAAGGCGGCCATCGCGGCCCTGATTTTGCCGAAGACCTGTTTGATGCACTGGACCATTACCGCCCCCACGCGGTCAGCGATCTGCGCATTCAAGTGCGCTGCGAAACCCATACCGTCGACACAACAGACCGGCTTTTGGCGGCCGTTCGCCGCCATGCCATCGACTATGTTGTCTTCAACAATCACCTCGACGAAGCACGCCAGCTGGCCCGTGAAAAGCCCGACGAGATCATGCTTTGGGCCACGAAAAGCGGGCGCACAGCCGCACAGCACATGGCCATCGTCAACGACGCCATCGAACAGGAAGCCCGCGTGCCGCGCTATCTTTGTACGCTTGCGGATGCGTTTGACACGCTGGGAATTCGCTACGGCAGCCATGATGACCCCGATGCCGACACGCGCGAGCGGTTTTCCCTGATTGGTGCACGGATTTGCGAATTTCCCACGGCACGTGGCGCGGCTGCGGTGGCCAAAGCCGTTGGGGATTGTGTGATTATGGGCGCCCCGAATGTCGTCAGAGGCGGATCGCAGGCGGGCAACATTCGCGCCGCCAATCTGGTCGCCGAAGGGCTGTGTGACGTGTTGGTCTCGGACTATCACTACCCCGCCCTCGCCAAAGCGGCTTTCCGTCTGGTTGACGACGGCCTGTGCACGCTGCCCCAAGCCTGGGCAATGATATCCCGCACACCAGCCGACATCATGGGGCTGCATGACCGTGGCACATTGGATCATGGAAAACGCGCCGACATTGCCATCGTGAACGAGCAGACCCACGCAATCGAAGGCACAATCTCCGGTGGTCGCATCAGCCACCTCACGGGCATAGCGGCGCAGCGGTTCTTTGCCTCGCCCGCGCATATGAAGATGGCCGCTGAGTAGATCACCATGTAGTTTGGCCTTTAGCTGGGGGCAGACATTCGGCGCGGCGGCTTTCCGGGACTTTGTTGCCTTTCGGGAAACGAAAACGAAGGTCAGCTTTTAGTTTCCATCGACCAATCTTGCGCTTTGACCTCAAGGGCTTCGTCTCTCAGGTAGAAATGAAAATGCCGCGTTCCAGATCCTGCCATCGTGATCCAAGGTGTGGGGTCCATATCGTCTCGGGTGTTGCCTGAGATTTCGTAGAACTCGCCCCATGACGGTGCAAGCCCGCTGAAACGGCATTGGCCGTCATACCATCCATGGTCATTTACTGGTGTCACACGATACCGCTTGCAGCCTTTGAAGCAGACTGTGATCGCAGGTGCGTACTCGTATTCACGATAGACATATGGATTTGGCCGCATATGAGCCAACAGCGTTTCGCCGCTTTGCTCAATCTTGAGGCCGACATCATTTGGATCCGCGTTCCAACCTTCATTGAGATGCGTAAATGTCGGCAGATCGTCAGTTTGGAAGTGCCAAGGCAATTCGTCTTTAGGCCTCCACGTGACAAAAAGACGATCTGGTCGCTGTACCAATGGTCGCAGAGTGTCCGTCGGTTCGTTGATCAAGACAGCAACACAACCCCGCCCTGTCAACTTCCAGCCCGTCAAGCAATTCCTTGTCCGCCGACCATCGACCTGAGCAATCGGCAAGTTACGATCAGCGACTTGCAAGACGTCTCCTGCCTCTGGGACATGCGTGAGCTGATCCAACATCAGGACAGTGCGAGGCTTCCCAGCTTCATCGTCTGGCATACTAAATGCATCGGTCAGGCGACCCTTGGGTTTGCGCACAAAGTTACTCCAAAAAAGTTCAAACTGATCCTAACAATCATGGCGAACCTTTGGAAGCAGACGCTCGTAGACCGCGCAGAATCTGGTACTTTGGGCTCTAACCCGCCATTCTCTGCAACGCCAACCACACCCTATCGCAGAACCCGCCGGCCTTTCCACGCCATCACCGCTCATATTTTTCCAAAAACGCCTCGGCCTTGAGGCTGCGGAAATCCGTCAGCGCCGCCCTCAGCGCGTCGTGGTCCCAATCCCACCACTCCAAGGCCAAAAGCCGGTCCGCGACCGCTTGCGAAAACCTTGGCCGCAACGGCGTCGCCGGTGTTCCTGCCACAATCATGTAAGGCGGCACGTCTTTGGTGACCACCGCACCCGCCGCCACGATACTGCCGTGACCCAAACTGACCTCCGGCTTGATCATCGCCCCGTGCCCAATCCATGTGTCGTGCCCGATCCGCGCCACGCGGCTTGCGCGGTGCTCAAAGAACGCGACATCGTGCTCCGCGTCGTCAAAATAATCTGCAGAGCGATAGAGGAAATGATGAAGGGAAGCGTTTTCCATCGGGTGATCCGTGGCACCGATCCGGCTGAAGGCGGCGATGTTGGCAAACTTGCCGATCTCGGCATTGGCCACCTCGGCCATGCGGTCACAGTATGAGTAGTCATCAAACCGCGCATTGATGATCCGGCTGCCCTGTCCGATTTCGACAAACCGGCCATAGGTGACCTCGTGCAGAATACAATCGGGATGGATCAAAGGGGCGTCTGCCGAAAGTTTGGCCATGGTCTGTGTCTCCGGTTGAGGAAGAGATGTGATCCTCCGGCGGAGGTATTGAGGGAACAAATAAAAGGGCCGGACGAGTCCGCCCGCCCCTTTTCGTTCAGAGTAAGCTTAGCGCCCGCTTTCGTCGCCCGCGATCAATTTGCGGCGCAGCCAGCCCGAGAACCAATCCATCGCCATCACCATCAGAATGATCAAAACGATGTAATAGGCGACCTCTTCCCAGTCTTTTTGGGTGATCATCGCTTGGGTCAGCATCAAACCAATGCCGCCACCGGTGATCGCGCCAATGATGGTCGCGCTGCGGGTGTTGCTTTCCAGATAATACAGGATCTGGCTAAGCAACACAGGTGTCACCTGCGGGATCACCCCAAAGCGATATCGCTGCAACGGTTTCGCACCGGTGGATTGAATGCCCTCGATCTGTTTCTTGTCGACGTTTTCCAGCGCCTCGGAGAACATTTTACCAAAGCTTCCTGTGTCGGTGATCAGGATCGCCAATGCACCGGTCAGAGGACCGGGCCCAAAAGCGCGGGCAAGCACGATGGTCCAGATCAGCGCGTCTACGCCACGGAAGAAGTCAAAGAACCGGCGGGTTATTTGGCGCACGGCGGTGAAAGGCGTGAAATTCTTGGCCGCCAGAAATGCCAGCGGCAAAGCCACAATCGCCGCGCCCATCGTGCCCAAAAACGCCATCAGGATGGTTTCAAACAACGCCCAGGCCACATCTTTGTGGCGCCACATCTTGTTGTTCCAGAAATCCTGCCAAATCGCAGCAGATTCGCCGCCCAGCGCTCGCGACATGACCTCGCCAAACCCAAGACCCGAATAGGGGCTGTCGAGTGTAAAGAAGAAGAGCTCCCAACCAGCGAAGTAGCGGAAGACTTCGGTGCGGTTGCGGGTGATCGTCAAACGGCCAGCGTCGGTGGTGATCGTCATCCGGTTTTTGGACGCATTGATCCAATCAGGCGTTTCGGAGGTTGGCAAGCTGGCTTGCACACCGCTCGCACGGCTCGGCTGCGCCGTGATCAACCCGTATCCCGGCACGTCGTAGCTGACAAAGTTGTCGGCCCCAAAGACGATTTCATGTCCACCACCAAGGTCAATCACCTTGTCGGCCGCGCCCAACGTCACCCATTCAGGGACGGTGCCCTCAGGATAAGAGCCTTTGCGCTCGCCTTCGATGGCGGCGGTGACATCACCAGTGCGGTTGTCGCGGGTGATATGGGTTTTGTAGCTATAGCTATCGGCCACAAGGGCCCGGGCATTGTCGACTTCAAAACGCTTGACCAGGCCCGGCACGTCAAAGTTGAAGAAAATATAGGTCAGATAGAGCAAGACCACGACAGGCAGACCAAAGCTGAACAACCGTTTGCGGCTAAATTGCTGATCGGCCTGAACTTTCAGGAAATCGGTTTCATTGGCTGCGATGCTCATGCCGACACCTTTTGTGCTTGTGCGGTGGTTTTGCCGTGCGTCAGGCGCTCGCGCACCACAGAGGATAGCTGATCGACCGCCACGATGGCGGCAAACAGCAGAAGGAAAATTGCGGCAGCTTCGTCATACTGGCCCTTGCCCCAGCTCATAGCGTTCTTGAGCTCATAGCCAATGCCGCCGGCACCCACAAAGCCAAGGATGGCGGAGGCGCGGATGTTGATCTCAAACCGCAACAGCGCATAGCTGAAGTAGTTCGGCGCTACCTGCGGGATCACGCCCAGCCACATACGTTGCGCCCAGCTGGCCCCAACCGATTGCAGACCCTCAACGGGTTTCAACGACGCGTTCTCATTCACTTCGGAAAACAATTTGCCCAGCGCCCCAGCCGTGTGAAACGCAATTGCGATCATCGCGGGCACAGGTCCACCGCCCATGACAAAGATCAGAACCAGCGCAATCACGATCTCCGGAACTGCGCGCATAATGTCCATGATCCGGCGAAACAAAGGGATCAGGCGCGGCCACTTGGCCATTCCGCGTGTCGACAACAGCGACAGAACCATCGCCAGCATTGCGCCCAGCAAGGTCGACGCCGCCGCGATGTTGATCGTTTCAATCAACGACGGGAAGAACGTTATAAAATGCGCCGGCATCTCGTCGAGTTTGCCAACCGCTTCGCTCACGACTTCTTTGGGGAAATCAAAAAACCGGTGCAGCCCGTCCCAGAAACCGCCTGCATTGCGGTCGTCTGCGATCATGAACCCTGACACCATCAACGCGATGAAAATCACAAGGATGATGCCGTCCATCATCCGCTTGCGCCGCACCTGCGCCATGTAATCGGCGCGAATATCGGTGACGCGTCCCGTCAGCTCAGTCATGACTGCCCTTTCAAGTCAAAAAACAGGCCCCGCGATGGGTGCGGGGCCTGAGAAATCTTGCGTCGCAAGCTTTAGTTGGACTTCAGCTTGCGTGCTTCGATGATCACCTCATAGGCGTCGTGACCGATTGGCATCAGGCCTTTGGCCTCACCCGACAGCACGCCATAGGCGCATTCGGAGTCCATCGCTGGCAGCGATGCCATCAGAGCGGTCATTTTCACTTTGGTGGCTTCTGGCAGAGCTTTGCGCAGAACGATTGGGCCTTCTGGGATCGGCTTGGACTGCCAGATCTGAACCAGTTCGTTCATGTCTACGAGACCCGCATCAACAGCCTTGCGCAGCGCGCCGGAGTTGAAACCGTCTTCCCATTCGCCCAGACCGTCGGCCCAAGTCACGCCAGCGTCGATGTCGCCGTTGTAAACCGCTACGATTGTCTGCTCGTGGCCACCGGTGAATTTTACTTCGCCGAAGTAGTCGCCGGACGTCATGGTCGCGCCGGTTGCTTCAGGAATTTCGATCGATGGGATCAAGAAACCGGACGTGGAGTTCGGGTCACCAAAGCCAAAGACTTTGCCCTTCATCGCGTCAAGGCTTTCGATGTCCGCGTCTTTGCGTGCGAAGCCAACGGAGTAGTAGCCGTAGCCGCCGTCAACGTTCACTTTAACGAGGATTGGCTCAACCGCTTCTGGGTCGGACAAGAAGGTTTTTGCGTAACCCGACGCGCCCAGCCATGCCATGTCGATGGTGCCGCCCAACAGGCCCTGGATCACACCGTTATAGTCGGCAGGTGCGAACACTTTGGTTTCAACACCCAGCAGGTCTTCGGTTTTGGTGCGCAAGCACTCATACGAATTCATGCGATCCTGAGCGTTTTCTCCGCCCAAAACACCGATGCGGAATTCTTTGATATCTTCAGCCATGACCGGTGCGGTCAAAGCAGTTGTGGCCAGTGCGGCAGCAATCAGTTTTTTCATCTTTTCTCTCCGGTTGGTAAATTGCCCGCACATTGGTGCGCGGGGTCGTGATGAAACTTAGGCAACGACGTCTTCCGCATCTGTGCGGTCGAGCGTTTCGATTTGGGTGGATGTGGCTTCTTCGCTAAAGCTGTCGTCCGCACCGTAGATGTCGCGGGCAGCACCCGTGGTCAGCTGCTCAGGCGTGCCGTCAAACACAATGCGCCCGTCCCGCATACCGATCACGCGGTCACAAAACCGGCGCGCCGTATCGAGCGTGTGCAAGTTGGCAATCACCGTACGCCCGTCTTCTTCGTGGATGGAGCGCAGCGATTGCATCACCACCTGCGCGTTCATCGGGTCAAGCGAGGCGATGGGCTCATCCGCCAGAATGATCTTGGGGTCCTGCATCAAGGCGCGTGCAATGGCGACGCGCTGCTGTTGGCCGCCCGACAAAGCTTCGGCACGCTTCGGGCCATGCTCGGCGATGCCAAGACGATCCAGAATGTCGATGGCCCGATGAATGTCGGATGTCGGAAACAGATTGAACATCGTGGCCATCGTTGAGCGCTGATTGAGTGTTCCGTGCAGCACATTGGACACCACATCCAGACGCGGCACCAGATTGAACTGCTGGAAAATCATCGCGCATTCGGACTGCCAGCGACGCTTGTCTTTGCCTTTAAGAGCAGTGATGTCCTGATCTTCAAACTTGATACGACCCGAGGTCGCATCTGTCAGGCAATTCAACATGCGCAACAAAGTGGACTTACCTGCACCAGATCGGCCAATGATGCCAATCATCGCAGGCTTCTCGACAGTGATGTTAGCGGCGTCTACCGCTACATTGGGACCAAATGACTTGGTCAGATCTTCGATTCTCAGCACGGCTATCCCCAAACTGTGTGGGGCGGTGATTAAGCCGCTTCCTCAAAGCAATCGTGTCAGTTTGATAACCGTTTTGTAACGTCCGCCGGCGAGTTCCCAATGGCAGGCACCACAGTCTGCCAAAGCCTTAGGCATCAAAGTCGTTGAATTTTCCTGATTTTTTGAAGGCCGCCCCAGCGGATTTCGCAAACTTGCGCACAAACCCATAAATCCACATCAGGCTTGGCGTTTTCTCTCTTGACCCTGCGCGCGTGAAAGCCTAAATCGCCTCCACCGTGGCGGTATAGCTCAGTTGGTTAGAGCAGCGGAATCATAATCCGCGTGTCCGGGGTTCAAGTCCCTGTACCGCCACCATTTCCCCCTTCACATCAATCTCTTAGCAAATTCATCTGCGTGAATTGATGTGTTCAATCCAAGTCCACACTGTTACGCACACACACGGCGGGAACAGGTGGCGAGGTCGACACAGAATCAAGTTTCTAGGCTGAAGCACTTCCGATCTGGTCTCGCAGTTTACCAAACAGGCAAAAGTCCGTTCTGACATCTTCGGCTCTGGGATACCGCTTCGAAGACGCATGTTCGACGATCTATCAAATAAACCAGTCGCTTAGAGGAAATTGAAGCCGCTGTTGAATTTGCAGATTCGTTCCGTCGCACGGCTGATCCAAAACAGCAGTCAAAAAAGACCGTGGTTTCGAATCTTATGCGAAGGAATTTGATCTCGCGAAAATCACGTCAGCCACGATGCGCGATTTTCTGGTTCATCTCGATTCTCGTCGAGATCAGCGGGGGTGGAGCGCAAAGTCAACAAATTGGCGCGGCCCGATCCGGAACGGCATCGTGATACCATTGCGCTGCTTGCGAGGACGCCTGCCAACTTCGCTCCCAGCTCCGCCATCAATGTAGTCGCACACCATCCATGGCCACCGACGTTTCGCAATGCGCCTTGCATCGTCGGCCGAGTGAATTACGGATCCGAAATTACGTCAACGCGACCCTCATATCGCCGCTATCTAAATCCATTCCAGACATTTTTCATCCTACGCACCACGATGCACATGAACCGTGCACTTGGCATGGCGGACCACCCGTGCCGCAGTCGAACCGATCAGAAAATCGCTGACAGTGGGTTGATGGGAGCCGATCACGATGCAATCAAAGTCGCCCTTCTCAGCGTATTCGACAATCGTTCGATAGGCATGTCCGCGCACGATATCGGCTTTTACAACGTCCATCCCCTGCACCTTTTCCTTCAGCAATTTTTCGGCGGCCTTCAGTCCTTCGTCGATCCGATCCTCTCCCATGTAGGTGCTCGCCGTGCCTTGTGGGATGTCGTAGACATGGAGCGCGGTGATCTGCCCGCCGTCTGAACGTAGCCCTTCCGCCAGGGCCAGTGACTTGTGGGAAAACCCATGGTTCAACGCCAGGGGGACAAGAATGTTTTTGTACATGTTGGATCCTTTCGTGTTGGCTTTATGCCCATGGGTCGAGAATGATCTTGGGGGCTGCCGCGTTGCCCGCGCTAATGTCACGAAACGCGGTCGCGCCGTCTTCCAACGATCTTGTTTCAAACCAGTCTAGTTGGCCAAGGCGACCATCGAACATGGCCTGCGCCGTGTCGTGGAAATCTTGCGCGGTATACGTGTAGCTGCCGACAAAGGCGACTTCCTGCAGGGTCATGCGGCGAACGTCCAAGCCTTCCGCATTGTCACCCAGCCCGACATGGGCAATGACCCCGCCGGGCGCGACCCATTCCGACGCAACAGCCCTTGTCGCGGCAAAGCCGACCGCGTCGACGACGATGGAGGCAATTTTTTGCGGCGTCTCAACCGCCCGCAACCCGCATCGATCCTCAAGAAACCGACGGCGCAGGGCATTGGGTTCGGTGATTTCAACGTCGTCCCAGCCCATTGCCCTGAGTGCCAGCGCGGCGGCCAGTCCGATGGCCCCGCCGCCGATGACCAAGGCGCGGCGCTCCATATCGGGATGCACGCCGTCGATGGCCAGCCTTACTGCATGCCAGCTGACGGCAAGCGGCTCACACAGGGCGGCCTTGTCCAAGGGAAAATCATCAGGGACTGTGATCAGGTTTTCGCTCGGCATACTGACATACTGCGCAAACGCCCCCTCGCGCGGGGGCATCGAGATGATCTGTCGGTCGGGACAGAGGTTCTCCCGCCCGGCGCGGCAATAGGAGCAGGTTCCGCAGGACACCAGCGGGTTGATCGTGACACGTCGCCCTTTCCACGGGCCGTCTTCGACAATCCCGGCGGCTTCGTGCCCGAGGATCAGCGGCGCAGGTCGTCGATCGTCATGCCCGAGATAGGCGTGCATGTCCGAACCGCAGATGCCGACCCCGTGGATACGCACTAAATGCTCACCCGCGGCGGCAACAGGCATTGCGACATCGTGGATAGCGAGCGTTTTAACACCTTCATAAACCAGCGCCTTCATTTCGCGGTGAACCCCCCATCAACCATAAGAACCTGTCCTGTCACATAACTTGAAGCGTTTGAGCACAAGAACAGCAGCGGTCCGTCGATATCTTCAAGCCTGCCGTTTCGGCCCATGCAGGTTTGCGCGGCGTTGCGCGCGGCCCTGTCCGCGTCGTCAAACACCGCTTTGGTCAGTTCCGTTGGAAAGAAACCGGGGCCAATCGCATTTGCGGTGATGCCAAGTCCCGACCAGGCTTCGGCCATTGCCCGGGTCATCTGACCGACCGCCGCCTTGCTGGCGCCATAGGCGATCCCGCCGGAAAACGCCCGTGTATTTTGCAGTGAAGCGAAATTCACGATCCTGCCCCAGCCCTTTTGCTTCATAGCAGAGACAAGGGATTGCGTCAGGAAAAACGGGGCCGAGAGGTTGAGTTCAAGCGTCTGGTCCCATCCCTCGCGGGTTACATCATCAGCGGGTTGTCGTGTGTTGATGCCTGCCGCATGGACAATGATGTCAGGCGCGCCGAAGGGTTGGGCGAGGTCCTGAGCCAAGACCGGCAGAGCGTCTCGGTCGGTGATATCGGCAGCAACAAAAGCGCAGCGCTCACCGATTTCCGTCGTCAGACTTCGCAATTGGTCTTCTCGTCTTGCAATCGCAACAACCCGCGCATCGGCTGCGCACAGGACCTGCGCGGCGCGGCGGCCCAGCCCGGAACTGGCGCCGGTCACAACGGCAACACGGCCGCTTAGATCGAAAAGAGCGCGTGGATCATCCATTGGCCGTCAAATCAAAAATTTCATTGGGGAAATACTTCGCCAACCGCACATCTGCGGCGCGCGCGTGCCCTTCCATCCCTTCCAGTCGGGAAATCCTTGCCGTGGCTTCGGCCACCTGCTTGGACCCTTCGCGGGTGGCGCGCTGCCAAGTGACGATCTTCATGTATTTGTGCACGCTCAACCCGCCCGTATAGCTGGCCGCGCCGGACGTTGGCAGCACGTGGTTCGTGCCCGCCGCCTTGTCGCCATAGGAGACGGTGGTTTCTTCCCCCAGGAACAGCGAGCCATAGCATTTCAGACGGTCCAGCCACCAATCAAGCTCATCGGCCTGAACCGTCAGGTGCTCGGGGGCATATTCGTCCGATGTTGCCGCCATTTCCTCGCGATCCGAACAGACAATCACCTCGGCATAGTCGCGCCAGGCGGCTTCGGCGTTTTCACGGTTCAATTCGGGCAGATCGGCAATCAGGTCGGGGACCCGGGCCAGCACGTCTTTGGCCAAGGGTTGGTGATCGGTCACCAGCCAGACCGGCGAGTTGTAGCCATGCTCGGCCTGGCTGACCAAATCGGTCGCCACGATATGCGGATCGGCGCCTTTGTCCGCTAGGATCAAACTGTCGGTGGGGCCTGCGATCATATCGATTCCAACCCGGCCATAAAGTGTGCGCTTGGCCTCGGCCACGAACTGATTGCCCGGCCCGACGATGATATTGGCCTTGGGCTGACCAAACAGACCGAACGCCATCGAGGCAATCCCCTGCACACCACCAATCGCCATGATCTTGTTGGCGCCGCTGGCGTGCGCCGCATAGACAATGGCAGGATAGAGGCCAGCACCCGGCTGCGGCGCGGAACAGACCGTGATATGTTCGCAGCCCGCGACCCTCGCCGTTGTCACGGTCATGATGGCGCTGGCGATATGGCGATAGCGACCGGCAGGCACGTAGCACCCGGCAGCAGAGACCGGAATGGCCTTTTGCCCTGCAATCAGCCCCGGATTGATCTCGTATTCCACATCGGCGACGGTTGCTTTTTGCACTTCGGCAAAGCGGCGGACGTTGTCATGGGCGAACAGGATATCGTCTTTCAGCTTTTGCGGAACCAGGGCGCTTGCAGCCTCGATCTCGTCCGGGGTCAGCTGAACATTGCCATCATATTGGTCGAATTTCGCGGCATATTCCAAGGCGGCCGCCTCGCCGCGGTTTTCTATATCGGCCAGTATTGTTGCTACCGTCTTGGCCGTTTCGCCGGCGTCCGAGCGTGATGTGAGCGCAGCCTTTTTCAGATAGATCCGGGTCATGGGAAAGTCCTGTCTATGTGCGAATGCTCAGGCTTCGCGTTTGTTGTGGCGGATCGAGGCGTAGAAGGCCAATCCGATGAGGGCCATGCCGATGCCGCCGGTGATCAGCTCGTGCACATGCACTATCGATTGCAGGAACATTACGATCGAGAGCGCAAAGATCGAATAGAACGCACCATGCTCCAAGTAACGGAACTCGGCCAAAGTGCCGCGTTCGACCAGCATGATCGTCATCGAACGCACATACATCGCACCAATGCCAAGGCCGATGGCAATCAGCAGGATGTTGGTGGTCAGGGCAAAGGCACCAATCACGCCATCAAACGAGAAACTGGCGTCCAGAACTTCAAGATAGAGGAACGCACCCAAGCCGCCCTTGGCACCAATCGCGGTCGTCGATCCGGCGACGTTGTCGAGATAGGTGCCAAGACCATCCACCATGGTAAAGACCAAAAGCCCCATCACAGCCGAGGTCAGGAAAGGGGCCAACTCGTGATCGGCCAGAGATTGGGAAATCAACAGTACGATCACAAGGACAAAGGCGATCTCGAACCCGCGAATGGAGCCCCACAGGCGCAGGCGCTTTTCCAGAATGGTGATCCAGTCGATGGACTTGTCTTCGTCGATGAAGAACTTCAGTGCCACCATCATCAGGAAAGTGCCGCCAAAGGCCGATATTGGCCCATGTGCGTGTCCAATGATGCGCGAGTATTCGTCCGGGTCCGATAAGGCCAGATGCATGGCAGCGAAGGGGTTGATCCATGCAAAAATCGCAACAATCACCAGCGGAAACACGATCCGCATCCCGAATACGGCGATCAAGATGCCCCAGGTCAGGAACCGTTGCCGCCAGATCGGGGTCATATCCTCAAGCTTGTTGGCATTGACGATGGCATTGTCGAAAGACAGCGCAATTTCAAGTGCGGCCAGCACCGTGCCGACGATCAGGAACGAGACAACCCCGGACCACGTGCCCTCGGTCGCCCAACCCAGCCAGCCGCTTAAACCAAGGCCGATAACCGTCGTGAGTAGGGGCCATTTCAGATAGGATAGAGAACTGCGTTCAACACTCATGATTTAGTTTCCTGACATGGCGGCTGGTAACCAGAGCACCAGCTGCGGGAAGATGAACAGAAGGATCAGGCCAAGAAGCTGGACCAGCATGAATTGCATCATGCCAAGGTAGATGTCTTTGAGATCCCAATTGGGCACCACGCCCTTGAGGAAGTAGGCCGACAGGGCCACGGGTGGGGATAGCCACGCGGTTTGCAGGTTCACCGCCACAAGGATGCCGAACCAGACCATGAGGTCGTAGCGTTCCAGCCCGAAGACATCGAGTTTCTCGACAGTAGGCAACAGGATCGGCACAACGATCAGCACGATTGGCACCCATTCCAGCGGCCAGCCCAAGAGGAAGATCAGCGACATCACCAGGATCAGGACCAGGTAAGGCGACATATCGAGGCCCAGAAGAATCTCGGTCATCATCCGCGGCGTTCCAAGGGCGCTGAACTGCGCACCAAAGAAATTCGAGGCGGCGACCAGGAACATGATCAGAACCGTGATTTCAAGCGCTTTGATCAGGCTGTCAAAGAAGCTGGGCAGGGTGAACTTGCGATAAGCCAGTGACAGAAGGATTGCACCGAAGGCGCCCATGGCTGCGGCTTCTGCCGGTGTCGCAAGACCCAGCAGGATCGAACCAAGGGCAAAGGAGATCAGGATCGTCGGCGGCATCAGCCCGGCAAAGAACTCATCCCAAAGCTGTGCGAAATAAAACCCATCCTCTGCATCAGAGCCGTAGATTGGCCGCCCAAGGAAGGCCAACAAGACGATAAATGCGGCAAAGACAATCGACCAGATCGACCAGCTGCCGTCGGCGCCCGTATTGGCAACGATCATGTAGAGGTGAAACAGGACGGCAATCGGTAGAACGATCCGCAACACGTTAAGCCGCCGATAGGCCGCATAGGCCAGGGCCATCGCGAGGGCCATGACAATCAACCCGCCAAACGGGATCGAACTGAACGTGCCGCCCAGACTGAGGCCAAAGACGCGGCATAGGGTCAGGATGCCCAGGCAAATCAGCGCGACTTCGGCGCCATAGAAATTCGACGTGTCAGGCTGATCCTCCTCGGACAGGATGGGGCCAAGATCAGGGTTCAGCCAGCACCGCCCGAGGGTGTAAATCAGGTAAAGGGACGCCAGAAGTGCACCCGGAATGAACGCGCCGCGGAACAGGTCCAGCGTCGAGACTTCCAACACCGGCCCCATCACGATCAGCATGATCGAGGGTGGGATCAGAATGCCCAGCGTGCCCCCGGCGGTGATCGTTCCGGCGGAGAGTTGGACGTTATAGCCCGACCGGCTCATCGTGGCTCCGGCCATAATCCCCAGAAGGGTCACGGAGGCCCCTACGATCCCGGTGGCGGCGGCAAATATCGTGGACACGATCAACACAGCGATGAAAAGCGCCCCGCGCACGCGGGCCATGATCATCTGGATCGAGGTAAAGAGCCGTTCCATCAACCCCGCCGCTTCCATCACGATGCCCATCAGGACAAAGAGCGGCACCGCCATCAGTTGATCGTTCAGCATGGTCGAGTTGGTGTTGAGCGTCATCAGAAGCGTTGTCAGCTTGAAGTTCGCACCCCAGATGCCGAAAACGAATCCAAGGAAGATCAGCGTGAAGGAAATCGGGAAGCCGATGAAAATCACGAAGAGCATCGCGCCCAGCATGATCAGGCCAATGGTCGGCTTGGACAGGGAGGGGCGGGCCTTCATCAGATCGGTGAACCACTCGCCTCCGGGCACCCAATCAGGCTGGAACACCGCCAGCACAAGCCACGCCAGCGCGATCAGGTAGATGGGCAAGGCCCGCACGAACCAGCGTTCGCGCGCCTTGCCCATCTTGTGAAAGGCGCGGAAAATCTCGGGGATGCCCTGCAACATCAACAGGAAGCCGCCGATCGGCATCGCCGTGCGCGCGGGCCAGAGCAATGGGCCCCAGGCGCTGTCGATCTGCATGGTTTCGCCGGTGGAATAGGCCAGCCACCAGAACTTACTCGAAACCACAGTGAAAAAGATCATCGAGGGCATGAAGAAGACAAGGTAGAGCGAGGCATCCACAGTTGCCTGGGTCTTGTCCGACCAGTTGCGATACAGGAAGTCGGCGCGGATATGCACCCCGCGCATCAACCCATAGCCCGCCGCCGCCATGAACAGCATCCCGGCAAGCATCCGGCTGGTGTCATAGACCCAAAGCGTTGGACCAAGACCAAGCGACCGCGCCAAGTCTTCGAACCCCGCATTTTGCAGGATCGAGAAGGAATTGCGCGAGAGCACCTCGAACACCACAACCGCGATCAATGGCACCAACAGCAGGGAAATGATCTGCCCCGCGCGATAGTTCAGCACGTCGATGGCCGCCGTGATCGGGCGCTGCCACGGAGTCATGTCTTCGGGTGTTTCACCGGGGGCTTCGGCACGTCGTTCCGCGATCAGTTCGTCTGCAATTTCGAGCTCATCAGGGTTCACCTCATCTGCGGCCATCCCCATTCCTCCCTGGTTGTCCGCCCCCTTTCGGGGGGTTCATTTTTGAAAAAGACCGGTCTCGCGAAACCCAAGGTCCTTGTCGAAAATGAACTGCGGGGGCCAAATGGCCCCCGCAAAATGAGCTTGGGTTATTTCAGCGTGTCGGCATGCGCCTTACCCAGACCCGCATTCGACGCTTGCGCACCGGCCCAGAACGGAACGACAGTGTCGGCGAAGTCCTTTTGCGACTGCCAGACTTCGGCAAAGAACGCGTTCTCGTCTGCTGCGGCTTGCAGCGCGTTGTTGGCTGCGGCCATGTACTCGGTGAAGTAATCCGCCGGTGTGTCCTCAAGGATAACACCGTGATTGTCGGTCAGATCCTTCAGCGCCTTACCGTTTTCAAAGATACGGTAGGAGAGCGACTTGGACAAAGACGCGTTCGCGGCCACTTCGAGAGCTTTTTTCTCTAGGTCCGACAGCCCGTCATAGAAGTCGCGGTTCACATACATGTCCGCGTTCACAACAACCTGGTGCAAACCTTGCAGATAGTAGTGCTTCAGCACCTTCTGGAAGCCGAACACGCTATCAGGCTTGGGGCAGCACCATTCGGCCGCATCAATCGTGCCTTTTTCCAGCGCGGGAAGGATGTCCCCACCGCCCATGGCAACCGCAGGAACGCCGATGTCCGCGTAGGCTGCGCCAACCATACCAGGAGGTGCACGGAACCGCATCTGGCGGAAGTCATCCATCGACTCGATCGGTTTCGGGAACCAGCCCAACGCCTCGGGGCCCACCGGCTGCAACATGAAACCTTTTACGTTCACGCCCATTTCGTCCCACAGGCGGTCATACAACTCTTTGCCGCCGCCATATTGGAACCAGCTCAGGAACGCGATGTTGTCGAGGCCGACACCGGCGCCCGCAACCGGCGCACCAAAGAGGTTGGCGGCAACGTGCTTGCCCCCCCAATAGTGGGTCCAGGCGAAGCCGCCCTCCACCAGTCCCGCGTCAACCGCATCCATGATGTCACGCGGACCGACAACGGCACCCGCAGGCAACACTTCGATGGTCAGCGACCCGCCGGTCAGCGCCGCCACGTCCTTGCCGAATTCGTTCAGCATGGTGACTTCGTCCGCTGTGCTCGGCAGCACCGACTGGATGCGCAGAACCTTCTCGGCCATCGCTGTGGATGCCATCAGGGCGAGCGCCGTGGCGCCAGCTGCTAAGTACTTGACTTTAAACATTGATATTCCTCCCTAGGAAAAAGCCCTCAGTCTTCTTGTTGTGTTTCGTGGGGCTGAAGGCATTGCCCCCGAGTTTTTGGGGTCGAAAAATCGACCCGATGTCCATGCCGGTAACCGGCAAGTGATTTGTCCCAAACATCATGATCTTGCGTCCTCCAACACAAGATCGGCGGCCTTTTCGCCGATCATGATGCACGGGGCATTGGTGTTTCCGCTGACGATCTGCGGCATGATCGACGCATCGGCCACGCGCAGCCCGTCGATACCCCGAACCCGCAGGCGCGGGTCGACAACGGCCTTGCCGTCGATCCCCATCTTGCAGGTGCCGGTGGGGTGATAAATCGTTACCGAGGTCCGGCGCGCCCAATCCAGCGTGGCCGCTTCGTCATCAAACGCCACGCCGGCCCCCGGCGCATGTTCCTCGGTGATGTGAGACCTGAGCGGATCGGTCTGCGAAATTGTCCGTGCGATCTGAATGCCTTTGACGATTGTTCTGCAGTCAAGATCGGACGCCAGGTAATTAGGATGGATCTCGGGGTGATCCTCCATCCGGGCTGAACGCAGCGACAGGTGCCCCGCGCTTTCCGGGCGCAACTGCAGCACCGACGCGGTAAAGGCTGAAAACTTGTGCGGCCCATCAGCAGGCTTGTCGGCGCTCCAGGGCTGGATGTGAAATTGGATATCTGGCGTTTCAAGCCGGTCTTCGGTTTTCAGGAACCCGGTGCCAAGGCTGGCGGCCATGGTCATCGGGCCGCGCTGGGTCAGGGCATATTGCATCGCCATCATGCCCTGTTTGAAGATGTTGTTGGCCTCGGTGTTGATCGTGCTGAGGTTGGTTTTGTAAACTGGACGCGCCTGCAAGTGGTCCTGCAGGTTCTTGCCCACCCCGCTCAGAGCCGAGTGCACGTCGATCCCGTGCGGGGACAATTCGTCCGGATCGCCAATGCCCGACAGCATCAGGATTTGCGGCGAGCCGATGGCCCCAGCGCTGAGGATCACCTCTTTGCCCGCCTCAATGGTTTCCATCGCACCATGCAGCTTCACGCGAATGCCCGTGGCGCGACTGTCTTCGATCAGAACCTTTTCGGTCTGCGCGTCGGTGATGATCGTCAGGTTTTTGCGGTTCTTGATCGGATTCAGATAGGCGACTGCAGAAGAACACCGGCGACCGCCTTTCATGGTCAGTTGGAAATACCCAACGCCTTCCTGATCTTCACCGTTGTAATCCTTGGTGCGTTTGTAACCCGCAGCTTCGGCGGCATCGAGCCAGGTATCCACAACCTCACGGGTCAGGCGCGAATCCTGCACGGAAAGCGGCCCGTCGGCGCCGCGTACATCGTTGGAATGTTCGCCATGCCAGGTCTCCGACCGTTTGAAGAGCGGCAAAACGCTGTCCCAGGACCAGCCGATGCAGCCCAACTGTGCCCAGTGATCATAGTCTTGTGGTTGGCCCCGCACATAAAGCAGCCCGTTGATCGAGCTTGACCCGCCAAGAACACGGCCCCGGGGCCAGGAAATGGCCCGGCCCGCGATGCCTTTGTCCTTTTCAGTGACATACATCCAATCCGACTTGGGATTGCCCATGGTCCGGAAGTATCCGACCGGAACGTGGATCCAGGGGTTGCGGTCGGCGGGACCGGCTTCGACCAGCGCGACCGAATACCGCCCATCTGCAGACAGGCGATTTGCCAGTGCGCAACCGGCTGATCCTGCCCCCACAACGACAAAGTCGAACTTCATTCCCCCTCCATATCAAAAAATGAGACTTTTTGTCTCGTTTTTGGCGATAAGTGACGGTATTATGATTCGCGAGAAATGCACCATCTTTTTTACTGGGGGTTCTTTTGCCGGATTCTGACCGCATCCCGACAAACCTGCGCACGCTCTTGATCCTTGAGGTCCTGGGCAAAAGCGATCAGCCGATGACCGCCACTCAGATCAACGAGCAGCTTGGCCTGCCGAAACAGACGGTTCACCGGCTGTGCGTAACGCTGGAAGAGAACGGCTTTCTGACCCGCCCGGGCAACTCCAAGAAGTACCAGGTTGGGCGACGGCTGCGTGATCTCGGGTCGGGCTTGTTGCACAATTCACGCGATCATGTGGCCCGACACCAAATTCTGAAAGAAGTCGCCGATAGCATTGGGGAAACGGTCAACTACGCCGTGCCGGGAAACGAGGGGATGAACTATCTGGACCGGGTTGAAACCGATTGGCCGTTTCGGATTCAACTCCCCATCGGCACGAGCGTCCCGTTCCATTGCACCGCAAGTGGTAAGGTCTTCCTGGCTAGCCTGACACGGAAGAAACGCGAGACCCTTGTCGCCTCGATCTACCTTCGGTCGATGACGCGGCACACTCATAGTGACCCTCAGGCGCTTCTTGACGAACTGAACAAAATACGAGGACAGGGGTATTCGCTGGATCAGGAAGAATTTCTGGAGGGAATGGTTGCCATTGCTGTTCCCGTAGTCGATCCGCGTGGCCGTTTCGTCGCCGGCTTGGCATGCCACGGGCCAACGCAGAGAATGTCGTTAGCCGAGGTCATCGAGGGCAAGGACGTCCTCCTAAGCGCGGCGGCGAAGATAAGCAATGTGTTGTTTCAGCAGGAATAAACTTTACGACGGCTTTGGGTTCGGAGCGATTTTCGGCAGTGCAGAGGTACACCCAATTTCAGATCGTCTAAAGGCGGCTTCTAACGTCGCGGATTGATTGTCTCTTTCTTGCAGAGAGTATCCGCTCGCCCCCACTCAGTCCTGTCTGACGTCAGCGCCTTTGGGTCCAATTAGCCATTTTTGCCGAGAGAGGGTTTGTTGCTCATCGTTGCCACCAAGGAGTGGACGATTAGAAAGACAACGAAGAGCGCTGGCGAGAAGATCGTCAAAGGCATCAAGCCTGCCACGCGCAAGCAGTACGCGCCCGAAAAGAAAATCAGGATCGTGCTGGACGGGCTGCGCGGCAATCACCAGAGCCAGCCTTTTTAGGGCTGTCTCTTTGAGCCACGCCCCATTTATTGGACCGTTTCTAACCTGACTTAAGCCACTCTTTGCGCCAACTGGTCAGGTTTGGGTGTTTCATTTCTCCACCAGTAGATCGCAACTTTCATCCGTGTCCGATCTTCGGGGGTGAGCTCACTTTCGCCGCGTGACTTAGGCGCGCAACTCCAGCTCACCTTCGACCTCAATCGCAAAGTTCATTGGCAAGCCATGGGTGCCAATCGCCGAGCGCGCGTGACGCCCCACGTCCGGGCCAAACACCTCAAGGATCACATCGCTAAAGCCGTTGATCACCAGATGCTGCTCGGCGTAGCCGGGCGCGGAATTGACCATGCCGAAAACCCGCGTCCATCCTGCGATCTTGTCCAAATCGCCAATCTCGGCCTTCACATTCGCCAGCACCGCCAACGCGATTTCACGCGACGCCTGATACCCTTCCTCGGTGGTCATATCCGTACCCAATTGCCCAAACGGGCCGCCAATGCTGCCGTCCGCATTGGATTTCGGATGACCCGAGATCAACAAACGGCTGCCCTGCCGGTTCACAAAGGAAAACGGCAAATGCACCGTGGCCGGAACCACGGTCGCCGCAGGCAACACCATTCCAAGGTCCGCCAAACGCGCTTCGATTACAGACATAACTCTCTCCCTAAATTTTCCGCGACCCTATCAGCCACAGCTGTGCTGTCACCCACGCAACGCATCTTCATGCACGCGCATCGCCGCGCGCACGTTTTCCGCTGCTTTCTCGCGCACCGGACCGTAACCGCGAATGTCAGACGGCGCCGACACCAGCGCCGCGCAAACCTCTAGCGTGGCCGGGCTATAGCGATCCACCACCAAATCCAACACGCCCTCAAACCACGTCAACAAAGCACGATCCAGCTTGCGGTCCACGCTAAAGCGGAACGGATCAAACACGCCACCCCGCAGACCTTTCATCTTGGCCAATCGCCCAAGCACCGGCCGCATCCATGGCCCCAACGCAACCTTGTTGGGCCGTCCACGCGCATCCTTGCCCAGCGGCAGCACAGGCGGGGACATATGATAGTTCACTTTGAAATCGCCCTCGAACTCTTCACGAAGCCGATCTTCAAACCCGGTCTGCATGTGCAACCGCGCCACCTCGTATTCGTCTTTGTACGACATCAACCGGAACAACGACTTCGCCGCCTGCTCCACCAACGGCTCAGGCAACACACCCCGAACCTCTGCGATCCGCGCCTCAAACCGCGCCGCATATTTGGCATCCTGATAGTCGGTCAAAAACGCCACACGGCGCGCGATCACCTCGTCCAATGTCTCAATTTCCGGCGCCTCATCAAACGAAATCGCCCCTGCGTCATGCGCCAACACGCGCCCCAGATCAAACGCCCGTGCGTTTTTCTCGACCGCCACGCCATTCAGCAAAACCGCCTGCTTCAAAGCGGTCTCGCTGACGGGCACCAACCCACGTTGCCAGGCAAAGCCCAGCATCATCACGTTGGCAAAAACACTGTCCCCCATAAGCCGCTCTGCCAGTTTGTTGGCATCCATCGCCCGTACGTTTTCGGCACCAACCGCTTGGCGTATGACCTGCTCGCGGATACCGATCTTCAGGTCTGCATCACGGTTCAGCACCAGATCACCGGTGGGCATCGCCGCGGTGTTCAAAACAACCTGCGCACCCTTGCGATAATGCACGCTCGCCTTTGGGGCCGAGCTCACCACCACGTCACAGCCGATCACTGCATCCGCCGCACCCTGTTCAATCCGCACCTGATTGACCGCCGCCGGGCTGGTGCCCAGGCGGATATAGCTCAACACCGTGCCGAATTTTTGCGCGAAACCCGTGAAGTCGAGCACGGAAGAGCCCAACCCTTCCAAATGTGCCGCCATGGTGATCAACGCGCCGACAGTCACCACACCTGTGCCGCCCACTCCCGTCACCAACAAATCAAACGGCTTGTCCAACGACGGCACGGTCGGCATGGGCACATCCGCCAGCAACGCTGGCAAATCCACATCGCTGCCGTCTTTCTTGCGCCGCTTCGCGCCCGTTACGGTCACAAAGCTTGGGCAGAACCCGTTCAAACAGGAAAAATCCTTGTTGCAGGTGCTCAGGTTGATCTTCCGCTTGCGCCCAAACTCGGTTTCCACCGGCTCCACGCTCAAACAGTTGCTCTCAACCGAACAATCGCCACAGCCTTCGCAGACCAGATCATTGATAAACGCAAATGTGTCAGGATCTTCCATCGTCCCGCGCTTTCGGCGACGACGTTTCTCCGTCGCACAGGTCTGCTCATACACCAGCAACGTCACGCCTTCGATCTCGCGCAACTCACGCTGCACGGGGTCCATGTCTTTTCGGTCGTGAAACGACGTGTCCGGCGGGAAATCACCGCGCTTGAATTTGCCGATATCGTCGCTAACCAAGGCAATCCGCGCCACGCCTTCGGCCCGCGCATTCCACGCGATGCCATGCACCGACACCGGCCCGTCCACCGGTTGTCCGCCGGTCATCGCCACAGCGTCGTTGAACAGCACCTTGAATGTAATGTTGGCCTCAGCTGCCACCGCTTGCCGGATCGCCAGCGAGCCGGAATGGTACCACGTCCCCTCGCCCAAATTCTGGAACACATGTTTCTTGCCGTTGTATTTCTGCGCCACGGCCACTGGCACGCCTTCACCGCCCATCTGCGCATAGCCACCAGTGTTGCGATCCATCCAGCTGGCCATCACGTGACAGCCGATGCCCGACAACGCCTTGGAACCTTCAGGCACTTTGGTCGACGTGTTGTGCGGACACCCCGAACAGAAATACGGCGTGCGCGTCGCGCCTGTGACATTCAACACCGGCGGCTTTTCTTCGGTCAACGCGCGGGCCTTTGCCGCCAGACCTTCGTCGGGAAACAACCGATCCAATCGCTCAGCCACCACTGGCACCAGTTGCAGCGGGCTCAACTCGCCCGTCCAAGGCAACAGCGGATCACCAACCGCGCGGTGCTTGCCGACCATGCGCTCAGGCTTATCGCCCGGCCAATCGTAGAAGTATTCCTTGAATTGGCTTTCGATGATGCCGCGCTTTTCCTCAACCACCAGCACTTCGGTTTTGCCATGCACAAAGGCCAACGCATCGCGCCGTGCCAAAGGCCAGACCATGCCCACCTTGTAAATATCGATACCCAACCGCCGACAGGTCGACTCATCCAGCCCCAAAAGCCGCAGCGCCTCCATCAGGTCCAGATGCCCTTTGCCCGTCGTCACAAACCCAAAGCTGGCCTCAGGAAGATCATACACACGCTGATCAATCGGGTTGGCCTCCACAAAGGCCTCAACCGCACGCAACTTATGCCCGATGCGCGTTTCGATCTCGGGGCTTGGCAGGTCGCTGGGCCGCACATGCAGCCCGCCTGCCGGCATCTCAAACTCAGGTGTGGTAAAGGTGCGATCCGGCACGATTTCAACCGAACGACCGGACTCCACGGTCTCCGACACGGCCTTAAAACCAACCCAGGTGCCCGAGAACCGGCTGAGCGCGATGCCAAATTCGCCAAACGCTTGATACTCATCCACGCTCGCCGGGTTGAGCGTCGGCATGAACCACGACATGAACGCGACATCCGACTGGTGCGGCATCGACGAGCTGACACAGCCATGGTCGTCCCCCGCCACCACCAGCACGCCGCCCTTGGCCGACGATCCATAAGCATTCCCGTGTTTTAACGCGTCGCCAGACCGGTCCACGCCCGGCCCCTTGCCGTACCACATGGAAAACACGCCCTCGACGTCGCAGTCCGGATCCAGCACCGCTTGCTGCGCGCCCAAAACGGCGGTCGCCCCAAGGTCTTCATTCACCGCAGGCATAAAGGTGATGTTGTTGTCCGTCACCCGCTGCCGTTCGCGCCAGAATTCAAGATCCAACCCACCCAGCGGAGACCCACGATACCCCGAAATAAAGCCCGCCGTGTTCAGCCCCGCGTCGCGATCCCGCCGCGCTTGATCAAACATGATCCGCGCCAGCGCCTGCGTACCCGTCAAAAACACGCGCCCCTCGGTGTGATCGTATCGGTCTGACAGGGCGTACCCTTTGAATTCGTGGCTGGCTTTGGTCATCTGCGCGCTCCTATTGGCCTTCTATAATCTCACGCGTAGGTGGGAATTTCGTGCCAACTTTTACTGACATGTGGCCAAATTCGAATTTCCGTGCCAAATATGGGCAAAAATCCGAGAGATCAAACCAATGCTCCTTGACCCCAAAGACCGCCAATTATTGGCCCTGTTGGAACGCGACTGCCGCGCCTCCAACGCTGACCTCGCAGAACAAGTCGGCATGTCCACCTCCGCCTGCTGGCGCCGCATTCGCGCATTTGAGGACGCAGGCCTGATCGAGGGCTACGGCGCCCGCTTGGCCCCGGCCAAACTCGGCCTCACGTTCCACGCCATTGTCCACGTGAACCTCACCCGCCACGACCCCGCGCATCTCAAGCGGTTCATCGAGGCTGTTTCCACCCGAGAGGAGGTTCAGGAATGCTTCGCCATCACCGGCGCAGCGGACTACCACATGCGCGTGCGCTGCACCGATATCGAGGCCTACAACCGCTTTATGGAAGGCTTCTTGTTCGACTTGCCTGCGGTAAGTTCGGCACAGACCAACGTCATTCTGCGTGACATCAAGAGCTAAGCCCTTGCTTTATTGGCCATTCAACGGCTACTCCGAAACAACTGAACACGGCAGGAGCCGACCATGAGCAAGACGATCTACATCCTGAACGGCCCGAACCTGAACCTTCTGGGCAAACGCCAGCCGGAGATTTACGGCCACGACACGCTTGACGATGTTGAGACCACCTGCGCCGCTGTGGGCAAAGACGTCGACTTGTCGGTCAAGCTCATGCAGTCCAACCACGAAGGCGAGATCGTCGAGATGGTCCATGACGCACGCGAAAACGCGGCCGGCATCATCATCAATCCGGCGGCTTACACGCACACCTCCGTTGCCATTCTGGATGCGCTACACACCTTTGATGGCCCCGTGCTTGAGGTGCATATTTCCAACGTGCACAAACGCGAGGCCTTCCGGCATCATTCTTACGTCAGCCAGCGCGCCGACGGTGTGATCGCCGGGTTCGGCGTCGAAGGCTACGCGCTCGCGATGCGTCGGATGGGGACGTTGCTCGCCTAACGTCCCTGCCCTTTAGCGCTTCTTCATCGCATCCAGCAACGCCGCGCCTAACGCGCCATTACCACCGCCATCGGTCTTAGGTTTACTGCCGCCCTGAGGACGCCCGCCACCGCGCGGCCCACCGCCTTTGGGCCCACCACGACCACGCTCATCCCCACCGCGCGCATTGCGATCCTGCTTGGCCGAGGCCCCGCCGTCCTTGCGCATGCTCAGGCCAATCCGTTTGCGCGGCGCGTCGACCTCAACGACCGTCACCTTCACAACGTCGCCTGCTTTGACAACCTCATGCGGGTCCTTCACGAACCGATCCGCCAGCTGGCTGACATGCACCAACCCGTCCTGATGCACGCCGACATCCACAAACGCACCAAAGGCCGCGACGTTGGTCACCGTGCCTTCCAAAACCATGCCGGGTTTAAGGTCAGAGATCTGCTCAACCCCATCAGCGAACGTCGCCGTCTTAAACGTCGGCCGCGGGTCGCGCCCCGGCTTTTCCAACTCTCCCAAAATGTCGCGCACTGTCGGCAGGCCAAACTTCTCGGACACAAATTCCTCTGCTCGCACTTGCTTGAGCGCCGCCCCGTCGCCCATCAACGCTCGTACGTCCCGTCCACAAGCCGACACGATTTTACGCGCCACATCATAGGCTTCCGGGTGCACCGCGCTGGCGTCCAAAGGTTCTGATCCACCAGTAATGCGCAAAAACCCTGCGCACTGTTCAAACGCCACCGGTCCCAGCCGCGCGACTTTCAACAAATCCTTGCGCGCGCCAAAGGCACCCATTTCATCGCGATGCGCCACGATGGCCTCCGCCAACCCAGGCCCAAGGCCGGACACATGCGCCAACAGCGGTGCAGAGGCCATGTTCAAATCCACGCCCACCGCGTTCACCGCATCCTCAACAACCGCCTCAAGCGACTTGCCAAGTCGGTGCTGATCCACGTCGTGCTGATATTGGCCAACCCCAATCGACTTGGGTTCGATCTTCACCAACTCCGCCAACGGATCTTGCAGGCGCCGCGCAATCGACACCGCGCCACGCAGGCTCACGTCCAGATCCGGAAACTCGCGCGCAGCAAGTTCACTCGCGGAATAAACCGACGCCCCCGCCTCGCTCACCACAACTTTGGTGGGTGCGGCCACACCTTTGGGCAAGAGTTTCAGCGTGTCCCCAACCAGCTTTTCTGTCTCGCGACTTGCTGTGCCGTTACCAATCGCAATCAGCTCGATGTTGTGTTTGGCGATCAACCCCAGAATGGCTGCTTCTGAACCGCGCACATCCATGCGCGGCTGAAAAGGGTACAACGTCGCTGTATCCAAAACCTTGCCCGTGGCATCAACAACAGCGGCCTTCACACCCGTCCGAATACCCGGATCAAGTCCCAGCGTGGCCTTCGCGCCAGCCGGTGCCGCCAGAAGCAAATCTTTCAAGTTGCGTGCAAAAACCTGAATGGCCTCCTCCTGTGCCCGCTGCCGCAGCTCGCCCATCAGATCCACAGTCATCGTCAGGCTCAACTTTACCCGCCAGGTCCAGCCTGCAATCTTGCGCAACCACTTGTCGCCAGCACCCTCGGTCCGGGTGTGCAGATGGCTTGCCACCATCTCCTCGGCACGCGCTTTGCCACCTTCTGGATCGGGCCCGATATCCAGCGTGATCACGCCTTCATTGCTGGCCCGCATCATCGCCAAAGCCCGATGGCTTGGCACTTTGGACCACAGCTCGGTGTGTTCAAAGTAATCGGAGAATTTGGCGCCCGCCTGCTCTTGCCCCGGGATCACTTTGCCGGACACGCGGGCCTCTTTTTGCAAGAACGCGCGCAACTCGCCCAGCAGTGTCGCATTCTCAGTCAGCCCCTCGGCAATGATATCACGCGCCCCGTCCAACGCGGCTTTCACATCGGCCACCGCCTCAGATACATATCCCGCGGCCAACGCCTCCGGCTCCGCTGCGCGATCCGCCATAATCGCCTCCGCCAATGGTTCCAGCCCGTTTTCGCGCGCGATCATCGCCTTGGTGCGCCGCTTGGGTTTGTATGGCAGATAGATATCTTCCAGCGTCGCTTTGGTCTCCGCGGCAAAGATCGCCTTGGCCAATTCCTCTGTCATCTTGCCTTGTTCCGTGATCGAGGCCGATACAGTTTCCCGTCGTGCTTCCAGTTCACGCAAATATCCCAAACGATCCGCAAGCGTGCGCAGCTGCGTGTCATCCAGACCGCCGGTGACTTCCTTGCGGTAGCGCGCCACAAACGGCACCGTTGCCCCGTCGTCCAGCAATCCAACGGCCGAGCCGACCTGTGACGCGGACGCGCCGATCTCGGTGGCAATCGTTCGGGAAATCCGGGTGGTGACCTGCTCACTCATCTGCACTGGGGCGCGCTCCTTCTTGGCATCGGGATGCTCTTTCTAGCCGCCCCCATCAGCGCCGCCAAGGGCGAAGCAGGTCGGAATTTCCACAGAATTTCGACGCAACACCGCACGCCGGGTTCATAGGGGCAAATCGAAAACCCACACTGTCGCGATACCGACGCATTACCGACGCGGTGCAGACATCGATTTTTGTGATCTTTCAGCGCATTAACCAGTAGGACGTGTTTATCGCCCGACATCTTCCGGCGCCACGGCCACAGATTTGACCACCGCGTGAATGGCCTGCCCTTCTGCCAATTCCATCGCCTGAACCGACCGCCGTGTCACCCGCGCCAAGACCCGCCCCGCCTTTGTGTCTATCGACACAATTGCGCCAGGGCCGTCACCTGCGCGTACAGTTGCAATCTTTCCTGATAAAATATTCAACGCAGACAATCCCTTAGGGGTATCGCGAGACAAAATCACATCGTGCGCCGCGATCCGAACCCTGACAGTTTTCCCGACACCATGCGCCAGCTTCGGCAAAAAGAGGGCCGCTCCTCCGGCCTCCAATTCCGTCAGGCCATCGCTGTGGTGTTCCCTGACTTTTGCCTCGAGGACAGCCCCAACAGCCCGCACCCCCGCAGGCGTGAACTCCGGATCGCTCAAAACCTCGCCCGCAGGCCCCACCCGAGACACCCGTCCCTTTTCCAAAGCCACAACTGTGGTCGCCAACCGCGCGACTTCCGCAATAGAGTGGCTAACATACAGAATTGGAATGGAAAATTCGTCCCTGAGCAACTCGAAATAAGGTAATATTTCAGCTTTTCTCGGCTCGTCCAACGCGGCCAAAGGCTCATCGGCGAGGATCATTTTGGGTCGTGCGAGCAGCGCGCGACCAATGGCAACTCGTTGTTTCTCGCCTCCTGACAAATGCGCCGGACGGCGGTCAAGTAGATCGCCTAACCCCAGCATCTCAACCACACGTTCCAACGTGATCTCATCCGTGCGACCACGCGCCAAAGCCCTGCCATACAACAAGTTTTTCCGCACGTTCATATGCGGAAACAGGCGTCCCTCCTGAAAGATGTACCCGATGTCCCGACGATGCGGCGGCACCCACACATTGGCGCGCGTATCAGACAAAACACGCGCCCCAACAGATATCTTGGCCTCATCGGGTTGGCTCAATCCCGCGACAGCATTGGCCACAGTGGTCTTTCCCGCCCCCGATGCGCCAAACAGAACCGTCAAACCTTCGGGCGCTTCAAAGTCGACATTCAGCGTAAAGCTCTCAAAGGATTGCGAAATATTGACAAACAACGTCATGACTTCCCAACCCGCACCGACACTCGGCGCGCCAGAACCTCAGACAAAATCAATGCTGCGCATGCTATGATTACGGAAACGACCACCAACCGCATGGCCGAGGTTTCTCCATCTGGCACTTGCAAAAATGCGTAAACGGCCGAGGGCAAAGTGCGGGTTTGCCCAGGAATGTTTGAGACAAATGTGATGGTCGCCCCAAACTCGCCCATTGCTTTGGCAAAAGCCAAAACCGCCCCAGCCAATATACCCGGAAGAATTAGGGGCAAAGTCACCGTAAAAAAAACTCGCGGCTTCGAAGCCCCCAAGGTCGCGGCCGCCTGTTCAAGTTTTGGATCGACCGCTTCCAACGAAAGGCGAACGGCCCTCACGAACAACGGGAACGCCATGATCGCAGCTGCCAGCGCGGCACCCGTCCAGTGAAAGGCAAAAACGATACCAACCTTTTGCAGCGCCTGCCCAACGGCGCCTTGAGTACCAAAAGTCAGCAACAGCAGATACCCTGTAACAACCGGAGGCAATACAAGAGGCAGATGAATGATGACGTTCAAAAAATCGCGCCCGACGAACCGCCACCGTGCCATTGCAAAAGCGGTCAAAACTCCGAGTGGCAAAGTGCCTAAAACAGCCCAAAACGCCACTTTGAGTGACAAGGCCACCGCCTGCCATTCCTCAGGTCCAAGCCAATCCGTCATGGCTTTTTGTCCCGCACAACAAATCCATTTTCGAGAAGGACTCTGCGGGCCTGATCTCCACCCAAAAACTCAAGGAATTTCATTGATTTGGAGGATTTCGACGTTGCGATTGCCGCCGCAGGATAGACAATTTCCGGATGCGTCTCGGCAGCAAAATAGTGCACAATCTCCGCACGTTTCTCCACCATAGCATCGCTGGCATAGACGATCCCCCATGACACTTCGCCAAGCGCCACTAACGCCAAGGCGGCTCTCACATTGTCTGTTTGAACGACGCGGTCCGACGCTTGGTCCCAAAAATTTAGAGACTGCAAGGCGGCTTTGCCGTAAATCCCTGCTGGAACAGCGTCGACCAATGCCATTGCAATTCGGCCTTCCGCCTCACCCGCAAAAACGCCTTCCAATGTTGGAGGCCCCTCTCCGGACGAGGGCACAGGGCGGACCAAAACCAATTGATTTCCAGCAACTGGTCGAACAGAGCCTTCTGCAATCCTCCCCTTGGCCACAAGATAGTCCATCCAGGCCACGTTGGCCGAGATGTATACATCTGCAGGAGCACCGAACGCAATTTGACGGGCGAGGACAGATGATCCAGCCAAGGTCAACCGCACGTCAGTTTCATACGATTGCTCAAATTGGAGTGCGATCTCTTCCAATGCGGTTTTCAAACTGGCTGCAGCAAACACATTTACGTCCGCGCGGCCAGCACCGCCAATCCAGACTCCAATGGTCACAGCAATAGCTGTAACGAAAGAACACATAGAAGAGCGTCGCTGTTGCATTAGGACCTTGGAAGAGGTGCGTTGATCCCTGAAGTATCCAGTCCCTAGCCGCCGGCGCAAGGCTTTTTATTTACCGGTTTCAATGGCCTACCTAAGCGCCACAGCAATCCCGACCGACAAACTTGGCCACAATCCTCAAGGGTTCTGCGCCATTGCTGTCAAAGCTGGCAAGGCGACGGATACAAAGTAACGCGAAAGCAGTTGATAGTCTTCGATGCTTGGACGATCGACCGCGCCGTTAGGGTCATTTGCGTCGTGCCTGGGTCTGACGATCTCCTCTTCGATCTCAGCCAAGATCTGGTCTACAACGTCGGTCTGGTACAACACTTGCGTTGGAGGTTTGGATCCGTGCAGCGACCCAACATTTTGAGGCGTTCCGAACCCGACGTCAGAAGACTTTAGCACACCTATTGAATTGCCCGCGGCCGGCGACTCGGGGGTGGGTGGGGACGTGGCGATTTGAGGTGCCATTTGAATGACCGCGACGGCGGTTTGCATGTCCAAACCAAGGCTATCCATGAGGAATTGCAGATTTGTTGCCGTGTCATTCAACGGCAGTGGTGCCGCGGCCTCCGTAGATTGACCAACCGGTTCAATCGCCACTTCATCTGCCATTGGCACAGGCTGGCTCTGAGCTTTCAGCGCGTCAAGATCAGATTGCAAGGCCGATATTGTCGCGAGAAGTTCTTGCACGGCTAAATCGCGCGCTGGCGGCGCGGCTGGAGTCGTGGTGTGTACCACGACAGGTGACGGCGTCTGTCGCGCGGAAGTTGGGTGGTTTCCTTGTATCATCAGTCGCTTTAGCTCTTCGAGTTCTGCTCGCAACGCACCCGTTTCGGACTGAGTTGCCTCATCGGAGGAAGGGGTGAATTGCGGAAAATGTTGCAGCGAACCCGCAGGAGCAAGAGCCTGAGGTTGCGGCATTGGAGAGGCCCACGTTGACGATTGTGTGACGGTAGAGCCCATATCAGGTGTCGCGCCGTTTGGCACTGGCCAGCCTCTTGGCAAAACCGCATAATCCTGCCGTGCTGAAATCCACCGTAGATAGGCGGTCACCGCCGCAAAGCCTTTTAGGGACACTTGCAAAACCTCGTTGCCGCCGCGCCGCGCCGATAGATCGCCACCTGAGGCAAGCAACATTTCCAACTGGAAATCCAACGGCTGAAGAATTCGGACCGGCACTTGTATCTCGGACACACCTTCCACAACGTGAAACGTATCGCCGGAAGCCACGTTCTCAAGCTTCAACTGGATTTGTCCCCGATCGGTGAGGAACATCTCAAAACCTTCTTTTCGGGCGGCGCAGGAATACGTTCTTGGGCGACAAATGACCTCAAAGACGTCTACGTCCAATCTCGGGGTGGGCGCAAACCGCGCGTAACCATCTGGATCAAATCGAAAATACACCCCTTCGACGAGACCTTCTTGAAAGTTCGGCCAGCCAAAGGAGCCCCGCAATGCTTGTTGAGCCTCGCGCGCGCCAATCGCGAATGGAATGGCGGTGTCGAGGATCGCGTTTTCAGAAGCGAAACTTCGGTTTTCTGTTGCGTCGAAACTGGTTTGCGCGCCCAGCGCTCCCGGCAGCAAAAGACAAAGAAAAATCGCGACTGGTCTAGAAATAAATGTCATTAGAAATCCGCCCTTTCTTGAACAGAGTGGCGCAGGGCCGGAAGCCAATCTTCCTTTTGCGGAGGATCAGGATAGTTACGATTGACGCGTGTGTCCTGATCTCGGTAGGCCGTATACCAGACCTCGGTCTCGCCGGTGTAAGGCGTCAAGATTGGCCCCTGAACCTTGTGAAGCAGAGACGTAAGGATGATGCCATTGTTGTTGGCCGTGAAAATCGCCACACGACCTTGACCACGCTCATAAAGCCCTTCGTACATTCCGTTCTCCGGGTCATAAAGTTCAATGACCGCCTCATAAAGTACGTCCGTATACTCGGTATCCCAAAGCGCCCAAAGCCCTAGAGCGGCCTTGGCGGCGACCGCAGAATGGTCGGGGACATAGTCGCCCCTCGGTGTGACGGTATTCCAAGGGTAGCCGTCAGAAAAAATTGTGTCGTAGGTGAAGTAGGGTGGACCTTTGACATTGTGTTCGGAGCGCGCAGTGAGAAATCCCGTCTGGCGCCATCTGTTTTCCTGAACTTGGTAGATCCTATCTGCGAACTCCGCCCGCCACCCATCTGTGTGCACCCATTCCGGTGAACTGTCATCCTGCGGCAAATCAAACCCGAATTCGAGACCGTCCTGCAGATAGGATTCCGTCACCACATAATTCTGCGAGTGAAACACTCGCGGATCTCTGCCATCGTAAGGGACTTGAACGCCAAAAATGGACGCTGTCAAAAACGGCTCGGCACGATGCGCGAGGCGAGGTCGGAAACCCCACAAGGCAAAGCCCTTTGCGGCGTATTCCTCATACCCCAGCCGACCTTCCTGTGCGTAAATGGTTTCACCCGTTTCCTTATCGACGTAGGCGCCGAAAAGTAGACCTTCGCTATCCACTGCGTTTCTAAAATCCCACTTCAAAAGCACGGAATCAATTGTGTTAGCCAGATAAGGGTAACGGTTTTTGTAAATGCGCAGCCACACTAGGAAACGGCCAATATCAAGCGCGGAAAACCCAATCTCACCGGGCTTGTTTGTGTAGTCCACCTTGGCGCCCGTCTTGGTGTGGTACACTTTGTTCGGCATCTCCTTTCGGAACAGCTCAAGAGTTTTTATTGTCGTCAGGAGTTGCGTTGTCCGCCGGTCAAATTCAGGCTTTTCAATCAAACACAATTCATAAGCCGCGAGCAATCCAGCCATATAGGACGCGGTATCCCAAAGTGTCGTGGAGGGGTAATTTCCGACAGAATTTGCAAGACCTGTGGATTCTTGGGTGAAAGTCTCAAAATAATGCCAGGCAACCTTGGCCGCACGCAGTTCTCGTTCATTCAGAAACCCACGGCGAGTACGATATTTGCGGACGTAGGAATTGTGACGATCATATCCCTGCGCCGCATGAGGCGCAAAGTCCTGCCGCTCAAAATAGTCTTGCGGCATCTCACACATGCGGGGGGGCTTTTGCCTTCTTTGTTCGCCTTTGATTACGCTGGTCGTAACACTGGCCAGATTGCCTCGCATCAACGCTGGGATGTCATCAAGTTCGCTGCCCGCAATAACCGGAATAATTTCCTCTTCTTGGGCGAGAAACACCTGTCGGGCGGTAATGCCAACAGTGTAGGTCGCCCCGCCAAGCACAAAAACAGCAACAAAAAAGGTCACGATGCCAGCGAGCGGAGACCTTTTGGAAAACCCAAAAAAACGCAACATAAAAACACTCCAGAAGGAATGCATTCATAAAACAGCAAACGCGTTAACAAAGAGAAACCAACAACGAAAATCGGTTATATTCTTTTATTTACAGACACCTATAAAAATATCCCTATTGAATCGGGCTATCCAACAACTCGAATCACGGCCGCCATCCTCAGGATCGGGGCCTCTGTTGGGGAAGACTGAAAAGCTTTCTTAACTCCTCTGCCGTAAAACAGACCCACATTTGAGGTTTTTGTTTATGTCAGATAGTTCACCCGACCGGAGAATTCCGGCTGTTTCCCTTGAATCACTAAATGCTTCTGACCCGGCGCCCGTGCGGTTTCGCGACCGGGCGACGCCGTTTTGGGCATTGTTGCTTTCCACATTGTTTTCACTTGGCGGCGGCGTCTGTCTGTTTGCGGTGGCAATTTTCTCGGTTTTTCTTTTTGATTTGGTCGCCATGCAGGGACAGGAAATCGTCGCGGCTTTGCTGGTGACCGGCGCGCTTGTGCCTATCGTAGGCATATTGATTTTTGAGGTGGGCCACGCACGCGCCCTCGCTGGCTTTCGCTACATTCGAAACCGGAATCAAGTGGCCGGAAAGGCTCTACTAGGGGTTTTCTCCGGAGTGGTTTTCGCACTCTTGCACCCCTACTTGGCGCTACCTTTTGTTATTGGTGCGCTTTTGGCGTGGTCGACTTGCCACATAGGTGGCAAAACGTTTCGACCAGAGCCATTGTGGGAGTTCATCTCCCAAGAGGCTCCCTCTTTCCTTGGTGGTCGCGATCAACGTGCGCTCGAATTGGCAAATGCAAAACCACGCGATGCCGCTTTATTGCAAGGGTTTCAAACAGCGCTAGGTCTTGGCGCACTTGTCGGGGGCAGCGCGGTCGCCAGTTGGCTGGTTGCGCGTGGGGTTCTGGCCCCGTCCGCTATCGCGGCGATCGGGTTGTTGACGTATTGGTCAGTGGATTCATTTGCCGCATTTGCCCGCCAAACAGCGAAATCTGATCCGGAATTGGAAGGGCGCGCATCATCTGTAACTCTCCTTCCAGCTGAAGACTCTGAGTCAGGAGAAGATCCTGAAACAGGTCTTTACGTAAGCCAGCTGAGCGCCCGCACCTCCGATGGCAAAGCGTTGCTAACTTCCGTGTCCTTCTCCATCGAACCAGGCAGTCTTGTTGGGATTACCGGCGACAGCTTCGCGGGAAAATCAACATTGATGCGCGCCATCCTTGCCCCACATGACTTGGCTGCGCTGCACATCACCGGTCGAGTGGTGCTCAATGGTACAAACCTTTGGGACCGCAGCGGGCGTGAACAAGAATTTTCAGCCGTTCACATTCCTCCGCAGCCATCGGTGGTGCCCGGCGGCGGCAACGACAATCTAACCTGTTTTGGCGATGCCAGCCGCCAGGAAAGGGCCCGACGAATTTTAAAATCATTGGTTTTCACGACCGATACGGTCGATCACATCACACATACTCAGGATGTGACCCAATTGTCGGCTGGCGAACAAAAAGCCATGTCCTTTGCCCGGGCGCTGGCACTTCGACCTCGATTGTATTTGTTTGACCGTCCGGAAGACGGTGCCTCAGAGAAACTTATTGGGGCTTTAGGCAATCGTGTTTTGGCAGACACAAAGCTCGGGGGAATCGGCATTTTTGTTACCGACAGCCGGCAACTTCTCGACATGTGCGACAAGATCCTCGTCATGCAAAACGGGCGCTTGATCGAATACGCAGAAAGCAGCGAAATTCGCGCTCGCCAATCCACGGGTTGGAACAAGTTTGTCACCGAAAGAGAGCTGGAAAGCGAAGAGGCACTGGATGCCTGGCTCAGCTCTCACTTTCGTCGGGACGGCGACGAAGCAAACCGCCGCGCGATCTGCATGATTGCAAACGAAATGCTATCCGTCGCATGTACGATGGCATCGAAACGAGATGCGGATTTGGATAAAATTTCCTTTGGATTTAAACACTTCTCGGGTCACTGCCTCCTTACGCTCACGGACCCGAGCCTGTCTCTGTCCAGCGGTGCAATGTCCAAAGCTCGCGCCGCCGCAAAGACCTCTGTTCAAGGTGAACGCCTCTCGCCTCTCGCCAAAATCATCCGGGACGCGCTCGAAGTTGAGGCCTCCAACGACGATGAAGCAGGCACCCTTCAAGTGTCGGTAAAAACCTACGATCCGCGAAAACAGACCCAAAGCAAGGCGAGCAAAGATGACACGACCGTCCATTGATCCGCGCGCACCGCGCCGAACCAATGCCAAAGGTGTGTTGTGGCTCGGATGGGCCGTTTCGACAGCCGGCCTGTTGGCGGTGAGCGGAGTGTTGTTTTCCGAAGCGGTTACCTTTTCCGATACGCGCCAGTTCCAAGGCCAATTTGACCCAACACTCTCGCGCCAGCCCCTTGTGCTTCCGGCCCAAATTCCGCTTGCAGCAGTGTTGGTTCATGAAGGCGAAGATGTAAAACAGGGGCAGCGAGTTGCACTTTTTGACCAGAAGCAATTGGAAGGTCAAATTTCGCATCTAAGATCTGTGGCGGCCGTGAACGCCCTAGAGCGGGAGTGCCTGTTGAGCAGCGCGATGACGTTGCGCCTTCCCGTAGAAGAAACCGACTCGCAAAACGGGGCCAACTTAGAGGCCAAAGCAGCATTGCGTCGCTGTCGCCTGCGGCACCGCGAGAACGCTCTTGCACGCGAAAGGTTGACGCAAACCCGGCAGGAACTATCAACGCGTGCTGCCATCACACATCGCGAGGCCCTTGAAAGACTGCGACTGACCCCACCTGCATTCCGCCGCGTTTTATCGCTACGCGCCGCGATCGAACGTGGGGCTCTGGATGCCGCAGTGGCTGAGCTGGATTTGGAAATGGCGGAAGAAGTCTTGTCGCAAGACAGAAAAGTTCAAGCCGATGTGCGCAGTCTGGAAATCGAAGCTCGCGACCTCAATCGAAAAATCAGCTTTTTTGAAAGCTACTACAAAACGCCTCATCTGATAGCCCCACAGCCTGGTAGGGTTACTCGTGTAAGGCATCTTCCACTGCACGAAGGATTTGTTGCAGACACCACTTTGGTGCATCTGGAGACTGAGCTGCCAGGGCATTACAGTGCAACAATGACCATGCCAATAAATCAGGCAGAATTGTTGCCTCAAGGCGCACGGGTATTTGTTCGATTTTCCGGTCTACCCAGTACGCAGCCTCCGTTGGCAGCTCATGCAACGGGCATTCAGAGGGTCTTCACGTCGGACGCCGGCGAACCTCTGGCACTGGTTGGACTGGAACTCCGCTTGGACAGCTTGAAGACCGGCAATATGCAACAAGTTGTTTCACATTTACGTGGCGGTTTAGGGCGATCCACAATCACGGCAAAACTTGCGGACTCCACTCTCATTTCTGTGGTACGTCCCTCGATTGAGCGCATAAGATCGTACTTTTAGCAGCGCTCTCATTCACAAAAGGCCGCTCACTTGGACACGGGCGTGCGCCGGCCGAGTGTCAGGTATACGCGCCTTTGGGCGCATAGATCTGACAGTCGTGTGTTTCAATTTTGCGAGAGGGGACCTTTTGCAATGAAATGCATCGCTTCGAGTACAACCGCATTGGTGTTGAGAGTCACGATCTCGTTTACTCGGCCATCAGCTTCATATCGTCCAGTGGCCCAACCGTCGGTGCGTTTCAGCTCCTGCAGATACGAGCGCGCCTGATGCGTATAATCGGTCCCTAATAGTGCGTCCCACCCAAATGCAGCCTTCAGACTCACCGAGCGCAACTCGTCGTAACGCGCTCCTGTTTCCGCCACGACCGCCCAAGGATCGCCATTGCTGAAAACCGAGCTATACAGAAAATGTGGTGCCTGATCGATGTGATCCTCTGACACCATTGTAATCTTGCCAGTTCGGTCGAAGCGCGCTTCCTGCGCCTTGTAAATTCGACTAGCCAACAGCCTGCCTTCGGCGTTCAAGCCTAGCTCAAATGCCTGCAACAAGTAAGGCTCACTTAACGTTGGTGTTATAGCGCCAAATTGGCGCGCGCGACGGATGTCGACTGGGACCTCAACTGAGGACACTTTTGTCCAATCCATAATTGTCCGCGCGCTGCTAGCCTCCAGGACGTCCAACCCCCAAAGCGCGGCTGCGCGCGCGCCATATTGCTCATACCCTATCCGGCCCTCCTGCAAATACACTGTCTCACCGGCTTCACGCGTCGCGCCATATAGTCGGCCTTGACCGGTCATTGCGTTCAAATCCCATGTCGCCAGCAGGGCCCGAATGCGGGGGCCTACATCCGGGCGGCGCATCTCCAAAACGCGGAGCGACATCAATAAACGTGCCAAATCCAGCGCAGACCAGCCGATGCCTTCCGCAGACGGGCTGTTTTCATAAGTGACCATTTCCAAAGTTTCGGTGTGATACACCTTGTTGGGCAATCGACCTTCGAACAGCTCCAATTGCTCCAACGCGTCCAGCAAAGCAGAGCTCCTGTTTTGAAACCGGGCCTCACTGATGATGTCGAGACCACGCGCCGATAGCAATGCGAGCAAATAACTCCCCTGATCCCAAAGCGTTGTCGACGGGAAGCCGGAAACAGAATCCACGAGGCCGGTTTCGGGTCGAAAATTCTGTTCGAAATATCGCCAAGCCACCTCCGCGTCTTCCAAGTCTTCCTCTGACAAAACCTGTGACGCATTTGCGGGCACCTCCGCGAGTTGGAGCGGTTCTAAAAATCTTCTGCCCCCTTCAAGCGAAAAATTAGTTTCGGAATAAAGGGCGAGGCCGGCAGCCAAAGCCAACCCTCCGAGAAAAACCAAGCTGCCGCGGTTCTTAAACTGGTGCGGTGTCGAAATCATCAGACGTCTCCGATCCTTTGGAAATTTGAGCGGCGGCAATGGCGATGTCCGGCCGCCATAAAGCCGCTAGGGCCAATCGTCCCAACAAAGACATATTCCACGCCAGCCAGAACAAGTTGACCCACAGCATCGATGTACCGTACCCAGCCTCACCCCAGAGGCCTTGTACGCAACCAAACACCCCCGCAAACGCCAACACTCCCAACAGGACAAGATGTGCTCGGATATAGCGCCACCCTTCGCTTTCGCCGGGTTTCTTGGAGGTCGGAGGGAACTGTGGTTTCTTTCCGCGTAAAACCAGGGAAAGTGCGCGCAGATTTATCGGAAGCGATGCCATCCCAAGTGCCCTTCCAGCACCAATGTCATGCCCCTTGCAGGCGGCAAGTATGGCCAATTCCGAAACCAGAATGGCGGGCAGGAAATGAGCGAAAAAAGCAGGCGTAAAGGCTGCGATGGGGGACAATCCAGTAACGAGGGCAAAGGCAGGTGCCAAAAGCAAAACCGGAGCCCAGAGCACAGAAAGGTATGATCCGAATGTCGCTGCGTAATGCAGTTTGATTTGCCAACGCATACCGCGCTGGAAAATTGGATTGTCGCGCAGCATAATGTCAAAAGTGCCGCCCGCGTATTTAAGTTTCTGCGAGGCCCAAGCCTTCATCGACCAGGGCGAAAGCATACGCGCTTCGACATTTGGATGGTAAACCGAAATCCAGTTCGACTCGCGGTCGGCATGCATCAGAATTGACGTATAAATGTCTTCTGACACATGAAATCGATAGGGCTCGAGTGGAACACAAGGCATCGCCGCAGACGGCGATGAGTCCCCAAAGTTTTGAGCCAAGGCGCGTGTATCGCGCGCCTTGCGCTTCATCGCCTGCTCAAACACTGCCTCACGCCTATGGATTGAACCTGCACCACAGCAAAACGAAGCGCCGTGGCGATTGCGCCTGCGTTGGATCACGTCAAAAAACACCCTTGGGTCTGACAAAAACGGATCGGCCCCGGCGCGGAGCTTTCCAGAAACGAACCGAAAAAAATACGAGCACTTGGCCAAGAAACGGCCACCATGCCGAGCACCCCAGTGCTCCCAGCGTTCTCCTTCCGGGATGTCGTAAAACCAATGGGGCGTCTGCACCCAGGCCGCTTTCGGATCACGGAAATAACCAAGCGTGTTCTGCAGAAACGTTGGAAACAGTCGGGTATCTGCATCGCAAATAACCACAAAGTCACCGCGAGACTGAAAAAGCGCGTTGCGCAGATTGCCGGCCTTGAACCCCAAGTTTGTGTCACGGCTTAAGTAGGTGACACCAAATTCCTTCGCGATTTTTGCCATCCCGGTCCGATTGCCGTCATCCAGAAGGTAAACACGCACGGCTATATTATCAGGCACGATCAAGTTGTTGGCCGCAACAATCGAAGGAGCGACCAAGGCGCATTCTTCGTCGTATGTTGTGATAAACACATCGACCCCAATTGGCCCATGCTCTCCGTCCAGTTGCGCTTCGTTACGCGTTGAAGGCGGCAGTCGTTGAGGCGTGTCCTGTTCACGCCAAATGTCGTAGAAAAACAACAGCGTCCCAAGGAAAAATAACGTCTCGGCGCTCGCAACAATGACCGAAAACCACCATGCGTCCGGGTTCAAAGATGTCCCCCAGCGCCAGACCAGATACCACAGTCCAATTGCAACCGACATTCCTGCCAAAAAATGCCAACGGACTTCCTGTGTCCGCGACATTGCGGGCATTGCGGGCGGCGTACGATTTTCGAACTGTCGAAAGTAAATCTCGGACATCTACGGGCTTCCAATTTCGGAAAAAAATGTGGCTGCAGTCAACGGTTATTGACCCTGCTGTGATCACGCACAAACGCCTCGGCAATGCGCAAAATCGCGTCTTCCTCCGTGCCGGTATGGTCCTTTTCGGTACTGCCAGTTGAAAATGACCAGACACCTGCTGGGATCTTTATCCTTAGATCCCGAGCCAAAAGCACATTCTGGCTGAGCGATGCAAAAACCGAGTATTCATAGTCGCAATCATGATCGGGGTCGGTGAACGAAAAGTAGAGATTCATGACCGGCTGACCCGGAAGGTGTGCGACCGCATCCTTGTCCACCACGCGAATGCCTGCGCCTGTCAGGATCCTGACAAACCTTTGATGCACTCTTTCTCCGAAACCATCGGAAAACCCTGGGGGCGAACGCAGGCCCGTGAGATCCACATGGACGGCTTTCACTCCACGGAGCACCTCTACCTTTTCCGACCTTGGAAGAGCCTCCGGATCAAACCCCAACGTCAGGCTTGATTGATTGGCGGAACAGACGGTGGGCGCATCGGGGTGCTCACCAACCGCAAACGCTCTGTTGGAACCTCCGCCGCTTACACCGAAAAGTCGGTAGATAAAGGCTTCGTTCTCGGTTTCCAGAGGTCGGCTGGTATAAGACTTTTTCACAAGACAGCTGGCCCCGTCAGGACAATGCTGGCCAATGAAGTTAATGCGTTCCCACAGAATCCAAAACCGGTCCTCTGCCGCGACAGCGCCGCCCGTCAAGAGGGCGGCGACCGCAGCTAGTGCCCAGACAGCGCCTCTCATCCCATGAGCCCTTGAGTCAGACGCATGTCCTCGTCCGGCAACGCGATTTTCGCAGTTGAAAACACGCCTTCCAGCGGTTGAATAGTCTGGGGAAGTGCTGTGTTCTGGTCAATGTTCAAAGCCCAATCCTGACCGACAATCATATCCGAGACCCACGTGCCCGAGCTTACGAGCGTATCCGGCTGAACAATCGCGTTTTTGAGAACCGTTCGGCCGCTGATCTTGGCGCCAGCACCGACCACTGTCGGTCCTTCGATGTGCGCGCCCGCGCAGATTTCAGCGCCGGGGCCAACATAACAAGGGCCAATCACAACCGCGCGACGCGATATTTTGGCGGACGGCGACACCCAAACCCCGTTTCGGTCAAGCGCGCCCGCAGGAGTCGTGCCCGGAATTTCCCCCTTCATCACCCGTTCGAGGGTGTCAAAGTAGTCTTTGGCATTGCCAAGATCCGCCCACACAAATGGGGCGTCATAAGTTTGTATTGAACCGCCTCGCGCCAATATTCGGGGCAACAGATCGTTGCCGATGTCAAAACCTGCCCGATCCGGCAACCCTTTCAAGGCGCGAGGGCTGAACACATAGATGCCCGTACTGACCAAAGTGGAGCGCGCGTCCCGAGGAGATGGCTTTTCGCAAAACTCGAGCACTTTGCCCGTCGCATTCGTAACAAGGACGCCATACTTCCCGGTTTCCTCACGCGGGACATGCTGGGCCGCGATTGTCACTTCTGCACCGGACGCGCGGTGCGCATCAACAAGCCCGCACATGTCAATGTCGGTGATCGCGTCTCCACAAAGCACCACGAAATCATCTTCAAATGCGGTTTGGCGTGTCTGCAGGCGCACCAAAGTAGACGCTGACCCCATCGGCGCGGGATGCCATGTTCCGCCAACGTATCCACCTTCATTCACGTACTGAACAGAGCGTCTTGCCGTTGTCGCAAATGCATGATGGATGCATGGCGCGTGATGGCCAGGGTTGAGGATAAAATCCCGGATACCGAACCGACCCAGATGATCCATAACTCGCGTCAGAACCGGCTTTCCGGCGATGTCCAACATCGGTTTAGGTGTCTCGTGCGACAAAGGACGCATTCTGGTACCGGCGCCCGCACAGAGGATAACAGCCTTGAGGCCAGCGAGCCGTTGCTGGAGAACCTCCGGTGTGTTCAATGCGGCCTCACGTGTTTCGTGATAGCTAAGCAGAGACGACAGAGGGCATCGCATGATCTCCCCCGCCACATGGGGCCGGGCGCCATAGAACGCCAACTTTGAGGTGCGCGGCATGGCACTTTGCAACTCCACCAGCGCTGCGAGCCCGGAACGCGCAACCCTACGGACACCTCCAAGATCCAGCAAAATTGTGTTCCGTCCCCGGTCCAACATGCGGTCCGTCGCACTTTTCAAAGGGCCAAGATCAGCCGCCGTCAATCGACTGCTTGCGATCTTTAGAATGGAAATCTGTCCAATGTCTTCGCAATTTGTGAGCATATTCTATCTCCTATTATGAATAAAATTGTGCGTCTTGAACGCGACGAAGGCGCGGCAAAGGGCCGAGCCCTATCGTCCAAGCGAGCGCAGGAATTCTGGAAAGAATGAAAACAAAACCGCACGTTGCAGGCAGCGTCCAAGCGAGCTTTGCGAACACTTGCACAGCTGGCGACACCGCAAATGTGCGCAGAAAGATCTCTGCCACATCCAAGAAAATCGGATGACAAAGATAGATGCCGAAGGAATACTTGGACACCTGAGAAATCCACATTGGCCAAGACCGCTCGGCGAGGCACATGCACATCAGCAACAAGAGCACGGGCATCAAAAAATCCGCCCAATACCGTGGCTCATAGGTGAAATCCCAAGCGCCGGATTGAACCACATGCCACGTGGAAATCAGCTTAAAAACGAACAGAAAACTTGCGAACAGCGCCAATGTCGGCACCCATCTGACGCGATCTTGCGCCGACACACCGCGCCAGAGTCCAAGAACGGCGCCCGCTGCCATACCATACCCAACATAGGTCGTAACCTTGACCAGTCGCACCACAAAAGGCAGAGCGTCGCTTGCCCAGAGCTCTGAATAAACGACCCCTTCGACATGACGCTTAACAAGAAGTGTCACAATGACAGAAAGGCCAAAAATCGGGTGCCGTTCCGCAACGCGAAACAAAGGAAAGAACAGCAAAAGTGCAAACAAAGTAGGCACGAAGTGCATGTGATACTTCACATCACCCAACACCAAAAATCCGACCCAACGAGTAGGGTCTGTCACCCGG
The DNA here is from genome assembly GCF_947331465.1 of Shimia sp. Alg240-R146. Taxonomy (GTDB): domain Bacteria; phylum Pseudomonadota; class Alphaproteobacteria; order Rhodobacterales; family Rhodobacteraceae; genus Shimia. The sequence continues at coordinate 732,199 of NZ_CAMZOK010000001.1, read as the reverse complement.
GCAATCTCGTTCGCAAAGTACCCAAACGCCTGAGCCTTTATCAAGCCGTAGAGCGCGTAGAAGCCGGTCCAAAACAGAAAAGGCACAAGCAGCCGTCGGGCCTGTTGATGCATCACGTCACTATAACTGCGCGAACGCCGATCTAACGACATCAGTAACAATAGGACGGAGATCATCAGAAAGAGCTCGGTGCGGGCAGTGTACAAAATTGCCCTTAGCAGCATCGGGACCAATCGCTCCTGAGCCGTTGCGTCTGCAAAGGGTTGACCGTTTGGGTCCGCCGTCAAATGCAGCCCCACCATCGACAGACCTGCAAACAGACGCAGCGCATCTATCCACGTATGCCGATGAACAATTGCTGGGTCACTACCCATAAAATCACCTAAATCTGTAACTCAAAAACTTCGGTCCAGATTTGCGGCAATCCCCAAAGATTCGGTAAACGCGACTACATTTTTTCCACTTTTGTTCTCTATGCGTTCATGCTTCGTTAGCGGCTTTGGCTTAACCATTGAGGCAAGGAGATTTTTATGAACACGTATTTTTTTGCGGGATTCCCGCTTGTTCTCTGCGCTTTCCACGCCACCGGTGTGAATGCCATGACCCCACAGGAACTCTGCGCCCGCGTATATGAGCAATACGGTGTCAGAAGCGAGGAATGTGCCCTCACGGATGAGCCCCCGACCGCCTTGCAAGCAACAGCCATCAGCGACGAAACACGCGAAAGTCACGTCTTTTTCACGCGTGGTGGCGCCGTTTTGGACGATGACGCTCGACTGCAACTGGCCGCCTTGGTGCAGGTCCTGGAAACCTCGGTTATGTCGCGCGCTTGTTTGCATCTGATTGGGCATTCCGACACGACCGGATCCTCAGATCGCAACGAAGACCTTTCAAAAAAAAGGGCGGAGGCCGTCGCCTCTGCCCTTCGAGCCGGATTGTCTGATGCGACCCGCGTTCGCGAAGTTTCGGCTCATGGCGAAGGAACCCCTCTGCCAGGTATGTCGGGCCGCTCACCCTTTAACAGACGTGTAGAAATTCTGGCGCGGGATTGTCCCTAAACGCGCTTGGATGCGTGTCGTCTCTCTCGCCAGACACGCTGGCCCGCCGCGAGGCGGGCCCTTTTTTTACCCGCCACTCTCCAGTGTTTTAAGAAAGTGATACAGGTTCTTGTACACTTCTTTGCAATCACCTTCTTCAATACATTCCGGGTCTCGGGACGGCGCGATTGTGGGTTCGGGCTGGACTGCTGGCAGCGGGCGGGTCTTGGGTGGTTTGGCAGATACGACAACAGGAGAAGGCTTTTTGACCTGCGGCGTCAAAGATATATTTGACCCTGCTGGCACTTTAAGTCCCGCCAGACGACGCAGTTCCTGCAGCGTATCAAAATCGACAACGCCATTAGGCAGCAGATTGTGCTGTCCTTGAAAGGTACTCAGAGCCCGCCGGGTTTGCGCATCCAGCACGCCGTTCTCACCTCCACGAAGCATGCCAAGGCGGGTCAAATGATCCTGAGCTTCGGCGATACGCGCGGCCTCTGAACCTTTGCGGGTTTGGCGTTCATGCGCTTCGTTATTTTTCGCATCGGTTGTCGGCGCATCCAAGCAGGTCCAAAATGGAACCCCGGCGTGACGCCCCAACAGTTCGATCGCACCAACTTCGATCAAATTGCGTACAGCTTGGCTGCGACTTTCAACCCGCTCAATCCGCAAGGGACTACCGAAAGTGCCTGCCTGAATTATCCCGAATGCACCCGCTTCGAACCGCCGTTTTGTAACCACCATAGAATTGGCAACGGACGCCCCCGGCAACACCCGTCGACTGGGAAACTCGACCAAATGCATGTCGACCGAAACCACCGAGAGACTGCGAGAGCCGCGAATGTAGGTGTCAGTGATGCCTGTTTCTCCACCTCTGTTATACCCAACAGTCAGAGCGTTGTCGGAAGGTTCATCATCGACCTGGCTGATGGATCCACGCACATAAAGTCGCGGTTTGATCTCGTCCTTTTTGCGTGTGGTCACAATTTCCAACTGACCGAACCCCGAAATTCGTGCCTGATCAAGGAAAACATACCGTGGCTTGCTGCGATTCATCTGATTGATCGCGTTAATCAACATATCGTCTGCACCAACGTCGATATCGTCTGTTTCATCAGGAAAGCCAGAGGACGAAATTAGAACCGACCCCTTGCCCGATTGCGCCAAAAGCTGGTCCATGCAACCAAGCGCCTGCGAAAACGATGTAAAATTACGCGCTGGGCGAGTGTCGGGCTGCGCAACGGACGGCGCTAACGTGGCATGCGGACCTATGCAGCCGCTGCTCATCAATAAAATGGCCAATACACTTAAAGACTTGCGCAAGCCGGAAAACTCAATACGCATCACAAAATCCCAAACAAATATGGTGAAATTCTACACGATCGGGATTGCTTAAGTCTTAAGAGCAGTCAGCCGCCGAGCCAATGTAGACGGGCAATTGCCTCCATTAACCATGAAGAAATGTCTCTCTTGCAAATGAGCGCGGGCGGGCACCAGATGCTCATTAACCTTAACTTTCATTAACCTTAATCGGGAAAGGCTTGGATATGTGGCGTTGGTCGGTGTTGAGCGTTCTGGGAGGGTTGATCGTGGTCTTAAATGCGTCTTTGGCAACGGCAGCAGAAGGATTTGTCGAAACCTTCAAGGCCTCACATCCAGACGGATGGCATGTGGCGAATTACGAATTTTCCCATCCGCATTTTGATACGGATTGGTCCCTAGATCAGATTCACCTGAACAATGGGGCTCACCTGTATCTTTCACCAAAATCCACGGGAAAAAACCGGTTTGAAGGCGCCTCAATACGCAGAGAAACGCCAACTCATTTTGGCCGATACGAAGTGGTTATGCAGCCGGCTCGGCGCGACGGCGTTATCACCGGATTCTTCACATACACCGGCGCCTACTATGGCACACGCCACGACGAAATCGACATCGAGTTCCTGGGCAAGGACACCACGCGCCTGCATGCGGCTTGGTTTGTGGATGGGGTGCTCACCAATCATTTCATTGACTTGGGGTTTGATGCGGCCACCAAACCACGGCTCTATGCATTCGAATGGCTGCCTGATCGCATTCGATGGTTCGTCGAAGATCAGATGGTTTTCGAAATTACCCAGCAGGAAGCTGACCTGCCCTCAGAGCCCAGTTTTCTCTTCGCAAACATTTGGGCTGCTGATCCCTCTTTAGACGCTTGGTCCGGAACGCCCAGCGTTGAGACAAGGGCCAACGCTTTCATCGGGGCCATTCGCTTCATCCCGATGGCGGACAACTACGACTTCACTTCATAGTCCTGGCCGGCTGCTCAAGTATGCCGGGCGCATCAGCGAATTCATGCTCCACGGCACTTGCTGGCCCCCGGTTTCCGTCACAACGCGCAGACGCACGTTGCGCATCAAATCCTCAATTGGCTGAACTGGTTGCGCCAACTCGGTAACCACGGCACGGGCAAAAGGGCCGATACGGGCTTTGCCATCAAAAGCCGAACCTCCTGGTTGGGCGGCAAAACCAAGGAACGTGCCTGCCATTATGTGCTGATCCGTTTGGCCGGACAAATTGGCACCAATCAAAAGCGGGTTATCGCGACAGGCGTCCAAAAGAACAATCTTTTGCCTCGGTTGATCGGCAAAAACGCTGATCAATTCCGATACTGAAACAGCATGTCTCAATTGATGCAGTCCTTTCTTGGGCGCGTCTTGCATCAAAATCAGACTGGCTCCGTTGATTTCCACACCATGGCCGGAATAGTAAATCACTACTTGCGACGCATTCTTTGCAAAGACCCGTACCTGCTCGACCGCGCCTAACATCTGTTCACGGGTCGTGTCGGTGACCAAAACGGTCTTGTACCCAAGGCGCTTAAGCATATGCGCGATCAAACGCGCATCTCTCGTTGCATTTGGTAGGTTCGGCAGATCCCGATAGTGACCGTTTCCGATAACCAAGGCGACGTGGCTGTTTTGCGCAGCCGCGACATTTACAAAACTCAGCCACAACAAACACACCCCAAGAATGCCACATCTCAGCACCCGTCGCTGGTTTGGCGTTTGGCCAAAATCTCCACCCGTCGGTTCAAGGGATGCGCGCCGGGCACGCCAGGCAGGCCTACTGCCTCGCCTCGGGCTTCGGTCCCAAGCCGCGCCAACGGCACTCCGCCCTTAGCCACCAGATAGGCCGCCACCTGCGAAGCGCGTCGTTCTGACAGCGCCAAGTTGTAGCTCAATCCACCAACTGTGTCTGTGTGTCCAACCAACTTGAAACAACTGCCATCCAGCGCACTGCTGCCAAGGACCTGCGCCAAGCGGTCCAGATGTGCGGTATACTCCGATGTCAGACTGTCCGAGTTAAAGGCGAATCTCACAAAGTACCCCTGCTCCTCAGCGATCCCCCGCAGCGGTGCAGCTTTTTTGGAGAACTCAGAGCCATTCGGTAGCCTGCGTAGCGGTCCCTGTGCCAACGGATCTGGCATCGCGCACCCGGCATCAACCCGACCCGTCAAGGCATAGAAAATGGCGCAACGGTCTGCGGCAATCGGCAACTCACGTACTTCGGCAGACAATGGCGTGCTTGAGAACAAAACAGCGATAATCCACGCCGGAGCGCTTAGAAACAAATGGGCGAACCTAAACAAACCAAGGCCTCGAATTTACCAAACAAACTGCGCCTAATTTGCGGCAAAACCCTTAATCAAAGGTTCAGGAAGCTCCGAAAATTCGAATTGATAAGCCTAGGAATGATCCAATCTCACCAATGCACCTGTTGCCGCCGCCTGTTTGGCGGCTTCGACAACCTCCAAACTACGCAGCCCCTCCCGTGCCGAAACCAGAGGTGTGGCGCCGTCACAGACTTTCAGGAAATGAGAAAACTGCCGCTCAAATGGATCACCTTTTGCAACTGAAAGTGCGCGGTTCTCGATGGGCTCCCACCAACTGCGTTTTTGCGGGTGACGCCACAACTGCAAATCTGGCACCGACAGCGCCCCATGCGTACCAGCAATCTGATAGGCGCTCGCAGACACATTGGGATAGGCTGGGTTCTCGCCGGCGGTAAATTCCCAAGACCACGGCGACACCGCAGCATCAGAAAGCACAAAGCTGCCCAGCGCCCCGTTTTCGAACCGAAACAACAGGCTGGCAGTGTCCTCAACTTCAAAGCCACGCGCCTCCGACGATTGCATCGCCATAACTTCGGCGACTTCTCCGACAAAAAACCGCATCAAATCGACATCATGGATTAGATTGATGAAAATCGGACCCGCGCCCGGCCGCCGCCGCCAAGCGACGTCAAAATAATCGTCAGGCTTATAAAGCAGGAAGTGGCCGGTTACGGCGACAATTTTCCCCAGATCTCCGTCCTGAACCGCGCGTGCTGCACGCTGGGCCATGGGATTGTGGCGCCGGTGATGCCCTACCAAAATGGGAATGCCCGCCGCCTCTGTCTCCGCTACCAAGGCCCGAGCATCAGAGGCCTGCCCTGATATTGGTTTCTCGATTAACATTGGCAGTCGATATGACATGCACAAGCGTGCGTGTTTCACATGCAACTGATTTGGCGTTGCAATGATAACGCCATCCAAATGCACTGCGTCCAAGCATTCTTCAGGAGATGAAAAATATGCGCAGCCCAATTGCTGCGCCAACGCATCCGCAGCAGGATCCGGATCGACAAGCGCGACAAGGTGACCGCGCCTTGCCACCAGCTCCGCGTGTTTCCGTCCAATAAGGCCGGCACCGAATACCGCAATCCGCATGTCAGCACCCCTCGTTATATTTCGCCAAACGTTGCCCGCACTTGCCGCCAGGCATCGGCCATATGCTTGCGCAACGCCCGTTCCGCTTCATCTGAATCGCGATGCAAAATCGCTTCGAAAATGCGGCTATGAGACTCAAAGTTTATGCGGTTTCGGTCCGGCAACCGTGGCATCTGACGCCAATGATGCGACAGCCAACCGGTATAAGCTTTGTGGATAGACGGCAGCACAGCGTTGTCGGGAATCTGATAAAGTACCCCATGAAAATCTACGTCGGTTTCGTAAAACAACTCCGAGTCGTCAATCGCAGCTTCGTTGGCCGCAAGCGCTTCTTTCATTTGGGAAATCTGGTCCCTATTTGCGCTCAGCGCAGCTTCGCGGACCAATGCGACCTCCATCATTATCCGCAAGTCAAACAGATTGCGGACACCGCCGGACTGTCGGATCAGGCTTTCAACAACGGACCCAACGGTTTCAATGGCAGTGTCATAACCAGGCTTACGAACCACTGGTCGAAACCGCGGTTTGGCCTCGACCAGCCCCTTGTTGGACAAGGCCACCACGGCTTCCCGAACAACCGTACGGCTCACCCCATATTCCTGAACGATCTCGCGTTCCGGTGGCAAAGGGTCGCCATCTTTGAGTGTTCCATCAAGTATTTGCTGTTCAAACGTGCGGATCAATCGATCTGCGGCGCGTTTCTTTTGTGTAGCTTCGGAAAGGTTTTGCATTCCACGTGCCTCCTGACGCGACCACCGCGCGTCGTGACTTTTGTATGACAAAAACTCAACCAAAAGCCAAGTAAACGCCAAGTTTTTCCCGAACTCTCGACGTGATGGATATTTTTTGTCATACCAAACATCAAGCTTTGCGCGAATCCCCTACAGATCCAACGCGAAGCCAAGTGTATGAGGGACAGTCACAATGACGACAATCAAGGATGTCGACGTGCAGCGCTTCAATGTGCCGCTGGCAGAAGTGCTTACTGACGCAAAACACGGCGACCATACCCATTTTGAGTTGATCACTGTCACGCTACGCCTTAGCGACGGCGCCGAAGGCACTGGCTATACGTATACTGGCGGGCGCGGTGGACGTTCGATCGCGGCTATGATCCATCACGATCTGGCCCCTTTCCTTATGGGGCGTGATGCCACTGACGTCGAAGTACTCTATGACGCTATGCAATGGCATATGCACTATGTCGCCCGTGGTGGCGTGGCCTCTTTTGCGATTTCCGCAGTTGATATCGCGCTCTGGGACATCCGGTGTAAAAAGGCCGACCAACCATTGTGGAAAATGGCCGGCGGCGCGTCCGACCGTTGCAAGGCATATTGCGGCGGTATTGACCTGAACTTCCCGTTAGAAAAACTGATCAACCAGACCAAAGGATATCTGGCGTCTGGGTTTAACGCCGTGAAAATCAAAATTGGGCAGCCCAAGCTTGCCGACGATGTCGCCCGTATCGCCGCCATCCGCGATGTGCTTGGTCCTGATCGCGCGTTTATGGTCGACGCCAATTATGCAATGTCGGTTCCACAAGCCATCGAGGCTTGCCACGCTTTCGAACCCTTTGATCTCTTGTGGTTTGAGGAACCAACTATTCCGGACGACTATCACGGCTTTGGCGAAATCGCCCGCACCACTGGCATGCCGCTTGCTATGGGAGAAAACCTGCACACATTGCATGAATTTGAATATGCCTTCCGCGATGCGGCGCTCAGCTTTATTCAGCCTGATGCCTCCAATTGTGGCGGTATCACCGGCTGGCTACAGGTCGCCGAACAGTCCATTGGCCACAACATTCCGATTTGCAGCCACGGCATGCAGGAACTGCACGTCAGCCTCGTCTCCGCTCGCCCCAACCCGGGCTGGCTTGAGGTTCACAGCTTCCCGATCGATCAATACACCACACGTCCGCTGGTGGTCGAAAACCATCTTGCAGTTGCGCCCAACACCCCCGGCACCGGGGTAACGTTTGATTGGGACAAACTGCGCGACACTCACAACGCCTGAAAGGGTCACACCATGAACACGCATATCAAAGCTGCCCACTATCGGGGCGACAAAACCTTTACCGTAGAGCCCATCGTCGCAGTCGCGCCGGGCGCGGGCGAGGTCGCCGTGCGCATCGCTTTTTGCGGCATCTGCGGCACCGACATGCACGTTTATCACGGCAATATGGATGCCCGCGTCGGCTTTGAGCGGATCATCGGGCATGAAATGTCCGGCTCCGTCGAGGCTGTCGGCGACGGCGTCACAAACGTATCTCCGGGTCAAAAGGTTGTTGTGCGCCCGCTGGATCATTGTGGCGATTGTCCGGCTTGCAACGCTGGCCACATCCACATCTGCCACAACCTGAAATTCCTCGGCCTTGATACCAACGGCGCGATGCAGGAGGTGTGGAACGTGCCGGCCCACACATTGCATGTTCTGCCTGACGACATACGCATGGACCATGCCGCATTGATAGAACCGGTCGCCGTAGCCTGCCACGATGTCCGCCTGTCGGGTCTGACGCAAGGTGAGGACGTGCTCGTCATCGGTGGCGGCCCCATCGGCATTCTTTGCGCGATGGTTGCGCGGGATGCAGGCGGGAACGTGGTGATTTCCGAAGTGAACACGCACCGCCTCGCCATCGCCGAGGCTATGGGATTTGACACGATCAACCCGGCAGAAACCGACTTGCCCACCGCCATTAACGCCCGCACCGGCGACAAGGGCGCCGATGTGGTTTTTGAGGTTTCCGGCACGCAGCCCGGCGTGGACGCCATGACCGCCTGCGCCGCCACCCGCGCGCGCATTGTCATGGTCGCGATCCACGCGCAAAAACCGCAGATCGACCTATTCCAGTTTTTCTGGCGCGAGTTAAAACTGATCGGCGCAAGGGTTTACGAGCCCGAAGATTATGAAAAAGCCATCAAACTGGTGATCTCTGGCGCGATCGATTCCGAACGTGTGATCACCGACGTCAGCCCATTGGACGATATCCAAAAGGCCTTTGAATCACTAGACAAAAGCCCCACCGCAATGAAAAGCCTCATCCAAGTCGGAGAAGACGCATGACTATCCTTTCAAGCTTTGACCTTTCCGGAAAAACCGCCCTTGTCACCGGCTGCAAGCGGGGCATTGGTCGCGGTATGGCCGAAGCCCTTGCCTCTGCGGGTGCCGACATCATTGGCGTCAGCGCTTCACTCGAAACCAGCGGATCTGCGGTTGAAAAGGCGGTCACCGCGATGGGCCGGAGCTTCCGCGCCTATCAATGTGACTTTTCAGATCGCGCTGCGCTGCATACCTTTGTGGCCCAACTTGAAGCGGACGGGGTCGCGCCCGACATCCTCGTAAACAATGCCGGCACCATCAAACGCAAACCGGCTGCCGAGCACCCCGATGAGTGGTGGGACGAGGTGGTAGAAGTGAACCTTTCGGCGCAATTTGTCCTCAGCCGCGAAATCGGAAAAGGCATGGTTGCGCGCGGTTCCGGCAAAATCATCTTCACCGCCTCACTGTTGACGTTCCAAGGCGGCATTACAGTGCCGGGGTATGCGGCATCCAAAGGTGGTATCGGCCAACTGACCAAGGCGTTGGCCAACGAATGGGCAGGCAAAGGCGTGAACGTCAACGCCATTGCGCCAGGCTATATTGCCACCGACAACACCCAAGCGCTCCAGGACGACGCTGCACGCTCCAAGGCCATTCTGGAGCGTATCCCGCAAGGCCGCTGGGGCACACCGGAGGATTTTGCCGGTCCGGTAGTCTTCCTAGCCTCTGGCGCGAGCAGCTATGTGAACGGTGAAATTCTTGTTGTAGATGGTGGGTGGATGGGGCGCTAACGCCCCATCATTCAAACAAATGCGCACATTCCGGCACGGGGGTGATCATTCGCCCCTTTGCCTTCATCTCCAGCAGATTATCAATCGACAAGTCGCCCATGGCACGGCGCGTTTCGACCGTGGCGCTCCCAATATGCGGCGTCACCACCACATTTGGGGCATCGCGCAAGCCCTGCGGAATATGCGGTTCATTTTCAAACACGTCCAAACCGGCGCCACCAACGTCTCCGGCTGCCAATGCCGCCATCAATGCGGACTCATCAACAACTGACCCCCGTCCGACGTTGACCAACACACCTTGCGGCCCCAATGCACGCAGTACGGCGGCATTGACCAGATGATGCGTCGCAGCACCGCCCGGTGCGATACAGATTAGAGCATCCACCTCAGATGCCATTTCGCTCAGGTCCGCAAAATATGTGTAGGGCACATCCTGTTTGCTGCGCCCAGTGTAACAAATGTCCGTTCCAAATGGTTCCAGCTTGCGGGCCAACGCCTTGCCGATACGCCCAAGACCTAGGATACCAATCTTGCGATTGTCGGCAGACCTCGACAGACCAAGTCCGCCTTCCGCCTCCCAAGCCCCCGATCTGGCCTGCGCAATCTCGGCCGGAAAATTTCGCATCACACTGAGATACAACAACAAAGCGGTCGTCGCGACTTCGTCGTCCAACACGCTAGGTGTATGCGAGACCGGAAGCCCCCGTGCGTTGGTGATCGACGTATCGATGCTGTCATATCCTACGCCATAAGAACTGATCGCTTTGAGGTTTGGCAACCCGGTCAGCACGTTTTGCGGCACGCCGATATGACCATCCGTCAGCAAGTATTTCACCTCAGCGCCTTGGGTTTCGAGCCACGCATCGACATCGTCCAAATCCTTGGCAAGCTGATATGTGAAACCGGCATCCAACCGCGCGCGCATGTCGTCCGTTACAGAACAAAGAACAAGTAAATCAGTCATTTAATGATTATTCCTTGGCGTGTGTTTGCGGGCAATGTCACGATAATTCGGCGCGTCCCGCAGGGTCATGCCTTTGTCGAACGGCTGCACCATCTCGCGGAAGTATTGCTGCCACGGCGACTGGCTTTCAGGCACTGCATACCCGCCACGCGCCACCAAATCCGAGGCGCGTTTTTGCAACTCTTCAAAATCCACCAGCATGTCTGCTGTGCATTTGCCCAAGTCAAACCGAACCCGATCACCAGTCTGCAAAAGCGCCAGACCGCCGCCGTCTGCGGCCTCAGGTGATGCATTCAGGATCGAAGGCGACCCGGACGTTCCCGATTGCCGACCGTCCCCGACACAAGGCAACTCGTTAATGCCCTGTTTCAACAAATAGGACGGCGCGCGCATATTCACTACCTCGGCCCCCCCGGGATAGCCTTTCGGCCCCGCTCCACGCATGAAGAGAACGCAATTTTCGTCAATATTTTCAGCAGGATCATCGATGCGCGCATAAAAATCCTCGGGCCCGTCAAACACCACCGCACGGCCTTCAAACGCCTCCGGGTCGTCGGGGTTCGACAGATATTTGGCCCGGAACTCATTCGAGATCACCGAAGTCTTCATTATTGCACTGTCAAACAAGTTGCCGGTGAGATTGATAAACCCTGCTTCGGCGACGATCGGCGCATCGGCCGACTTAATCACATCCGGATTGATCACTTCACGCCCACCGCAGTTTGCGCCCATGCTTTGGCCATTTGCCGTGATCGCATCGGGATGTGGCAATAGCCCTGCCTTCATCAGCTCCGACACCACAGCAGGCACCCCGCCAGCACGGTGATAGTCCTCGCCAAGGTATTCACCTGCTGGCTGCAAGTTCACCAAAAGCGGTACTTTATGGCCAATATTCTGCCAATCATTGTTGTCCAGCGGCACATCCAGATGCCGGGCAATGGCGTTCAAATGGATCGGCGCATTGGTTGAGCCGCCAATCGCGGAGTTGATTGCAATTGCGTTTTCAAAGGCCTCGCGGGTCATAATGTCAGAGGGACGCAGATCATCCCAAACCATGTCCACGATGCGCTTGCCGGTCTCATAAGAAATCTGCCCGCGCTCACGATAAGGTGCCGGAATCGCCGCAGAACCTGGCAACTGCATCCCCAAAGCTTCGGCCAGAGAGTTCATCGTGGTCGCTGTGCCCATGGTATTGCAATACCCCACAGAAGGAGCGCTGGAAGCAACCACGTCCATGAAACCTTCGTCGTCGATTTCGCCAGCAGCATGCAGCTCGCGGGCTTTCCAGACGATGGTGCCGGAACCTGTGCGTTCGCCACGGAACCAACCGTTCAGCATGGGGCCAACCGACAAGGCAATCGCTGGAATGTTGACGGTTGCGGCGGCCATCAGCAGAGCTGGAGTTGTCTTGTCACAGCCGATATTTAGAACAACGCCATCAATGGGATAGCCAAAAAGCGTCTCAACCAAAGACAGGTAAGCGAGGTTGCGATCCAGCATTGCCGTGGGGCGTTTTCCGGTTTCCTGAATAGGGTGCACCGGGATTTCAATCACAGTGCCACCGGCTGCAATCACCCCGTCCCGCACGCGCTTCGTAAGCTCGATATGGTGGCGATTACAGGGACTTAGGTCGCTACCGGTCTGGGCAATGCCAATGATCGGCTTGCCACTTTGCAGCTCTTCGCGGGTCAACCCGTAGTTTAGGTACCGCTCCAGATAAAGCGCAGTCATTTCCTGATCTTCAGGGTCGTTGAACCATTTGCGCGAACGCAGTTGGTCTTTGGTGATCTTAGCCATGAGGTCCTCCCTGACCCGTCGGTATCATGTCGGTATTGCGTCGGCATCGCGACAGTGCGGTTTTGGTCGCAGCGCCGCACAGTTTACGCGCTAACATTGGCGCTTAAATCACCGAGAAATCTTGCGACAGTCAAGCGCATGCTGTCAGTATTGGCAACAGAGCCAATTTTTGGCGGGAGGAAAATTGCGATGTCACAGCCCAAAACAGCCTTGCTTGGCGTGGGTCTCATGGGTCGACCTATGGCGCTCAATCTGATGCGCGGCGACGTGCCGCTGACGGTCTGGAACCGCAGCGCCGACAAATGCGTCGGACTGGAAAATCAGGGCATCACAGTGGCCAACTCAGCGCCCGAAGCTGTCGCGGACGCCGGGGTGGTGATCAGTATGGTTGCGGATGGCGCCATTACGCAGACCTTGGTCAACGCCTGTCGGGCCGCGCTGCGGACCGACGCTGTTTGGATCGATATGTCGAGCACCAAGCCGGCGGATGCCCGTGCCGTCGCAGAGGACCTGGCCGCGCAAGGTGTCGGCTTTGTCGATGCGCCGGTGTCAGGCGGCACCAAAGGCGCGGAGCAGGCGACGCTGGCCATTATGGCTGGCGGCACGCCGGAGACCTTTGCCCGTGTCGCGCCGGTGTTGGGCCTGATGGGGCGGCCTGTGCGGGTTGGGCCCGTTGGGGCCGGACAGCTGGCCAAGTTGGCAAATCAGGCAATCGTTGCCACCACCATCGGCGCGGTGGCAGAGGCGATGTTGCTGCTTGAAGAAGGCGGTGCCGATCCGGCGGCGGTGCGGGATGCGCTCAAGGGCGGATTTGCCGACAGCACGATCTTGCAACAACACGGCGCACGCATGACAAACCGTGATTTTGATCCCGGCGGTCTGTCGCGGCTGCAGGTGAAAGACCTCAACAATGCACTGGAAGAAGCGGCGTCAGTGTCGCTACATCTGCCGATGACGGAACAGGTGCGGGCGCGGTTTCAGCGTTATGTCGATGATTTAGATGGCGGCGAGCGCGACCATTCGGGCCTCTACGAAGAACTGCGCGACCTGAATGGGATAAGCTCATGACAAGTATTCTGATCTTTGGCGGCGCTGGCATGGTTGGGCGCAAACTGATTGCGCGACTGCAAGGCACGCCTCTTGCGGCGCATCAGACAATAACCGTCTGCGATATCGTCGCACCAGCCAATCCCGCTGCGGGTGTGACGTATGTTGAGGCAACGCTGACTGACACTGCTGCGTTGCGCGGATTGATCGGGCAAAAGCCGGACGTGATCTTTCATCTCGCCTCGATTGTGTCTGGCGAAGCCGAGACCGATTTTGATAAGGGGTACGCGCAAAACATGGCGCCCGTGTGGGAAATGCTGGAAGCGATCCGAGCCTTAAATGCGCAGGACGGTTATTGTCCGCGTTTGGTGTTTACCTCGTCGATTGCCGTGTTTGGCGGGCCTTTCCCCGACAAAATTGACGACGACTTTCTGTGTGCGCCGCAGACCAGCTATGGCGCGCAAAAGTTGATTTGTGAGACGCTGATCTCCGATTTCAGTCGCAAAGGGTTTGTCGACGGGATCTCGATTCGACTGCCGACAATCTGTGTGCGGCCAGGTGCGGCGAACCTTGCCGCCTCCAGCTTTTTCTCAGGCATCATTCGCGAGCCGTTGAATGGCCAGCGTGCCGTGCTTCCGGTACCGACAACTGTGCGGCACTGGCACGCATCGCCCCGCTCTGCGGCGGGGTTTCTGACCCACGCCGCGACGTTGGACAGCGCCAAACTGTCAGGCCGCCGGGCGTTGAACATGCCGGGTTTGAGCGCCACGGTCGAGGAACAAATTGAAGCGCTGCGCAGTGTTGCCGGTCAATCCGCCGTTGATTTGATTGATGTTAAGCCGGACGCAGATATAGCCGCCATCGTCGCAGGCTGGCCGCGTGATTTTGCGCCCAAACGAGCCCCCAATTTGGGGTTTGAGGCCGAGCGCGATTTTGACGAGATTGTCGCGGTTTATCTGGAAGAAGATTTCACACCCGGCTGACGGCGGGCGGCTTGGCTGACGTTCAAAGGCGCGGCTTCTGCATCCACAAGGCTGCGGGACAGGTGGGTGATCAGTCGCTTGCAGACCAGCTCTTCGTCGCGTCCGAGGGCCGCGTCGATGATGTCCTGATGCTGATCGATGTTTTCTGGCACGAAGCGGAACATGCGATCATTGGTGATCAACTGTTGGCGAAACTGTTGATAGACCATTTCGTGCATCGTCATCAGCAGCGTAGAGCCGCAAGCCTCGAGCAGGGTCTGGTGGAACTCCAACTCCGCCTGCGTCCATAGGATCAGGGTATCGCGATCTGTGGTGTCAACTTTGACCCGCGATTCGATGTGGCGCAGCTTGTGGTGGGCTGCGGTCAGACGCGCCTCCCATCCCAAATCGCCAAAGCGAATCGACAAACAGACACCTTCACATTCCAGCAAAATGCGCATCTGCGTGAGTTCCTGTTGCAACTTCAGAGAGCTGGCGGGCAAACGAAAACCACGCTGTTCCTGAAAATCGACCAAACCCACAGTGGACAGGCGAAACAGGGTTTCGCGCATAGCGCTGGCGGAACATCCGAACTCAACCCCAAGGTCAGTTGCCTTAAGTCGTTGTTCTGGTTTGAAATGTCCATTCACCAACCGGTCGCGCATCGCGTCGTAGATACTCATCATCGTCTACGGCCCACCCTCAGCCAATATGGTCACACCAAAAATATTTTGAGAGTCGAATAAAATCTCGAAAATTTCGATATTTCAACTATTTTGTTGCCACATTACCGAACGGCACCTAGTTTGGTCATACCAAATACATCAACGGCAAACCGTTGGGACTCGACACGACAGATCTAGGGAGGAAAAGATCTATGAAGGCCAATAAACTGTTCGCGGTGGCAACCGCGCTGACCGTCGGCGCATCTGCGCTGTCTGCTCAGACCACAACTTTGCGTATTCAAACACACTTCTCGCCGGAAACCCTGTCGGGCCAACTGGCGGAGAAATATGTCAACGACGTGATGGAAATGTCCGGTGGAGACATCGCAATCGAGATGTTCTACTCATCCTCGGTCGTAAAATCGGCTGAGACATTTGACGCGGCCGCAACCGGCATTCTGGATTGCGACATGACTGGCGGTGCATACCAGACCGGTAAAAACCCTGCGTTCCAGTTCACCGGCGATTTGATGGGTGGTTATTCCAACCCCTACCAGCAGATGGCTTGGTTGCTGCACGGCAACGGCCGCGCGGCGGTGAATGATCTCTACAACGCGCACAACATGGAATTTGTTGGTTGGTGGATCCCTGGTCCTGAATCACTGGCGTCCACACGTCCGATCCGTGGCGTAGAAGACTTCAAAGACTGGAAATTCCGCTCGCCCCCCGGCATGGCAACATTGGTGTTCAAAAACCTTGGCGCCTCGCCCATCGTGATGGATTTCAACGAGATCTTTACCGCGCTTGAAACCGGTATCATTGACGGTGCAGATGCGGCCAACCTGACCAACAACATCGGTCTGGGTCTCTATGACATCGCCGAGCACACCAACTATCCGGGCTTCCACTCGATGCCTGCTGACCACCTCGCGTGCCGCAAGGACGTGTGGGACGCAATGCCAGCATCGCACAAGAAGATCATGGAAGTGGCGATGGACAGCCTCGCGCTGCACAATGCAACCATAAACGAGGTCAAGAACGCCCAAAACGCCAAAGTGCTGCGTGACAAAGGCGTCAACCTTTATGAGTGGTCCCCTGAGGAACTCGGCAAGTTCCGCGCTGCTGTGAAAGCAGGCTGGCAGGAGTTCGCCACCACACCGGAAGCCAAGGCGCTGTTGCAGAGCCACATCGACTTCCTGGTCGGCATGGGCGCAATGTCTGCGGACTGATCGCGCTGCCTCCCCGTTGTCGGCTGCTTCCCCTCGCGGCCGACAACACTCAGCAGGTTTCCTGCGGTAATGCACTGATAATCCCATGAAAATCACCAAAATCACCAGCCACGTCCTGCAATACGACATGCCGGAAGTGCTCGGATATTCGCAGCAATACTACGACAAACGCAGCGCGCATCTGGTCGAAGTCACCACCGATGAGGGCGTGACCGGTTGGGGCGAATGCTTTGGTCCGGGCAACGTGGCGCTGGCCAATAAGGCGATTGTGGAAACGGTGATCCAGCCAATGGTGCTTGGGATGGACCCGCTGGATCGCGATGTGATCTGGCACAAAGTTTACAATCTGCTGCGCGACCACGGCCAAAAGGGTATGCCGATGCAGTCGTTGTCCGGCGTCGATATTGCGCTGTGGGACATCGCGGGCAAGATTGCGGACCTGCCGATTTCGCAGATGATCGGCGGACGTCACCGCGAAGATGTGCCGGTTTACGGATACGGCATGATGCTGCGGCCTGAGAGTTTCGACAGCCTGCGGGCAAGATTTATCGACGAGGCCGCCGCGATCCGCGATGCCGGCTTTGTCGCGACAAAGATGAAAGTCGGGCTCGGTCCGAAAGAAGATGTCGCGCTGGCGGCAGCAGTCCGCGAAGGCGTTGGCCCGACGTTCAAATTCATGGCCGACGCAAATCACTGTTACACCACCAGCGACGCGCTTTATGTGGGCCGTGGGCTGGAAGAGTTGGACGCCTATTGGTTTGAAGAGCCTATCGCCCCCGAAGATCTGGACGGCTATCGCGAATTGCGCGCGCAGCTAAAGGTCAACATTTCTGGCGGCGAGGCGGAGTTCAACCGCTGGGGCTGGCGCAGCCTTTTGGAAGCGCGCGCGCTCGATATAGCCCAGCCCGAGGTCTGCGCCTTGGGCGGGATCAGCGAATATTTGCGGGTTTTGGCGCTGTGTCACGCCCATTTCACGCCAGTCATAAACCATGTGTGGGGCAGCGCCATAGCGGTGGCGACCAACTTGCAGTTGCTGGCCGCGATGCCGCCGTTGCCGGGAGGATTGCACCCTTGGGAGCCCATGCTGGAATTTGACACCACGGACAACAAATTCCGTGACAACCTGTTGCAAGAGCCGCTCAATATTCAGGCGCAGGTCAAAAACAACAACGGTCGGGTCAAAATCCCGACGGGCGCAGGGATCGGTGTCACACCGGACCGAGCGTTCATAGAACACCATAAGGTGGCATAGCGCGGGGAGGGCGTCGTGACCGACACAACAGAGAGATCACCGATCGTATCAACGGGGGCGCTGATTGAATGGCTTGTGCCATTTGCGTTCCTCGTCTGTGCGGGTTGGGCGGTGTGGCACACACCCGCCTACATCCTGAGTTTCATCCCACCCGCGAGCGACAGCCTCGTGGAGCAAATGAGCCAGCTGCATTATCGCAAGGACGTCACGCCGGATATGCCCGGTCTGTTTGGCGGGTATGCCGACATTCTGGACTGGCTGGCGTTGATTTTGCTGCCCATCATCTTTGTCATTGGCACGCGCACTATACGCGTCGCACCCATGGAGTTTCAGAACTGGCGCCCGATTGACCGCACCGCGCTGTTTGTCGGACGCATCACGATGATCCTGATCATCTCGATGACGCTGGTAATGCTCTATGAAGTGTTCCTGCGTTACGCCATTGAGGCGCCCACGCTGTGGGCCAACGAGCTGACACTTTGGTTTGCGGGATATGTGTTCCTGTTCTCAGGCCTTTATGCGATGCAGCAACGCTGTCACATCCGTATTTTTCTGCTCTATGACGTTGTGCCTCGTTGGGCGCAGCGGTGTTTCGACGTGATGGGGGCTGCGTTGATTGTGGTCTTCGCAGGCTTCCTGATCTTTGGAAGCTACAAACAGGTCTTCATCACCAAATTCTACAAGTGGGAGATGTTCGGCACAGCCTTTGATCCCCCCATTCCCGCAACCGTGCAGCCGATGATTTTGATCATCGTGGCGCTGATCGCAGTGCAGGCGGTGATCAACGTGATCTCGGACTGGAATTTGGAACCCGAGGTGCACACGGCCGCGGACGACATTGACCAGGAAGAGCTGGAAATTCTCAAGAAAAGCGTTGGATCAGACTAATGGATATTGGCACAATTTCACTTGTTCTGGTCTTTGGCCTGATCATCCTTTTGGCCATTGGCATGCCGCTTGGCTTTGCCTCTGCTGTGCTGGCACTTGTTGTGCTGGTGATGAAATTTGAACCCACGCTTTTGTTGCAGCCGTGGACCTTTGGCGAGGGCATGTTGACCAGCCGACCGGGCACCGGTGCGCTATATATTCTAACGCAGAAGATATTCGATCTGTTGACGGAATACGTGCTGATATCCGTGCCGCTGTTTATCTTTATGGCGGCTTTGCTGGAGCGCTCTGGCATCGCCAAACAGATGTACACCTCACTTGATTTCTGGCTCAGCCGTGTGCGC
This sequence comes from Shimia sp. Alg240-R146, assembly GCF_947331465.1. Classification (GTDB taxonomy): domain Bacteria; phylum Pseudomonadota; class Alphaproteobacteria; order Rhodobacterales; family Rhodobacteraceae; genus Shimia. Next base: position 713,431 of record NZ_CAMZOK010000001.1, on the reverse strand, counting down.
GGTGGCGTGGCGATTGTGACCTCGCTGATGGCGGTGATCATGGCGGCGATGTCGGGCATCATTGGTGGCGAAGTGGTTCTGCTGGGCCTAATCGCCCTGCCCCAGATGCTGCGGCTTGGCTATAACCAGAACCTCGCAATTGGTACGATCTGTGCATCAGGGTCTTTGGGCACAATGATCCCGCCGTCGATTGTTCTGATCATCTATGGTCTGATTACAGAAACCTCGATCAAGGCGCTGTTTACCGGTGCCTTTGTGCCGGGGTTCATGCTGGCGAGTTTCATCATTCTGTACATCGTGATCCGTACGCAGATCCGCCCCGAGGACGCACCGCTGCCGGACCCACAACCGGGTGATCCGACGGGCGTGCAGAAACTCGGCATGTTTGGCGCGTTTCTGTGTGTTATGGGCATGGGCTTTGGCTCGCTCCTGTTTCTCCGGGCACTCTATTTCACCTTGACTGGCATCAACGCAGATCCTGATCTTATTGCCGATCCGATCACACTTGGCATGGGGTATCACCTGATGCCTTTGGCGATCTTTGTGGCCGGCGCGGCGGTGATGGCGTTCCTTGTCTTTGGCCGCGAACGCACCAAAGCCGGCTGGGAGCATGGCAAAGGCCTTGTGCCGCCGTTCACCGTGATCGGCGTTGTGCTTGGCTCGATCTATGGCGGCATCACCGGCATCACCGAGGCCGCTGGCATGGGCGCATTGGCCGTGTTCATCATCGCAGTGGCGCGCGGCGAAGCGTCGGTGGCGCTGATCTGGGACAGCCTGATGCGCACGTTGCGCTCAACCGGTACGATCATCTGGGTCACGGTTGGTGCGGCGGCACTGGCGGGGGCGTATACGCTTGCGGGTGGGCCGAACTATATCGCCAACCTGATTGTGGGCAGCGAGATGCCGACGATGCTGGTCCTGCTGACGATGATGGTGATCCTGCTGTTTATGGGCGCGTTTATGGATTGGGTGGGCATTGTTTTGCTGATCATTCCGGTCTTCCTGCCGATTGTGAAACGACTGCCGATTGAGGAAATCGGGTTTATCGGCCAGCTGGCACCGCATCACGTTTCGATTTGGTTCGGGGTCCTGTTCTGTATGAACATGCAAGTCAGCTTCCTGTCGCCCCCCTTTGGACCGGCGGCGTTCTATCTGAAATCCGTGGCCCCGGCGCATATCTCTTTGACCGATATTTTCAAAGGCTTCTTGCCATTCATCGGAATTCAGATGACGGCCTTGGCAGTGCTGTTGATCTGGCCCAATATCGTCACTGTCTTGCTCTGAGAAAGGTCCGACATGTCGCTTGTGAAATTCGCTGACAGCGATACCGTCGCCGTCGCCACCACCCGTCTGGAAGTCGGCGCGGTGGTGGATGGCGTGACGGTCTCTGCGGCGATCCCGCGCGGGCACAAGGTCTGCGTGGTAGCCACAGCCAATGGCGCGGCGGTGCGCAAATACGGCCAAACGATCGGCTACGCGACCGAGGCGATTGAGGTGGGTGCACATGTTCACACCGACAACGTGGCCTTTCGCGGGGTTGCGGGCGACTATCGCTTTTCAACCAACCTTCACCCGCCAGCGTCGGCATCGAACATCGACCGCTTTATGGGCTATCGCCGCGAAAATGGCAGCGTAGGAACGCGCAACTATATCGCGGTCGTCACCTCGGTGAACTGTTCAGCCACGGCCGCGCGGATGATCGCGGCGGCGTTTGGGCCCGAGGAAATGGCGGCCTACCCCAACGTGGACGGCGTCGTGGCCTATGTGCATGGCACAGGGTGCGGCATGGCCGACTCTGGCGACGGATTTGAAGCCCTGCAACGCGTAATGTGGGGCTATGCGCGCCACCCCAACCATGGCGGTGTGCTGATGGTGGGGTTGGGCTGCGAGATGAACCAGATTGACTGGTTGTTGGAGGCTTACGGGCTGAAACACGGCCCGCTGTTTCAGACGATGAACATCCAGAACGTGGCTGGGCTGCGCAAAACGGTGGAGGCCGGAATAGCCAAGGTGCGCGCAATGTTGCCGCTGGCCAACGAGGCGCGACGCGAACCTTGTCCGGCCTCGGAGTTGAAAGTGGCGCTGCAATGTGGCGGCTCGGACGCGTGGTCGGGCATCACGGCGAACCCTGCCTTGGGGCACGCCAGCGATCTGCTGGTCGCTCAAGGCGGCACGACGGTCTTGGCGGAAACGCCAGAGGTTTATGGCGCCGAGCATTTGTTGACTGAGCGGGCGAAAGACCAAGCCACCGGTGAAAAGCTGATCGGCCTTATCCACTGGTGGGAGGACTACACCGAGCGAAACCGCGGCTCGATCAACAACAACCCATCGCCGGGCAACAAGGCGGGCGGGCTGACGACCATTTTGGAGAAATCTTTGGGCGCCGTGGCCAAAGCGGGCACCTCGCCGCTCAATGGTGTGCTGAAATACGCCGAACCCATCCGCGAGGCGGGGCTGATGTTTATGGACAGTCCAGGCTATGATCCGGCGTCTGTCACAGGGCAGATCGCCAGCGGATGCAATATCGTGTGCTTCACAACCGGACGTGGGTCCGCCTTCGGCTCCAAACCTGCTCCGACGATCAAGATCGCGACCAACAGCGAACTCGCCAGCAAGATGTCCGAAGACATGGACGTGGACGCGGGCACAATCCTGACAGGAGACACCAGTCTGACGGACAAAGGACGTGAGATTTACGAGATGATCCTCGCCGTCGCCAGCGGCACCGAAAGCAAATCCGAGGCGCAGGGACTAGGCGATTATGAATTCGTCCCCTGGCAAATCGGCGCGGTGATGTAAGCCGCGACAGACACTCCCATTCAGGTCGCGGCAAGCCGCCCCGACCGCACCAGAAGAAAAGGAACCGAGACATGAGCAAACCCAACATCGGATATATCGGCATTGGCCTAATGGGCAGCGCAATGGTGAAACGCCTACTCAACACTGGCTACAACGTCACCGTAACCGCGAACCGGTCGCGCCCTCTGGTGGACGAGGTCGTCGCCGCAGGTGCAACCGAGGTCTCCAACGCCCGCGAAGTTGCGGAAGCCAGCGACATTGTCATGCTGTGCGTGGCCACCAGCGCGCAAGTCGAAAGCCTGATGCGCGGGCCGGATGGCATCCTGGCGGGCCTGAAACCGGGCGGCACGGTTATCGACTTTGGCACCTCCCTGCCCGCTTCCACCCAAGCGCTTGGCGCGGAAACTGCCGCTGCCGGCAGCGCCTATCTGGACGCACCGCTGGGCCGTACGCCACAACAGGCGATTGACGGACTGCTCAACATCATGGGCGCAGGCGACAAGGCCGCGTTTGATAAGGTCAAACCGGTGCTCGACGATCTGGGAGAGAACGTTTTCCACCTTGGGCCACTTGGCGCGGGCCATGCCACCAAACTGATCAACAACTTCTTTGCGCAATGCATGGTCAACGGCCTGACCGAAGGCTTTGCGATGGCCGATAAAATGGGCATCGAACGTCAGGACCTTTACAACGTTGTGTCCTCTGGCCCGCTGCATTCGATGATGATGGATTTCATCGCCGGTTATGCGCTTAAGGGCGATGCCTCCAAGATGCAGTTCTCGATCAAGAACGCGACCAAAGACGTGGGCTACTATGTGCAGATGACCAAAGACGCGGGCCTTGAGACGCTGATGGGCGGCAACACGTTGGATGCGCTGCAAGGCGCGGTGGATGCGGGCATGGGCGAAAATCTTGTGCCCGAAGTGCTGGAACACTACGTGGCGCAATTCAAAAATGGCTAACACGCCCCAAGGCGCGGGTGGCCCGAGTGTGGCCACCTTCGCCGTGGGCTTAATGCTGGCGGCCAATGCCTTGTTTACTCTGACAGACACCTCGACAAAGTGGCTGTTGGCCGCAGGTTTTGGCGCTTTGCAATTGGCCTTTATGCGTTATGCGGTGCAATGCGCGATCACCTGTGTGACCGTGGCCCGAGGCGAGCGGGCATCGCTGCGCCTGCCACGCCGGATCTGGGGAGTGCTGTTTTTGCGCGCGATGATCCTTGTCGGGGCGACAATGGTTAATTTTTTCGCGCTGCGCTTCCTGTCCCTGACCGTGACCTCGGCGATCATGTTTTCAGCCCCGATATTTGTCTGCCTGCTGTCTGGCCCCTTGCTAGGCGAACACATCGGTGCGCGACAATGGGGCTTTGTCGGTATCGGTTTTGCAGGCGTTCTGGTGGTGATCCGCCCGTTTGATGCGCAGATGGAATGGGCTGCGGCTATGATGTTGATCCCCGCCTTGGGGATGGCGTTTTATTCGATTCTGACGCGCAAGCTGGCGGCGGATGTGTCGCCCGCAATTATGCAATTGGCGTTGGGGTTGGTTGGCACGGTCGTATTGGCCCCGCTGGCGATGGCGGTCTGGACCACACCCGACACACCACGTGAGTGGCTGCTGATGGGGGCCATCGGTACCTTTGCCTGGGCGGGGCACGAGATGCTGATCCGGGCACATAAAATGGCCGAAGCACATTTTCTGATGCCGTTTTCCTACAGCTATCTGATCTATATGGCGATCATGAGCGCGGTTGTATTTGGCGATGCGCCCGACCTGCCAACGGCGATGGGCGCGGGCCTGATCACCCTGTCAGGCATCCTGATCTGGCACCATCGGCGCCAGAGCGAGCGACGTGCCATTCAATAATCATCGTTCAGTCGGGCCACGCACCCCGCGCAGCGCGTTCACGTGTCAAATGGTCGAGACAACCTCGGCCCCCGCGAATTGTTCGACCATCTTTTCGGTCTTTTCAGGAGTCATAAGGCAGGCCGCGGTGGATAGGCCATCCGCCAGTGCCGCGGAAGGTGCCGCGATGCTGGCCAATGCCTGCACCGGCGCGCCGCCTTGAGGGTTCAGAATGTGGGACGCTCCATCGGGCAGGCGGAATCCGTCGGGTGCCGAGGTGGCCAAAGCGCGGTCTTTGAGCGTCAGTTTACGCACCAAAGTACCGTCCGGTGTGATCACGCCGACACGCCATGGTGCGCCTGTTTCACGTTCGCCAAGGGCTACAATTTCCCCCATATCGATCAACACGTTGCGCAGGCCACGCGCGACCAGAAGCGCCGCGATGCAATCGGTAATCGCGCCTTGAGCAATGCCATTGAGCGTCAATGCCATTCCGGGCCGCGCAAACGTCACGGCTTGGGTGTCAAAGCTGACATCTGACCAGCGCACCAACGCCGCTGCCTTGGTCAGATCGCCTCCTGTGGCATGGGCATTCCAAAGCACCTGTACCGTTGGATCAAACGCCCCGTCGCTGGCGCGATGCAGTTGATCCGCCAGACCGAGAACCTCCAGCAACTCTGGCGCAGGCGCAGCTAGCGTGCCCTCGCGGTTGAGACGAGTCAGCTCACTGTCGTGATATAGCGAGAATATCTTCTCCAGCCGATCCAGCTCCGCTTTGATCTCGGCAAAAACCCCTTCGGCCTCGGCTTGTGACAGTCCGGAAATCTTGAGGCTGGATTGCGCGCCAAGCGCGATGCCGCGCCATTCTGCCGGGGCTGCACTTGACGGGCCTGCGACGCTTGAAACAGCACAAGCGGAGATCGCAAGGAAACGACGGCGGTTCAAAAGACTCATGCTGGGGTCTCCAATGGTGCTTCAAGATCAACGGCGCCAAAGGCCGTTCTGTCCGGGGTAGCCTCGTGCGGTTTCACGAATATCATCCCAAAAGTACAATATCCCGCGCAGCCTTGCCAACTGCAACCGGGGCGCCGGCCAAAAGGTGCATGCGCACCCACAAAACCAAACCCTGAAGTCCGGATCCTACCCGACGCCGTTTAAGGAAATGGCGCGGATCGTCAGTTTTCTAAATCTTGAACTGCGTCGAGAACTCGGGGCCGGTCAGGCGGTCCCAATCGGCATCCCACTGAACGTTAAGGCGGGAAGGCACATCAAACGGTTGTTCGTCGACATCTGTCCCGATCTGGCGCGTGTGCCGCATCGCATCCTCGATGTTGGCCATCAACGCATCATGGAAAACGCCCGGCGCTTGCAGACCCATTTCCTTCAAGCTGATCTCCAACCGGCGGTTCATACGGCGCTTGAGATCGATAGTTTGCGGGCTAAGCGACCTGTTGAGCGCGCTTGGCGGTTGCCTCAGTCGGGTTAAATCGAGACCCATCGCCGCGAAAAGCTGACTGTGAGAGCTATCGTCGCCTTTGGGGTTGTAGGCGACCGCCTTGACGTTATCGGCGCCAAAGACCTCCATGAACCTCGACAAAACGTCACAATAAGACATGAACGGTTGCTCGGTTTGAGCGGTGGCATAGGCTCTGAATGCTTTGGAAAAATATCCGGCGCGAACCCGATTGGAAAAGTCGCTGCGCAGGTAGGAGCCGTGCGGGCGGAAACAGATCAGGATGGTTATTTCGTCAAAGTGCTTTCTGAGTTGGGCTTCAAACCCTGCAATCTTGCCGAAGTCGCCCTTCGCGAGTGTCTCTTCGGACATGATGAAGCGCTCAAAATCCGGCGCATCAGCCACAATGCCGGTCAGCCAATTGTCCAAATGTGCTTCGGGCTCACAGCCTTCGGGCAGTTGGATCAGCTTCTGCACATTGGCGGTCAACGAGAGTTGCACACCGGCCTGTAGATGGCGGTGCCGGTTCCCTACCGTGGGCGGCACGCAGTAGCCGTTGCTCGCAAGCCCATTGCGGTTCAGGTCGAGAATGCTTTGAAAGCTCGTCGTACCTGTGCGCGGATAGCCGCAATGCAAAAAGAGATGTCTTTTGGGTGCCATGGTGGGCTCACTGTAGTGCAGAAATCGAGATTTACCAGACCCTTATAAGGTGACATCATGCGCATTCAAGAGCCATACCTCTATCGGCATAGCGCGCCTTGAGGCTGTCTGCGAAACGGCTGCATTCTGTTTCAAGCCCCAGCCCTGCAGCCTTTGCATGGGCCTTTTTGCGCATCTCAAAGGCCGCGCCGGTCCAATTTTCGATCGCCCACTCGATTTGCGTTCGATACGCGTCGACGTCCCCCCAGGGGACCAACGCGCAGTTCTCTGAAAAATCGCAGTAGAACCGGTTGCCGAAAGCGTCTGGTGTTATGACGAGCTGACCAGCGGCCATTGCTTCAAGTCCCGGAAGATACAGACCTTCTTCCGGCAACGGTGTTCCTAGGAACAGGCTGGACTTCTTGTAGTTGTTTTGCAGTTTTTTCCAGCTGATGCCGGTCGACGACACCCGAACCTTTTCCACACGCGGATCTTGGTTGAAGGGACGAACAATTTCGCGGCCCAAGTCGCCTTTGAACGTGTTAAAATTGATCATGATCGGGTCGTCTTGTTGAGGCGCAGAATCGAAGGCCGCAAAATCAAATCCGTGCGGGATCAGCTCCATGTCGTCAGGGTGATCGACAAAGGGCGCTACGGAGTTGACCACTTCCTGCGTGATGCAAATCCGGTGCAAAGGTTTGGGCAACAGGCGATAGGAATAGCCGTTGTCAAACGCGGTGTTGGACAGGCGCACGTTTTGCAGCAAGTGGATATACGGCATATTGCGACACCCGGCAGCGGCATACAGCGTGCTTAGGCGTTCGTGACTGGAAGGCAGAGTGAAGAACAAAATGTCGGTGTCTTTAGGGTCCAACGTCGCGCTGTCGCAAATCCGGATAGTGCCGCCATATTGCTGGAAGTAGGGCTTTTTAAACAGCGCACTGGATAAGTTTTCAAAGTGAAAGTCATTGCAGCAAAACACAACTTCCAGATTTTGCCGTGCGGCATGCACCGCATAGTCCAACACTTTTGCAATGCCTCCAACGGGTTTATCCGTGGGCACAAAAAATACCATTCTCATCATTACTACAGACCTCCAAACACAGATGGGTTCTCAAGAAGTTGGCGATTCCAATTGCCAGCGCGCTCCAGATCAGGGGCAAATGTACCCGCTAGCGCGTCGTCGATAAAGGCCTCCAGCTTTGCCGCGTTCGGCGCATCCTGTGACGTGGCCCCCGGATACCCCCCCCAAAACGCATCAAGGCCCGTGCCGGCGTTGCCAAAAATCGCTGCGCCGCTGCCAACCGCCTGTATTAGGCGGGTCGACGTCGAATTGACCCTTTCATCATTAACGATCGACCAATCCATGACCCCGGCGCAGCGCTCCAAAAGCGACACATGAGCCGGATAGGACAAGGATTTGATCCGCCGCACATTGGGTATCTGGATCAGTTGCGAAATCGCCAGGCTTTCCGGATCTTCGTGGTGTTTGAGCGGAGACATCAGCACCGCTTTGACATCACTTTTGGTTTCCATCAGCTCTGCCATAGCATCCAGAAACGGAGTGTTTTGTGTCCATTTCTGCGCGCTGGAGAAAAACAGGATATGGTCGCGCTTTGGCGGCTCGGGGCTATCAGAGGGCGGTGTCAGCGGGCAGAAAGCGTTTGTCACCACATCTTTTTGGTCAGCCAGATCACTTTCAAACAACAACCGGTTTTTTTCACCGTTCACCAGAACCCTGTCTGCAAATTTCAGGAACGTCTGATGGCGGCGCTTGGCGGTGGCAATCTGGGTGGCGTCGGCCTTGCCGCTGCGCAGCTCCAGCTCTTTTGGCGCGAGGATATCATAAACAACGGTGTGGCGTTTGATCGCCGGGGACAGCATGCCGGCCATCTCTGGCTGACTGAACACAAAAACCGAAGGCGGCTGCCGGTTGAGGAAATCCTTCACCCGAGCATCATCAATCACCAGAAAATCGCGATGCGCCGTCAGGTTGCTTGTGACTTGCGGTCCACGACACAACAGGTCGTAGCGTGACCGCAGCATAAGATATTGAACCTGATCAAAATGTGGCCGCGCCTGAAAAGCAAGTTGCTCTGCACGCAATCCCGGCGCGCGCACCACATTTGACACCAGCGCCGGAAACATATTGCAAACGATAAAGCACTTCATAACGGTCATCCAAGCTCATAGGTCAGCCCGGCCAGTACAGACTGATCCGGAAGGGTGCCGATGGCATTCACATTCAAAAGGTTCACAGGCCGGCGAGCCGCCAAAGCCACGCGACGATGGATCAGCTCCATCGGGATGTCACCATTCACGATGGCCGGACACACCAAAAGCGTGGCCTGCGGATGGGCACTTAGCGTGGCTTCAATCTCTTCGGGGGCGGCAATCAGGGCATCGGGCGGCATCATCTCGGCGCCTGAAACCACTGCATCCGTCACATCAAAACAACAATCGATCAGACCGAGTGCGCTCTTGGACCCTGCCACCACAGGTGAAAACGGAAAGGTGTTGACGGCGCGCATCTTGATCGCAAATTTTATCAGCGTCGGTTTGGCAATCTTGTCAAAGCCCGCAGGTGCCGGCAGCGATCCCCATGGGGTTTCTTTCAGTGCCGCAAACAACGACGGTTCGAGCGTCAGCCCACCGTTAAAGAACCCGATCCACGGGGCGCGAAAAAAATGCGGATCCACGTCACCCAGACAGACAATCCGATCCCACGGCGTCAGGCACAGGCGACCGTGCTGAATGTGCATAATCAGGTGTGTCAGATCGACACCGGAGGTCAGAACAAAGACCGTCGGGAGCTGGTTGATCGCCAGAAAATCACGATCCGACAAGCCGCGCAGCCCAGCCACAACCAATCGGGTCGCAAACCGCAACGATTTTTGGAACGAGGCGGGGTCCTTCCAATCAACCGGGCTGACGTTGGGTTGGGTCAGCTTGCGGACAACTGCATCTGGACCGATGAACACACAGGACATAAGGCGCTCCGTCTAGTTGCGGTTCTTGCGGGCCACGGCACGCGCAATCGACTTTGCCGACGTTAATTTCTTGCCCGCCCAGCTTGTCGAGAGCCGGCCTTCGAACAGGCGGGTGAACACCTCTTCATCGCCAACTTTCTCGTCAAACATTTTAATTTTGAGCATCTCGAGAACGTCATCAAATTTCATGTCCTGAAAATACTTGTTTGACAGATGCGGCTGCAATCTGTCCTCAAACAACGTGTCAAAGACGTCCTGATCCGCAACACCATCGTCAAACATCTTGATCTTGATAGCTTCGATAAGCTCTTCAAGTTCGCTTGGCCCGAGGTTTTTTCCCGCCAAACCTTTTTGGGCCTGTTCATCAAACAGCAAATCGAATGTCGTCTGATCTTCGAGGCCATCTTCAAAGGCTTTGACTTTGAGCGCCTGGGTCAACTCCTCAAGTTTGGCACCGCTGAGAAGTTGTTTTGACAGATGCTCCTGTAGGCGGTCTTCAAACAAAAGGTCGTATACCGATTGATCCGGAATGCTCTCGTTGAACATCTTGATTTTGAGCCCTTCGATCAAATCGGCCAATGGCAATTCAAAGGGCTTGTTGTCTCGTGTGCCCGTCTTGTTCACTTCTTTGAACTGGAGTTTGACCGGCAACTTACCTGCAAGGGCAACCGCTTGAAGGCGGCTTACCGGGTCCACTGCTGGAAACACCGGAAGGGTGACAACTTCTGCCTGGACCATTTTGCCCGGCTTTGGATCGGCGTCTTCGGGTTTTGTCATCACAGGACCTTTGTCGGTTATTGCAGCGAAATGTGGGTGTCCAGACGGGCCCACAATTTATCGGCGGTTTCTTTTACGGCCGGATCAAGCGGCAGATCGTCAATTTCTTTGCCCTGAAAGACCTCGGGCCTGAAAGTCTGGCTGAGCGGAATTGGGTCCAGACCGACCCCGAACGCGTCGTTCATTTCCCCAATGATCGAGATTTCCTTGGGCATTTTGTCGATCCGCACCACCATTCTGTCGGCATCGCGGGTTTCCAGAAAGGTCAGAAGATTGGCCATGTAGACGCACCAGTTGGCGCAGACACCATTATAGTCCAGCGAATACTGCTCAACGCTTTGGTCAAGGCCCAGTTGCTGGCGGGAATAGATATCCAACACGTGGCGTCGCACGATGGAATCCACACAGGTGGTATAGTGGCGCAAACACACCAGATATTTTGGGTCCGGCAGCAGTGAGTGCCAGAAGTCCAGCAAGATACAGGTGCGGGGGTCTTTGAAGCCCCACAGATCATACTGTGCGTTGCGGCGCGACACCAATTCCATCGCGACTTGCCGTATCTCGGGGCGGATCACCGGCACCAAGTCATGGGGCATGTCCCACCGCGCAAGGTTTGTCTGGAGAATGGCCTCGTTGACTTGGAAAAAGTTCTTGTCCTCAAAGTGGCCAAAGGGGTTGGAAGGCTTGGCGCCCAACAACGTATCACCAAGAAACAGGCCTGCCGCCTGACAGTTCTGAGACAAAGCCGAGGTGCCGCTGCGGTGATACCCCAAGATGACTATTTGTGAACTCATGCTGCGTCCAAAGTGTCCTGATCGTTATAAATCACCGTAGTACCGGCCATATCCATCTGTACTGTATCAACTTTTTCACCGGCGAGAGCGTCGCGCACCGCATCCCGGTTACCGGGTGCGTGTAGCAAAAGGAAGCCCGCACCGCCAGCGCCCAGCAATTTGCCGCCCCGCGCACCGGCCGCCAAGGCCCGGTCATAAAGCGCATCAATTTCGGGGTTGGACACGTGCGGAGACAGGCGCTTTTTACGCTCCCAACCATCACGCAGGTAATCACCCAGCACATCCGGGTCGGTTGCAATGCATTCGGTCAGATCGCGCGCTTGCTGCGCCATTTCCTGCAAGTTCGCATTCAACTGCTCAGAGCTTGTGACGTGTTTTTGCTGCTCAGTCAGCATTTTGGACGCTGACCGGCTGCCGCCGCAATAGACCATCAACAGGCTGTCCTGTAACCGCGATCCGGCTTTGTCGTCCAACAGAACCGGCGAAGCTGTGACCTTGCCATCGGTGGCAAATTCGATCTTTTTCAAACCCGGAAGCGCGCACCCATATTGGTCCTGCTTGCCAATGGGTTCGCCCAGCCGATTGATTTCCACGTCACAGGCGGCTTCGGCAATGTCGAGCTGCGAGCGGGTACGACCGGTATAGGTGTCGCACAAGCGCAGCAATCCGCAGGTAAACGCAGACGAGGAGGCCAAGCCGGTGCCCGCCGGGATATCGGCGGCGCTGGCGAAATCCACACCGTTGATATCATACATGCCAAACACCTCGCGGATGATCGGGTGCTGGATCTCGTCGATCGATTTCACCGTCTCGGTGCGGGAATACTTGATGTCGGATTGGCGGTCGTGGAAGCCCTTGTGGAGGGACAGATAGGAGTATTTCTTGAAGGCCATCGACAAAACGCACCCGCCGAATTTCTCAAAGAAATAGGGAAGATCGGTCCCGCCGCCGACAAAGCTGATCCGAAATGGCGTGCGTACAACAATCATTCACTCATATCCTCTTTAATCCACTCCCACGCCGAAGCGAGGTCAATTGCCACATACTTGGCAGGATGCGCATCGCGCGCATCCTTCGGTAAATCCTTCTCGCCATTTCGGTGCACAAGCACTGGTATTGCACCCGCAGCCTCCGCCGCCACAAGGTCGCTCAGCCGATCACCGACCATATAAGACCGAGAAAGATCAATATTGTAGCGCTGCGCCGCTTTTAGCAGCATTCCCGGCGCCGGCTTGCGGCAAGTGCAAACCCGCTTGAGCGCGGCCACTTCTCCGTCAAATCCGGTCTCAGGATGATGTGGGCAAAACAGCAAATCATCCAAAAACGCATGATCCTCGACCAATTGGCGGTCCATCTCGGCGTGTACAGCGTCAAGGTCTTCAAATCCGAAGAACCCTTTGGCGAGGTCCGGTTGATTGGTGATGCCAATCGTCAAAAAGGGCGATTGGTTGATGCTGGCAATCGTGCTGCCAACCGCGGGCAGAACCTGCATATCATCCGGCTTGTGAACGCCGTTGATTTCACGGTTGATCACACCGTCACGATCCAGAAACACGGCCCGCTGCGGATTACGCATGGACCGCGCCGCCACGCTGCCGCTTAGGATGTGGCGCTGCGCCTTTTGCAGGCGCGCAGGCGTGCCAATGTCCTTCATGTATTCCGCTGACCGGTAAGCATAAAGTTCGTAGCCATCCGCGACTGCCTTGGGAAACACGTCGCGGCCCCAGTCAAACAGCTCTTCGCCTTCAGGGATGGCCTCAAAGACGTCCGGTTTCAGATAATACAGCCCTGCATTAACGAGATTGCGTGTGCGCAGATCTTCGGCATGCGGTTTGTTAAGGAAAGCAGCAATGCGTGGGCTGTCAGGGTCAGTGACCACCAAATCACTGTCATGGGGGTGATCATTGGGATGCACAACAAGCGTGCCGTGACCGCCATTTTCACGCGACTGCTCTACAAAACGCGCGATATCCACATCGCAAACCACATCACCATAAAGCAGCACAAATTCATTGCCCAACATCGGAAGCGCAGCACACGTTGCCCGTGCCGTGCCCAAAGGCTCTTCTTCGACGCTATAGCTGATCTGCACGCCCCATTTGGACCCATCGCCAAAATGGGCCTCGATGACGTTGCTTTGATAACCCGTCAGGAAAACGAGATTGGTGAACCCCTGATCGCGCAATTGCACCACGTGGTGTTCCAGCAGCGGCGTGCCAAGCACTTCAACCATCGGCTTAGGAATTCCGTCCAGACCAAGACGCGTGCCTTTGCCGCCGAGCAAAAGAGCTACGGCGATAGAATGTTTCTCAATTGTGTGCATTGACCGTGGCCCCCAAGCCCCGATTTAGTCTCGCCCGTCCCGGGCGTTGGAAATTTGCTGCACCATCACATGCAGCAACGCAGAGTGCGCGTCTTCAACAACGCCATAGTTGTCAAATGGGACATGCAATGAAATGTCACTGTCGGTTTTGAGACCACCGCCGCTGAACCCGGACAGACCAATCGTCGTCGCGCCGATTTCCTTGGCAGCAGCTATCGCTTGCACAATGTTCTTGGAGGTCCCCGAAGAGGACACCGCCAGCAGCACATCCTGCGGCTTCATACGGGCCTTCACCTGAAAAGCGAACACACCTTCAAAGCCAAAATCGTTCGCGACAGCGGTGTAAAGCGCGACGTTTTCCGTCATCGAAACCGCCAGGACCGTCGGGTGATCTTCGTGGTAGGTGCCTTTGACAAAGTCGCACACCAAATGATCACAAATTGCAGCAGACCCGCCGTTGCCAGCCAAATAAAGGGTCCCGCCATTTTCGGCGCATGTCTGGATCGCGGCGATTGCAGATGCGAGCGCGTCACCGTCCACCGAGCGTAATCCGTTGCTCAGCGATTCGGCGTAGTCTTTTAAGTAATCTTGCGGGGAAGAGCCGCCAAAAACGATGTTTCGAAAACGAGGATCAATAGACATTACAGTCACCCTAAACACCTGGAACATAGCTCACTTGAGCGAACTAATAACCAATCAAAAACCAAAATCAATACAATACTCAGGCAGCATCCTAGCAGAACAACGGAAGCATTGCATGTAGTTATAGTCGCAGGATATTTGAGCGTTTTCTGTCGAGAGAATGCTTGGCCTCAGACGCGTAATGGCACATGAAACATCCACCCAGACAGGCGTGATCGAAGGTTGAAGCGCTGAATTTTTATCGCAATCCGGGCCCTAAGTCCGGAGCGGCAAAAAAATCTGTGACAACAAGCCGCATACTCTCCGAAAACAACGCGAACCTTGCCTTTCCCGAGCCACTTCGCTCGAGGTGGCACTGGGCTTGCCGATTGCCAATGAGGCGCAAATTCAGGAATGGGCGGGCTAGGACCCGTAAGTCTCTCTCAAAACGTTCTTTTGCACTTTGCCCATCGTGTTTCGGGGCAACGCCTCGAGCAGCAGGTATTCGCGCGGGTGCTTGAATCGGGCCAATTGTGTTTGCACGCGGTCTTTCATGGCTTCAATCGTGAGCGTTCCACCTTGCTCCGCAACGATCGCGGCAATAACGCTCTCGCCAAAGTCCGGGTTCGGGACGCCAAAAACTGCGCTTTCGTTGACTTCCGGCATGTCGTTGAGAACATCCTCGATCTCTTTGGGGTAGATGTTGTAGCCACCTGAAATGATCAGGTCTTTGGAGCGACCGACGATCGAAATCCGCCCATCCTCGCTTTGTACACCCAGATCGCCGGTCAGGAAAAACCCACTCGCCCGCAGTTCTTCGGCGGTCTTTTCCGGCATGTTCCAATAGCCTTGGAAAACATTATCCCCGCGCACTTCAATCATGCCGATCTCTCCAAACGGCTGGGTCGCGCCCGTGTCCGGATCCGTAATCTTCACCTCTGTGCCAGCCAGCGGATAGCCAACGGTGCCGGCAATGCGCGCGCCATTCAGAGGGTTGGAGGTGATCATGTTGGTCTCGGTCATGCCGTAGCGCTCAAGGATGCGATGACCCGTGCGCTCTTCAAAATCACGATGGGTTTCGGCCAATAGGGGCGCGGAGCCAGACACAAAGAGGCGCATGTTCTGAACGCAGTCTTTTGTGAATCGCGCATCGGCCAAAAGTCGGGTGTAAAACGTCGGCACGCCCATCAGGAGTGTAGAGTGAGCAACTTCGCCCAAGATGGTGTCGATATCAAAGGCCGCGCACAGCCGCACTTCTGCCCCTGCCAGCAGCGAGGTGTTCATTGCAACGAACAATCCGTGCGTGTGAAAAATGGGCAAAGCGTGAACAAGCCGATCGTTGCTGGTGATCTCCCACAATTCTGTCAGCGAAACGGCATTGGACAGAAGGTTCTTATGGCTGAGCATTGCACCTTTGGAGCGGCCTGTTGTGCCCGACGTATAAAGCAAGGCCGCCAGATCATCCGGTCCCCGTTCAACGGCTGTAAAGCTGGTCGGCTTGTCATCAGCTGTGCGGCTCAGGCTGCCGACATCGCCGCCCAAAGTCAAAACAGGCGTGCCGCGCGATTTTGCCAGTGCGCCGACGGTCGCTTCGTCTTTGCTATCGCACACAATCAAACTGGGGTCCGCGTCTTCAATGAAGTATTCCAATTCGGCCTGCGTATAGGCCGTATTCAATGGCAGGTAGACCGCGCCTGCCTGCACGGCGGCCGCATAAAGCGCAATTGTGTCGCTGAGTTTTGGCGCCTGCACAAGGATGCGGTCACCGGATCGAACGCCAGCATCAGACAAGGTGTGGGCCAATTGCGCGGCCCGTTTGAGAAACGCGTCATAGCTCAGCGTTGTGCCGTCATCGCAGTGAAGAAACGGCGCGAGGTTTCCAACATGTGGTGCGAACAATGCATCATATAGGGTGTTGGTCATGCGGTTGCTTCCTTGGTTTTTGAGACGAACGCGGCACTGGCCAGAGATTGCACGGAACGGGATGCGGCAATGGTGGCGTGTGTTGCGAATTCTTCGTGGTTTTGTTCAGTGACTTTCAAATCGTAAAGGTAGTTGACCATCGCGCCGCTTGATTGCGCCATGCCGTTGGCAGAGGTGTCGGCGCCCGCGTGGATGTCGTGTACTTCGGCGCCGTTTCCAAGATGAAACCGGGCAACAGGGTCGATTGGCACCCCGTCTTTGCGTTTGGCTGTCAGCAGATACCGCGCCGTCATTGCGCGCTGATCTTCCGGTCGGGCCGTCCCTGCAAGGATGGCCTCTGCAATATGCCCGTGGGCCTCGTCATCCCTTTGGGTTTCCAGCCAACGGTTCAAACCGGGGATGGGCGACAAGGTCACATAGGTCTGGATACCTGAAAGATCCAACGCCAGTTCGCTGACCACCTGCTTGATCAGGAAATTGCCAAAGCTGATCCCTGCAAGTCCCTTTTGGCAGTTCGAAATCGAATAGAACACGGCCACTTCCGCCCGATCTGCGTCAAGCGGGTCGCGCTGTTCGGACAACACTTCATCGATCGAACCGGGGACGGTGGCGGTGAGGGCAACTTCGACAAAAATAAGCGGCTCATCCGGCATTGAGGGATGAAAGAAGGCAAAGCATCTGCGGTCCGGCGGATAAAGCCTGCGACGCAAATCTTCCAAGTCGCTGATTTGGTGGACCGCTTCATAGGCCACAACCTTGTCCAGAATTCGGGCGGGTGTGTCCCAACTGATTTGCTTCAACACCAGAAAGCCGCGGTTAAACCAACTGCGCAGCAAATGCACAAAATCAAGATCCGTGCGCCGCAGATCGGGATGCGTTTTTAGAATACGCAAGAGATCCACACGCATCGCGACCAAATCTTGGGTTGCGCCGGTTGGTTGGTTCAGGCGACGCAACAATTCCTGCCGGCGCGGCTCTGCAGCGGCGCTCAACGCCTTGAACGCATCGATGTTGTGTTCTTTGGCGTATTGAGACGCAAGATCGGAAACCTGATTGGCGTCGATGTCCAATGCGTCGTTCAGGTATTTGAAAAACGCGACTTTGTCGTCTTCGCTTAGGGCGCGGTAGCGATCCAAAACGGTGGACGCCAATTGAAATCCGGACACTTCGCCCTCGGCGGACAGCAGTGCCTCACAAAGTTCGGTAATGGAGCGGGCGTCGTCTTTGCCGTGCATCTGACCGCGGCGGTCGAACAATTGTGACAGTAGATCGCCTAAAAACCAGTTTCGTTGCATGTTAGCCGTCCATTTGACTGCTGAGGTATTCACCGGTGCTGCGGTAATGGTCGATGAGGTGGGCCGTTGCGGCATCCGCATCGCGATTGAGCGCCGCATCTAAAATATTCTGGTGCTCAGCGGCGATGTCACGTTTCTTATAGCTTGGGCCACCCGCAGCCAGATAGCGGTAGCGGATGTTGAGGTCATAAAGCTGCGAACAGTAGCGCTCGAGCATTGGCAGATGAGCATTGTCCAAAAGCGCCATGTGAAAGGCCTTGTGCGCGTCTTCAAAATCCGGCGCCTTGCGCAGGCCTGCGCGCTGCATGTGGTGATGGCGCAGCACCAAGCGGTCTTCCCATTCGGCATCGGCATTGCGGATTGATGCGCGCAAGGCCGTTTCTTCAAGCGTGCAGCGCAACATCAGGATCTCTTCGAAGTTGGCTTTGCCGACAGGTGCTGCGCGAAAGCCACGCTGATCAATCCGTTCCACCAACATGTCAGATGTCAGCAGACTGAGCGCTTCACGAACAGGGCTCGCTCCGGTCTCCAAAAGCTTGCGCAGCTGCTCGATCTTAAGCTTGTCGCCCGGCGGCAACTCACCCGTGAGTATCAGCTCGCGCAGCTTCAGATACGCCCCGTGAGTGGCTGAGGTTTCTTTGCTGTCTCTGTCAGGCATAACGTTCATAATCGCATTGTCCCCGAATTGCTGCTTATCGCGTGCAAGACCCTTTAACTTAGTGTGCTCCCGCCGGTCGAGAGCCCGACCGACAAGTTAAGAGAGCCTTCGTTTATCAGCCAGCGACGCAGCACGAAACTGCGCGCGCCACTTTTGTGCATAGGGTCATTTTCGGCCAACTGCCGCGCGGCCTCCAAACTGTCGGCGCGATAGATGATCAGGCCGACCCCCTGCATATGCTCTCCGGTTTCATCCGACATCGGGCCTGCAAAGGCCAGTTGTCCCGCACGTTCCAGATCCGCTTGATAAGCAAGGTGGTTTGCAAGCGATGCCTTCACATCTTCCGGTGATTTTGCCGGAGTACTGTGCGCAACGAACAGCTCCAATGCCAAAGCGCCCCGGCTCTTTGCTTCTGATTTGTAGTCCGCCCAAGCAACCATTTTGCCTCTCCAAAAATATCGATATTATTTGACATATGACAAAATAGTCGTCAGAAATCAAGAGAACAGACGAGGATGACGACAATGAAATACCTGGTGGGCGAGACGACAGAAGGCACTTCTGTTTTTGCTGTAGACGGAGAGAATGCCGTTAATTTAACGGCTTTGGACAGTTCTGTGGGTGCGGACCTGATGGGTGTGATCTCACAGCCGGGCCTTGCCGACTCACTTTCAGAGAAAATCGCAGCCGCGCCTAAGGTCGCCGTTGATTCGATCACGCCGGCTTTGCCCGTCGCGGCGCCTGGTACGATTATCTGCATGGGGCTGAACTATACTGACCACATCAAAGAGGGCGGCTACGATATTCCAGAATATCCCGCTCTGTTCATGCGCGGCAAAAATTCGATCATGGCTGCAGGTAAGCCGATGGTGCGCCCGTCTTGTTCCGAACAACTCGATTATGAAGCCGAACTGATGCTGATCGTCGGTAAAGGTGGGCGACACATCTCCGAAGCCGACGCGCTTGATCACGTCTTTGGCTACACAGTGTTCAACGACGGATCGGTGCGCAACTACCAGCGCAAAACCCATCAATGGACACCGGGGAAGAACTTTGACGACACCGGCGCCATTGGCCCGTTCACAGTCACACCTGATGAAGTTCCCGAAGGCGCGGCCGGTCTCAAGATCGAGAGCCGCGTTGGCTCCGAGATTTTGCAAAGCTCCAACACCGCCAATATGATTTGGGATGCGCGCAAAGTGATTGCGACAATTTCGGAATACACCACACTTGAGCCCGGCGATTTGATTGCCCTGGGGACCCCTCCTGGCGTTGGACATGCGAAAAAGCCCAACCCACGCTGGCTCAAACCAGGTGAGACCGTCGAGATTGAAATCGAAGGCATTGGCATTTGTGCAAGCCCCATCATCGATGAAAAGGCTGCTGCAGAATGAATGCCCCAACAGGTGCAAAACTGGACGCGTTGCGCGCCCAAGCTCAGCAAGAGCATCGCGACCTGCGTGGTCGTATCGGACGACTGTCCGGCGATGCGATCGATCTGATTTTGCGTCAGGCGCGCTCGCATTACGCTTGGACGGACAAACCCATTCCGGATGGTTTGCTCGAAGAGATCTACGACATCACCATCAACGGCGCGACCAGCATGAACACATTGCCGGCGCGGTTTGTGTTTGTGAAAACGCCTGAGGGCAAAGCGCGACTCGCCAAGTCGCTAAAACCACAAAACGTGCCCAAGATGATGGGCGCGCCAGTCACTGCCATCATTGCGCAAGACATGGATTTCTGGAAAGAACTGCCGTTTCTGTTCCCACATGAGGACCGCCGCCACCTGTTTGATGGCAAGCCGGATTATGTAGAGGACACGGCCGACCGAAATGCCACGCTGCAAGGTGCCTACTTCATGATCGCCGCTCGCGCGGTCGGGTTGGATGTCGGTGCCATGTCGGGCTTTTCCAACAAGATCGTCGACGAAGAATTCTTCGCAGGCACAACTCTGAAATCCAACTTTCTTTGCAACATTGGCTACGCGGATGAAACAGCGTTGTTTCAAAAATTGCCGCGATTCGCCTTTGACCAAGTCTGCACATACGCCTGAGGGGGGACCACCGTGGCCATTCGAATGAAGACTGTAGTGACCTACAAAACCACTGCTCAGTGTCCGACACCCGCGCGCACGGAAATTCCAATCCGCGATCTGAACGTCACAGTTGATGAGCCTGCCGAACGTGGCGGCACAAATCTGGGCGCGACCCCGACTGAAACCGCGCTGACCGCGCTGATCGCCTGCACCAATGTCATTGGCCACAAGAACGCCAAACGTCTGGGCGTCGATCTGGGCACAGTCACAATTGATGCGGACTGCAAATTCGACCGCCGCGGCGTGTTGATGGAAGAAGAGATCGACCTGCCGTTTCCCGAAATCACACTCACGGTGAATTGCACCACCTCTGCCAGTTTGGAGGAACTGGCAGAGGTGGGCGCGGAAACGGCAAAGTACTGTGCGATTGCTAAATTGTTCGAAGCGGCCGGAACGGACCTGACTGTGAATTGGGTCAAAACCGGCGAAGTTTAATCAAGAGGCTGAAAGGCCTGACTTTCTGGGAGGAAAAAATGATGAAACGCACCAAAATCAACCTGATCGGCGCCGCTGTGGCTGCTGTTATGGCTGTACCGGCCGTCGCGCAAGAAAGCGTGTCTGCTGTCGTGATCGATGGCTATCCGGACCGGGCCTTGTGGGTAAAGGAATTCTCGAATTTCTTCATTCCCGAAGTGGACCGCCAGCTTGGCGAAGCCGGCGCATACAAAATGAACTGGCAGGAAAACTATGGCGGGTCGATCGTAAAGCCCAAAGGCGTGCTTGAAGGCGTCCAGTTGGGCCTTGGCGACATCGGCATTGTCACCACGATCTTCCATTCCTCGAAATTGCCAAGCCAAGGCATTTCCGGCTCAACGCCATTCGTTGCCACAGATGCCCGTGCTGTGGCTCAGGCCGTGGACGAAATCGCACGTGAGTTCCCTGCGATGCAGAACGAATTTGCAGCCCAGAACCAAGTCTATCTGGCGACCGGCGTCGTGCTGGACACCTATCAGGTGTTCTGCTCCGAAGAAGTCTCCTCGGTTTCTGATCTCGAAGGCCGCAAGATCGCCGGTGCGGGCCTGAACCTGCGCTACTTGGAAGGCATCAAAGATGCTGCTGGTGTACGTGGCGGTCTGACCGATTTCTACAACATGGTGCAAACCGGTCTGGTAGATTGCGCAATGCTTTGGCCTGAAGCCGCCAAAACATTCAAAATTGCCGAAGTGGCGCCTTACATGCTGCGCGCAGACCTTGGTGCTGTGAACTCCAAGACAGTGACCGTGAATGCGGATTATTGGGCCAAACTGCCTGATGGCGTAAAAGAGGTCCTGCAAGATGTTGCCATCCAGTACCGTGACCACGTTGCGGGTATTGCCATGGATCGCGCAGCCGCATCGCGTGACGCCTATGTCGCTGCTGGTGGCACAATTGTCGAACTGTCTGCCGAAGATCGTGCAGCTTGGGCCAATGCCATGCCAAACGTGGCACAGGAATGGGCCGAAACGCTGAACGGCAAAGGCGAAGATGGCACAGCAATGCTTGCGGCTTATCTTGGCAAACTCGCCGATGCCGGACACACCGGCGTTCGCGACTGGACCAAGAAATAATCTCTGTTTTGGCGACCTAGGAAAGGCCCGAAAAATGCTAAAGTCAGCCGCCTCTGGACTGTCCCGGGTCGCCAACTCATTTGCCATTGCCACCAACGCTTTAGGCACGCTTGTCGTGCTGGCGTTGGTGGTCATTCTAAACGTCGATGTCATCGCTCGTGGCCTGTTTGACGCACCGCTGCGTGGCACCTACGAGATTGTGCAATTCTCTGTAGTGATGATTGTGTTTTTGCAGTTGCCCGATGTTGTGCGGGTGGACCGGCTTACCCGATCGGACGGGTTTCTTGGGGTCATCCACGCCCGCCGTCCAGGTGTGGCTAGAAGCATGCGCCGCATCATCAACGCGGTCTCTGCTATCTTCATGGGTTTGATTGCATACGTCACATTCCCCGAATTCCTGCACATGTGGGACACACAGGATTACTTCGGTGTGCCCGGCTTGTTCACCCTGCCTTGGTGGCCGGTCAAATTGGTCATAGCAAGCGGCACAGCGCTGTCTTGCCTGATCTTCGTATTCAAGGTCATCAGCGCGCAAGATCGCCCCGAGATGATCCGAGCCCCTGAACATGATGAGGCGTCCAAATGACCCCGATCGAAATTGGCCTGATCTCGGTCATTGCTATCGTCTTTCTTATCTACTCCGGCGTCTACATTCCGGTGGCCTTGGGCGTCGTGTCGTTCCTGTCCATCTGGATTATGCGCGACAACTTCACTCTGTCCCTGAACCTGCTGAAAATTGCAGTCGGCGACAGCGCTATGGAATACAGCTTTGCCACCATTCCGTTGTTCACCTTTATGGGGCTCATAGTCTCGAAGGCGGGGCTAGGCAAAGACATCTACGAAGTCATGACCATGCGGTTTCGCAAAGTCAAAGGTGGCATTGGCATGGCCACGGTCGGGGCAAACGCGGTGTTTGCCGCCGTCACCGGATCATCCATCGCCTCGGCCTCTGTGTTCACCAAAGTGTCGGTGCCGCAGATGATGGCGCAGGATTACAATCCTCGTTTCGCCGTCGGTGTTGTGGCCGGGTCCTCCGTTCTGGGGATGATCATTCCGCCGTCGGCGATGTTGATCATCTACTCCTTTGTGGCCGAACAATCAGTGGGCGATATGTTTCTCGCTGGCGTTATTCCCGGCATCCTGCTTGCTGTCGCTTACGTCGGTGCAATCTGGTTCATGGGTCGTTTTACGCCAGGGTTTGTGGGCGGACGCGTTGTTGCGGACACCGAATGGATGTCTGGCCGCGAAATCGCCTCCAAAACCTTGCCGACATTGGGTCTCATCACCATTGTTCTTGGTGGCATCTACACCGGCTGGCTGACCGCGGTTGAGGCCGGCGCGACCGGCGCCATGGTCGCCCTGTTGATCGCGGTTGTGCGCAAATCCATGTCGCGCCGCGCATTCTGGGACGCGCTTTTGGAAACCGGCCACATCACGGCGGCCATCCTGTTCCTGATCACCGCGGCGTCCATCTATAGCCGGATGCTAGGCCTTGCCGGACTGCCCAATCAGCTCCAGGATCTGTTGGCGGGCAACACATCATCGTTCTGGACCATCATGTTGCTTTATGTCGTGCTGATGTTGTTTCTCGGAACGTTGTTGGACACGGCGTCGATCATCCTGATTGTCGTGCCATTGTTCCTGCCGCTTGCCGAAGCGCTGGATATGTCGCTCATCTGGTTTGGCATCATCACAGTGGTTGGCGCTGAGATCGGCCTGCTTACACCGCCGCTCGGGATTTCCTGCTTTGTGATCAAATCCACGATCAACGATGACAGGATATCGCTCAAAGACGTCTTCATGGGCGCACTGCCGTTTGCTTTCGTCATGCTGATCATCCTGTTCATCCTGATCGCCTTCCCAATTCTCAGCCTCGCTCTCACCTAAGGAGCCATCTCATGCGCAACGTTACCAAAGACAACATCACCGATGTTTTTATGGGCTACTTGTCCGAAGACACCAATCCGCGCGTGCGCGAAGTTATGGGTGCGCTTGTTCGCCACCTGCACGACTTTGCCCGCGAAACGAACCTCACCCATGAAGAATGGCGGACCGGCATTGCTTTCCTCGAAGGCTGTGCGGCCATTGAAACTGAAGATCACCATGAATTTGTGCTGGCCTCTGACGTGCTCGGCCTGTCGTCTCTGGTCGATATGCTGCACTCCAGTCCCACCGCGACCAGTTCATCGGTGTTGGGGCCGTTCCACGTTTCAGGCGCGCCGCCCTTGGCAATCGGAGGTGATATGAAACGCCATTATGGCGGGCCGGTTTTGCTTGCCGAAGGCATGATCAAAGACGAAGCAGGCAATCCAATTGCAGGGGCAGAACTCGATATTTGGCAAACCGCACCCAATGGGATGTATGCCAGCCAGGACGACGAACAGGACACGTTCTCGTTTCATGGTTTGATGACTGTGGGGGATGACGGCCGGTATGGATTTACCACCGTCAAACCAGTGGAATACACCGTGCCATCCGACGGTCCCGTGGGCGACATCCTGCGTGCCTGCGGTCGCCATCCATGGCGCCCCTCGCATCTGCACTACATCGTCAAAGCCCCCGGATATCGCACGTTGGTCACAGAGATTTTCCCTGAGGATGATCCCTATCTGGATCAGGACACAGTGTTTGGCGTGCGCGATGACCTTGTGATGACCTATCACAAGAAACCAGCGGCCGATTTCCCTGAAGGAATGGAGCTGTCCGGCAAGGTGACAGAGCCGTTCCTGCATGTGGAATTTGACGTGACATTGGCCGCCGAGGGTTCCTGAGCCGCCCACGTAAGTGGTCCCGTTTGAGAGTGAGTGGATGATTGGCCTGGTTTCCATCGGAACGATGGTTTCCGGCGCCGGCGGGCTCTAGCCCTGAATGACTAACGCAGCGCCTATCGGTCCACATAGGCGCTGAAGATAGACAGATATTTACGAAGATTGAGTGGCGACCCCGGCAGGAGGAGTCGTCAAACGCCGCCAGAAACGACGCAAACCATTGTTTTTGAAAAACAAAAACGGCCAAGCGCGAGGTGTACTTTGAGCGTAGTGTCCGGTACACCACTCGAACAGGCACACGTCTTTTGTGAAGTTTTTTGCGCCTGATTAACCTGTTTTCTTGGTCGGGCACCCTCCCTCAAGCCAGCGGAATTCTCGCGTTCTTCACGAAAAAATGGCGCGCATTCGCCGCGCTGCCAGCATCGCCCGTCAAAAGACTGACTATATAACGAACACTGGGAAACACAGATTGAAATGGGAGGTCATTGCATAGCCTTGCCCCCCAAATAACTTTCAGGTCTACTTTGCCTTCCGGCGATCTGCATGCTCTTCATATGCCGCCATCATAGACTTCGTATACTCCAAAGTGTTCGAACTAAATTCCGCTATTCCGGGCCAAGCGAAGAGCGGGTCATTGAAAACCATATCGCAGTCAAGACTTAGGCCCAGCGCTTCTGCAACGGCCATTGCTTGGACTGGTTGTTTTTCTTCAGGCCAGTAGTGCGTTTCAAATGTGATCCAAACGTCATTTTCCTCATCCACACTCACCCTAGCCAGTTGCGCCCCGAGGCGCTCGGCGAAGTTATTTGCATCGTCCATCAAGGCGCTTCTTATGAGGGCGGTTACCTTCTCTTCATCGAGTTCAAGTTTCATTGTTCTATCCACTATTTTTACAATTGGTTCACCGCGGCCACCCTGTGCTGGCCCCTCAATCAATTGCGGCGGCGCATCACTCTCATCCAGCCAAAATGGCTCGCTAAAAATGTCGATCGGAGATGCTCCGCAAGCAGGACAATGCCAAAGATTTTTTGCAATTTGGATTCCGCTAATCTTGCCATTGCAGTGCAAGCAAAACCATGTATCACCGTCTTTTCGAACCCCTTCCTTGCTGTGGAACAAAGGATGGCGCACCACTCCTTTCGCGTCCGGCTTGGTCGATCTTCGAGGCCAATCAGACGCTATTCTTGCGTGAATGCTCTCGCTCTCCCTGCAAGCGATTTTGACAGCCTCGCGCAAAAATTCAGAATTGCGGACAGGGCTAGTCTTTGAGTACCCTTGGTCTATTTCAACAATTGGGGACGCGTTCGGTGCTTCCGGAACAATGATGCGCCAGCCTTCGCCATCCATGTGGATATCGTCGGCGGAAACGGTCAACTCGTAGTGCTGGTCTTGAAGTATCCCCGTTTTAACGGCGTCCGAGGTATCGAATAGCGCTCCGAAATTGCCTTCGCATTCGTTGCCAAACGGATTTGCCTCATCGACCATGCTTTCCAGCCTTGCCAACTCCTCTCCTTTCGCAGCCCAACCTCTTTTGGATTCAATCTGCAACCCGTTCCAACGTCGGAACCCAAATTCGGTTGCGAAGAAGTCGAGTGCCTCTTGTTGCGAGATGCGTTGAGCCTTTGCAAAACGCTTGGCGAGTCTTTTGATGTCTCTGATTTTTTGGTTCGATGCCATGATTCATTTCCATCTGAATCCGACTAGGTGCCCGCTGCTAATCAGACCCTGCATATTGCAAGGTGATTGTTTGAAGAATGAACGCTGCATCGCTTCGCATGGCGGGCACACAGGCCCGCGTAAGGGCCTACTTTGGACAATCCGCCATCGATGGTAGGTTGTCAAGGAAGGTGGTTATGCTCGCGAAATATCGCGGGAGTGTTTGAAGCAAGATGTGCGGATTACCTGATTTGTCGTAGACGCCCTCGGACGGCAATAAAGTGGAAAATGGCGTGCAGTGTTTGAGATTTCATAGCGAAAGTAAGAGCAAGTAACCGTTATGTCTTTGAACAAACCAATAAGTCGGCGAACACTCAAGCAGCAGAAAGCCGAGTGGACAGTTAACATCCCCAATTCCAATTTATTTTTTGGTAGGGAACCAAAAACTTGGGTCGAAGACAGATTTGGTCTTTCTCACACCGTAGATCGCTTCCGAAACAGAACGAATTAGATCGCGATCTTCCTCAGCATTGGAGAAGCTTTGCCACGCCCCTTCCAGCATTTTGGTTGTGCTGGTTTCGGCTGCATTCTGAAAGTCCTTTAGTTTCGCATAACCCATTCCAATAAAGATTTGCAGTGCGGCTGAATTCCGGCCTTCAAGAGCTGGAATCAGGAGTTGACGAATGACGTTGTCCTTTTCCGCCTTCATAATTCTGTCGCCGCGATGCGCAACGTTGGCGATCAACTGCGGAAACGACTCCATACCAACTTCGAGGGACTCAGCAGTAACGTGCGTCACCTCTTCACGCAAAGTTCTCCAGATGTCTCCATGGTACCGCTCATCAATAGCGGACAAAAGAGTATCAAGCGACCCTGTACTGGCTCTGATGGTCAAACGCCCCGCGAGCAAATCTTTCACAACCCTTACATACGGCTTTCTGAACTTACCACCGTCCAATTCGCATCCAGACGAATCCAACTTCTCAATGAGAATAAGTGCGTTGTGGTCCATTTTGGCGATGTGCTCCGACCATTCATCCGACGCAATAGTCTTCAGCAGCCGGTCGACATGACCGTGCAAGTCTTCCCAAAGGCCATCTCCCACGGCGTTTGTGGCTCTAAGAAAGCCGGTGGGCAGTTCTTGCAATGTAAGCTCTTCCAAATTCTCATTTTCTAGCTGCGCCGCAAATTTTCTAAGAGCGTCGGTCATACCTGCTTCAGCAAGAAGCTCATGGAGGTAGGCAAAATTGGTAAGTAACGACTTTAACCCAATGGCTGGCAAGCCTTCTCCGCTGAACAGTTGGAAGACGACCTGAGAAACGGCTCTATGTTCGCGGTGCTTCTTCCCAAAATTTATCCAGAGGCTAGCTTGCTCGGAAGCAATCGCCATATCTGCAATGCGCCTTGATTGGCCGTCCCCGATTTCAACCTCACCCTTGAGTGTAGCATTGAAGGTTTCGAATGCATCTGAAGTGTCAGTAGAGTGTGTTCCATCTTCTTGAAATGTCGTGGGTATAGAAATCTCTTGCCCAATCTTTTTTTGCAACAAAAACAACAAGTTCGCCTGTGCGACTTTGCTAGAGGATGTTTCACCCTCCCCCAAATTGTGAAAAAATAGGCCTTCGGTGAGCGCATCGTCGAGTTCAATTTCATCTCGACGATCTTCGTCGATTTTTCGCCAAGTCATAGCGACGATTTCGATTAGATTTGCGACGTTCTCGGGCTCTACCTCATCTTCTTGAAGCGATGACAGGCATGAATTTGCAATGCTCAACCACTGATTATCGTCGAGCAATCCGTTTTCCTCAAATTGAGTTAATGCTGGGATCGCTAGAGCCGGATATTTAGTGAACTCTGTCTCAAAATAGTCGCTGTCGTCTGGTGTGACGATTCTAACAGAACCGAAATCTGAAAGTTCAAAACCAGCCTTTTTGATCTCTGAACTTAGCCCGAACATGAACTCCGGCGTACTCGGCGGGCTTTGACGTCCTAGAGCGATCTGCAGTTCTCTCCCCGCAGCTAATGGGGAAAGCGCTTCGTTTAGCTGGCGAAGTACGGAAGAAAGACTTTGGCCATCAAGGTATCGGTGGCTTTTTTGCTGATGAATACCCGCAAAAACTGCATCAATGAAATGCGTCGTAACACCTGATATTTGCTGTTCATCAGCGATTTCGAAAATAGGTAAAAACGGTTTATGTTCATCGTCCGTAATCAGAATAGTTTCTACGTGGCAAAACGCCTCCAAAATGGAGTTTACTATGTGGCTCTTTGCATCGCCACTGTAAGTCTTGAGCAGCGTTGAGATGTTGCCCACCGACTTCCCAAACTCACCTGTACTCATCCATTCTTCGACATTATCCTGAAGCACATCGTCAACACGCAAATCGAAACCAGGCGCGTCAGACAAATTGACTAGTAGACTAGCGTCCTCAGCGATCATCGCTTTGGCAATCTCGTCGTCCAACAAAATCTGAAAAGCCAGTTCCACTTCAACGTTGAAGACCATCGCAGCCAAGTTTTGAACCAGCTTTTCGTCACCGGCCAGTTCGACGATTTTCTCATTCAAACCTTTGTCGGAATTCAAGACTGATGGTTTTTCTGACAAAAGGTCTTGATGTGCCAGAAAAGTTGCCACTGTTGGCAATTCGAATTTGCCATCATGTAGTTCGTAAAGTCCGCTCAGATCATTGACGAAAGAAACAATTTGTCGCGGCGTGGTCGTGCCGCCTTCAACGTTCAAGAGTTCGCAAAAAATTCGATATGTTCGAAACCTAACATCGGCCGAAACCTGCCTTGGCAGCGCTTCTTCAAGTTTCGCTGCGAAGAACTCTCTTGCATTCGATAAGACGGGCGGTGCCACAACCAACACCTCGTCAAAGGTTTTTGAAAACAACTCCCGAGAAGCAAGGCTGCTGAGACTGTGCGACGTCGAGAACCCATCGCCATTACTTTCGCTTTCGTTAACTCCCGCTTCAATTTGTTTCCGAGCAAAGGGGACAATTGCGGTTATTTCTTTGTGTTTGCGTTGCTTCCCTGAACTCTTCTCACCATGGGTTCTCGAAAAAATCGAACGGACCAGTGCCCAGTAGTCTTTGATTTCGTCTTTAGGAAGTCTGTCGATATTATCCAGCACAACAACAACCCGATCTTGATCAGACTGTACGATGCCCAAAACTTCTCTAAGGGTTGTGTGAAACTCATAGTCATTTGGATCGACTTCGCGAACTCTTTGAACAACCTTGTGGTCTTGGTGTTGTCGAGAGCTGATCAGCAAAAGGCGTGAGATTACAGCTTTGAAATCGGCGTTTTTACCACCACCTTCCCCGCGACGATACTTCACAAATGCCAGTACAAGTGTGCCAACCATAAAAATGAGGAGAATTAGGAATGGCGCAGAACAAAGGAAACCCATCATGTTTCCCGACTGGCTCATGTCGTCAAAAACCTTCTTTGCCCAAAAATAGTACAGTGGAAGGAAAGGTAAAAAGACCAGAACGCCAATGCCATACCAATCCAAAATCGGCTGATTGTTGGTTTGGATTTCCCTCGTCTTTCCGTGAATTTGCCTCTCTACGTCTTCCAACTCAGATCGTTTTTTCGGGAACGTATATTTTGCCCATGTGACGAAGTGTTCCAAAAATGAGCGTCGGAAGCCCGAACCTTGCGATTTCCAAATGTCGAACGTGAAGAAATGGTAGGCTTTCTTCCCACTGCTGTTTCTCTCAGCGAGTTTTCGCGCCGCCATCTCGACTACGCTGGATTTGCCGCTTCCCCATGAACCGTCCAACCCAATCGCACTGTCACCTTTGTCAAACTTAACAATCGCTTTTGATAGGGAGTAAGCCGTTCGCTCATGGCCTCCGCCGTGAAACAAGTCCTTACTTGACGGCTCGTCCAGAATAATTTGACGGATGACTTTTTTGCTCATGTTATTCCCAAACCACTTGATCACTCTCCTTATAGTTGCTCGCACACCCGATGACAGCAAAAAAGATCTAGCTTTCTGGACTGCTCTCACCAGCCTAGCTCTCTTGCCACGAGTATCAGTGAATCCGAAGGCATCCGCTGTGTTGCGGTCTCGACCGAAAGGGCGGATTCGGACCATCAGCCGACCATACAGACGCTTCGTTTCAGGAACCGCTAAAGGTAATGGTCCGAACTTCAATTGGATCGCAAAGCCAAAAAGTCAAATGACCGCAACATACCAACCCTACTCCCAAAACACAGAAAGAAAAAATGCGAGCCTTCGTTCATAGGAAGACAACACGAGAACAACGTCAATGTAACCCGATTCCTGAACGGTTGTTTCCGAATTGTTTTGTTTCCTTTGTGAGCGCCCTATCCTGTAATGGACAGGAAAGGTTGAATGTTTTTGGCATAAAAATTTGAGGCTCTAACATCAAATAGGATGTCGAGCGAGTCCCCCCCGTAGCCCCTGCAAGTTACCCATCAAGTTGCCCATGGGTTTCGCTGAAGGGGGGGGCTCCGCAAGTTGTTGGCCACCCTCTCGCAAAAGTTGTCTTTCACAATCTTTAGAGAATTGCCCGACATCGCTTTATCCAACTGGGATGGGGCGTCTCTTTGAACCTTGCTCCATTGGGAAAGCTGAAGGGTGAGTCAATCCGTCCCACATGAATGGGATTCACATTCTGGGAAGCCTTTCCCATTATGTCTATGACTCTAGATGGAAGGATTGACCCATGATCGTCGGATATGCTCGCACATCGACAGTAGACCAGATTGCAGGCTTTGAAGCTCAGGAGCGTGACTTGATCGGTGCGGGGGCTGAGAAGGTATTCAAGGAGCAGGTCTCCTCTGTGGCACGTCGTGAGCAGCTACAAGCGGCCCTTGAGTATGTCCGTGAGGGTGACGTGCTGGTGGTGACCAAGCTGGACCGTCTGGCTCGCTCTATGGCTGACCTGATGAAGATCGTAGAGCAGATGGAGACCAAGGGCGTGTCCCTTCGCATCCTTGATATGGGCGTTGATACCAGCACCCCAGCGGGACGTCTGACGCTGAACATGTTCGGCAGCATTGCTCAGTTTGAGCGAGAGGTCATGCTTGAGAGGCAGCGCGAGGGGATTGCGAAGGCTAAGGCCGAGGGCAAGTACAAGGGCCGCAAGGCGACGGCACAGGCCAAGGCTGAGGAGGTCAGAGAGTTGGCTGCAGGTGGCATGAAGGCACTGGTGATTGCTGAGAAGTTGGGCATCGGGAAGTCCAGCGTCTACCGCATTTTGAGTGAGCGAGCGGAGCCATGAAAACAAGGCGCATTCGAATAACCCACACACTTACCCCTATCCCCGATGGTTCCCCTTAAGGTGTCTTTAAGGTGTGATGAGAGTGGCCGTGATGGTGCAGGCATCTCTATCTCCTCTCCTTGCACTTCATCGTTAGGGTGACCCTCAAGGTGTGGCTGAGGTGGAGGTGAAGATGATCGTATCTCCTTCGTCCGTTCTCAAAGACCAAGCCTAGACCCACCTGCTTCTTGGTCTGAAAAGCCAACTTGCTCGCAATTAACCCACACACTTGCACAACACCAAAGCGGTCACCTGTATTCGACTAACCCCCATACTAGCACACACCAGAACGACCACGCCTCTCCTCGCCAATGCTCTTGGTTGTCTTCATGTCATCTTCATCATGCCTTTCTGCGGCCTGAGGATGGCCGAGAGCATTGCCGTGGGGTGGTCCCCCAAGTGTCCTCTCAGGGTTCCCGCGTTGTCGCGTGCTTATGGTTAGAAGTGACGATTGTGACCCGTTCCCTTTGACCAAGAAAAGGCATTGCCTTCTTTTGTCTGAATTTTCTTTCGATGCCCGTTCGATAGAGCGTGGTCTGTTGAAACAGTAAGTCACCTGTTCCTTCGCCTTGGCAACAAACTACCCCGCAAAAAATACCCCGCTTTGCCCTTAAGTATAATAAGGGCGGGGATATCACCTCAATCGGCTTCGCCTTGGCAAGACCAAGATGGAGTTGAACACTTCAATCACACCTTCGCATCACCACAATGCACCGTAAGTCCACCTTGGGCTTGCGCAAAGGAGTCATGAGATCATGATCAATGACATAAACAATCAAGCCTTCATCACTTCTGCCTTCAAACATGAAGTTCATGACTTCCAAGGTCAGTCGCTCGACGTAATCGAGTCCAACGGCAACCTCTGGCTTTCTGGGTCTGCCATAGCAAAGCAACTTGGCTTCCGGCCACACAACGGCAGTTTCAGTCGCACCTTGGCTCGTCTCTCCGAATATGATGCTATCAAGATCGCTGAAACACCGTTCAAGTTCACCGATGGTCGCCGCAATCGTGGCCTTCTGGTCTCCCCTCGCGGCATTGTCGATCTGGTCGACACCGCCCACCGTGATGGATACAATCAAATCAAGTCCAACGACTTCATCGCATGGATGCAAGCCACCCTGTTCAAAGGTTATACTGGTGCAAACCATTGGTCTCCTGCAGCGCCCGAGAAGGTGACCCTAGAGCCGGTGTTCAGGGAGGCCGAAGGCAAGTCTTCAAACTTTACCGCTGATGAAGCGGAGGAGTACAGGAGAGCAGAACGCACCGCTATGCGCCGTCTGTCGCCCCTTCCGTTGGCCGACGATGAGGTCGAGTTCACCTACTACGGCAAATACAGACTTACGGGGATGCCTCGCCTTGATCTTCCCGAAGACTACAGCAGCCTGATTGATGAAAAAGACCCGTGGATGATCTTAAGGCTTCACCCCGCCTGAGAGACTCCCTGAGCCCCCCCCTGAAGGACAGCCCTAAGCAACCCCCACCAAAACCCCAACGACTCTGTGAGGCGCCTCTCAGCGCCCCTGTGGAGTCACGCCTGACGACAAGGAAACATCATGACCGCCTATTACACCACCCAGCATCGCCCCAATACTGAGGCTCGCAAGCTGCCCGCAGGTGGCCGTACCTATTATCTCCGCTGCCTCCGCTCCACATGCGAAGGCTTCTTTGGCCGTGCCTTCTCCGCCACTCTGGCCCCCCTTAAGGCTGACCGTATGGAAGCCTCAGGCCGCAGTCACGCTGCCCTGTGGTCTGTGCTGCGTATCCGCCCCGAAGTGGTAACCGCTGTAGACATGCTTAAGGCTCGCTACCTCGCCAATACTGGTAGAGAGGTCTCTCAGGCCGAAGTGTTGAACGCCTTGGTGCATGTGGCCCAGCTTCAGATCGCCCGCGACCATCCAGAATTTGGACAAAGTTGACGGATTGAAGGCTTATTGCCGCCAGCCTTCGGAGTTTCAGTTCGCGGGCCTTCCTCTCGGTGCCTCGCAGCCACCAATCCTTTCAGCGTGGCAAACGACTATTGACCTTCTCTACTGCGCGGGCCTCACCTACCTCTGCCTGCGGTAAAGACTGAAATCAGACATTCGTCGCATCGAGCACCACCCCCAAAAAAAGCTGGTCGAACGCTTTTGCTGAAAAAGCATGTCCGTCAGCGTAAGTTGAAATCCAAACTGCGGTACATTGTGAAGTCATCGCACCAACGCACTGAGCAGTCGTCACATGCATCTGGCAGTCGGGTTGCGCCTAGGCGCTTGGTGCGCTTTGAGACTTCTTTTGTAACAACGGTCCTGCTGTCATCAACAAGTCCATAGCCAACAAGGAAAGCGTCACGACCTACTTTTATCAGCTCACTATCTGTGAACTTAGCGTCATCGCTTTGATAACCGTCACGTAACGCTTGCTGGACCAACGCGAGGTCTGCGTCTTCATCTAAAAGTAAAGCGTTCTTAGCGTCTTCGCACTTAATCCATTCTGCCAAGTCATCGGACCCGCCAGATACTTCGTCATAAATCTCACGTGGCATCTTGATAGTATTGGCTTCACCTTGATGAATGAGCCAAGTCCAAAACTGCGGGATGTGTTCCAATGGATAGTAGGTATTCTTTGCCGTTATCAACACGTTGGCATCAATCAAGAACATCAAGGCACTCCACTCGGATTGGAGAACAGTTCACCCTTGTTTCGTTTAGCCTCAAATCGTCTCAACAGCGGTTCAACCGCAGATGGTTTCGCTCCCAGCAGGTTTGCGGCCTTCGTATAGGTAAGCGCATTGCTGCGAACGGTACGATGGACGACCTCCAATAGCGCGTTGCCTAGATTGTGAGATTTAACGACGTGCGGGTTCGGCCCGTCGCTTTCTTTCATCTTTTCCTTTTGTTTCTTGAGTGCAGCCTGCCACCGCGCCGCGTACATTTCGCGGAGGCTAGCGTAGGCACCACCACTTAGGTCCCCTGTCCGATAAAGTTGATAGGCAACCATCGGACCGCTTACGGACCACTTATAGGCAATACTATCCACCACGGCCTCTGCACCCCTGCTATCGTCAGGGTCAAACTCGGGCATACCTTTGCGGAAATGTGCAGATGGCAAGAGAAACTCTCCAGCCACATCGTTGCAAAACCGCTCAATCTTGGCGGTTTGGTTTAAAGGTGTTTCGGCAGAAGCCTGACCGCTTACTCCTGTGGCGCCAAGCCAGATATGGGCAAGTTCGTGCATTAGCGTAAAGGAACGGGACGGCTTAGCCTCTTTTGCGTTAATCACAATAAATGGGGCGACATCATCAGCTATTGCAAAACCGCGAAACACGCTGGACGGGATTGTCGAATGGTGAGAGCCGAGATCAGACAACAGCATTACAAAAATGCCGATGTCCTCCACTTCCTCACGAAGCCTCTTAAACAGCTTGTCAGGGTCACCGCGGCGCAAGCCAACATCCGTGTAATCAAACCGAAGTTCGTTGGAGATGGATTGTACGACGGCTTTAACGCTCGTTTTGAGAGACACGGAACCTACAAAACTGCGCCCCAAGAAATCCTCGTCATCCATGAGGATGTCCCTTACGGCCTCTTGCCGAGCTTTTACATCGCGCAACAGTGCATCTAGCATGGCGTTTTCGCGCTTGGTTCGGCTGTCTGGACTTTGACGAAAATCCTGCCCTCTACGTCCGGTGCGCGGTGGTTGTTCCATGTAGAAAGCGAGCAAGGGTCTTTTGTACAACTTGGCAAAGCTATTCAGTTGTGTGCGGGACGGTTCTTTGTCGCCACTCTCCAAGGCTTCTAGCTTCTCGTCAGCCGTGGCACGAACTCCATCAGAAAACAATTTGCGCGCAGCATCTTCCAACGTGAAACCAGCTGTCTCACGCGCCCAAATCAGGACATCGGGATTGACTTTGATGGTCATAAATGCGCTTCGCCGTTGGTCTTTTTGCTCTTTGATTAATTGAGGTGTAGGACACTTTTAGGGCGACGCCTAGTGCTTAGATTACACAATGAGGACGGCTCAACGTGATCAGGAACACTCCTGGCTCTTCTTAGGCTAACGTCGCAGGTGCGTGTATTTGAGGCACAAATGTCCGCACTTGGCTGAGCATGCTTCTTTGGAGGTGCCAGCCCTGACTTTGCAAAAAGTGCTTTCTCCGTACTCCCAACGGCTACCGCCCTATACGCTTAACGTCGAGGGGCTACGCTCATTGCATGGTAATGAGGAAATCGCCTCTTGGCTTTCACTCGAGTGCGATGGACCTACCGTGGCTTTCAGCGACCGTCAGTTGGCTGTGATCTGAGCCGTCTAGAAACCCTCAAGGTGGCCGTCTTTGTCCAGCAAGGCGGTCACTTTACTTTGGGCCGCTGTCAGTTCCTCAAGGTTCAGGCCATGGTCATATGGGTCCGAAGACTTTGCCTGCGTCGCCCAGCCACCTAGATCATGGGCGTCGTCGATGGAAAGACCAGCCCTGCGAGAGGTCGTCTTCCAAGTGTGTCTTGTTGAATGGAAGTTCAAACGGCCATCGGTCTCCACTCCCAACACCTTGCGACGTAGGTTGGTGAAAGCTTTTGATGCTGCCTTGGCCGTGTTCGTCTTGGGCGCAAGTGGGAAAGCGTGGAACAGGCGCTGATGGCCACCATCAACGGCGGCTTGCCTCAGTCGCTTAACAATTGGTTGGGCGACCACTGGAACAGGTACAACCCTTTTCGCATTATCTGTCTTCCCTCCTTCAATGAAAAAGACCGAACCATCCTCGTAGGTATCGTCAACGGTTACCTTTGCTATCTCAGTGATACGGGCACCAGTGACCAAACCAAGCCGGAACAGGTCACCCAAACGGTCACCCTGAGGCACAACCTCAAGTATCTTTTGGGTTTCCTCAGGTTTGTATTGGTCCGTCTTCGCTTCCTTGGTCTTCTTCGCTCTTGGGACACCTTCGGGTGTGTCAAAGGGGTTGACGTCAAGGTCTACTTTCTTGTGGGCCAACGCCCAGCGCCAGAGACCGCGAAGCATTGTTGTGGACTTCTCAACTGTCGCCAACGTCAGACCTTTGCCCGTCTTCTTTGATTTCTGTGAGGGGAGGTAGGAGCCACGAAACTCCAACACCATCTCGGTTGAAAGATCGTTCAAAAACAACGTGTCTTTTGTAGTTCCGGTGAATGCGCACAAGTGGTTGATCGCCGTATGAAGTTCATTAACCGACGTCGGGCCAAGGGGCTTGTAGCCAAAGCCGTTCCCCTCTGCTCTATCATTCAAATACTGAACAACCGCACGGGACACCGGAAGGGATTGCGCAGTGGCCACCTTGCCGAATGCCTTACGCTGGCTCTTTGGCGCTCTCTCAATTTCATCGTACAGCACCTCACGGACCATTGCAGGGTCTTCGGCCTCTCGCATGGCGTCAGCCCACATCTCCGCTCTCTCTAGGCTGAACCTGTCACGCGCCCTCTGTGCCATCTCCAAGGCCCGCACATCGGCCAAGTAAACGTCTCGCAGCTTTCGTGCCGTGGGCAAATGTTTCTCGCCGCCCATTGAGCGGATAATCCACGTCCCCAACGACTTCCCTGACCAAGGGCTTACGGTCCCCTTGAGGGCTTTTGGGGTCTTCATGCGGAATCGGTAGGCTGTGCCTTGGCCTTTCGGCTGTTCAATGTATTGCATCTGAGGCTCTTTCGGTGGTGTACTCCCGTGGTGTACATGACACCGCAAACGAAGTACATCCCGCCTTCAAAGCCTTTGATTTAAAGGAATTTTTAAAGCTGGCGACCCCGGCAGGATTCGAACCTGCAACCTGCCCCTTAGGAGGGATGCGTTCATAGCGCTATTCCTTATGTGATTTCTTAGAGTTGGGTGTTTGTACAGTGTCATCTTGTACGTGGTTTGTGCGAAAACGGGCCCTGATGTCGGCCTCATCGGTCTCTGCGTGGGCATAGATGCGCATAGGCAAATTCGGGTCTGACCAGCGGCCAGCTTTCGCTGCAGTGACCGGATCAACGCCTTGCCGTACGACCAATTCAGTAAAGAAACCGTGCCGCCCAGCGGGGTGGGCTGACAGGTACGGGATGCCCGCGCGCTTGCAGATCGTCTTCCAGCGCGTGTTGTAACCGGTGGAACTTCCATAGCCGAAAACGCGCGCCTTCATGAGCTTGCCGGTCTTGCGATTTTTGGGGCGTTTAGGCGGCAGTGCAAGCAGCTCGTCCATCATCTGAGGTGAGACGGTTATCCAACTTTCTGGATGGCCCTTCTGTGCTTTCACGCGAACTTTGTTTTCGTGCGGTCGAAGGTCATCCGGCTCCAGTGATACAGCCTGATCAATCCGTGCAGCCGTCTCGAACATGAAGCGGACCAGCGCAGCATTGTACGGATCAGCAGCACGGCAAAATGCCTCGATCCATTCCTTATCAGCTGGCGTGCGCTCGACGCGGCTAAGCTTGCCGCGCCGCTTGTCCTGCGCGATCCGCTCGAACTTGTCGTAGGGTTTCACCCGGATCAGCGGCGTTCCATCCAGCTCGTGCGCATTGTTGATCACCGCACTGGCGGGCGTCACGATTTCACGCCACCAGGTATCGGTCGACGCTTTGGGTTTCAGCTTCGGCCCAAGGCTCTTCAATAGCGCCCCTGAAATCGCACCTAGCGACAGGTCGCCGATTGCTTCGACAATCGGGATCAACTGCTTCGCTGCCTTAGGCGAAGCGTTGTAGAGCATGATTGCATCGGAGAACGTCTTGCTCGGTTCATCGCCCACAACATAGCGGCGGATCTGACGTTCGGTCTCATGGTTTATCCAGTCCCGTGCGCCCTCTTCTGTAGATGCCTTAGTGCTTCGCCGGTATGGGCCGGCGATTGGCCTGCCGTTGTATTCAATCCACCCCCTGGCCCAGTAAACGCGGCCCCTCTTGTAGATTTTGAGCGGCATGACTGGCCTCCTTCAAAAATCGTATCAATCTGCGCAGGCGTGATCAGCATGGTCCGCCCGAGGCGATAAAAGGCGCCGGTCTCATTGGCGCGTTCACGCAAAGTGCGTTCTGAAATATCGATCCCCATCCCGGCCATAACTTCGACCCACTGCGCGGGCGTTTTTCCAAGCCCCAGGATCTGAGAGCTGTCTGAATAGTTGGTCTCTGCCATTTCAGTCGTCCTTGTCCGCTTAAGTTGAATCGGCGACACGCATGGAATCGCTTGTTCTGCACCTTCTGACGTGGTCAGATGTGATTAACTGTAAATGTTCGTCATTTTTTGCAAAATTCGCGAATTTCGGCGAAGTAGTCAATTGGAAAATGCAGATGCCGCAGAAACATGCTGATCTTTTTGCTGCAATGGGTGCTCGTCTCACCATTGCTCGCAATGAAATCGGCTTCTCACAAGCGGCCATGGCGGAAGCTATCGGTGTCTCACCGCGCGCGTATCACAGCTACGAAAAGGGCCAGCGAGGAATGCCTGTAGAAGCCTTGGTCGCGATGGGTGAGCGGTTCGAGGTGGACGTGCCCTGGCTGCTACTCGGCACCAAATCCATTCGGGCTGGACATGATTTCGAGGCCCTCAAGCACATCGAAAGCTCGCTGGATAAGCACCTCACCGAAGAGGGCATAAAGATCAAAAGCGAAAAGCGCGGGGCCATCGTTGCCCGATGGTATCAATCGCATGTCGAAGGCCGTGAAGTGACGGATGACGACGTGCACACATGGATCGAGTTGGTAAGGGAGTAATCGGGTGAACAAAGCAAGCAAACGCTGGAACATGTTGAGGCACTCAGTTTTGGAGCGCACCCGTCGTGAGATGATTGAACCCTTTGGACCGCTTTACCTGATCCTCCTGGGAACCAGTGTGTTCTACCTGATCGGCTTGGGGCGACTATCATTGGCACAACAGACCGCCGAATACTCGGTTTTGGCCGCCATCATGATTTTCGCAATCGCTGCAGCGGGCTTGGCACTTCCATTTTTGACAGGTGCGGTGCTGACCCTACGCGCGGCCGATCGAAAATTGGAACGCCTACAACGCAGGTGATCCGATGGCTTTCGGCATCTTCATCCATCGCAGCGACTCGATCTACGACGACATTCCCTCTGAGCGGTATCAGTTTCCCAAGCAATACCTCTCTCGCGCCCAACAGTGCGAAGGGGATTGGATCGTCTACCTGGAGCCAAGCAAAGTCAAAGAGACCAAAGGTTACTTCGCTGTCGCCAAGGTCCAGGAGATCATTCCGGATCCTAGGAAGCAGGACATGTTCTTGGCGGTGATCGAGCTAGGAACGTATCTTGATTTCGGCGACCCTGTTTCATTCCGGGACGAGAATTCAATCATCGAAAGAGGATTGCTGAACGATCAAGGCAAGATATCCGGACGCGCGCAAGCCGCAGTAAGAACCCTTTCAGCTGAAGACTTTGCCCGAATAGTCGAACGTGGCCTTGGACGAGATGAGGACATCCTGCCTCGCGTGGGCGACACGATGCAGATGCCAGGGTTTCAAGATGCTCAAACACCTTTCCAACACATGCCCGCTCGAGAACGCGTCAACCAGCTGACCAATCGCGCGGTTCGCGATCGTAATTTCAGAAAGAACGTCCTGCGCGCCTACGGCGAGCGCTGCGCCATCACTGGTTTGCGTCTGATCAATGGCGGCGGCCGTGCCGAAGTGGAAGCCGCTCATATCAGACCTGTAGAGCATGACGGCCCCGACATCGTCAGCAACGGGCTCGCCCTGTCTGGAACTGCGCATTGGATGTTTGATCGCGGTCTCGTTGGTTTAGCTGACGACCTGACTATTCTGGTTTCCCGTCAGAGCAACGACATCGAAGCCGTGACATCGATGATCAACGCGTCCGGCAAGATCTTGGTGCCGGACCGCCTCGCCAACCGGCCAAGGGCGGAATTTGTGAATTGGCACAGAGAGAACTGTTTCAAGCATTAACGATACTCAGTGCGGACATTGGTGCAAAACGCAGCTAACGGCCGGAAAGAGCCCAGACTAACCGATGCTGCATTGTGAACGAAGGTCAGTTATCGTGGAAATAGAGCTCCGCAATAAAGAGAAAATGCAACATGCCTGATGTCTGTGACCTTGTTTGGAATGAGTACGAATTTCTCATCAACACCTATGAAGGTTTCAATACGTTTAGTTTTACCCTCAAAGGGTGGTCAGTCACAGTCGCCCTCGCGGCAATCTTCGCGGTCTATTCTGAAAAGCTCGGCGCTCAAGGAAAGGTCTTGCTCTGGTCCGCGGCGCTTTGCGCTTTGCCCTTTTGGGGCCTAGATGGGCTTTGGAAGCTTTACCAAGAGGCTTATCTTGCAAGGATCGACTATCTTGAAGGCATACCCGACTGCACGGTCGCAGGGCCGCATAGCTACGGTGTAAATCTGGGTTGGACGACAGCCTTTGCAGAGTTAAAGTTTTCTCCGGTTGCTTGGGCGTCTGCAGCGCTCAAAACCGCATTTCCTCATGTCTTCGTGTTGGCTTTGGGAGTTCTTCTTGCGGTTAGGTTCCCACCCGGGCCTGCCAGAGCTGGTGGATAGATGCGGGTGCGCGCTGCATCGGAACCGGAGTTTGCTGGCTTTGATTTTAATGTCTGTGAAGTCCGCAACACGGCCATCCTTCGCAGGCTCGCGAATGACTGGTTTCTCCGCTGCGCCCCCCCCCCAAGGAAATCGCATACATGCAGCGTTTTGCTGAAGATCGAATTCAGGGTTCCTGCTAAAGACCTTCGAACCACGTCAGAAATTGCAATAAGATCAAAGCGAATGTCCGGCGCTGCGGTGGCTATCTCTCGCGTCTAACTCTCTTTCAGCCGCTTCTCGGCGTCTTTCGCTAGTTTCCAGCTGGTCTCTAACCCCGCCTGCAGCGTCGCGTAATTCTGCTCCTCGCGCAGCAAGTCGGCCAATGTGGTGACGGACATGAGATGTGATTTCATCAATAGCGCCACGCAATGCGCCAAGCCATTCACCTTGCTTTCGATCCTGCTGGTCGAGCGTTTCTCCAAGGCGAGCAATTCCTTGGCTGAGCTCTCGCAGGCCGTCACCAACCGCTCGACGGATGCGAGCAATTCGCGTTCCAATGCTGTCAGGGTCTGTGTCATCTAGGGTTCCTTGATCTCGATACAGATGACCGGCGTCCCGGCCATGGTGCAGGTCTTCAATTCGGTCCGGTCGGGGTCCAGCGTCACCCATGTCTGCCCAGCCTGTTCGATCCGTGTCAGGCCAAGCCTCGTCATCTCCGAGCGCGTGAACAAGCCCGTCCAAAACCAACTCGCGATCAGCACTGTCGCGATCCAGGATGAGACCATCGCCACGATCACCCAGGGTGAGATCGTCAACCAGCGCCTGATCGTCTCGCTCCGCCTCTCCAACTCGCTCCTGCTGTCGCTCAGAAAGAACCTGATATCGGTCTCGATTGTATGTAGCGCGCTGGTCGCAATGCTGCTGAAATCGCTCCTGAAGCTCTCCAGCTGAGATGCCATCAAGGCGGCGTGGTCGCTGCGGTTTGTCTCCAGGTCCGCGTTCAA
The DNA here is from genome assembly GCF_947331465.1 of Shimia sp. Alg240-R146. Taxonomy (GTDB): domain Bacteria; phylum Pseudomonadota; class Alphaproteobacteria; order Rhodobacterales; family Rhodobacteraceae; genus Shimia. Next base: position 671,473 of record NZ_CAMZOK010000001.1, on the reverse strand, counting down.
TTTCTCGGCGAGGCGGTTCGGCTTGCCAGTCGTCATGGAAAATCTCTCCTTTCAATCGCCAGCGCTCACCGGTGTCGGGGTCTTGGGCGGTGATGTAATTCTTACTGGCACGGGCGATCTCGAATCCTGCGTCAGTGAGTGCGTCGATCATGCTGGCTCGGTCAGTAATGGTGCCGACGCTGATCTGATCGAGGATCCAATCGTGCAGCGCCTCACGACCTTGCGCGCGCGTCGGTGCTTCAATCGTCGCCCGCACTTCGCGGGCGCGTTCTGGGGCCAAAGGGTCTGCCCAACCGTGCGTCTTGTTCAACAGGTCGCGTAGGCCGGAAAAGGCGTGCTCATGCCCCGGCGGTGCGATGTTCAGCGCCTTGCCGGTGCTGAGCTCAAGGCGTGGCGTACAGAAGTGCAGCTCGATGTTGCCCTCATGCGAGTGGCGCACCCAAAGGCAATCGTATTGATCCCTGTCCAGCCCAGCAAAGGCCAGAGCCTCAAATAGCTCAATGGCCTCTTGCTGGGCGTCGGGACTGGGATCATCGCTATCGGCAAAGCTGATCACGCCTGCGGTGTAGCTCCACTTGTTTGGGCTCGCATCGATCAGGTAGCGGGTCTGATCGGGATTGCCTTGCAGCACCTCGGGCAGCGGGTCGCGGATCTTGGTTTGCGGCTGGCCGTTGTCATCACGGATCAGATTTCGGTTCTCGTCATAGGCCAGAACTTCACGCGCTGTCAGGTAGTCTACGGGAGCTGCACCGCCACCAGTGCCGGTGGAGAAGAACGAGATGATCATTCGCCGCCGCCTGTGTGCGCCGCCACGATCTGCGCCATCTGCCGCTCGATGACCACCAGTTGTGTCGCGACCTTGAGCGCATCGATCTGGCTCGCGCGGCCGGACTTGACCGCACCGTTGATCCAGCGGGAGAGCTGATTGAGGTTGCCGCCGACGCGGGCAATCGCAAAGGTCAGCTTCGGGTCAACACGGGGGACGGGCTTGCGCCGACGTGCCTCAGTCAGCCCCAAGGCCTCACGCATCAACGTGGCATTGGGCAGGCCAGCGGCGTGCGATTTGGCCACAAGCGCTGCCTTTTCCGACGGGGTGCATCGAAAGATCACGCTCTCTGAAAGGCCCTCTTTGACGCCGCTTGCGCGCGTCTGGTTGGGGTTTGAAGGGGAGGCTTGCCGCCCCTCACAAGTCCCGCCGATGTAATCGGTGGGTAACCTTGCTCTCTGCTCTTTGTTGGGATCGGTCGCACTCATGCTCTGAGCCCCGCCGCCTCGATTTCAGCAGGGCTGACCAGGTTTGCGGCCAGCAAAGCGGTTACTTGGCCGGGCGTGATATGGCGGCAAAGGGGGTGCTTGTCCGTGACCCAGTCGGCCAAGCCTTTCAGCAGTTCGGCTTCTTTGGCTTTGCCTGCTTCTCGCGCCTCCTCAACATCGTGAAGGTATTTCAACCAACGGCCAGACGTGAACCAATTGTCGGAGAAACACACTTTGGAGCGGGTGAAGCCTTCGCTTTCGGATGCATAGGCCCGCACGGCGCCCTCGAGGTCTTTGGCATCCACTCCGTCGGCCAACGCTTGGCGGATTTGTGAAAGGCAAACCGCTTTGCCGCGAATGCGATCCTCCGGATAGGCTGACAAAATTTTTTCAGAAGCTTCATCCTCCACCGCCGCCTTCGCGTGCGAAGGATTTGGTTTTTGATATGGTTTATATCTGTTCTTATAGGATTTGCCCTCTGGGGCAGATGGCTTGCCCTCAGGGGCAAATGCATCATTTTCCCTTTCGGTCGGATCGATTTGCCCATTTGGGCAAATGGAGTTGCCCAGAGCATACCAACAGGTCCGGTCATAGCGATCATCGCTGAAATTGCCTTTTATGATCAGCTCTGCGCTGACCAGCTTTTCGAGCGCTGTTCGGATCTGCTTTTCACTCAGATAAGGAAACAACTCACCAAAGGCCGAGATCGAGTTGTAGGTCCAATACCGCCCGTCTCGAAAGTTACGGCGATTGGCTTGGTTCTTCTCGATCCAAAATACGATGTTCTGGAAAATCACCGCCGCGTTCAGGCCAACACGTCCGGCGATTTCGGGATCAAAGCTATGGCGGCTCATGATTGGCCCCCGAAATACGCACAAACGTGCGAATTTTGTACAGGTTTTGTACGAGAAATCGGCCGTTTCAGTCGATTTCGCCGCAAAAGCTCACGGGACTTTATGCACGCTTCCGCACAACGTCCTGTAAATAAGCCATATTTTTCAGGTGTTTTTGGTGACCCCGGCAGGATTCGAACCTGCAACCTGCCCCTTAGGAGGGGGCTGCTCTATCCAGTTGAGCCACGGGGCCGTTGGGTCATGTTCTATCTTCACCGATTGATTTTGTCATCGGCCTTTTCTGCGCCCGACAAGCCCATGTTGCAGTCGCTGTGACGCCCTACAAAAGGTCGCCAAACTCCGCCAGAACCTGTTCATAGACCGCGCGCTTGAAGGGCACGATGTTGTCCACAAGATCCCCGGCCGCCAGCCAGCGCCACTCCGAAAACTCGGGGTGATCAACCGCGATATTCACCTGATCATCGCTTCCGTGAAACCGCATCAGGAACCACTTTTGCTCTTGCCCGCGATAGCGCCCTTTCCAGATGCGCGGCACGATGTCATGCGGCAGATCATAAGCCACCCAACCCGCGCTCTCGGCCTCGACCGTCACCAGATCAGGCAACACGCCGGTCTCTTCTTCCAGTTCACGCAAAGCCGCATCGCGTGGGGTTTCCCCTTTGTCGATCCCTCCCTGAGGCATCTGCCACGCGGCCACCTCGCTATCGAGGCGCTGTCCGACAAAGGCATGCCCGTCAGCATTCACCAACATCACACCGACATTGCGGCGATAAGGTAGCTTGGCGATCTCTTCAGGCGTCATGACAGGCTCTCCGTTTGGTGATGCTCTGTCCTAGCCAATCACAGCCCCGCGCGCAATTGGTAGACAAGACCACCGCGTCCGAACGCGGAGGCGAGAAACGGAGCCTCGACAAAGTACGAGCGGCTGATTGCACGGAATGGCGGGTTAGAGCCCATCCTGTGAGTTCGTTTTTTATGCTGCACGCGCTCGCAGCGGAAAAACTGCCGCGCATGCATCGGCTCGTGGCTTCCGCGCGACGAGAAGTGCCGCCATTCGTTCGGAGCGCACCGAGTTTTCCCTATCCTATACTCGGACGGCGGGGCTTTGTCGTAATTTGGCACGCCAACGCGAACGGTTGGTTCCAAATAATTCGCGGTTTTTGTCAGTCGAAGGGCTTATTGCTAGTCCAGTCGAAGGTCCCGGTGTCCCGTTCCTGCACTGCCTGTTTCCAGCCGGCTTGCTCCACGCGGGCTTTGAAGTTCATACCTTCGGGTGAATGGCGGGTGATGCCATCGAACACTGTGGCAAGGCGCTGTGTTTGGTTGATCTTTTCCTCTACGGCGGAATTGATCACCATCTTCTGCATGGCCAGTTGGTTGATCGGCACGGATGCCATCCGGGCGGCCAGCGCCTCGACCTCGGCATCGAGCTGATCGTCAGGCACAGATTTCAGCACTAGCCCCATCTCGGCGGCTTCGACGCCGGTTATCTTGTCACCCGTGAACATCATGCGCTTAGCCTTTTCCGGCCCCAGCCTGTGCACCCACATCGCTGTGGTCGGACAGCCCCAGACACGCGTGGGCATGTAGCCGATCTGTGCGGTGTCCGCCATGATCGTGAGGTCTGCACAAAGCGCGATATCCGAGCCGCCCGCCACGGCGTGCCCATGTACCTTGCATATCACCGGCTTCATTGCCCGAAAGAGCGACATGAAGGCCTGCGTGTTGGCCCACATGAACTGGAAATCCTGCATCGGGTCCCAGGGCATGTCCTGCACCACCTTGTTGGGGCCGTTGCCCTCGGCGTAGTGGGCCAGATCGTAGCCTGCGCAAAATGCCTTTCCTGCGCCGGACAGGACCATCACGTGCACGTCGCGATCATGGTCGGCTTCTGCCACCGCCGCCGCCAGTTCGCGCGGCAGATCATCGTCGATGGCATTCATCACTTCAGGTCGGTTCAGGGTGATCCGCCCGATCCGGTCATCTTTCTCGTACAGAACCTTTGCCATGCTCACTCCCAATCGCTGACGGCCTTGACCTCAAGGAATTCCTCAAGACCCCAGACACCACCTTCACGGCCATTTCCCGAATGCTTCATGCCGCCGAAAGGCGAGCCCGCACCGCCGAGTTTGCCGTTCATCTCGACCATACCAGACCGCAGCCGCCGCGCGACCCGGCGTGCGCGGGACTTGTCCGTAGTCTGGACATAGTTCGTGAGGCCATAGGGCGTGTCATTCGCCAAGGCGATCGCCTCCTCTTCGGAATCGAAGGGCGAGATACACAGCACCGGTCCGAAGATTTCTTCCTTCCAGATCGTCATGTCCGGCGTGACATCGGCAAAGATCGTTGGGCGCACGAAGTGACCGCGGTTCAGCCCGTCAGGGCGGCCAAGTCCACCCGCGATCAACGCGGCGTGTTCATCAATGCCGTGCTTGATCAAGTACTGGATCTTGTTGAACTGTGTTTCAGACACAACCGGGCCGATCTGGCGGCCTTCGATGTCCGCTGGTCCGACCTCCGTTTTTTCTGCTACGGCTCGGGCGGTTTCAACGGCCTGGTCGTAGATCGAGCGCTCCACGAGCATCCGGGTCGGCGCGTTGCAGGACTGGCCCGAATTGTTGAAGCAGTGCCGCACGCCGCGTGTGACGGCCTTTTCATCTGCATCGGCGAAGATGATGTTGGCCCCCTTACCCCCCAGTTCGAGGCTGACGCGTTTCACGGTGTCTGCCGCGGCCTTGCTGATCGCGACCCCAGCTCGGGTTGACCCGGTGAAGCTGACCATGTCCACATCCGGGTGCGCGGTGAGATGCGCGCCAACACCGGCACCATCACCGTTCACAAGATTGAACACGCCGGGTGGGAAGCCCGCTGCATCGATCATCTCGGCCAGCAGAATGGCACTGAGTGGCGAGAGTTCAGAGGGTTTCAGCACCACCGTGCACCCCGCTGCCATCGCCGGGGCGACCTTCAGCATCACCTGGTTCATCGGCCAGTTCCATGGGGTGATCAGGGCACAGACACCGACCGGCTCGTATAGGATCATGTCGCCGGGCGCGTGATCCCCCAAGGGGCGCTCAAAGGCAAAAGCCTTGGCCGCCCGAATGGTGTTCTTGAGATGCCCAGCTCCGGCGCCGACCTGTGCCGTCTTTGCCAGTGCGATAGGTGCACCCATTTCGGTGCTGATGGCCTGCGCCATGTCTTCGGCCCGAGACTTGTAGCCCTCCATCAACCGCTCCAGTGCGGCGATTCGTTCCTCGGGGTCTGTTGCCGCCCAGGCCGGGAAGGCTGCCTTGGCCGCGGCGACGGCCGCGTCAGCGTCAGCGACGCCACCCAAAGTGATCGTGGCGATCTTCTCTTCGGTCGACGGGTTTTCAACCGCCATTTCGCGCCCGTCGATCGAGGCGACCCACCCCCCATTTATGTAGTGGCCGTTGAAATAGTGTTTGGATGCGTCCTGCATGGCGGTTCCTGTCAATCAGAGTTCAGCATATTCCCCGGCGACGAAACCATCGCGGAGAACGAATTTCTGGATTTTGCCCGAGCCGGTCAGGGGAAAGCCTTCGACCTGCACCCAGACATTCGGGGTTTTCTGCGGCGACATATTTGCGCGGCAATGGGCATGCAGCGCGGGTTTGTCGAGTGGTCCTGTGCTGCGGATGAACGCGCCGATGACCTCGCCCCACTTCGGGTCCGGCAGGCCGACCACAGCGACCTCGGCCACGCTCGCGTGTTCCAACAGGCAGTTCTCGATCTCCGCCGGGAAATGGTTCTCGCCACCCCGGATGATCATCTCCTTGACGCGGCCCGTGACGGTGACGTAGCCGCGCGTATCCATCCGGCCCAGATCGCCGGTGTGCAGCCAACCCATTGCGTCTACGGTCTCGGATGTGGCCGTGGGGTTGTCGTTGTATTCCAGCATGACGCAGGGGCCGCGGGCACAGATTTCCCCGACCTCTCCTACGGCGACAGCACTATTGTTATCGACGCTGCGGATCGAAACCTCGGTCTGCGCCACTGCCTGGCCAGCCGTGTTGCAGATGTCATCGATACTGTCTGACAAATGGTGTTGCGTGATCACCGGACAATGCTCGGTCTGGCCATAGAGCGTCGAAAATCCGGCGCCCATCAGGGTCTGCACCCGGCGCACCAGTTCCGGGGCCACCATCGAGCCGCCGCAGCTGACCAGTTTCAGGGCTGACAGGTCGCGCGGCCGCGTTTCCTGTGCGTCGAGCAGCGCCACCACCATGGTCGGCACGCCAAGGATGATGTCAGCGCCGCTCGCTTCCAACTGGTCAAGCACGACGTCCGGGTCAAACAGGCTGATCAGCACCATTCGGCACCCCGCCTGAAGGCATCCAAGCGTGACCATACCGCAGCCCGAGGTGTGAAACATCGGCATGATGTTGACCCAGGTGGTCGCTTTTGTCGCGCCGCAGCGGGACGCGTAGAAGCGTGCATTGTTGACCAACCCGCGATGGCTCAGCACCGCCCCTTTGGGAAAGCCGGTGGTGCCGGATGTATACTGGATCATCGCCGCGTCGCCTGGGGCAACATCGGACAAAGCAGGCGGGCGGGAGCCTTCTGTGTAAACTGCTGCGCTTTCCATGTCTGTGACTTCGCGCACTGCAGGGATGCTCGCCGCGACCTCAGCGCCAATCCGGCCCATTGGGTTGCCACGGAATTCCTCGACGAGGAACAAGGCGACCGCCCCGGATTGCTCCAGCACGTAGGCCAGCTCGCGTGCCTGAAAAGCCGGGTTCGCGGTCACCAGAACCACCCCTGACAGCGCGCAAGCATATTCCATCAGCACCCATTCTGGGCTGTTGGGCGACCAGACTACCACCCGTTCGCCGGGCGCAAACCGGGTGGACAGAGCCAAAGCCAGCCGCTCGGCATCTTTCAGAAGTTCGGCATAGGCCCAGCGGCGTCCTTCTGTACCGTCCCGCCTGACTTCGACCAAGGCCTCCGCCTCCGGGCGCGCCGCAGCGACCTCGCGCAGCAACCCGCCAACCGTGATGTCGCGGATATCCGCATCATTCTGCGCCGGGAAGTGCGAAGTGGTGAGGTTCAAATTGTACATTTTTTTGCTCCTTCTGAGCAGTCGCCATCTGGGAGAGGATCATCTATTCGCCGGATTCCCACATCCAGAAGGGGTGAAACTCCAAACTGCTTCCGGTAAAGGCGGGAGAAATGGGACTGGCTCTGAAAACCGCTCGCAATCGCAATTTCGATCAGAGGCAATTCTGTTTGTTGAAGCAATCGCCGTGCATGTTCCAGCCTCAGCTTCACATAGAATGCTTTAGGGCTGGTCGCCATATGAGCCTTGAAGATGCGCTCAAGCTGACGCATCGAGACGCCGGTTAAGACAGCTATCTCCTGCGCTGAAACAGGCTCTTCCAGGCGCGATTGCATTACCCTGATAGCCTTTGCCAGCTTGGAGTTGCGCTCTCGCATGTGCACGAACTCGGCGGCCCCTTGGTCCTCTTGTCCAGTCCTGAAGGAACTGCAAACAAGCCGGTCTGCGACCCAATTGGCTATTCTGCTGTCACTGGTCAATGCGATCAGTTGCAACATCATGTCGAGGGTCGACGCCCCGCCGGCACAGGTCAGGCTTTTTTCGCCAATACAGAAGATGTTCTGCTTTAACTCCAGCTCTGGGCAATGTTCGGCAATTGCCCCCCTATACGCCCAATGTGCAGAAACTGGCCCGTTCAAACGCACACCAGCCTTTGCCAATGTGAATACAGCGCTCCCAATTGCGCCTATGCGCGCTCCTTTCCGGGAAACACTCCGCAACCAGGCCAGCACTGGCAAAGTAGATGCGCCTACATATTCCTTACCTCCCAGCACGATTACTGTGCTTCTTCTGCTGACTGGCATCATCGGGCCATCTACTTTCATGGACAATCCGTTAGACGCCAACACAGCGTTTCCGTCTTCACTGAACAAAGACCACGAATATCTGGGCGTCTGGTCAAACTGGTTGGCTTCATTCAACACGTCCAGCGCAGCGCAAAGATCCAACGAGGAGAACGACCTCAATAGTAAGAAAGCAAAGTGTGTGGAGACGGCCGAAGCCGCCTCTGGTTGGCAACTCCTAGAGCGTTCTGTTGAAACGCTGGGCATGAAGGTCATTCCGCCGCGATCGGTTTGGTCGGGATGTCCACAAGCTTGCCGCGCGGAATGAGCCGGTCCGCGTCATACATCGGGAGAGTGCAAAGCTCGCCGCTCTGGGTGGACCCATCAGCGCAAAGCACATCGACCTGCGTGCCCGGACCCTGTGCGGGGTCGTCCATGCGCACGATGCAAACACCACAGCCCTGATAGGGCGAATAGCCCGAGGAACAAACCCGACCGACATCTTTTCCATCAATGGTCATGACGCGTCCAAGCTGCGCCACACCGCCGGACACGCGCATGCCCCAGGTGCGGCAGGATTTATCGGCGGCCTCCAGCGCTTTGCGGCCAACAAAGTCACGGTCGTCGAACTCGACAAAACCGCCAAGCCCTGCGTCGAACGGCGTCGTCTCGGCTCCGAAATCCGACCCGGCGTTGAGCAACCCGGCCTCGATCCGCCGCGCCCGGAACACCGGCGTTCCGGTCAGCAGGATGCCGAACGCAGCACCAACCTCCATGATCCTGTCGCCGATGGCGGGGATGTCGGTGTCGGGTAACATGTAGACTTCCCAGCCCAGTTCATTGGTGAAGCCCGAGCGGCTGATCCAGCAGGTCTGCCCCGCGATGGAAACCTCGGCGCAGTCGAAATAGCGGAAAGGATCGGGCATGGGGCCGTCCAGCACAGCAGCCAGCAAGTCCAGCGACCGTGGGCCTTGAATCTGGCTGACCCAGACATTCGGGTCGTGGATTTTCACGTCCAGCCCCTCGGCATGTGCCTTGTACCAGCTGAACAGATCCCCATCGGCTTGCGCCATCCAGAACCTGTCCTGCGACAGCCGCAACAGCACCCCGTCGGTGATCATGCCGCCATCGTGATAGCAGGCAAACTGATAGGAACAGCGCCTCGGCTTCACCTTGCTGACACTCCGGGTGAACACCTTGTTCAAGAGGGTTTCGGCGTCTGCTCCGCTGATCTCGATCGGCAACTCGCCGGTGTGACGAAAGATGACATTGGTGCGCACGGCCCAATACATCTCGTCTTCCGTGGCCGTGTCGAGTTTCTCCGGCGTCAGGCGCGAGTTGTAGAGCGTGTATTCGGGATCGTAAGGCAGTTCCATGTAGCTTAGTGGATGGGGCGGCATGGTGCGGGTCAGTTCGCGCGGGCGCTCGCCTTTGTTCTGGAAAGCTTTGACCGCGAAACGAGTGTGGGAGAGGTCGGTTGTCATGTTGTTCACCGTTCAGAGTTGTTAGACGTCTGCGGGTGATCTTCGACAAGGACAGATGGGTGCCACGCATTAGATTAAATGTATTGGGCCAGATGCGCTTGGCGCAAATCTAATGATTTGCACAAGTCGTTCGAAAAAATTAGACAATATACATGCGCTTTCGTTCCTATGATGCTCTCAGGATTTTTGATGCCGTCGCCCGCAATCTGTCGATGACCAAGGCGGCGGACGAGGTGCATCAATCGAAAGGGTCGATCAGTTACCAGGTGGGCAAGCTTGAAGCCGAGCTCGGCTTTCGCCTGTTCGAGCGCGCGCACGCCAAACTGGAACTGACGGAGGAAGGGCGCAGGTTGTGGCATGTGTCCCAAACGGCCCTAAGCCAGATCGACCGTGAAATCGAAGACCTGCGTGGCACCGCATCAGGCGCCGTGACCGTTGGCGCACTGACCTACTTCTCGTCACGCTGGCTGTCGCCAAGGCTCACACGGTTTTTCGAGGCCAATCCCCGTATCAGCCTGCGGATCGAACCGATCAACTCCGTGGAAATGTTGAGATCTGTCAGAGCGGACATGGCTATCCTCTGGGGAATTGGCGGCTGGAAGGACCATAAGAGCGAACTTCTTCTGTCCCTGCCTGCCGTTCCAACCGCCAACCGCGCAGTCGCAGAGCAGGTAAAGCGGCTTGGACTGGCCGAGGCGGTCAGGCAGCTTCCGCTCTTGGGGGACAGCTCCGGCGATGCCGGTTGGCGCGCCTGGCACAAAGCCGCCGGGCTGCCTTACGCGCCCAGCCGGTCCAGCCTCACGATCCCGGATTCAAACAGCCGCGTTCAGGCGGTGGTGGATGGCCAGGGGATCGCCCTTTGGGATGATCTGGTCGCGCCAGAAATTGGCGATGGAACACTTGTCAGATTGTCCGATGTCAGAGTTGAAAACGCGGGTTACTTTGTCGTTTTCACGGATCGGCCGATGTCTCAGGGTGCGGAGGCATTCTTGGACTGGTTGCGGGCTGAAAACGATCGCAGCGATGGGCCGGTTTAGAATCCCGCGGGTTCGCAGCGCTTGAACGGCGGGTTTGGCGAATCCTGCCGCGCCGCCGAATTTCCCCCTCGCATGAGCGATAGCTTTCTGCGTCAGCAATAGCCGCGTTTGCACAAGTCCGGTCTGTCCGCAAAGCTGACCCACGCCCAATCCAAAGCCCACTTACCACTCCCTAAGTCAAGCGACTGGGAACCCAAACAAAAGGGCGCCCGCTTGGGACGCCCTTTTGCGTGATCTCAGGTGCGAGATTACTCTTTCGGACCCAATGCCGACAGACCTTTGAGAATATCCAGTGCATAGGCCAGCTGGTAATCCTCTTCGCGCAGTTTAGCGGCTTCTTCGGCCTTGGCGCGGTCCTCTTCGATCTGGCGTACCTCGTCGTCGGTCAGACTGTCGTTGTTCAGACTGCCACGCAGGTCCGCTTCGCCATTAAAGCGGCGGCTGGTTTCCTCTTCCTCCTCGCCGGCAGGCTTGCGACGCGGCTGTTCCACGACGATGTCCGGGCTCACGCCCAGCGCCTGAATAGAACGGCCCGACGGCGTGTAATACCGCGCTGTGGTCAGACGCATCGCGCCTTCGCCCCGCAGCGGCATCACAGTCTGTACCGACCCTTTGCCAAAGCTCTTGGTGCCCACCACGATCGCGCGGCGGTGATCTTGCAGCGCACCGGCAACAATTTCCGATGCCGAGGCGGAGCCACCATTGATCAGAACCACAATCGGTTTGCCTTCGGCCAGATCGCCCGGCTCGGCATTGTAGCGCTCGCCATCCTGAGGGTTGCGGCCGCGGGTCGATACGATCTCACCTTTTTCAAGGAAGCTGTCGGACACTTTGATCGCTTGGGTTAGCAAACCACCGGGGTTGTTGCGCAGATCCAGAACGATGCCGTTCACGCTGTCCATGCCGCCAAGTTCCTCGACTTGCTTGGCAAAGCCGGATTCCAGATTTGGTGTGGTCTGGTCGTTGAATGTGGTGACCCGCAAAACGACGCTGTCGCCCACGGTGCGGGTGCGTACGGCGGTCAATTTGATGGTGTCACGCACGATGGTCACGTCAAACGGCTCGGTCTCGCCCTCCCGTACCACGGTGATCACGATCTCGCTGCCAACCGGGCCGCGCATCATTTCCACCGCTTGATCCAGATTCAGACCCAGAACGCTTTCGCCATCCACATGTGTGATGAAATCGCCCGCTTCGATGCCCGCTGCGTCCGCAGGGGTGTCATCAATCGGAGAGACAACTTTGACAAAGCCCTCTTCTTGCGTGACCTCAATGCCAAGCCCGCCAAATTCACCGCGCGTCTGCACGCGCATGTCTTCGGCATCGTCAGGCGACAGATAGGAACTGTGCGGATCAAGCGACGTCAGCATGCCGTTGATCGCGGCTTCGATCAGGTCGCCCTCGTCCACTTCTTCGACATATTGAACGCGGATGCGTTCAAAAATATCTCCGAACAGGTCCAGCTGTTGATACACGTTGGCTTTGCGGTCGTTTTCCTGGGCCAGCAGGGGGCCTGCCACCTGTGTCGTGACCAGCAGACCGGCCAATGCGCCGGTCGCGGCCGCAGCGACAAACTTCTTCATGTGCTATCCATCCTTATTGGTTTTGAACCACGTTTCCGGGTCCACGGGCGATTTGCCCTCTCTTACCTCTATATAGAGCGTTTCTGTGCGGTCCTGACCAGTGCCTTCACTCGACTGTGACAGGATCGCACCCACTTCTGGGTCATTTCCGCCCATCAAACCGACCGGAGTGCCCTCCGGCACCACTTCTCCGACCCGGCCATAGACCTGTGCCAGCCCCGAGAAGACAAAAAGGAAGCCCGGTTGAGGTTCCAGAATCATCACGTTGCCATAATCCAGCAGCGGGCCACGATACCGGATCGTCGCCGCCGCCGGCGCCGTCACCAGTGCGTTGGGCCGCGTCGCCAGAACCAATCCCGGGCGTTTGATGCCTGCGGCGTCTGCCTCGCCGGCGCGGCGCAGCACGCGTGCCTCAACCGGCAGCGCCAGATCACCTTTGCGCACCGTGATGTCCGGCAGGTCAATTTCGGCCATGCCCTCGACCTGCAAATCCACCAAGGCGCTGGCAAAGCCTTCCAGCGTTTCGGTGGATGCAATCAACAGCGCGGTTTGCACCGGATCTTCGGTGAAACGCCGTGGCAAATCCGTGCGATCCGCCATGGCCTTTGACAACTCCTGACGCGCCGCTTGTGCGCCCGCCAAACCACCCTGAAGCGTTTCCGCCGCGCCTTCTTGCAAGCTGCGCAGAATGGTCACCTCTTCAAGGTCGCGCCGCACCGCCGCAGCCCGTGTTTCAAGCGCCGGTGTCACATCCGCCAGGATCATGCCTGCGCGGGCTGTGCCGACCGGTCCATCGGGATGTAACAACATCACCGGCGATTTATCCTGCCCCATGGTCTGCAACACGCCCAAAAGGCGGGCGATGTCGACTTCTTGGGCCTTCAACTGCTTGCTCAGCTGCGCCTCTCGGATCGCAGCCCGCCGCAACCCCGCACGCAGCGCAGTCAATCCAGCTTCATAAGCATGCACGACCGTGGTCAGTGACGACACTCGGTCCCGACTGCCTTTGGCTTTGGACAACGCCACCGATGCCGCTTCCAGTTGCTCCGCTGCCATACGTGCGGAACCGGCCGGATCGGTCTCGGTCCGACCCGGAGCGGCCGCAAGGACGGTCAAGACCGCCAGCGTCAGCAAAAGCGCAGGGCATCTCATCACGTTATCAGGCTCTCTCCGGTCATTTCCTCAGGCAACTCCAGCCCCATCAATTCCAGCAACGTCGGCGCAAGATCGGCCAGCCGCCCCTTGCGCAGCGATGCCCCCTCAGGTCCATTCACCAAAATCACCGGCACAGGGTTCAACGTGTGTGCCGTGTGTGGCCCACCGGTGACCGGATCTACCATGGTTTCACAGTTGCCGTGATCCGCGGTCACGATCATCACGCCCCCCGCGACCTCAAGCGCGGCGCGCACCTTGCCAAGACCTTCGTCCACTGCCGCGCAAGCCGCCGTCGCCGCCTCAAGGCTGCCGGTGTGGCCCACCATATCGGGGTTGGCATAGTTCGTGACGATCAGGTCATAGCCATGCGCGATCGCCGCCACGAATTGCTCTGTGACTTCGGCACAAGACATCTCGGGCTGTAAATCATACGTCGCCACCTTGGGCGACTTCGGCATAAAACGATCCTCGCCCTGTGACGGCGTTTCTTCTCCGCCGTTCAGGAAAAACGTCACATGCGGGTATTTCTCGGTTTCCGCCAAACGGAACTGGGTTTTGCCAGCCTTGGCGACCCACTCGCCCAAAGTGTTGGTGATTTCCTGCTTGGGATAGGCCGTGGTCATATACCCGTTGTGCGCGTCGGAATAGTTCACCATTCCCAGCACCGCCGCCCATTGCGGACGCGCGGGCACGTCAAAGGCGTCAAAACCCGGCTGCGCCAACGCCGCAAGGATTTCGCGTGCACGGTCCGCGCGGAAATTCAGGCAGAAAAACCCGTCGCCGTCCTTGGCCCCCGCATAATCGCCGATCACCGTGGCCGGAATGAATTCATCGCTTTGATCCTGCTCGTAGGCCGCGTCAACAGCCTCCTTGGCGCTGGTTGCCACCAGCCCTTTGGCGCCAACCCAGGCATCAAACGCCGTGCTGACACGCTCCCAACGATTGTCGCGGTCCATTGCAAAATACCGCCCTGCAACGGTTGCGACTTTCGCTCCATCTGGCAGCGCGGCCATCAGCGTCTCAACAAAGCCCAGCGCCGAACTTGGCGCCACATCGCGCCCGTCGGTGATCGCGTGCAATGCCACAGGAACACCGGCATCTGTCACACCCTTGATCGCAGCCAGAACATGGCTCAGGTGGCCGTGCACGCCGCCGTCCGAAATCACGCCCATCAGATGCGCAGTCCCGCCGGTTTTCTTGAGCGTCGCAATGAAATCTTGCAGCGCAGCGTTGTTAAAAAACGAGCCATCTTCGATCGCCAGATCAATCTGACCCAAGTCCATCGCCACCACACGACCCGCGCCAATATTGGTGTGGCCCACTTCGGAATTGCCCATCTGCCCGCTTGGCAAGCCCACGTCAGGCCCATGCGTGATCAGCGTCGCATTCGGGCAGTCCGCCATCATCGCATCAAAGTTCGGCGTGGCGGCCAGAAACGGCGCGTTGGCAGCGGTGTCGTCAGAGACACCCCACCCGTCCAGAATGCACAAAACAACGGGTTTGGGCGGTGTCATAGGGGGCTCCGATTACTGCTTTGCGACGTTCTACCGCGTGCATGCCGCAGGGGGAACAGGTTTTTGGATCAAAGCCAACACGACACCTACCGCCGCCCCTCACGTAGCCAGCCCGCCACAATGAAAAGCGACGCCAACAACAGCACCGCCCAAGCAGGCAACAACGGCGTGCGCGCCACGTCCAAGGTCTCAAACGCGCCGCGTGGCGTGATTCCGATCCATCCGCGCCCCATCGCCGGCCGTCCGGCCCGCACATCGCGCACCGCCGGCACGCCATCCACCAAGGCCCAATCGCCGCCATTGGTGGCCTCCAACATGGGCGCCAGCACGGTCGCGCTGGCCAGCGTTTCTTCAAACTCACGTGGCGCGGCGGGGCCCAGTCCGATCACCGCGGTCTCATCGCCGTTCACAAGTCGATAAAGCCCGATGTCGGCCCCGTCATAAACCGTCTCAAACCGCCCCGGCGTTGTCTCTTCCAGCGGCAGCGACACAACCTCGCCCGACGGCGTGGTGATTTGCACATCCCCTACGTCCTCCTCCAAGGAGCGACGCACAATCCGCATCCGCTGGCCGGTGGCCTCAGCCCACAGCGCCTCTTCCTCCAGCTCCGGCTCACCCATCATCCAATGCGCCAACCGCCGCAACATCTCAAGCTGCGGCCCGCCACCATCATAGCCCCGCGCCCAAAGCCACGCGTGATCGGAAGCCAACAGAGCCACACGCCCTTCCCCAACACGGTTGAGCACAAGCAACGGGCTGTCCTCGGCACCGGTCATCAGAACATCACCCGCTTCCGGCGCCACTTCAACCTGCCGCAGCCACGCGCCCCAATTGCCTGCATCCGGCAGCCCCGCGGTAACCGGATGCCGCCCGCCAACATCAGAAACCGTCGGCACAAACCGCTGATCCATCACCCGCGCTGTCGGGCTGCCCGGCAACACCTGCGCCAATGGAGAGCGATAGATGCTGTCGGCGCTGGCATAATCCGGTCCAGCGGCCACCAAAACCGCCCCGCCCTTGCGCACATAATCCGCCACGTTTTCCAGATAGAGCGCGGGCAATATCCCGCGCCGCTGATAGCGGTCAAAAATGATCAGATCGAAATCGTCAATCTTCTCCATAAACAGTTCCCGCGTCGGAAAGGCGATCAACGACAACTCTGCCACCGGTACGCCATCCTGCTTTTCAGGGGGACGCAGAATGGTGAAATGCACCAGATCAACCGAGGCATCCGATTTCAGCAGATTGCGCCACGTCCGTGCGCCTTGGTGCGGCTCGCCCGACACCAGCAGAACCCGCAACCTGTCGCGCACGCCATTGATCTGCACCAGCGCCGCGTTGTTGCGATCCGTCAACTCGCCTTCTTCAAACGGCACCGAAAACTGGATCACGTTGCGCCCGCCATGTGGCAGAGTCACCGGCAGCTCGATATCGCGCCCTAAAGGCACCATGAATTCCTGCGGCGTGTCTCCGTCAATCGAGATGTAAAGCGGCGCGCGGGCCACGCCGGTTGGCGCCGCGCCGCTGTCTTCAACCCGCAAAGTCAGTGTCACAGGCTCGCCCAGAATGGCAAAGGCAGGCGCGTTTTTGACGCTCAACCGCCGGTCCCAATCGCTGTCCCGTCCTGTGTGCAGCAAATGAAACGGCGCGGGCAGCTCTGGCGCCAGATCCATGTCATGCACCACGCCATCGCTCAGTGCGACCACGCCGGCGACGCGGCCACGTGGTTCCTGTGCCAGCGCTTCGTTCAACGCCGCCATCATCTCGGTTCCGGCGTCATTCAGACCATCGCCCACATCCACGCGCCGCACTTCGGTGTTGTCGCGCGCGCCCAACCGCGCCGCCATCGCGGTGGCCGCCGCTTCGGTCCGCTCTGATCGGTCATCCAGCCTCTGACTGGCGCTTTGGTCCACCAACATCAGCACAATATCACTCAATGGCGCGCGATTTTCGGTCTGCAACACAGGCCCCGCCAAAGCGGCCAAAATCACCAGCCCCGCCAAGGCGCGAAACGCCCAGCCCGTCAAACCGCGCCACAATGCAATCGACACCGCGATCCCGCTCAAGGCCGCCAATGCGACCAACAACCAGATCGGCACAATCGGATCAAACAACAGGTTTCCGGTCATTGGCCCAACCGATCCAGCAACGCAGGCACATGCACCTGATCGCTTTTGTAATTGCCCGTCAGCACGTGCATCACAAGGTTCACACCAAACCGGTAGGCCAGCTCGCGTTGCCGCTCTCCGGCGCGGCCTCGCCCAATCGGATAGACTGTGTTGCCACGCGCATCCCGCGCCCAAGCCGCCGCCCAGTCGTTGCCGCCAATCACCACCGGCGTCACGCCATCGTTGAGGTTGCGAAACGGCATGCCTTCGATCAGCACCGCATCCGGCGGCGCGGCCTCAACCCAGACCTCATCGCTCCCGTATCGACCCGGAAAATCCTGCAACAGGTAAAACGTACGCGTCAAAACGTGGTCTGACGGCAACGGATCGAGTGGCGGAATATCCAGCCCCGTTGCAAGACTTTGCAGCTTGCGCCCGTTTGGACTGCTGGCCCCGAACCCCGCAACATCACCATCGCGCGTATCAAACAAGATCATCCCGCCCGAGCGCAAATATTGGTTCAGCTTGGCGTAAGCGTCGCGGCTTGGCGTGGGTTGGTCCGGCGTAATGGGCCAATAAAGAAAGGGATAAAACGCCAGCTCATCGCGTTCCAGATCCACCGACGCTGGCGGCCCGGGCTCCACCGATGTGCGGAAGTTGAGCACATTGCCCAACCCACGCATACCCGCAAAGGCCACGTCGTCCACCTGCTTGTCGCCGGTCATAATGTGGGCCAGAGTGACCTCTTGTGCATGGTCCACCAAGACATCCGCCGACTGCGCCAACGCGTCGGAACCGCCACTGACCGCAATCATCGTCGCTACAACAACCGATGCGACCCGCGCGCTCCAAAGTCGGCCAGACACGGCCAATGACGCCAACACATCCGCCGCCAACATGATCAGCGCCGCCGCCAGAAAATAGCCCGACAGATCGGTTGTCACCGCACCGCGCAGCCCCTCAACCGGCACATCCACAGGCCAACGCACCGGTGCCAACGTATCCTCATCGCGCACAACATTCAGCGCCATCAACCGATCTCCGTCACGATACAATCCAGGACGCAACTCCGCGCTAAGCGGCTGTTCTAGCATCGCTTCACCCGCCACACCCGGCAAGGTCTGGCCATCCTCCAGCCGTCCAAATCCATCCAGCACTTTCACGGGCTGCCAAGTTGTACCCGCCAGACGTTCTTCTGCATCCGCACTTGTTGCGCTCAACACGGCCAAGCGGTCCAGCATTTGCACAAACAGCCCCGACAACGGCAACCCCGACCACTGGGCATTGGCGGTGACATGCACCAGAACCACTTGCCCCTGACCCACAGCTTTGCGCGTCACCAATGGCGTGCCGTCACTCAGCGCGGCGATCACACGATCCGCCAAGGTTGGATCCGGCTGTGCCATGACCTGAGCAGTGACGGTGACTTCATCCGGCACCGAAAGTCCGTAAAACGGGCTGTCCACATCAAACGGCGCCAGCGACTTGGGTTCCCCCCAACTCATCGCCCCGCCAATGCTGCGCCCACCCGCGCGCAACCGCACCGGCATCAACGGGTCTTCCTCGGACCGGCTGACCTCGCTCGCCGCCAGTTTTGGTCCGGCAAACCGCAACAGCAAACCACCCTGATCCAGCCAGTCCAGCATCGCCGCAGTCTCGCCTTCAGACAAAACCGCCACATCCGCCAGAACGATCACATCGGGGTTGGCCGGCAGAATGTCTGTCAACGCGGCTTCCAACACATCGGCCGTCGGCTCCAAAGCCTGCCGCAGATAATGCAGCGGCGACAAAAGCTGCAGGCCTTCGCGATCCTCACGCCCTGCAATCAACGCCACCTCGCGGCGGCGCAGGCTGTCGTCACTCAAACTCACTGCGCCGGCCGAACGCAGCCCCGCAATCTCAAACCGTGTCACCCGCGCCCGCAATTCACTTGGCAGCGACAGCGCGTTCTCAGCTTCCGCAGCCCCCGCCTCAAACGTCAAAGGCAACGCCGCCAGCACCCGTTCGGTGCCCGCCGGATCAAGCCCAATGGCCTGCACAGTGATCTCGCGTTGCAAAGCCGCCTGCGTGCGCTTGGCGGTCAGGATCACTTTGCCATCCTCATAGCGCGGCGGTGCCAGCGCCAACGCTCCGCGTCCGGTCTGCACCACGCGCACATCGCCACGCGCCTGCAAGGCCGCCAAAACATCGCCACGTCCATCGCGATCCAATCCATCCGATAGCCAAATGGTGTCAAACGCCTGATCACCAAGCGAGTCTGCAAATCCTTTGTGGGTCTCCACATCTGCCGCCCAAGGCGCTGGCAGAACGCCCGCCATGCGCGCCTTCCAAACGTCGGCCTGTGCAAACCGCAATTCCTCTGGCGCGCTCAACCGCTGCAATGCCACCACGCGTCCATCGCGCGCCGCTTCATCAAGCAACGCGTCCACCATCGCGCGCCGCGCGTCCCAATCGCTGGCCGAAGCCCAGCTGCCATCCATCAGGACCAACAACGGCCCGCGCCCGTCTTCGCGATCCTGCGGGTTGAGCAAGGGGCCGGCCAATCCGATGATCACAGCCGCCAGCGCCAACATGCGTAGCACCAACAGCCACCACGGCGTGCGATCCGTCACCGTGTCGTCGTCGCTCAGCCCCAATAACAGCACGACACCGGGAAACAGGCGCTTCACGGGCGCAGGTGGTATAGCCCGCAAAATCAGCCACAGGATCGGCAAAACCACCAATGCCGCCAACAAAACCGGCGTTGTGAACCCTATGGCGAGACCAAACATCATCCACGGTTCTCCAACGCCCGATGCAACCAAAGCAACGCCGACTGCGCACTGTCACCGGTATGATGCGTGCCATATTGCCAACCCGTCACCCGACACAGATGGCGCAAAGCCTCACGCCGCTCCGCCAACCGGTCAATATAACGCTGACGCAAATCGTCGGCCTTCCTGGTTTCATGGGCCAACGTGCCACCCATGCTTTCAAATACAGCCCGCCCCCGATATGGGAAATCCTCCTCAGCCGGATCAAGCACCTGATAACAAACGCCGCGCACCCCGCGATCCGCTGCTTTGGTCAGCGCTTCGGAAAACGCGTCAAAGTCGCCCATGAAATCAGACACAAACAACGCCCTCGCATGGGGCAGCATCGCCTTTGTCTCGGGCGTGCCGTAATCGCCGTCCTCGTCGCGCAAAAACATTTCTGTCAGGCGCAAAATCTGCCCCTCACCACGGCGCGGCGGCAAAAGTGTGCCCGTCAGGCCAACCCGTTCGCCGCTGCGGATCAGCAAAATTGCCACCGCCAGCGCCAGAACACGGGCGCGGTCTCGTTTGGTGACGCCATCTTTGACGCTGGCAAACCGCATCGAGGGTGCCGCATCCACCCAAAGCATCACCGACTGCGCCACTTGCCATTCGCGTTGGCGCACAAATTGCGCGTCCGATTTGGCCGACCGCCGCCAGTCAATCATGCGCAAACTGTCGCCGGGTTGAACGGGGCGGTATTGCCAGAAATCGTCGCCCAGTCCCGACCGCCGTCGCCCGTGCTCGCCCAACAAAACCGTGCCGGCCAGATGCTCCGCCTGCGCCAAAAGGGGCGGCAGGCGTGCTGCCTCAGCCTCAGCTTTGCTGCGCAGATGGGCGTTTTGGCTCACGCGGCAGCTCCTACGCTGTCAAACCGACGCACCGTTTCTTCGATCAAACCGGCCAACGACTCGCCGCGCGCCCGCGCCGCAAATGTCAGCGCCATCCGGTGGCTCAGCACCGGACCCGCCATGTCGACAACGTCCTGTGCATTGGGTGCCAAACGCCCATGCAACAAGGCTTGCGCCCGCACGGTCATCATCAAGGCCTGCGCCGCACGTGGCCCTGGCCCCCAGCTTACATGATCACGCACCGCTTCGCTGGCGCTCGGATCATCGGGTCGGCACGCCCGCACCAGATCAAGGATCAGTTCCATCACGCTCTCGCCCACCGGCATCCGCCGCAGCAATGTCTGCGCCGCAATCAATTCCTCGCCGGTGAACACCTGATGCGCCTCGTCTTCCTGCACACCGGTGGTTGCCAAAAGAATGTCGCGCTCGGTGTCGCGATCCGGATACGGCACGTCGATCTGCACCAGAAACCGGTCCAACTGTGCCTCAGGCAGCGGATAGGTACCCTCCTGCTCAATCGGGTTCTGCGTCGCAAGCACATGAAATGGCGCATCCAGCGGTCGATCTTCGCCGGCCACGGTCACCTGCTTCTCCTGCATCGCCTGCAAAAGCGCGGATTGTGTGCGCGGGCTGGCGCGGTTGATCTCATCCGCCATCAAGAGTTGGCAAAAAATCGGCCCCGGGACGAATCGAAATTCGCGGGTGCCGCCTTTGCCTTTCTCCAAAACCTCGGAGCCCAGAATATCGGCAGGCATCAGGTCGGGCGTGAACTGCACGCGGTTTCCGTTCAAGCCCATAACAGTCGACAACGTGTCCACCAAAAGCGTCTTGCCAAGGCCCGGAAGGCCAATAAGCAAAGCGTGTCCGCCGCACAAAAGGGACGACAGCGTCAGGTCGACGACCCTCTCCTGTCCGACAAATCGCCGTGTAATCGCCGCCTTGGCAGCCGCCAGTTTTTCGCCCAGCGCTTCGATTTCCACGACCAGATCGGCGTCTTCGCTCATGACATTTCTCCTGACAGGTCTATATGCTTACAGTGACCTTATCCCGCGCAGATGAAATGGCAAAAACAATGAGCGCACAATTTCCCGTGAAACCCTCGGTAAATGATCTTGCAGCCACCGCGACCGCAGCGGTGAAACAGCGTGGACCGGCGCCGGTGCACCTGTGGAACCCGCCTTTTTGCGGCAATATCGACATGCGAATTGCCCGTGACGGCACGTGGTATCACGAAGGCGGCCCGATCAACCGCCTTCCCATGGTTAAACTCTTCAGCTCAATTTTGCGCAAAGACGGTGACGCCTACTTTTTGGTCACGCCCGTCGAGAAAGTCGGCATCATTGTCGAAGACGCGCCCTTCGTGGCGCAGGACTTCACTGTCGCGGGCAGTGGCGCAGACCAAACCCTGACCTTTGAAACCCACATTGGTGAAACCGCCACTGCAGGGCCGGACAATCCGATCCGCGTGGACATCAACGGCGAAGACCCCGCGCCTTATGTCACGATCCGCGCCAATCTTGAGGCCAAGATTGACCGCAAGACTTTCTACCGGATGGTTGAGTTGGGCGAGGAACAAACGATAGAGGGCACCGATTGGTTCGGCGTGCGCTCTTCTGGCGTCTTCTTCCCGATGATCCCGGCTTCAGACCTCACTTAATCGTCTGCAACCAGCCGTAAGTAATTCTCATCGGTAAAGCGCAGCGCAGCGCCATCGCTTAGGTCAAACAAAGAACGATCTACCTTGGTCAATGCGCCAAGATAGACGTGAATGCCACAACATGGCTCCTGACTGGCGCAGCCTACGGCGTGAATGGCGCTTGGCCCAATCTGGAAAACATCGCCTGCGCCCAGCCTGACTTCGCTGCTTTTCTGCAGGCCGCCGTCTGCGCCGCGCTCATAAAAATCGTTTCGCTCTGCACCGCGATACACCGCAATCGTTGCGAGCATCTTGTGATCGTGCGGCGGCACGGTCTTGCCCGGTTGAAACCGGCAATGCCAGATCGACACGGTCTCGTCCTCAAACAGGATCACGTCATCGTCTTCAAACGTCGGAAGCGCGTCGCCAAACGCCACAGGATCGGCCACGGCCTCCTCCAACAGCGCCTTGATTTCTGCCCGCGCTGTCTCGGATTTAGCCGCCCCACGCAACTGCGCCACCAATTCGCTCACCGTGTCCGTCACCGTCGCGCACCCATTCTCAGCCTTTTCCAGAACCTTGCAGCCTTTTACGCCCCCGGCAAGTGCTGCCGCACGTCCCGTCGGTCAGACGTCGTATTGGCAAATTTTGGCAAAAACTGAATGCAAGCGCACTCGGCCTTTGACAGGTCGGATTTCCCTGAGCTATTAACAACTTAGGAGATTAACCAGTGCCTAATTTTGCCGCCAATTTGACAATGCTCTTTCAGGAGCTGCCGGAGCTAGACCGATTTGACGCCGCCAGCGCCGCTGGATTCGGCGCGGTCGAAATGCTCTTTCCTTATGATATTCCCGCGCCGCAAATTCAGTCCGCTCTGCTGCGCAATGCTCTGTCGCTCGAATTGATCAACTGCCCGCCGCCCAATTACACTGGTGGCCCACGCGGTTTTGCCGCCGTGCCCGAATGCCAGGACCGGTTTCGCCATGACTTCAAACGCGCGCTGCGCTACGCAGAAACGCTCGGTGCGCGGCTCTTACACATCATGGCAGGTCCAGCCAGCGGCCCCGATGCCCGCCGCACATTCGTTGAAAATCTGCTTTGGGCCAGCGACATCGCACAAAAACAGAAACTGACCATCGAGCCGATCAACGACATCGACATGCCCGGGTATTTTCTCAACGATTTTGACCTCGCCGCCGAAATTCTTGACGAGGTCGCCGCCCCGAACTTGGCGCTGCAGTTTGACACTTACCACGCCCACAAAATCCACGGCGACGTTGCTGCGTGCTGGGCCAAACACGGCCATCGGGTTGGACACATTCAAATCGGCGGCATTCCCGACCGCCACGAACCCGCTGGTGGCCCGTTTGATTTTCCGGCGTTCTTCAAGATGCTGGACGCCACCGGCTACGACGGCGCCGTCAGCGCAGAGTACGTCCCCTCTGGTCGCACAACCGAAAGCGGCCTCGGGTGGTTAAAGCTACGACCGGTCACCTAGGCGCTTAATGCGCCTCGGCCCAATTCGCACCCTGCCCCGCATCCACAATCAACGGCACGTCCAGCTTTACTGCCGGCTCTGCCGCGCCCTGCATTATGTCGCGCGCCACAGCGATGGTTTCGTCAACCGCAGCATCCTCAACTTCAAAGATCAATTCATCATGCACCTGTAGCAACATCTTGGCCGGCAGGTCCTTGATCGCATCAGGCATCCGCACCATCGCGCGGCGGATGATGTCGGCCGCAGTGCCTTGGATCGGCGCATTGATCGCCGCTCGATACGCAAAGCTCGCACGCGGTCCCTTGGCGTTGATCTCCGGCGTGTGGATTTTGCGACCAAACAGCGTCTGCACATAACCGTGCTCTTTGGCAAAGGCTTTGGTGTCGTCCATATAGGTCCGAATGCCCGGGAAGCGCTCGAAATAGCGGTTGATGAAATCCTGCGCGTCCCCCCGCGGGATGCGCAAATTCCGCGCCAAACCAAAGCCCGAGATGCCGTAAATCACACCAAAGTTGATCGCCTTGGCGCGGCTTCGGACCTCGCTGGTCATCTCTTCCATCGGCACGCCAAACACCTCGGATGCGGTCATGGCGTGAATGTCTTGCCCGTCGCGAAACGCGGCTTTCAGCGCGTCAATTTCCGCTATGTGCGCCAAGATCCGCAACTCAACCTGTGAATAGTCAAGCGAGATCAGCGTCTTGCCCTCATCCGCCACAAAGGCCTCGCGAATGCGTCGCCCTTCTTCCGAGCGCACCGGAATGTTTTGCAAGTTCGGATCAGCAGAGGCCAAACGTCCCGTGTTTGCGCCAGTCTGCACATACGATGTATGCACACGACCCGTGTCCGCGTTGATATGGGTCTGCAACGCGTCGGTATAGGTCGACTTAAGCTTGCTCATCTGACGCCAATCCAGCACCAGCCCGGGCAAGCTGTGTTCGGTCGCCAGATCCTCAAGCACATCAACCCCCGTGGCATAGGCCCCGGTTTTGCCTTTCTTGCCGCCCGGCAACGCCATCTCGTCAAACAGGATCTCGCCAAGCTGTTTCGGACTGCCAACGTTGAACGACCGTCCGGCGGCCTCGTGAATGTCCGCTTCCAATTCGGCCATCTTCTGCGCAAACGCATTGGACATCCGGCTCAGCGTGTCACGGTCCACCTTAATGCCATGCCGTTCCATCTGCGCCAACACCGGCACCAAAGGCCGTTCCAGCGTTTCATAGACCGTTGTTACTTGTTTCTGGTGCAGCTTTGGCTTGAACATCTTCCACAAACGCAAGGTAACATCCGCATCTTCGGCGGCATATTTCACGGCGTCTTCTATTGGCACCTTGTCGAAAGTGATCGCACTTTTGCCAGTACCCAAAAGCGTCTTGATCGAGATCGGCTGATGCCCAAGATAACGCTCTGACAGCGCGTCCATCCCGTGATTGTGCTCACCGGCATGCAGCGCATAGCTCAGCAGCATCGTGTCATCCACCGACGCGACGGCGATGTTATAGTTGGCAAATACCTTGCAATCGTATTTCGCGTTCTGGAAAATCTTCAGAACGGACGCGTCCTCAAGCATCGGCTGCAAGGCATCCAGTACCTCTTGCAAAGGCATCTGCCCCGCCTGCAACTCATCCCCGCCAAACAGATCGTCGCTGGCACCTTTTTTGTGGCCCACAGGGATGTAGCACGCCTCGCCCGGCTCAACGCTCAGACAGATGCCCGCCAACTCCGCTACCATCTCGTTCAGCGAATTGGTTTCCGTGTCCACCGCCACATAGCCGCGCTTCATGATCTGCGCGACCCAGCGGTCCAACGCTGCGCGGTCCTGTACCCATTCGTATTTTGCAGCATCAATCGGCACGGATTCTTCTTCTGCAATCACAGATGCTTGCGCCACAGGCTCAGCGATCACCGGCGCGTCCACGCCCAGCTTGTCAGCCGCGCGCTTGGCCAAAGTGCGGAATTCCATCTCGGCTAGGAAACCCAACAGCGTGTCGGCATCGGCGTCTTGCACCTCAAGATCATCGATCGTGAAATCCAGCTCCATGCCTTCATCCAGCTGCACCAGCTTTTTGGACAACTCGATCTGCGCGCGATTGTCGATCAACGACTGTCGCCGCTTGGGTTGCTTGATTTCTTCGGCGCGGTCCAGAAGGCTTTCCAGATCACCGTATTCGTTGATCAACAAAGCGGCGGTCTTGATCCCGATGCCCGGCGCGCCAGGTACGTTGTCGACACTGTCACCGGCGAGCGCTTGCACATCGACAACCCGCTCCGGTCCGACGCCAAATTTTTCATGCACCCCATCGCGGTCAATGCGCTTGTTTTTCATCGCATCCAGCATCTCGACACCGTCACCAACAAGCTGCATCAGGTCTTTGTCGGAACTGATGATCGTGCACCGCCCACCGGCCTCACGCGCCTGCACGGCAAGCGTGGCGATGATGTCATCCGCTTCAAAGCCTTCGACCTCTTTACAGGCGATGTTAAACGCGCGTGTTGCATCTCGTGTCAGTGGGAACTGCGGCACCAGATCCTCAGGCGCTGGCGGGCGGTTGGCCTTGTATCGATCATACATCTCGTTGCGAAACGACTTGCCGGAATAGTCAAAGATCACGGCCACATGCGTCGGCGCGTCGGGGCCGGCGTTGTCTTCGACATAGCGCTGCAACATATTGCAAAACCCGGCGACTGCACCGATGGGCAAACCATCGGATTTGCGCGTCAAAGGCGGCAACGCGTGATACGCCCGAAAGATAAAGGCCGATCCATCGATCAGATGCAGGTGACATCCTTTGCCAAAACTCATGACGCGCTCCTTGTTCTACTTTTTTCAGTTGTGCCATGCGCCCACCCTCACCGCCACCCGGAAAGTGCGGGAAGGGGCGCTGCCCCTGACACATCATTGATGTGTCCACCCCGGGGTATTTTTGACCAGAAAGAAGCCGCTTCACGCCCAAACACACCCCTTCTTTTTGGTGACAAATATCCAATCAGGCTCAGCGCAGCTGAGCCATGCCCAACCGAAGGCGCCTTGTCGCAGACAAGCTGACGACGGGCGGGAGGCCCTTGCCAAGCATGGGCGAGGCTGATCTATGACTCTGCGGAAATTGAGGGGACTGAGGATGACACATCTTTGGGTGCGGGCCGAGCAGCGGCCAAACGAGGAACGGGTGGGACTGACCCCAAAAGGCGCCAGGGCGCTTTTGGACAAAGGCATCCGCGTCACAGTTGAGGAAAGCTCGGTGCGCGCGATCCCATTGCAGGGTTACATCGATGCAGGCTGCGAAATCGCATCCGAAAACAGCTGGCCGGACGCGCCACGCGACGCCATCATTTTCGGGCTCAAAGAGCTTCCCGAAGACGGCTCCGCTTTGCCGCATCGCCACATCATGTTTGGCCACGCTTTCAAAGGTCAGCACTCCGGCGTCGCGCTTCTGAAACGCTTCAAGGCGGGCGGCGGCACGCTTTTTGATCTTGAATACCTTGTGAACGAAACCGGCCGCCGTGTTGCGGCCTTTGGCTATTGGGCCGGCTATGCCGGCGCGGCCGTCACGCTCAAAAGCTGGGCCGCCCAGCAACGCGGCGAGATCTGCGGCCCCGTCGGTGTGTATGCTGGCAAAGACGCTTTGTTGTCGGACCTGAATGCTGAACTTGATGCGCTGGCAACCGACCGACCTTCCGCAATTGTCATCGGCGCCTTGGGCCGCGTTGGAACCGGCGCTGCGGATCTGCTGGAGGCGATGGGCTGCAGCGTGACCAAATGGGATATGGCGGAAACTGCAACTGGCGGTCCTTTCCCGCAAATCCTCACCCATGATCTGTTCCTGAACTGTATCTTCGCCCGTCCCGGCACGCCTGTGTTCGTGCCCAAAGACGCACTCGCGGCGGACCGTACGCTCACCGCGATTGGCGATGTGGCCTGCGATCCCGACAGCGACTACAATCCGGTGCCGGTCTATGACCGCGCCACCACTTGGGACGCGCCAGCCCTGCGCGTTGCAGACGCCCCGGTTCTGGACGTCATGGCCATCGACAATCTGCCGTCGATGCTGCCCGTTGAGAGCTCCGAGGATTATGCCGCACAGCTGCTTGATACGCTTTTGACACTTGATGATCTGTCAGGCGGCGTTTGGACGCGCGCCGAGGCGGATTTCATAACCCATTCCAAAGACCTCTGAGGGGAGAGAAAACATGACCATTCATTGGTGTGGCACCGGCCTGTCGGCCATTCCCGGCCTGCGCCGCCTGCTCGAACAAGGCCGCTCTGTCACCGTCTGGAACCGGACAATCGAGAAGGCCCAAGAGGCCGTCGGCGATCTGGCCTCCGACATTCGCGCCTTTGACATCGACGCCCTTGGCGCGGCGCTTGAGGCCGACGACGTTGTTGTGTCGATGCTGCCCGGTGACTGGCACGTGCCGCTGGCCGAACTTTGCGTCACTAAGGGCGCCAACTTTGTCAGCTCATCCTACATAGCGCCGGAAATGAAGGCGCTGGATGCCAAAGCCAAAGCCGCCGGTATCGCTTGCGTCAACGAAGTTGGCCTTGACCCCGGCATCGATCACCTGATGGCCCATGCATTGATCGCCGACTATCGTGCCTCCGATGCCTATGCGAACGACAACACCCTGAGCTTCAAAAGCTATTGCGGCGGCGTGCCCAAAGTGGCCAACCCGTTCCGATACAAATTCAGCTGGTCGCCTCTGGGTGTGCTCAAGGCATTGCGCTCGCCATCCCGCTCGATCCGTGACGGCAAACCGTTGGATGTGAACCGTCCGTGGGACGCTATCTCCAGCTATCAGGCGCCGCTCCAAACGCCGGAAACTTTTGAGGTTTACCCAAACCGCGACAGCATTCCCTTCATGGAAGACTACAAGTTCGACTCTGATTGGACCGTGAAAGAATTTGTGCGCGGCACCCTGCGTTTGAACGGCTGGACCGAAGCCTGGGGCGACGTCTTCCGCGAAATCGAAACCCTGACCGGCCCCGAAGGCGACGCGCGCCTGAAAGAGATGTCGGACCAGTTCTGGAACGAGAATTCTTACGACGAAGGCGAGCCTGACCGTGTGATCCTTTGCGTTGGGCTGAAGGCCGAAAAAGACGGCACCGAAGTCTATCACAAAACCTACGCGATGGACGCATGGGGCGACGAGCGCGGCACCGCGATGGCGCGACTGGTGTCCATTCCTGTGTCGCTGGCAATTGAATCGGTTCTGGACGGCAAAATTGCCCCCGGCGTTCACGCCGCTCCGTCCGAGCCTGCGTTGTTCAATGACTGGCTAGACCACATCGCCACCTTGGCGCAGCATATGCAGATCGTCGATCACACCGCCTGATCACATCCAACGAGAAGGGGCCTGATGCACATGCGTCAGGCCCCTTTCTTTTGCGCTCAGGATGCCTGAGCACCTGCCTTTGCCGCCTGCTTGATCCAGCGATCAACCCGACCTGGTTTTGGATGGCTGGCGCCGTTGAACTGCGTGACTTTCACCGGCTTGATCCCGACAAACTCCAGAATTTGCTGCCGGATCTGCACAATCATCGCGTTGCGGTAAAACAGCCGAAAGAACCATCCGGGCGTGTCTGACAACAACAGAACCCGCCCTGTACGTCCCGTCAAAAGCGGCGCAGGCAAGCCCAGCTTAGTCGTATTGCGCGTGTCAAACGTGCGTCCAGGCAGCAAGGCCCGATCAAACAGACCTTTAAGCTTGGCGGGCAACCCGCCCCACCACATCGGTGTCGCCACGACGACGTGCTCGGACCACTCAATATCGGCCAGCACCGCCTCAAGATCCGGCTCAAGCGGTTTTTGGTTCACATAGCCGCCAAAGCCATAGTCCGGATCGAACTCCAGATCATGCAGGTTCACGACCCGTACATCGTGCCCTGATTTACGCGCCGCATCCGCGTAACTTTGCGCCACGCTGCCGGTCAGACTTTCCGCCGCCGGATGCCCGTTCAATACAAAAATGCGTTTCCCAGTCATAACGATTCCCTCCTAAAATGACCACGGTCAATTTAAATGCACACAAAAATGACCGCGGTCAATATCTAATTTGACCACGGTCAAAATTCATGCCAAAACAGGCCATGGCCCGCGCAATTCAACAACGCACCTTAAAAACCCGCGCCAAGCTTTTGGACGCGGCCAATTCCGTTATTGCCGACAACGGTTACGAGGCCCTGCGCGTCGAAGAGGTCGTGCTGCGCGCCGGTGTCGCCAAAGGCACGTTCTTTGCCCATTTCAAAGACAAAGACGCGCTGATGGATCAGCTGATCGGCGCGGAAATTGATCGCCATCTCGACCTAATCGAGGCGCAAGACGTGCCCAAAACCATCAACGAGATGGCCGCGGCCTTTATGCCGCTGGTCACGTTCATGAGCTGTGAACGCTACGTGTTTGACGTGATTCTGCGCCACTCCGGCGCTGCAGCAAATGCCGAAGTAGGCCCCATCGCCATGACATTCGGCCGTCAGGCCGAGGTCACAGCCGCTTGGCTTGCCGACATGCCATTTCGCAAGGATATCTCCGCGGACCTGCAAGCCGAAGGTGTGCAAGCTTTTGTTGTTCAAGCGATTTCTTTGGTGTTCTGCGCGTTGCACAATGCCGTAGACCCACAAGAACGCCTCGCGATCTACCTGCGGGCCTGGCTGACACCCAACGCCTAGGCGGCTTGCGCGACGAGATCACGAAACACCGGCTCTCCCGCAACCATTCTGGCCCAAATTCGGGCTTCATGTGACTTCAGGTCCGGCAATGCCGTTCCCTGAAATTGGGCCAACAGGTCGGGACGTTCCGACATCAACCGAGACACTTGCGCTCGCGCGTGCGGCGCCATTGTCTGCATCGCTTGCGTGCCCAAGAAAAGGCTCTCTGCTTCGGCCCCATTGGCAATCAGAATCTCGTGTCCATCCAACAGCAAATGCACGTAAGTCACGCCATGCCGCCAGGACAGATCAGGCAAGCCCGGTGCGGGTGCGATATGTCCGGCATGGGCAAAAGCTTCCGATGTGCCGGACATCATTTCGACCTGCCAGCCCCGCAACACAATGCGATGTTGTTGGGACACCCAAAGATCACGATGCGGGAGCCCCCCGCCGAGGCTATGTGCCTCAATACACACGGGGCGCAACGCAGGTTTTCGGACCAATTCACCAAAGCTGAACCGGCTATGCACCGCCATCAGAATGCGTTTGCTTCGCCCATCCGCCAGCATCACGCGATCACCTGCTTGCAACATCTCGATCGGTTTGGCACCAAACGGCGTGTCAATCAAAGTGCCCGCGACAAAACACACCGGCAGATCATCGGGGTGCCGATCCACGTCGTCGAGTTTGAATTTCTTGTGGCCAAACTCGTTCATGTCGTCTTCGCTGGCATCGACGTCCGGCAAAAACATAAAACGGGTTTCATCGCCGGGTTCGGGATAATCCAGAATGGTGATCATCGCCACTTCTGCATCGTCAAACTCATCCGGTACGTTGCGCCCGTCGTCCAACTCTGCAGTCATCTCAAAAACAAATTCGTATTCGACACCATCGATCACAACTTTGGTATTGGGATCTGGCTCGCCACCATTGTCCTCAAGCACGAGATTTCCATCAGGCCCGTCTTTGACAAACGTGATTTCGACCGCGTCCTCGTCGGTGAGATCCACATATCTGTTCTGCCCGTTTTTTTGATCTTCTCGCGCCCAAAAACTGATCGACATACCTCTGCCCCTTTAAAATAACCCCACAACCACGAAGCCTTGCACGCGAACACGCCCGTTACGGCCCGCACGAAATCGCGTGCAAGAGCCCTGCAGAAACGCATCCGTTCCGCAAAAAGGGTGTCGATTGTGCGAAGACCCGTATCAGCGGGTTCTGTTTCCCAACGGTCCACAGGTGGGAGCAAAAGAGGCCCACGAAAAGGGTCGCAGGCCGCCTTGGCATAAATTAACAAAAGGTTGGCGTCTTCGCCAAAACCGCACCGCAAACAGCGCGGCGCAGAGCCGAAAAGCGTCCGTTAACCGCGCCGCACGAGGTCGTCTTCTTCGTCGCTTAGTGACAAGCCAAGCTCTTCCATTCCGCTCTCCAAATGATCGCTTAGGTGCGGCGATCCCAGAAGATAGTCGGCTGTCGGAACCGTGTTTTCTGTCTTGGCCGTGCGGATCGCTTCGGCCAGCTCGCCTGCGGCAAAGGCTTCGCGGCCCACCCACATCACGGCCACAAGACTGGCCTGTTCATCTTCGTTGAGTCGTTCGATAAAGGCCCTCAGTTCGCCTTCTGCCCGGTTCAGTTCACGGGACATCAGCACGACCTGCGCCACTTGCCATGGGGATATTTCTAACATGGTGCGTCTCCGTTCTGGTCGCTCCTAGTGTGTTGCACCAGCATCGACCCGTCTTTGATGTGGCGCAAATGGTTTTTTCGGTCAATTGGCGTGATCTTGCCTTCACCACGGGCTCCCGCGCCTTGAAAGACGCAGCAAGCTGCGCCTCTAAGCCTTGGGCAAAGCCGGGGCTCTGCCCCGGACCCCGTGGGTTTTTTGGCCAGAAAGAAATTTCCGCGCCTTCTTTCTGGCTCCAAGTACCCTCGCCGAAGGCGTCCGCCGCCAAAAGCCCCAGGCGACCACGTCACCCCTCCGGCTTGGTCAACGGCACCACTTTGTCGCTCTCATCCGGCGCCAGTTCCTCGAAATCGAAACTGTCCAACCGCCGCGCCCGCCGGCCTGCCTTGTCTGCGCTGATCTTGATCTCGGACACGTCCTTCGCCGCCTGCGTGAAATGCCGATCCAGATTTTCCACCCGCGTCCCAAGGCGGTCCACATCCTTGTGCAACAGCCCCAACTCCTTGCGAATGGCCCCCGCCTGTTCCCGCATCCGCGCGTCTTTCAAAATGGCGCGCATGGTGTTGAGCGTCGCCATGCAAGTGGTCGGCGACACGATCCACACCCGCGCCTCAAACCCGTCTCGCACCAGCTCCGGAAAGTTGGCGTGCAACTCGGCATAAACTGCCTCGGACGGCAAAAACATCAGCGCGCCATCAGCGGTTTCCCCATCAAGAATGTATTTCTCCGAGATATCCTTGATGTGTTTTTTGACCGACGTACGCAGCATCCGCGCCGCAGCGTCCAGCTCACCCTGCGTACTGGCATTGCGCAGCATCTCATAGGCCTCAAGCGGGAACTTGCTGTCGATCACAATTGGCCCCGGAGGGTTCGGTAGGTGGATCAGACAATCCGCGCGCTTACCATTCGATAGCGTATGTTGCAGCTTATAGCTGTCAGATGGCAGCGCCTTGCTGACAATATCGTTCAACTGAATTTCCCCAAACGCGCCGCGGGTTTGCTTGTTGCTCAGAATGTCTTGCAAACTCAGAACATCGCCGGACAACCGCGTGATATTCTCTTGCGCCTTGTCGATGGTCTTGAGCCGTTCTTGCAACTCCCCCAAAGAATGCGCCGTGCGCCGCGCGGAGCCCTGCAGATTCTCTGTCATCTGCAAATTGACCTGCGACAGCCTTTTTTCCATGTGCTGCAACAACTGCGCCTGCGCCGCCGCCTGACTTTCGACAACCTGATTAAGCCCACCGGCCAACTGCTGCTGTCCGTCTCCCAACGACTGGACCCGCTGCCCCAGCGACCCCATCTGATGTGCCAAGGGTTCCGCCATCCGCGCCGATTTTCCCGCCGCGCGGATCGCCATTATCAAGAGAACAACCAGCAGCACCGCAATGGCCAAGCCAGCGGTCTCTGCAACGCTCAGGGTATAGGTGCCAATAGTGATCATGCTCGCCCGTTCATTCTTATTCTCTCAGACCAAAAGTCGGATCTTGCCTGACCCGTCGATGTTTCACGTCCGCCCA
The DNA here is from genome assembly GCF_947331465.1 of Shimia sp. Alg240-R146. Lineage (GTDB taxonomy): Bacteria > Pseudomonadota > Alphaproteobacteria > Rhodobacterales > Rhodobacteraceae > Shimia. The sequence goes on along the minus strand of NZ_CAMZOK010000001.1, from coordinate 638,007 downwards.
AACAACCGCTCAATATCGCTCAGCTTGAGTTCCACATAGGTCGGCCGTCCGTGGTTGCACTGTCCGGAATGCGGCGTCGCTTCCATCTCGCGCAGTAAAGCGTTCATTTCTTCGGCCCGCATCCGCCGCCCCGACCGGATCGACCCATGACAAGCCACGCGGCTTAGGATCGCTTCAAGCTTGGCCTGCACCAACATGCTCTCGCCCTGATCGTCCAGCTCATCAAGGATATCGAGCACCATCGCTCGCGCGTTGACCTCTCCGAGCAATGCAGGCGTTTCACGCACGGCAACCGCGCTGCCACCAAAGGCTTCCAGCGTCAGACCCAATTTGCTCAGCGGCTCGGCCACCGCCAGAATGCGCGCGCAATCGCCCTCGGACAGATCCACAATTTCCGGGATCAACAACGCCTGCGCCGCAACGCCGTTTTCCGCCATCTGATGTTTCAGCTTTTCGTACACCAGCCGCTCATGTGCCGCGTGCTGATCGACAATCACCATGCCTGTCTCGGTCTGCGCGACGATGTAATTCTCATGCACCTGCGCCCGCGCCGCGCCCAACGGCAAGGCCTCAACCTCTGGCTGGGCCGCCTGCACAACCGGCTCCACTCGCGCAGAATAGGCTTCCGTCAGATCTGCAAATCCCGGCTCCGAGGCCGCCATTGGCGCCTGCGCCTGATATGCCGCCGCGCGCGCGCCCATCGACGGGCGGTCCATCTGATACACCCGCGCCACACCCTGTGGACTTTGTGGCGTCGCGCCAAGCGCGCCGATCTGCTCGGGCCGAAACGCGCCCAGCGTGGCACCGGCCACAGTTGTCGACGCCCGATGCCCTGCTTCTGCCAATGCGTGACGTAAACTGGAAACGATCAAGCCCCGCGCCATACCGGGATCGCGGAACCGCACCTCGGATTTCGCCGGATGTACGTTCACGTCCACCAAATGCGGATCGCAATCAATAAACAGCGCCGCTGCCGGATGCCGGTCGCGGCTCAGGTAATCGAAATACGCCCCACGTAACGCCCCGACCAGCAACTTGTCTTTAACCGGTCTTCCGTTCACGAACAGATATTGCGCCACCGACGAGCCTCGCGAATAGGTCGGCAACGCCGCATACCCAATCAGCCGCAGCCCCTCGCGTTCTGCATCGATCCGCAGCGCGTTTTCGGCAAATTCCTTGCCGATGATCTTCGCCAATCGCCCGTGCAAAGCGTCAAACAAATCGCCGGTTTCGGCCTCGGTGCGAAAGGTCACGCGCCCTTCGCCGCCGCCAGTCACATCGCGCAGCGTAAAACCAATGAACGGCTCCGCCATCGCCAGACGTTTGACCACATCCGTGATCGCCTGCGCCTCGGCGCGATCCGTGCGCATAAACTTCAGACGTGCGGGCGTGGCATAAAACAGATCCCGCAGCTCAACGATGGTGCCCCCTGACAGCGCCGCCGGTTTGACCGGCCCCATCACGCTGCCCTCCACCGAAATGCGCGCTGCCGGTGCAGATCCGACACGTGATGTGATCGTCAGCCGCCCAACGGCGCCCAGCGACGGTAAGGCCTCGCCGCGAAACCCAAACGTGTGGATGTCTAACAAATCGCTGCCATCGATTTTGGAGGTCGCATGGCGTGACAACGCCAGCGGCAACTGCGCCTCAGAGATGCCACAGCCGTCATCCGTGATGCGAATAAGCGTTTTGCCCCCGTCGGCATAAGCGATCTCGATCCGCATGCTGCCCGCGTCAATGGCGTTTTCCACCAACTCTTTAACCGCAGACGCGGGTCGTTCGACCACTTCACCTGCCGCAATCCGGTTGATCGCAGCATCATCCAGCTGACGGATGACAGGCAAATCTTGGCTTATGTTGGGGTTATCCACAGGCATGGGACCAAATCTAGCATGTTCCCGTTTGATTCTACCACCGCGTTTGCATTGCCTTTGCCGCTTTTGCTGGACAGCCCAAACCGCTTGCGGCAATATTTGATCAAATTTTTTGACCTGCCGGACTCACCCCCGCAGCCAAGGGAGCGCCACCATGAAAGACGACAACTTCCTCAAGGAAAACAACGCCCGCCATCTTTGGCATCCGATGGGTGCCCCCGGGGACAGTCACGGCACGCCGCCCAAGATCATCAAAGGCGCAAAAGGTGTGAAAATCACCGACATCGACGGCCATTCCACGGTTGATGCTGTGGGGGGTCTGTGGTGCGTGAACCTCGGCTACTCCAACGACGTCGTGAAAGAGGCGATCGCCAAACAGCTTTACGATCTGCCTTACTACTCTGCCTTTGCCGGCACCTCCAACCCACCGGCCATCGAGGCGTCCTACGCCGTGCGCGAATTCTTTGACGCGGACGGCATGACGCGAGTGTTCTTTACCTCCGGCGGCTCGGACTCGGTGGAAACCGCCCTGCGCCTTTCCCGTCAATATCACCGGCTTCGGGGCGAACCGACCCGCACCAAGTTTCTCAGCCTTAAGAAGGGCTACCACGGCACCCACTTTGGTGGCGCGTCAGTAAATGGCAACAACCGTTTCCGCATCAACTACGAACCCCTGCTGCCGGGCTGTTTCCATCTACCCGCGCCTTATACCTATCGCAATCCGTTCAACGAAACCGATCCCGCGCAGCTGGCGCAAAACATCGCCGCCGCGATGGAAGACGAGATCGCCTTTCAGGGCGCCAACACCATCGCTGCATTTATCATGGAACCCATTCAGGGCGCGGGCGGCGTGATTGTACCAGACTCTTCTTTTATGCGCCTGATGCGCGAAATCTGTGATCGCCACGGCATCCTGATGATTTCTGACGAAGTTATCACCGGTTTTGGCCGCACTGGCGACTGGTCCGGCGCGCGGCACTGGGGCGTTCAGCCCGACATGATGACCGTCGCCAAAGGCATCACCTCCGGCTATTTCCCTGTCGGTGCCTGCATGGTTGGCGACAAGGTCGCGGATGTTTTTGAGAACGACCAAACCGGCGAGGCCGGCATCTTCCACGGCTACACCTATTCGGCGCATCCTGTTGGGTCTGCCGCCGTTGTCGCCTGTCTGGCCGAGACCCAACGGCTCGACACCAAAACCAACGCCGCCGCACGCGGCACGCAACTATACGATGGCGTACGGAAACTTGCCGAGAAACACGACATCATCGGCGATGTGCGCGGCGGCCATGGCCTGATGACAGGGATTGAGTTGGTGTCAGACAAAGACGCCAAGACACCAATGGACATGGCCACCATGAAGAAAGTGCACGAAGCCACCTATCAGGCCGGTGCCATGGTTCGTCTTGGCGCGCACAACGTTATGATGTCGCCACCGCTGACCATTTCCGAGGCCGAGGTCAACACGATCCTGTCCGCTTTGGATGCTGGTTTTTCGGCGGCCTAACGCAAACAATCAGCGCCCGCCAAATTCGGGCGCTGATTCTCTTTTCTACGCTTTGCCCCAGCCCCCGCCCCCAGGCGAGCCCATGCCAAACACGGCGCCCGCTGGCAGATCGATCTCGTCAAACCCCTTCAGGTCGACGCGTGTTCCATCCGGCATTTCTGCCCAGTTCACGCCAACAGACCCAGGCGCCCCGCCGTCAACGCCAAACGGCGGCACTTCGCGATGCGAGCACAGCGTCGTAACCGTCACCGGCGCAAGAAAGCGCAGCTTGCGCATCGACCCGTTGCCGCCAGACCAGCGCCCGACACCGCCAGAGTTTGCGCGCACGCCAAATTCCTCCAACCGTACCGGAAAGCGTTTTTCCAGAATTTCGGGATCGGTCGAGCGCGTATTGGTCATATGCGTCTGCACCGCATCACAGCCGTTAAATCCCGGCCCAGCGCCCGTACCACCTGCAATGGTTTCATAGTTCTGAAACGCGTCATTGCCCCAGATGAAGTTGTTCATTGTGGCTTGCGAACAGGCCATTACGCCCAGCGCGCCATACAATGCATTGCAGGTCGCCTGACTGACCTCTGTGTTGCCCGCAATCACCGCCGCCGGATAGACTGGATTGAGCATCGACCCGTCCGGCACCACAATCCGAAGCGGTTTCAGACAGCCCTCGTTCAGCGGAATTTCCGCGCCCACCATGGTGCGGAACACATACAAAACCACCGCGCGGCACACCGACATCGGCGCATTGTAATTGCCCGGGTGCTGCCCGCTTGTTCCGGTGAAATCAATCACCGCCTCGCGCGCGTCCCGATCCACCGAGACCTGCACCTCGATGCTGGCTCCATGATCCATCGGGTAGCTGAACGATCCGTCTGTCAGCCGGTCAATCACCCGCCGCACGCTTTCCTCGGCGTTGTCCTGCACGTGGCCCATATAGGCCTGCACCACGCCCAATCCATAGTGATCCACAACCTTCAGCAACTCCCGCCGCCCGGTCTCATTGGCCGCCACCTGCGCCTTAAGGTCCGCCATGTTCTGATCGGGATTGCGCGCCGGATACATGCCGGAGGCCAACACATCGCGTGCCACTTGATCCTGCAAATCCCCACCGCTCACCAGCCGCACATTGTCGATCAACACGCCTTCGTGGTCGATGTGCGTGCTGTCAGGCGGCCCCGATCCCGGTGTGCGACCGCCAATGTCGGCATGGTGCCCGCGAGAGCCAAGCCAGAACACCACCTCGCCGCCATGAAACACCGGCGTCACCACGGTGACATCCGGCAAATGGGTGCCGCCATTGTAGGGCGAGTTCAGCATAAAGGCATCGCCCTCGTGAATGTCGCCCGCATTCTCACGCATCACGGTGCGGATGCTTTCGGCCATACTGCCAAGGTGCACCGGCACATGCGGCGCGTTGGCCACCAGATCGCCTTCGGTGTCAAAGATCGCACAGCTGAAATCCAGCCGTTCCTTGATGTTCACAGACCACGACGTGTTCGCCAGCGTCGCCCCCATCTGATCGGCGACGGACATAAACAGGTTGTTGAACACTTCCAGCAACACTGGATCAACGGTCGTGCCCGCAGCCCGCTCCCGCGCCATTTCCTCAACACGCTCAAGGATCAAGTTGCCCATACCATCAAGCCGCGCTGCCCACCCCGGTTCCACCACGTTGGTGCCGGTCTTTTCCGAAATCACCGCCGGTCCGGCAATCACCGCCGCAGCACTCAGCGTATCGCGGTCATAAAGCGGCACATCACGCCGCCCCTCACCAACATGCACGGCGATCTGCGCCTTTGGCGCGTCGCTTGTGCCAAGCGGCACCACGCCCGGCGCCTCACCGGTCTCGCCAATCGCCTCCGCACTCAGCATATCAAACAGCAGGCCCCGTTCCGGGCTGATAAAGCCAAACCGCTGCTTGTGAACCTCTTCAAACGCCGCCTGCATCTCGGCCACGGTGCCAAATGCGACCTCAAGCGGTTGATGGCTGCCGTCATAGCGCAAATGCGCCCGCGCCTCGATCGTCACGTCCGCCACGCCCTGCGCCACAACCTCGGCACGCGCCTCTTTAGCGATTGCTGCCAGCGCCACCTCTGCCGCCGCAACATCCGAAAGCGGCGCGTCCAACTGCACCTCGCGCATCGCGCGGATCTCGGCCAGCCCCATGCCGTAGGCTGACAAAACCCCGGCGTGCGGGTGAATGAACACTTTGGTCATGCCCAGCGCATCCGCCACCAAACAAGCGTGCTGCCCACCAGCGCCGCCAAAACATTGCAACGCATAGCCCGTCACATCATGCCCGCGCTGAACAGAAATCTTCTTGATCGCGTTTGCCATGTTATCAACGGCAATCCGCAAGAAGCCTTCGGCCATCTCCTCGGGGCTGCGCGCCGTCTCTCCGGTCTCGGTCGCCACCTGCGCCGCCATTTCGGCAAACTTGGTGCGCACCACATCCACGTCCAACGGCAAGTCGCCACCGCGCCCAAACACATGCGGGAAATGATCGGGGTTCAGCTTACCCAGCATCACGTTACAATCGGTGACTGTCAGCGGCCCACCGCGTCGATAACACGCCGGTCCGGGATCGGCCCCAGCACTTTCCGGCCCCACCTGAAACCGCCCGTCACGGAACGTACAGATCGAGCCGCCACCGGCCGCAACGGTGTGAATATCCATCATCGGCGCGCGCATCCGCACGCCCGCCACTTCGGTCTCAAAGCTGCGTTCATAGTCGCCCGCATAATGGCTCACATCCGTTGATGTACCGCCCATGTCAAAGCCGATCAGCCGGTCATATCCTGCCGCCTCGCCGGTCTTGACCATGCCAACAATACCACCCGCAGGTCCCGACAGAATGGCATCACGCCCGTGAAACAGGCTCGCGTCCGTCAAGCCACCGTTTGATTGCATAAACAGCAACCGCTCACTGGCAGACCCCACGTCAATCGCACCGGCCACCTGATCCACATAGCGCCGCAGAATGGGTGACAGATAGGCATCTACCACCGTGGTATCGCCGCGCCCCACAAGTTTTGCGAGACGCGAGACCTCGTGGCTCACGGACACCTGTGAAAATCCGATCTCGCGTGCCATCTCGGCGGCGCGTTTTTCGTGCACTGGGTTCAAATAACCATGCAGTCCGGCAATCGCGATGGCGCGAATTCCGTCGTCAAAAACCGCCTGCATTTGGCCACGCAAGGCGTCCTCATTAAGCGCGCGGACAACCCCGCCCTCGGCATCCAGACGCTCATCCATTTCGATCACGGTTTCATACAGCAGATCAGGCCGTTTGATTTCCAAATCAAACAAGCGTGGCCGTGTCTGATAACCAATCAACAACAGATCACGGAACCCTTGGGTAATCACCAAAGCCACCCGCTCCCCCTTGCGTTCCAACAAGGCGTTGGTCGCCACCGTCGTGCCCATCTTCACCGCGCCGATGGAGCCCTCCGCAAATTCACCGGTCACCCCCATAAGGTCGCGAATGCCTTGCACGGCAGCATCGCGATAGCGTTCCGGATTTTCCGACAACAGCTTGTGCGTGACCACGTCGCCTTCTGGCTTGCGCGCAACGATATCGGTAAAAGTGCCACCCCGGTCGATCCAGAATTCCCACGCGCCGCTCATCTCAGCTCTCCCCATTTGGACACCACAGGTTTTGGCACCTTTGCGCCGGATGTCAACGCAGCCGAAGTAGGCGCAACGCCCGTTGAGGTCACGCAGTGCACTGCCAAACCGACGCCTACGCGATACCGCCGTGATACCGACGCGATGCAGACACCGGTTTTGTCTGTTTTCAGCCGGTTAACTCCTGATTCTTCAAATGCCCGCCACTTTCTTCTCGACTTCCAGCAATCACACCCTTCACTTATTCCAAAAACTGAATATATAAACCCTCAACACGACTCACATCCGAGGCCCCATGCCGCTTTCAAATCAGATAACCCGCTACCTGCCCATTCTCAGTTGGGCCCGTCAGTATGACCAGGCCACCTTTGGTGCTGATATGCTTGCGGCGGTGATCGTCACGATCATGCTGATCCCGCAATCGCTGGCCTATGCGCTGCTGGCTGGCCTGCCGCCAGAGGTTGGCCTTTACGCCTCGATCCTACCGCTGGTGGCCTATGCAATCTTTGGCACGTCGCGCGTTCTGGCCGTTGGTCCCGTAGCAGTGGTCTCGCTGATGACGGCTGCTGCTATTGGCAATCTCGCCTTACAAGGCACAGCCGAATACCTGATCGCCGCCATCACACTGGCCTTTATGTCCGGCATCATGCTGACCCTCATGGGCCTGTTACGCCTTGGTTTTCTTGCTAATTTTCTGTCTCATCCAGTGATCGCCGGTTTCATCACGGCCTCCGGCATCCTGATCGCTTTCAGCCAGCTCAAGCACATCTTTGGTATCTCCGCCCACGGCCATTCTCTGCCGGAATTGCTGTCTTCCCTTTTGGCGCATATCGCCGAGACCAACGCCTACACGGTTGTCATCGGCGTCTTTGCACTTGGCTTTCTGTTCTGGACCCGCAAAGGCCTGAAACCCCTCCTGCTGCGTGTTGGAACCGCGCCACGTCTGGCCGATGTGCTGACCAAAGCCGGCCCTGTTGCCGCCGTCGCCGCCACCACGCTTGCGGTCTATCTCTTTGATCTCGGTGGCAAAGGTGTCTCAATCGTTGGCGAGGTGCCCACCGGCCTGCCGCCGCTTTCAATGCCCAGCCTGTCACCCGATCTCTGGTCGCAGCTCTTCCTCGCAGCGGTCCTGATCTCAATCATCGGCTTTGTCGAAAGCGTGTCCGTGGCGCAAACTCTGGCCGCCAAACGCCGCCAGCGCATCGACCCGGATCAGGAACTGATCGGCCTCGGCACTTCCAACATTGCCTCAGCAATTTCAGGCGGTTACCCCGTCACCGGTGGCTTTGCCCGCTCGGTTGTGAACTTCGACGCCGGCGCACAAACCCCCGCCGCAGGCGCCTTTACCGCCATCGGGATTGCCGGTGCCGCGCTCTTCCTCACACCGCTCCTGTTCTTCCTCCCCAAGGCCACGCTTGCCGCCACGATCATCGTCGCCGTGCTCAGCCTCGTTGACCTGTCGATCCTGCGCACCGCCTGGGGGTATTCCAAGGTCGACTTCGCCGCTGTCGCCACCACCATCGCCCTCACCTTGGGCTTGGGGGTCGAAGCTGGCGTGAGTGCCGGCGTGATCCTCTCTATTGCCCTGCATCTATATAAAACCTCCCGCCCGCATGTCGCAGAAGTCGGCCTTGTTCCAAACACGCAGCACTTCCGTAACATCCTGCGCCATAAGGTAAAAACAGCGCCTCACCTCGTGACTCTGCGCATCGACGAAAGCCTGTATTTCGCCAACGCGCGCTTCTTGGAAGACTACGTTTATGACCGCGTTGTGTGTGACGATCCGATCTCGGATGTGGTGCTGATGTGCTCGGCCGTGAACGAAGTTGATCTTTCTGCCTTGGAAAGCCTCGAAGCGATGCACGCCCGCCTTCTGGATATGGGCATCCGCCTGCACCTGTCCGAGGTAAAAGGGCCGGTCATGGACCGCCTCACACGCAGCCTCTTCCTTGATCACCTCAGCGGGCAGGTCTTTCTGTCGCAATACGATGCGTGGACCGCGCTGCACGCCACCAAAAGAGGCCCGAAAGCGGCCTGATCTCTTCAGACAACAGGCGCCCCAAGGCGCTTGCGACATGGGCCAAACAGCGCCGACAGACCAAGGATCACACCCGACACCGTGGCGATCATGCCCGCCGCACTCACCGCATTGTCAAAGCCGAACCACAGCGGTCCAAAGCCTGCAAATACATAACCCAAAACCGCCGACAAAACCGCAAACACGACGCTCCAACCGAGTTGCATATTCAACCGGTTTGTCATCAATCGCGCCGCAGCAGGCGGGCAAATGAACATGGCGATCACAATGATCGATCCCACCGCATCAAACGCCGCCACCGCCGCCACAGCGGCCACGATCACCAACGCAAGTCCGACAGAGCCGGTGCGCACTCCCAATGTGCGGGCGAAGCCTTCGTCAAAAGTCGACAACACCAAGGGCCGCCAGAAGACCCAAAGAAAAGCGCAGACACCAACCAACGCCGCCGCAACGCGGAACAGCTCCACCGGCAGTTCCGCCAAGGCGCTTGCGTCCACCAAACTCTGCCAGCCGATGGCATCAAGCCAAATCAGGCTTTCCAGATTGCCATAAAGCGCGTGTTCGACGTCCAGATGCACACCAGATGTGTCTGATTGTTCTAGCAAAAGCACACCCGCGGCAAACAACGTAGTGAACGTCAGCCCCATCGCTGCGCCCGGTTCAATCCCGCCCAAACGCCGGATTGCCTCAATCATCACGACAGACAAAATCGCGGCCACAGCCGCGCCCAAAAGCATCGGAGCCGCAGCTACAACGCCGGTGACCAAAAAGGCCACAACAATACCGGGAAGAACCACATGGCTGATGGCGTCGCCAATCAGCGCTTGCCGCCGCAGCACCAGAAAATTACCCGGCAGTGCACAGGCGACAGCCGCGAACATGCCAATTAGCAACGGCGTCAACGACAGCGGAACGAACTCGGCACCACTCATGTTGCCACCCCCTTTGGGCTGCCGATGCGTCGGTCGATTTCAGCGATCTGGTCATTGGTCAATACGGTCTCGATGTCGCGCAATCCGTCATAGAGCGCCGCTGCGCTTTCGAACGCCTGATCCGCGCGCACAACCTGCCAACGCGTCTCGTCCCGCAACGCCTTTGCAGCCCGCGCTTTGCCATCGTCGGTTGCCACACCATCCGCATGCGCCAATCCGGCGCGGCGCAACAATGTCAGTGTGAACCGCTCAAAAATGGGCTGACCTTGGGCCAAAGCCAGCAACCCCTGCCGCATATGAACCCGCCGTTGAAACCGCCGATGGCGAACGCCGACCGCCAGAAGGCCCCGATTGGGCGCCAACAACAGCGACAAGGCAAACAGCGCAAAGCTGGTCAAAACAATAATCGGGCCCGTCGGCAGCGAAGGCGCCGTCGCCGAGACCGCCGCCCCGACCCACGCTGCGGCCCCACCGCAAATCCCTGAAATCATTGCCATCTTGTCAGTTCGATCGGTCCAAAAGCGGGCTGTCACCGGCGGAATGATCAACATCGCCACAATCAGCACCAGCCCCACCACTTTGAGACCCACAACAGTGACAGCAAGCGCCAGCCCCATAATTGCCAGATCGATACGACGCACATTGACGCCGCTGGACGCGGCAAATTCCGGATCAAACGCCACCAGCCCCATGGGTCTGCGCAGCGCAACAACAAGCGCCAGTGTCACCGCACCGCCGACGGCAATCACCACTGCATCGTTGAACAACATCCCTGCAGTGGATCCGAGCAAGAATCCTTCGAGCCCCGCAGCGCGCCCCGCGGTCATGGTCTGAATGACGGTCAAAAGAACGATGCCAAAGCCGAAGAAAACCGACAAAACCGCACCAATTGCTGCGTCTTCGGCCAGCCGCGTGCGGGCCGTCAACCAGTTCACGCACAGCAGCCCAATCCAGCTCGACACCGCAGCGCCCAAAAGCAAGCCAGGCAAGCTGCGGCCGTCCGCGCCCAAGACCACCATGACGATGAACGCCAACGCCACACCCGGCAGGGTCGCGTGGCTGATGGCGTCGCTCACCAATGCGCGTTTTCGTAGGTAAAGAAACGTGCCCGTCACCCCTGCTGACACACCCAAAAGCGCCGCGCCGATGGTGACCAAAGTGGCGTTATATCCCAGCTGGAGCGTCAGCGCGTCCCAAAGCATGGCTTAGACCGCGACCAGATCCAGCTGATCGATCTGCCCCGTCGCCAGACGCCCACCGTAGGTCCGGTCAAGGTTCTCAGGCGTAAAGGCCTCAGCCACGGTGCCTTCGGCAATTTTGCGGGTATTGATTAGGAAAACACGGTCAAAATAGTCGGCCACAGTGGCCAGATCGTGGTGCACTGCGACAACCGTCTTGCCGTCTTTCTTCAACGACTTAAGCACATCGATTATGGCCTTTTCCGTGGCTGCATCGACACCGGCAAAAGGCTCATCAAGCAAATAAAGATCCGCCTCTTGTGCCAACGCGCGTGCGAGGAAAACCCGCTGTTGTTGCCCCCCCGAAAGCTGCCCGATCTGGCGGTCCGCAAAGTCCACCATGCCAACACGCTCTAAACAGGCCATCGCCTTGGCGCGGTGTTGACCGCGAATGCGGCGCAACAGGCCCAGTTCGCGGTAAAGCCCCATCAAAACAACATCAATCACCCGCGTCGGGAAGTCCCAATCCACGCTGGCGCGCTGCGGCACATAGGCGATACGGTGACGTTCCCCTGCCAACGGTTTTCCAAACACCGAAACCTGGCCTGCCAACGGTTTTACAATGCCCAGTGCGGCCTTCAACAATGTGGATTTGCCCGCGCCATTCGGGCCGATGATCGCTGTCATCGCGCCTTCCGCCACAGTCATGTCGACCGAAAACACCACCGGCGTCTGCCCATAGCTTACGGTCATGCCGCGCACGGCCAGCGGGCTTTGCGCAAGCGCATGCCCTGTCGGGATCACGCCGTCATTTGCTGCAAGTTCCAAGCTCATTCTGGCGCCCTCAAGATCCTGCCGACAAACGGCCATTTAGCCCACGCGCCGGTGCTTCACCGCCAAGCGCGCTCGCGATCACTGTTACGTTGTGGTCAATCATGCCCACATAAGTGCCTTCATAAGTGCCTTCAGCGCCCATCGCGTCGGAAAACAACTCTCCACCGATTTTGACGTCATGGCCTTTTGCGGCTGCGCCTTCGATCACCGCCCGCATCGACCTGTCTGACACCGAGCTTTCCACAAAGACGGCACTGATTTTGCGCGTCACCAGCATGTCCACCAACATGCTGATCCGGTTCAATCCCGCCTCGGATTCCGTGGAGATGCCCTGAATGCCAAGAACTTCGAAGTCATAGGCCTCGCCGAAATAGCCAAACGCGTCATGCGCCGTCAGCAGCACTCGGGACTCTGGGTTAACCGTTGCCAAAGTGCGATCGGCATAACCTGCCAAAACGCGCAGCTCTTCGGTGAACGCGGCAGCATTGGCCTCAAACATCTCACGGTTCTCAGGCCGCTTCTCAATCAATGCATCACGAACCCGGTCGGCCACCAAAACCCACAGATTGGGGTCCATCCAAACATGTGGGTCAAATTTGTCGTCATAATCGTCATGACCACGCAACAGATCGCGCGGCAACTGATCCGTGACCGCAATAACCGACCCGCGTTTTTCCAGCTTATGGAAGAACCCTTCCATCTGCGCTTCAAGGTAAAGGCCATGCCAAAACACAATATCGGCGCGAGTCATCGCAACGATATCGGTCCGCGTTTGGCGGTAGCCATGCGGGTCCACGCCTGGCCCCATAAGGCCGCGAACCTCAACCGCAGCGCCACCAATCCGGCGCACGGCGTCTGCGATCATACCCGTTGTCGCAACAACGCTTAGCTTATCCGCTGCCAAAGCGCTTTGTGGCACCAATGCGGGGGCCGCCAAACCGGCCAATGTACCTAAAACGAACTGTCTGCGGGAGAATCGCACGTATCACCTTTGCTTTGCTTGAGATTGAATATGAGAACCATTCGCAAAAGTGTCAACGCAATTGCGACTTATTCTCATCTTTTTTCTGACCATTGGGTAAAAAATATGCATTTCATCCTGTCTGTTGTCTTGCAATGCCTACGTAACCTGAGGCATTTTGGACCTGTTTTCCGCAACAGGATGGATCGATGCAAACGCCCACCATTTCCGCCGAAGGGCACCAATTGCCGACGGCGATCGAACCGCGCAATCCCGGCATGGCGCTAGACCTTGATTGGGTCCGCACCGCACAGGCCAATACGTCGGCCATCGAACGCCGTGCCAAAACGCTTCCGGGCCGCCGCTCGGTCAAGAAGGATTATCAGGCCGCGTGGCTGTGCAAGGCAATCTCGCTGATTGACCTCACGACCCTGTCCGGTGATGACAGCGAAGGCCGCGTTGAACGTCTCTGCGCCAAAGCCGCTCAACCGGTGCGCGCTGACATCTTGGACGCGCTCGACATGACCGGCCTGACCACCGGCGCTGTTTGCGTCTATCACGACATGATCGAGACAGCCGTGTCCGCTCTCAAGGGCACCGGCATTCCCGTGGCCGCCGTCTCCACCGGATTTCCGGCGGGTCTCTCGCCCTACCACCTGCGCATCGCTGAAATCGGCGAAAGCGTCAAAGCCGGTGCCGAAGAAATCGACATCGTCATCACCCGTCGCCACGTGCTTCAGGGCAACTGGAAGGCGCTTTATGACGAGATGGCCGAGATGCGCGCCGCCTGCGGTGACGCCCACATCAAGGCCATCCTCGCCACGGGCGAACTTGGTACGCTGCGCAATGTCGCCCGCGCCTCTCTGGTGTGCATGATGGCAGGCGCCGATTTCATCAAGACATCGACCGGCAAGGAAAGTGTGAACGCCACCCTTCCCGTCTCGCTTGTGATGATCCGCGCCATTCGCGATTATTACGACCGCACCGGATACCGCGTCGGCTACAAACCCGCTGGCGGCATTTCCAAAGCCAAGGATGCGCTGGTGTATCTGTCTTTGATCAAAGACGAACTCGGCGACCGCTGGCTGCAACCCGACCTCTTCCGCTTTGGCGCCTCCTCGCTGCTGGGCGACATCGAACGCCAACTCGAACACCACGTCACCGGTCATTACTCGGCCAGCTACCGCCACGCGATGGCGTAAGGGGACTATCACAATGACCGTAAAAGAGATTTTCGAGACCATGAACTACGGCCCCGCCCCCGAAAGAGCTGGCGATGCGCTGGCTTGGATCGTCGACCAAGGCGCCGCGTTTGGCCAGTTCATCGACGGTGACTGGACAGAACCGCGCAAAGACTTCCAGTCCAAGAACCCCGCCAACGGCGAAACCTTGGCCGATCTGACCCAAGCCTCCCAGGATGAGATCAACGCCGCCGTCGCCGCAGCCCGCAAGGCCCAGTCCAAGTGGGAAGGCCTCGGCGGTCACGGTCGCGCAAAGTACCTCTATGCAATCGCGCGCCTGCTGCAAAAGCACAGCCGCCTTTTTGCGGTTCTGGAAACGCTCGACAACGGCAAGCCGATCCGTGAAAGCCGCGACATCGACATCCCGCTTGTTCAGCGCCACTTCTATTATCACGCTGGCATGGCCCAGCTGATGGAGGCCGAGCTGCCCGACGCACAAGCCTTGGGTGTCTGCGGCCAGATCATCCCATGGAACTTCCCGCTTCTGATGCTTGCGTGGAAAGTCGCGCCGGCGCTGGCAATGGGCAACACAGTTGTGCTCAAACCAGCCGAATACACGTCGCTGACCGCGCTGCTCTTTGCCGACATCTGCCAACAGGCTGGCCTGCCTGCGGGGGTTGTAAACATTGTCACCGGCGACGGCGCCGTGGGCGAAATGATCACCGCGCATGAAGACGTCAACAAGGTCGCCTTCACCGGATCCACCGACGTCGGCAAACGCATCCGCCACGCCACCGCTGGCTCCGGAAAATCGCTGACGCTGGAGCTGGGGGGCAAGTCGCCCTACATCGTGTTTGACGACGCCGACATCGACAGCGCCATTGAAGGTCTGGTTGACGCGATCTGGTTCAACCAAGGACAGGTCTGCTGCGCAGGCTCGCGCCTTCTGGTGCAAGAAGGAATTGCTAACACGTTCCACCGCAAGCTCAAGGCACGCATGGACGGCCTGCGCATCGGCAACCCGCTTGATAAATGCATCGACGTCGGCGCGATTGTGGATCCCGTTCAGCTAAAAACAATCACCGATTTGGTGGATGGCAATAGCGACGGTGAAACTTATCAACCCGCCCTCGAAATGCCGGCCGAAGGTTGCTTCTATCCACCGACCCTGATCACCGGCCTCGCGCCGTCCTCCAAACTGATGCAGGAAGAGATTTTTGGCCCCGTTCTGGTATCGACAACCTTCCGTACCCCGTCCGAGGTCGTCGCACTCGCCAACAACACGCGTTACGGCCTTGCAGCGACGCTCTGGACTGAAAACGTGAACCTCGCGCTTGATATCGCGCCCAAATTGGTCGCGGGTGTGGTCTGGATCAACGCGACCAATCTGTTTGACGCCGCTGCCGGTTTTGGCGGCGTGCGCGAAAGCGGTTATGGCCGCGAGGGCGGTTGGGAAGGCCTGTCGGCCTACACCAAACCCAAAAGCAGCGCCAAAGCGATCAAGCCCGTCGAAGCGTTCGGCGGCGACAAAGGTCCACTCGATCCGCTGGATCGTACGCCCAAGCTGTATATCGGCGGCAAACAAGCGCGGCCTGACAGTGGCTACAGCCAGAACGTCTTTGGCAAAAGCGGCGCGCTTTTGGGACAGGTCCCCATTGCCAACCGCAAAGACGTGCGCAACGCGGTTGAGGCTGCGCACGCGGCCAAAGGCTGGTCCGGCACCACCGGCCACCTGCGCGCGCAAATCCTTTACTTCATCGCGGAAAACCTCTCTGCCCGCCGTGAAGAATTTGCAAACCGCATCAACACGCTTAAGGGCGGCAAAACGGGCGACAAAGAGGTCGAAGTCTCAATCCGCCGCCTGTTTACCTATGCAGCATGGGCCGACAAATACGATGGTCAGGCGCATGGCGTGCCAATCCGCGGCGTGGCGCTGGCGATGAAAGAACCGGTTGGCGTGATCGGCGCCCTTTGCCCCGACGACACCCCCCTGCTGGGTCTGATCTCGGCGATGGCGCCCGCGATTGCCATGGGCAACCGCGTTGTTCTCGCGGCCTCGCAAGCCTTTCCGTTGGCGGCGACCGATTTCTATCAGGTGCTCGAAACCTCTGATCTGCCCGCTGGCGTGGTGAACATTCTCACCGGCAGCCATGCTGAGCTTGCCAAACCCCTCGCGGGTCACATGGACGTGGACGCTGTCTGGTCTTTCTCCGGCGCCGACGTCTCAGCTGAGATTGAGCGCGAAAGCGCTGGCAACCTGAAACGCACATGGGTCAACAACGGCATGGCCTGCGACTGGATGGGGACCGAAGGCGAAGGCCGCACCTTCCTGCAGGCCGCCACCGAGGTCAAAAACATCTGGGTGCCTTACGGCGAATAAGCCACGCAGCTCCCACGGAAACCAAAGAGGGCGGCCCCAATCGGGCCGCCCTTCTTCTTTCTGGCCAAAACACCCTGGGGTAGCGCCAGTTTGCTGGCGCAGGGGCAAAGCCCCTCAAACCCCGTCCGGTTTCCCTACGACGACAAATGTCAGCAGGTCAGGGTCCAGAAATTCCTTCGCCACGCGATTCACATCCTCAACCGTCACCGCATTCACCAAATCATTGCGGTTCACGATGTAGTCGACCGGCATGCCGTCCATCTGCATACCCACCATAATTCTGGCAATCGACCCGTTGCCATCAAACCGCAGCGGATACGCGCCGGTTAACAGAGCTTTGGCTTTCTCAACCTCGTCCGGTGTTGCGCCAGTATCGGCCATCTTCGCCCATTCCGCGCGGATCACGTCAATAGCCTCCGCCACGCGATCATTCGCGCTGGAAACGGAGCCCATGTACACGTTCGCCTGATCGCGCAGGACCAGATAGGAATAGACACCATAGGTCAGGCCACGCTTCTGGCGCACCTCGGTCATCAAACGGCTTTCAAAGCCGCCACCACCAAGCACCACGTTCAACACATAAGCCGGGAAAAAGTCCTCGTCGTTGCGGTGAATACCGGGCTGCGCAAACACCGCCACCGATTGCGGCGTGTCAAAATCCACCACGTCGATACCGCCGCCAAATGTCAGGTCCGCCTCGCCCGGCAAAGACGCCCCTGTCTCCGGCAAAGCACCCAACAGCTGATCCAACATAGGGCCCAACTCTTCGGCAGTGATGTCGCCCACCACGCCAACATACAGCCGGTCCTTAGACAAAGCGCCTTGGTGCGCGGCCACGATGTCATCGCGCGTCAACGCACTAACACTTTCAATTGTGCCTTCTCCGGCCGTGGCATAGGGATGCGCCCCATATGTCAGCGCGCTCATGCGTTTACCAGCGATTTTGTCAGGGTCTTTCAGACTGCTGCGCAGTCCCGACAACACCTGCCCCCGCACCCGCTCAACGGCGACTTCGGGAAAGGACGGCTCAACCAAGGACAGCCGCAACAACGCCAGCGCCTCGTCCCGGTTCTCTGTCAAAAACCGTGCCGAAATCGACACCGCATCCGCATGGCTGTCATAGCCAAACTGCGCCGCCAACTCTTCGCTTTGCCGCGCGAACCCTTGTGCATCCAGATCGCCAGCACCTTCCTCAAGAAGACCAACCATCAAATTAGTGGCCCCGCGCTTGCCTTCTGCGTCCAGCGAAGTGCCGCCACGAAACCTTAGCTCCACCGCGACAAAGGGAATGGAAGGCTCTTCCACCAACCAAGCCTTAATACCGCCAGGCGACGTGACCTCTTTGATGTTGATCTCAGCCCAGGCTGGCAAGGCCGCAAACACGGAAACAAATGCAATCACATACCGGATCATTGCGTGACCTCCTCTTGGCCCATTAGCCAACCGGTCACCGACCGGCGTTTGTCAAAAACCTGCTCTGCAGCGGCGATGATGTCCTCCTCAGACACCGCTTGCAAAGTATCGGACCAAGCCTGAATGTCGGCAATCGTAAGTCCGGCAGTTAGGGCCCGCCCATAACGATTTGCCAGACTGCTCACATTGTCCCGTTCATAAATTTCGGATGCGCGCAGCTGCATTTTGATGCGTGCCAACTGCTCCGCATCGACACCGGTTTCGATGAACTCAGCCACCACCGCATCCATCGCGTCCTCGACCTCTTGCAAAGATACGCCGGGCACCGGCACCACCACAAAGTCAAACGTGGTCGCGTCCAGCGACGTGCCATTGTACCAGCTTGCGGCATAGACCACTTTTTTCTGCTCAAACTGCAACTTCTGGCTCAACACAGAGGTCTGACCACCGCCAAGGATTTCCGCCAGCAAGGTCAACGCCGCCGCCGTTTCCTGATCCCCCGGATTGCGCTCAGGCGCGAGATAAGACCGGGTCACATAAGGCTGTGCTACGCGCGGATCGTTATACGTCATTCGGCGCGGGCTGATCTGCGGCGGCTCTTGTGGGCGCGCGCGCTCCGGAAGATCCGGATTGGCTGGCAACACACCATAATATTGCTCAGCCAGAGCCTTGACCGCCAGCGGCTCGACATCTCCTGCCACCAACAAGATCGCATTGTTCGGCGCGTAGAACGTGTCATAAAATGACCGCGCATCCTGAAGCGACAGCGCTTCCATTTCATGGCGCCAACCGATGACCGGCACACCATAACGGTGGTTCTGATACTGCGCCGCGCTTAGCTGTTCGCGAAACAGCGCACCGGGGTTGTTTTCAACCCGTTGGTTGCGCTCTTCAATGATCACTTCGCGCTCAGTGGCCACCTCATGCTCTTGCAAACGCAAGTTCACCATCCGATCGCTTTCCATGCGCATCATCAACTCCAGCCGGTCGCTGGCAACCCGCTGATGATAAGCCGTCATGTCGTAACTGGTGAACGCATTGTCACGTCCGCCATTGGCGGCAACAGTGGCGGAAAACTCTCCCGACTCCATGTTGTCCGTGCTTTTGAACAACAAGTGTTCAAGGAAATGCGCCACGCCCGACACGCCCGGCTGCTCATCTGCAGACCCGGCTTTGTACCACACCATGTGCATGACCACGGGCGCGCGGTGATCTTCCACCACCACAACCTGCATGCCATTGTCCAAAGTGTAGTCGGTGACAAGATCGTTGGCCTGCACCGGCACAGCAAAAGATGCCACACCGAGAGCCAATGCTAAGAGTCGCACCATGCGAGAAAACTCCGTTAAAAACCGCTTGGGTAAATAGTTACGCGCCACCGGCGCAGCTTCAAGTGATCAAACGGGATTGTGACAGGCGTTCAGCGCAAAAATGCGCAGTGCGCTGATGTCAGGGCTGCTGCGGTGCAGCCGGTGTGCGCGCACCGGCCCGGCGCCAGCGCCACCATTCGTCGAATTCTCCAAGGTCTTGGGATTCATAGACCTTTTCATAAATGTCATGCTTCACAAGACGAATGCGCGTCAGGCGACCACGCTTCTTGCGGAACGCCTCATCTTCGACACGCGCCGTTTGCCGAATATCGGCGGTGCGCCCGTTGCGCGACGCATAACTCACCAGCGCTGCGTCGCCAGATCCAATTGTCGGATTGTTCGTCAACGGCTCCGCACGCCCCCCCAATGCGACAACCGCGTCACCAATCGGATTGAGATCCGTGCGGTTCACGCCATTTGGCACAGGCGTCGGTAGCGTGGAATACTCGCTGGGTTGGGTCAGTTCTTTGCCGGGCAATATGCTGAATTCATCAGGCCCATTGGAGTCTGTGCCCATGGTGCGCAACGGCTTATTGCTGCCACAGGCCGCAAGGCTCACAACCAAACCCAAAATGATCAGACGCGACACGTGCATCGCACACCTCCAACAATAATGCGCCAAGGTTTAGCGCATTCAATCTCCAACGTCACGCCTCTCTTTTGGCGCCACCAAAAATCACCAACCCGATGGCCCCTGCGAAAATCCAGACATCCGCGAGATTAAAAGCAAAAGGATTGTCTATGCCGCAACAGGACATGTTCAAAAAGTCCGCAACGGCCCCGTAAATCAGCCGATCAACCACATTACCAACTGCGCCACCGATCAAGAGGCCTGCACTGATCAGACCCCATTTTCCCGGTGGCTCACGCTTCACCCAGAGCAGAATAAAAACGGAAATCGCCGCAGCCACAGCGATCAAAATCCAACGCGCAGCTTCGGGGCTCCCAGAAAACAGGCCAAAATTGATGCCATCGTTCCACGCCATGTGAAACCGCAACAGTGGCGGGAAAACGTCGATGGCCACCACTTCACGCAGGTTCAACATATGCACAACGGCATATTTGCTCGCTTGATCGGTGATAAAGGCCCAAAAGCCTGCCCAAAATACCAGACGCATAGCGCGTCTCCTTCGTCTGCCCAACTGCCTCGGTGCTGCGCCTCGCGTTTTCGCGATTATCGCAGTCGTTGTTGGCGCCATCGTAAGCGCTTATGACCTTCGCAACAAGGTTGTTGCCGCGAAGGCCTTTGATAATCACATGCCGTCTTAGTGGCGGAAGTGACGCATACCGGTAAAGACCATCGCCAATCCAGCCTCATCCGCAGCCTTGATGACCTCTTCGTCACGCATCGAGCCGCCCGGCTGGATCACACAAGTGCCACCCGCTGCTGCGGCTTCGAGCAAACCGTCAGCGAAGGGGAAGAACGCATCCGACGCCACAGCGGACCCTTTCGCGGGGCTTTCATCCAGCTCCAGCGCGTCCGCCATGCGTTGCGCCTTGGATGCAGCCACATTGGCGCTGTCCAAACGGCTCATCTGACCGGCACCAACGCCCACTGTCGCACCACCTTTGACATAGACAATCGCGTTGGATTTGACGTGTTTCGCGACCTTCCAAGCAAACAACAGATCGGCCATCTGTTCGTCTGTCGGCGCAACCTTCGTCACAACCTTCAACTCGTCCAGCGCTACGGTGCCGACGTCTTTGTCCTGCACCAGCAACCCACCAGCGACTTGCTTATAGGCCGTGATCGGCGCACGCGGATCAGGCAGACCATCGGTCAACAGAAGGCGCAGGTTTTTCTTGCCCGCAAAAATTTCTTTGGCTTCCTCGGATGCACCCGGCGCGATGACAACCTCGGTGAAGATCTCGACAATCTTGCTGGCGGTTTCGGCATCCAGCGGTTGGTTCAGCGCAACAATGCCACCAAAGGCAGAGGTGCGGTCGCAATCAAACGCTTTCTGATAGGCTTCGACCAAGGTCGCGCCCACTGCCACACCACAGGGGTTGGCGTGTTTGATAATCGCAACGGCAGGGCCGTTTTCGGGGGCAAACTCGCTGACCAGTTCGAACGCCGCATCGGTGTCGTTGATGTTGTTGTAAGACAGCTCTTTGCCCTGAAGCTGCGTTGCCGTGGCCACACCCGCCCGACCGGAACCATCTGTATAAAACGCCGCTTTCTGGTGGCTGTTCTCACCATAACGCAATGTCTGTTTCAACTCGCCAGCAAAGGCACGGCGCTTGGGCGCTTCCAGTTCAAGCTGCTCGGCCATCCATGTGGATACAGCAGCGTCATAGGCCGCTGTGCGGGCATAGGCTTTTTGGCTCAGCTTGCGGCGGAATTTCGGGCAGGTCGCGCCGTCGTGCTGCTCCATATCGCCCAACAGCTTGTCGTAATCCTCAACGTCTACTATCACGTTCACAAAGGCCGCGTTCTTGGACGCCGCTCGGATCATCGCAGGACCGCCAATGTCGATGTTCTCGATGCAGGTGTCATAATCTGCGCCTGCGGCCACTGTGGCCTCAAACGGGTAAAGGTTCACCACCAACAAATCGATGCCGGCAATGTCATGTTCATTCATCGCGGCTACGTGGTCATCATTGTCACGCAGCGCCAGTAAACCGCCATGCACCTTGGGGTGCAGCGTCTTAACGCGGCCGTCCATCATTTCGGGAAAGCCGGTGACTTCGGAGACGTCTTTGACTTCAAGACCCGCGTCGCGCATCGCCTTTGCGCTCCCGCCAGTTGACAGGAGTTCGACACCACGCGCGCTCAGCGCTTTGGCGAGGTCGATCAATCCAGTCTTGTCAGATACAGAAATCAGGGCGCGGCGAATGGGGTGCAGATCGGTCATGGGGCGCAGAGGTCCTCGGGCTTAGGTTATAAATCCATCTCATCCCGGTTCAGATCCCTGATCGCCACACCAGTCTCATGCGCTTTGCTCAAAGACCACCGGATGCGCGTCCCATACTGCATTGCGGCGCCAGATAGAACGATCTGTTTTGTCGCGCGCGGCTTTATGCGGCCTTTTTCCAGAAAAACACTGGCCACAAGCTCCATTTTGGCGGCGCCATCGTGCCGAAACACCCAAACTTCACCACTTTTGAGAGCGATCGACACAGCCGCGCCGCCCATATCAAGCGACGCATCCGCCTCCGGATGCAGGTGAAAGGCGATGTCATAGGGTATGCCTTGCAGCGCCTTCTGATCCATCATCCGGTCAAACTTGCGTTTGTCACCGTCCTCCAGCGCAACAATCAGATCCTCGCCAGCCATGCCGCGACCGTCAAACGTCAGCTCAAGGGTGCGCGCATGAGTCAAACCATGCGTCTCGCGATACCCGTCGTGCCCGCCCTGAAACTTGATCCCGTCCTGCACTTGCGTCACCTCGATGGGGACATCTGTAGGGCCTTCAACCAATTGCTCCTCGCGCCACCCCTTGCCCAACTTGCCCAACCGGGAGCTCGACAGCTCATCCAGCGTCAGGGCCGAGTGTGAAGGTGTCGCGCGACCGAACCGTCGCCAGTCTTCGCCAAGGCTGGCACCTGAGCCGCAATTCACGACAACCGGCCGCCGGCCACTGGTCAACTCAAACGCCAATGTGGACGCGTGCGCATTGATCGAGCTTTCTCCTGCGGGTGGCAAACTCGCATCCACAACCACACTGGTGCGTCCTGCGCTCAGCCGCGCATATCCCATCGCCAAACCGTCCGCTTGACGAGTTTTCACCCGACTTTCGGCCAGCGCATGATCCAGCCGCCCGTCGATGCCGCGACCACCGCCATGAAACCGCGCCAAACCGCCGTCAGCGTGACGCAATGTGCGCAAAGTGGGTGCCACCCGTTCGATCGCCTCGACATGCGCGTCCGATGGCGAATGACCAGCCTCCGTCAACGCGGTTGCCGCCCATGTGAGAAGGGTAAAGACCTCAAGCAACTCTTCAGGATTGCGCGTGGAAATGCCGCCCTGCGCGTCAACCTGAGCACGGCATTCTTTGTCCAACGCTTTGACCGCCGGTGCCACGTGTTGTGACATCCCTTCCAGAGCCAACCCTGCATAGATCAGCCCCGTCAGGGCCTCAAACCGCTCCAGCCCAGGCAGACTCTGGCGCCAGCGGCGGCTAAGGAAAATGGTCTGTTGCGCCAATGATTGAAAGAACGCTTCGGAATCATCCGAATCCCGGGCCCGCAGCAGAAAAATCGCGTGGCTAATCCATCTGATCAACCTGCGGCCGGTCAAATCCGGCGTCCAACCGGGACCGCTTCCGCGACCGGATTGTTCAATCCAGCCCCAGACCCACTCCTGCGCCTTATCCCGCGCCACGCCATCCCCAACAGCCGCAAGATCATCCAACCAAGCAAAACCATGCAGCTCTTGGGCAAACACGTCATCCGGTGGTGTCAGATCCCACATTGCTGTCTTGGGTGCGGTTAACAGATGTCCTGCAAACAAAAAATTGCCAGCCACAAGCTGTTTGCCACGGGCAAATAGCCCAATGGTGCGCGGTTCCGGCATAGATGTGAAACCGGTGGCCGGACTGGCCATCGTACTGATCCGCGCATGAACGCGGTGCATCAGCCGCGTATACCGCGCCGGTATTCCGTTAGGGTTGGACATCCACTCTCTGCCTCTACGCTCTTTGGCGTTTGCGCAGAGTGTAACGGGGTTATCCGCGCGAGTCACCGATTCAAATAGGGTGAACCGAGTGTAACCCAGTTTGGGTTAAAGGAATGGTCTGACCAACAGACAAACACCCGACCCGCTGCGCAGCTTTAGGCCTTGCGCAACAACGCCATATAGAATCCGTCCATGCCGCCGCGATCTGCCCAAAAATCAGGCCGCAACCGCAAACCACCTTCTTCGGTCACCCACGCCGGATCAACGCCGTCAACCAGGACGGCCTCACGATCCACCTGAACGCCTGTCCAGCGTGCGACGGCCTCCTCGACCTGTACTTCGCCCTCATCAGGCAACAACGAGCAAGTGCAAAACACCAACCGCCCGCCGGGTTTCAAAAGCCCCAAGGCGTGATCCAGAAACACCTCCTGCATCCCGATCAAGTCGCCAAACTCGCTGCCATCTTTGGCAAACGGCAAGTCGGGGTGGCGCCGCATTGTGCCAGTCGCAGAACACGGTGCATCCAGCAAAATGGCGTCATATTCGCCTTGCTGCGCCATTGCATCGCCGACCACCAACGTCGCGCTAAGGCCGGTTCTCTTGAGATTCTCTTCAACCCGCGCCATCCGCGACGGGTTGTCATCCACTGCCGTCACGTTCGCGCCAGCCGCCGCCATCTGCATGGTCTTGCCGCCGGGTGCCGCGCACAGATCCAGCACTTTTTCTCCTGGCTGCACGTCGAGGATTTTCGCAGGTAAGGCCGCCGCCGCATCCTGCACCCACCAATCGCCGGCCGAATACCCCGGCAACGCTGACACTTGTTGCCCCGATGGCACGCGCACCGAGCCGGTTGGCAAAAGCGCGCCACCCACGGCCTCAGCCAAAGCCGCACCGTTCGATTTTGGGGTCAAATCCAACGGCGCGCCGCCGTAATGTGCGGCCTCAATGCCCAACATGATCTCGCTGTCATAGGCCTGCGTCAAAGGTTTGCGCAGCCACTTTGGCAGGCGCGGAATACGCAGCTTGTCCCATTCGGCTTGCCCGCTGGCGTCCACTTTGCGCAACACCGCGTTCACAAGCCCCTTCATGCCCGCTGTGTGTTTGTTTTTCGCAACGATCTCAACCGCGTCATTCACAACGCCATGCGCCGCGCCGCCTTGACACAATTCAATTGTTCCAACCCGCAGCACATTCTGCACAGTCAAAGCAGGCGTTTTCTTCAAATGTTTTTGCAAAACGCGATCCGCCCGCTCCAGCCCGCGCAACGTGTCCACTGCCAACCGCTGCGCCCGCGCGCGATCCGCTGGTTCCAACCGCTCAAGCGCACCGGATCCGATCACTTCGGACAACAACCGTCCTTCACCCAACACTTGGTCAAGCAGGTAGACGGCGCTGCGGCGGGTTTGCATTCCGGACTTGGACATAAAGCACCTTTCCTGTGGGGTTCAGGCTATGCGAGAATGGGACACCTTGCCGTTCCCGAAGCCGGGCGTATAACAAGGCCATATCGCAAATGAAAGCCCACGCAGCAGGAGCGGCCATGAGCAGCGAAGAGACCAAGGATATTCCCGAAGCCGCCAAACGCGCGCTGGCCGAGGCCGAAGAACGCCGCGCCAAGGCAAAAGCCCCTGACCTCCCCACCGAACTCGGCGGCCGCGACGGGCCAGAACCCGTTCGCTACGGCGACTGGGAGAAAAAAGGCCTCGCAATCGATTTCTAGGCGCACAGGGCGCTCCCGTGCCTTTGAGACCCGCTGACGCGCGCCACAAAGCATTGGGGCAGGAGCGCGCGCCTTTGATCTGTTACAACCCAAGCGCCTTGCGCCGCTCCTCGGCAAAACCTTGCACAAGCCGGTCAGCCACCAGCGCGAGAATCGCCATAGCCGCCCCTGCAGTGACCCCAAGACCCACATCCGCCTGACCAAGCGCCAGATAGATAGACTGACCCAGCCCCGTCGTGCCGATCAGCGCAGCAATCACCAACATCGCAAACGCATAAAGAATCGTCTGGTTCAGGCCCAGCAGGATCGTCGGTGCCGCATAGGGCGCGCGCACTTCAAACATTGTCTGCCACTTGCCCGCACCGCTGGCCGTGGCCGCCTCGATCATATCTTCCGGCGTCGAAATCAGACCCTGCCGCGTGTAGCGGATCATCGGCACTACGGCATACATGCAGATCGCCAAAAAGGCCGAGAACTCGCCGATTTGAAAGAACATTAATACCGGTATCAGGAAGACAAACATCGGAATCGTCTGCAGCATGTCGCAGATCGGGCGCACAACCGCCCAGACCCGCGCGCTCGTCGCGCTGAGGAACCCAAGGACGCCGCCCACTACTGCACAGGCCGCCACAGAGGCACCGCTCAAATAAAGCGACAGCAATGCGCGCTCCCACAAACCGGACAAAAGGATCAAACCCAGCAAAACCACCACCAAACGCACCAGCGACCAGCCACTCGCAACCCAGCCCAACGCGGCAGCACCGATCACGACCAACGGCCAAGGCGCTTGAGCAACACCGATTTCCAGAAACAACGCCGCAATCACAACAACGACTCCTGCCGTCACCTGTCCGCGCAGCGCCAATCCGCCACCAATCACGGCGGCCACAGCAAAGAACACCATGGTATGCACGGCGGTCCATTTGAACCCCCAAGTGAATGGCAAAACCGCATCAGCCAACCCGATGCGCAAAGGCAGCAACCCGTAAAACATCGAGGTGTTTTTGACCGCGTCAAGCGTCGCACCATTGCTGGCCGTAAACGTTCCGACACCAGTGTCGACGGTTTGTGCAAGACCATCCAACATGGCAACGCCACTTGGATTCCAATTCGCAAGCACTGACCACAAGGCCACAGCAGCGCCAACGGCAAATATCGCAAGCGCCACGCGTTTGCTCTGTGCCACCCTCTGTTCAGCCAAAGCTGCCGACATGCGGTCGATCACCACAGCAAAGACCACAATCACAGACCCCGCCAAAAATGCCGGACCAAACTGCGCCTTGCGCATGGTCAGCAGCACTTCCCAACCGATGTCCTCAAATCCGCCAATCACGGCAGCAATGATCACCATCGACAAAGCCGCCATCAGGCATTGGTTGAAACCCACCATGATCTGTTGGCTGGCCGCAGGAATTTCTATCAAAAACAACTGCTGGCGGCGTGTGCCACCCGACATAACCGCTGCCTCGCGGATTTCTTCGTCCACTCGCTCCAGCCCTAGCAAAACGTTGCGCGCCATTGGTGGCGCGGCATAGATCGCGGATGCGATCAAACCCACCACTGGGCCAAATCCAAAAAGCACGATCAAAGGTGTGAGATATGCAAAGGCCGGCACAGTCTGCATGACGTCCAAAAGGCCGTTCACGGCCCCTTTAAGACGTGGCACTTCAAAGGCCAGAATGCCGATCGCCATGCCCAGAAACGCCGCCAATGGCACCGATACCGTAACCAGCGCCAAAGTGTTCATGCCTTCGACCCAATAGCCGGAGATCACGACAAACCCGAGGCCAAAAAACCCCAGTGCCGCAAGCCTCAAACCACCGATTAGCCAACCAATCGCCGTCACTGCACCAACCACCAATGGCCAGGGTGCACTCCGCAACGCGGCGCCCACCCATTCCATCGGGTAACTCAACAACTGAGAAAACGCCCGCGCCAACGGCTTGAAAACACTCAGGAACCAGCCCACTGTAGCGCCAACCCAGTCGGTCATCGGAACCGTCAGCGCGTCGGGCCACCCCACCAGCCAGTCAAACTGTGCGCCCAAAAGGCGGCAGGTGATGCCCACCGCCAGAACCAGCAACGCAGCTTTGGCGCCACGGCTCAACGTGCGCCACGGCCCGGTTTCTTCCTGCGGCAAAGACGTCATTCGCAATCCGTTCCGGTACCATCGTCCACGTGCAAGGCCGCTGCGAGCTCTGCCGGATGCACTGCACCAACCATATTACCCGCCGCATCCCAAACCGGCACCGGCTCATAAAGGTCCATGCATTTCTCAAGCGCCGTGCTAAGCGTCATCCCAACCCGCAGCTTGGGATCGTCCGGCATCGTCTCCGGTACCTGATCCAGCATCACGGATTCTACGCAGGCATGTCGCCCTTTTGGCACGTCGCGGGTAAATTCACGCACGTAATCATCCACCGGACGCAGCACGATATCTTCGGGCGTACCGATCTGCACAACCTCACCGTCGCGCATGATCGCAATGCGGTCCGCCAGTTTCAGCGCCTCTTGGATGTCGTGAGTAATGAACACAATCGATTTTTTCAAAGTCGCCTGAATGTTCAGGAATTCGTCCTGCAATTGGCGACGGATAAGTGGATCAAGCGCTGAAAATGGCTCGTCCAGAAACCAGATATCGGGGTTCACAGCAAGCGAACGGGCGATCCCGACACGCTGACGCTGACCGCCCGACAGGTTGCGGGGATAGGCGTCTTCACGCCCTGTCAGCCCGACAAGGTCCAAGACCTCAAAGGCCCGCTTGCGACGTTCCGCTTTGCCCGCGCCCTGCATTTTCAAGGGAAAGCCAACGTTGTCGGCCACAGTCATATGCGGAAAGAGGCCAAAGTGCTGAAACACCATGCCCAGCTTGTTGCGACGCAGATCGATCAGGCGCTTTTCGCTCGCCTTCAGAATATCTTCGCCATCAATATGCACCGACCCGGCCGTCGGCTCGATCAACCGCGAAATGCAGCGGATCAAAGTCGATTTGCCTGAACCCGAAAGGCCCATGATCACAAAGAGTTCGCCGGACTTCACCTCAAAATTCGCCGCACGGACGGCGGGGATCAGGTGCTTTCCTTTGAGCGTCTCTACGACGGCGAGATCGTCTCCGGCCCCACGTGCGTCACGCAAGGCAGAGGCGGCGTTTTCGCCGAAGACCTGCCAGAGGTCTTCGACGGCAATCGCCGGAGCGGTGCTGTTTTGTTCGGTCATGCAGACTTACTTGATTGCGGCGTCGACAACCGACTTCCACTTGTCTTCATTGGCGCCCATCCATGCGGACACAACGTCTTCAACCGCTTCGCCGCTTACATCCACGGCACCCATCATTGGCTGCTGGTCTTCGACCGCCAAAGTGTAGTTCACAAGGATTTCGTGCGCGGCTGGCCATTTGTCTTTCAGACCGGGCCAACCTGCTTTGAAAATGCGGCTCGCGGCAAAGTCACAGTCGTTGATCGCGTTCGGGTTCGGGCCCCATGCCGGATCTGTGAAACAGGCATCTTCGCCAGCAGGCAGGTCAACAAACTGCACCTCATAGGCCGACATCGCCCAGTGTGGCTGCCAGAAAGTGATCAGAAGCGGAGATTTCTTCTCGGTGGAGGCGCGCAATTCGGCAATCAGCGCGCCCTCAGAGCCAGCCGGAATCGCTTTGAACGGCAGCTCCAGACCCGCCATCCGGTCGGCACCCGGTGTGCCCCAGTCGGCAGGGTAATCCACCAGACGACCCATTGGCAGGGTTTCCGCGGTTGCGAAGTTCATCGCACACTCTTGCAGCGCTTCCCAAGCAGGCAGGCCGGGGCACAGATCCGCGACGTGCGCAGGATACGCGATGCCCTCACGTGCGTTCAGACCCAGATCGGACAGCTCTTCCAGCTGGCCTGCATCTTTCAGAACAGCGTATTGGTCGGACACGTTGGACGACCAGATTTCCAGCGTCGCGTGGATGTCGCCATCCGCAATCGCCTGAAACTGGTTCAACATGCCTGCGGTGACGTATTCCACTTCATAGCCGGCAGCCTTCAGCATTTCGCCTGCGACACGGGTGGTCACATGCTGGCCAGTCCATTCGTTCAGCGCCAGCTTGATCGGCTCGTCTGTCGCGCCCAGATCCGCCGCAAATGCGCCGCTTGCCATTGCTGTCAGCGCCAACGCCGACAGACCGGATTTCATCAGAGTTTTCATTGTCATCTCCCTATTTTTAGATTTTGATTCACTCATTTTCTTGAATGATCATTTAATTTTTTGACTGGCCGCATAAAACCACAAGTCCGACGACCTGCCAACAAAAACGTTTCTCGACGCCAAGAACCACTGACGCAGCAGACCTAAACGCCTATTTTCAAACCATTTCCCGTCAGGTCAGGCTGTTTTCACAACCCCAATACATCCAGCATATCGTATTCGCCCGGCTTCTGATCCTGACCCCAAAGTGCCGCCTTCAAGGCACCTTTAGCAAACAGGCTGCGGTCCGTGGCCTTGTGGCGCAGAACAATCTGTTCGCCATCCGCCGCAAACATAACGTCGTGCTCACCGATAATATCGCCGCCACGAATGGCAGTAAAACCGATGTCTCCAAGTTTGCGTGCTCCGGTGATGCCATCACGCCCACGATCAGACACATCCGCCAAGGACACACCGCGGCCCTCGGCCGCCGCCTCGCCGAGCATCAGCGCAGTGCCGCTTGGTGCGTCTACCTTGTGACGATGGTGCGCCTCAATAACTTCAATGTCGAAATCGGCGTCCAACGCAGCGGCGACCTTTTTGGTCAGAACCGTCAGCAAATTAACGCCAAGGCTCATGTTGCCTGCCCGCACAATCACTGCATGGCGCGCACAAGGGCCCAATTGCGCAATGTCATCCTCGGTCATGCCAGTCGTGCCGATCACATGTACCGCACGGGCTTGTGCCGCCAGCTTGGCAAACTGCACAGTTGCCGCGGGGGTTGTAAAGTCAATCACAGCCTGCGCTTTGGCAAAAGCATCCAGCGGCTGATCCGTCACGGTCACGCCCAACGCCGCGCCGCCCATCGCCTCACCAACATCACGGCCGACCCAGTCATGGCCTTCGCGCTCCACGACTCCAACCAAACGCACCTTGTCGCTGCCGATCACGGTCTTGATCAACATCTGTCCCATCCGGCCAGAGGCCCCGGTGATCACGATTCCAGGCAAGTCTTGCATATTGGTCTCCATAACTGTCCGCCTCTGCATAACGAACGCCTGCCCGCTTGGCAAAGCCCTGCAAAGCGCCTAAGTGGAGAGACATGGCAAAACACAGAGATTCCGAGGGCCGTGGCCCCTCCCAGCGGATGCTGCGCGTCGGCGAACTTATTCGCCGGACCCTGTCCGAAGTCCTGATGAAGGGCGACATTCATGATCCGGACCTGAACCGTCTGTCGATCACCGTAGGCGAGGTGCGCGTTAGCCCGGATTTGACCATCGCCACCGCCTACGTACTGCCGCTTGGGGGCGGCCAACAGGAAGAGGCCATCGCCTATCTTGCGCGCAACAAAGGTGAGCTGCGTCGTGTGATTGGTCGAAAAGCTGGGTTGAAACACGCTCCCGATCTGCGATTCCGCATCGACAAAACCTACGACCAGATGGAAGCCACCCGCGCCATGCTGGATGACGAACGTGTACGCCAAGACATCGAAAAACCAGACAGCCCCGAGACCGACGGCACGTGATACGCGCCCTCCTCACCCTGGCACTGCTGGCGCTGCCCGGTCTTGCAGCGGCCGTCACCTGTGAGGACACCTCTTACGAGGCCAACCGCTATACCGTGTGCACCGTTGATGTCGCCAAGGAAAACCTGCGCCTCTTTTTGCGCGACGATCAAGGCGCCATTCTGGGTCAGTTCCGCGATGTCGAAACAAACCTGAGTGACGGTGAAACCCTGATCTTCGGCATGAACGCAGGTATGTATCACGCGGATCGCAGCCCCGTCGGCCACTATGTCGAAAACGGAGTCGAAGAGATGCGCCTCCTGACCGGCGCGTCCAAAGGCAATTTTGGCCTGCTGCCCAACGGCGTCTTTTGCATCAACGACACCCGCGCCGACGTGATCGAAACGTTGGCATTTGCGCGCAGCAACCCAAGCTGTAACCACGCCACCCAATCCGGACCGATGCTGGTGATCGACGGCGCATTGCACCCGCGTTTTCTTGTCGACAGCACGTCCAGATTTCGCCGCAACGGCGTTGGCACGTCAGCCGATGGAAAAACGGCGTATTTCGTCATTTCGCGCAATGCGGTGACGTTCCATGAATTTGGCCGCTATTTCCGCGACGTGCTAGAAACCCCTAACGCGCTCTTTTTTGACGGCAAGATCAGCCGGCTCTACGCCCCCCAGATCAACCGCAACGACCCAGGTTTCTTGCTGGGCCCGATTGTTGGCGTGGTGAACTAAGGCCTAGTCCACAGGAGGCACGCCTCGCGCTTCCAACATGCGAACATCCACATCTTCGCGCCGCGATCCATACCGCATCTCGTCATAGTAAATAACATGCGTCGGCAACTTTACCCCCCAATCGTATTTGAACGGAGTCGGCGACGGGCTTTTGGAGGATGATCCTGTGGAGTGGGTTTGCTGATAGGCTTTCGCGGCCGCAGGCATCGTGCCGTGTTTAGCCAAATACCGGCTCACAAAGCTGCTATATATCCCGTACTTGATCCCGATCTTCTGTTGTTTGTTGGCATAGCTGGGCGGCATGATCGGGGCTGTGCGCTGGCAAATCAGCTTGTTGTCCTTGAAAAGCTGGAAATACACGGCCTGCCCTGAGGTCGCATAGTTGGCAAAAACAACAATGTCATTCCAACGCCCCCGCCAACTTGAAAGACTGCCAATCTTGCAATGTGTCCCGTCAGAATACAGCAAATAAGGGGAGTCGTTGAACGTCAATGCCCACAACGGCATGTTGTTTTTCTCAACCTTGGCCTGAGACAAGATTGTGTTGGCCCTACCAAGGCTGACAAAATCCGCTGGAATGTAGACAGAATAGCCGTACCAAATACCCTTGCCCGGCTTGGACATGGCATTCTTCGGGCGTTCTTTCATTTCCACGCGCCCGCGGTCGCTTTCGCAATCGTTCCACCCGCTCGATCGCCCGCAATCCCCATGACGAATTTCAAATCTCTGTGCCTTGTCGCCCCGTCGGGTTGGCGATGTCACATAGCCAAACCTGTATTTCCCTTTATGCGACAGATCCTCAATCTTGACCTTTTTCACCACCGAATTACGCAACTTCTTTGATTGCGCCTCACCCTGCGTTCCAATCAGAGCCACGCTCAAACACACACAAATCCAAATGGCCTTCATCAAAGGTCTCTCTCCAAAAGTTTTGAAAACAATGTCGTCGAACTAATCATCGCCCTGGCGCGATGACAACAGAATTTGACAGCCCGTAATCAATCCGATACGCCGCCGCCCTTACCAGACTTCAAAGGGCACTGATTATGGCACGCAAACGCAAAGGCCGCGACATTTCCGGTTGGCTCGTCGTCGACAAGCCCGCAGGCATGACCTCGACCTCAGTTGTCAATAAAGTCCGCTGGGCGTTTGATGCCAAAAAAGCGGGCCATGCCGGCACGCTGGATCCCGACGCCACTGGCGTTCTGGCCGTCGCTCTGGGCGAAGCCACAAAAACCGTGCCCTACATCACCGATGCGCTCAAAGCCTACACCTTCACCGTGCGTCTTGGTCAGGCCACCAATACTGACGACGCCGAAGGCGAGGTCATCGCACAATCTGATCTGCGTCCAGACGACGACACCATCAAAGCCGCGTTGGGTCAGTTTGTCGGCGACATCATGCAGGTGCCACCGAAATTCTCAGCCGTAAAAATCGACGGACAACGCGCCTACAAACTGGCGCGTGACGGCGAAGACGTCGAGATCGCCGCCCGACCACTTTGGGTCGAAGAACTGGTGTTGACCGACCGCGAAGACGCCGATCACGTGACGTTGGAAATGACCTGCGGCAAGGGCGGTTATGTTCGCTCCATCGCCCGCGATCTTGGCGCCGTTCTTGGCTGTTTCGGTCATGTGCGCGAACTGCGTCGCATCTGGTCCGGCCCGTTTGATGCCGGGGACGGCCTGACGCTCGCCCAAATCGAAGATATGGCCAAACAGCCGGAGCTCGACCAATACCTGCGCCCACTCGAAGAAGGCCTTGCCGACCTGCCGGAGGTCAAAGCAACGTCCGAGGGCACCACCCGTCTGCGCAACGGCAATCCCGGCATGGTGATCGCCTCTGATGTCGAATACGGCGAAGAGTGCTGGGCCAGCTTTGACGGTGAAGCCGTCGCTGTCGGTATCTTTAAGGCAGGTGAGCTGCACCCAAGCCGGGTCTTTGTGCGCCCACAAACATGATCACCCGCGACTTCCAGAAGGACGACGCGGCCTCCTCCGCAATCTATTCTGACTGCGAAACGTACCGCTATGCCCTCACGCGGGTTTGGGATGACAGCCGCAAACGCGTTCTGTTCATCATGCTCAACCCGTCCAAGGCCACGGAACGGCAAAACGACCCAACAATCGAACGCTGCGAACGTCGCGCCCGCGCGCTTGGCTTTGGTGGCTTTCGGGCGGTCAACATTTTCGGCTTGCGCGAAACCGACCCTAAACTGCTGCGCAAACACCCCGCACCGGCAGGTCCAGACAACGACGTCGTGGTGGCGCAAAGCTGTGACTGGGCCGATGTGATCATCGCGGCATGGGGCGCGCATGGCGACCATCTGGACCGGGGATTTCAAATGCGCGATGTGCTGCGTGAGACCGCCCGTCAGATCCACCACTTGGGTCTGACCAAACACGGCCACCCGCGCCACCCTCTGTATATTGCCTATGCCTGCCAGCCTGAACGTTGGGATATCTGACGATAACGGCATGCCAAACTGGCAAAAACCACAGATTAACCACCTCTCCAATCCGCGTTTTGAAAACCGCCCGATGTATGGCCTAATGGCTACGGGGTGAGTGGAGTTGTGTGATGCTCATGTTTGCGAGTTTGCTGGCTGCAATAGCCGGCGCTGCTGTGTTTGTTGGAATTGACGACGGTGACGACGCCGGTCTCGACACCGAAGCAGATGATCTGGAAGAAGAAACGCCTGTCACTTCGGATATTCCGGGGGACGATACAACGGACACGTCGGTACCGCCCGATGTGTCCGAACCAAACGTCATCATCGGCAGCGGTGATTATGACATTCTGTCGGGCACGCCTGATGAGGACATCATCAGCGGTGGCGCAGGCGACGATCAAATCAACGGATATGCGGGCGATGACACTCTCTCGGGTGGCGAAGGCGTCGATATACTGCATGGTGCCGACGGCGATGATGCGCTGTCAGGCGGCGCGGATAATGACATCTTGCATGGTGAACATGGCGACGACAGCCTGACCGGAGGGGACGGCAACGACACGCTGTTTGGCCACGGTGACAACGACCACTTATCCGGCGACGCTGGATCAGATTCCTTGGTGGGTGGCTTTGGCGATGACACGCTGCTTGGTGGCGCGGGCGACGATGCGCTGCATGGCGGCTATGAAGACGATCAGCTTGACGGCGGTGCTGGTGCGGACACGCTGTTTGGTGGCGCGGGCG
The DNA here is from genome assembly GCF_947331465.1 of Shimia sp. Alg240-R146. Lineage (GTDB taxonomy): Bacteria > Pseudomonadota > Alphaproteobacteria > Rhodobacterales > Rhodobacteraceae > Shimia. The sequence goes on along the minus strand of NZ_CAMZOK010000001.1, from coordinate 602,770 downwards.
ATGACTTGGTGGTTGGCAACACCAGCCCCGCTGATCCCGACGTCGACTACCTCAATGGCGGCGGCGGGGACGACACGTTGATCGGTGGCACAGACGATATTCTGACCGGCGGAGAGGATGCCGACACTTTCATGCTGGATGGCACCGCCGAGGCTCCAATCACGGTCATGGATTTCGATGAGGCCGAGGACAATCTCGTTCTGCTCTATCCCAATCAAGCCGATGCACCGGACGTGGAAATTCGCCCCATCGCCAGCGATCCCGATATGATCGAGGTCATCGTCGACGGAGAAGCGCTCGCGATCGTGCACGGCGGCGCCTCGTTGGAGGTCAGCGACATCACCCTGATTGCACAAACGGCCATTGGCTAAACGACACAAACCCCTTTTCTTTCTGACAAAACCGGCCTATATCGCCTGTCTGCACAGGGAATCTCTGTGCAGACCTCTATGGACCTTGCTGGACGACATCCCGGCTTGCGCCCGAAACCTTTAGATTAGGAGACCCCGATGTCGATCACAGTTGAAGAAAAAGCCCGCCTGATGAAGGAATTCGCAACCAAAGAAGGCGACACCGGTTCGCCCGAAGTTCAGGTTGCCATCCTCACCTCGCGCATCAACACCCTGACCGAGCACTTCAAAACCCACAAAAAAGACAACCACGGTCGCCGTGGCCTTTTGAAAATGGTTGCTCAGCGCCGTAAGCTGCTGGACTACACCAAGGGCAAAGACGATGCACGCTATCAGGACCTGATCAAACGTCTCGGCATCCGCCGCTAAGACGCCCGATCATTCGGAATACACGAAACGCCTGCTCTCCGGAGCGGGCGTTTTTTTTGTTGCACTGCCCAATTCCGACGCCCCTGTCACAGGCATAGAAATCAACGGCGCAGTCGTCCATACTCAAAGACAATCGAAACGCAGTCCTTCGAGGCGACATGAAATCTGATACGCCAACACACAATGTGGTTTGGGCACAGGTCCTGCTGCAAAAGCTTGTTCAGGAAGGCGTTTCAGAACGTGACGCTCTGAAAGGGTTGGGTGTCAGTCCGAGCCAGTTCAATGATCCCGACACGCGTTGGTCGTTTGACAAGACACTGACTCTGTTTCGCAGAGCCTGCACCCTGACCCAAAACGACCTGTTTGGATTTGACCTTGCCCAGTCACCTGACATCGTCAAAAAGGCCGGGCTTTTGGCATATGTCGGCGTTTCTGCCCCCACCATTGGCGGATACCTAAGAAACATCACCCGCTTTCAACGAGTGCTCGGAGACGCCAGCAAATCAACCTTGGAAGAAGGCCCTGAGACATCCTTTCTGCGCTGGCGCTATGACGTGTCCACATCGAACCCAACCAGCCAATATGCAGAGTTCGGCGCCGTCGGCACCTTGTTCGCCTTGCGCGACTTCGCCAACCGTCAACTGTCCCCTCGTTATGTGCACTTCGCCCATGCGCGGAACTCAAACACCAAATCGTTTGAAATGTTCTTCGGTTGCGATGTCCTGTTCAGGCAGCGGGAAAATGTCATCGCATTCAAGTCCACTGACTTGGACGTGCCGCTCACAACCGCAGACGACAACCTCCAACGGACACTCTTGGCGATCTGTGAAACCACAATCGCCCAACTGCCACGGTCTCCCGACAGCATTGCGCGCAAGATCGAACAACTGGTCTCAGAACACCTTGCCTCAGGGATGGCCACTCAAGAAAAAATCTCCCGTGAAATCGGGATGAGCGTTCGCACCATGGCACGCAGGCTGTCTGAAGAAGGCACCACATTCGCAAAACTTGTAAGTGACCTCCGAAAGGCATTGGCGCGCGACTACTTGCTCAACAGCGACCTCCCACTGACCGAAATCGCGTTCCTTCTTGGATACAACGAGGCCAGCAGCTTCAGCGCCGCCTTTCGCCGGTGGTTCGGCACCACACCGCGAGATTTTCGAAAACGGAGCGAAGGCACGCCACTATCTGGCAAAACAACACCCCAAAGCTAAAATGCAACAAAGCCGGCAGGCGAAGCGCCCACCGGCTTTGAAGCAGAATGTCGAAGGCCTCCGACATCGGTTGGAAAGGAATACCCTTTCGAGCAAATTCTCTTCGTAAATTAGCGGTTTTTGGCTTTGTGTTTATTGTTGGAACGGCGGTCATTGTTGCGGTTCTTGTCAACCACGCCACTCAACGCGCCAGCAGCAGCCCCGATCTTCGCGCCGTCTTTTGCATCCCCTCCGGTGATCTCGGAAATGACCGCGCCTGCAACGGCCCCTTTGATGGCCTTTTTACCAATGCTACCTGCCTGAGCAGACATGGGGGCGGTCAGTGCCAAAGAGGCGACGATTGCGGCGATGGCAGTGGATTTGAATGTGTGTGTCATGGGGTCCAACCTTTTCTGACTTTGGCAACCGCCTTGGCTGCCTTCGATGAAAAGGAAATGGGAACTTTGCAAACCAGCACTTGCGCTTTTATGCCACCAACTTTTGAACGCGTGCCAATCCAAACAATCGGGGATAATTCCCGACGATTTTCGGGCAAACGCCAGCATTTGAAGGGCAGCGGGCATAATTGGCATTACCACGACCGGTCACACAGAAAAACGGCGCCCGCCCACGCAGCCGCCGTCAAAAATTGAAACCCCAAAGCGCTTGCCGTCAGCTTCCGGTTTCGACCTCTTGGATCACTGCCGCCACACGTTGCCCGATCTCGCGGCTTGCCTTGAGCGACGGGTGGATCATATCGACCGCGTGATAGCTCCGATCCCCGTGCGGGACCAAATCTTCAAGCGAGACAAAGTGCATTTCCGGCATGATCTGTGCCAGCTTGGCAATACGTGCCTCAAGGCGATCGCCTGCAGGTTTGCAGCCCTCAATCGGCGACCACGCGCCCGGGCTGCGCAAATAGCCGACATAGACGACCTTGGCACCCGTGCCACGCAAGCTGTCGACCAGATGCGGGATCGCGCCTTTGCGGCCATCCTCTGATATCATCTTGTTCATGCGGTTCTCGCAGGCACCACAGCCGCAGCCCATCCACAAATCATTGCCGCCGCCGTTCAACACCACCCAATCCCAGTCACCTTTGCGATACTGGTTGGCGATTTTCATCCCCATCGCCCCGGACACCGGCAATTTGTAGATAATGCGGGCACCGCTTATCGCGTGGTTTGCCACCGGCTCTTCTAGCGATTTGCCGACATGGTGCGCGATCGACCGGCCCGACACATTATGCCACGCCATTAGACTGTCTCCCATCGCGAGAATACGCGGTGATGCGTTGCGGCTCACTTCGGGTTCAACAACCGGCGTTGCGGCCGGCGTCGCCACAGGAATGTCTTCAATTGTGTTACGTGTTACAGGTTCAGAACACCCTGCGATAAACAAAAACGCGCCCATCAAAAGCGCGAGAATCAACGTACCGGGAATACGGACAGCGGGAACTTTCATAATAATACTCGCAGCATAGCGCCTTTTCTGGCGCACCAATATCTCCGCGCAGCCAGCCCCCACCGCCACACGATCACCGCCACACATTCGCCTTTTTTGCGCCCCAAATCTACCTCTGATTGGGAAACAATGTGTTCGCTAGCTGGAATCCGCCGCTGAAATCCGCCACTTTGGCCGCAACCCCTCAACAAATTTGGTTTCCAAACGCCTTGTTTTCCGGTATGCGCGCTCCATCTGAGACGTTGCGTCCCGACCCCGGCGCTGCAAATCAAGGATAGAGGGGTCGGCGGCAATGGGGCCGCCATTTCAAACGGGAGACCCGGGATACGCCTGGGAGTGCTCCCAGCTAGGAATCGTAAATGTTCGACGTATCGACAAAATCCATGCAGTGGGGCGAAGAAACGCTCACACTGGAAACGGGCAAAATTGCCCGTCAGGCTGACGGCTGTGTCATCGCCACTCTGGGCGAAACATCCGTTATGGCCGCTGTGACCTTTGCAAAGGCACCAAAACCCGGTCAGGACTTCTTTCCTCTGACCGTCCACTACCAAGAAAAATACTATGCCGCCGGTAAAGTACCTGGTGGCTTCTTCAAACGCGAAGCACGTCCCACTGAAAAAGAGACGCTGACTGCTCGTTTGATCGACCGCCCAATTCGCCCCCTGTTCGTCCCCGGCTTCAAACACGAAGTTCTGGTGATGTGCACCGTGCTGAGCCACGATCTGGTCAACGACCCCGACATGGTTGCGATGATCGCAGCTTCCGCGGCTCTGACCATCTCTGGCGCACCGTTCATGGGCCCAGTTGCTGCGGCACGTGTTGGCTTTGAAGATGGCGACTACATCCTCAACCCAACTGTTGACGACATGCAGGACCTGCGCACCAAGCCAGAGCAGCGTCTCGACCTTGTTGTGGCCGGCACCAAAGACGCCGTCATGATGGTTGAATCCGAAGCATACGAACTCTCTGAGGCAGAAATGCTCGGTGCGGTGAAATTTGCTCACGATGCAATTCAGCCTGTCATCGACCTGATCATTGATCTGGCCGAAGATGCCGCCAAAGAGCCGTTTGACTTCCAAGCGCCTGACTACAGCGATCTCTATGAGGCCGTGAAAGCCGCTGGTGAAGACCAGATGCGCGCAGCCTTCGCGATCACCGACAAGCAGGAGCGCACCGCCGCTGTTGCCGCTGCGCGTGACGCGATCAAAGCAGCCTTGACTGAAGAGCAACTTGCAGACGCCAACCTCGGTTCGGCTCTCAAGAAACTCGAAGGCGGCATCCTGCGCGGTGACGTTGTCAAAACCGGCACACGTATCGACGGTCGCAAGACGGACGAGATCCGTGACATCGTATGCCAAACTGGCCTACTGCCACGGACCCACGGTTCGGCTCTGTTCACCCGTGGTGAAACACAGGGTCTGGTTGTCACCACTCTGGGCACCGGCGATGATGAGCAATTCATCGACGCCCTGCACGGCAACTTCAAATCCAACTTCCTGCTGCACTACAATTTCCCTCCCTACTCGGTTGGTGAAGCTGGTCGCGTGGGCCCTCCCGGCCGTCGCGAAATCGGTCACGGTAAACTCGCATGGCGCGCCCTTCAGGCCGTTCTGCCAGCTGCCACCGATTTCCCATACACAGTGCGCATCGTTTCCGAGATCACCGAATCCAACGGCTCGTCCTCCATGGCGTCCGTATGTGGTGGCTCGCTGTCGATGATGGACGCAGGTGTTCCGCTGAAGAACGCGGTTGCCGGTGTTGCCATGGGTCTGATCCTCGAAGACGACGGCTCTTACGCGATCCTGTCCGACATCTTGGGTGACGAAGACCACCTCGGCGATATGGACTTCAAAGTGGCTGGTACCGAAAACGGTATCACATCGCTGCAGATGGACATCAAAGTCGCAGGCATCACACCTGAAATCATGGAAAAAGCGCTTGCTCAAGCCAAAGACGGCCGCATGCACATCCTTGGTGAGATGAACAAATCGATCACAGGTGCCGCTGAATTCTCAGTACACGCGCCTCGCATCGAGACCATGAACATCCCAACCGACAAAATCCGTGAAGTCATCGGGTCCGGCGGTAAGGTCATCCGTGAAATCGTTGAAGTGTCCGGCGCCAAAGTCGACATCAACGACGAAGGCGTGATCAAGATTGCATCGCCAAACGGCGAAGCCATCAAAAAAGCCTACGACATGATCCACTCGATCGTGGCCGAGCCAGAAGAAGGCGCAGTTTACACCGGTAAAGTTGTCAAAATCGTCGACTTCGGTGCCTTCGTGAACTTCTTCGGCAAACGCGACGGTCTGGTGCACGTATCCCAGATCGAAAACCGCCGCCTGAACCACCCTTCGGACGTTCTGAAGGAAGGCCAGGAAGTGAAAGTCAAACTCTTGGGCTTTGACGACCGCGGCAAGGTACGCCTGTCGATGAAAGTCGTTGATCAGGAAACCGGCGAAGAAGTCGTTGCTGAGAAAAAAGAAGACTAATCTCTTCTGACATCAATTTCAGAAAGCCCCGGTGGAAACGCCGGGGCTTTTTGTTGTTCTAAGGGGCAGAAGAATCGGCGTTGAAACTTCAAAGGAAGCAACCGCGCCCGACCCGTAGAACGTGCAGCGAGGCGTTCGCCCCGTTTGGAGGGCAGGTCGAGCGCTGCCAAGGCAAAGCTCTAGCGATAAGGGAACTCTTGATTGTTCTGGCCACATTGATTGTCTGCTCTGCGAGACTTTGCGCCATCTCGCTGCGGTTGTCACCAAGGTCGCTATATTGGCTGAGGTTTCTGCAATCGAACCTTTAATCAACGGCTGTGTCTCGCTCCGCACTGCGAAGCCGACTGAGTGTGACTGGTGTGATCCCGAGAAACGATGCTATAAAATAGTGACCAAATAGCTCTTCGTAGCGCGGAAAATTTTTGCGAAACCAGGCAAGGCGATCTGCGCCGCCAAGTGCGGCAAGGCACCACTCTCGGTCAACTTTGCGGGCCAACTCTTGTTGCAAAATGCCGTTTGCCCATTCTCGAATTGGCTCCGATGCCAACATAAGCTCAGTCAAAGCGCGGCTGTCCATTTGCGCAACCAGTGCATCTGCATTCACGTCTATTGAAACGAGCGAGGCACCATTTCTGGTTCTCGCGACATTTGGTGCGACCACGCATGGACCAGCGTGGAAGCCAACGCAAACGGCCCGGCCTTCGGTATCGGTGATTTGGCTCGTGGCGCGCCCATCAAGAATGATGTGTTCATATGGATCTGGTTCGCCTTGCGCCGCAATGCGACGTCCCTTTTCTACATATTCAACATTCCATGCTGCCGCGAACTTTCGCGCGGTAACTTTTTCCAAAGCGTTCGGGGGACATGTCAGATAAGTCAAAAGGTCCAAATCGAGAATTCCTTATCAAACGATAATGCCAGCTTTGCTCGCCCTCGGTACGACAGTGCGAATGGTAAGGAGAACAACCTATGAAAATGACGATATCAACCAACCAGTACGGCCGGCAAGCGGCACTCTTCGGTCTCGCTGCCGCCGCAGTCTATCTACTGATGATCTTTGGCACTCTGGCGCACATCGAGACTTTGTCCGGCTTGCGCCCTTTTGACATGCGCCCCGGCGGATATTCGGCTGAACTGGCAAATTCGCTGATCGACGCCTTGGGATCCTCTGGAAGGTGGTACTATCTCACGCGACAAATTCCACTTGATCTAATCTATCCCGCGCTGATGGCGCTGACCCTAATATCATTGTTCAAATGGCTTGGTTCACGAGACGTAAGTCAAACACTTGTCCAAGTTGGAACTTGGTTCGCTGTTGCGGCAGCCATCGCTGACTATCTAGAGAACGCTGGTATCTGCCTCATGATCCTGAGTTGGCCAGAAATATCAGCCAACACTGTCTTGGGGGCAAGTGCCGCTTCCATTGTGAAATCGGGATTAACGACGACTGTTGTCTTGATGGTTGTGCTTGGTGTCTGCTCTTGGGCGTTCAAAAGGAATCGTGCCTACGCCTGATCGACGCCTGCAGATAGTCCCATCCGCTATCTTAAACCTGACCTTCGCGGCGAAAAAAAATGCATTTTGGGCTCAAACCCGCCGCTCTCATATGCGGTCGCCCACCTCAAGAGATCGGGACCGCCGACCTCTTCTACCCAGAAAAAGCGCCGCCGGAGATTCCCTCCGGCGGCGTCAATCTTTATACTCTCTACGCAAGATCACGCCTCTCAACGATCACCTGTTCCAGCAGCAGACACCGCGACAGTCACGCAGCGCGTGTTGTCCGGAAACCGGATTTCGCAGGCTGCGCGCCGCCTTTTTCAACGACAAATCCGCTCAGCCCATCCACCAATTTCTCTACCGACGCATCCAAGCTGGCCGTGGATGCCGAGGCCTCCTCGGACCGCGCTGCATTGCCTTGGGTTTCCATGCCCAGCGTCTGCATAGATCCGCGAATATCTTTAACCGAATCGGCTTGTTGGCCGGAGATTTGTGCGATCTCGGTGATGTAGTCATTCACCTCATTCACTTCGCCCAAGATCGTCTCCAACGCCGTACCAACCTCGCGTACCAGCGACACGCCGACACCAACATGTTGATTGCTCTGGGTAATCAGCTGGTTGATGTTCTGCGCTGCTTCCGCAGACCGATGCGCCAACCCGCGCACTTCCGATGCAACGATGGCGAAACCAGCACCAGCTTCGCCCGCGCGGGCGGCTTCGACCCCGGCGTTCAGGGCCAATAGGTTGGTTTGAAACGCGATGTCTTCAATCAACGCAACAACATGGTCGATCTGGCTGGAGGATTGCTCGATCTCGTCCATCGTTTCCACTGCGCGGCGCACTACGTCTGTGCCGGTCTCCGTCACTCCGCGAGTGCTGTCAAAGCGGACCTGCATTTCTTCTGCTTTGCCGACGGCCACCTGCATGCCATCTGCGATTACTTCCACCGACTCGGTTACCCTGCTCAGAGCGTCTGCCTGTTTTTCCGTACTGGTGGCCACGCTTGCCGAAACTTCGGCCAGTTCTGTGGAATCAATTCCGATCTGGTGAGACACGGTGGTCACCGAACTGATGATGCCGCTCAGCGATTCAATGGCTGCATTGAAACTCACCCGCAGATCTTCGTATTCGGTGGCAAATGGCTCATCGATACGCGCAACCAGATTGCCTTTGGCAACCTTGGAGAGGCCAACGTGCAGCCGCTCTACCACTTCGTTTGCGGCTTTTTCTTTGGACTCAATGATCGCCTTTTCGTCGGACAATGTTGCCATGACTTCCGAAAGCCGCTCTTGCTCTTTGCTGAGGTCTTCCATTCGCATCACATTGCGTTTGACCCCGAAATACAGCGCTCCGGTTTCCGCAATCACCACGACGCCGTGGAACAACGACCGCATGATATTCTCAACCAAATCCAGCGACGGATACACCATGGCGGGCATAAGGAACGTCAGCCCGAGATGGTGAACCAACGCGACCACCGCAGCCGTAAAGATCGAAATCGGGCACAACATTGCGGCCGTGATCGGGATATACGCAAAAAAGATCATATGCGCGTCGATCTGCCAAGGATGGCCGGCAAAAGCTGCCACGATCAACGTCACCTGCCCAGCACCGGCCACAGTTGCGGCCATCCGGTGATGCAGACCTGATCCGCCCCTGTTCGCCCAAAACCCCAGGGCCAAAAAGACAACCGAAAGGATCGCAAAAGGTATCACACTTTTGGCAAGCAGCCCCGCCACACCTACCGCAACGATCCCCAGTATTAGGTTCGCCACCAACAGAATGGTCACGCCTTTTTTGCGAATACTAGCAAGGTCATTCATATCGTTCATGTCTTCACTCCACAGAGTTCGGCGATCGTGCGGCCATCCCATACAGCCCACGCGCCATTTGCTCTCAGGTTTTGTGCGAACTTCGGGTCATCCGAGTACCCCAAAGCCCCCAAGGGTGCGTTTTCCAACCCGATGACCGCGCCACCGGAAATTTCTATGATCTGCACAAGGTCCGCCCCCGGTCTCGCCACAACAACAACCGGCTTCGACACATCGACGGGGCCGGTTGCAACGGCCAGAATCGGCACCAGCAGCACACAAAGCGCCAGCGCCAAAACAGTTGGGAGATATGCCAAACCTTGTTTCATCAAACTGACACATGGCAGAGAGTCCTTGCCAGCGGATTAACGCTCATCGCCGCTTCGGCAATCCAGTTGAGGGCACAAAAAAAGCGCGCCTCACTTGGCGCGCTTTCTTGTTTCGTCCTGAATAAGTCAGGTTGATCGTGTCTACAGTTTTGTGGTGCGCAAATATGGGAAATGCGTTTTGAAACTGCCGTATTTCGCCGTCGCATCCGCGTCGCTGACGGCCACAGGGATCACCACGTCGCCGCCTGGCGTCCAGTTGGCTGGCGTGGCCACGTTTTCCTTGGTGGCGGTCTGCAATCCGTCCAGCGCGCGCAGCACTTCGGCAAAATTGCGACCCACGTTCATCGGATAAGTCATCGACAACTTTAGTTGTTTGTCAGGCCCGATGATGAACACCGCCCGCACGGTGGCACTGTCTGCCGGGGTGCGTCCGTCCGGCATATATGCTTCGGCGGGCAGCATATCGAACGCTTTGGACACAGCCAGACCTTCATCTGCGATGATCGGGAAACCTGCCTCTGTGCCAGCAAAGCTTTCGATGTCCTTCTTCCAGCCTTTGTGCTCCTCAACACCGTCCACCGAGACTCCGATCACCTTGGTGTTGCGCGCCGCCCATTCGTCAGCCAACTGCGCCACGGCGCCAAATTCGGTGGTGCAAACCGGTGTAAAATCTTTGGGGTGCGAAAACAGGATCGCCCAGCTGTCGCCAATCCAGTCATGGAAGGCAATCGTGCCCTGATCCGTTTCTGCTGTGAAATTCGGAACTGTGTCGTTGATTCGAAGACCCATGTCTCGCTCGCTTTCTGTGATCGGGGATACAAAGTCGTCAGCACCGGTCAAAAAAGGCTCAGACGATCTGCTATCCAAAAAACAATGATTGGTCGCTTTGCGACCTCGCACAGACTACATCCGTCGAATTTGAACACCACCCCAAGATGCATTCAATAATTTGATCATATCCTTCGTGACCGCGCGTCTCTTTCCCTTGCGGGCCTCGATTTGCACGGGCAAGGTGCCTGCAAAGATCGATAAGGAGAGACCCCATGATCGAGAAACGCGAATTTTACATCAACGGCCAATGGGTCGCGCCGGCAACGGCCAACGACATGACCGTCATCGACCCCGCTACCGAAGACGCCTGTGCGGTGATTTCCATTGGCGATCAAGCCGACACCGACGCTGCAGTTGCCGCAGCGCGCGTCGCTTTCCCGGCTTGGGCCGCAACCCCGCTGGAAGAGCGCGTTGCGCTGGTCAAAAAGCTGCGTGAAATCTACATGGCCCGCCGCGCCGATATGGCCGAAGCCATGCGCGCCGAAATGGGTGCGCCTATCGATCTGGCCAAATCCGGCCAGTGGGGTTCTGGCACCTGGCATCTGGACGGTTTCCTTGAGGCGCTCGAAGATTTTGAGTTTGAATACGCCATGGGCGCGGACCGCATGCGCAAGGAGCCCATCGGCGTTTGCGCGATGATCACCCCTTGGAACTGGCCGATGAATCAGGTTTTCCTGAAGGCGATCCCGGCGCTTTTGGTGGGCTGCACTATGGTGCTCAAACCATCCGAAATCGCGCCACTGTCCTCCATCGTTTTCGCCGAAATGATAGACGAAGCCGGCTTCCCTGCTGGCGTCTTCAACATGGTCAACGGCGACGGTGCCGGCGTAGGTTCGCAGCTCTCGGCGCATCCTGACGTGGACATGGTGTCCTTCACCGGCTCCACCCGCGCAGGCATCGCAATCTCCAAAGCGGCAGCGGACTCGCTCAAGCGCGTCAGCCTCGAACTTGGCGGCAAGGGCGCCAACCTGATCTTTGCCGATGCCGACGAAAAGGCCGTCAAACGCGGCGTGATCCACTGCATGCAGAACTCCGGTCAGTCTTGTAACGCCCCAACCCGCATGATGGTCGAAAGCAACCGCTATGCCGACGCCGTGGACCAAGCCAAAGCCACAGCCGAGGCCACTCAGGTCGGCGCCACAACCGAGTCGGGCCGCCATATCGGTCCCGTCGTCAGTGAACTGCAATTCAACAAAATTCAGGGCCTGATCGAAACCGGCATCAAAGAAGGCGCCACACTTGTCGCCGGCGGCCTCGGCCGTCCCGAAGGCGTGAACAAAGGCTTCTACGTGCGCCCGACGGTATTTGCGGATGTGACGCCCGACATGACCATTTACCGCGAGGAAATCTTCGGCCCCGTGCTGGCGATCACGCCGTTTGAAACCGAAGATCAGGCGGTCGAAATGGCCAACGATACGGTCTACGGCCTGACCAACTATGTGCAAACCCAAGACGACGAGAAACGCCTGCGCGTCGCCCGTCAACTGCGCTCCGGCATGGTGGAAACCAACGGCGTCAGCCGTGTGAACGGCTCGCCCTTTGGCGGCTACGGCCAGTCCGGCAACGGCCGCGAAGGCGGCACTTGGGGTCTGGACGAATTCTGCGAGGTCAAATCGATCTCCGGCGTGCCAATGGGCTAAACGACAGAACCTGCTAAAACGAATAACGCCGGAGGGTTCATCCTCCGGCGTTTCTTTTTCTCATCACGGGTTTTTCTTACCCCGCCCGGATCAGGCTTTGCCTTTCCAAGGCACGAGATACTTCTCGACCCAGCGCATCAACATATCGATGCCAAAGCCGATGATCCCGATCAGGATGATCCCCATCAGAACGATATCTGTGTCCTGAAATTTGGACGCAGCCACGATCATCTTACCGACACCTTTTTCAGCCGCCACAAGCTCTGCGGCGACAACCGTGCCCCAACAGACGCCCATCGCCACCCGCGCGGCTGTGAATATCTCAGGCAACGAGTTCGGAATGATCACGTGGCGCAGGATCTGCCGCTTGCTGGCGCCCAACGAATAGGCCGCATGCACCTTGGTGATGTTCACACCCGACACACCGGATCGCGCACCAATCGCCATGATCCACAAGGCGGCGAGGAACAGCAGGATGATCTTACCCTGCTCACCAATGCCGGCCCAGATGATCACCAGCGGGATCAACGCCAATGGCGGCACAGGACGCATGAACTCGACGATTGGATCAAACCAACCGCGCGCCCAATCGCTCAGTCCCATGGCATAGCCCAGTGGAATTCCCACCATAGCGCCCAGCGCGAAGCCCACGATCACCCGGAACAGAGAATAGCTCAGGTGCTCGGACAGCTTCACATTCTGATAGCCCTCGCGGCTTACCGATATCAGGCGACGCCACACACTTTCCGGCGCGGGCAACCAGATATCTTCCATCTGCATTCCCGTCGCAGGCGCAAAGTTCAAAGTGCCCTTGTCGGTCAGCGCAACAGAGCCGAACCCGACGTCGACATTTTTGGCCCGGCTGATCGACTGCCCGTCCACGGCAACAATTTTTGCGCCGTCATTTCGGGTCACCTCGTCATTGCTGTCCCACCGCAACAGCTTGCTGCGATAACTCTGCACGACGACGACATCGTCTTTGGCCAGACCTTCACCAGGCGCGATTTCTGGCGTGTCCGGCTTTTCGCCCGCTGGATGCACCACAACGGTCACTGTGGCATCGTCCGTGGCGCCGTCCTCGGTCTCCAATGTGTAGGTAAAGCTCGCCTCGCCGACAAACGGTCCGGGCGCGTGCAAGAAACGCGGCAACCATTCCGATCCGGTAAAACTGCCCCAGAACACAAAGATCAGAACAACAGAGATCACCGAAGCGGCCTTGTTGGACACCACGGCGCTTTCGTCGCCAAATGTCACTGTCTTGAGGGATGTGTAATCATGCACCGGCGTCAACTGGCGTTTGATCAGGTGAAAAATGAAAAAGGCACCCAGAATGACGCCAATATAGATCGCCAGATACGGCAAAGCCGAAACCACCGCGATTATTAGGGTGAGCAACTCACCACCAAGATCTGCAAAAGTCTGTCCCATCTTATGCGGTCTCCTCGGTGCGGCCCATGATCTCTTCTTCCATGTTCCAAATCATATTGAGGATCTCTTCGCGGGTTGGCGCATATTCCGGATGTTTCTTGACCTCGCGCAGATCGGCGCCAACGCCCAAATCGGCAAATGGCAGACGGTATTCCTTGTGAATGCGCCCGGGACGCGGCGCCATCACGATCAACCTCTCCCCCAACAGCAGCGCCTCTTCGACCGAGTGGGTGATCAGAATGATCGTCTTGCCGGTCTCTTTCCAAAGCTTCAGCACAAGGCTTTGCATCTTTTCCCGCGTCAAAGCATCAAGCGCGCCCAGCGGTTCATCCATCAAGATCACGTCGGGATCATTCGCCAGACAGCGGGCCAATGCCACACGCTGCTGCATCCCGCCCGACAGTTCGTATACCATCTTTTCCTTGAAATCCTGCAGACCCACAACGTCCAGCAGATGATCGACGATCTCCGCGCTTTCCGCCTTTGGCATGCCTTTCATGTCCGGCCCGAAACTCACGTTTTCGCGGACACTCATCCATTCAAACAGCGCACCTTGCTGGAACACCATGCCGCGCTCGGCGTCCGGTCCCTGCACGGTGTGGCCGTTCATCTCGATCTGGCCTTCGGTGGGCGCAAGAAACCCCGCCACAATATTCAGAAGCGTGGTTTTGCCACAGCCCGATGGCCCCAGCACACTCAGCAACTCGCCCTGCTTCAAGTCGAGGCTCACGTCCTTGAGCGCTTGAACATGCCCGCCGCCGGGCAGATCAAATCGCATGGACAGGCTATTTATGGTTAATCCGGTCATGGTCCCTATCGGTCTTTCCGCCCATCTCTGCGGGCGCGACGGTTGCTCCGCCTGTTCTTTGGATTGATTTCAAAAAGGCCGGGCACGTCGTACGCGCCCGGCCCAACTTTCATCGCGGCACTTACATGCCTTTTGCGGATTCCAGCGGACCTGTGTTCACAGCACCGTCATAGCTGTCCAGTGCGCTCGGGATAGAACCCGCGCCTACAAATACACCAGCAACGCCGCCCATAAACTCCTGCGCTGTGCCGCCAAACCAGGCGCCGCTCAGCTGTTCGTCAATGGTCGGGAACTTAAAGGTCGCCAGCGTTGCAGCTGTGCCTTCTTCGTCCATGCCCGCGTCCTTGGCGATCACTGGCAGCATTTTCGCGTGGTTGGCCTCATCAGCCCACATTGCGTTGGCGTCTGCAGTCACCTTCAGGAACTTCGCCAGCATATCGCCTTCTTCAGCGATGAACGATGCAGGCGCAGTTGTCGCGTCAAACACCAGAATGCCCAGCTCTTCTTTTTCCGCACCGGTCAAAAGGATGTTGCCGTGCTCCATCATGCGACGCAGCGCGCCACCCCAGCCACAAGCCATGTCCAGCGAGCCTTGCGCCAGCGCTGCTGCGCCTTCTGCAGGGGCCATGTCCACAACTTCCATGCTGGCGACGTCCACGCCAAAGTGGTTCATCTGGCTCAGGAAACCATAGTGTGCAGCGGTACCCAGTGGCACAGCCACTTTCTTGCCAGCCAGCTCGCCTGCGCTCATTTTGTCGATCTCAAGACCGGACGCCACGACACAGTTGTCGTTGTCAGAGTAGCTCACAGCCACGTCGACGATCTGGATGTCCTGACCGGCGGATGCAGCAACCACGAAAGGTGGTACACCTTGGCTGACCGAAATCTGTACGTCACCCGACGCCATTGCGGCGCTCATGGCAGTACCTGTGTCAAAGCTGACCCAGTTGACCTTGGTGCCCAGGGCTTCGTCATAGGTGCCCATCTGCTTGGCATATTGGAATGGCATCGGCCACTCGAGGAAGTAGGCCACGGTGATGTCCGCGTGCGCTGCTTGAGCGCCAGCCATCATGGCTGCCGCAGCCACAGCCCCGGTCAAAGTCTGTTTCAATGTCATGTTTTATTTCTCCCGTTGTCATTTTGGTGTCGTCTGGAACTGGTTGTAGGGTCTTTTCGCCCAGCTCAATCATTCCGTCCCAACGCGCCGCCTTTAATCCGAGCGGAAATCGCACCACCGATCAATGTTTTTTTGCACCTTTGTCACAGTTATTTTACTGCCCAAAGTCACGGCAACCCTGCCTCATGCTATCATTTTTTATTTTTTAATCAATTGGTTAGATTTGATTGCGTGTGACTCAACGACATCCAAATCCCTTTTTTGGACATACATTGCCAAACCAACTGGCCCTATAAACTCGCTTGAAAATCTCGCGAGGATGGACTGCAACTAATGCTCGGACTTCGCCTGCGCAGTCCGACACTTCCAACGTCTCCGCAGATCAGTAATAGGAGGGTCCACCATGGACGGCACACTAAAAGAAAACGACCTGAGCCACGTGGTGAGCGCCGACAAGGCCCACGTATGGCACCATTTGGTGCAGCACAAGCCCTTCGAAACCAGTGATCCCCGCATCATTATCGAAGGCAAAGGCATGCGTGTCTGGGATCAGAACGGCAAAGAATACATCGACGCCGTGTCCGGCGCGGTCTGGACCGTGAACGTTGGCTACGGCCGCACTCGAATTGCCGATGCCGTGCGCGATCAGTTGGTCCGGATGCCTTATTTCGCACAGGCCGCTGGCTCGATCCCCGGCGCGCTTTACGCGGAAAAGCTGATCGAAAAGATGCCTGGCATGAGCCGCGTATATTACACGAATTCGGGATCCGAGGCGAATGAGAAGGCCTTCAAAATGGTGCGCCAGATTGCGCACAAAAAGTATGGCGGCAAGAAAACCAAGATCCTCTACCGCGACCGTGACTACCACGGCTCAACCCTTGCGGCGATGTCAGCGGGCGGTCAGGACGAACGCAACATGCAATACGGCCCCTTCGCGCCGGACTTTGTGCGCGTGCCGCATTGCATGGAATACCGCAAAGACGAGCTTGGCCTTGGTCACCTGTCCGGCCGCGACTTCGGCATTGCGGCCGCCAACCAGATCGAAGACGTGATTCTGCGCGAAGGCCCCGAGACCGTCGGCAGCCTCTGCCTTGAACCGGTCACCGCCGGTGGTGGCGTTATCACGCCGCCCGAAGGCTATTGGGAACGCGTACAGGAAATCTGCACCCAATATGACATTCTGCTTCACATCGACGAAGTTGTCTGCGGCGTAGGGCGCACCGGTACCGAATGGTTCGGCTATCAGCACTACGGCATCAAGCCAGACTTCGTGACCATGGCCAAAGGTGTGGCCTCCGGTTACGCCGCGATTGCTTGCATGGTCACCACTGAAGAGGTCTTTGACCTGTTCAAGTCCAACGCATCCGACAAGCTCGACCATTTCCGCGACATCTCCACGTTCGGCGGCTGCACTGCAGGCCCAACGGCGGCGCTGGAAAACATGGCGATCATCGAAGAGGAAGGCCTGCTTGAAAACTGCACCGCCATGGGCGCGCGCATGATGGACAACCTCAACGCCCTGATGGAAAAACACGACGTTATCGGCGACGTGCGCGGCAAAGGTTTGTTCATCGGCTGCGAACTGGTCAAGGACCGGGAAACCAAAGAGCCGGTGGACGAAGCTGACATTGGCGCCGTGGTTGCCGATTGCGGCGCGCAAGGCGTGATCATCGGCGCGGCAAACCGCTCTGTGCCCGGCCGCAACAATGTGATCGCCTTCTCACCCGCGCTGATTGTCACCGCAGCCGATATCGACGCCATCACCACAGCGGTCGACAACGCCCTGACCAAAGTGTTCGGCTGATCCTAAGGGGGTGCGCGATCTCCGCGCACCTCGCCTGATCCGAATAAATCCAGTTTGCACTCGCCATAAGTCCAGCATACGATCCTGGTCATGGCGATTTCAGTTCAAACCTTCTTTCTCTCTCCGGACTCGCAGGGCACCCTGCAAGCCCAAATTCAGCAGCTCATCGCCGAAGGTATTCTTTCCGGCCGTTTTCGTCGTGGCGAAAAACTGCCCTCGTCGCGCAAGCTCGCCACCCACCTCAACGTCAGCCGGATCACCGTGACGCTCGCCTACACCGAACTTCTCGCCAACGACTACCTCACCTCCCGCGGACGCTCCGGATATTACGTCTCCGACAATGCCCCTGTACCGCCCCGCTTCACCCCGCCCAAGCACCGCGAAGACAGCATCGACTGGACTCGTGCGCTTGGCCGCCGCTTCACCGGTGGCGACACGCCGGAAAAACCGCAAGACTGGGCGTCCTATCGCTTTCCCTTTGTTTACGGCCAAACCGACCCATCGCTGTTTGACCACGCCAACTGGCGCCTCTGTGCGCTACAGGCCTTGGGACAAAAAGACTTCACTGCGCTGACCTCGGACTACTACGACCAGGACGATCCGCGTCTGGTCGAGTTCATCGCGCGCAACACCTTGCCACGTCGTGGCATCATCGCCCGACCCGAAGAAATCCTGATCACCCTTGGCGCTCAGAATGCACTCTGGATTGCTGCTCAGATCCTTTTGACCCAACGCCGCACAGCGACAATTGAGAACCCCTGCTATCACGCCCTGCGCGACATCCTGAACCAATCTCGATGCCATGTGGAGCCTGTAAACGTTGATAATGACGGCCTTGACCCCGCGGATATTTCTGCGGAAACCGACGTTATTTTCGCAACGCCCAGTCACCAATGCCCAACCACGGCGACCATGCCGATTGCACGTCGCAAGGCCCTTCTGGAACGTGCCCGCGACATCGACGCGCTCATCGTCGAAGACGACTACGAGTTCGAAATGTCCTTCGCCGACTCACCCTCTCCCGCTCTCAAATCTTTGGACACCGAGGGGCGCGTAATCTATGTCGGCAGCTTTTCCAAATCGCTGTTTCCAGGCCTAAGGCTCGGGTATCTGGTCGGTTCCGAATCGTTCATCCGCGAGGCCCGTGCCCTGCGCGCCTCCGTGCTGCGTCATCCGCCCGGGCACATCCAACGCACGGCCGCCTATTTTCTATCCCTAGGCCACTACGATGCCCTGATCCGACGTCTTCGTAAAACCCTCAAACACCGCCGCGCAGTGATGAAGCAAGCCATTCAGGATTGTGGCCTGACCATCGCAGGCGCTGACGCTTTCGGCGGCTCTTCTTTCTGGATGCAAGCAGACCGAAACCTCGACTCACACGAACTCGCCTCTAGGCTGCAAAGTGAAAGCGTTTTGATCGAACCGGGCCAATCCTTCTTTGCCACAGAAAACCCGCCACAAAACTTCTACCGTCTTGGCTATTCCTCCATTCCGGCTGAGCGCATCCCCGAAGGCATCGCCCGTATCGCCAAAATCGAGAAAACTCTCTAATCTGGCGCTATGTTGAGAAAACATCTGGCCCTAACGCCTTTGACGTCTGACCCGTAATTTCACCTCAAAACCCGCGCGCGCGACGTGCGCTTTTCGCGATTCAGGAGATCTCCAATGAAAATGACCACCGAAGAGGCGTTCGTAAAAGTCCTGCAACGCCAAGGCATCGAACACGCCTTTGGCATCATCGGCTCGGCCATGATGCCGATCTCTGACCTGTTCCCCAAGGCGGGCATCATGTTCTGGGACTGCGCGCACGAAGGCTCCGCCGGCATGATGAGCGACGGCTACACCCGCGCCACCGGCAAGATGTCGATGATGATCGCGCAAAACGGCCCCGGCATCACCAACTTTGTGACCGCCGTCAAAACTGCCTATTGGAACCACACTCCACTTTTGTTGGTGACACCGCAAGCTGCCAACAAAACCATCGGTCAGGGCGGCTTTCAGGAAGTCGAACAGATGGCCCTGTTTCAGGACATGGTCGCCTATCAGGAAGAAGTTCGTGATCCGTCCCGTGTCGCCGAAGTCCTCACCCGTGTGATCTCGCAAGCCAAGCGCCTTTGCGGCCCGGCCCAGATCAACATCCCGCGCGATTTCTGGACCCAGGTGGTCGACATCGACATCCCCGACCCCATTGAATTTGAGGCCTCATCCGGTGGCACCTCCTCTGTGGCCGACGCCGCGGCGCTGCTGTCATCTGCCAAAAACCCCGTCATCCTGAACGGCGCAGGAACGGTGCTGTCCGAGGGCGGGATCCCCGCCTCCATCGCGCTCGCCGAGCGTCTCGATGCGCCGGTATGCGTCGGCTACCAGCACAACGACGCTTTCCCTGGAAACCACCCGCTGTTTGCCGGTCCTTTGGGCTACAACGGCTCCAAGGCAGGCATGGAGTTGATCAAAAATGCCGACGTCGTGCTGGCGCTCGGCACGCGCCTGAACCCGTTCTCCACACTGCCCGGCTATGGCATGGAATACTGGCCGGCGGATGCGAAAATCATTCAAGTCGACATCAACCCGAACCGCATTGGCCTGACCAAAAAAGTCGAAGTCGGCATCGTTGGGGACGCGGCCAAGGTTGCCACGGGCATTCTCGAACAGCTTAGCGACGACGCAGGCGACGCGGGCCGCGCCGACCGCAAGGCCACCATCGCAAAAACCAAATCTGCATGGGCACAACAGCTGTCGTCAATGGACCACGAAGACGACGATCCGGGCACCAGCTGGAACGAACGCGCGCGTGCTGACAAACCCGATTGGATGAGCCCCCGCATGGCGTGGCGCGCGATCCAATCCGCCCTGCCGCGTGAGGCAATCATCAGCTCCGACATCGGCAACAACTGCGCCATCGGCAACGCCTACCCGTCGTTTGAAGAAGGCCGCAAATACCTCGCCCCGGGCCTGTTTGGCCCCTGCGGTTACGGCCTTCCCGCCATTGTTGGCGCCAAGATCGGCCAACCCGACGTACCGGTCTGCGGCTTTGCAGGCGACGGCGCGTTCGGCATCGCGGTCAACGAGCTGACCGCCATCGGTCGCGGCGAATGGCCTGCGGTGACGCAGATTGTGTTCCGCAACTACCAGTGGGGCGCCGAGAAACGGAACTCGACACTATGGTTTGACGACAACTTTGTTGGCACCGAATTGGACACCTCTGTGTCTTACGCAGGCATCGCACAGGCCTGTGGGCTTCAGGGCGTCGTCGCACGCACCATGGACGAGCTGACCGCCGCGCTGAACAAGGCGATCGACGATCAGATGAACCACGGCAAAACCACCTTGATCGAAGCTATGATCAATCAGGAATTGGGCGAACCGTTCCGCCGTGACGCGATGAAGAAACCGGTGTCTGTCGCGGGCATCGATCCTGCCGACATGGTCCCGCAAAAGGCCAGCTAAGGCCTTGCAAGGGGGGAGAAAAACAACACTGTTGCGACCGACCGCAAGGTCGGTCTGCGCGCTTGACCACTCCCCTGTGGACCCGTTTTCTATCCCGAACTTAGGGCTGCGCCTGACTGGGCGGGCGCGTATGCGCCTGCCAAAGGGGCAGGCAGGCGCAGCCCGACTTACCGGCCGGGCAAACCGTTCAAAAACACGCTACCCCAACGCCAACGACACCGCAGTTGCATCCACAATATCGCGCACCGTGGCGCCGCGGCTCAGATCACACACCGGCTTGCGGAAGCCCTGCAAGATCGGCCCCAGCGCCTGTGCACCGGCCAATTCCTGCGCCAACTTGTATGCAATGTTGCCCGCGTCAAGCGACGGGAACACCAAGACGTTCGCATCACCATTGCCCAGCCCCTTTTTCGCGGCCACGTCTGGGCTTAGCGCCGCATCGCCTTGCACCGGCCCGACATACCCTGTCGCCTCCGCCGCTTCGCGCACTTTGTCCACGCTTGGCCCTGTGCCCGACGCTCCGGTCGAGAACGACAACAGCGCAACACGCGCGTCGCCCAGCAACGCCGCACCGCTGCGTTCGGACGCCTGCGCAATCGCGGCCAGATCCTCCGCGTTGGGATCAACGTTCAATCCGCAGTCCGAAAAAATCACTTCGCGCCCGTCCGGAAACCGCATCAGGAAAAACGAACTGGCCACCGACACACCTTCGGCCAAGCCGATGCCGATGCTCGCCGCCTCGATCACCTTCTTGGTGGAGGCCACAGCGCCCGCCACCATAGCGTCCGCTTCGCCCACAGCCACCATCGCAGCCGCCCGAAACAACGGCCGCGATAACATCCGCCGTGCCAAAGCTTCTTTCACACCGCGAGCCTCGACCAAGGCTGCAACATACGCATCCATGTTGTCGCCCAACCCGACCGGCTCGCAAATCCCGTCAGCCCGCAGTTGCTTAGCCGCTGCTGCAATCCGCGCGTCTTCCATTTCGGGCATCACAACCCGTGCATCGCGCGACTTTGCGCCTTCGATGGCTTTCTCAAGTGCTGACATGACACCTCCCAATTTTCCTCAAAGGAGACATCCGTGACCGAAAACGTCAAGATCAACCGCGGCCTCAAAGGCATCTACTTCGAACGTTCCGGCGTGTCTCACATCGACGGCGCCAAGGGCGAATTGTCCTATCGCGGCTATTCCATCCACGATCTCGCCACCAAATCCACATTCGAAGAAGTCTGTTATCTGCTGATCCATGGCGAGCTGCCCACGACCGCCGAACTGACCGCTTTTGACGCCACCCTCAAAGCAGACCGCGAATTGCCCGCTCAAGTCTATGACATCATCCGCGCCACCAAAGACGGCCACCCGATGGACGTGCTGCGCACCGCCGTGTCGGCCCTCGCCGCGCTCGAAGCTGACAGCCAGACCACCGGCCCCGAGGCATTCTTGGCCAACGGACTGCGCCTGACCTCGCAAGTGCCCATGATCATCGCCGCGCATGAACACATCCGCAACGGACGCGACCCTGTGGCGGCTGACAAAACGCTCAGCCATGCCGCCAACTGGCTCTGGATGCTCAAGGGCGAAAAGCCGTCCGAGGATGCCGCCAAACTGGCCGACGTCGATTTCATCCTGCACGCCGAACACGGCGCCAACGCGTCATCGTTTGCGGCCCGCGTCACCATAGGCACCGACACCAACCTGCACGGCGGCATTGTGACGGCCCTGTCGACTCTCGCTGGCCCCGCACATGGTGGTGCTGCCGAAGACGTGATGAAAATGGTCACCGAAATTGGCACGCCTGACAACGCCGCGGACTATGTCAAAGCCAAGCGTAAAAACCGCGAGGCTGTGACCGGCTTTGGCCACCGCGTCTACCGCGCCGAAGATCCCCGTGCGCGCCACATGCGTGACGGCGTCAAGAAACTTGGCGAAGAAATGGGCGCTCCTGAATGGTATGAAATCCTGCAAGGCGTGGTCGAGGCGATGAAGCCCTACGCCCGCCACGGCCTCAACGTGAATGTCGATTTCTACTCGGGTGTGATCTACCAGCTGCACGGCATCCCAATGGATCTGTACGTGCCTATCTTTGCCATTGGCCGCATGCCCGGTTGGATCATCCAATGTATGGACCAACAGGAAAGCAACATCCTGATCCGCCCGCTGACGCTCTACAACGGCCCTGACATGCGCCCTTACACAGCGCTGCAGGACCGATAAAATCCCAAGAATTTCCTTTGCGCTGGAACACAATTCCCGCAAAGGTATCAGTTCCGGAACACCCTGACCGAAAGACCAAGCATGACCTTTCAGCAGCCCAAGCTCGACACCTCGCCCAAAGTCTCAGACGAGGTGCGCCAGACCACCTGCTACATGTGCGCCTGCCGCTGTGGAATCAACGTGCACATGAAAGACGGCAAAGTCGCCTATATCGAGGGCAACCGTGACCACCCCGTCAACAAAGGCGTGCTCTGCGCCAAAGGCTCAGCAGGCATCATGCAGGTCAACGCGCCCTCCCGCCTGAAAAAACCCCTCAAACGCGTCGGCCCACGCGGCTCCGGCGAATATGTCGAGATCGAGTGGGAAGAGGCGATCTCAACGGCCGTGGGCTGGTTGACCGAACTGCACGAAACTGCGCCTCACAAGCTGGCCTTTTTCACCGGACGCGACCAATCGCAGTCCTTCACATCTTTCTGGGCGCAGCATTTTGGCACCCCAAACTACGCCGCCCACGGCGGCTTCTGCTCCGTCAACATGGCGGCGGCGGGCATCTATACGATGGGTGGCGCATTCTGGGAGTTTGGTCAGCCCGATTGGGATCACACCAAACTCTTTATGATTTTTGGCGTGGCTGAGGATCACGATAGCAACCCGATCAAAGCGGGCATCGGCAAGATCAAAGCGCGCGGTGCCAAGGTCATTGGTGTGAATCCTGTACGCTCCGGCTACAACGCCGTGGCGGATGAATGGGTCGGCATCACCCCCGGTACCGACGGGTTGTTTGTGCTCGCTCTGGTGCATGAATTGATGAAGGCCGGCAAAATCGACCTGCACTATCTTGCACAATACACCAATGCGCCTGTGCTTGTGGACGGCGAAACCGGTCTGCTGATGCGCGATGAGGATGGCAAACAACTGGTCATTGACCGCACCACCGGCAAGCTCACACCGTTTGACCAAAAAGGCGTGCAGCCGGACCTTTCGGCCCAATACCGCCACGCAGGTGTGACCCACAAAACCGTCATGCACCTGATGGCCGAGAAATACCTCGACCCGCAATACGCGCCTGAAAACGTCGCCGAAAAAACCGGCATCTCTGCAGCCAAGATCAAAACCATCGCAGCCGAACTTGCGCGTGTGGCCTTTGACGAAGCCTTCGAGCTGGAGCAGGAATGGACCGATTTCCGCGGCGAAACCCACAAAACCATGACCGGCCGTCCCGTCAGCTTCCACGCCATGCGTGGCATCTCGGCCCACTCCAACGGATTTCAGACCTGCCGCGCGCTGCACGTGCTGCAAATCCTTCTGGGCACCGTCGAAGTCCCCGGTGGTTTCCGTTTCAAACCACCCTACCCAAAACCGGTCGAAGCGCACCCGACTCCCCACGGCTACGGCCGCCCGGGAAAACCGCTTGCCGGGCCTCACTTGGGCTTTCCACGCGGCCCCGAAGACTTGCAGATCAATGACGACGGCACCGCTTGCCGCATCGACAAAGCTTTCACATGGGAAAACCCCATGTCGGTGCACGGCTTGATGCATATGGTGATCTCCAACGCGCACGCCGGTGACCCTTATCCGATCGACACGCTGTTCATGTATATGGCCAACATGTCGTGGAACTCCTCGATGAACACATCGGGTGTGATCAAAATGCTGACCGACCGCAACGAGGACGGCCGCTACAAGATCCCGCGTATCATCTATTCCGATGCGTATAGCTCAGAAATGGTCGCCTACGCCGACCTGATCCTGCCCGACACCACCTATCTGGAACGCCACGATTGTATCTCGCTGCTGGACCGCCCTATCTGCGAGGCCGACGGTGCCGCCGATGCTATCCGCTGGCCCGTGGTCGAACCGGACCGCGACGTACGGGGTTTTCAGTCGGTGCTCATTGAACTTGGCGCCCGCATCGGCTTGCCGCATTTCCTCAACGAGGATGGCACGCCCAAATGGAAAGACTACGCCGACTACATCGTGAACCACGAACGACGCCCCGGCGTAGGACCTCTCGCGGGTTTTCGGGGTGAAGACGGCGACCAGTTCGGACGAGGCGAAGTCAATCCGGACCAATTGGACCGCTACATCGAAAACGGCGGCTTCGCCATCCAACATGTGCCAGATGCTGCGCGCTACATGAAACCGTGGAATCAGGACTATCAGGACTGGGCGGTGGAAATCGGCCTGTTTGACGCGCCACAGCCTTTCCTATTCCAACTTTACGTGGAACCGATGCGCAAATTCCAACGCGCCGCCGAAGGCCACGGGGATCGCCAACCACCGGAACACTTACGGGACCGCCTCAAAGAGGTCATGGACCCTCTGCCAATCTGGTATCCGCCACTAGAGGACGCCAGCGTCGACGCCGACGAGTTCGACGTGCACGCTTTAACGCAACGCCCAATGGCGATGTATCACAGCTGGGGTACCCAAAACGCATGGTTGCGTCAGCTGCACGGCGAAAACCCCCTCTATCTGCCCACCAAGCTCTGGCAGAAACACGGCTTCGCCGAGGGCGACTGGGCCCGCGTGACCTCCGTGCATGGCGAAATCACCGTGCCGGTCGCGCATCAGGCGGCGCTCAACGAAAACACTGTTTGGACATGGAACGCCATCGGCAAACGCAAAGGCACCTGGGCGCTCTCCGAGGACGCGCCAGAATCCAACAAAGGCTTCCTGCTCAACCACCTGATCCACGAGCTGCTGCCGCCCAAAGGCGACGGCCTCCGCTGGGCCAACTCCGACCCGATCACCGGCCAGGCCGCATGGTTCGACCTGCGGGTGAAAATCGAAAAGGCCGACGCGCCATCGGAAAGCCAACCGACCTTCGACCCGATCAAATCTCCGGTCGCCCAAGGTCCGGCTGATCTCAAATGGAAGGTGGGCAAATGACACACTCTTTCCTCTTGCCCAAAATATCCCGGGGAGGTCGCAGCTGTGCTGCGGCAAGGGGCAGCGCCCCCATGCCAGGACCCAGAAACCGCACAGTCGCGATACCGACGCGATACCGACGCGATACAGCCCCCCATCTGGAGGCCCTCTCATGACCACCCTTCCCACCTCCACCGACCGCAAACTCGGCCTTGTGATCGATCTCGACACTTGCGTCGGTTGCCACGCCTGCGTGATCTCCTGCAAAGGTTGGAACACCGAAAACTACGGCGCGCCTTTGTCGGATCAACGCCCCTATGGCACTGAACCGATGGGCACTTTTCTCAATCGCGTCCACAGCTACGAAGTGCAGCCCGAAGCCGGATCCGCCCAGACCGTGCACTTCCCCAAATCCTGCCTGCATTGCGAGGACGCCCCCTGCGTCACCGTCTGCCCCACCGGCGCCAGCTACAAGCGGGTCGAAGACGGCATTGTCTTGGTCAACGAGGACAGCTGCATCGGCTGCGGCCTCTGCGCATGGGCCTGTCCCTACGGCGCTCGTGAACTTGATCAGGCCGAAGGTGTGATGAAAAAATGCACGCTATGTGTTGACCGCATCTACAACGAAAATCTGCCCGAAGAGGATCAAATCCCCTCTTGTGTGCGTACCTGCCCTGCGGGTGCCCGCCACTTTGGCGACCTAGGTGATCCCAACTCAGACGTCAGCCAACTGGTTGAATCCAGAGGCGGTTTTGACCTGATGCCGGAAATGGGCACCAAGCCGGTGAACAAATACCTTCCGCCGCGACTCAAGGATTCATGGGATGATCAATCCCTCCTCGCTCCCATGCTCGAACCCGTCGCCGACGAGTCGCGCGGCTTCCTGAGTTGGCTCGACAAAACGCTGGACAAAATTCCCGGAGGGTCCGCCTGATGCATCCCGCCCCGTCAGTTATCATCTTTTCGACCCTCTCGGGCCTCGGCTTTGGCCTGCTCTTTTGGCTTGGCATCGATCCGTCGCCACCCACAGGCATGACCGGCTTCATCTTCTTTGCCATTGCCTATGCCCTCGCGGTGGGAGGGCTGTTGTCCTCCACCTTTCACCTCGGCCACCCTGAACGCGCCTGGCGCGCTTTCAGCCAATGGCGCACCAGTTGGCTATCGCGCGAAGGTGTCTGCGCCGTCGGCGCGCTTTGCATCCTTGGCCTCTACGCCGCCGCCCTTGTTTTCCTGAACATCCACATCGCCTTCCTAGGCTGGATCGGGGCCGCGCTTTCGGTGGCAACCGTTTTCACGACGTCCATGATCTACGGCCAACTCGCCACCGTACCACGCTGGAAAACCCCATTAACGCCAGCGCTTTACCTGACTTTTTCACTTGCTGGCGGTGCGCTGTTGTCGGGCCGCACCACCATCGCAATCGCGCTCCTGCTCTTTGCCGCCGCCGTACAACTCGCGTGGTGGCAACGCGGCGACAAAGCACTCGCCAACAGCGGCACGGACCTCGGCACAGCAACCGGTTTGGGCGACCGCGGCACGGTCCGTTCCATTGCGCATCCCCACACGTCGCCCAACTATCTGATGAAAGAATTCGTCTATGTGATAGGCCGCAAACACGCGATGAAACTGCGCGTTATTGCCTTTGGCCTTACCTTCGCGTTGCCGCTGATCCTGCTGCTTCTGCCCTTTAGCCACATCTTCGCGGCCTTGGCGGTGCTCAGCCATATCGCAGGCGTCGCAACCTCGCGCTGGCTGTTTTTCGCAGAGGCCGAACACGTGGTCGGCCTCTACTACGGCATGCGCTGATTACCGCGCCTTACCCTTGAAGGTATCAAGCCACGCGCGGAACCGTCCGCGCTTTTCTGCGATGTTGTCTCCGGCCGCTTCAAAGCTGTCGCCCATGTCCTCAAGCACCGGATCAATGCGTGCTTCGCGGAACCGCCTCCATCGCACCCAGATGGCCCAAACAAAGGCAAAAAACACAATCAGGATGGCGATATTCAACCACGGAATGAACGTCACATCCGGGCTGTCCACAGCTTTAACGCCAACCGCATTGGGATAAATCGACAAGAACTCGTTGCGCCAACCATAATGCTTGATGGCGGCCCATTGCGGCGCCTCCGCAGTCGATTTCAAATCCGCGGCTTCAGCCTGCAAATTTGATGTGTCGAACTTGAAATACGGAGGCCACCCAGCCGACGTGTCTTCATTGCGATAGACCATTACCTTGTCGTTCGGAAACTTGGTCTGAATGAAGAAAATATCGCGGTTCACGGTCGTTTCCGCATTACCCGCATCGGATTTTGCCCAGAAAATCGAGTTCTCGCCAAAATCGATCCGCTTTTCATAGGTATCCGTGACGCGCACAATGTCATTCTGCGGCAATGTATAGTGAAAGAACGCTGCCACCAGCAGCCAGAACAGCCCCCAGAAACCCCATTTTACATAGACCATCACTCGGGTCCCCCTAGTGGAAATTCATAAAATAGATCAGCGTAATAACCGCTGTCACCGGAATGATATAGACACCCCAGATCAACTTGCGACGCAAGCTGCCGTCATAATCGCGCAAACCTTCGTCGACAAAGGCCTCACGATCTCCCGTCATGCCTTCTTCGTCCCACTCAGCTTCCAGCTTGTCCCGCCGCACACCGCGCGAATACCACGACAAACAAAAGTAGATGATGGTCAGAACCACAAAGCCGACAACGGCCAATCTTGCCAGTGCAAACATCCCTATCTCCTCACCGCGCCCCAAGGTCCCACGCGGTCGATCATATCGTCACTTGCCCGCCGGCGCACCCGTGGCATTTCCAACGGTGCATCATGACCAAACAGCGCGGCCCGCGCGCCGGCTTTGTCCACCTGATATTCCCGCTCAAGGAAATCAGCAACAAAGCTCTTTTTGGTGTCAGTCCAGCCCCGATAAAGGTGGTAAAACACCTCTTTGTGGCAAATGAACAGCTGCCGGATATCTTTGGGCGCCAGTTCCGCCAGCAGCATATTCACCAAGTCCGCCTGATCCGTATCCGTCGCCCGCAGGGTATAGAAATACGCCGGATGATCACTGGAAATACGCGGCCATTTGCCTTCGTTTTCCGCCCAATCCACCATCTCGCGCAGCCCATGGTATTCTGGCGGCAACTGATCCGCGTGATTTCGCGCCAACCGTCGGATATCGCGCCGCGTTGCCCCTGTCAGGTCAACCCCCGCATCTTGTGCCGCGTCCACAACAATGAAATCCATCTTCTGGCGCAGGATCGCACTCGCATCGATGCCGCGCGCTTTGACAATCGGCTCCACCAGATCGTTGTAGTCAAAGAACTTCGCAATTTGGTTTCTGTCTTTGAAATCAAACGTGTATTTGATCGGCAGCTTACCCAAATCGCCCTTGATCCCACTGGTGATCGCCGCCGGATGCCCAACGCCGCGAAAGATATAAACCCCACCAAAATGCGCCGTCCAGAAATCCTCCTGATCAAACGCCATATGGCGCAGCGTCACCGGATTGCGCGTCACATCGCCCGTGCGTTTTGCCAGCGTGATCATGTCGGCAATCAGCACATCATCAAACCAGCCATCCTCGTCCTGCTTGAACCGATCCGCCAAAGTGCCCAGCTTTTCGGCATCCCGCAGCGTACCCTCAGTCGTGTCGGCCTCAACCGTGACCTTGCGAATATCAAACAGCCGCACGGGGTCTTGCACGGAAAACACCGAATTCACCAACTCCCCCGCCACAGAATCCCGCGCGGTTAAGGCAAACAGCTGCGGCTCGTTCTCTTCAATGAAGTGCCGCAGAATGTCGCGGCTGTTGGAGAACTTCGCATTCAACAAAGGCGCGGATTTTTGATCCGTGGTCAGCAGGATGAACTGCCGATTACAACCCCCGTGGTTGAGGTAGAGATGATCGTCCAGCTCATCGCCCACCTCGGGGGAATAGCCCGAAATATCGATGTGAAAATCGGTGAGGTTGGTGGTCTTGCCCGTCAGATGTTTGAGCGCGCGATTATAGCGCTCCACTAATACCGGCGAGGCCACCTCGATCAAGTTGCCAAACATCAAACCGCGCTCAATGAGTCGTTTCATGTTTTCACCTTGTTCGCCGGATTTTTAAAGTCACTTGCGTCCTTTAGGGGATTGTTGCCGAATGCTTTCGAATCAACTTTTTTGTAGTGATCATATTCAAGAAGTCGAACAGTCGGCAGATGTTCAAAGAACACAGCTTGCTCGCAAAGCACTTTTAAATCTGCGGATTGTCCAGAAATGACGTGGTAAAACGTCAACAACAACTCTTGATCGGACAGCCTGAACCGAATGATGTCAAAGTAAATTTTCCTGTGCTCGCTTCTTTGTTCGGCGACAAGTTTCAATACACTTTCCAGCACACGGAAGTATTGACTTAGTTCCAACTGGTGGGAGTTCCAAAACGACCTGTAGGCCAACTCCAATGCCAAATCAGGTTTATGGCCTTTCGATTGACGTTCGCGAAAATCTTTCTTGAAGCGCGTGTAGAACACGCGGAAACAATCTCTTCCCACCGTCTGTCCATGTTTTGCGGAATTTAGATCGATGTCACGGATTGCCGTTTCGATTCCATCCAAGGCAGCAAAAAAAGTATTATCAAATCTCTGCAACTCCATTTGGGAGGTCATATTCGAAAACTCTAACCTTTGCTCCCGCAGTTCTAAACTTTGAATCAGAACAGTCACAACTATCCAAACAAACGCCAAAGACCCAAAAAGCCCTGCAAAGGAGTCGCCTATCTCGTTTGGCGCCGAGTTCCATAGAACACAGAAATTGGAAGCGCATTCACTGTCAGAAGATCCAATGTGCACAAACGAAAAGGCCCAGAACAATCCAATTAAGATTGTCAAAACGTATCCCAAGACCATCGGTCCTGACTTCCAAACGTGTTTGGGGGGGGTATTTCGCATATTTATCCTCATTTCAAAGCGCCCACCAGGTCGGGCGCGACCCTCATCGCCATCATCACTGCCCCTCCAAGGCCAAATCCCGTCCGCGCCGCGCTTCCACGCCCTGCGCTTGGCCAAACCAAACCAGTCCCAAGATCGGCGCCCAGACAATCGCCGCCATCAGCGACAGCCGTGAATGCATCCAAAGTGCTGTGCCAAGCTCCGGCCTCGACCCCAGCGCCATAGCGTGCACACCGCGTGCGTTGGTCAAAACCACGGAGATCCCGTAGCCGACGCCAAACAGGATCACCGCCGACACAGCAATCCCCAGCATCACTTTGCCGTGCGACCGCGTCTCGTGATCCACCACAAAACGCGGGATCATCACCGCGAGCACGCCAAGCACAATCAACGGTAACCCCGTGTTCACAAACCCAATGCTGTCGAGCACAAACACCTAAGCTTTCCCCTCCAAATATCGCCGCTTCGCCGCCTCAGACCGCTGCATATCCCGCACCATATTCTCAATCGCGACCTCATCGGATTTGTCGGCATACCGGAATTCTGAATCCGCATAGCGGTTGATCTCCTGCACCACCATCTCTGTGGTAATCGGCACCCGCAGCTCGCCAATCATGTCTTTCTTGGTGTCGTAATCTTTCTGCAAAAACAGCTCTGGCTGCTCCATCCACGCGTCCGGCAATTCAAAGTCCATCGCCCGCACCTTCACGGCATCCGTGATGTTCTTGATCGCCCGCCCCGTGAACCGAGGATCAGCCTCTTGAATTGCCTTCAGGTACGTGCCCATCTTGGCAATGGTGTCCAGATCGCCAACCTGCCCATGCACGCGATCAAACACGTTCAGCAACCCCGCCTCATGCGGCTTGTTGTGGCTCTCAAACGAGGCCGCCACAGCCTTCTGGATCATCTGCGCTTCAAACAGCTCATGCGCGCCCAGCGCAATGTCATGGTTCTTGCCCATCAACAGCGCAAGGATGTCGATGTAATCCTCCCGCGTCTGTGGCCCGTCCACCAAGAACCGCGCCCCTGCCCGCTGGCGCAGCGCGTCGTCCACGTTCTCGGGATAGTTCGAAAACATGCCAAACGTACAGTTGCCGCGCACCACCGTATTGGCGCCCGCAAAGGCCTCCATAAAGACCGCCGTGACCTCCTGCTGACCCGCTGAACTCTGCCGATCCCCGCGCTTGCCCGCGATCTGGTCGATGTCATCAATCGTGCCAAAACCGATCACCTGCGGGTCCAGCACATTCTGCACAAAAGCTTTGGCATTCTGTCCCGACTTGCCCTGATAGCTGTCGATATTGTCGATGCCAAAGTTCTGATACCGGAACGGATAGCCCGCCACCTGACAATAGTCATTCACCAAGCCCGCCATCATCTGAATAAGCGTGGTTTTTCCCGTCCCCGGCGCGCCATCCCCCATGAAGGTAAAGATGAACCCGCCCAACTCGGCAAATGGATTGAGCCGTCGATCAAAATCATAGGCCATCAGCATCTTCGCCAGCTTCATGGCCTGATATTTAGCGATATGGTTGCCGACCACTTCGTTGGGCTTTTTGAACTGCATGGTCAGTGTGCTGCCCTTGGCCGCCCGCGCTGGCGTAAAGCCATTGATCGTCAGATCATCCGCCTCAACCTTCCAACTCGCGCCCACAAATGCCGCCAACTGCGGCGCATTTTGCGCCCGCAACGCCACCTTCTCCATCAACTGCTCAGCAAAGGCACAAACGCAAGCCACAAGCCGATCCTCGTCAGTCACCAAGGCTGCGATATCCTGATCCAACTCCCAAAGCGCGCCATGCAACGCAAGCTGCGCATTGTCCGTCAGGACCTCCTCAACCTCGCCAACCTCAACCTGTGTCTCACCCAACAAAGGCGCCAACAGAAACGACGTGGCATTGGCAAAGACATAGCTCACGGCCAAAGCCTCAGCCGCCAACAGCTCGGAAAACGACGCCTTTTTATCCGCGCCCAGCGCGCCCGCCAGATTGTCCCGCTTCAACGCGGCCAGTCCCGACGCTTCGGCGAAATTCTCACCCACCGCCAGCGCAATCGCCAAAGCCCGCCGCAGAGCATGCTGCACATTGGCCTGCGTCGGCGACACCAACGGATCGTCCCCGCCCGCGCCCTCAATCCGCTCAACCAGATGTACGCCTTCGGGCCGCGCAGTTGAGCGTGTCACCAAGCCCGGCGTGGTGCTGCGAAACCGCCTCCGCGTGCCAATCCCGCTGGACCGTTCCGGCGCCGCGGCGACCTCTCGCCCTTTCGCAATCCGAGGCGTATGATCAAAGCCGTCGAGCATCCCAACAGCCGCCTCATAATGCTTGCGAATATCCTCTTCGCGCAGCTCCATCAAATCACCGGTCACGCTCATCTATTCCACACCCTCAATTTTCCTCTTGCTTCAAATATCCGCGCCGCAGGCTTGGCCCAAGGGGCCGATCACTTGCAGCCGACTTAATACCTCAACACCCGCCCCTGCGGGCTCACCACATATTTCGTAACCGAGCCAAACCCCCGCGGGTTCAGCTCCTCCAGCGCCTGAAACGGCCGCTGTGGCAGAATGATCGACCGTTCCATGCTGGTCGCGCCCAAATCCGCGCCCCGCCCTGAGAATGGATCAAGCGCAAACACCTGCCGCTCCACGGTGCCAAACCAGCCGGACCGCTCGTCCTTAACCTGCTCGGAGTGCAAATCCTCGGTGGTCCAGGCCAGCGTCCAATCCTCGCCTTCCGGCGCACGCGCCGCTTCCAGAACTTCACGGATCGGCCCGCTTTGACGGGTAAAGGCACTGGAATACATCGGCCCCACATGAATGCGCCGCAGCCGCTTGGGGTGCAGATCGTCAAAACTCTCGTCAAACCCCTTGGCAATGGTCACGAGCTTCAACCCGCCCACCGCCTGTGCCATCAGGTGCGCCTGCACTTCTGGCCAGCGTCGCTCATCCTTGGGCAAGGCCCGCCGTCCGGTGTCCTCCACATCCATCAGATAAATCGTCGGCAGGTTGTTTTGACTGTCATAGACCGCCCAATGGATCATGTACTGCCGCCGCCGCTCTGACAGGTTGCCCTGCCATTGCACTTCGGGATGGTTTTGCGCCCAGAACAAATGTCCCTTCAGCAACTCCTCGTAATACAGCCGCTGGCTCAGCGCGAATTGCAACTTTGTGGGAATTTCCTGCTCCCCCACAATCACGCGTAGCATCTCATCTTTGAGCGTTTCTGTGTCCGGCATATTGCGCAAATGGCTCTCGGCCTGCTGCGCGTCATTGGCCATGACCAGCAACTCATTGAACACCGGAAAGCCGCTCTCCACCGCATCCATCGCCAGACTGCCGAAAAAATGCCCCGTCTCGCGACCCACCAGCAGGTACTTCATGCTCAGGGCTTTGAAGGTATAGCCGATCGCCACCAGATAGCGGGTCAAAATCTTGACCTCATCATCCCCGATCGCACCTTCAGCCGCCCGCGCCGCCGCCACCTGCGTCAGGTGCTCGGTGATGCGCTCAAACTTCTGAAAATACCGCCGCGACGCGCGTGTTTCCATCAAAGCGGTGTGGTCTTTGGTGGTGTCGTTCAATTCGTTTCTCCGGATTGCAACGCCATCAACGAGCGCGCCTCAACAAGTGCATCGTGTGGGTCGGTCAAACCATAGAGGTCAAACTCCAAGCCCAAATCCAAATCCGAGATTTGCCGCAAAACATCTGAATTCAGAGAAAGACCCATGCTCTGGGCGTTGTGACTTACGCAAACAATCGCACAACGAAATCGATCGTCCAAAGACCTCAAAACCTCCGCGTTTTGTTCCAGTTTTTCGAGCAACGTAAGAATGTGACTCGTTAGCGTTTCACTCTCCTTAAGGCCACTTTCAAACTGCAAAGACGACTCCTGACGGCGAAATTTTCGCCCTCTTCTTTCCACCAAATCGCCTCTGTTCCAGAACCGTATGGGCGTCATCTCAAGCCGATTTTCCAGCTCACCCAAAAGCTGCTCCGATGTCACTCGAAAGTAGGCATACTGGCGATCCTCCTGAGCATCACGGACGCACTCATTGAAGGCGAATTCATTCGGATCTGGCATCATGCCCCATACAAGTTCTTGTCGTGCTTCTCGACGATCTTGGCAAACCGCCGTGCAAAACGCTCATCCGCTTTGGCCTTCGCTTCCAGTACATCACGCGCAAACACCATGTGCTCCTCATGGGCTTCCATCATGTCCGCCATCTTCTGGTTCGTCGCCGTTCCGATCGCCGCCATCGATGCCTGCGCTTCTTTATCGGTTTCCACGCCAATTTCATTGATGCGGTGGGCAATGTCTTGTTGCTGTGCCGTCTTCAAAGATTTGGTCAACGCATCATAGAGCACCACCCGCTGCTTGGTGTCCGTTTGCAGCTTGTTGATCAACACCATCTGCGTCGCCGCCTGGTTTTGCAGTGAATCGACCCAGGTCTTGCCCTTCTCGATATAGCGCTCCAGCGTTTGCGATTTCGCCAGCTTGACCTGCTCCTGCTGCACCAACTCATTGTAGGCCTTGTTCAGGTCCGCCAACTCAGTCTCAAGCTTGGTGCGCGCTGCTGCGTCCTGTTCAACCGAAATCTTGTTCTCAAGTGCGATGATCTTGGGATCCATACCCAAAATCTCCGCCCGCAAGGTTTCCAGTTCCCCCACCGTGAATTCCCGCTCATCCAGCGTCTCAGTCAGGTTGGTCTCAACCTTGACTTTCTGCTCTTCCAACACACCAAGTTGACCCTGCAACAGCTGGGTAATCACATCCGATTTCGCGATCAAATCTTGCAATTTGTCGTCGATATTGGCGGTCTTGATCCGCTCCGCTCGCAGGCTCTCGGATTTTCCACGACTAAAGATGCCAACAAAACTCTCCCAGCCGGTTTTATCGCGCATCTGGTCAAAATCTTTGGAAAACGCCGCCGTCACATCGTCCAAACCCATAATTAGTTCGGCAATGTTGGCGTTCATCACTTCGGTATGTGCATGCACATCGTCCAGCGTCGCGTTTTCAATATCGATGGCGACATCTTCGCCTGTTTTCATTTTGGCCCGCGCCGCATCGATCCGGCCTGTCAGCTCTGCAATCTTTGCCTGCGTTTCCTCAACCTGTGCCTGAGATTCCCGCACCTGCGCGTCGAAATTCGCCATGAAACACTTCCTCTTTTCAAATCCTTGAGGCCGATATGGGCAATGTTACGCCCATTTACATCCTGCCTCGCTTCTATTCGGGCGAAGTGTTGCAAATGCGCACGACAAAAGAAAGTCCGCAGGGGAATTCACCGCAAAGATGAATGGATTAATCCGCTGCCAGATTATGCGCCGCCAATCCGTTGCGCAGTTTGCGCAATTCCAACAACAGCGCCTTCAATTCGGCTTCCGGCATACCGGTTGCATCCGCCACACAAGTGCCAATGCCTTTGGCCTCATGGCGCAAAGCGTCGCCAGCCTCGGTCAACGACACCCGCACGCGGCGTTCGTCGTCGGCATCGCGCTTGCGCAATACAATTCCGGCCCTTTCCATACGCTTAAGAAGCGGCGTCAATGTGCTGCTTTCCAGCCCCAGTTGCCCCCCAATGCCATTCACCGTCTGGCCGTCATTTTCCCACAAAAGGATCATCACCAGAAACTGCGGATAGGTCAGCCCCAGGGGCGCCAGCAACGACTTATAGAGCCGCGAAAAGGCGTGTTCGGTGCTGTAAACTTCGAAACATAGCATTTGGTCGAGGATGGATTTGGACGGTTCTGACATGGGCGACTCCTTGCAGGCAAAATAAATCGTCCACGATTAAATCGCAAGGCCTTGACGAATCGCAGTCCGCTAAATTACATCGCTAGCAATTAAATCGCACACGACTGAAATGGAGGCACTCATGCTCACGACCACACTCTACACAACATCCGCCACCGCAACCGGAGGCCGCGAAGGCCGCGCCCTAAGTGACGATGGCAAACTCGAAGTCTCCCTCTCCACACCCAAAGCTTTGGGCGGCGCGGGCGGCGACGGCACCAACCCCGAACAGATGTTTGCCGCCGGCTACGCCGCCTGTTTCCTCTCTGCGATGAAATTCATTGCCATGCAGCAAAAAATCGCCCTGCCCGAAGACGCAGCCGTCACTGCGACCGTCGGGATTGGTCCGCGTGAAGACATCGGGTTTGGACTTGAGGTTGGATTAAAAATCAACTTGCCCAGCGTCGAGACCGCCGTGGCACAAAAACTGATGGAAACCGCCCATCTGACCTGCCCCTACAGCCACGCCACCAAAGGCACACTCAGCATTTCGCCAGAGCTGGCATAAGCCAATCAAGGCCGTCTCAAACGGGCGGCCTTGTTCCTTTGGATCGGGGCGTTACTCTGGACCCAACCAAAGGAGATCCCCATGCAGACCGGTCCCAAGAACCTGATCACCGATGTTGCCGGCCTGCGGGTCGGAAATGCCCAAGATAACCACATCAAAACCGGCTCAACCGTGTTGGTGGCGGACGAACCTTTCACCTGCGGCGTATCGGTCATGGGCGGAGCTCCGGGCACACGCGAAACCGACCTGCTTGCACCAGACAAATCCGTGCAACAGGTCGATGCGCTTACGTTGTCAGGCGGCTCGGCGTTTGGGCTTGATGCGTCGTCGGGCGTGGCAGACGTGCTGCGCCAAATGGGGCGCGGTTTTGCTGTGGGCGATCAGAACGTGCCAATCGTGCCGGGCGCAATCCTGTTTGATCTGCTCAATGGCGGCGACAAGGCCTGGAGCGAAAACCCATACAAAGCCCTAGGCGCTGCTGCACTGCAATCGGCGACTGACGATTTTGCACTCGGCTCCGTCGGCGCGGGCACCGGCGCCACGCTTGCCAGCCACAAAGGCGGATTGGGCTCAGCTTCCATAATGCTGCCGTCCGGTCACACCGTTGGCGCCTTGGTCGCTGTAAACGCCTTGGGCGACGCCAGCCCGGACGGCACCCACTTGTGGGCCGCACCTTGGGAAATCGACTCAGAATTTGGCGGTCGCGGCCTGCTGACCAACGCGCCCAAAGGGTGGCCAAAAACCAAACTCAGCAGCCACAACACGACAATCGCCATCGTCGCGACGGACGCTGATGTTTCGCAAGCCGTTTGCACCCGCATCGCCACCGCAGCGCACGACGGTATGGCCCGCGCTTTGGTGCCGTCTCATACACCAATGGATGGTGATCTGATCTTTGCGGCTTCAACCAATGCAAAGCCGCTGACAGATCCGGCAACCGACGCCTTGATGCTCGGCCACGCCGCCGCGACCTGTCTCGCCCGCGCAATTGCACGGGGCGTCTGGGCCGCCACTCCGGCGGACGGTGACACACTTCCCTGCCTTAACGCCTAACCGCGTTTCCGCTTAGCCAGCAAACAGCGTACGGCAAAGATCGCTGTCGGCATCCGCCAACGCATCGATCACATCAAAATGGTGCTTGCCGCCGACCACAATCCGGTCGCAGCCCCAAGCCTCGCTTAACCACTCGGCCTGATCGAGAAAAACAGGCCTCTCAGCCGCCCCAACCACAACCGTGACCTCCACATC
This sequence comes from Shimia sp. Alg240-R146, assembly GCF_947331465.1. GTDB lineage: Bacteria > Pseudomonadota > Alphaproteobacteria > Rhodobacterales > Rhodobacteraceae > Shimia. Next base: position 564,552 of record NZ_CAMZOK010000001.1, on the reverse strand, counting down.
ATCGCGCGGCGACAACAGCGCCGGGCTCTCAGCGATACATTCCACCTCATCCAGCTTCAGTTCGACATTCATTGTGGTCTGCATAAGGGGCCTCAAGTCCGACACCGGCGAGATTGGCACAGACCGCACCACCCGCGCCGCCACATTCTCCGGCAAGACACCCGAACAAACAGCCCGCGCAACAAGATGCCCGCCTGCAGAATGCCCCGCCAGAACGATCGGTCCCGCAACCTCGCCCGCCGCATGCGTGATGGCCGCGGCAATCTGCTGCGTGATCTCTGAAATCCGCACGTCGGGTGCCAGATCATATGATGGCATCGCCACCGCCCAGCCACGCGCGCGTGCGCCCTGTGCAAACGCGCTCCAGAAAGACTTGTCAAACCGCAGCCAATAGCCGCCATGCACAAAAACCAGCAGACCCTTTGGTGTGCCTTCGGGCAGCATCAGATCGTAGACTTCCCGCGCACCGGTGCCATAGGCCACATCAACCCGCGCCGCCGACTCGTTGCGATAGGTTGCAGCCTCTTTGGCCCAGCGATCCGGATAGGCATCTGCACCCTCTATATAGGCCGCGTTGGCATAGGCATCGTCCCAATCCATCAGTCTCTCCCCATCTCTGATTTGTCGCGCAGAATGGGGCACAGAGACAAAGATCACAAACCTTCTTTGCCCCCTCTTCAGCCGAAAATGCGGACGCGGATTTCACAAATCTGTCACCGCCGCGATACCGACGTTTTGCACACGCGATACAGCACCGACAAAGACAATCCCAAAAGGAGACCTTTGATGTCGCTTCGTACCCTTTGCCTGACTTCAGTCGTGGCGTTGGTTGCCTCTCAGGCCGCAGCCGAGATGAACTTCAACCGCATCGCGTCTTTTCCCGTGGTCAAAAACATGGCCGCCGGTGAAGACACCAACCGCGAAACTTCGCCAGAAATTATCGCCGCTACGGCCGACGGCATGACACTGGTTTACACCGACAGTCCACTGGGCGCGTTGGGTCGCATCGACATCACCGACCCGGCCAACCCGCAGCCGCTGGGCAACATCGCCCTAACCGGTGAACCGACATCCGTGGGCATCGTTGGTGACCTCGCCATCGTCGGCGTCAACACCTCCGAAAGCTATACCGCGCCGTCTGGCATGCTGCAGTCGATCAACATCGCCGATGGCACCGTCACCAACAGCTGCGACCTCGGCGGCCAACCGGATTCGGTTGCCGTAGCACCCGATGCAAGTTTTGTGTCTGTAGCGATCGAAAACGAACGTGACGAAGACCTCAACGACGGGATTATTCCACAAGGCCCAGCCGGATTTCTGGCGATGATAGAGCTGACCGAAGACGGACAGTTGGACTGCGCTACATTGGCCAAAGTTGATCTTACCGTCCTCGCCGACATCGCTCCATCTGATCCCGAGCCCGAATTCGTCTCGATCAACGCATTGGGTGAAACTGTTGTTACTATTCAGGAAAACAACCACCTTGTGGTTGTTGCCAAAGACGGCACTGTGCAAAATCACTTCTCCGCCGGTGCGGTTGATCTAGAAGGCATTGACGCGACGGATGAGCGCGGCGCGTTGATCTTCACCGAAAGCCAACAGGGCCGCAAACGCGAACCTGATGCGGTGACTTGGATCGACGATGCCCACTTTGCCACCGCCAACGAAGGCGACTACGAAGGTGGTTCGCGCGGCTGGACGATCTTTAACAAAGACGGCTCCGTTGTGTACGAAAACGGCACCGAGTTTGAAAAAGCCATCATCGAAATCGGCCACTATCCTGACAAACGCTCCGATAGCAAAGGTGTTGAGCCCGAGAGTGTGACTTTCGCCAAATTCGGCGACACCCCTTACGTCTTTGTCGGTGCGGAACGTGCCTCGATTGTGGGTGTGTATGACGTAACCAACCCCGCCGCACCGGTGCTGAAACAGCTGCTGCCGTCGGGTGTTGGCCCCGAAGGTTACGTCGCAATCCCTGAGCGTAATCTGTTGATTTCGGCGAATGAAAAAGACCTGATCGAAGACAACGGCGCCCGCGCGCACGTTATGATGTTTGAATATCAGAACGCGCCTGCCTCTTACCCGCATCTCACATCCGCCGGCACCGATGAGCTGATCGGCTGGGGTGCATTGTCTGGTCTTGTGGCTGACAAGGACGGCATCCTCTGGGCGGTCAACGATAGCTTTTATGGCTTCCAGCCGTCTATCTTCAAGATCGACACCAGCCACACTCCGGCGCGTATCGTTGACGTGATCCGCATCCATCGTCAGGACGGTCACCCAGCGCAGAAACTGGATCTCGAAGGCATCACGCTTGACGGCAAGGGGGGCTTTTACGTCTCTTCCGAAGGTCGCACCGAACGGGTGATCCCTCATGCGATCTATCACGTGTCGGCCGAAGGCATGATCAAGGACCGCAAGGGCGAGATCGGCCTGCCAGCAGAATTGATGGCGGTTGAGAAACGCTTTGGTTTCGAAGGCATTACCAAGATCGGCGACACCCTTTGGATGGCCGTTCAGCGGGAATGGAAAGACGATCCAAAGCACCATGTCAAACTGGTGTCTTACAACCTTGAAACCAAGGAGTGGGGTGCGGTGCATTATCCCAAAGCGGAACCAGCCACGGGTTGGGTTGGCCTTTCGGAAATCGTCGCACACGGTGATTGGGTCTATATCGTGGAGCGTGACAACCAGCACGACTTCCGCGCAGTGACCAAGAAAATCTATCGCGTGCCGGCTTCCGAGATGGTGCCTGCACCTTTGAGTGGTGACTTGCCGGTTGTCAGCAAATCTCTGGTACGTGATCTGCTGCCTGACCTGACCTCTACCGGCGGCTATGTATTGGACAAAGTCGAGGGTTTGGCCATCTCCGAAGACGGGACCGCCTTCATGGTCACCGACAACGACGGTGTCGACGATCACTCCGGTGAGACGATCTTCCTCAACCTCGGCAACATCGAACCCGCTGCCAACTAATCGTTTCTGTGAACTCGCAAGATGGCCCCGGCGTTCATACGTCGGGGCCTTTTTATTGGTAAATTCGCCGAAAGTGCATGAACAAGAGATAACCTGCCACAAGTGCCGTAGAAGACGCGCCAGTCAGGATCAGCGCCAACTGAAGTCCAATCGCATCTGCCAAAATCCCCATCATTCCAGCACCCAATGCCGACCCACCCGCGGCGATCACGGCCCACAGGCTCATGACCCGACCGCGCATGTCGTCCTCAAGATCAATCTGAATGGCCGTCTGTGTTGATATCGCGGTGACCGTTGTGACAAATGACATCGCCGCCGCCACCAACAAGGCGCTTTCCCAGGTTGGGGCATACCCAAGGCCAACGACCATCGCGAGCCCCAGCACAATTGCCAGTCGGGTCGACAACGGCAGGCGGCCTGGTTCCTGCGGAGGCAACAATGCTTGTGAAAACCCGCCTAAAATGGCGCCTGCGCCGGTCGCGCTCATCAGAATACCAAGGCCGCTGGCGCCCTTGTCGAAAACACCGTCGGCGAGAGGTGGCAACACTTCCAATGCGCCGCGCGCCACGAGCGCCAGAACTCCGGCAACGAACATTGCCTCCCGCACCGAAACCGTCCGCCAGACATACTTCAAACCTGTGGCCAAAGCTTGAAAAAAAGGTTCCTGCGCACTGCCGGTGTCGCGCCGAGGGCGCAAGGAAAGGCGTGACAAAACGAAGATATAAGGCAGAAACAATACCCACTGCACCAACAACGTATGCGCCACGCCAATCTGCGCAATCAAAACGCCGCCCACAGCGGGGCCAATCATTCGTGCGATGTTAAAATTGATCGCCACAATGGTGACGACAGAGCCGACGTATTCCCGCCGCACAAGCCTTGGGGTCAGCGCCATCCGGACCGGATGGTTTGCCGCCATCACCACGCCGAACAACAGCGAGAACAGGACCAAAAGAAACGGAGAGGCCGTTCCCGATGCCACTGTCGCCCAAAGTGCCGCCGACAAACCGGCATTCAGGATTTGCACCACCAAAACCGCGCCTTTGACGTTCATTCGATCGACCCAGACACCAAACAGCGGCGACAGCACGATCGACGGCGCGAACAGGAAGAACGCCACAGCCCCCACCATAGTGGCGGATTCGGTCATCTCCCACGCAAGCCAGCCCACTGTGATGCGTTGCATCCAGATTGCCAGCAGGCCAAAGGCCGAGCCAAACACATAAGCGCGGAAGTTGTTTGATTTCAAAGCGCCCAGATTCACACGCGGCTCCTGTTTCAGGTAGGGCGCGACATTGGCCCGTGAGCGCGCGAACCGCAACCACACAAACAAAAAACGCGCACCCCATTTGTGGGATGCGCGCCTGACAGCAAGGGGAGGATTGCTTCGTCAGTGGTTTGATTTAATTGACGGCCTTGGTCTCAACCACGTCTTGCTCGACAGCTTTTGCTGCGCCATTGGCAATCTCGATCCGCCGTGGTTTCAGTGCTTCGGGAATCTCACGCTGCAGATCGATGTGCAGCATACCGTCGGTGTGGCTTGCGCCTGTCACGCGTACGTGGTCAGCCAGATGGAAGCGACGCTCAAACGCGCGGGTGGCGATGCCACGGTGCAAAAAGGTCTTATCAGTGTTTTCCGCGCCCTTGTTCGCAGTCACCAGAAGGGCGTTCTCCTTGACCTCGATGCTCAGATCATCGGACGAAAAACCAGCGACGGCCAGCGAGATCCGGTAGGCGTCGTCCGCAGTTTTTTCAATGTTGTAGGGTGGGTAGCTCGGCTGGGAAACATCGTTGGTCAGAACCCGATCCATCAGGTTTGCAATTTGGTCAAAGCCAACTGACGAACGGTACAGCGGTGCGAAATCATACGTGCGCATAGGGTTATCCTTTACATAAGCGACAACAGATGTGTGCCTTCCAAGAACGGACAGGCAATCAGATACGGGACCCATCTTTGGCGCCCCGATACAGTGTCATTTGGGAAAGGATTTCTGGGTTTCAACCCCCGTTGGGTCGCACAAATTTCGCACCCGTGCTATTGCGATCCTCAAGCGAGGTCGTGGACCTATCAACCACAACGGGTTCTTGCGCCATGACCGCCTGCAACTCCGAAAGCGTGAAATCCAGCGCTGTGCCCAAGGCCACTTTTTCGCCGTTGAGTTCTGCTTTGGCCGCCACAACCGACGCGATACGGGTTTGCCCGTTTTCGCTCACAAAGACCGGCGCGCCACTGCTGCCAAAATCAATGTCACACGACAAGACGTAGACGCCCCGATGGCGACCGAGCACGCGACAGGTTTCCTGAAACGAGGGCGCGGCGTCGCGACCCACAGCATAAGAAACGACGCCGATTTCAGATCCCTTTCGCAACCGGCCAGCTGTCTCAAACGGTGCGATCTGAGTGTTGCGGATCGGGTGGTACAATTCCAGCAGGGCAATGTCGCTCTGTGCCCGCGTCATCAACTCGTCCTGACCAAAGGCATAATCCGGATGCACCACGGCACGCCGTACTTTTCGATAGGCCTCCGCACGTCCGTTGCGCCAACCAGCGCGGAATTCCACCGCGCTCAGGTCACGTGCCTCGCCAGTGTTGCGGTCAAACAGGCAATGCGCCGCTGTCAGAACCTTGTCCGGTGCGATTAAAGCACCGGTACAAAAGCCGCGCCCGTCAAATTCCAGTCGACCAACCGCGCCCCAGCCTTTGCTGGCTTCGCCTGTGTCCAGTCGGCGCAGACCTGAATCCTCTGCCGAAACAACAGAGGCCATCAGAAAGATCAGCAAAGATGCAAAAAAACGGGACACCACACGCTCCTATTTGTACCTTCCCAAACGCGTACCGCCATCTCTAGGCAGAATTGAGGCAGCACCTTGTCGCGCGTGGCTCTTTCTCAAACTCATCGCAGTATCGGGATATCCGGCACCTGTTTTCCCGGTTCCGTCAATGCTCTGGGCTGTGGCCCGCCTGTTGCCCAATCCAAAAGCTCAACAGTGTGCACAATCGGGACATCGGTCCCTGACCCGATTTGCATCATACAACCAATGTTGCCAGCGGCGATAATGTCCGGATTTTTCGCCTCTAGAGTTTGTACTTTCCGCTCTTTGAGCTGACCGGAAATCTCGGGCTGCATCAGATTATAGGTCCCGGCTGAGCCACAGCAAAGATGGCTATCAGCCGGCTCCACCACCGTAAATCCTGCACGCTTCAACAGATCTTTGGGGAACGTCTTGATCTGTTGCCCGTGCTGCAGCGAACAGGCCGCATGATAGGCCACCACGGTCTCTTTGGTCGCTCCTTCGGGCAGATCAAGTTGCATCAGTATTTCTGATACATCCATCGCGATGTCACTGATCCGCGTCGCGTCTTCTGCGAGCGGATCATTGCGGAACATATGCCCATAATCCTTGACCGTCGTGCCGCAACCCGAGGTGTTGATCACAATCGCATCCAGCCCGTCGCCATCGAGTTCCGCACACCAGGCCCGGATGTTTTTTGCGGCTGTCGCATGGCTCTCATTTGCCTTGCCCATATGATGTGTGAGCGCCCCACAGCAGCCTGCGCCTTCGGCAACAACAACCTCGCACCCCAGCCGAGTCAGCAATCGAATGGTGGCGTCGTTGATATCAGTATTGAGCGCCTTTTGAGCGCAACCGGTCATCAAAGCGACGCGCTTCTTGCGCGCACCGTCAGGGACAAAACTCTGCGGATCGTCGTTGCGGCTCACAGGAGGAATGGATTTTGGCGCCATATCCAACATCGCCCGCAAGCGCGCATCCGGCATCAGAAACCGAAAAGGCCGCCCAAGCTTGGCACCTATCAACGCCCAGCGAAACCGCATCGGATACGGCAGAATGCGCGCCAGCAGCCATCGCAATGCACGATCCGTGAAAGGCCGCTTGTATGTGGCCTCGATATACTCCCGCGCATGGTCCACCAGATGCATGTAATGCACCCCACTCGGGCAGGTCGTCATACAGGCCAAACAGCTCAGGCAGCGGTCTATGTGCATAACCGTTTTTGCATCCGGCACACGCTCGTTCTCAAGCATATCCTTGATCTGATAGATCCGCCCGCGCGGGCTATCAAGCTCATCGCCCAACACCTGATACGTCGGGCACGTTGCTGTGCAAAATCCGCAATGTACGCATGCGCGCAAAATCTCATTGGCACGCTGAACGCCGGGATCTTCAAGCTGTTTTTCCGTGAATGTCGTCTGCATGATCTATTCCGCTTGAATTGGCTGGTCGGAGGCATCGCGCGACCCGCCGCCTTCGTGTTTGAAAACCAGATCTCGAATGTGGCGGGTCATCCCATCAAACCCGGATTGAGAATACCGCGCGGGTCAAACTTTGCCCGCAAATCTCTGGAAAGGGCGGCCAATGGGGCCGGTTCGGGATGAAACACCGGGACGTGTTTGCGCATTGCCTCGGAGGCTTTGACCATCGTGGCATGTCCGGACACTTCCAAAACCGCCGCTCGCAAATCCAACTCGTCAGGCACATCCACCCAAATCAACCCGCCGCCCCAATCGCAAACCGCGTTGGGGTTGCCCAGTTTCTGCAACACTGCCGGTGCATCCGTGGGCTTAACGGACAGCCGCCAGATCGTGCTGTCTCCACCGGTCAATGCCGTCAAATCACGCACATCCCGCCACAGGGCAGCGCTCTTGTCGCCTTCGACAACAGACCAGCCCTGGCAGGCGCCAGACTGCAATTGCGTCGCTCTATATCGGACAGAGCTGTCCAACCCTTCGAGCCTAACGAAGGCCTTGCCATCTTCGCTAACGAAGGCCGCGCCGCTGACATCAAAAGGCGACCCCAACGCCGCCGACAAGGCTCCTACTGCCCTCTCTGCTGTCAAGCCCTCTGCGACAAGCGTTGCTTCGGTCTCTGGAACGGCCTGCACTTTCAGGCTGACTTCGGTCATCACGCCCAAGGTACCCCAACTGCCGGCCATAAGTTTCACAAGGTCATATCCGGTGACATTTTTCATCACCCGCCCACCGTTCTTCAAAACGCGACCGGCTCCATCGACAAACCGCACCCCCAAGAGGCTGTCCCGACACGCCCCAACCTGAATGCGCCGCGGCCCACTGACATTTGCAGCCACCACGCCACCAATCGTCGAATTCCCACTGGTGCCCAGCAGCGCGCGATGATCCATCGGTTCAAACGCCAACCGTTGGCCTTCGGCAGCCAATGTCGCCGCGACATCCTGCAAAGGAGTTCCGGCCTGCGCCACCAAGGTCAGCGCGCCCGGTTCATAAAGCGTCACGCCACTAAGACCCGAAGTCCGCAGAACGTCGCCCTCGACCAGCGCTCCGATGTCGCGTGTGCCGCCGCCTTGAATGCGTAACGCACCAGTCGCGCCAACAATCATGTCAGCAACTTCAGTTTCATGTTCAGGTGTCATCATGTTCTCTATGGCCCCAAATACCCCGGGGGAGTCACAGCCCGCTGTGACGGGGGCAAAGCCCCCTTCCCCGTCCCATTATTCCGCCGCGATCCGCCGTGTCGCGCTGGCATCCAGCGGAAACACTTTTGCAGGATTCAAAAGCCATTTTGGATCAAACACATCTTTGATCGCCATCTGTATCTCAAGATCGTCCGGCTCGTATTGGTCCACCATCAAATCACGTTTTTCGATGCCGACACCGTGCTCACCGGTCAGGCAACCGCCAACCTCGACACAAAGCCGCAAAATGTCGGCGCCAAAGGCTTCGCATTTCTCCAGATCGCCGGGCTTGTTGGCATCAAACAAGATCAGGGGGTGCATATTGCCGTCCCCCGCGTGAAACACATTGCCCACGTCCAATCCATACTCTTTGGACAACTCGCCAATCCGGCGCAGAACATGCGGCAACTGACTAACGGGGATGGTCCCGTCCAGACACATGTAGTCGTTGATTTGCCCCATTGCCCCAAAGGCCGACTTGCGTCCCAACCAGATCCGCGCGCTTTCTTCGGCGCTCGTGCTTTCCCGCAGCTCCACAGGATTGTGCCGACGTGCGATTGCCAAAATTCGTTCCAGCTGAGCGTCAATTTCGGCATCTGATCCTTCAACTTCTACAATCAGCAAAGCTTCACAATCCGGATAACCCGCGCCTGCAAAGGCCTCGGTAGCGCGAATGCAGGGACGATCCATAAACTCGATCGCCACCGGCAGGATACCTGATTTGATGATGTCGCTCACGCACTGGCCAGCCACTTCGTTGCTGTCAAAGCCCATCAACACAGGCCGCGCGCCCTCGGGTTTGTGCAGAATACGCAAAGTCGCTTCGGTCACGACGCCCAACTGCCCTTCCGAGCCGCAGATCACCCCGAGCAGGTCCAGACCCGCGGCATCCAGATGCGCGCCACCAATCTCGACGACCTCACCGTCCATCATGACCATTGTAACGCCCATGAGGTTGTTGGTGGTCACCCCGTATTTCAGGCAATGCGCACCGCCGGAGTTCATCGCGATGTTGCCCGCGATGGCGCAGGCCAGTTGGCTTGACGGATCAGGTGCGTAAAAGAAACCGTCCTCCTCAACTGCGCCGGACACGCTCAGATTTGTGCGCCCTGTCTGCACCCGAATGAAGCGGTTGTCATAGTCGGTTTCCAACACGTCATTCATCCGCGCCACGCCAAGGATAACTGAATCAGCCGTTGGCATTGCGCCTCCTGCCAACGATGTCCCGGCGCCGCGCGGCACCACGGGCACGCCTTCGTCATGACACACCTTAAGAACGTCAGAAACTTCTTGGGTTGTGGTCGGCAACACGGCTGCCAAGGGCGGGCATCGGTACGCCGTCAACGCGTCGCACTCATAGGCGCGCGTCTCCGCTTCGTCAGAAATCACTGCGTGCGCAGGCAACACCTGATGCAACCGCGCTACAATCCTGTCCTTGCGCGCCAAAATGGCGCGATCCGGGTCTGGCATCTGCATGACCGGAACCTCCCAATAATTGGTAAACAAATATAACCAATTTTGCCGACTGGCAAGACCTTTGCGTTGCCGCTACTGTGTCTTTCATGTTTTGGACGCACTGGATTTCCCATTTTGACGCGCTGGATACACTGGCTTTGACGATGCTCGTGATCGGTTGGCTTGGTGTTGGATACATCATTGAAAACCCTCCGAAAAACCGCCCCTCTGTGTCCAGGATGATGTCGTTTTATCGGCGTGAATGGATGTTGCACTTGGTGGACCGCAACACACGCGTTTTTGACGCGCAGATCGTGTCCAACCTACGTCAAAGCACGGCGTTTTTCTCGTCCACATCGATGATCGCCATTGGTGGTTTGTTGGCGTTGATGGGCAACCCAGAGCGCGTCGCGGGCATTGCGCGCGACCTCGCCCAAACACCCGAATCGCAGGTGGAAATCGAGATTAAACTGGCCGTAATCCTGATTTTTCTGGCCAACGCTTTCCTGAAATTTGTCTGGTCTCACAGGCTGTTTGGCTATTGCGCAATCCTGATGGCCGCCGTGCCGAACGACGCATCAAATCCGACGGCGTTGCCCCGCGCTGAAAAGGCGGCAACGGTCAATATCACCGCTTCGCGCAGCTTTAACCGCGGGCTTCGGGCGGTCTATTTTGCGATGGCCTGCTTAACTTGGCTGTTTGGCGCACAGGCGCTCATTGTTGCCTCTGTAGTCACGGTTTTTGTGCTCGCGCGCCGGGAATTTGCCTCTCAAAGCCGCGCTGCTTTGCTGCAAGAACCACGTTAAAAATCGCTGTCTGTATCGCGTCGGCATCACGTCGGTATTGCGACGGTGTCATTTTCAGCAGTGATTCTGACGGCCTGCGCGGCACAGCCCCATGTCGTTACACCCGATGATACGGCGCACCCGCCAGAATGCTGGCGGCACGATACAGCTGTTCGCCCAGCATCACCCGCGCCAACATGTGTGGCCAAACCATTTTACCGAAACTCAGCTTGGCATCCGCTTGCGCGCGCAGGCTTGGGTCGATCCCGTCCGCGCCACCAATCACAAACGCCACATCTCCACGCCCGTCATCGCGCCAACCGCCCAGCATGTTGGCAAACTCGGGTGAACTCATCAGCTTGCCACGCTCATCCAGTGCGCAAATCACGGCCCCGCGTGGAATCACACCCTGCAAAAGAGGGGCCTCCATCGACATGCCGCCGCCTTTGCGATCTTCGACCTCATGCACCGCCACAGGGCCAAGGCCCAGCGCACGGCCCGTGCGATCAAATCGTGTCAGATAATCGTCAAGAAGGTCACGCTCGGCACCAGACCGCAGCCGACCCACGGCGCAGATATGCACCTTGAGTGCCATTCATGTTCTCCTCGGCCGCCCCACGGCGGCCACTCACGTCAGTCGATCACGCGGTGCGCGCAGGCAGCCACATTTTCTCGAGCTGATAGAACTCCCGAACTTCGGGACGGAAGACATGCACGATCACATCGCCGGTGTCGATCAACACCCAGTCGCCGGTTTCTTTGCCTTCGACTTTGGCAAAGCGGCCAAATTCGGTTTTCAGGCGTTCCACCAGTTTCTCGGCAAGAGCGATCACCTGACGCGAAGAGCGCCCGGAACAGATCACCATGTAATCACCGATCGACGTTTTACCGCGCAGATCAATCTGCACGATCTCTTCGGCTTTGTCTTCGTCGAGAGAGGAGAGGATGCGGGCCAACAATGCGTCGCTGGTCGCACCTGTGTCGTCCAAAACAGGTGTTGGACGGGGTTCAGCAGCCTTGGCCACGTCTGAGTTCAAAGACAGAATTCTGCCCTCCTGGTTTGCGCACCGCAGTGCCCCGGTGCCGGGCGTAATTTCAGAATAGCACCCCCTGACGCCATTCTCAACGAAAGGCAAGTGCCAACGGCAAGAAATTGATCACGTTTGCGGAGGTGTTGCCTGATCACTAAGCAACCGCACCTCGCGTTGTGGAAACGGCAACGAAATGTCATGCGCCTTGAACGCGTCCCAGAGCGCCAAATAGACATTGCCGCGAATATTGGTCAGCCCACCGGTCGGATCCTCGATCCAGAACCTCAAGATATAGTCGACGCTGCTGTCGCCATATCCTGTAATGTGGCAGACTGGCGTCTTCGGGTAGCTTAGAACCCGATTAACCGTTTGCGCCGCTTCCACCGCAATCTTGCGCACCAAATGCGGATCGTTGCTGTAAGAGGTGCCAAAGAAGATATCGAGTCGCACATACCTGTCGGAATGAGACCAATTCACCACTTGATTGGTGATCAGATCCTCATTCGGGATCAGGAACTCTTTGCCATCGCGCGTGACCACGCTGACATAGCGGGCGCCCAGTGAGTTGATCCAGCCAAATGTTTCGCCCAGAGATATCACGTCACCGGGCTTGATCGACTTGTCCATGAGAATGATCAGGCCAGAGACCAGGTTGGAAACGACTTTTTGCAAGCCAAAGCCCAGACCGACGCCAATGAAGCCGGTCAAGAAGGCCAGTCCCTGCAAATCAAAGCCAATAATTTTGAGGCCAATAAAGAATGCGGCCGTGTAGAACAACACTTGCAAAAGTTTGCCAAACAGCACCCGCATTGACGGAGAAATGTCTTCACTCCGCTTCAGTCGGCTGTCCGCTTTGCGTGCTGCCAGACGTGTGATGGCAAATGTCAGACCGAGCAAGACTGCTGCTTGGGCGATCATCCACAGCGAAATACGTGTCTCGCCGAATTCCAGCGCCATGCTGTCCATCAGCTGTACCGTCTCGTCGCGCAATCCGGTGATTACAAGCGTGACCCAGATCCACAGCCCATAGCGCAAAAATGCGCGCAGAGTCGGGTTGATCACGACGCGTAGCACTGCGACGACTACCAGCCACGCCAGCGCAAGGTTGCCAATCATCACCAAGATATATGAGCGACTTGGCCACGTCACCGATAGCATCGCCCAGATCACGATCCAGATCAGAACAACAAAGATGATCAACGCCATGCGGCGATGCACCATCACCCCATAGCGATATCGCAACTTGGACCAGCCATCGCGGGTTTTCAGCCAGTCATAAAACCGCGGTTTCACCAAATGCGTCAGACCCAGCGCCAAAAGCAACAGCACCACCGCAATGATCACCTGATAAGCCGCCCATGGCCGCAGCAACCCTTCGAGAAACCCCTGCACCTGATCCCAGATCGTCAGAGCGATCTCTGTCGTTTCCGCACCTGTGCCTTGGGGCTGCACTTGCGCCTCGGCCCCCGCAATGCGGTCGAGCTCCGATGTCTGCACGCCGCCGGTATCTGTTGCGTCTTCTTCCATTGGCTTCACTTTGGCACGACAATTGCGTTTTCGGCAACTTACCTTCAATTCAAGATGCACAATTGCGGGATGCGCTTGAAGGAATCTGCGCAAGCCTGTAGGGGAGGGGCATGAAACGCATCTACGATATTGCTGACCACGCCTTTTTGCCTTGGCGCTTCTTCGGTCAATCCAAGTCAATAATCGCCGCGCTATGAGCTTGGGGCGCAGCGAAGCTGTGCCTTTCTGAAAGCCAAACTTTCTAGCTACCCCAACAGAATGGAGAGGACCCATGTCCCCCAAGACGCTCTATGACAAAATCTGGGATGCCCATGTCGCCCACGAGGCCGACGACGGCACCTGCCTGCTTTATATTGACCGCCACCTCGTGCACGAAGTCACCAGCCCGCAAGCTTTTGAGGGTCTGCGCATGGCCGGTCGTGGCGTGCGTGCGCCGGAAAAAACCATCGCTGTGCCAGATCACAACGTGCCCACCACACAGGGCCGCAACGATCCCAGCCAGATGACCGAAGAGAGCCGCATTCAGGTTGAAGCGCTCGACAAAAACGCCAAGGAATTTGGCGTGCATTACTATCCCGTTTCTGACGTGCGTCAGGGCATCGTGCACATCGTTGGCCCCGAACAGGGCTGGACCCTTCCCGGCATGACCGTTGTGTGCGGCGACAGCCACACCGCGACGCACGGCGCCTTTGGTGCGTTGGCCCACGGCATCGGCACATCCGAGGTAGAGCACGTTTTGGCGACGCAGACGCTGATCCAGAAGAAATCCAAAAACATGAAGGTCGAGATCACCGGCAAACTGAAGCCTGGTGTGACCGCCAAAGACATCACGCTGGCCGTGATTGGTGAGACCGGCACAGCTGGCGGCACCGGCTATGTCATCGAGTATTGCGGCGAAGCGATCCGCGATCTGTCGATGGAAGGCCGTATGACCGTCTGCAACATGGCCATCGAGGGCGGCGCCCGCGCTGGCCTTATCGCGCCAGATGACACCACATACAACTATGTCAAAGGCCGTCCCCATGCGCCCAAAGCCGGTGCGTTTGAGCAGGCTCTGGAATACTGGAAAACACTCTTTACCGACGAAGGCGCGCATTTTGATAAGGTTGTGACGCTCAAGGGCGAAGACATCCAGCCGGTTGTCACTTGGGGCACCTCGCCCGAAGACGTTCTGCCGATCACTGGCGTTGTGCCACACCCCGAAGATTTCGAAGGCGGCAAAGTCGACGCGGCGCGTCGCTCGATTGACTACATGGGTCTCACACCCGGCCAGAAGCTGACCGACATTGAGATCGACACCGTGTTCATCGGGTCGTGCACCAACGGCCGTATCGAGGATTTCCGCGCTGTGGCCGAGGTGGTCAAAGGCAAGAAGATCAAAGACGGCATGCGGGCGATGATCGTTCCGGGCTCCGGCCTTGTACGGGCGCAGGCCGAAGAAGAAGGTCTGGCGGATATTTTCCGCGAGGCAGGCTTTGAATGGCGCCTTGCTGGCTGTTCCATGTGTCTGGCCATGAACCCCGACCAACTTTCGGAAGGAGAGCGTTGCGCGGCAACGTCGAACCGCAACTTCGAAGGTCGTCAGGGTTACAAAGGCCGCACCCACCTTGTGTCGCCTGCGATGGCGGCAGCGGCTGCACTGACTGGCAAGCTGACTGACATTCGGGAGATGATGTAATGGAAAAGTTCGAAACCCTCTCCGGCATTGCGGCGCCTATGCCACTGGTGAATATCGACACCGACATGATCATACCCAAGGTGTTCTTGAAATCGATCAAGCGCACCGGCTTTGGTGCGAACCTGTTTGACGAGATGCGGTTCAACCGCGACGGCACCGAGATCGCTGATTTTGTGCTGAACAAACCACAGTATCGCGAGGCGCAAATCCTTGTGGCGGGTGATAACTTTGGCTGTGGTTCTTCGCGCGAACACGCGCCTTGGGCGATCGCGGATTTTGGCATCAAATGCGTGATCTCCACGTCATTCGCCGACATCTTCTTCAACAACTGCTTCAAGAACGGCATCCTGCCGATTGTCTTGCCGCAGGAACAGGTCGACCTGTTGATGAAAGACGCCGAAAAAGGCTCTAACGCACGGATGACTGTGGATCTGGAAGCACAGGAAATCACCTCGTCGGATGGCGATGTGATCCCGTTTGAAGTTGATGCGTTCAAAAAGCAGTGCTTGATCAATGGTCTGGATGACATCGGCCTGACCATGGAAAAGGTCGACGCGATTGATGCGTTTGAAGCCAAAGCGGACGCAGCGCGTCCTTGGGTGTAGGCGCACAATCACTTGATTGACTTGACCCCGCATAACCGCTCAGGTTGTGCGGGGTTTTCTTTTTGAGGTGTAGTTCATTGCTGAATAAGTGGTTTTCACGCAGGAGCCGTGTTGAGCGCATTCACGAAGAAATAAACGCGTTAATCGGGATTTTGGAAGGTTCACAGGGTCGTGTGTTTTGGGTACGCGAACTGTGCAGCTTGTTGAAAATCTCAAACGAAACCCGACTTTGTTATGCCGTCCGGGCCATGTACGGCGGAATGGGATCCTTTAATGACATTCTTTTCCACGAATTGAATAGCGATGCCGGAACAGAAACCGAACTGGAAGAAAAGAACAGGCTGTTCAGCCGACATAGTAGCGCGCTTTATCTGCTCACGGAGCAGCACAACAAAAGGAGCACCAAACCAATTCGCCTAACTAAAGTTGCGAATAAGGACCTTGGCAAGTCAATGCAGCAATATCTAAAGAGCGGTTACGTGATTCATACGGTTCGCTGTGGTGATCAGGACCACATGTTGCGCGATTTCGCTGAAGCACTCGAATGGAAGAAACACTTCGGCTATTGTCCTCAAAAGCTAAATCTTGACGCGCTAAACGATGCCTTTTGCAATGTCCCCAATAGGGACAAACCGCGTTTGGTTTTGGTTCTGGAACAGTTCGAAGAATGCCGCAAACGAAACGCCGCACAAGCTGCTGCTTTGGTCGAAATATTTGAAGACAACATGACCGAGGCCAAAAACCATGGCTTCGATCTGCTTGTGGTAGATGTGCAGGATGGAAAAGTCGTGTAAAGCCAGCGATCATACTCGCTCGCTGGCCAAAGGTTTAACTTACTCCGCAGGCACAGCCACCTGGCGGTCATCGCGCCCCATGTGTTTGGCGTTGAGCTTGAATACCAGCCAGATCATCGAGACCTGCAGGGCAATCGCCACCGCCGATATCGCCAGATAGATCAGCGAGAATTTGTCCACGAGGCCACTCGCCACCAGCCCTTTGTTCAGCCAGAAATGCAGCATCACCGACAGCGCCACACCGGGGCAGACCAGCGCGTAGGATCCGGCAGATTTGGCGTCACCCGTGATGTAGGTGCCGACATAGCCAAAGCCCCGCAGAACGGTCAGACCCAAGGCCAGAACCGCAAGCTGTACCATCAGCAGGGTTGTCAGCATCGAGAAGGTCGCGCCTGCGCCGCCGTGCACGTCAAAATGCACGTGCATGCCATGGCTCTGGCGCAGCCAGGCGATGGTGATCACGGTGATCAATGGCACAATCACCAGAAGCGTCGGCGCGCTTTCGGCTGTGGCACCGTGCTCCATCATCGACCGCAGACCAAGGATCACGTTGGCAAGGGCCAATAGGATCGCGACAACGATAAAGAAGCTCGACAGGATAAAGGACAGGCCGACAACCACAGGCAGGCTGCTCATTGCGGCGGGGGCGGCAAGACCCACGCCAACCATGGCAAAGGCAAAAGCCGGAAGCACCTGTGCAAAGCTGTTGTTTTTGGCGCAATCAAACCCGCCTTTGACCATCACCCGGCCGAAAAAGTCGCGCATAATCATGAGCCCGTAAGCGCCGATGGCGATGAATGCGATCATTGCGAGCGGGAACAGGAATTCAACCACGCCCCAAAGGCCGGGTACAAACACCAAACCAATGATGAAACCACCGTTCACCACCATCGCCAGCGCCAGCGGAATGGCCATCAGCTGTGTTTCCGCGTTGGAGGCGCGCAGGGCTGTGTAAGCATCGGTCTTGCGGAACTGCGACAGGCGCGACAGGTTCCAGATCAGGCTACGGATCATCAGAACCGCTAAACCGGCGATGCCCGTGACCGCGACAATGATCGCGGCCTTCAGAGCGCCGCCGCCGGATTGAAAGGCAGCAAGGATGTCTTCAAAGATCGGCACAGGCTGGCTTGGGTGGGGCACCCAGAACATAAGATACATGAAAAACGTGACCATCAGGCCACCGGCGCCGAGCGTGGCAAGAAAGTAGAGCGGCGAATAGGGCGCGCTCGCGGTGTTGGGGTGATGTGACATGGAAAAGCTCCTAAACATATTCTAAATACAGAATATGTTTTGTTGTCTTTGAAAACCTTGATCCAAATCAAAAGACCCCAGCGGTCGTGAAATGAGGCGGAAATAAGGCAGCGCAGGTGCAGGTAAACCAAAAGTCACACGTCTTCCTTGTGGAGAGGGCACCATATGCCACCAGATTTAGTATCCATCTGAGAAATCACCGTTTTTCCAAGCGGCCAATTGATGCAAACGCGCACCAGTCCCGAATCCGTCAGCAAAAAATTTACCAACTCTGAAACAAATCCTTGAGCCACGACCTGAACGGATGCCACAATAAGGCAATAATGAGGCACCCCGCCGCAATGTTGGCGGGATCAAGTTGGAAAAAGATCGTGGGCCATAAACCAAGGCCATAGAATCGCGGCGTCCAGTTTGAAGGGAAACGAGCAGTGTTTGGCAAATTTATCAGCGCGTTGACGCGGGCACTCTTGGTGGCATTGCTGTTTGCATTGCCAGCGATTCTGATGCCGACAATTAGCGCCGATGCTGTGCACATCATGTTGCTGTTCGCTTTGTTCGCCGGGATGCTGGTGTTCATTGAATACGTCTCCGCCTATCCATCGATAATTGAATTCCGCTATGCGCCCCCGTTCAACCGATTGCGCTTTCTGGCGGTGTTCCTAACGGTCTTTACCCTGTCGGTCATCGCGCGCGGCGACGCGGCGCCAAACGCCTTCACGTCCTTTTTGCACGCCTTGGGCTACATCGTCGGGGACGCCATCGACTTCCCCTATTCACCCGTGCGCCTGATGGTGATCATGTTGCCCAACAACGCCTCGGCCGAGCTTTTGTCCGAAGTGCGCACCGCGTCCGGCATGGCTTATTTGATTTCGCTGTGTACGCTGGCGATCTTCTATTTCTTTGTTCGCATTCTGGGCTGGCCCGCCCGCAATGGCGCGTTCAATGTCTGGGTCAACCTGCCGCTGTTTGACCCCACTGCAGGGGGCGATGTGCTGCCGCGCCTGCAACGGGACGGACGTCTTAACATTGCGTTAGGATTTCTGATGCCATTCTTAATACCAGCGGTTGTGCAGATGATGTCTGACCTGATTGATCCCATCCATTTGGATGATCCGCTGACATTGATTTGGACAATTACGGCATGGGCCTTTATTCCGGCCAGCATGATCATGCGAGGCATGTCGATGCTGCGCGTCGCAACAATGATCAACGAAAACCGCCGCCGCGCCTATGCGGCAGCGCGGGGCGTGCAACCAGCGTAATCTGCGCAGCGCTTGTCGCGCTGTGCTGTGCGTCCATCACCTTTGCAGACACCCTTCGGATTGCCACTTATGATGTAGAGATGTCCCGCCGAGGGCCGGGCACGTTGTTGCGCGATCTTTTGCGCGGCGATGATCAGGCGCGCGCCGTCGCGCAAATAGTGGCCCACGTCGCGCCGGACATTCTGGTATTACAGGGCGTCGATTATGACGCGGATCTACTGGCCCTGAGCGCCCTGCGGGACGTGATCTCCGAGGCCGGTCAAATGTATGATCACGTGATTGCTTTGGCACCCAACACCGGAATGCAAACAGGTTTGGACCTAAATGGCGACGGGCGATTGGGCGGGCCGGCGGATGCGCAGGGCTATGGCCGGTTTCGCGGGGCTGATGGCATGGCGGTGCTGTCGCGCTGGCCAATCCTGACGGAGGACGTGCAAGATTTTTCGCATCTTTTGTGGCGTGATCTGCCTGGGACAAAGATGCCGAAAGTCGATGGCGCACCCTTTCCCAGTGACGCGGCTCAATCCGTTCAACGCTTGTCCAGTGTCGGGCATTGGGCCGTGCCTATTGCGCATCCGTTGGGCCAAATGACCGTACTGACGTTTGCAGCGGGGCCACCCGTGTTTGACGGACCTGAGGATCGCAACGGGTTGCGCAATGCCGATG
Source organism: Shimia sp. Alg240-R146 (assembly GCF_947331465.1). Classification (GTDB taxonomy): domain Bacteria; phylum Pseudomonadota; class Alphaproteobacteria; order Rhodobacterales; family Rhodobacteraceae; genus Shimia. Next base: position 545,070 of record NZ_CAMZOK010000001.1, on the reverse strand, counting down.
AAATCCGCTTCTGGCGACTGTTTTTAGACGGCGCGATTGGTGAGACGCCCACACAACGATATGTCATCGCGGGCAATGCCAATCTGGACCCAACTGCAGGCGAGGGACGGCGCAAGGCCATTGCTGATCTGATTTCTGACCCGCGCCTGCAGGACCCGTTGCGGCATGCGGGCCCCACGGTTGACTGGACCGATCCCACACCCGGCGATCTGCGGGTAAGTTATGTGCTGCCTTCACGCGACTGGACGGTGTCCGGCGCTGGCGTGTTTTGGCCCGCCGCGAACGCGCCGGACCATGACTTGCTTGCAATCAAAGACGTCGCCGCCAGCCGTCATCGACTGGTTTGGGTCGACATCAGTTTTTGATCCAACGGATGCATCAAGGCGGCAGGCGGCACCGCTTGGGCCAAAGCGACCTCGACCGGCGTATCCACAAAGTCAGGCAACAACGCCTCAAACCGCGTGCTGCTGAGCCGATGTGGCATATTCCAGAGGTACCGCATTTCCAGAATATACGGCGCGGGTTTCCAGAAAAGGCGTGCCATGCGGATGGGCAGCCAATTCATTTTCTTCAACGTTACCTTTCGCCCTGTGGCGGCCTCAAGCCGATCTGCCATCTGCGCGCCGGTGAGCGTGTAGCCAGGAAACGGCACATCCTCAAACCGGTTCAACGTGTCTCGTTTTTCCGCCAACATCACAGCCGCGCGACACAGGTCAGGCAAAAACGCCCATGCGTGGTCAACATCGGTTGCACCGGGATAAACAAACCTGCCCTTGGCCATTTTCGGCGCCATGATCATGTCAAACCAGTTGCCCGACGCCTCGGTATCCAGGAAATCTCCGGCCCGCAGAATGATCGTCTGCACCCCACTATCGCGGTAGGCGGTCTCCATGTTGCGGCGGACTTGGCCTAGCTTGTTCGTTGCGCGATGTGGCGTGGTAACGTCCCACGTGCCGCCGTGCCCTTCGCCATAAACATAGACATTGCCGGGTACGATGACGGTGGCATCCACGGTCTTGGCGGCGGCGACAACTTCGGCATGCAAACCCGGTACTTGCTGTTCCCAGTCATAATACTCGGGGTTCCATGCGTTCACGATGACCTGCACGCCATGCACAGCCTGACGGAGGGTATCGGTTTTGCGGTCAAATGTGCGCACAACCCAGCCCGCACGGTCAAATTGCTCTGCAGCGTTGCGGCCAAATCGGCCAGACGCGCCAAGGATCAAAACTGTCTTGCTCATATTCGTTCTCCTATCTCTGCACCCAAGATAAGACATTCGTTTTCAATTGATCATTGGCAAAAATCAAAGCTGTGATATTCATTTGTGAATGGGTACACCTCTCTCAAACCTCGACTGGTCGTTGGTTCAGTCTTTCGTGGCCGTGGCCGAAACCGGTTCTTTGTCCGCGGCTGCGCGACATCTAAACGCGTCGCAGCCAACGTTGGGGCGCCATATTCGCACACTTGAGGATCAATTGGGGCTCGAGTTGTTTCACCGTCAGGCGCGTGGATTTGAATTGACCGCCAAAGGACAGGAGTTGCTGTCTCCTGCCCGAGCCATGGCGCGGGCAATGGCGGACTTGTCCCTTCAGGCGGCGGGGCACGAAAACAAGCTCGAAGGTGATGTGCGTATCGCGTGTTCGGTGTTTATGGCGCATCACGTGATGCCCGACATCATCGCCAAAATTCGCCAGACAGAACCCAACATCAGGATCGACCTTTTGCCCTCGGACCAATCCGAAAATCTGCTATTCCGCGAGGCTGATATTGCCGTGCGCATGTATCGCCCCGAGCAGCTTGATATGGTCACGCGCCATCTTGGCGACATCACATTGGGCATGTTTGGCGCGCGCAGTTATCTGGACCGCAAAGGCATGCCGCAAACCGGCGAAGATCTGCGCCATCACGATGTGGTGGGCTATGACGCCAATGACGACATCCTGCGCGAGATGCGGGCGATGGGCATCCCTGCGACGCGGGATTGGTTTGCGGTGCGCTGTGACAATCAAACCGCCTATTGGGAGTTGGTACGCGCTGGCTGTGGGCTTGGGTTTTGCCAGACCCATATCGGCCGCAACACGCCAGGCATGCAGGAGGTGCCGCTGGATTTTCCCCTACCGAGTTTGCCAATTTGGTTGACCGCGCATGAAGCGCTGCGCCATACACCGCGGATTTCTCGTATTTGGGCCCTGTTAGAAGACGCTTTAACGCCCTTGGTTTCTTGATCTTTGCGGCCCCAACCGCTAGTCCATTGCCGACCCATATGATCAAGGACGACACCCCATGAGCAATCCCTCGCTTCTCATCCTCGCCGGCGACGGCATCGGCCCCGAAGTCATGAGCCAAGTGCAGCGCGTTATTGGCTGGTTTGGCGACAATCGTGGCCTGAACTTTGACGTAAGCGAAGACCTCGTGGGCGGTGCCGCCTATGACAAACACGGTGTGCCGCTGCACGACGACACTATGGCCAAAGCCCAAGAAGTGGACGCGGTTCTGCTTGGCGCTGTGGGTGGCCCGAAATACGACGATCTGGATTTCTCGGTGAAACCCGAACGCGGCCTTTTGCGTCTGCGCAAAGAGATGGACCTGTTCGCCAACCTGCGCCCCGCGCAATGTTTTGACGCGCTGTCGGATTTCTCCTCGCTGAAAACCGAACTGGTTGCCGGTCTGGACATCATGATCGTGCGCGAATTGACATCCGGTGTGTACTTCGGTGAGCCGCGCGGCATTTTTGAAGAGGGCAACGAGCGGGTTGGCATCAACACGCAGCGTTATACGGAAAGCGAAATTGAACGCGGCGCACGGGCGGCGTTTGAATTGGCAATGAAGCGCGACAAGCGTCTGTGCTCGATGGAAAAAGCCAACGTCATGGAAAGCGGCATCCTGTGGCGCCAAGTTGTGACCGAAGTGTCCAAAGACTACCCCGAAGTCGAGCTGTCGCACATGTATGCCGACAACGGCGCGATGCAGTTGGTGCGTGCGCCAAAGCAGTTCGATGTGATCTACACCGACAACCTGTTTGGCGACATCCTATCGGATTGCGCCGCCATGCTGACCGGCTCGTTGGGCATGTTGCCCTCCGCGTCTCTGGGTGCGCCAATGGACAACGGCCGCCCCAAAGCATTGTACGAACCCGTGCATGGCTCCGCCCCTGACATTGCGGGCCAAGGCAAAGCCAACCCGTGCGCGTGTGTGCTGAGCTTTGCGATGGCGCTGCGCTATTCTTTCGCCGAAGGCGGCGAAGCGGATCGTCTGGAAGCGGCCGTGGAAAAGGTTCTCGCAGATGGCGTGCGCACCGGCGATTTGATGCAAGCTGATGGTGGCACACCCGTATCGACCTCAGAAATGGGCGATGCCCTGCTCGCTGCGCTGGACGCCAGCCTGTAAGTTTTTGCGCATCAGAATTTGAAAGGGCGTCTTCGGGCGCCCTTTTTCTTTTGCGGTTTCTTTTGTTGCCCGCCTATCGCCCCAGACGTGTTTGCGCTAGCATTACGCCAATCCAACCGCGTCCTCAGGGGAAATTGTATGCACATCAAAGCCATTTTGGTTGCGCTTTTGGCGTTCGCGATCTTCTCTACCCACGATGTTATTGTGAAGTATCTCGGCGCGACTTTTTCGCCGTTTCAGATCGTGTTTTTCTCCGGACTCTTCAGCTTTCCCCTGATCACAATCATGTTGGTGCGCGACCCCACGCAGGGCAACCTGCGGCCTGTTCATCCGTGGTGGGTGGCGCTGCGATCGGTCTGCGTTGTGACGTCACCAACGGCTGCGTTTTTCGCCTTTACGGTTCTGCCGCTGGCGCAGGTCTATGCTCTGCTTTTTGCCGCGCCTTTGCTCATCACTCTCTTGGCGATTCCCATTCTGGGGGAGAAAGTCGGCCTTTTGCGGATGCTGGCGGTTTTGTTGGGGCTGGGCGGGGTCATCATCGTTGTGCGCCCTGGTGTGACAGAGTTGCAAACAGGCCATTTCGCCGCTCTTTTGGCGGCATTTGCCGTCGCGCTGCAATCCGTGATTCTGCGCAAAATTGGCCGCGAGGAACGGCGGGCGGTTTTGATGCTCTATCCTCTTCTGGTAAACGTCGCTGTGATGGGCGTAGCGATGATTTTTGTCTACGAACCCATAGAGTTGGGCGACCTAGGCGGCATGGCGACCGTGGCGCTCTTCAGCTTCACCGCATCCCTCCTGTTGGTCTATGCCTACACGAATGCCGAAGCTGCCTTGGTGGCGCCGATGCAGTATTCCCAAATTATTTGGGCGGCGTTTTTCGGCATCCTGTTGTTTGACGAAGTGCCGGACAGTGTGACTCTTTTGGGGGCCTCTGTGATCGTCGCAAGCGGGCTGGTCATCATCGCCCGCGAAGCGCGCGGCGGCACGTCGTCTCAGACCCCGGTGCTACGGACACGCTCACGCGGCATTTCGCCAGGAAGCTTTCGTGTCAGTCAGGCCATGCGACGTTCGGAACCCGACTGATTGGCGTCCGCGCGGGTCGATCAGAATGTAGCTCAGCTCGGTAGAGCGCTGCCTTCGAGAGGCAGGGGTTGGAGGTTGGAATCTCTCTTTGACCCCTAAAAGGCGCCAAGGCGCGCCTTTGGTGGCTTTCAGGCCCGCGCGCCGCCCGCCCGTCAAGCCACTTTGGCGCCATCACCCTTACTTGAAGCCACCTGTGTCAGGATCTCCCGCAGGCGTGCAAAAGACACCGGTTTGGACATGTGATCGTCCATTCCCGCATCGATACAGGCCGCGCGATCCTGAGGAGTTGAATGCGCCGTCAAACCGATGATGCGGCTCGGCTTGCCAGTTTGACCCGCCTCGATACTGCGGATGGCACGTGTGGCCTCAAGACCGTTCATCTCGGGCATCGCCACATCCATAAAGATCAAATCCGGCGCACCGGTTTGCATCTTCGTCACGGCCTGCACGCCATTTGCCGCGCTGTCACACGTCACACCTTCGCGCTTCAAAAACAGCTCAATCAACGTTCTGTTGGTCTTGTTGTCATCCACAACCAGAACCTCAATGTCCCGCAAGTCGGCTGCGGCTTCCGAGGACGTTGGCGTGGCACCCATCAAAGCCTCGCCTGTGGCTCTCCCGGTAATCTGCAAGATCGTTTCGCGTAGTATGGGTGGTGTTGACGGTCGAACAATGATCCGATCCACCCAAACCTCAAGATTGGTGCAGTCATCGCTTAGGCACCGCAGAGGTTTTAGCGAAACAACCTGTGGCGACTGGCCGTCACCAGCCACCTTACCAGGAAGGCCTCCGGCTTCGTGGAGGGCCGGCAATGCATTGTGGTCAATCACCAAAATGTCCGCCGCGTCCCTGCGATTTTGAGCCAGCAGTGATTGGAGTTTCTTGGGGTCGTTTTCCTCAACCACGTCCAGTCCCCAAAGACGCATACGCTCTGCTGTCACTTTGGCGGCCAGAGGTTCAACAAACGACACCACCGCGCGTAGGCCGGAAAGCACCGTCTCCGGCGCGGCAATCGGAGGTTCATTTTCGGTCGCCGGCGTCAGTGGCACCACAAACGAAAACTTGGACCCTTTGCCATATTCCGATTTTGCCCAGATGCGCCCGCCCATCAGTTCAACAAACCCTTTGGAAATCGCCAGCCCCAAGCCGGTGCCTTCGACCTTGCGGCTATAGCTGTCGTCGACCTGCGAGAACTCCTCAAACACCGCCTCGATACGATCTGCAGGAATGCCCACTCCTGTGTCAGAAACATCAACACGCAGCATCTCGGTGCCGTCCGGGTCGATCTGACGGGTGATTTCAATAAAGACGTGACCGTGTTTGGTGAACTTGATGGCGTTGCCGGCCAAGTTCATCACCACCTGCTTCAGGCGTGCCGGGTCACCGATAATGCGGTTGGGCAGGCTCGGATCTGCCCGCGCGATCATGATCAACCCGGATTTTGATGCCAACAGCGCAAGCGTCTTAACCGGATCATCGCCCAGATCCGACGTTGGAAATGTCTCATCCCGCAGCGACATGCCACCTCCATCAATTTTGGAAAAATCAAGCACGTCATTGATGATTGCCAAAAGCGATTTGCCCGACGAGCGGATGGATTCCAGCAGGTTTTCCTGCTCCGGGGTAAGGGCCGAATCCGCCAAAAGCTCGGACATGCCCAAAACGCCGTTCATCGGTGTGCGGATCTCGTGGCTCATCCGGGCCACGAACTGCGATTTTGCGACTTCTGCGGCCTCAGCGTTGGCCAAAGCCTGCTCCAGCGCGGCGTTGCGGTCTTCCAGCGCGTCGCGGGACACGCGCAAGTCGAAATCCGTCTTTTCCAGCGCGCAAACCCGATTGCGCAACTGCCCGACCATTTCAGTGAAAGAATTCGAGAGACTCTCGATTTCGTCCCCGGTCCGGATGTTGATGGTGTGGTTCAAATCTCCGGCCGCCACACGTCGCGTGGCCATAGTAAGCTCTTGCAAAGGCCCCGACATACGCCGCGCCAACCACACTGCCAGACACGACCCTATCAACAGAAAGACCAAACCCAGCAGCAGATTTTTGCGGATGACATCGATGACGCCCTGTCGCTCCTGCGAATAGTCCAGCACCATTCGAATTGCTCCGATGTAATCCGGCCCATCCATCACCGGTGCGGCAAGATCAATGCGTGTTTTTTCTCTCACAAAATGCATGCTCTGGGTTTCGTGCACACGCTGTACCAACGCGTCGTCAAACCGGCTCATTGGCCGCACCGACGTATTGTAGCGGTCAGCGGCCAATAAAAGGTCGCCCGAGCTAATGAACTTCAACGACTGAACATTCGGAAGCGCCACCAATTCTCCGTAGATGTAGTCCAGTTCCGCGAGACGCTGCTCCGACAACGGTCCTAAGGAGATACTTGTAAGAAGGTCGAGGACGGCTTGCGTGTCCTCTTTGCTACGTTTGGCGAGATGACTGAGATGGCCGGCCGTGTTTGTGTAGACCAGTGCCAAGGCAAAGACGAAAACCATGCCGACAACATAAATCATCAAACGGCGATGCCACCGGGACGGCAATTTCGCGCCTTCGGAGTCCAGACATTTCTTGGGCCACAGGGTCATACCTTTCCCCCCGGCTCGATAGCCTGTCGCGCTGACAAATTCCCCATGGCCACACCTGCACACCTTTCAACAGCCCTGCGCTTTAAAGGGTGCGATTTGAGATTAGGTTAGGAACTTGCGTTGCACTTTATCCAAATCCCACGGGGCCTGTGTGCCCTGGGTGTCCGGTTGACTATTGCAGCGTCGGGCGGCGATTGGCCTGTGCGTGACTATGGATTTTCCGGATGCTCCATTCCACTGATTTGCGCATCGCGCGGCCCAGCGCCGTGTCAAAGGCGGCTGCAACATCAACCATCTCATCGCTTTGCGCCACCACAACTTCGCCAAATGAATTGGACCCGATGATGTGGTCGCTAAAGCTGTCGATGATTTTCAGGTTCAGGCGCACGTGAATTTCCAACGGTGCATCCTCGATATCCGCCGCCGGCAGATTGGCCTGAAACTCGCGTACATCCGTGACAATTGTGTAATCCGGACGCAATCCGACGGTTGAGCGCCCGACGGCTGCCACCTTGCCGCTGTTCTCAAAGCTCTCAATCATCAGTGCTTGCACAATCAGCGGTGCACGATCCACCCAGCGCACGCGCGGCAGGTATTCGACCTGCAACGGCGTTGGATGCACCGCGATCTGATCGGTATCGACCGCAGCCGTTGCCGTGGGTTCTTCGATCACAATTTGCTGCTTCAATCGCGGCAGGTTTGACGCAAAGGTGCTTTTGGGTGTCAGCGTGAACAGATCCGTCGGTGTAGCAGCGCGATTGATGGTTCCAAGTCCGGCACAGCCGCTCAGTCCGATGGCCCCCAGCATCGCGAGAACGGGCAGAAATCTTGTCATCGGTTAAACTCCGATCCTTGAGTGCCAAGCAGGAAGCGCGCAGGGTCGCGCTCGATACGGTCCACGAGTCGATCCAGATTGCCCACCAAGTAGCGGCTTTCTTCGACAAACCGCAAAAGCTGTTGCAAACCGACCCCTAGGAAATCCGACACCTGCCGTTTGTTGTCTTGCACGATGTTATCAACTGTTCCCACAAGATTGGCGGCGGACTGCGAAACTTTCAACACCTCGGCTCCGGCCAGTTCTATGTCGTCCGCCACGCTTACAACGGTGTCAGAAAACGCCGAAACGGCGCCCCGGACGTCGGCGATGATGACGTCCACGTCGCCTTCGAGAATGTCGTTGGCTGCGGTAAATGTCTGATCCGCAGTGGTGAGCGTGGTTTCCGCAGCATCCATTGCAGTGGTGATGGCGGCCAAGGTGTCATTGGCATTGCCAAAGGCCACTGTGGCCGCATCCAGCGTGGCGCGGCCGTCGGCGGACAGCCCATCCAGAAGATCCCCTAGATCGGTCAACTCCGTACCCGCCGCCGCAATCACCTCATTCGCCCCTTTGGCGGCAGCGCGCACATCAGCCATAACTGACGGCAACTCTTCGTCCACCGACTGGTTGATGGTCTCCAACGCAGCACGCGCGGCCTCTGCCGCAGCGCTCGCATCCGCAAGGAACGTGGTCGCATCGCCTTCGACCAGGGTTGTTACACTTTCGGCAGTGTTGGTCAGCGACGTCAGCATCTTGTCAGAGCTTTCCAAGGCGGCGTGAAATCCCGACAGCGTTGTCTGGGCTTCGCTGAGGCGGGCCGTTGCCTCTACGATCATTTCACTTGCAGAGTCGCCCACTTCTGCGGCTTCGCGTTCGATGGTGGTCAATGTGCTGTTGGCCGTGTCGATTAGGCCCGGCAGCCGCTCCTGCGCCAGAACCCGCGTTTCGGCCAATGTCGCGGTGGCTTCCTGCGCCAGCGCTGTGACGTCTTCCTGCATCAGCTGCGTCGCGGTGTCCGCTGTGTCACGCACCGCGGCCAGCGTGTCGCCAGCGGTATCTGTGGCAGTACGCACGGCGGCAATCGCGGCTTCTGCCTCATTGACCCGCGCCTGCACCGCTTCCCCAACAGTCTCATAGCGATCCATCAAAGACGTCGCAGATCCGCTGACCGAGGCGACCTCGGATTCAAGCGTCTTTGCGGTGCTTTCGATCTGGTCCACCAAGCCTGGCAACCTCTCCGAGATCAGGCCCTGCGCCGCATCAAAGGCGGCGATGGCTGAGGGTTCTACCGTGTCCAGTATCGTATCCAGCGCCGCCGCCGCATCCGCGCCGCGCGTGATCAGCTCTTTCAGCTCTCCGGTCACCAAATCGTTGGCAGTGTCAAACGCAGTCTGCGCGCTGTCCAACGTGCCCTGCGTGCGATCCGCCGCGCCGCGAATGGACACCAGCGTTTCAGTGGCCTCGGTCAACGTCACCTCGGCCGTGTCTGACAGATCCTCCAGTGTGTCGGTAAAACCTGCAATCTCACGTGCTGCGGCGCCTAGGTCCGCGGACAGGCCCTCAAAATCCTCCAACGTGCGATCCAGCTTGCCAGAGGCCGAGGCCAAATTTCCAAGCAGGTCCGACACAGCCGCCTTGTTGTCCTCGCTCACCACGGATCGGATGTCTTCGAGCAGCGCCACTGCCTCTTCAAGCAATTCGGGGGCGCCTTCCAGCAACGTTTGAATGGTGCTGCGCTCTGACGGGATCTCGCCCCCTGAGGCCAAAAGCGCGGCATCGGGCGAGCCACCGGAGAGCGCCACAAAGCTGACCCCGGTCACGCCCATCGAATTCAGTTGCGCAACAGTGTCGGTCTTGACCGGCGTGTCTGCATCAACTTCTAGCCGCACCCGCACCAGCGAGGGGTCGGCTTCGTCAAACTTCAGATCCACCACTTGGCCGACAGGCAGCCCGTTATAGCGTACATCCCCGGCCATACCGAGGCCGGACACGCTTTCGAAGGTCACTTCATAATAGGCAAACCGCTGGTCGACATCGATCTTGGCCAACCACAAAAGAAAGGCAAAAGACCCGATCAGGCCTATCAGGGCAAAAAACCCTATCAGCACATAATTGGCCCGCGTTTCCATGCTTTATGTCGTCCCCGTTCGTTGGCCTTTGCTTTGACCCTTGCCCTGTGCCGCGCGCGCACGCGGACCGGTGAAATATTCTTTTACCCACGGATGATCCACTTCGGTCATCCCCTCAATTGGACCATCCACCAATACCCGCTTTTCAGCAAGCACCGCGATGCGGTCACAAATCGCATAAAGGCTGTCCAGATCATGGGTGACCATAAAAACTGTTAGGCCCAGAGCGCGCTGAAGCTCTCCGATCAGGTCGTCATAGGCTGCCGCACCGATGGGATCGAGCCCCGCGGTCGGCTCATCCAAAAACACGATCTGCGGGTCCAGCGCCAAGGCGCGGGCCAATGCCGCGCGTTTGCGCATGCCGCCCGAAAGCTCCGACGGCAGTTTGCCACAGGCCAGCGGGGGCAGGCCCACCATTGAAATTTTCAATTCGCCCAACGCGCGCATCAACGCGGGGCTAAGATTCAAATGTTCGCGCATCGGCGCCATGACGTTGTTGAGCACCGTCAAAGACGAAAACAACGCCCCATCCTGAAACGCCACACCCCAGCGGGTTTCAACCTCTCGCCGCTCCACGTCCGGCGCGGTCAACACGTCTACACCCAGCACTTCGATGCTGCCCGCCGCTGGCTTGTTCAACCCAACGATCGTGCGCAACAGCACGGATTTACCGGTGCCCGATCCGCCAACGATGCCCAACACTTCGCCGCGCCAGACATCCAGATCCAGATTGTCATGCACCACCTGAGGACCAAACTGATTGCGCAAGCCGCGCACCTTGATCACCGCTTCGCGCGTTGTGTCCTGAGTCATGCTCAAATCCCCAACTGCGCAAAAAAGATTGAGAACAGCGCATCCAGCACGATCACAAGAAAGATCCCCTGCACGACCGATGCCGTGGTGCGTTGCCCGACACTGGTCGAAGACCCGCGCACCTGAAACGCCTGCCAGCAAGCCACCACGCCGATCACAATCGCAAAGAACGGCGCCTTGATCATGCCAATCGCCAAATGCCAGACACCGGTGTTTTCATAAAGCCGCGTCAGGAACATGCCGGGACTGACGCCAAGGTCGATCCAGCTCATCAACGCGCCGCCAAACAGGCCACAGAGGTTGGCCACAAAACCGAGGATTGGCAAAACCAGCACCAAGGCCAGAACCCGCGGCACCACGAGCACTTCGATGGGATCGAGACCTAACGTGCGCATGGCGTCGATTTCCTCTTGCACCTTCATTGATCCGACCGACGCGGTGAAGGCCGAGCCGGACCTGCCCGCAACGATGATCGCGGTCAACAGAATGCCCAACTCGCGCAATACCGAGATCGAGATCAGTTCAACCACAAACACCTCGGCGCCAAAGCGTTGCAGCTGCGACGCGCCCTGAAAGGCCAGAACGATACCGATAAGAAATCCCATCAAAGCCACGATTGGAACCGCGTTCAAACCCGCATCCTGCATATGCGTCACCAAAGACGCCCAACGCAGTCGCCAGGGCCGCAAAACCAGCCGAGAAATACACACCAACGTTTCGCCGAGAAACCCGTTGAAGGAGATCACTCCACCCCAAGCGCCGGCCACCTTGCGCCCAAAGCTGTCCAGCATAGCCGTGGCACTACGCGGTTGCGTGACCTCTGCTTCACGCTCGGGCGTGGCTGTTTCGACGTTTTCCAAAAGAGCCGCATAGGCGGGCAAGGCTTGTGTGATCTCGACCTCGGATCCTGCCTGCATAAGCCGGGATTTCAGCGCCGCAACCATCCAGGCTCCGCCGGTATCAAAGGCCGTAAGTTCCCCAAGATTCAGCGTCACCTTTCCAGATCGGGCACCCACGGCGTTAAAATCTGCCTCAATGCCGCCGAGCCTCGCGGTCACCAATGCGCCGCCGACGTGAATCTCTGCGTCTTCGTCGCGCAAAAAGGGCGGGCTCACACCGCTCATACGGCCGCGCGATCGTGCCGCGTAACCGCCGAGACCGGCTGATTTGTCTTACTAAATGCTGACAAATGGCCCCCCAAAAAACGCAGCAACTGACACCGGATTTTCCGGTCATTTGCCGCAGCTTAGCAAAGCACGATGATTGGGGGAAGGTAGCGCCGCCCCAACTTGCGAAGTTGGGGCGGCGTTAGATCAAACGGCCACGGTATCGGCAGCCGCGCGGGCCCGGCGATCTTCACGCGCAAAGAAGATCATATACAAAACCGGTGCTGCGATCAGCGTCAGGACAGTGGCAAAAGCCAACCCGCCCATGATGGTCACCGCCATTGACTTAAAGAACGCATCCGACAACAGCGGCAGCATGCCCAAAATCGTTGTCACGGCTGCCAACATCACCGGACGCAAACGTGACACGCTGGCGCTAATGATCGACTCGCGCAGCGGACCGCCTTCTTCACGCACAAAGTTGATCTCTTCGACCAGCACAATGCCGTTCTTTATCAACATGCCCGACAGGCTCAGCAGACCAAGAAGCGCGGTGAACGAAAACGGTAGCCCCGTGCCCAACAGCCCGATCACCACACCGTTCACCGACATCGGCACCAACAGCCAGATGATGATTGGCTCGCGCACCGCGTTAAACAGCAGCACCGAAATCAGCACCATCACCAGAATGGTCACCGGCAGCTGTCCTCCAAGGCTTTCTTGCGCCTTGGCGGAGTTCTCTTTTTCGCCACCCCATTCCATGCGGTATCCCACCGGCAGCTCCATCGCCTCAACTGCGGCTGTCACCTCGGCCTGAACTTGCACGGCGTTCAACCCCGGAGCGATGTCGGCGCCAACCGTGATTGTCGGCACCCTGTCACGGCGGTGAAACAGCGTGTTCTGGCTGTCATAGGCAAATCCGTCCACCATCTGCTCGAGCGGCAAGAAGCTTTGGGTGTTGGCGGAAAAGACCACCTGATCCAAAAGCCCGAAGCCCTGATCGGAGGCGCGGCGGATGACGATCGGCAACAGCCGGTCTTTCTCGCGGAACCAACCGCCGCTGATGCCGTCGGTCGAGAAGTTCAGCATATCCGCCACATCATCACGGTTCACGCCCGCCGTCTGGGCGCGCTCTGTGGCATAAAGCGGCTTGATCACCAGCTCTTGTTCACGCCAATCGGTGCGCACTTCGCGGATATTCTCGGAAGATGTTTCCAAAACCGCTGCTGCTTGCGACGCCAGCTGACGCAATACCACCGGATCGGAACCCGAGAACCGGACTTGAATGGGGTCACCCCCGCCCGGTCCAAACACCAACCGCTTGGTGCGGAATTCCCCATCGGGAAACGCCTCGGCCCCAAAGGCATTCAAATCCTCGCGCAACGCCGTGATGTCCTGCATCTGCGCAGTCCGCACGATGATGTGGCCATAGCTTGGGTTCGGCTTCTCAGACTCGTAGGTCAGCATAAACCGTGTCGCGCCCTGGCCCACAAAAGTGGAATAGCTGACCACGTCCTCGCGCCCATCCAGCCACGCTTCCATGCGGGCCATATCTTTGGACGTTGTGGCAATCGGCGTGCCCTGTGGCAGCTTGTAATGCACAAAGAACAACGGCGTATTGCTTTCGGGGAAGAACTGCTGATCCACGCGGGCAAAACCCGCGTAACACAGCGCTGTGACGCCAATCAGACCAACAACAACCAACCAGCGCAATTTCAGCGCCAGCCCAAGGCTCCAGCCATACATCCGGAAAATCCAGCCACCATAAGCGTCGCCTTCGTCCCCTTTGCCCTGTTTGAACAGATAATGCCCCAACATCGGAGTCACCGTCAGGGCCAACAGCCAGCTCAGCAACAACGAGATCCCAATCACCGCAAACAGCGAGAACAGGAATTCGCCGGTGTCATCAGGGCTGAGTCCAATGCCGGCAAACGCCATGATGCCAATAATTGTCGCGCCCAACAGAGGGATTTGCGTCTTGCCGGCAGCCTCGTCCGCACCTTCGCGCGATGACTTGCCGCGCAACATGGCCATTTGCATGCCTTCGGCTACAACAATGGCGTTGTCGACCAGCATCCCCATCGCAATGATCAGCGCGCCCAGCGATATCCGCTCCATTTCGATGGAAAACATCGACATGAACAGGAACGTGCCAATTACTGTCAAAAACAGTGTCACCCCGACAACCACAGCGGCACGCCAGCCCATGAACACCGCCAAAACAGCCACAACAATGGCCACCGACATCGCGAGGTTCAAAAGAAAGTCGGTTGACGCTTTGTCCACAACCTCGTGCTGCTGGTACACCGGATGCAACTCAACACCGGCTGGGAAATTTGCCTCCATTGCCGTCAACTGAGCGTCAACCCGCTGCCCAACTTCAACAATGTTCTCTGTACTCAATCCGGCCACGCCCAGCGTGAATGCCTCGACGCCGTTGTGGCGAATGATCTGGCCTGGGTTTGGTTTGCGTTCGCGATATACGCGGCTGGTGTCGACCAGATTGACAACTTTGCCGCCCGTGCCAACAGACAGGCCTTGAATGGCGTCGACCGTATCGGACCCGTCCGGGGTCATGATCCGTGTGCGCGCACTCTCGGTGGTCAACGTGCCCGCAGGCGTAACGCTGTCCGACGTGGCAATCGCATTGGCAATCGCCGCAATCGATACGTTCTGGTTTACCGACAACGCCAGATTCGGCTCAATATAGATCGCCTCTTCGGGCAGACCTTTGACCTCGACATCTGCCACACCCTCTACTGTGCGCAACTCGCGCCGCAAAAACGTTGCAAGCTCGTGTTTCTCGGCGTCCGTGAACCCTTCAGCGGTGATCGCATAAAACAGTCCGAACACGTCGCCAAAGCTGTCATTTACATAGGGCTGCCCCACGCCTTGCGGCAATGCCCGGGCTGCATCGCGCATCCGTGCGCGCAGGCGGGTCCAGATTTCGGGAAGCTCATCACCGTTCACGGTCGATTTGATGTGCACCTCGATCATCGACTGACCGGGGCTGTTGATCGATGTGATCCGATCCACTTCACCCATCTTTTGGATGGCACTTTCCAGCGGTTCGCTGACCTCGGCCGCGACCTGCTCTGCAGTGGCGCCGGGGTAAGACGTGGTCACCACCGCCTGTTTGATCGTAAAGGCCGGGTCTTCGAGACGGCCAAGATTTAGAAACCCGATGATACCACCACCGAGAAACACCAGAATGATCAGCCAAGTGTAAATCGGCTTTTCAATCGACATACGTGCAATGTTCATGTCACGCGACCTCAGTTGCCGAAGCCGACAAAACGGCGCACTTCTTGGCCCTCGCCCAGCGCACTGCCCCCGGCGACAACAATTTCCTCACCGTCTGCAAGTCCGGAGTTCACCCGCACCTGCCCGGTCTCAGAAGGTTCCACCTGCACGACCGCGAACCGAACATGGCCTGTTTCGCCGCCTTTGGGGTCAAACTTCATGACCCCGGTCTCACCCTTGTCGTTTGTGACAATCGCGGACATTGGCACTTCGATCACACGTGACTGCTCAATCGCGCGCACCGTCACGGTAACCGATGACCCGGGCAGGATCACACGTTCCTTGGGCGGCTCAAGCCCAAAGGTGATGCGGAAGGTTTGGCCAATGTCGGAGGTCTCCGCGTCATACTCGCGTATGTCCAGTGGGTAGCTGCCTTCCAACCCCGGAAACCGCGCGGTGATCTCAACGTTTTCACCACTGTCGCCGGTGTTTTGAAACAGGATTTCCGGCACGTCGACTTCTATGCGCAATTCGCTGAGGTCATGAATACGTACCACGGGCGTACCCGCCGCAACTGTCGAATACAGCTCGACATTGCGGCTGGATACCAAGGCGTCAAACGGCGCGCGCAATGTGGCGTGGCGCAGCGACCATTCTGCATTGCTGACCGAAATTTTAGACAGCCCGGCCTGCGTTTCCGCATCATCAATTGTCACTTGGCTAACAGTGTTGCCCTTCAACTTCTCAAGTCGCGCGACAGTCCGGTCGGCTTGCCCCTTTTGCAGTCGCGCCTGATCAAGCTGCAACTCAAATGGCTCCTGATCGAGTTTGGCGATCAAGGCGCCTTTGGGGATGCGAAACCCTTCGGTCACGGGAAAATCAATGATCTGCCCTCCCACCTGAAACGCAAGGTCTACCGACTGGCGGGCTTTCACTTGCCCAAAAAACTGCCGGACAAGGGCGGCCTGGTCCGATGATATCTCCATCAGTTTGACCGGTTTCAGCGGCGTTTCAGCAACGGCCGGAAGCGCCAAAAGCGATGTGGCCAACGCCACCATGTTCCAAAGTTTCATGTGTCCCTCTCAATGGCCATTCCAGCCAATACCGATAGGGGAAACGCCTTGGTGGCCAGTTTCCCGAATGTCTCGATTTCTTCCGGTGTCATTCCGGAAATGTCGCGAAATTGTTCTGCGACCTTGTTCATAGTTTCTGCCCGCGCGGCTTTGCCGGCTGCTGTCAGTGCCAGCTGCCAGGCCCGCCCGTCGTCCGGATCGCGTTCGCGCACCACCAAACCGCGTTCCTGCAAAGCGTCCGCCATCGCCGTCACGCTGGACGGCAAGGCGCCCATGATCTGAGCCATCACGCCCATGCGTCGTGGTGGATCCAGGAACAGCACCATGCGGCGTTCCTGTTTGGTGAGTTCCGTGTCAAATGCGGCGTCGTCCAGACGCGTCTCCATCTGCCGCACCAGCGCAAACGCCCCAATCGCCGCCGTCATCTCTGGCGGCAGGTCGGGTGGCAATAGCAGCTGCGTGTCTTCGGTGTCCCTCGTCATCCGTCCCCACATGCTTCAGAAATTGAAATATTCAATTAAGAGCCTCAAAACGTGCTTTCAAGCCCAAAAGTGAACTGGTCAGTTCATCTTTTTCTAAATTTCTGTCTTCCTGTCCCAAGAGACGAAGGCGACTGGCCCCTATACATCCGCCCAAGGATGGTCTAAGCGGGCCGCTTCTTGTTCTTTATCGCGCATGAGAGGCCCACATACCGGTGGCGCCAAGGGATGCCTGCCAAAGGACATCACTCCAGAGATAAAGAAGAATCGTTGTGAAAACTGCCCTGCAAGACGCGCTTGATGAGCGCGGATATGACACCCTGACACCTGTTCAGACCGCTGTGTTGAACCCCGACCTCACGGGCCGTGACCTTTTGGTCTCCGCCCAGACCGGGTCCGGCAAAACGCTGGGATTTGGCCTCGCCATCGCCCCGACCATTTTGCAAGACGCCGAAACGTTTGAAGCTGCCGCGGCGCCGATGGCGCTGGTGATTGCCCCGACGCGTGAACTGGCGCTTCAGGTAAAACGCGAACTCGCGTGGCTTTATGCCAAGGCGGGCGCAGTGATGGCCTCCTGTGTGGGCGGCATGGACATGCGCGACGAGCGTCGCGCGCTGGCGCGTGGCGCACATATCGTTGTGGCCACTCCGGGCCGTCTGCGCGACCACATCTCTCGTGGCTCCATCGATCTATCAGTCCTGCGTGCCGTGGTGCTCGACGAGGCCGACGAAATGCTTGATCTGGGCTTCCGCGAAGACCTCGAATTCATCCTTGGCGAAGCACCCGAAGATCGCCAGACTTTGCTGTTTTCGGCCACCGTACCGAATGCGATCCTTGGCCTCGCCAAAAGCTATCAGCGTGACGCAGAGCGTGTGATTGCCAAATCCGAAAACGGCCAGCACGCTGACATCGAATATCGCGCCATGACCGTGGCCGACCGAGACGTCGACAACGCTGTGATCAACACGCTGCGGTTCTACGAAGCACCAAATGCGATTGTTTTTGCCAACACCCGCGCGATGGTAAACCGCCTGACGACCCGCCTGTCCAATCGCGGCTTTAACGTTGTGGCGTTGTCCGGCGAACTGTCGCAATCTGAACGCACCCACGCGTTGCAAGCGATGCGCGATGGCCGCGCGCAAGTGTGTGTTGCCACTGACGTCGCCGCGCGCGGCATCGATCTGCCCAACCTTGATCTGGTTGTGCACGCCGAATTGCCCAACAATCACGAGACCCTGCTGCACCGGTCTGGCCGGACAGGCCGTGCGGGCCGCAAAGGTGTCAGCGCGCTGATCATCAACCGCAAGTCAAACAAAAAGGCCAGCCGCATCTTGGGCATGGCCAAATTGAAGGCGGAATGGGGCGGCGCACCATCCGCAGAAGAGGTCAAGAAACGCGACCAAGAGCGGCTGTTCGCCGACCCAGCCTGGCTGGAACCTGTGCCGGAAAGCGATCAGGAAACTGTCGCCTCGATCATGGACGCCTTCACGCCGGAACAAATCGCCGCTGGTTTCCTGCGTTTGATGAGCTCGATGCGCACCGCGCCCGAAGAACTGAGCGATGTTGACGCCAAACCCGCCCCGCGCGAAGATTTTGGCGCTTCGGTCTGGTTCTCCGTGTCCGGCGGCCGCGCAACCGGCGCCGAGCCTCGCCGCATCTTGCCGATGCTCTGTGACGTTGGCGGCATCAACAAAAACGACATTGGTGCGATCCGCGTCCAAGAAAACGAGTCCTTTGTGCAAATCAAAGAAGGCAGCGTCGCAGGCTTCCTCGCGAACGTCGGACCCGAAGGCAAATTGGAACGCGGCGCAACGCTGACCCAACTGGCCGAAGCCCCCAAGCTTGAGCGCATGAAGGGCGGCGGCCCCCGTGGCGGGTCCAAGTTCGGCGGCAAAGGCAAGCCGTCGTATGACAAGTCAAAGTCCGACAAACCCTGGGGCGACAAACCCAAGTCGGACCGCCCCTACTCGGAGCGCCCCAAGTTCGACAAACCGAAATTCGACAAGCCAAAATCGGACAAGCCGAAGTTTGAAAAACCCGGTGGCAAATCCGGTGGCAAACCCGCGTCTAAATCCAGCGCGCCAATCGACTGGAACGACGATCCGGCACCACGCGCCAAGAAACCAAAACCGGCCTCCAAGGGCGGCAAGCCGGCAGCGGCGAAATCCAAGCCATACCGCACCTCTGATGGACCCAAAGGCAAAGGCGGCGCCGAGGCCCCGCGCCGTCGCTCAGGCGCGCATCAGGAAGCGCGTCCAACCGAAGCCCGCAAAGGGCCCCCGCCCCCGGTAGGCAAATCCAACAGTAAGAAAAACAAAGCCCGCGCGGCGGCAGCGAAAGCCGCCAAAGGCAAAGGTGGACGCAGCTAACTCTGCAAAGACGCTTAAGACTAGCCAACGCCGCGCAAAGCAATCTGCGCGGCGTTTTTTATGACTGCCCGTTTTCTGGCGTCCACGCGCAACACCGAAAGAGCAGAATCGGTGCGACACCAACGGCCGTCATAAGGCTGTTACGATTGTCTGACCGAATGAAGGGGGAGAAAGTGGTGAGCCGTGAAGGGTTCGAACCTTCGACCTACTGATTAAAAGTCAGTTGCTCTACCAACTGAGCTAACGGCCCACTCTCTGTGGCGCGGTACTATGCTGACTGCGCAGGGCGGTCAAGACGATTCTCAAGAAAAAATGCACACCACTGGAAACCGTCTTCCATCAGGCGTATATGCGCGCAATGACCATGCGCGCACATACCCCTTTTGCTTTCATGAAAATGCACGGCCTTGGCAACGATTTTGTCGTTGTGGACGCGCGCGTGCGCGATTTTGATCTGTCTGAGTCCCAGATCACCGCCATCGCAGATCGCCATAAAGGCGTTGGATTTGATCAGCTTGCAGTGATCGAAACCCGCGGCGATGCGGATGCGCATCTGGTGTTTTACAACGCCGATGGATCGACCTCGGCAGCTTGTGGAAATGCGACCCGGTGCATTGCCCGCTATCTGATGGACGAGTCGGGAACTGATGCGCTGACCCTGACGACAGACCGTGGCACGCTTTACGCCCGCGATGCCGGCGAAGGGCTCACGTCGGTGAATATGGGGCAGCCGCAACTTTTGTGGTCCGAGGTACCCCTTTCTCACGAGATGGACACCCTCGCCCTGCCAATAGACGGTGCACCAACCGCGACCGGCATGGGCAATCCGCACTGTACCTTCTTTGTTGACGATGCAGAGGCCGTGGATCTTGGCTCTTTCGGCGCGGCACATGAACATCACCCGCTATATCCCGAACGCACCAATGTGCAGATCGCGCAGATCATCGGCACCGACCACATCCGTATGCGCGTCTGGGAACGTGGTGTAGGCCCGACATTGGCCTCTGGCTCCTCAAGCTGTGCCACCGCCGTCGCTGCGCACCGTCGTGGCCTGACCGGCCGCGCTGTGCAGATAGAGCTTGATGGCGGCACCATCTGGATCGACTGGCGCGACGATGGCGTCTGGATGACCGGCGCGACCGAGCATGTGATGAGCGGCGAATTCACCGCCGATTTTCTGGCGCGTGCAAAATGACCACCGCGCCCCCCAAATTTACCACGCTCGGATGTCGCCTGAATTCGTATGAATCCGAGGCGATGAAAGACATGGCCCAGTCAGCTGGTCTTGAGAACGCCGTCATCGTCAACACCTGCGCCGTGACCGCCGAGGCTGTGCGCAAATCACGCCAGGAAATCCGCCGCCTGCGCCGTGAAAACCCGGATGCCAACATCATTGTGACCGGCTGCGCGGCCCAGACCGAACCGGAAACATTTGCCGCCATGGGCGAAGTCGACAAAGTCATCGGCAACACCGAAAAAATGAACCCCGCCACATGGCAGGGCATGGCCGCGGATTTCATCGGCGACACCGAGAAAGTCATGGTGGACGACATCATGTCTGTCACAGAGACCGCCGGTCACTTGATCGACGGGTTTGGCACCCGGTCTCGTGCCTATGTGCAGGTGCAAAACGGCTGTGACCACCGCTGCACGTTCTGCATCATCCCGTACGGACGCGGCAATTCCCGCTCTGTGCCCGCAGGTGTTGTGGTGGATCAGATCAAACGGCTGGTGGACAAAGGCTTCAACGAAGTGGTGTTGACCGGCGTCGATCTGACCAGCTGGGGCGCAGACCTGCCTGCAGCGCCAAAACTCGGCGATCTGGTGATGCGCATTCTGAAACTGGTGCCGGACCTGCGCCGCCTGCGGATCAGCTCGATTGACAGCATCGAGGTCGATGAGAACCTGATGATGGCGATTGCGACCGAGTCACGCCTGATGCCGCATTTGCACTTGTCGTTGCAACACGGTGACGACCTTATCCTCAAACGCATGAAACGCCGGCATTTGCGCGATGACGCAATCCGGTTCTGCGAAGAGGCCAAAAAGCTCCGTCCCGACATGACCTATGGCGCGGACATCATCGCGGGCTTCCCTACGGAAACCGAGGCGCATTTTGAGAACTCTATGAAACTGGTGGATGACTGCGACCTGACTTGGCTGCATGTGTTTCCTTATTCCAAACGCGAAGGCACGCCAGCGGCAAAAATTCCGACGCAAGTGAACGGCGCCATTATCAAAGAACGTGCCGCCCGCCTGCGCGAAGCCGGGCAAGCGCAAGTCGCGCGGCATTTGCGGGGCCAACTTGGCAAAACCCATCACATCCTGATGGAAAACCCGCACATGGGCCGCACGGAACAATTTACCGAAGTTGCGTTTGACGTCGCCCAGACCGAAGGGTCCATCGTGACCGCACCAATTCTAGACCTGCGTGGATCGCAACTGGTGGCATGATGCCGATCCTCTACAGCTTTCGCCGTTGCCCCTATGCCATGCGGGCACGTTTGGCCGTAGCGGTGTCCGAAATAGGCGTCGAATTGCGAGAGATTGTGTTGCGCGACAAGGCGCCGGCATTTCTGGCGGTGTCTCCAAGTGCAACCGTGCCCTGCCTTGACGACAATGGCACCGTGATCGACGAAAGCCTCGACATTATGACGTGGGCCTTGGGGCAAAACGACCCGATGGGGTGGTTGGACATGCCTGATCAGGGCCACGCATTGATTGCCGAGGCCGACGGCCCGTTCAAAGCCGCTTTGGATCACACAAAATACCACACCCGCTATCCAGAGCTTGATCCGCAAGCCAGCCGCGCCGCGGCGATGGCCTTTCTGACCAACCTTGAAACACACCTTGCTGACGGATTTCTGTTTGGCGCCGCGCCAAGCCTTGCAGACATGGCGATCCTGCCTTTCGTGCGCCAGTTTGCATTTATCGACAAAGCCCGGTTTGACGCAGATGCAGGGCCGAACCTCGCCCGATGGCTGGAGACATTCCTGACAAGCGCGCTTTTTGCCACCATTATGCCCAAACTGCCCAAATGGGGCGAGGGCGATGCGCCGACGGTTTTTGCGGGTGCAATCACACCGCCACAGGCGCCTCCGCAGGCGTAGGCTACCGGACCACAAACCGCTCCTTCAGATCACGTTCTCTTTGCTATCGCATCACGAATTGGCGGTTGCCATACATCCGCGCTCACGGCACCATCGCCGCGACTTTAAAGCGAGCCACGCGATGCACCCAAACCCCACCTTCAGAGACGCCGATACCGACCAGAACCTTGCCTTTGCGCGCGAACGCGGCTTTGGCGTTCTGACGCTCTCAACCGACGACGCGCCTTTGATGTCGCATGTGCCATTTTTGGTGAGCGGTGACGGCAGTTGTGTGGACTTGCACTTGGTGAGGTCCAACCCAATGGCGCGCGCGTTACGGGATGCGAAACCAGCCCGTCTCGCGGTCAGTGGGCCAGACAGCTACGTCAGCCCCGATTGGTACGATTTGGATGATCAGGTACCAACGTGGAACTATGTGGCCGTGCACTTGACAGGTACGCTTGCGCCGCTGCCACAAAGCGACCTGCCCGACCTGCTGGACCGCCTGTCAGATCATTTTGAGGCACAGCTTCTGCCGAAACCACCCTGGAGCAGCGACAAGATGGATAGCGAGGCCTACACCCGTATGCTGCGCATGATCCAGCCTTTCCGACTGCAGATCACCGATGTTCAGGGCACTTGGAAACTGGGCCAGAACAAACCCACAGAGGCGCGCCACGCGGCTGCCCGCCAGATGGCCGCCCAATCGGTTGGCTCGCACACACGAGAGTTGGCGGCCATGATGCAATCGCCCGTTTCAGACCCCAAAAAGGATTAACCCATGTCCCGCCTGCAATTGATCCACTCCCCCGCCTCACCTTTTGTGCGCAAGGTGCGCGTGACACTGGCCGAAACCGACCAGACCGACGATGTCGATCTTGTGCGCGTGCACACCACTGCGCTCTCGACTGCCGACGAAGCCGCCGCAGCCAACCCGCTCGGTAAAATCCCGGCATTGGTCCGGCCCGATGGTCCGGCAATTTACGACAGCCGCGTGATCTGCCGCTTTCTGGTCGCTCGTGCTGGGGCTGACCTCTATCCCGAGGACCGCCTATGGGATGTGCTGACACTTGAGGCCACCGCGGACGGGATCCTCGAATCCGCAGTTTTGATGGTTTACGAAAAACGCCTGCGCCCCGCCGAGATCGTTTTTGACGACTGGCTGGAGGCGCAATGGGGCAAAGTCGCTGGCGCGCTTGACGCGGTCAATGACCGCTGGATGAGCCACCTGCACGGGCCTCTCGACATGGGGCAAATCGCAATTGGCTGCGCACTTGGCTACCTCGACTTTCGTCACGGCGATCGTGACTGGCGGCAGGGGCGCGACAATCTGGCCGCGTGGTACGAGACATTTGGCGCGCGAAACAGCATGGTTGCCACCGCCCCAAGCGACTGACAACACGCGTCCAAACAAAATCCATATTTAATTCGCGACTCAAATAAAATACTTTATCTGGACGGTAAAATCGGCTACCGATTTGCTGTCGGCACGCCTTTTAGCGGGTCTGCCGTCAGCCTTGCGACTGTCTAAGGGGTTTAACAGTGGCGAGGGGGACTCCGGTGGCGAAGCGCCGCAATCGCCTCACCACCGGAGTTCATTTCATTCCGCCGCGACGGGTGTTTCCGCTTTTTCCACACGTACCGCCGAGAATTTGAACTCGGGGATTTTGCCGTATGGGTCCAGCGCCGCATTGGTCAAGATGTTGGCCGCCGCTTCGACATATGCAAACGGCAGGAACACGTTGTCCGGCGCCACAGCCCGATCCGCACGCGCCATCACGGTCACTGTCCCTCGACGGGTCGACAGCGCGATATAGCCTCCTGCCTCGACACCCAGTTTGCGCAATGTCGACGGATGCAACGAACAGTTTGCTTCCGGCTCCAGCGCATCCAGCGTGCTGGCTCGGCGGGTCATCGAGCCTGTGTGCCAATGCTCCAACTGACGACCAGTGATCAACACAAACGGATATTCGGCATCTGGCACTTCATCTGGCGGGATCACAGACGCAGGCGTGAACCGCGCACGGTTGCCCGCACGTGGGAAGCCATCGCCAAACACAATCGCCTGACCGGGGTCTTCGGGGCTAAGCGACGGATAGGTCACCGCCTCGCCCTCAAGCCGTTCCCACGTGATGTTGTCGAGCGAACCCATGTTGAGCTTCATCTCCGCAAACACCTCAGAAGGGTGCGTATAATCCCAATTCAGACCCAACCGTTTGGCCAGTTCGACTTCGATCCACCAATCCTCGCGCGCCTCACCCGGAGGCGATGTTACGGGCCGCCCCATCTGCACCTGACGGTTGGTGTTGGTCACGGTGCCGGATTTTTCATACCACGCCGACGACGGCAGGATCACATCCGCATAGTTCGCCGTTTCCGTCAGGAAGATGTCCTGCACCACCAGATGCTCTAGCTTGGCCAAAGCCGCGCGCGCATGATCCACATCCGGATCCGACATCGCAGGGTTTTCACCCAGAATATACATGCCTTTGATGTCGCCATCATGGATCGCATGCATGATCTCGACCACCGTCAGACCTTTCTGGCTGGAGAAGTCCTCAGATTGCCACACATCCGTAAAGGCCGAGCGCACGCCGTCATCTGTCACCGACTGATAGTCCGGCAAGAACATCGGGATCAGGCCCGCATCGGACGCACCCTGAACGTTGTTTTGGCCCCGCAGCGGATGTAGCCCAGCGCCGGGTTTTCCAACATTGCCGGTCATCAATGCCAACGAAATCAGGCAACGCGCATTGTCCGTCCCGTGAATGTGCTGACTGACACCCATGCCCCAGAAAATCATGCCCGCTTTGCCAGCCGCAAACGTCCGCGCCGCATCGCGCAGCAATGCGGGATCAACGCCACAGATCGGCTCCATCGCTTCCGGAGAGAACCCCTTCAGATGCGCCTTCATCTCGTCCCAGTTCTCGGTGAACTGCGCGATGTAGGCTTCATCATAAAGCTCTTCTTCGACGATCACGTGCATGATCGCATTCAGCATCGACACATCCGCACCGGGTTTGAACTGCACCTTGTGGCTTGCATATCGTCCAAGGCCGACGCCGCGCGGGTCACAGACGATCAACTTGCCGCCACGCTTGGCAAACTGCTTGAAATAGGTCGCCGCCACAGGGTGGTTCTCGATCGGGTTACAGCCGATCGCAATCGCCACATCGGCGTTCTCAATTTCGTTGAACGTCGCCGTCACAGCACCCGATCCGACATTCTCCAGCAACGCCGACACGGATGATGCGTGACACAGCCGCGTACAGTGATCGACGTTGTTGTGGCCAAAGCCCTGACGGATCAGTTTTTGAAACAGATAAGCTTCTTCGTTGGAACACTTTGCAGAGCCAAAACCAGCAATGTTCGTGCCTTTTTCCGCACTCAGGCGCTTCATGCCACCTACGGCAAAATCCAACGCTTCATCCCACGTCGCTTCGCGGAAATGCGTCAACAGATTTCCGGGGTCGACGTTCAATCCTTTGGCTGGCGCGTCATCACGACGAATAAGCGGTTTGGTCAAACGGTGCGGGTGGTCGATATAATCAAACCCAAAGCGGCCTTTGACGCACAACCGGTTTTCATTGGCTGGGCCATCGATGCCTTCGACATATTTGATCTTATCGTCTTTGACCTTGAAGCTGATCTGACAGCCAACCCCGCAATAGGGGCACACGCTTTTGACTTCGCGATCATAATCCGCACTGTCACCCGCGCCATCCTCGTCCAGCACAGCCGCAGGCATCAAAGCGCCTGTTGGGCAAGCCTGCACACATTCACCACAAGCCACACAGCTTGAGGCACCCATGTCGTCGCCCTGATCGAACACGATCTGCGCGGTGTTGTTGCGCCCTGACATGCCGATCACATCGTTGACCTGCACTTCGCGACAGGCCCGCACACACAGGTTGCAATGGATACAGGCGTCCAGATTGACGCTCATCGCCACATGGCTGGCATCCAGCAGCGGCACGCGCTCGGCCTCTTTGGCCGGAAAGCGGCTCTCGTCCACACCGGCCATCTCGGCCATATCCCAGAAATGGCTTGATGCGTCGTGTTTGACCTCGGGCTGATCCGCAACCAGCAACTCCATCACCACTTCGCGCGCTTTGGTGGCGCGGTCGCTGTCCGTCTTGACCACCATGCCCTCGGCCGCAGGACGAATGCAGGACGCCACCAATGTGCGCTCGCCTTCAACCTCAACCATACAAGCCCGACAGTTGCCATCGGGACGATAGCCTTTGGCCGGCTTGTGGCACAGGTGCGGGATTACAAACCCCTGCCCGTTTGCCGCATCCCAAATAGAGGTGCCCTCAGGCACAGTCACATCTTCACCGTTCAGAGAAAACGTCACCATGTCGATCTGTGCTCCGTCAGCCATCTCAGATCTCCTCCCCGAAATGTTTCATCGTCAAGCGGATCGGGTTTGGCGCCGCTTGCCCCAAACCACAGATCGACGCATCGCCCATCACCTGACACAACTCCTCCAACAAGGGCTGATCCCATGTGTCCGCCTGCATCAGCTTCACTGCTTTCTCACAGCCCGCCCGACACGGCGTGCACTGGCCACAGCTTTCATCCTCAAAGAACTTCAGCATATTCAGCGCCGCATCCCGCGCGCTGTCCTGATCGGACAACACCACCACGGCGGCAGAGCCAATAAAGGTTCCATGCGGCTGCAGGGTGTCAAAATCCAGCGGCACATCATTCAACGTCGCAGGCAACAATCCCGACGACGGCCCACCCGGTTGATAGGCTTTGAACACATGACCATCAGCCATGCCGCCCGCCGCTTCGATCACGTCGTCAATCGTCGACCCCGCTGGCAGCAGGTACACGCTAGGATGCTTCACCCGTCCCGACACCGAATAATTTCGCAGACCAACGCGTCCGTTCTTTTCAACCGAATTCAGAACCTCGGGTCCGAACCGCGCAATCCGCGCAACCCAATAAAGCGTCTCGACATTGTGCACGAGTGTCGGCTGCCCAAAAACGCCAACCTGCGCCACAAAGGGTGGACGATGACGTGGCAAGCCACGCTTGCCTTCGATGGATTCAATCATGGCGCTCTCTTCGCCACAGATATAAGCCCCCGCGCCGCGCCGGACCTCAATAAAGCCCGCCTCGACGATACCATCGTCGACCAACCGCCCGATTTCGCGGTTCAGGATGTGGATCACACCGGGGTTTTCGTCGCGCATATAGATAAAGCAAGTCACGGCCTCGACCGCCCAAGCCGCAATCAACATACCCTCAAGGAACATATGCGGATTGCGCTCAAGGTGATGGCGATCCTTGAATGTGCCCGGCTCGCCTTCGTCGCCGTTCACGGCCAGATACCGCGGACCGGGATTGGCACGTACAAAGCCCCATTTGGTGCCGGCTGGGAAACCCGCGCCGCCCAGACCTCGCAATCCGGCCTCGCCGATCTTGGCTTGTACCTCTTCCCAATCGCCGTTTTCACGCAGCTCGCGCAGCTTTCGGTATCCGCCGTCTGCCTTGTACTCCGTCAGACCTTGATAATCGATCACCGCCGGATGCACTTGTCCGGCTTCCATCGCGGCCAAAACCTTGTTCTCGGTGGCATAGGTGATGTGGTTGTGACCCAGCTCGACGACTGGCGCGGTATCGCACCGCCCCATGCAAGGCGCGCGCAACACACGCACGGCAGCAGGGTCCACACCGTCGCGCAAGGCCTGCGCCAATTGATCAGCACCGGCCAACTCACACGACAGCGATTCGCACACGCGGATGGTCAAGGCAGGCGGCGGCGCCTCTCCATCACCCACCAAATCAAAGTGCGCATAGAAAGTGGCAACCTCATAAATCTCCGCCTGAGCAAGGCGCATCTCTTCGGCCAACGCGCGGATATGGGCTGCGGACAGATGGCCATAAGCATCTTGAATCAGATGCAGAAACTCGATCAGCAGATCACGTCGGCGCGGTGTATCGCCCAACAGCGCCTGCACCTCGCTCAGCGCGACATCATCAACTTGACGCCCCTTTGGAGTGCGCCGCGATTTTCCGGTGCCTTTTTTCTTCCAGACGCCTTTTTGATCGTCGAGTGGTGCCATCTTAGCCTCCCTGCCAGATGGGAAACCCTCGCATCACGCTTTTTGATAATCAATCAGCAAGAATTTAATTCACCATAATTTTTGCTTATCACGAAAAATCCGACAATTCCAAAGTCCGCCGCAAAGCTTCAACTGTGGAAAGACCCGGGTGGCGATGGGCGGAAACCAGACTCACATCTTTTTCCACCACCGGCGCTTCAAGCTGCAACGCCACCAACCCGGCATTCTCGCCAAACGCTTCTGCCAACCCTTCGGGCACCACCGTGGCCGCCATTCCATTGGCTGCCATCATCATTGCCGACGTGAACTCGCCGGTTTCGGCGATCACGTCCGGTACAATGCCAACTTCGCGAAACACCAGATCAAGAATGCGCCGGTTCTGCATCCCCGGTTCCAACAATGCCAGCGGCAGCTCAGCCGCCTCCGCCCACGTAGCCCGCCCGCTGGTCCTCGGGGCCAGTGCGGCTGGCGCAAGCAGCAGATACCGCTCATCATAAAGGTGCTCGACCCGCATCAAATCCGGCGAAACGCCTTCGCCGTATGTGATGCCTGCATCATAAAGCCCGTTTTCCAACCCTTGTTGGATCGCCAGAGAGCTTGCCGCCTGCAACCGCACAGTGATGCCGGGGTTGCCGTGACGCAGCCGCTGCACCACGCCCGCCGCATAGGCCACCGCCGTCGGCACAACCCCAAGCGCCAATTGACCGGTGACGTCGCCTCCTGCCGAGCGGAACTCTTCCTCCAGCAGCTTCATGCCATCCATAATCTTGCGGCCATGTCGCAGCAAAGCCTCGCCAGCAGGCGTGAAGCCCTGAAAGCGGTTTCCGCGTTTGACGATCGCGGAATCAAGACGTTCCTCGAGCTTGCGGATCCGCATCGAGAACGCCGGCTGCGACACGCCGCACTCTTCGGCCGCGCGTGCGAAATGGCGATGACGCGCCAAAGACGACAGGAATTCCAAATCCTTGAGGCTAATCACTGACGCTGCTCCATTGATGACCCTCTCCTACGCAATGAACTATCAGTGAACCAGAAGCAGCATTTTCTCCAGCGCTGATTCGCCCTGCTGACACCGCACAAGTCATTGTGCTGAGGGGACCAGCGCCCGCCGCGCGTCCTTGCGATTCCCCCCAAGGGTATCTGACGATCAAAACGCCAAAAGGGGCCCCAAACCTTGGCGCGACCGCCCAATCCGCACGCAGTGCACAGCCTGCGCACCGCAGACGCTCCTTTGGATCACGCCCGCAAACCTGTTTCGTCGCTCAATTTGTCAAGACTTCAAGCGCGACAGAGGGACGCTACGGGCCGTATCTAGCGAATGTTCGCTGGACGGGTGCGATCCCCTTCGTTAAATAGCGGCGGGGAGAGGCTGCGGGACACCGCGGCCCGGAGCTTATTGGCCGGATTCGGCTGAAGAATGGAGAGAACCTCGTGTCCCACGCAGAAGACCACGAAGGCACCCGGAGAGACTTTCTCTACTACGCCACGGCTGGCGCCGGTGCCGTAACCGCAGGCGCCGCAGTTTGGCCCCTCGTCAACCAGATGAACCCCTCCGCCGATGTGCGCGCGCTGTCGTCGATTCGCGTCGACACATCCGGCATCGAGCAAGGCACCCAGCTGACCGTTAAATGGCTCGGCAAGCCGGTGTTCATCCGTCGCCGCACACAAGCGGAAATCGACGAAGCCCGTGCCGTCACAATGGATCAGTTGTCCATCGACCAAGGCAGCCAGAACGCCAACAAACCCGACACCGACGCAGCGGATGAAAACCGCGCGATGGACGAAGCTGGCGAATGGCTGGTGATGATGGGTGTATGTACACACCTCGGCTGTGTGCCTCTGGGCGACGGCGCTGGTGACTTCGGTGGCTGGTTCTGCCCGTGCCACGGGTCCCACTACGACACTTCCGGCCGCATCCGCAAAGGTCCGGCGCCTGAAAACCTCCACGTTCCGATTGCCTCGTTTGAGGGCAGCGAACTGGTCCTCGGATAAGGAGCGCGCTTATGTCCGGAATTCCTCACGATCATTACGAGCCCAAATCAAAGGGCGCAAAATGGGTCGAATCCCGCCTGCCGGTGATTGGCCTGATCTATGACACGCTCATGATCCCCACTCCGAAGAACCTGAACTGGATGTGGATCTGGGGCATCGTCCTCGCATTCTGTCTGGCGCTGCAAATTGTGACCGGCATCGTGCTGGCGATGCACTTCACGCCGCATGTCGACATGGCGTTTGCCTCGGTCGAACACATCATGCGTGACGTGAATGGCGGCGCGATGCTGCGGTATCTGCACATGAACGGCGCCTCGCTGTTCTTCTTTGCCGTCTACATCCACATCTTCCGCGGTCTCTACTACGGCTCCTACAAGGCCCCACGTGAGATCACATGGATCGTCGGCATGGTTATCTACCTCCTGATGATGGCAACCGGCTTTATGGGCTACGTTCTGCCTTGGGGTCAGATGTCCTTCTGGGGCGCAACCGTGATCACCGGCCTGTTTGGCGCCATCCCCTTTGTGGGCGAAGCACTGCAGACCTTCCTGCTTGGCGGCCCTGCGGTGGACAACGCCACCTTGAACCGCTTCTTCTCGCTGCACTACCTTCTGCCCTTCGTGATTGCCGCTCTGGTAATCGTGCACATCTGGGCGTTTCACACCACGGGCAACAACAACCCGACCGGGGTTGACGTGCGTCGCGGCTCCAAAGAAGAAGCCAAGAAAGACACCCTGCCATTCTGGCCGTACTTCGTGATCAAAGACCTCTTCGCGCTGTCTCTGATCCTGGTGATCTTCTTTGCGGTTGTTGGCTTCATGCCCAACTATCTGGGCCACCCGGACAACTACATCGAAGCCAACGCACTGGCGACACCTGCACACATCGTGCCTGAATGGTACTTCCTGCCATTCTACGCGATCCTGCGTGCCTTCACCTCCGAAGTCTGGGTTGTGATGTTCGCAAGCTGGATCACCGGTGGCATCATCGACGCCAAATTCTTTGGCGTGCTGGCGATGTTTGCCGCGATCATCGTGATGGCGCTGGTGCCATGGCTCGACACATCGCGTGTTCGCTCCGGTCGCTACCGTCCGATGTTCAAGTGGTGGTTCGCCCTGCTGATCGTCGACTTCATCGCGCTGATGTGGCTTGGTGCCATGCCTGCAGAAGAGCCTTATGCGACCTTCTCGCTGATCGCATCGGCCTACTGGTTCGGATATTTCCTCGTGATCCTGCCCCTCTTGGGTGTGATCGAAAAGCCGACGGCTCCGCCGGCGACCATCGAGGAAGACTTCGAAGCCCACTACGGCAAACCTGCAGAATAAGAGGACATAGGATTATGCTTAAGAAACTTAGCATTGCTGCTCTGGCCGCCCTGTCGTTCTCGGCAGGTGGCGCACTGGCGGCGGGTGGCGCAGGCCACATTCACGACACGCAGTTCTCGTTCGAAGGCCCGTTCGGCAAATTCGACCAGAACCAACTGCAACGTGGCCTTCAGGTCTACACCGAAGTCTGCTCAGCCTGTCACGGGCTGCGCTATGTGCCACTGCGCACATTGGCTGACGAAGGTGGTCCACACCTGCCAGAAGATCAGGTGCGCGCCTATTCGGCACAGTTTGACATCTATGATGCCGAGCTGGACGAAGATCGTGCCCGGACACCAACCGACCACTTCCCAATGAGCGGTATCGCCGAAGCGCCTGACCTATCTCTGATGGCCAAAGGCCGCGCCGGCTTCCACGGTCCTTACGGCACTGGTATCAACCAGCTGTTCAAAGGCATGGGTGGCCCGGAATACATCGTGTCGCTGCTCGACGGGTACACCGGCAAAGAAAAAGAAGAAGCCGGTACCACGTTTTATGAAAACACCGCCTTCCCAGGTGGTTGGATCGCCATGGCACCCCCGCTCTACGGTGAGGATGTCGACTATGCTGACGGACACTCCAACTCTCTGCACCACGAAGCAGAAGACGTTGCAGCCTTCCTGATGTGGGCTGCAGAACCCAAAATGATGGCCCGCAAGCAGGCCGGATTTGTGGGTGTGTTGTTCCTGTCGATCCTGACGGTGCTTTTGTATCTGACCAACAAAAAGCTCTGGGCGCCGATCAAAGGCAAAAAGCTCGACATCTGATCAGCCCGCTGATCCTAAAGAATTGAAAGCCCCGCTGGTTATTCCAGCGGGGCTTTTCTTTGCCTGACAGAAAACTGCCGTTTTAGCATAAGACGTTTTTCGTGCTATGGTTCGCCAATTACAAACCAGCAACGGTAGTCAAATGCATTTAAGAAAACTCCTAGCCGCACTTAGTCTGGCATTAGTCACAGCGTCAGGTACTGCCGCGCAAACCCTGACCCTAAAAGACAGCGACGGCTGGAGGCACGGATTTACAATTGGTCTTTTTGGTGCCGTTCGGACAAAGGGCGAGACCACAGTTGCGGGCAATAGCTCCGACCTGAGCCTGTCACTCCGGGACGCGCTCGAACATCTCGATTTCACCGCAACTGGCCGGTACGAAGCTTGGAACGGAGACTTCGGTCTGATTGCCGAAGGGCACTACATCGGCCTGTCGGAATCCTCAACTATCAAGTCGGGTGGCTTCGCTGGCACACAGGTGTCTGTGGACTCCGAGCAAGGCTGGCTCAGCCTGATGGCCGCATATCGGGTGGCTAAAGGCACCACGCAGACCGGTCAACCCTACGCCTTCGACGTACAAGCCGGTGCACGCTACAACCATCTGAAACAAACGCTGACATCGTCAGGTCCTTTGGGAACAGTGGGCGGCACAGAAAACTGGTGGGCACCCGTTGTCGGGGCGCGCTATGCGTGGGGGATCAACGAAAAGTGGAGCGGAACCGCGATGGTCGATGCTTCGGGCTTTGGTGTAAACGGCAACGATCTTAGCTGGAGCGGAACCGTCGGTTTGGTCAAAAAAATCAACGAGCGTTCAGCCCTAATGTTTGGCTGGCGGCATGTAGACTTTAGCTTCAGCACCCAGCGATCAGACGGCACGTTTGGATCTGATATCTGGTCCACTGGCCCATTCTTCGCCTATAGCCACGTCTTTAATTGATTTCGCAATCAAGGCTGAGACCGGAAACCGACGCTGTCGCAAAACAGTCGCGATACCGACGCGATACCGACAGGCCTATTCCAGCCAGATTGTCACGCGATCAGACCGGCCTTCGGCGTCTATTACCGTCAGCGTGGAGGCGCCCACATCCACCAACGGCAACGCAACTTCCCGACGGCGCACACCGGTTGCGACAGGCAAACCGTTTGCCAGAACCGTAAACGGTGTCGCCCCGTGCTTGAACTTGATCGTCACCCCGTCACCGCCATCAACCAACCTCGCCCCGTCCGGCGGAAATACCAACGTCAATCCGTCTTTCGGTGCTTCAAAAACAGCACTCCGACTGCGAAATTCCCTTAGGGGTTCAGGCAGTTGTGCATTGGCCGATAGGATCGTTTCTGGCGGCGGCGTCCCAAGCGGATCAAGCTCCGGCTTGATATGCTGGAACATGTCAAACAACACAGGCGCTGCGACGTCGGCCCCAAACGCCCCTGGCACGGGTGTTCCATCGGGCCGGCCGATCCAGACACCTGCCGCGTGGCGCCCGTCAAAACCAATCGCCCAAGTGTCCCGATGCCCGTAGCTGGTCCCCGTTTTATACGCCAACCGGTTCCGCGGCGCGCCAGGAGGAGGCGCGATATTGGACAGAATATGACCCAAGTGCCACGCCGCAGATCGACTGATAACACTTTGATTTCGCGCATATTCTTCCCCACTTAACCAGCGCAGGTCAACCGCATCACCGCCTCGTGCAAGCCCCGCATAAAGCTGCACAAGCTCCTCAAGAGACACGCCCACTCCGCCCAGCGCAACGGCCAATCCAGCCTTGCCGCCCGGCAATTTCGGCTCCAACCCGGCTCTCCGCAGGGCCGCCATCAGATTGGCGGGTCCCAAGGCCTCCGTGAGCATCACCACCGGGATATTAAGAGACTGCGACAGAGCTTCGGACACCCGCACGTCCCCCCTGAATTCGCCATCAAAATTTTGCGGCGCATAAGTGCCAAACCGCACCGGCGCATCACGGATCATGGTCTCGGGGTGCGCCAGTCCTTGATCGAAGGAAAGACCGTAAATCAATGGTTTAAGCGTTGAACCCGGCGACCGTTTTGCGCGCGTCATGTCGACAAAGCCTTGCCGCTGATCCGCTCCGGAAAACTGTGCCGAACCAACTGAGGCCAGAATTTCGCCTGTGCTGTGATCAGCGACAACCATGGCAATCGACAGCTTGTTTCCCAAGCTGCCGACGGTCTGACGCGCCAATCGTTCCAGCCTTTTTTGCAACCCGGCATCCAGCGTCAAATCATGCTTGCGCGCGTCCGGCCGGGCGGCCAAAGCCCGATCCGCCAGATGTGGCGAAAGGCTTGGGAAGACACGCTTTTTGGCGGGCAGAGGCTCGCTCAGTGCGGCCTCAACGTCCCCCTCAGTCAACACCCCCTCAGCCAAAGCCCGCTGCAAGACCCGCTCCCGCGCCTCGGACGCAGCCCTCGCAAACCGATCTGGTCGGCGCGTGTTCGGGCTTTGCGGCAAAGCCACCAATAGAGCTATCTGCGCTGGGGTTAACCTGTTGGGTTCTTTATCAAACCACGCAATTGATGCCGCGCGAAGACCTTCGATGTTGCCACCATACGGCGCGTGGACGAGGTAAAGGTCCAAGATGTCCTGCTTGCTCAGTCGACGCTCCAATGCCAGCGCAAGCCGCATCTGCCGCAGCTTGCCGCGCCAGGCCCCAGTGCCTGAGTTCTCCAACAACCGCGCAACCTGCATCGTCAAAGTCGAGGCGCCAGAAACAACTTCGCCGCGCCACATCGCTTGCATGCCAGCCCGCATCAGCGCGCGAGCGTCGACACCTGAATGCTGAAAGAAACGTTTGTCTTCATAAGCCAAAAGGACATCGACAAAACGGGGATCCACCTGATCCACAGTCGCGCCGAGCCGCCACAGACCGTCCTCGACCGTATAGGCCCGCAACAACGAACCATGTCTGTCGCGGACCTCTACCGAGGTGTCCGCGATAAGGCTTGGCAGTTCTGTTTGGTCAACCCACTGATCCACCCCATCCCGCGCCGCAGCCGCTGCAAAAAGCAGCGCGACGCAGAGAAAGGGCCAAGTTCGACGCATCACTCAAGCACAACAAGCTGTTGTGCTTCTGTGTTGGCGCGGTATTGCGGGCGATACATGTCTTCGACCGACGCAGCTGGGTGGTGATAGGTCCCGGGCGAAACCGCACGCACAATATAAGCCAGTCGGAACATCTTGTCCGAGCGCCAATCAACTGCTGCCAGAAACCTGTCGGACCGGAATTCACTGAATTCTGAATACGCAGTTTCCAGCCACTCCAACTCCCGCACATCGCCGCTTTCCAGCAAGTTGGGGTTGTCGATTTCAAAGCCTGCCGGCAGGGGATCATTGACCATTAGCCGTGCACCTCCGTCCTCAAACGGTTCAACGGTCAGGACGGTCACAAACCGATCGCCCGTGCGCACGTTTTCAGGATCTAGTGGCGCGCCATCCATCGCAAAGTATTCTCGATCGATTGCGTACCCATAGCCGCCTGCGGTCACTGGATAATCTGGCACACCAATCGCAGTGACTGTCACGCTCTGGGGGACATCGCCCTCGTTACGAAGTGCCATTGGTGTGGTCGCGATGTCACCAGCAAACCGGCGCAGCAGAGGGCCGGTCAATGGCGTGCCGTCAACACTCAACCCGCTAGCGCCGTCATCTTCGAGCAGCGCGTGCACCGCCATCAAAGACCAGACACTTTCTTGGGTCGACAAGCTCTGACCAGGTGCCGCGATACGGTGTGCAAAGGCATCCCCATCAATCGCGGCGCTGCCGGCCTCCATAGCCAAAGTCAACACACCGGCCGCGTCGCGCAGGTGAGTGCCATAATCTGCTCGCCACAACTGCGCATCTTCAGCCGCGCTTTGCCCTTCGATGAGGCGCGCCGCCTGGCGGAACATCACGTCCGCGCGGGTTTGGTCGCCGTAATACGCCAAGGCCGCGCCAATCTGGGCGGCTGCCAAGGGTGTGGCAAAAGCCTCGGATTTCACATCCGCGTAGTATCGCAGATCACCCATTGCAGCGGCACCCTCGCGGGCCAGCACCAATATGGCATACGCGATATCTTCGCCGCCTTCGTCAAAGTCCGGAGCGTAGTTCACTCGGTTGCGCAGATTGTCCATGGCTTGACGGAAAGCCTGATCGGGCACGGAGTAGCCTTTGGACCGCGCCCGCGACAGGAAGTCACTGACATAGGCATCCAGCCAGAAATCCCCACTTTCGGCTCGCCATAGGCCAAAGGCACCGTTGCTGGCCTGACGGGTCAAAACTTTGGCCACGGCCTGATCAACCCGTTCCTGCACCTTGTCCCTTTGGGTCAAACCAAGGGCTGTGCTGACACTTTCGAAATACAGCAGCGGCAAGGCTTGGGATGTCACCTGTTCCGTGCAGCCGTATGGGTAACGATCCAGTGCCTGAAGCAGGCCGGGTGCATCAAATTTTGCCAGCGCACCAGAAGAAATCACTGCTGATCCTGTACCGGGTCGTAGCTCGGCGAAGAGATCCGCGCCAAGGGTCAGAGATTCACCAGCCCCCAAGGTGATTTGCCGTGTATCGCTGATCTCGGGATCGTTGGCGCGCACCGGAAGTGTCAAAGATTTCACAAGCTGTTTGCCGTCAGGTGTGGTCAGGGCGACGCGTATTTCATGATCCCCAACGTCTTGGGCCAAGACCGGCACGTGCACCTTGGCGGTGCCTTTTTCGGCAAGCATCACTTCGCTTGGTACGGCCCCGACCAGAGTCACACCGTCGGCAACAACATCCAACTGCATCTGACCTGCTGGCCCTTCGGCATGCACGATTTCCAACAACAGGCGCGATTGATCACCCGGCGCAAGGAACCGCGGCAGCGACGCGGTTACCACAACTGGATCGCGCACAATTACGTCGCGATCTGCTTGCCCCACACCCGTCGCGGTCCAAGCGACCGCCATCAAGCGCACTGTGCCGTTAAACTCGGGCAGATCAAAACTGATCTGCGCCCTGCCATCAGCGCCAACTTCGACAGGTCCACTGAAATAAGCAACCAGTTCTTCTGTGGGCGGTGGAGAATCAAAGCCCGCTCCGGCGTTGGCGTCCCCACCAGAGCGCAGTGCGCCCATGTTTCCACTCATTCCGTCAATCAGCCGCCCATAAAGGTCCCTAATTTCCATACCCAGTCGGCGCTGCCCGAAATAGTGCTCAGATGGATCCGGACTTGTGAAACGTGTGAGGTTCAAAATGCCCACATCCACCGCGGCAACGGTGACATAGGCGGTTTCGCCTGCAGCAACACCCTCAACGCTCACCGCGACATCTAGCGAACCACGCGGGTCTGCCTTGGCGACTGTTTCCAGTGACACCGCAAGCTGCTTCGCGCCCGGATCGATCTTGGCATAAGACAGCCCCATAGATCTTGCAGGGTTTTGGTTGGCAGGCGTATCCGACGGTCGAATAACCGAGGCTGTCACATAGGCCCCAGCCCCCCATTCGTCGGTGACATCGAGCGGGATCAAATTCTCGCCTTCTCCCACTTCTACGGCCTTCATCGCAATCAGGCGATTGGACATCACCGAAATCAACGCCGTGCCGGCATAGCGCGGCACAATGCGCAAATTGGCGGTGTCACCGCTGCGGTAGCCCGGTTTGTCCAATGACAATTCCAAGGTGTCTGGCGTGTCGGAGGCATCAACCGGCGCGTACCAACCGGCATAAAAGTCGGTTGAGCTGGCAACGGCGTCCCCGCCGATCTGCTCGACCACCACTTCGTATTGGCCCCATTCCACCGGTGCCTCGATGGTGACCGGCCCGTCGGCGAGATCAAGTTCGCCTCCGGCAACACGGGTGCGGCGCGTGGTCGGCTCCCACTGCCAATCGCCATACAGCTGATACCACTGATAGGTGGTCCGCACGCGGTTGACGGTCCATTGCACCTTCATTTTTGTGGGCGCGAGGTCCGCATTCAGGGCCACCACTTGGAAGCTGGCCGATGTGCCTTCGGCGACGACATCGTCAAACCCCGGCTTGAGGCCGATCATCGCCCCCGCAGCGGCCACAGGATGGGTAAGACTGCGCTCCACCGGACGGCCGGACCCTTCGAGGACGCGCACTTTGATGTCGGCCTGAAGCGGCAGCCCTTCGGCGGTTTGATCCGGCAGCGGCAAGAACACGTCGGCATTGCCTTGTGCATCCGTGACGTCCCCACTGAAGTATTCGGTGTTTGCATAAAATGGGTCATCATGGCGACCAAACGTGTAGCCCGCAAAACCCGCCACCTCGGCGCGCGGGGTCAAGCGCAATTCACCTTCGATATCAAGATCCGCACCGGGCGCGCCAAAAAGATAGCGGGCCGCAACATTGAGCGGCGGCATGTTGGCGGAATCCAAAGGTGCATCAGGAAGCGTGAGATCAAAATCAATGCGTTCAGGCAGGAAGTCTTCGACGAGAATCTTTCGGGTTGCCAGAGCCGGTGCGTCCAGATCCGTCTTAAAGCTGATCCGCCACGCGCCGCGCGGCACAGTTGCACCCAGGGGCAAGCGGAAAACATGGCCACCGGCCGCGTCATTTGTCGACACATGGCGTGCGTATTCCACGCCGTCGGGGCGGGTCAGGATAGCAGTGACCGGCAAGCCGGGAAGCGCTTCGGCCACATCGCCGCGCGCCAGAGCCGTGACATAGATGGTCTCCCCTGCGCGATAAGCACCCCGGTCGGTAGTCACAAAAAGGTCAATCGGAGGCGCCGGTGGACGTCCTTCTACGCCGCGATCTGACAGATCAAATGCAGGATCGGTGAGCGAAAGGAAAGAGAAGTCCTCCCCCGCTTCGATCATCACCAGCGCAGGCGCTGCACCACCTGTACCTCGGGTTAGACCCGCCGCGAAAGTTGCATACCCCTCAGCGTTGCTTTGCACGCTGCCCAACACTCGGTTGGACCGCGACAACAGCGTGACTTTTGCATTATCCCACGCGCTGGCGTCGCTGAGATGGCGCACAAAAACATGTAAGCCATCCACTCCGCTCAGACTCGTCATTCCGATGTCAGACAGGATGAACCATTGCGTCGTGGAGGTTTCATCATAGATGTCTGCGCCGGGCAGATCCGCGGTTAACGCATAAACGCCGGCCGGTTGGTCTTTCAATGCGTCACCAATTGGCAGGCGAGTGCTCATCGTTTGGTTCAGGGTGTTTTGCACCTCACCGGAGCCAGTCCAGATCGTCTCGGCCACATCCCGACCAAAATCCTCGATCTGCCAATAGCTCATCGGTTTGCCAAAATAGCTGTCCTGAATCGCGCGCAAAAGGTTGCGGTCGCTCACCCGTTGCAGCGTCAGATCCACAAGATCCAAGTTTACCGTTTCAATAGGAAGGCCAGCATCCGCCGTACGAGGCAAAACATAGGCTCGGCCAGCGAAGCCGACACTGGGGCTGCGATCTCGTACGTAGGCAGTGATTTCGATATCTTTGATGAGGGCCTCACCACTTTCCGCAGGCAAACCTGCACGAAAGGTTGCGGTGATGCGTTGACCGTGGCTCAAGCCTTCGACGCAGAGCTTACTGCCCTCGGCCTGAACCGCCAAGCGGGCATCCGGTAGTTTTACATAAGGCGCGTAGTCTACGCCGGTTTTTACCAACGGTTCGTTGAAGTCCACGCAGAGGCGAGGGTCCGCCAGATCGCTTTCGACCGAATGTTCCGTAATACGAAACCCGTATTTGGCAATCGCTTTGTCGAGCGCCGCGACCACATCGTCACGTGGTGCAATCGTTTCGGCCAACCGAAGAGCCTGCACCATGTTGCGTCCGCGGTTGCGCTGCTCCAGCCGCTCCGCCAATACCAAAAGCGCTGTAACCCGCGCGCCATCCCGCTTTGCGCGTAAATATCCGTTGATCGCTGCAAAGAAAGCACGATCGCGGTAACGGCGGGTCTCAGATGACTTGTTACCCTCAACTACAGCGTTCAGTCGAGCGTACTCCAGCCAAAGATCGCTGCTGTCTTTCTTACTTAGCGCGCCACCGGTCCACCGCATTGCACTCAGAAGTTCTTTGGCACTGCGCCGCTCGGCCGCCGCACTGAGCATTTCCGCGACCTCCCAAGGTCCAGCTGCGTGGATACGACCGATGCCCAGCGCCAAATCTTGTGCGCGGCGCAAATCCGAGCCGCCGAGAAAGCCAATTTCGGCCGCCCGCGCCTGGCCAAGCTTCTGTGCATTGGCCGTGGTGGTCAGCACCTCCGCTGACAATGCGCCTTCATAGGGTTGCTTGTCAGAAATCGCGCTTTTGGGAAAACAGGCATTGGACCGGGAGTTGAATGTGAACGCCGCGCAATTCGAATCTGAAAGACATGCGGTGACGCATGCCTCATAGGTTGTATCAAATAAATTTTGCAGGTCAGAGCCGTAAAAATCCAGATCTCGGCTGACGACGATCCGCCGATCAGGCACATAGCTTTGCTGTGCGGACGCGGCCTGCGTCAGTAACATAATAGAAATAAACGAAAAAACAAAATATGCGAGCCGCTGCATGGGTCTCTCCTGCTGTACCTGGCAAGAGGGTGCCATGTCTGCGCGGATTATTGCAACGATTCCACCTTTAACGAATGGCTTAAGTTGATGTTCATTTCCCACCCACAGTATGTGCCCATCAATGTCTTGAGTCTGAGGGCGCCCGCATGTCGCTGGCCGAAAAAATTGCAAACGAACGACGCGCCCGCCTTGCGGCGGAGCAATTGCTTGCAATCAAGCAAGCTGAATTGTCGACGCTCCAGACAAGGTTTGGTGCAAAAACTCAGAAATTGACAACCGAAATCCGGGAAGTGCGCTCTGACCACACGCTGTTACTGCGCGAAAAAAACCAGATGCAGTCTGAGGTCGCTGCGGCGACAAATCGCGCGGACCAGGCGGAACAGCGGTTGTGGAGTTCTATCGGCGCCGTGCGCGACGGATTTGCATTTTTTGACGATACGGGCGAAATGCTGGCCGCCAACCCGGCATACCTTGCCAGCTTCAATCATTCTGATGTGGTCAAGCCTGGCGCCAGCATAACTGAAATTGTGGATTATGCCTTTGACGGCGGTATCATCGATTTTCAGGGGCAAGATCCGGAAACGGTACGCGCAGCCTTGTTGCAGGGGCTGCAAGACGACAGCATTGAGCCGTTCACATTAAAACTGTGGAATGGTCGTTTCGTCCAACCCATCCTGAAAACCGGAGAGAATGGCGATCGTGTAAGCCTGATCATGGATGTGACAGATGCCGTCGCGTATGAGACCACCTTGAAAACGGCGCTGGAGGCAGCAGAGGCTGCCAAACATGCGAAATCTGCTTTCCTTGCAAACATGAGCCATGAAATCCGAACGCCGATGAATGGTCTTGTCGGTATGGCGGACCTGTTGATGGAATCTGAGCTTTCCGAAGAACAACATCTTTTTGCTTCAACCATAAAAAGCTCGGGCGAGGCGTTGATGTCGGTCATCAATGACGTGCTCGATTATTCCAAAATTGGCGCCGGCAATATGGCGTTGCGGGAGGACTCATTTGATCTAGAGCGTTGCATTCACGAAGTGATTGCCATGTTGCAGATCCCCGCGCGTGAGCGTGGATTGGAACTGTTGGTCGATTATGACCTGTTCCTGCCAACAGAGTTTGTCGGAGACCCGGCGCGCGTGCGCCAGGTGCTGACCAAGCTTATTGAGAATGCGATCAAGTTCACGCGCGAGGGCCACGTCCTGGTGCGTGTCGTCGGAGTGATCGTCAAAGACGGCGCCGAAACGGTTCTGCATGTTACGGTTCAGGATACCGGGATCGGCATCGCCGAGGACCGGCTCGAACATATCTTTGGCGAGTTCACCCAAGCTGATGAGGCCCAAAACCGCGAGTTTGAGGGCGCCGGTTTGGGGCTGGCAATCACACGGCAATTGATCCATCGCATGGGTGGTGAGATCTGGGTTGACAGTATCCAGGGTGAAGGCACGTCCTTTGGCTTCCGTCTTGCGCTGCCGGTACATGAAAACTGTGAAAAAATACCGACGCCTTTGCCGCAAAATGTGGAACACATTGTTGTGGCCTCCGACATCTCGATCAACTGTGATCTTCTTAAGAAACAGTTGGAGCAATTGGGCGCCCGGGTAACCATATGCGGCGACAAGAACCGCGCTCTGACGTTTGCACCTCAGGCTGATTTGGTAGTTATTGACCATGGCCCTGGCCATTTGGACGCGCTGGATCTTGCCAGTGAGCTTCAAAGGCAGGCCTCAGGCGCGCCAGTGATTTTGATGACCAGCGATGAAAACATCCGCGCCAAAGCGGCCGACATCCCGATTGTTGCCGCTGTGGTGCGCAAACCCATCTCGCGCAATGCGCTGTGTCGCTGCATAGAAACCTCAGCCGGCAGCTCTCTTCCTGCGCAACTGGCACCAAATGGGGCACACAAGCGGCGGATGCGGGTGCTTTCGGCAGAAGACAACAAGACAAACCGGCTGGTGCTGACGAAACTGCTGCGTCCGCTCGACCTTGATCTCGAATTTGCCCACAACGGCGAAGAGGCGGTCGAGATGTACAAGGCCAAAACGCCCGACTTGATCCTGATGGACATTTCCATGCCCAAGATGGACGGCAAAGAGGCGACACGCCATATTCGCGATCTCGAAAAGGAGTCCGGAAAACGAACTCCGATCGTGGCTTTGACAGCGCTTGCGGGGTCCAACGACGCCGACGAAATCCGTGCGGCGGGTCTGGACGTTTATCTCACCAAACCTGTGCGCAAAGCCGAAGTGTTCAATGTGATTTCACAATCTCTGCCCGATGATGTCAGCAACCCGTTCAACGGTCACGGCACTCCAGACCTGACATCTCAGCTCTCTGGATAGTCCCGCAAGAACACCCAGCGATCCCCCTCGGACATCTCAGGCTGAAAGGCATAACCGCCAAAGTCGAAATCCTTGGCATTCTCGGCGTTCGCAATCCGGTTCTGGATCACAAAGCGCGCCATCGACCCACGGGCTTTCTTGGCAAAAAACGACACGATCTTGGCTTGTCCGTTGCGCTCTTCCATGAACACCGGCGTCACCACCCGAAGTTTCAGCGCCTTAAGATCCACAGCACCAAAGTATTCTTGGCTCGCACAATTAAGCAATGTGTCGGTGCCCACAGCCTCGGCTTGGGACCGAAGGGCTTTGGCAGGGCCATCGCGCCAATAGTCATATAGCGACTTTCCTCGTCGGGTTTTTAGCCGGCTGCCCATTTCGAGACGGTATGGTTGTATCGCATCCAATGGGCGCAACACGCCGTACAACCCGGACAGGATGCGCAGATGATCTTGCGCGAAACGCATCTCGTCTGGTTCAAGGCTGTTGGCATCCAATCCGATATAGGTGTCGCCGGCAAAAGCATGCACCGCCGGGCGAACCGTTTCCGGCGTTGGCGCGTCGGCAAACGCTTTGAACCGGTCACGATTGAGCCGGGCAAGGTCCGGACTCAGATCCATTAGCTTGCGCAAATCAGTCAGTGTGAGGTTGCGCATGGTCTTTGTCAGGCGAATGGCGTCGTCCTGAAAATCCGGCTCTGTCACGGGACCGTCCACCGCATCCCAATTCAGGCGCTTGGCCGGAGAAATCACTGTCAGCATGGCTGGTTTCCTTCGCTCGTTAACTTAGTCCACATCGCGCAACACATCCAAAAACGCGGTGCCGAAACGCTCTGCGCGTCGATCCCCCAGAAGGCGCGCCATATTGTCCGCATCACGCGGTCGGGCGCTGGCCACTTTGGCCAAAAGCGAGGCAGAACAGCTCATGGGTTTGTCGATGCCTTCCGGCCCGCGCAGAAGTTGGGATTGCGCTTCTAACAGCTGATCATAAAGCGTGGCGTCGCCTCGACCGGCAATTTTGCGGCGACTGGGGTGCATCTCTTGCACGTCACCGTTTATGACCTCAAGAAATGCGTCGCCATATGTCGCAAGCTTCTTAGCGCCAACCCCTCCGATTCGTGCCATTTCGTCAAGGTTGGCAGGACGAGACTCGGCCATTTCAGCCAGGGTCTTGTCATTGAAGATGATATAAGCTGGCACCTTTGCGGCTTCGGCCAGCGCGCGACGTTTGGCCTTCAGGGCCGACATCAATGGCGCATGTTCCTCGCTAACCAACGTTTTGACAGCGGGGCGGCGGCTAGCGGTCTTGATCGTATCGCGGCGCAACCACACCGATTGCTCTCCGCGAAGCACCGGCAGCGCGTCGTCAGTCATCGTCAATGCGCCATGACGTTCTGGATTGGGACGCACCAGATCATGGCCCATCATCTGGCGAAACACCGCCTGCCATTGGCGCTTGTCGTATTCGCGCCCAACGCCATACGTTGGCAACGCATCATGGCCGCGTTCGCGGATGCGATCCG
The DNA here is from genome assembly GCF_947331465.1 of Shimia sp. Alg240-R146. Classification (GTDB taxonomy): domain Bacteria; phylum Pseudomonadota; class Alphaproteobacteria; order Rhodobacterales; family Rhodobacteraceae; genus Shimia. Next base: position 500,334 of record NZ_CAMZOK010000001.1, on the reverse strand, counting down.
TTTCATTGCCCAGCAAAATGTCGATCAAGTGACCAGATCCGAACCATTCTTCTGTGCGAAGGATCGCAGACAAGGCTTTGCGCACTGCCTCGGTGCCGTCAAACACATCCGCGGGCGTGTCGCACAGATCGCATTTTCCGCAGGTAACATCTGTTTCGCCAAAATAGGCCAACAGGTTTTGCCGCCGGCATTCCAACGCTTCGGCCAGCCCCAAAAGCGCGTTGAGGCGCGCATGATCGGCGGCGCGGCGTTCTGGTGGAGCGAGGCCTTCGTCAATTTGTGACCGACGCAAGCGGATGTCATCAGGCCCAAACAATGTCAGGGTCTCCGCTGGCGCGCCGTCACGGCCCGCGCGGCCGATTTCCTGATAGTACGCCTCAATAGATTTCGGCAGATCCGCGTGCGCGACCCAACGAATGTCGGGCTTGTCGACGCCCATACCAAACGCCACGGTGGCAACCACAATCAGCCCGTCTTCTCGCTGAAAGCTGGCTTCGGTATCCCGCCTTTCGGCAGGGTCCATACCGCCGTGATAGTGCAGCGCAGAATGCCCATCCTCACGCAGCGCCTTGGCCAGCGTTTCGGTCTTGGCTCGCGTGCCGCAATACACGATCCCGGATTGACCCTTGCGCGCCGCCGCAAATTGCAAAATTTGGCGTCGTGGATTGTCCTTGGAGGCAAAAGCCAAATGAATGTTCGGCCGGTCAAACCCATGCAAAAAGGTTTGCGGAGCCAGCCCGCCAAACAGCCGTTGAACAATTTCGGCACGGGTTTCGGCGTCTGCCGTGGCGGTGAATGCGGCAATCGGCACATCAAGCGCGCGCTGCAACTCTCCAATGCGCAAATAGTCTGGTCGGAAGTCGTGCCCCCATTGGCTGACGCAGTGGGCTTCGTCCACCGCGATCAGCGACACGTTGATGTCGCGCAACATGCCCATCGCTGCGTGGGATCCAAGCCGTTCCGGAGCGATATAAAGCAGCTTTAGACGACCCGCCCCTAGCGCATCCCAAACCTGTGCCGTCTCTTCATCGGTGTTGCCGGAAGTCAGCGCACCAGCTTCGACGCCAGACTCGCGCAAAGCGCGCACTTGGTCACGCATCAGGGCAATCAAAGGCGAAATCACAACGGTCACGCCTTCGCGCAACAGGGCAGGCAATTGGAAACACAGTGATTTGCCCCCGCCGGTGGGCATGATCGCCAAAACATTGTCGCCGCGCGTCACCGCGTCAACGATTTCTTCCTGGCCAGGGCGGAAGTTTTCAAAACCGAATACGTCGCTCAAAACCGTGGCAGCGGCTGGCATGTGGGACCTGTTTCTTGGGGCAGTCTGCTCTTTGGCAGACTGTCCCACAGCCACCCGTCAGGGGCAAGAGGCCAAGATCAGAACAACAGCTCCGGCAAAATAAAGTCACGCAGTGAAATGATGATGATGAACACCACCAAAGGTGCGAGGTCCAATGGGCGCGTGTCGGGCAAGAAGCGGCGAACAGGCTCATATATCGGCTCGAGCAACCGATTCAATCCCATCCAGATTTGGCCAACGATCGGCTGACGCAGATTGAGCACCTGAAAGTTTATCAGCCAGCTCATGATGATGTGCGCGATCATGATAAAGAATGCGACGTCTAAAATGAGCTTTAACGGGCCGTAGATTGCCATCATCGCCAAGGATCCTTTTCGTTGGTTTCGGCCAACAACTAAGCACCAAGGCCCTGAATCACAAGGCCAAGGCGGGAACAGGGTTGACGATCCCTTGCAAGAGTCGTTGAACGCGCACATCGCGCCCCATTTGAGGATATGACCGATGTACCCCATCACGCGTATGATCAAGGAACTGGTGAAGTACCGAAACGCAGCCCCGCTGCCTCTGACGGGAACCCACGTATCCGAGCACCGCTGCTGGCCGTCTGACATCGACCTGTGGATGGAGCTCAACAACGGGCGCACGCTAACGCTGTTTGATCTGGGTCGTATTCCCCTGGCGCGGCGCAACGGCTTAATCAACACACTGCGCGAGAATCGATGGGGCATGACAATGGCGGGGGCATCGGTGCAATATCGCCGTCGCATCCGCACGTTTGAGAAAATCACGATGTACAGCCGCGCGGTCTATTGGGACGACCGGTTTGTCTATCTCGAACAATCCATGTGGAAGCAGGACGGAGACTGCGCAAACCAAGCGTTATACCGTGCAGCCATCACCGGCCGAGACGGCATTGTGTCGCCGCAAACCGTGATGGCGGCCATGTCCCAAAACGAACCCCGACCTGATGCGCCGGAATGGGTGAAGAACTGGATCGACGCTGACGCGACGCGACCCTGGCCGCCGCAGAAGGATTAACTTGCTATTAATCCGGCCCCCTGTCTAAGTAAGGAAAAACAGACCGGGGATGGGGATGTCTGAGGTTTCCGCGCGCAAGCGCATTTGGGGATGGTTCTTTTTTGATTGGGCCAGTCAACCGTACAACACGCTTTTGATCACATTCATCTTTGCGCCCTACATCAAGGATTTGATTGGGGACGGGGCTGAAGCGCAAGCTGCATGGGGTTTTGGCATTGCCGCTGCCGGTGTGATCATTGCGATCATGGCGCCGGTTTTGGGCGCAATGGCAGATACATTTGGCAACCGTCTGCGCTGGATCTGGCTGTTTTCACTGATGTATGTCGTGGGATCTTTCGGTCTGTGGTGGGCCGCGCCGGACAATTTCGATTTGATATGGACGCTGACGCTCTTTGCAATCGGGATGATCGGCATGGAGTTTGCGACGATATTCACCAATTCAATGTTGCCTGATCTTGGCACCAAAGAAGAGATCGGACGCATTTCCGGAAATGGCTGGGCGTTTGGCTATGTTGGGGGATTAGTCACACTGGTTGTGATGCTGACACTTTTTGCGGAAAACTCAGAGACTGGAAAAACGTTGATCGGCATCGATCCGCTCTTTGGGCTGGACGCCGCTCAACGTGAGGGGACGCGCTCTGTCGGGCCGCTGACGGCAATATGGTATGCTGTGTTTATGATCCCGTTCTTCTTGTGGGTGCGTGACCCCAAGAGCGCCAAGCCGCCCAAAGGGGCCACCAAAAAGGCGCTGAACGACGTCGTGGGCACCATTCGCAACCTGCCGCAAACGCCGTCCCTTCTGGCCTATCTGGGCAGCTCGATGTTTTATCGCGACGCGCTCAATGGCATGTACACCTTTGGCGGGATTTACGCTGCTGGCGTGCTGGAGTGGTCGGTAATCGACGTGGGGATCTTTGGCATTCTGGCAATCATCGCAGGCGCGGTGTTTGCATGGATCGGCGGTCGAGCCGACACGAGGTTTGGCCCCAAACCGGTGATCAAAGTCTGCATCTGGGTGCTGTGCGGTGTGGCAATTGCCATTGTGTTCATCTCCCGCGAAAGCGTGTTTGGCATAGCCGTGAGCCCCGAGTCTGCCTTGCCAGATCAAGCCTTTTACGTGATGGGAGTGCTGATCGGTGCCGCCGGTGGCGTGATCCAAGCAGCAAGTCGGTCGATGATGGTGCGTCAGGCCATACCGGAGCGCACGGCCGAATCGTTTGGCTTGTATGCGCTGGCCGGCAAAGCCACATCATTTATTGCACCGTTCCTGATTGGGGTTATGACCGCGATTTCCGGCAGTCAACAAATCGGGGTGACACCGCTGATCGCCCTTTTCCTGTTGGGCCTGATCCTGCTACGCTGGGTCAACCCTGCAGGAGATCACGCAAAATGGGACACCGCTTCCTGATCCTTCCCCTGCTGGTGGCGCTGGCCGCCTGCAAAACGCAAACTGTGGATAGCCCGGCGGTGTCGACCCGCCAGGCGGTACCCGTGGCGATGCAAGGTGTTGAAGCTAAGCAGCTTTTTGGTACGAAACCGGACGGAAGCGCGCAAACCCCTGCGCCGTTTGGCAGTTATTCAAAGGGCTGTGTCGCGGGCGGCGAACAGCTGGCAGAGACGGGGCCAACGTGGCAAGCCATGCGTTTGTCGCGCAACCGCAACTGGGGACACCCTGAAACCATTTCCTATATCAAAGACCTGTCGGCAAAGGCAGCTCAACAGCCCGGCTGGCAGGGGCTCTATATCGGCGACATCAGCCAACCACGCGGCGGACCGATGTTGTCTGGGCACCGCAGCCATCAAATGGGTCTCGATGTCGATATATGGATGTTGCCCCCGAGCCGGTTGACGCTGAGCGCTGCTGAGCGGGAGAGTATTTCGTCGATTTCCATGCGGCGGGAACGCGGGGCATTTGTGAATAGCAGCTGGACGAAACAGCATCACGAAGTGCTGAAAGCCGCTGCTAGCGACCCACGTGTGGCACGGATTTTTGTATTTCCCGGCGCTAAGGTCCAGATGTGCAACGAAGAAAAAGGCGACCGCAAGTGGCTTCGCAAAATTCGACCTTGGTGGGGGCACCATTATCATTTCCATGTGCGGCTTGCCTGTCCCAAGGGCGCGCAAGGCTGTGTGAACCAAGACTCGCCACCGGCCGGAGATGGATGTAAGGACGCGGAAAAATGGGTGCAGGATATTCTGTTTCCGCCTCCGCCTGATCCGAATGCTCCCAAGCCCAAACCTCGTCGCGAACTAACAATGATGGACCTGCCTGGCCAATGCGTCGACGTTTTGCAATCGCCCTGACCACCACGCTCCTTTTGTGCCTTGGCCTACTGACGTCGCCGTTGATTCATGCCGGAACCGAGCGGCAAAAAGCCCGTTTTGTCGGAGCCTATCACTGGCATCTGACTGAAACGTGGTTTGGCGGAGTTTCCGCGATTGATTTGTCTGAGGATGGGAACAAAATGCTGGTCGTGACGGATCGCGGCTATTTTATTGAGGCGGCTCTGAAGCGTGAGGCAGGGGTGATTGTTGGCGTTGAGGTCTTGCGGAAAAGCCGCGTTTTGCGCCCCGGGGGGCATTTTGCCAAACGCACGGGTTGGCGCGATTCCGAGGGACTGGCGCGATTGTCGGATGGTAGTCTTGTCGTTTCTTTCGAAGGTGAGCACAGGTTGGAGCGGTTTGCCAAGCCGGGCGATTTGCCGATTCAAATGCCCTGGCACACTGACTTTGACGCCTTGCCGCTAAACGGTGGTTTTGAGGCTTTGGCTGTGGACGGTCGCGACACTATTTATGTGATGCCGGAAGTCGCCATTGGACCGAATACCAAAATTCAGGTTTTTCAATTGAAACACGGTAAATGGTCGACGGCCTTTACCTTGCCCCGCGATAAACAGTTTCAGCCTGTGGGCGCGGATTTCGGGCCCGACAATCGCCTTTATGTGTTGGAGCGCGGCTTTAACGGTTTCGGATTTCGCACTCGTGTGCGTAGTTTTGACGTAGCCAGCGGCGTCGCCGAAGACGAAAAAATCATCTTTTCCATGGCGATAGGCAAACACGATAACCTGGAGGGGATCAGCGTTTGGCGCGATGACGCGGGAGACATTCGCGTAACGGCAATTTCCGACGACAACTTCCGATTTCTTCAACGAACCGAGATAGTCGAATATACTCTTCCAGTTTCTCCTTGATCCTTTGAGGACACAGGAGTAAACGCCGTCCGTCCCGCGACGAACGCGGGGCCAAGTCGCCGCTACCTTGTCAAAACGGGCTATTAGACATGAAAACAATCCACCTTCCCGGCATTATTGCCATGGCCACCGTCGTTGTGGCTTCCAACATCCTTGTTCAGTTCCTGTTGCTTGACGGCCTGCTGACATGGGGTGCTTTCACCTATCCTCTCGCCTTTCTGATCAATGATGTGATGAACCGCGTTTACGGCACGTCCGCTGCACGCCGTGTTGTGCTTGTCGGCTTTGTTGTCGGCATCATCTGTTCACTGATCGGCAGCCAGATCATTCTCGAATTCGGCCCTGCCGTGTCGCTTCGCGTGGCCGTAGGATCAGGTACCGCATTTTTGGTTGCGCATCTGTTGGATATCTCCATTTTTGACCGCTTTCGGGATGGAAAGTGGTGGCGCGCACCGTTGGCTTCGACACTGGTGGGCTCAACGGTCGACACAGCACTGTTCTTCACGATCGCCTTTTCCCAATCCGTCTCTGTTTTTGGCGCGGATGCGGATGCTGCGATTTCCTGGGCCTGGGACGTAGCACCCTTTATGACCTTCGGCGCCGAGGCACCACTTTGGGTGACGCTCGCCGTGGCCGACTGGATGGTAAAACTTTTGCTCGCTTTGCTTGCACTTGTGCCTTTCCGCATCATCGTGGGGTCTTTGACTGCTCGCACCACATGATTTTGTTTGACATATCCACATCCTGTGGCAGGCTGAGGATAGCGAAACAATCGAAAGGAGGTGCCCATTGTCTAGAGAAGCTATGGAGAACGTTGTCGGAACAGTTCGGAGGGAGACCAGCTGAGGCAGCCCTTGGCTGATTTTTATTCCGAATTGGTGCTGTCCTAACCGCTGCACCTCCAATCATCTCGAAGGGCTGTCTTCTACGCGGAAGGCAGCCCTTTTCAATTGCAGTCAGGCCGCAAAAAGCGTTGTCTGCAATGCGTCTGTATTACGTCGGCAATGCGTCGGCGCTGGAAACACAAGAAACCATGCTGGTTGTTGCCGAAGAAATCATCATTCAGGACTGGGAGCTCACGGAGCAATTCGTGCGCGCCAGTGGTCCGGGCGGGCAAAACGTCAACAAAGTCTCGACCGCCGTCGAGTTGCGGTTTGAGGCAGAACGTTCTCCGTCAATCCCACCGCAAGTGAAATCACGTCTCAAAAGGCTGGCCGGACGACGCTGGACCAAAGACGGCGCGCTGATCATTCAATGTGACGAGACCCGCAGCCAAGCCCGAAACCGTGACATCGCGCGGGACCGGTTGGTGGAATTGATCCGCAAAGCCATGGTCGCCCCCAAACGGCGGATCAAGACCAAGCCGACCTATGGCAGCCAGCAGCGCCGCTTGAAGGCCAAGAAAGTGCGTGGCGAAGTTAAGTCAATGCGCGGCAAGATCAGCGGCGAGGATTGACAGGGCTTGCATCACCCCTGACGCAGGCGCAGAACTTGGCCTGCAAATAGGGGGGTGTTCAAGTGAACGATCTGCAGGCACGGCGCGCACGGCTATTGGGGCCGCATATGACAACCTTTTATCGCCAGCCTGTGCATGTCGCACGGGGCGAAGGGGTATGGTTGTGGGACACAGACGGCCGGCGATATCTGGACTGTTACAACAATGTGCCGCACGTCGGCCATTGCCACCCGCGCGTGGTGGAGGCAATCGCCGGACAGGCCGCAACGCTGAACACCCACACCCGCTATGTGCACGATGCGATCCTGGATTATGGCGAAGCGCTGACCGCAAAATTTGACCATGACCTAGACAGCATGGTGATGGTCTGTTCGGGATCGGAAGCCAACGATGTGGCGCTTCGCATGGCGCAAGCCGTAACCGGCAAGACCGGCATTATCGGCACCGACAATACCTATCATGGTAACACAACGGCCGTGAGCCAGCTGAACTCCTCCAAAACTCCGATTGGCGGCTACCTTGACCACGTGCGGCAAGTGCCTGCACCGGACAACATGCAGCCCGTCGGCGGCTCATGCGCGGGTCAGGTCGAAGCCTTCGCCAAAGGGGTGGAACAGGCGATTGCCGAGCTTGAGGCCTCAGGCCACGGGGTGTCCACACTGATTGTCTGTCCGTATTTTGCAAACGAGGGTTTCCCGACGCTGGAGCGTGGCTTTCTGGATCGCGCCATCGCTGCCGTGCGCAAGGCGGGCGGTTTGATTATTGCGGATGAGGTCCAGCCGGGCTTTGGGCGCATTGGCAGCCATTGGTGGGGGCATGAAAAGCTCGGATTTGCGCCAGATATCGTCACGCTGGGCAAACCGATGGGCAACGGGCATCCCGTTGCGGCAGTGGTGACGCGGCCAGACATCCTGACGGCGTTTCAGGAACAGTTCAAATACTTCAACACCTTTGGCGGCAATCCCGTAAGTGCAGCCGCCGCAATGGCGGTCCTGCAGGTCATTGAGGATGAGAATCTGGTGCAGAACGCGGCCGACGTCGGCGCCTATGCGGTGGATCTGTTGCGGCAGGTGCAAGTGCAGCACGACGTGATTGCCGATGTGCGTGGGTCGGGTTTGTTTTTTGGCGCCGAGCTTTGGCAAGACGGTGCGCCCGCGACAGAGCTGTGTGCCGAGATGGTGGATGCCATGCGCGAGCGCGGTGTCTTGTTGCATTCCGTGGGGCGACACGAGAACACACTGAAAGTGCGTCCGCCTTGTGTCTTTAGCCGTGCCAATGCAGATCAGTTGGCCGAGACACTGGATGCCGCCATGAGGGCTGTGACGTGAACGATCAGGACGCGTTGAGCGCGGCGCAAGAGGCCTTGAAGGCGTGGGGCGTGACCGCCCAGCCGCGACTGGTCAAAAACCGTGAGAACATCGTGTTTGAGGCGATGGGTCCTGAAGGCGGTCGTGCAGCACTTCGGCTGCACAGGCCCGGGTATCAAAGCGATAACGCGATCCGGTCTGAGCTGTGGTGGTCAGAAGCGTTGGTAGCAGCCGGAATGGTTGTGCCACAGGCCATTCGCACGACGGCCGGCGATGTTTTGGCGATCGGCGGCGCGCGCGTGGCGTCGTTGCTGACTTGGTTGGAAGGTGCGCCTTTGGGCGAAGGGGACGTGCCATTGGCGATGGACCCGGGCCGGCAAGAAACACTGCATGAAGCTTTGGGAGCGGAACTCGCGCGGCTGCATGTTGCCAGTGATGCGATGAACAAACCGGAAGATTTCACGCGTAGCGTTCTGGATGCGGATGCGTTGTTGGGGGAGACACCAAGTTGGGGACGTTTTTGGGAAAACCCAAGCCTGAAAGCGGAAGAAGCCAAACTGTTGCTGTCGGCCCGAATGGCTCTGCACGAGGTGATCGGCAACCGTACCCACGAGGGTGATTTTGGCCTGATCCACGGCGACGCGCTGCGCGAAAACGTGTTGGTGGATGGTGATGCTGTGCGGTTAATCGATTTTGACGACGGCGTGTTCGGGTTTCGCATGTATGAACTGGGCGTAGCGATGTCGCAAAACTGGGACCAGCCCAACCGCGAAGACCTGGCAGCGGCGTTGCTGCACGGCTATGGCACGGTGCGGCCGTTGCCCTCGGGTGCGGCGGCCTTGCTTGACGCGTTTACTCTGATGCGGGGGCTGGCGTCCTGTGGTTGGGTAATCGGTCGGTACACCGACGACCATCCTGCCGTGCGGCAGTACGCGGAACGGGCGATAGAAATGGCGCGCCGTTGGTTAGCCTAGTCGTTTTCTTCGACCCAGATTGTTTTTGATGTGATTTCGGTGCCCGTGTTGGCGTCGATGACTTTTGGCGCGATAGGTTCGCGCGTGTCGCGCATCAGCGTTTTGTAGGGCGATGGCTTGTTCACCGCGAGATGATCATTGGCCCAGCCGATCATGACCTGCATCACCGGAATGAAATCTTTGGCAGCTTGAGTGGGCACGTACTCGTGGCGCACCGGTCGCTCCTGATAGGGACGGCGGTCCAGAAGGCCAGCAGTTTCGAGTTTTTTCAAGCGCTCTGCAAGCACGTGGCGCGTGATGCCCAGGCGACGTTGAATGTCGTCAAAACGGCGAAAGCCGAACAGGCAATCCCGCAGGATCAATAGGGTCCATCGATCGCCGATCACCGACATGGCACGGGCGACGGGGCAAGCTTCTTCTGAGAGATCGTTCCATTTCATAGGTGTTCTTAGCATGACTTGACTCAGTTCCAAATAGGAACTTATAGTCAAGTCAGTTCAATTTTGGAACTAACTCGGAGGATGACATGACAAAATCGGCCCGAAAACTGCAGAAATTGACGACATTGGCGGGACTAAGGGTGCAGATGGCAACGTTGTCGCAGGTTGCGCCGACCCGTGCCGCGCGGATTTTGGCCCGGCTGTTTGCCAGTCCGCAGCGTAAAACCCAAAGAGCATCGAAGCGGTTTATCTCGCCTGCTTTTGACGTGCGGTGGCGCGTGTCAGCAGAGGGAGCCGCGTTTCCGGTTTATGTAGGTCGGGTTAATCGAAACGCGCCGACCATTTGTCTTGTGCATGGCCATAGCGGGACGGCGGACCAAATGGCCGGATTTGTCGGGCCGCTGACGGACGCGGGATTTCACGTGCTGTCCTTAGACATGCCGGGACATGGCGCGGCGGAAGACAGCCGTGCCGCCATTCCGGAATTCCTGCGCGCCTTGCAGCAAGTTGAGGCGGAGTTCGGTCCCTTTGCAGGCACCATCGCACACTCTTTGGGTACGGTGGCTGTGGCCGCAGCGGCCTATCGCGGCAGTCCATTGGGACGTTTGGCGCTGATTGCGCCGCCGAATTACGCTGGCGTTTTCCTGACCCAACTGGGGAGAGCGTTGTGGGCCACGGACCAGGTTTTGGGACGCGCACAGGTGATGATCGAAGCGCGTCATGGCGAAACCTTTGAGGACCTGCACGTGGCGGCAATGGCTCCGTTTATGACGGCACCAGTGCTGATCTTTCAGGACCGCGAAGACACGCGTGTGGCCTTGGACAGCGCTGAGCGCATTGCGGAGGCTTGGCCCGGCGCAGAGCTTTGCGTGACCGAAGGATTAGGACACGTGCGGATTTTGCGCGACAACGCGGTGATCTCATCGATCGTCGGATTTGTTACGGACACTCAACATCCGCTCGCCACCGCGGCGGAGTAGATGTCACACGATCACGTCCATCTTTTCCTGTTGTCCGACGCCAAACACACGTTTGTAGCGCTCGATTTCGGAGGCCGGACCCATGGCTTTGTTCGGGTTGTCCGACAGCTTGACCGTAGGTTTGCCATTGGCGCTCACGGCCTTGCAGACCATCGAGAACGGCGCGAGGCCGTCATCCGGCGTTAGGCCGCGGAAATCATTGGTCAGCAAAGTGCCCCACCCAAACGAGATACGCGCGCGACCCGCAAATTGCGTGTGCAATTCAGCGATTTTATCGGTGTCCAGACCGTCCGAGAAAATGATGAGCTTTTTGGTTGGGTCTTCGCCACGGTCTTTCCACCAGCGAATGGCCGTTTCGGCGCCGCCTGCCGGGTCACCGCTGTCGATGCGGATACCAGTCCAGCCTGCCAGCCAGTCCGGCGCGCCGTCCAGAAAGCCTTTGGTGCCGTATGTGTCAGGCAGGATAATACGCAAATTACCTTCGTGCTCTTCGTGCCAGTCGGCCAAAACCTGATAGGGCGCTTGCAACAACGCGTCGTCGTCCTCGGCAAGCGCTGAGAACACCATCGGCAATTCATGCGCGTTGGTGCCAATGGCCTCCAAATCGCGTTTCATCGCGATCAGACAGTTGGAAGTGCCAACAAATTTGTCGCCCAAGCCTTCGACCATCGCCTGCACGCACCAGTCCTGCCAGAGATAGGAGTGGCGGCGGCGGGTACCGAAATCGGCAATGCGCAGATCTGGAAGCTTGTTTAGAACGTCAACTTTTTCCCAAATCTTGGTCATGGCACGGGCATAAAGCACCTGCAGCTCGAACTTACGCATATCGTGCAAAACGGCACGCCCACGCAGCTCCATCAACACGGCAAGCGCCGGAATTTCCCAAAGCATGACCTCGTGCCATTTGCCTTCAAAAGTCAGCTCATACTGACCATCGCGTTTCTCGAGGTGATAGTCCGGCAAACGCATGTTTTCGAACCACTCCATAAAATCGGGGCGAAACATCTGGCGCTTGCCATAAAACGTGTTGCCGCGCAGGAAGGTGCTTTCGCCGCGGGTCAGAGACAGCGACTTGATGTGGTCTAGCTGTTCACGCAATTCGCCCTCGTCAATCAGATCAGCGAGGCGAATGTGTTTGGATCGGTTGATCAGGCTAAAGGTGACGTGGGCGTCAGGGCGATTGCGGAAAATCGACTGACACATCAGCAGCTTATAGAAATCGTTGTCGATCAACGAGCGGACGATCGGGTCGATCTTCCATTTGTGATTCCAGACGCGTGTTGCGATGTCAGACATGTCTCTAAGAGCCTTTAAATCAAAGTTCGCACGTTGATACCCAGTATTGGCAAGCGCTCCAACCCTTTTAGCTGGCTTTGATTTCCGCTGGCTCATCTAAGGAGATCATCGCGTTGGCTCGTGTTAGTTCGTGCAACAATTGGTTGCGCCTGAGCGGCTTGCTGAGGAAACCGTTCATACCTGCGTCCAGACAGGCTTCGCGATCAGAAGCAAAAGCGTTTGCCGTCAGTGCGATGATGATCGGCTGCGGACCTGAGCCCGCGCGAATGTGACGGGTGGCTTCGAGGCCATCCATGACGGGCATGGACATGTCCATCAAAACGATGTCCGGCGCCTCTTTGGTCACGTGATCTACAGCCTCCTGCCCATTGTTGACGGTGGTCAGATCCACGCCTGTGTCCTGCATGAATTTTTCGATCACAAGCTGGTTGGTGCGGTTGTCTTCTGCCAGCAAAATGCGAACGCCTTTGAGGGTCGAAAAATCGGAGGTGCCTGCTGCATCTGTAGCGCTGACAACACCGGAAGATGCGATGCCAAGGCCAATCTTGATGTTGAAAGTCGCTCCCTTTCCGCTTTCGCTGTGCACGGTTATGTCGCCATTCATCAACCGCGCCAGACGGCGGGAAATCGACAAACCAAGACCCGTGCCGCCAAACCGACGCGTATTGGCGGTATCGGCCTGGGCGAACCGTTCAAAGATGTGCTCCAACTGGTCCTGCGGGATGCCGATGCCGGAATCCTGCACCTCGATCGTGAGGCAAAGATCGCTGCCCTCAACGCGTCCGGATACACGCACGGCGACGGACCCGAAATCCGTGAATTTTATTGCGTTTCCGACCACATTAATCAGCACTTGCCGCAACCGACCGTCGTCCCCGACGACCGCGGCCGGCAATTCGGGATCCATGTCCAACGTCAGATCAACGCTCTTGGCCTTGGCCTGTGGCCGCATCAGGTTCATCACCTCAGCCAGACATGTCTGCAGCGCAAACGTAGTGGGCTTGATCGTCAAATGACCGTCGTTGAGTTTTGAAAAATCCAGAATGTCATTGATGATCGTCAAAAGAGCTTCGCCCGAATTGCGGATCGTGTCGGCATAAAGTCGATCATTTGGCGACAACGCGGATTTGGTCAGCAGTTCGGACATGCCAATAATGCCATTCATGGGCGTGCGGATTTCGTGGCTCATGGTGGCCAAAAAAGAGGACTTGGCGTGTTCGCCTTGCTCGGCTAGCAGGCGAGCCTCTTCCAGTTCGATTTCACGATGAATTGTGTCCGTCATGTCCCGGTCGATGATGAACATCAGCTCCAGGTCTCCACTTTCGTCGAAAACGGGTCCGTAGCTGGTTTCAAGCCATTTTTCCGACCCGTCTTGGGCGATAAAGCTGTTCACAATTTGACCAATGGCACCTTCGGAAATGGCTTGATTGAGGATCTGTGTCGACTCACTTTCGGCGCCGGACTTTCCGAAGAGCTCGCTTGAGTTGCGCCCAAGGGCTTCGGATATGGAATAGCCGGTCAGCTTCGTGAAGGCCTCATTGGCCCAAACCACCCTGCCCTCGGTGTCGACCAGGCAAATCGCGTCAAACGCCCGTTGCGCCACAAGTGCCAGCCGTCGAGTTTCTTGTTGTTTGGCGAAAAGCGACTCATTTGCTTTCGCAAGGGCAAGGCTTTGCACCAACACGCGGCGTTGTCTGGTATCCTCTTTGCCGCGCTCTCGTTTGACGTGAGCCACAAACGGCAAAATGAGATAGCACAGCATCACCGCGCCAAAATAATTGAGATACATATAGTCCGGGAAATCGGCGTAGCGAACGTATTCCAGAAAGGTCAGGACGCAGATGGCCAAAGCAAAAATCGACATGCGCATAATGGCAATCGCACGATTGAGCGACATCGCAGCTACTGCGTTCACAGTACTGCCACCGATCAAGGACAAACATAAGATAACGGCAGATTCTCGTGGGACGTTTTTCCACGTAATGTAGACGAAGATAACGAGGCAAAGCGTCTGAATAATGGAGGCGTAGAACGCCAGATCGGTCGCGCGCTGCACGGACATACCGCCTTTGATCAGGCGTGGCACCTTTCTGAGAAACAGGCTTTCTATTCCGTCACCCGCTGCGTAGATCAGCAACGCATACAGACCAACAATGGGATCAACAAAAACGGCCAGCATCACCGCGCCAATCGCGAGCAGGGCCGCCCGCGCATAAAAGCGTTTCAGCCTTTCGCCTCGAAAGCGCATCAGCTTGCCTTCCGGCGTGTGACGGAAGTCAAATTCTGAGAGTGCCTGTTCCAGGTCCTGAATTGCGGAAGCCATTGGCGGGAGATCTCCGAAGGTGTTTCTTACTCAATGCCAAAAAAGACTTAAAAAACCGCCAATGCGTTAATGTGATTGTATTCAGGACAGTGCGACGCCGGCGGCACGCATGCCGTCTCGTGCGGCGGCAAGTGAACCCTCCAGATCAATGGCGCGGCAGAGGGTCTCAATCACGGTCACGTCAAAACCAAGTTTTGCTGCGTCAACTGCCGAGAAATTCACGCAGAAATCCGTGGCCAGACCCACCAATGTCAAGCCGGTCACACCACGGGTGCGCAGGTAGCCTTCGAGCCCTGTTGGGGTGGTTTGATCATTCTCAAAGAAGGCAGAATAGCTGTCGATGGCCGGATTCATGCCCTTGCGGATCACCATATCTGGTCGGGTCACGTTGAGGTTTTGGTGAAAGGCCGCGCCGGTGCTGCCCTGTACACAGTGATCGGGCCACAAAACCTGCGGTCCATAAGGCATATCGATCATGTCATAGGGGGCTTTGCCGCCGTGGCTGGTGGCAAAGGAAGAGTGGCCGGCGGGGTGCCAGTCCTGCGTAAGAACCACCACATCAAAGTCCGCCATTAACGCATTGATGCCGGGCACGATCAGGTCGCCTTGGGGCACCGCAAGCGCGCCGCCGGGGCAGAAATCATTTTGGACGTCGATGACGATCAGGGCGTTGGACATGAGGCACTCCTTGGACTTTGCGCGACAGATAGCAGTGCCACGCAAGCCCGTAAATGCAGGTCTGTATCGCGTCGGTATTGCGACGGTATCGCGGCGGTGCCGATTCCGGCACCGCCATGAGGCCCCTAGCTGACGAGACGCACCGCCACCGGCACGCCGTTGAAGGCAGCGTTGCCGCTGACGGGATCAATCCGGCTGTCGTCTGTCAGATCGTTGATCGACACGGTTTGCGTCTTGGTGGCCGCGTTGATGTTGCCATGACGCTGCCCCCAACCTTGTGGAATAGACACCACGCCGGGCGCCATGTCTTCGGTCACTTCGACAGGCATGGTGACCTCACCAACGCGACTTTGAACCACCACATCAGCGGCGTCCGTAAGCCCCAGACGCGCGGCGTCAGTCGGGTGGATTTGAACCGTGCAGCGATTGCGGCCTTTGACAAGGCGTGGGCTGTTTTGGGTCCAGCTGTTGTGGCTGCGCACCTGACGGCGGCCGATCATCACCATCGGGAAGTCTTCTGAAGTTGGCGTTGCGAAATCAGCAAGGCGTGGCAGGTCGTCAAGGAAGACCTGCGGGGCGAGATGGATTTTGCCATCAGGGGTTTCAAGCCGGTCAGTGACGTTCGGCACCAGAGGGCCAAGGTCGATGGAGCCGCCCGCATTCAGCATGGCATCCACGGTCACGGTTTCGGCGTGGTGGCCTTGGGGCAGCATCATACCCAAAACCTGTTCCGGCGAGGGGCCGATCTTGTTGGCGCCGGTCAGCTTGGCGGCCAAAGTCGCGATGACCTCCCACTCCTGCGGATTGCCATTTGGTGTTTCGTAGATCGGCCGCGCATAAGCGGCAGTGTTGTGCACAGCGAAGCTGTGGAAGACCATGTCGTAGACCACCTCTTCGAGCGCAACGGTGGCGGGCAGGATCAGATCGGCATGGCGCGTGGTGTCGTTGATGTGGATGTCGATCGACATCATGAAGTCGAGCTTCTGCATCGCGCGGTCGATGCGTTGGCCATTGGGCGCGGTCAGTACAGGGTTACCAGCGACTGTGACCATGGCGCGAATTTGACCCTCGCCTACGGTTTCTATTTCTTCGGCCATGACCGAGATCGGGAACTCGCCGTTGTAAAGCGGCTGGCCGGATACACGAGAGCGCTTTTCAGGGTAGCTGCGGTTTTTGCCTTTGCGGGAGGTCATGCCGACGTAATCGAGCGCGGGCGTGGTGAACATCGCGCCGCCCTCGGCGTCAAAATTTCCGGTGATGATGTTGAGCGCGTTGGTGGCCCATTGGCAAAGCGAGCCAAAGGCCTGCGTGCTGGCCCCCATGCGGGAGTAAATCGCACCAGTGTTAGACGTCGCGAAATCGCGTGCAAGGCCACGGATCGTGTCCGCATCAATGCCGGTCATTTCGGCGGCTTTGTCGGCAGTAAATGGCGCCACGGCATCGCGCAGAGTGTCGAGACCGGTCACCACGCCGGCAAGCGTGTCGAGCGTGACAAGATCGGCGGCGAAAATCTCGTTAATCATCGCCATCAACAAATAGGCGTCAGTCTCGGGTTTGATGAAATGATGCTCGCTCGCTTTGACGGCGGTTTCAGTCCGGCGCGGATCGATCACGATGACACGGCCACCACGGGCCTTGAGTTCATCCATACGTTTACCAAAGCCCGGCGCGGTCATCATGGAGCCATTGGACACCAGAGGATTGCCGCCAACGATCATCAGAAATTCGGTGCGGGCAATATCCGCAACCGGGATCAACATCGGGTGGCCAAGCATATGGATCGAGGCGACGTGGTGCGGAATCTGGTCGGCGGTGGCGGAGGAATAGCGGTTCTGTGTGCCCAGCGCGCGCACCAATGTTGGAAGGTTCAGCAGATTGCCAAATTTGTGCGCGTTGGGATTGCCGAGGTAGACGCCGACCGCGTCCTTTCCGTGCGCCTCTTGCACCAGCTGCAGACGGTCGACGGCGAACTCGTAAGCTTCTTCCCAGCTGATTGGCTGAAACTCTCCGTCGACTTTCTTCAGCGGGGTTGTAATGCGGTCAGGATCCGTGCGGAAATCCTGAAGGCCAGTCGCCTTTGGACAGATGTGACCGCGCGACAACGGGTCAGCCGGATCGGCCTTGATGGACAAAACGTCGGTGTCATCATGGGTGATGACAAGCCCGCACATGGCTTCGCAAATGTTGCAGGTACGATAATGGGTTTTTGCGGTGCTCACGGGTGGCCTCCTCTGGCGGGCGCCGCCGACATGTTAGGCGGGCCGCTGGCTAGATTTGGCGTGAGCTTAGGCGAGGTGATGCGGAATTCGCAGAAAAAATACGCGGGTGCCGGTTTGGCGACACTGCGTCACTTTGGTTAGGCTACTTGATCGCGCGGGCCAGAAAGGCTTGCGTTTCAGGCTGTTGCGGGGTTTCAAACAGTGCCTTTGCCGGACCCTCTTCGATGATTTCGCCGTTGCTAAGAAAGCAGACCTTATCGGCGGCTTCGCGGGCAAATCCCATTTCGTGGGTGGCCAGAACCATGGTCATGCCGCTGTCCTTGAGCAGGCGCAACACATCTAGCACCTCCCCGACAAGCTGTGGATCGAGCGCCGACGTGATCTCGTCAAAGAGCATAACCTCGGGCTTCATCGCGAGGGCACGCACGATGGCGACGCGTTGTTGTTGCCCGCCGGACAGCTGGTCAGGGTAATGGTTCATGTGATCGGCCAGACCAAAGCGGGTGAACAGATCGGTGATCTCCGCTCGCAGGTCATTGCGACTGCGTTTATAGACGCGACGCGGGGCGAGCATGACGTTTTCGGCGGCGGTCATGTGCGGGAACAGGTTGAAACTTTGGAACACCATACCGATGCGGCGGCGCACGGGTTGCGGGTCAAGGCCGGGGATAGAGATGTCGGTGTCATCGAGAAAGATTTCACCGTCCTCGATGTTCTCCAAAAGGTTGATGCAGCGCAGGAGCGTGGATTTGCCACCGCCCGAAGCGCCGATCAGGCAGACCATCTGGCCCTCTTCAACGTCCAGTGAGATGCCATTGCAGACGGTTTTTTCGCCAAAGCGTTTGACCACGTTTTTCAGGGAAAGCTTTGGCATCAGCTGCGCTCGCGGTTTTGTTTGGCCAAGAGGTAGTCGGCATAGCGTGTGGCGGGGATGGTCACGGCGAGAAAGATCAGCGCGGCACCGACGTAGGGCGTGAAGTTGGCCAAAAGCGATTTGAAGACGCCCGCTTGGCGGAAGATCTCGACGGGGCCAATAAAGCTGAGCAGGGCCACGTCTTTTTGCAGGGCAATGAACATGTTCATCTGCGACGGGATCACGCGGCGAATGGCTTGCGGCAGGATCACGAAGCGCATCGAGTCAGTGTCAGAAAGGCCGAGCGATTGCGCGGCGGAGCGTTGGCTGGCGTGCACACTTTCGATGCCAGAACGAAAGATTTCCGCGACATAGGCCGCATAAGTCAGGATCAGCGCAAGTGAGCCCCAGATGTAGGGGGAATTCCACGGCCGTGGCAGACCGAGACCCGGGATGCCAAAGCCGATGAGATAGACGGTTAGCACCACAGGCACGCCACGGAAGATGTCGGTGTAGGCAGCACCAAGAATCCGTAGAGGAAAAAGCGCGGGGCTGCGCACATCACGGGCAAGCGCGACCAGAAGGCCGAGGACGACAATCGCGGGCGCGGACCAAAGAAAGATCATCACGTCGAGTTTGAAAGCCTCGAGCAACTTAGGGAAGGTTTTGACGAAAACCTCCCAGTTGAAAAAGCTGGCTTTGACTTTGTCCCAACCGGGCGACATCGGCACAAGAATGATAACCGCCAAAAACACCGCGAGCGTTGAGCTTGCGGCGATGAGCATGGAACGGCGGCGGAGGCGGTCTTCGTAAAGTTGGCGACGGGTCTTGCCCGCCGCCGAGGGTTTGTCAGTCATTTTATTTGATCAGTGGAACGCCTGTGGTCTGTTGCAGCCATTCTGCCTCGATCGCAGAAAGCTTGCCGCTGGCTTTGAGAGACATCAGCGCCTCGTCCACGCAAGCCTTGAGCGGGCTGCCCTCTTCCATCAGCATACCGAACTGGTCGGGGTTTTCGCTGCGGTCGGCGGCAAATTGGCCGATCACGGACGAGCCTTCAACCACAACAGCGGACAGATAAAGCGCGGTTGGCAGGTCAAACAGGGCGGCGTCGATCTGATTGGCCTGCATCGCGGCGGTCACATCGGCGTTGTCACCGTATAGCAGCGGGTCTTTGTTGGGGCCAATCGCATCCATCAGCATCGGCACCGCCGTGGTGCCGCCCATTGCGCCCCAAAGCAACCCTTTGAGAGCCTCCGTTTCGGCAGGCGTGTCAGCGACGTTGCCCGAGACCAGCACGGCCATAGGCGCTGCGTAATAGGGCATGGAGAAATCGACAACTTTCTCGCGTTCTTCGGTGATGGAGAATTGCTGTAGATTGACGTCGAAGTTTTTCGGCCCTGGCTGAATGGCTTCGTCAAAGGAAGACCGCACCCAAGTGACAGAGTCTGCGCCAAAGCCCATTTCTTCGGCGACAGCAAAGGCAACGGCGGCTTCAAAACCCTTACCGCTTTCGGGCGCGTCATCCATGACCCATGGATAATAGGCCGGATTGCCGGTGGCGACGGTCAACGTGCCCTCGGTCATCGTTTTGCCGTCAGCACAATGTCCGTCTGCAAGAGCCGTGGTGGTGGTGAGCGCAAGCGCGGCGGCGGTCAGTGTCAAAAATCTTGTCATAAAAGTCCCCTCAGTCTCAGTGGCATGCCCAACCCTAGGGAGACGGAGCGCGGCTTGTCCAGCTTTGGTCGTGCCATCCTGACGATTTGGTCAACTTTTTGAGACGCTGCCCGGTTTGTCAGCGCGGTGCGGGACCGGTGCTGTCGCGATCCACCAGATGCACGGGCAGGATATAGATTTCCGCGTCGTTTTTCTGACCACGGATGAGCTCAAGAATGGCACGGGCGGCGCTGTGGCCCATTTGGTTGCGGGACTGATGGATGGTGGTCAGCGGCGGATTGAACACTTCGGTCATTTCGATGTTGTCAAAGCCAGCGACGGAGACATCGTTTGGCACGTTGATGCCAGCGCGGGTGAGACCGGCGATCAGACCAAAGGCGATCTGGTCTGACGCGCAGATCCAAGCTGTGGGCGCTTCAGTCATCGCGCCAACTCTCTCTGCAGCGGCGCGGCCAGCATCGATGGAAAAATCGCCGGGAATGGTCCACTCTTCGCGCATATCTCCGCCCAACTCCTGCACGCGCGACTGGAATGCATCACGCCGCACTTGGGCAAGCACATTTGAGGCCGGTCCCATCACATGACCGAATCGCCGATGGCCATTTTCCCAGAGGTGATCGACCAGTTTTTGCACACCGCCGAGGTTGTCAGCCCGCACAGACGGGCATTTTACGTCCTCGACCCATTCACAGGCGAAGACCACAGGACAGGACGGGTTGTTGGCCTGAACTCTGGCAAAGTCAGCTTGCGAAATGCTGCCGTCCAGAACAATCAACCCGTCTGCCTGTCCGGCCGAAATCAGCCGGTCCATCTGGTCGGATGTGAGTGGCGCATCGCCGCTGTCGGTGACAAGCAGGCTGTAGTCCTGGGCGTTCAGCTCACGTTCAAGTCCTGACAAGATGTTGGAAAAGAACGGGTTAGATAGATTGGGAACCAAAGCGAGAATTGCACGGGAGCTGTTCGTGCGTAGATTGCGAGCGGCGCGGTTGACCCGATATCCGGTTTCCTTGACCGCCGCGAGAACTGCGTCGCGGGTGGTTTGAGAAACTTTGTCCGGGTCGTTCAGAACGCGGCTGACCGTGGCCGTAGACACCCCTGCAATGCGGGCGACATCGACAACTTTCGGTGCGGTGCGCGGTGATTTCGGTTTTTCTTCCATTTAATTCTTGACTCAAATTAAGAGCGATGTACCATTTTGTAATCGATTACACATTGTTTGATCTCATCCCACGTACTCGGAGGAGCGGGGACGTTGGAGTGAAACAGTAGTTTGGGAGAACATGTAATCGATTACAAGGGGTGATTAGGCCCCATTTAGGGAGGAAGATATGAATTTTATGAAAGCCACTACCGCTGGCATCGCGTTTTGCGCAGCTGGTGCCGTATCCGCGGCTGAGTTGGAAGTCACACACTGGTGGACATCCGGCGGCGAAGCTGCAGCGGTTGCAGAATTTGCCAAGGCGCTCGACGCCACTGGCCACACTTGGGTTGACGGCGCGATCGCCGGATCCGGCGGCACAGCGCGCCCGATCATCATCAGCCGTATCATCGGTGGTGATCCGATGCACGCCACGCAGCTGAACCACGGCCGTCAGGCAGAAGAGCTGATCGAGGCCGGTCTGCTCTTGGACATTACAGATGTGGCCGAAGCCGGTGGCTGGAAGGACATTATCAACCCTTCGTCGCTGCTTGATAGCTGCACAGTTGATGGCAAGATTTATTGCGCACCTGTGAACATTCACAGCTGGCAGTGGATCTGGCTGAGCCACAAAGCCTATGAAGATGCCGGTGTGCCGGTGCCATCCAACTGGGATGAATATGTGGCTTCTGCCGGTGCTCTCGAAGCGGCTGGCAAAATTCCGTTGGCAATGGGCCAGCAAGCTTGGCAGTCGTCCGGCGCGTTTGGCGTGATCAACGTTGCCGTGGGTGGTGTCGAGCTTTGGAACAAGATCAACGTTCAGAAAGATGCCGAAGCCGCCGGTGGCGCCGAAATGGCAAAAGTGTTTGAAGCCGCCGCCGCAGCGCGCGCCATGGCCGCAAACAGCAATGTTCAAGATTGGAACCAAGCGACCAACCTTGTGATCACCGGTCAGGCCGGCGGTCAGATCATGGGCGACTGGGCACAGGGTGAATTCCAGGTGGCCGAACAGGTTGCCGGCGAAGACTACACCTGTCTGCCGGGTCTGGGCGTGAACGAAGTCATCTCCACAGGTGGCGACGCGTTCTATTTCCCCAAGCAGGGTGATGCGGACATCGAAGCGGCTCAGAAAGAGCTCGCCGCGCTGCTGTTGAGCCCCGAGGTTCAGGTGAACTTCAACCTGAAAAAAGGCTCGCTGCCTGTGCGTGGTGACATCGACCTGACAGCTGCGAACGATTGCATGAAAAAGGGTCTGGAGATCCTTGCAGCGGGTAACATCCTGTTGTCGGGCGATCAGGTTCTGTCTGCAGACACCTCCGGTCAGATCGAAGACCTGATGGTCGAATTCTGGAACGATCCGTCTTACTCGGCTGCCGATGCGCAAGCCAAGTACGCCCAAATCATCGGCGACGCGGACTGATTGCAAAAGATGCGGGGGCTGGCATGTGCCAGCCCCCGCGCTCTTTTCCTTTTACCTGACACAGAATTCAGCTTGGCCCGCCGGAATGCGGGATCAAGTGGGGGACCCTGACAATGGCTGTGACTGACGGCGCGGGGACGGAGTCTGCAAGGACATCCGCCAAGAGGCCCAACCGCCTTTTCAAGAATATGACGGCGAAACTCGCCTCGATCCCGATGGTTTTCACCGCACTGGTGGTCTTTATCGGCTGTACCGCCTGGACGATCTATCACTCGTTCACCAAATCGCGGCTGTTGCCTGCGCCCGACAAATGGGTCGGGCTGGATCAATACGAACGCCTTTGGAGCACGCGGCGTTGGCTTGTGAGCATCGAGAACCTTGCGATCTATGGCATTTGTTCTCTGGTCTTAAGCCTTGTGATCGGCTTCACGCTGGCGGCGCTGCTGGATCGGAAAATCCGTGGCGAAGGCATCTTTCGTACCATTTTCCTTTATCCGTTTGCCCTGTCATTCATCGTAACCGGCCTTGTGTGGCAATGGGTTTTGAACCCACAGTTCGGCATTCAGAGCGTTGTGCAACGCTGGGGTTGGGAGAGCTTTACCTTTGACCCGCTCAACAACGCCGACATCGTAATTTACGGCATCCTGATCGCCGGTATCTGGCAAGGGTCGGGATTTATCATGGTCATCATGCTAGCCGGTTTGCGCGGCATTGATGAAGACATCTGGAAGGCCACGCGAGTCGAAGGCATTCCTGTTTGGAAAACCTACATCGTGGTGATCATCCCGATGATGCGGCCCGTGTTTGTCACGGCGCTCGTGCTGATCGCAGCGGGGATCATCAAGGTCTACGACCTTGTGGTGGCGCAGACGTCGGGGGGACCGGGCATTTCGTCAGAAGTTCCGGCGAAATACGTGATCGAAAAGATGTTCCAATCCCAAAACCTTGGTCAGGGCTTTGCGGCCTCAACCATGATGCTGCTGAGCGTTCTCGTGGTGTTGATCCCATGGGCCTATCTTGAATTCGGAGGCAAGCGCCGTGACTGATGCAACCACCAATACGGGCGTCACGCCGCGAGGTACAAAGCCACGCCGCCGGATGTCACCGCGCAACATCATGCTTTACGGCACGTTGTTTGTCGCCTCGATGTACTACTTGCTGCCGCTTTATGTGATGATTGTAACGTCCCTGAAAGGCATGCCAGAAATCCGGCTAGGCAATGTGTTTTCACCGCCTGTGGAAGTCACGTTTGAGCCATGGGTCAAAGCCTGGGCGGAAGCCTGCACAGGTATCAATTGCGACGGTTTGAGTCGCGGGTTCTGGAACTCCGTACAGATCCTTGTGCCATCAGTGGCGCTGTCGATCGCGATTGCATCGGTGAACGGTTACGCGCTGTCACTGTGGAAGTTCAAAGGCTCGGAGGTGTTCTTCACCATCCTGATCTTTGGGGCCTTCATCCCGTATCAGGTGATGATCTATCCCATGGTGATCCTGCTGCGCGAAGCCGGTGAAGGTCTGTCGTTCATCACTGGCACACGCATTCGGTTGATGGGCAGCGTTTGGGGGCTTGTGATCGTGCATACGGTTTTTGGGATGCCCATTCTGACTCTGCTGTTCCGCAACTACTTTGCATCCGTTCCAGAGGAGCTTTTCAAAGCGGCGCGGGTCGATGGCGCGGGGTTCTGGGGTATCTATTTCCGGATCATGTTGCCGATGGCGTTGCCGATCTTTGTGGTGGCGATGATCCTGCAAGTGACGGGCATCTGGAATGACTTCCTGTTTGGGGTGATTTTCACCAAACCCGACACGTATCCGATGACCGTTCAGCTGAACAATATCGTCAACTCGGTGCAAGGCGTGAAGGAATATAACGTCAACATGGCGGCCACGTTGCTGACCGGCCTTGTTCCACTCATCATCTACTTTGCCTCTGGCAAACTCTTCGTGCGCGGCATCGCCGCCGGCGCGGTAAAGGGCTGACTATGACCAATGTAACTGTCAAAGACCTCACGCTTGAATTTGGCGCAATCCGCGTTCTGGACAAGCTGAACCTTCAGATCGAAGAAGGCGAGTTTCTTGTCCTTCTGGGCGCGTCCGGCTGTGGCAAGTCCACGCTCTTGAACTGCATCGCAGGCCTGCTGGACATCACCGATGGAGAAATCCACATCGGCGGGCGCAATGTGACCTGGGAAGAACCCAGCGAGCGCGGCATCGGCATGGTGTTCCAATCCTACGCGCTTTATCCGCAGATGACTGTTGAGGGGAACCTGTCGTTTGGCCTCAAGAACGCCAAGGTGCCAAAGCCGGAGATTGCTGAGCGCGTGGCGCGGGCTGCGGAAGTTCTGCAAATCGAACCCCTTTTGAAACGCAAACCGGCGGCCTTGTCCGGCGGTCAGCGTCAGCGGGTGGCGATTGGGCGTGCGCTGGTGCGGGACGTGGATGTGTTCCTGTTTGATGAGCCCCTGTCCAATCTGGATGCCAAGTTGCGGGCCGATCTGCGGGTGGAGCTGAAACTGCTGCACCAGAGACTGCAAAACACGATGATTTATGTGACCCACGATCAGGTCGAAGCGATGACGCTGGCGGACCGGATCGCGATCATGCGTGGCGGTTTGGTGCAACAAATTGCCAGCCCAGCCGAGGTCTATAACCGGCCGTCCAACAAATATGTGGCTGGCTTCATCGGCTCGCCGACGATCAACTTCTTCGAAGGCTCGATCACGGATGGCAAAACGCCAGAGTTCCTGACTGCGGACATCAAAATGGGGCTTTCCGGCTATGAGACCTCGCAAGGCGCATTGTCGCCACGGCCCGCATGGCTGGGCATTCGCCCTGAGGCGGTGATCACCGGCACGGATGTTGATGCGCAACCGTTCACAGCTGAAATCACCGTGGAGCTGTTTGAAGCCATGGGCGCGGACACGCTGGTCTACACAACCTTGGCCGGCGCGCCGTTCAGGTTCCGCATGAGCGGACAGGCGCGTGTGACAGCAGGTGACACGCTGCGCATCGGGTTTGACCCGGCGCAGGGCTCTCTTTTTGACAAATCAACCGAGGAGCGTCTGTGACGCCCAGAATTTTCGGAGACTGAAATGGGTTTTTCTTTTCAACTGTATAGCTCGCGCGAAGTGGCGAGCCAGGAAGCCTTTCTGGCGCGTTTGTCAGAGCTTGGCTACACGTCCGTCGAAGGCTACGGCGGCGTTTATGGCGATGCCGACGGCTTTGCCGAGGCATTGCGGGCCAACGGGTTGACCATGCCAAGTGGTCACTTTGGTATCGACGATCTGCGCAGCAATTTCGATGGCATGATGGCTTTGGCCGATACGCTTGGAATCAGCCATGTCATCGTGCCGTATCTGGCCGCCGAGGTGCGTCCGACGGACACGGCTGGTTGGCGGGCGTTTGCACAAGAGCTGGCGGCGATTGGCGAAAAGGTCAAAGCGACCGGCAAAGTTTTCAGCTGGCACAACCACGACTTTGAATTTGAGGCTTTGCCGGATGGCGCCTATCCGATGGAAGTGATGCTGGAAGCCGCACCGACCATTGGTTGGGAGGCCGATCTGGGCTGGGTTGCCCGCGCAGGCCTAGACCCTGCACCATTCATCGAGAAATGGGCAGACCGCATGGTGGCCGTGCACGTGAAAGACATCGCCAAAGAAGGCGAAGGGCTGGACGAGGACGGATGGTCCGACATCGGCGAAGGTGTCGTGGATTGGGCTGGATTGCTCAAGCTGATCCGCGCCAAGGCCCCTGATGCGATCCTTGTGGCCGAGCAAGACAAACCAAATGACGCAGACCGGTTTGCCGCCGTGTCGATGACCAATCTGAAAGGTATGTAAGTCATGAGTAACGCTGTGAATGTCGGCATCATCGGATGCGGCAACATTTCCACGACCTATATGCGCATGGGTCAATTTTTTCGTGACTACAAAGTTGTGGCTTGTGCCGATCTGAACATGGAAGCCGCTAAAGCACGGGCAGCGGAATTTGGTCTTCGGGCGCTGAGCATCGAAGATCTGCTGGCCGATCCGGAGATCGAGATTGTCGTAAACTTGACGATCCCGAACGCGCATTTTGAGGTGTCGAGCAACATTCTGAAGGCTGGTAAACATGTCTATTCCGAGAAACCTTTTGTCCTGACTGCTGATGAGGGCGCTGCGCTGAAAGCTCTGGCCGAGGAAAAAGGCCTGCGGATCGGATCGGCGCCGGACACATTCATGGGTGGCAGCCATCAAAAGGCGCGCGAGATGATTGATAGCGGCGAGATCGGTGCCGTGACATCGGGCACCATCCACGTGATGAGCGGCGGTATGGAGCATTGGCATCCAAACCCCGATTTCTTCTTTGAGCCCGGCGCGGGGCCGATCTTTGATCTGGCGCCTTACTACCTGTCGAACCTTGTTCAATTGCTGGGGCCAGTGTCGCGTGTGGTTGCCATGAGCAGCACGCCAAACAGCCATCGCACAATCGGGTGCGGGCCGCGCAACGGTGAGAAGATTCCGGTCACCACACCGACTACGGTGCATTCGATCCTGCAGTTCGCAAATGGCGCCGTGATCAGTTACGGCACCAGTTGGGACGTGAAGGATCACGGCCATTCCAACATGGAGCTTTATGGGCAAGAGGGCACGTTGTACGTGCCGGATCCAAACTTCTTTGGCGGGCCGCTTCGACTGGCCAAAGGCGACGGGTCGGAGGCGATCATTTCAACCGGCCATCCGTTCAGCCAACCCAACGACGGCGACAATGCCAACTATCGCGGGGCCGGTCTGGCCGATATGGCCGCCGCCATCCGCGAAGGGCATGCGCATCGTTGCAATAACGATCTGGCGGGCCATGTGGTCGAGGTCATGGGCGCCATTCTTGAAGCGGGCGAAACGGGCCAGGCCGTGGACATGAAGACGACCTGCGAACGCCCCGCGCCGTTCAGTGCGGATGACGCGTTTGCCATTATGGAACTGGAGTCGACCTGATGCCGAAGAATATGAAGGGGCCAGCGCTTTTTCTTGCGCAGTTCGCCAGCGACGAAGCGCCGTTCAATTCGCTTGAGACGATTGCAGATTGGGCGTCGGGTCTGGGCTATAAGGGGCTGCAAATCCCGTCGGGCGACGCGCGTCTGATGGATCTGGACAAGGCCGCCGAAAGCCAGGCCTATTGCGACGACCTAAAGGGCATGTTGGGCGAGCGCGGCATCGAAGTGACCGAGCTGTCGACCCATATTCAAGGGCAGCTGTTGGCGGTGCACCCCGCCTATGACAAACAGTTCGACGGGTTTGCGCCTGCGGCTGTGCATGGCAATCCCAAAGCACGGACCGAATGGGCCCATGATCAGTTGATCAAGACCGCACAGGCCTCCCGCAAGTTGGGGTTGGATGTGACGGTGTCGTTCTCTGGCTCGCTGGCGTTCCCTTATCTTTATCCGTGGCCACAGCGGCCAGCGGGGTTGATTGAGGAAGCGTTTGACGAATTGGCGCGGCGGTGGAAGCCGGTCATGGATGCCTATGACGATCTGGGCGTGGATATTGCGTTTGAACTGCATCCTGGTGAGGACCTGTTTGACGGGGCCACGTTTGAGATGCTGCTTGCGCGGCTGGACAACCATCCGCGATGCACGATCAACTATGATCCGAGCCATTTCCTTTTGCAGCAACTGGATTATCTGGCGTTCATCGACATCTATCATGAGCGCATCAAAGCGTTTCACGTCAAAGACGCTGAGTTCCGTCCGGATGGGCGGCAAGGTGTTTATTCGGGCTATCAGCCGTGGGTCGATCGGGCTGGACGGTTCCGCAGCCTTGGCGACGGTCAGGTCGATTTCCGCGCGATTTTCTCGAAACTGGCGCAATACGGCTATGAAAGCTGGGCGGTGCTGGAATGGGAATGCTGCCTGAAAGACAGCGCAACGGGCGCCGCAGAAGGCGCGCCGTTTATTATGGATCACATCATCGACGTCACCGAAAAAGCGTTTGATGATTTTGCCGACAGCGGGCTGAGCAAACAGGAAACCCGCGAATTGTTGGGGTTGTCGTAATGCGACGCTTGAAACTTGGCATGGTCGGCGGCGGTGAAGGCGCGTTTATCGGCGGCGTTCACCGCATGGCTGCAAGGCTGGATGACCGGTGGGAACTGGTCGCAGGCAATCTGTCGTCCACACCAGACAAAGCGGCACGGTCTGCCGCAGCCATTGGTTTATCGCGCAGCTATGGGTCTTACACCGAGATGGCGAAGGCCGAGGCGGCGCGGGAGGACGGTATTGACGCAGTGTCGATTGTGACGCCAAACCATATGCATATTCCGGTGGCGCGGGCCTTTCTTGAAGCTGGCATCAATGTGATCTGCGACAAGCCGCTGACCACGGATCTGGCCACTGCGCAGGCGTTCGCGGCGGATTGCGAAGGCTACGATGCGCAGTTTTTCCTGACGCATAATTATACCGGCAGTCCAATGGTGCGCCAAGCGCGGCAGATGGTGGCTGAGGGCATGTTGGGCAACATCCGGTTGATCCATGCGGAGTACTTGCAGGATTGGCTGTCCCGCCCTGCGGACCCCGACAACGTGCAGGCTGCATGGCGTACCGATCCGGTGCGCACGGGTGGTGCAGGTGCGATTGGCGACATCGGCACGCATGCCTATAATCTTGCGTGCTTTGTGGCAGGCGAAACCGCCAGCCATCTCGCAGCGGATTTGCAAAGCTTTGTGGACGGGCGCGAAGTGGACGACAACGCCAATATCCTGCTGCGGTTTGGCTCGGGTGCGCGGGGGTCAATCTTTGCCAGCCAAGTTGCGACGGGTACGGAAAACGGTCTGAAGCTGCGCATTCATGGCGACAAAGGCGGGCTGTTTTGGGCGCAGGAAAATCCCAACGAACTGATCTTTACACCGATGGGCGCGGCCGAGCGGCGACTGACACGTGGCGGGGCTGGTGCGATGTCGGCGGCTGAAGATGTGTCGCGCATTCCGGCGGGCCATCCCGAAGGCTATTTGGAAGCGTTTGGCACGCTGTATCGCGAAGTGGCGGACCACCTTTTGGACGGCAAAACTGCTGTATCAGAGACTGTTCCGGGGATTTCGGAGGCTGTGGCGGGTATGGCGTTTATTGATGCCTGCCAGCGGTCCAGCAAAGAGGATGCCGCGTGGTGTGATCTGACCTCCTGAGGTCGCGACACGCGGGCAGAAACGGCGCGGAGGGGGCTCCGCGCCGTTTTGCGTTTTAGATTCGTTCAATCGCGATGGCGATGCCTTGGCCACCACCGATGCACATGGTGATGAGGCCCTTGGAGCCGCCTGTGCGGTCCAGTTCATACATCGCTTTCACAGTGATGATCGCACCGGTTGCGCCCACTGGGTGGCCCAGAGCAATCGCGCCACCGTTGGGGTTCACTTTGGCAGGATCAAGACCAAGACCTTTGTTCACGGCAATCGCTTGTGCGGCGAAGGCTTCGTTGC
The DNA here is from genome assembly GCF_947331465.1 of Shimia sp. Alg240-R146. Lineage (GTDB taxonomy): Bacteria > Pseudomonadota > Alphaproteobacteria > Rhodobacterales > Rhodobacteraceae > Shimia. Next base: position 470,598 of record NZ_CAMZOK010000001.1, on the reverse strand, counting down.
TTTCGATCACGTCAAAATCGGTGATCGACAGACCGGTTTTGGCCAGAAGGTTTTCAACGGCAGGCACGGGACCGATGCCCATGACCTCGGGACGCACACCCGCGTGGGCGTAACCCAGCACGCGGAACTTTGGCGTCAGGCCCGCCTTTTCGGCAGCTTCGGCACGCGCCAGAATGATGGCGCCCGCGCCGTCGTTGATGCCGGATGCGTTGCCAGCAGTTACGCGGCCGTCTTTCTTGAAGACCGCGCGCAGTTTGCCCAAGGATTCCATAGTCGAAGCCGTTGGATGTTCGTCGCGGGCAAAGGGCACCATGTCGCGGCGCACTTTGACGTCGATTGGCACGATCTGGTCATCGAAATAGCCGGCCTCAATCGCAACTGCGGCGCGTTCTTGGCTGGCAAGCGCGAAGGCGTCCATATCGGCGCGGGTCACGTCGTGCTCATCCGCAACGTTTTCTGCCGTCACACCCATGTGGCCGGTGCCAAACGGGCAGTTCAACGCGCCAAGCATCATGTCGAGCGTTTTAACGTCGCCCATTTTCTGACCCCAGCGCTGGGACTGCATGATGTAGGGCGAGCGGGACATGTTTTCGGCGCCACCGGCCAGCGCGAAATCAGCATCGCCCAGCATCAGGGACTGCGTGGCGGACACGATGGCTTGCGCGCCGGATCCGCAGAGGCGGTTCACGTTCATCGCAGGTGTGGTGTCGGGAATACCGGCCTGCATCGCGGCCACGCGGGACAGGTACATGTCGCGGGGTTCGGTATTGATGACGTGACCATAGACCACTTGGCCGATCTGGCCGCCTTCAACGCCTGCGCTTTCCATCGCGGCTTTGGCAACGGTCGCGCCAAGATCGATGGGGGCTGTGTTGGCAAGTGCGCCGCCGAATGTGCCGATGGCGGTACGTGCGCCGCCGAGAATGACGATGTCTGACATGGGGTGTCCTCCTATGAATTCGTGTTGGTCGCACTATGCAGGTGCAGCATTGCGGAGTCAGCAGAAACGGCGCGTCACGGTATTCTTACGGGCGCACGATTGACAAAGGGGCCGCGATCAAAGCATTTCAGAGGGATGGATAACGACTTGCCGATACTTGATCTTTTGCCCGCACGATTGCGCGAGGCGCGCCGCAGTCAAGGGTTGTCGCTGGATGCGGTGGCCAAGCTGTCCGGTGTCAGCAAATCCATGGTCAGCCAGATTGAACGCGGCGAAAGCAGTCCGACAATTGCGACGCTGTGGAACCTGACGCGGGCGTTGCAGGTGGATTTTGCAGGGCTGCTGGATGCGGATGCGGGCGACAAGATCGACGTTCTGCGCGCCAGCGATGTACCGAGTTTTGACAAGATGGGTCAGGGATGTCTGATCCGTGTTTTGTCGCCGCCCGAAGAGGCTGGCGGGCATGAGGTCTATGACATTACCTTTGAGGTGGGCGGTAGTTTGAAGAGCCAGCCGCATGCGCGGGGCGCGGCGGAGCAGTTGACTGTTTTAAAAGGCGCGGTGCGGGTGACCAGCGGCAGCGCGGCGCAGGATTTGACCGAGGGTGATACCGCACGTTACGCGGCGGATGTCGCGCATGCGATTGAAGCCAGCGCGGCAGCGCGGGTTTTTTTGATTGTGAAGAATGCTTGATTACTGAGGGTCGCGCCCGAGCCTGGTTGGGCGCTTTTCTTCCAGTTTCAATTTGGCGAACCATCACCGAAGTTTTTGGTCTAACCATCTTTTGAATCGTAGCAATGCGCCCTCCCTGGGGGAGGCTCGGGCGCGGCCCGGGGCCTGCGGCCTGATCCGGGCCAAAGGAATCATGCTACACTGCTTTCAACAATTTCCCCAATCGCGGATTTTTGTCCGCTATCTTGAATTTCCACCTTTTCGGACGCACATCCGTTATGCTAGAAGCCATTCCATCATTATGGAGACTCCCATGTCAGACGCATTCCTGAACGACATTCGCGACACGTTGAAAACCATCGAGGCCGAGGGGCTGATGAAACGTGAGCGAATGATCACCTCGCCTCAGGGCGGTGAGATTGCGGTCGGCGACGCGGATGTCATCAACCTTTGTGCCAACAACTATCTTGGGCTGGCGGACAATCCGGCACTGATCGAGGCCGCCAAAGGCGCGATGGATCCGCGTGGGTTCGGCATGGCGTCGGTGCGGTTCATTTGCGGCACGCAGGACATTCACCGCAAGCTGGAACAAAAGCTGGCGGATTTTCTGGGCAAAGATGACTCGATCCTGTTTGCCGCCTGTTTTGACGCCAATGGCGGGCTGTTTGAGCCGCTGCTGGGGCCAGAGGACGCAATTGTGTCGGACAGCTTGAACCACGCGTCGATCATTGACGGCATCCGTCTGTGCAAGGCGAAACGCTATCGCTATGCCAACAACGACATGGGTGATCTCGAAGAGATGCTGAAGCACGCCAAGAACGAAGGCGCGCGGCACATCATGATAGCGACGGACGGCGTGTTCAGCATGGACGGATATCTGGCCAATCTGCCGGAGATCACGCGACTGGCGAAACAATATGGTGCGGTGGTCATGGTCGATGACTGTCACGCGACGGGCTTCATGGGGCCGAACGGCGCCGGGACGCCGGATCATTTTGGCGTGGATGTGGACATCCTGACGGGAACATTGGGCAAAGCACTTGGAGGAGCCATCGGCGGTTATATCGCCGGGCCGCAGCCAGTGATTGACCTGCTGCGGCAGCGGGCGCGGCCCTATTTGTTCTCTAATTCGCTGCCGCCAAGTATTGTGGCTGCCGGAATCGAGGCGATCCGGTTGGTTGAAAACGGGGCCAAAGACCGCGTGCAGTTGCGAGAAAATGCGCGGTATTGGCGGTCCGGTTTGGAAACGCTGGGCTTTGACATTCTGCCCGGCGAACATCCGATCATTCCGGTTATGTTGGGCGAGGCGCAGTTGGCACAAGACATGGCCGCCAAGCTGTTTGACGAAGGCGTTTATGTGAGCGGTTTCTTCTTTCCTGTGGTGCCACGCGGAAAAGCCCGCATTCGCACTCAGATGAATGCCGCACTGACCAAGGACGAGCTGGATCGCGCGCTGGCGGCCTTTGGCAAGGTGGGTAAAGAGTTGGGGATCATCCAATGAGCAAGCCAAACACCATGACGGCCCTGGAAAAATCCAAGCCGGAGGAAGGACTTTGGATGGTACAGGCGCCGGTGCCGGAAATCGGGCCGGACGAGGTGCTGATCAAAATCAACAAAACCGGCATTTGTGGCACGGATATTCACATCTGGAACTGGGACGATTGGGCCAGCGCAACGGTGCCGGTACCAATGATCACCGGCCACGAGTTTGCTGGTGAGATTGTTGAAATGGGACGCAATGTCGACGGGTTGTCGATTGGCCAGCGATGCAGCGGCGAAGGCCATGTGATTGGCCATGAAAGCCGTCAGTCGCGCGCTGGCAAGTTTCACCTTGATCCCGGCACGCGCGGCATTGGTGTGAATATTCAGGGGGCATTTGCGCAATATTTGCGCCTGCCCGCGTTCAACGTGGTGCCCCTACCCGATGATATCCCTGATGAAATCGGCGCCATTCTGGACCCGCTGGGCAATGCGGTTCACACGGCGCTGAGTTTTGATTTGCTGGGCGAAGATGTTTTGATCACCGGCGCAGGTCCGATTGGCATTATGGCAGCGGCCATCGCCAAACATGCTGGCGCACGACATGTGGTGATTACGGATATCAACCCGGATCGATTGGCGCTGAGCCGTCATGTGGTGCCGAATGCGCGCACGGTGAATGTAGCGCAAGAAGACCTAAACGACGTGATGCACGAGTTGGACCTGAAACAAGGCTTTGACGTGGGTCTGGAGATGAGCGGTAGTCAGCAGGCGCTGGACCAGATGGTCGAGGCGCTGGTGATGGGCGGCAAGATCGCGCTTTTGGGCATTCCACCCGGCAAATCGCCGGTGGATTGGTCGCGCATCGTGTTCAAGGCAATCACCATCAAAGGCGTTTATGGCCGTGAGATGTTTGAGACGTGGTACAAGATGATTGCCATGTTGCAGAACGGGTTGGACGTGAGCCGCGTGATCACCCATGAATTGCCCCTGGGCGATTTCAAAGAAGGATTTGCTGCGATGAAATCAGGTAAATCAGGCAAGGTGGTGCTGGACTGGCGCGGAATCTGAGAGAGGCGTTGGCTCCGTCACAACGTGGTTTCTTTGGAACAAAAAAGCCCCGCCGGATCATTGGGATCGGGCGGGGCTTTGCTTTTGGTGGCTTCGCTTAAACTGCGGCAGGGACCGCCTTAGGCTCTGTGACTTCGCTTGGACGCGAAGGTGGTTTGGTCACGAAGGCGATCAAGGCCGCAGCCGCAAGCATGGCCGCGCTGATCATATAAGCCGAAGTGAAGTTGCCGGCAGTGTCAAAGCTGCGAGAGGCGATCACCGGACCCAATGCGCCCGACAGACCCCAGCCAAGATAGACAAGGCCATAGTTGGCGCCGTAGCCTTTGAGGCCGAAGAAGTCAGCCGTCAAAGACGGGAAGACGCTGAGCAACGTGCCATAGAACATCGCGCCCATGATGGCGCCTGCGATGAGCATGACTTCGGTCGAGATGCCCATGAACAGCCACATGTTTGCGGCTTGCAGCACGAAGACAACGATCAGCGTGTTCACGCGGCCGAGTTTGTCCGACACCATACCGCCGATCACACGACCGGCTGCGTTGGCAATCGCCAGCAGGCTGACGAGGTAAACCGCGCCCTCTAGACCGACCTGGAGAGCACCAATCTGGGTGATGTTGCCGATCAGCATGACACCGGCGCTGGAGGCCAGAGCGAACATGACAAACAGGAAATAGAACTGACGGGTCTTGAGCATTTCGCGCCATGTCATTTCGATGCCAGTGTCGGTGGCTTTCGGTGCCCAGTCTTTAGGGCCCTCAGCCACGTATCCTTTGGGCGGGTTGACCACGGTCATACCGAGGCTCACGGAAACAACGGTGATACCGGCGCCGAGGATCACAAAGGCGGTCTGCACACCGTAGGCATCCAGAAGTATATTGGTCAGCGGAGCGACATAGACCGCACCAAAGCCGAAGCCACCCACGATCAGGCCACTGACGAGGCCTTTTTTCGAGGGGTGCCACCACTTCATCGCGGCAGGTGTCACGCAGGCATAGGCAAAGCCGATACCGGAGCCGACGACCACCCCGAAGGTGATGACCACTGCGACCGGATTGGTCAGCAGGCCGGTAAGCATCATGCCCGCGCCAACAAGGCCGCCGCCGACCATGATGATACGTCTGGGACCGATTTTGTCTTGCATCACGCCAGCTGCAAGCGTGGCGATGGAAAACACAATGATGGCGACACTGTAGGGCGTGGAGGCCTGTGTGGCGGTCCAGCCAAGGTCATTGATCAGGGCGTCTTTGAAGACGCTCCAGGCGTAGAGAACGCCAATAGAAAGGTTGATACCGATCCCTGCAAGCAGGATCGTCAAAGGTCTTGTCGGCATGATACCGCTCCAATGTTTGAGGTGTGACGCGGCTCTAGATCGGCATTTTTGAAGGGTAAAGCGGCGTCGAACACCGCACGGCTGGCTGCGCGGCGAATGGCTCAGCCAGCCAACTCCATAGGCCAAGAGTGGCCTAAAGCCGGTTGAGTTGGCTTCGGGAATCGGCGAAATTTGGCCAATCGGTCAAATTTCGAGGGCGCGTGATCCAAGTGATTGGCCGCGACCAATGACACCACGCTGTTTGTCCCTCTTGGCCTTTGACAGATTCGCCGCCAATGTGGTCCTCGTTTACAATCTGGGGAGAGCGACATGGCAGCTGAGAGCTTGTTAGACGTGATTGGCGGCACGCCGTCTGTGTGGTTAGACCGGTTGGTGGCTGCGCGTGGGCTGGAAGGCCGAATTCTGGCAAAGCTGGACTACTTGAACCCCGGCTTTTCCAAAAAAGACCGCGCCTCCAAGGGCATCATTGAGATGGCAGAGGCAAGCGGGGATCTGCGGCCCGGACAGACGGTGGTGGAACTGACCAGCGGCAACATGGGCACTGGATTGGCAATTGTGTGCGGTCTGAAAGGCTATCCGTTTGTTGCCGTCATGAGTCGAGGCAATTCAGTGGAGCGGGCGCGGATGATGGAAGCGTTGGGGGCTGAGGTTGTGTTGGTGGATCAACTTCCGGGTTCGGTGACAGGCCAGGTATCGGGCGGCGATCTCGAAGAAGTCGACAAAGTGGCACGCCGGATCGTGACAGAGCGGGGCGCGTTTCGGGCGGATCAGTTTCACCATACCGGCAATGCGCGGGCGCATTTTGAAACCACGGGGCCGGAGATCTGGCGCGACAGCGACGAGACACTCACGGCGTTTGTGGATTTTGCGGGCTCTGGCGGCACTTACGCCGGCACCGTTAAGGCGCTGAAAGGATTAGACACGAAGGTGCGTGGATATGTTGTGGAGCCGGAGGGCGCCGCCGCCTTGGCGGGCACTGCGGTCACGTCGCCTGATCATCCGATACAGGGCGGCGGCTATGCTATGGCGGATTTGGAGTTCTTGCGCGACGCGCAGGTAGATGGGTTCGTGACTGTCACCGGCGCCAAAGCCCGCGACACAACGCGGGCCCTGGCCAAAGAAGAAGGCATCTTCGGCGGATTTTCCGCCGGAGCCAATGTCGCGGCCGCACTTGAATTGTTGGCGGGACCAGAGAAGGGCGGCGTCATTGGCGTTGTAATCTGTGACAGCGGGTTAAAATACCTGTCGACGGATTTATGGGCCTAAGCGCGCAGAAGTCAGCTTTTACGGCGCCCAGCTTAGGGACGTCTTTTCCTCTGACAGCGTCCACAGCTTAGCGGCCATGTCTTTATCGAGGGCGCAGTCATCCAAGGGACAGGCGTCGATTGGGCCCACCGTCTGTGACCGCTTGGTCGGACCATAGAGCCTTTCCAACTCAAGGCTGTTTTCTGTCGCACACATGACCTCGGGCCAAGAGCCCTTTTCAGCGGATTGTGCGACGATGCGGGAGAGAATGGCCCACAAAACTTTGTTGAACCGGCTGGCCGTGTCTTTGAGCAAATTGGTGCGCGACGCGCCGGGATGGCAGACCTGAACCTGAACCGATTTGCCTGCGGCTTGAACCCGGCGCTGCAATTCATAGGCAAACATCATCTGTGCCAACTTGCTTTGCGCATAGGAGTTCCACGCGGTGTATTTCGTGTCGAAATTCAGGTCATCAAACTGAATTTTCTTCAGTCCCATTTTGTAGGCATTGCTGCCAACAACCACGACACGCCCTGAGGACTCCTCGATGCGATCAAAGAGCAGTCCGCACAACAGGAAGTGACCAAAGTGGTTCACCCCAAGTTGACTTTCAAAGCCGTCCACAGTGATTTCTTGATTGGCGACCTGAGCGATAGCCGCATTGCATATGAGCGCGTCGATCCGGGCCACCTGCCCTAACAACTCCGCAGCGGCGTCGCGAACGGACGCCAGTACGGCGAGGTCCATTTGCACGAATGTCACATCAGCGCCCGTGCCAAATTCCTGTTTCAGGGTGGCGATGGCGTCATTTGACTTGTTGGTGCTCCGGTTCAGCATCACCACCCGCGCGCCTTTGGACAGGAGCGTTCGCGCGGCCTCAAATCCAGCACCGGCATTGGCGCCAGTGATGACATATGTCTTGCCAGTCAAAGACCCGATCCGGTCAGGGGTCCAGCCGTTGGGTCCAAATTTTTTAGGTGTCATCTTGTTTCTCCTGCCAACGGTGATGCGGTGGTGCGCCGAGGGATGCTTCAATCTCAAAAACTAAGATAAATCTCATCTTCACTCAAAAACAGGCGAAATAGTCGCTAATACATGCCTATTCGTGTCACCCAGATTGAAATGCGCATTTTCTCGGTGTTACGGTCCCTGTATGAGCAAGCAGCAGATCAAATCCCTGATTGAATCCCGTGCCCACGAAGATGGCATGGTCGACACCGGTATCAAGGGTGTGCAGCTATTTCGTATCACGTCGCCGCTTCGTTGTGCCCCGGCGGTTTATGAACCCACCGTGGTGGCCATCGTCAGTGGGGTCAAAGAAGCCATTTTGGACGGCAAGCGATATGTCTATGACAGCAGTCAGTACATGTGTTGTCCCACATCGATGCCAGTGGAGGCCGGCACACCGGCAGCATCGCCCGAAAACCCGCTTTTGGGTGTAATCATATCGTTGGACCCACGTGTCATGACCGAGCTCGCGATCCATATGGAAAACGCACCCGGTGCCGTTCGCCGGCCCAAAGGCGGGCCGCTTCCGCAGGGGCTCACGCTTGCCCCATGGGACGTGTCCTTTACCGACGCATTGCTGAGATTGCTGCAATTGGGGGACAGCCCGTCGGATACGACTGTGCTCGGCGACAGTCGGCTTCGAGAGCTTTATTACGCGGTGCTAAAGGGGGCCGCAGGAGATTCGGCGCGGCGCGCCTTTGGGGCGGGGAACGAAATCTCGCGGGCGATTGAGCATCTGTCGTCTTGTTTGGACAAACCCGTTACCATTGATGAATTAGCCGCTCAGGTCGGGATGAGCCGCGCGGTGTTTCATCGTAAATTCAAGCAGGCGACGACTATGTCGCCCATCCAATTTGTCAAATCCATGCGCCTGAACAACGCCGCGATGAAAATCGCAGGCGGGATGAATGTCAGCGAGGCAGCGCTGGATGTGGGGTATGTGAGTTCTTCTCAATTCAGCCGAGAGTTCAAACGCATGTACGGGCAATCTCCTCGGCAGTGGAGCTATGCCGCGCAATTGCCCATGGGCATGGCGTGAGCCTCTCCGATCTTTGTCGCATTAATTGCGTCAGTCGCCGCTCTTGTTCGAGAGGCCGCCGCGCTTTAGTGTCCGTCAATGAACACTTGTTCAATGGTGTAACGCACGGGGATATTTTGCAGAATGCGCGACAAGATTCTTGAGGCCACGGCGGCGATGCTGGTGGAACACGGCACGCAGGCCTCAATGGCGCGAATAGCCAGTCGTGCCGGGGTCGCAACGGGCTCGCTTTATAACCACTTTGAAAACAAGGATGTTCTTATCCGCGCGGTGTACGACAATTTGGCGCGCGTGGTCGAAGAAAACCTTGTGGTCGGAGATGTTCCCGAAACGGATGCGCCAGACAGACTGGCACGTTACATCGACAATCAGATCAGCTTTTTCTGGGCGGAACCGCAGCAGGCCAGCCTGTTTGAATACCTGTCCAACGTACCGCTTTTGCCAGCCGAAGAAGTGTTGAGCAGCTTTGAACGCACGTCGAAGTTTATCCGCGATCTGTTGATTGAGTTGCAGGCCGATGGCTGGTTGATTGAGGGCGACGTCAGCGTCATGGGGGGCTTTATCGGCGGCGCAATCCGCAACACGCTGAAATGGCAGCGCACCTTAGGCGCGGAATTGACCGACGCAAAGCGCGACCAATTGCGTGAGATGTGTCTGAAAGCGTTGCGCCGCGATCAATAGTCGCGCTGATAAAAGATCCCAATGCCGGTTTCGCTCTCGGAGTTGACGCGGCCTTTGATGGTGATCTTGTCGTTGAGGTCGAGATTCAGATCGATGCTGCTTTTGCCTTCGCTGTCGACGCCAATTTCTGTGTAGAGATTTTCGCTCAGATAGCCCCCTGTGGTCAGCCCAACGCCGCCGCCGTTCTCGACGTTGAGGCTGAAGAGACCGCCACCACCGCCGCCACCGGACATCGACGCCACAGCGCGGGCCAGTTGAATCGCCTGAATCGGAGAAATGTTGGCGATGTCGCGACCGAACAACAGTTGCGACAGAACCTCGTCCTCCGGCAATTCCGGATCCGAAGTCAGTTCAATATCTGGGTCTTCCAGAAACCCGTCAACGATCAAACGGATCGTGGCTTCGGACTGTTCCGATATTGCGACGATGCGCACTGTGGGCACAAATCCTCCGGCCAAGGCAACGCGGCCTTCCTCAAGCTCGAGCGTCTTGCCGACAAAGCTCATCCGGCCGCGGATCAGGTCCAGCCCTCCTTCGGGCACGATGTTCGCGGTCGTGCCCCCCAGGGTCAGCCCACCATCAAAATCGGCGTTCAGGCCAAGACCGGACACATTGATCCGCTCTCCGGTGCGAACATTGATATCCAGACCAAAGGGCCGGCCGCCGCCGCCGCGCTGGCTGTCCTTTTTGATCACACCGGCGCGGGTTCTTGTCATCAAAGAATCGCCGGATTCTCCGATGTGCACGATGTCGGGGATACTGCCGACACCGCCCAGCGCGCCGGCGCTGATGCGGATATCGGTTTTTCCCAACACCAAATCACCGGAAATTTGGCCGCCGCCCGTCAAAGGGCCGGATAGGGCGATGGTGCCATCAACCGAAGTTTCCAGAAGCCGGCCTTGTTGGTGAGTGATGTTTATGAGCTGGACCGGCAGGTTGGCGTTAAACGGCGCGGTCAGGCCAACGGTGCCATTCACCGCAATTTGACCACCTCCGGAATATGTCGTGGTAAAGTCCACCGCCGCTGTGGACTCGCGCAGAGTGACGGTGCCGCCGATGTCGTTGAAAGCCATTCGCAATTCAGGCATCGCCATACGCGCGCCGCCGATTGAGACTGTGCCGGTAAGGTTTTTCGGGTCAAGCGCGCCGTTGAGGGCCATGTCGAGTTGCGCAGTGCCTTGAATGGAATTGGGCGACAGCGCGCGATTGGCGACGGCCAGCGGTAAGGAGCCCGTCAGCTTCACAGCATTTTTGTTACCCTGAAGATCCACCGTGCCAGCCCCATTCAAAGTGGAATCAAACGGTCCGGTGGCATCAAGCGCGACTTGCCAAAGGGGTCCATCCTGCTCCGCCGACCCGGAAACGCGAGCGCGGCCCGGCAAGGTGGGAAGGAAGGTTTCAACGCGCGCGATTTCGAGATCAAAGTCCGCCTTGCCCCCGCCGCCCTGAGGCAGAGTGGCGAGAACGGTAACCGATGTGTCCGCAGGGCCAGTTGCGGCGGCATCAATGCTCCAATCGCCGTCCTCCATCTGCGCACGACCGCGCAGCGATGCGGGCCCGGCGATATCCGGCACCACCAAGGCGACGTCCGTGAGTTTGGCAAAAAAGCTGAGATCACCGGCGGCGCTGGACAGAGCGCCCTGTGCGCCCACGTCAATGGCGTCGCTCTTGGCCGTAAAATCGCGCAGGGTCAGCCCGTCAAAGTCGCGCGCGGCGGAAACGGTGACCGTGGCTTCGCCTTTGATTAGGGCATCAATCTGAGGCTCGCCGAGGGCGAGATCGCGGCTGCGCACAAAGGCTTGACCGTCAAACGCGCGGTCCAACGTGGCGAATTTGCCTGACACCTCAGCCAACACTTCGCCGGACACATCACGACCAGCCAGAGCCGCAAACCGGGTTGCATCCGGCACCAGAAGGCGGGCTTTGCCGTCAACAGCAAGGGAGTTTGACAAACCGCTGAGGGTTGCGTTGCCCCGCGCCACAAGACCGCCGGACAGCAGCTCAAATGCCGAGACTTCGAGAGCCGCGCCTTCGTTCCAAATCAGGTTGGCTGACAGCGTGCCATCGGAGCCGACGGCCTCGGCAAGGCCCGCGTCTTCCATGCGCAATCCGGCCATGTTCAGCAGCAGATCAGCGGAAACCTTGCGGGGGGCATCCCGATTAATCAGACCGTGGCCGGAAATGCCAAGCTTGGTCAGACCGATTGCGGGCGCATCCAGACCGGAAAGGGTACCGTCCAAGGTCCAGCGATCACCTTTGTCTGCGTCAAAACTGGCGGTCAGGTTCGCCTGATTCAGCTGAATCGGGTCGCCCGCCACTGGCAGCAGCATCGGCGTGCCGTCAGGATCGCGCATCCGCAGGTTCAGGCCGAACTGGCTGGGCATGCCCGTGGCCGCCAACTCCAGATCGCCAGTCAGGTTCAATGCGGCTGTCCAAAGCGAAAGGTTTTCGAGAGTCACGCGACCGTCCGGGAACAGACGGGCAAAAGTGGTCAGGCCGATGTCACTGCCAAAGAAACGGCGGAATTCATCATCAAAAAGCGGCGCGATGTCGCCGCGCAGGTCGGCCTGCACTGTGCGCACCAAAGCCTCGGTGTCGGTCTGGTCCGGTTCCGCAGACAGAACGACCTGCCCCTTCAATCGATCCTGACCATCGCTGGCAAGGCGAATGTCTGCGGTGAAATCGTCAATCGGGCCTGCGCCAAGCGTGGTCAATTCGATCGCAGGCGCTCCGGGGATGCCTGCGAGTGTGGTGACAATACCGCCAGATGCCTCGGAGGCGTTCAAATCCAGTCGCAGGTCGCGCGTGGTGTTGGAGTAGGCCGCATCAATCAGGAAATGTCCGGACGCGCCATCAAGCCGCGTGGCATTCAACAGCACCTCTCCATCCCCACCCGCAAGGATCAGACGCGCTTGAAGCGAGAGCGCCAGCGACTCGCCCAACACAGCCTCACCAAGTTCGATCCGCGTCGCAGAAAGATCGGCGATGTTGATGCTGACCGGCAGTTCAGGCAGGGCAAACGGCGTAGCTTCGGCCTTGGGTGCTTCGGGGTCAGCGGTGGTTGTTGGAATACGGGTCAGGACGATCTTGTCGGCTTTGAGCTGATTGACGTCGAAGTTGCCCGCCAAAACCGCAAGCCGGTTCCAGTTGAGCGTGACGCCCGACAACGTGAGCCAGATGCCGGTGTCGTCAGAAATGCGCAACTCTTGGAGCGTGGCCTGTGAACTGAGCGCACCGCGCAGGCCAATGACCTCAACCTCCCGTCCCGTGCCGGACAGTTGGTTTTCGATAAAGGTTGCTAGCCGGCCTTTGTCTTCTTCGCTGGCTTCAGGCACTTCTGTGGCGGTTTGCGCCATAAGCGAAATGGGCAGCAGGGCCAAAAGGAGGAGAACAATCCAGCGCATCAGAATGCGTGCCCTATGCCAATATAAAGTTGGGGACCACCAGATGTGTCGCCTGAAACCGGCAAGCCAAGGTCAACGCGCAACGGCCCGAAACCGGTGTTGTAGCGCGCGCCAAGTCCAGCACCCGCGTGCCAATTGCCCGCGCCGGTGATGTTAGAGCTCTCGCCGACAAAACCCGCGTCATAAAAGGCCACGGCGGAAATCGTCTCGCTGACGCGCACTCGCATCTCTCCGGACAGGCCAAGAAAGGAGAGGCCCCCACTGTCGATCCCGCCAACCGACACAAAGTTGGATTGATAGGGCTGACCACGCACGGTGCCGCCGCCGCCGGAAAAGAACAGCAGATCGGGCGGTGTTTCACGGATGGTTGGGCCTATGATTGACCCAACTTGCAAACGACCCGCAAAAATCACCTGATTGTCAGAACCAACGCCGCGATAGCCGCGCAGGTCACCCGTCAGCATCAAGCCGTTGGTGGCATCCGAATAACCGAGGTACGGAAAGGCGGTTGCGCTGAGGAAGTAGCCGCGTGTCGGGTCGACGATGTCGTCACGCGCGTCGTATTTCATCCGAACCGGCAGGCCATAGATCGAAAAATGTCGGGTGCCGAAGTTGTCGTCGACTTCCGAGATGGCAAAGGCCAGTCCAATCTCGGTCTCAAACCTCTCCGAATGCACGCGGCGCAAAGACACAGAGGAGCCTACCTGACGCAGCCAATAAAGCGGTTCATCTTCTTGTTTGATTTCAAAGCCAACCGTCAATTCAGTGTTGGGGTCAAAAGTAGCCGGGCGGGTATACAGTGTGCCAATGCGAAAACCCATGCCGCCACTTTGTGCGCCAATGTTTTCGATGGACGCGTCAAAACGCAAATTCTCGGCACCGCCAAGCAGATTGCGGTGCAGCCAGAATGCCGACAGGCTGAGGCCATCACGGCTTTCGAGTTCGGCGCCAAATCCGATGCGCCGTTTTTTGTCATCCACCAGTGTCAGGTGCATGTCCAAAGAGCCGTCCGGATTTGGAGTTTCGCCTTCGCGCAAATCAACCGCCCGAAATGTGCCCGTGCGTCGAAGTCGGGAGGCCACGCGGCGGGCTTCTTCGGGGCTAAACTTCTCTCCGGTTGGCAAATCGGCGATGCGTCGTACACGACTGTCCCGCACATCAGAACCGCCTTCGTAAATCAGCGTGCCAAAGCTCAGTTCCGGTCCTGGGTCGACGTCGACCTTTGCATCCAGCTCCGCGGCGCGATGATCTGCGGTAACGGACTGACCTGCGATCTGCGCCTTGGCGTGGCCTTGCGCGCGCCAGCCATCCACCGCAGACTTGGCGGCATCCTCGATCGCGGACACCGACGCCGGCTGACCACTTTGGAACGATTCGGGCAGCTGCGTTTCTGCGGCCAGCGGCGCGATCTGCGCTGTACCAAAAAGGAATTGTGGTCCGGTGGCGATGTTCACTTCTACCTGTCGAACCGAGGTGATATTGGCAAATGGCGAAATCTCGGCGGCCTCTCGGCCATCTACGCGGATTCGGATTGCCGGGCCAAAATAGCCGGCCTCGTAAAGAATGCCGATCAGGCGCCGATAGTCGGCCTGCGCGGCCGCAACGATGTCCTGACCGTCAGTTAAGTTTTCGGCTTGCGCCTGAAAGACCAGAGAGCCGGCCGACAGACTGTCCTGAAGAGGGCTGTCTTGGGCAATGCCTGTTAGTTTGACCTCAAAAGCCAAAGCCGGAGAGGTGGCGAATATCGCAGCACAGCAGAGCGAAAGGACTGGAAGCAGACGACGTGTGCGCGAAGAATTCCGGTTCTCACATGCCCGCCCTGTCATTCGCCAAAAACCTTCCCGCTGCGTTCTGTTTGATCGTGCCACGCAGTCAACGCAAATACCATCGAAATTCACCCTAGCCGTTGCGCGTGTGATTGATCATAACAAGGGCAACGGGCCTATTTAGCGTACACACAGAACCGGTGCGCCGCGAGGTTCAGGGATCCTGCGCAGACATGGAGTGTGAAATGTCCCCAAAAGCACCTGTGCCTCCTGCCCCGCCGCGGTTTGTGGATTACCTGCGCACGGCTGCGTTTTACGGCGTCTCAATTGCGCTAGCCGTGCCGTTTTTGCTGATCTATCCGCTGATACTGCTGCCGGAACGCACGGTCTTTCGCATTTGTGCACTGTATTTGAGACTTCAGAGCGGCGCGGTGCGATATCTTTGCGGCATTCGCTATCGGATCACCGGGTTGGAAAACCTGCCGGACGGGCCGGTTCTGATTGCGTCCCAGCACGAAAGCACGTGGGAAACGCTGCATTTTCAGTATTTGCTGAACCGGCCGGTGATGTACGCAAAAGAAGAGATCTTCTCATTTCCGGTCTTTGGGCCATTAACACGGAAATTGGGCCATATTCCGGTGGCGCGGGCCGGTGGTGGCGACGCCTTGCGCGAAGGGTTCCGCAATGGGGCCGACACCGTGGCCGCTGGCCGCAACCTGTTGATTTTTCCATCGGGAACACGGCGCACGGACGGGACCGACGCGCTGCAAACCGGGGTTGGCGTCCTTTATCAATTGGCCAAGGCGCCTCTGGTGCCCGTACGGGTTGCATCCGGTCATTGCTGGCCTTCGGGCACAGCATTGAAGTTTCCGGGCACAATCGAAGTGGAGGTGTTGCCGCCCATCCCAGAGGGGTTGCCAAGGACCGAGGTTATGCAGCAATTGCGCACCGCCTTGGAACAGCCATCCGCGCCCTCTGAAAAAGAAGGTTAATTGTCTGCGGAAAATTGGCTGTCATTAAGGCTGGAGTAATGCCTCGACTCTAAATGTGGCCCTGCACGTGCAAGCAGGTTCTCAGATGGCAGACAATTCCAACAGGCCAATCATCATCAAACGCAAGAAGGTTATCGCCGGAGGCGGTCACCATGGCGGCGCGTGGAAAATCGCTTATGCAGACTTTGTAACGGCGATGATGGCGTTTTTCCTTTTAATGTGGCTGATCAACGCCACATCCGAAGAACAACGTCTCGGACTCGCGGAATACTTCAGCCCCACGATCCCGCTGAACCGAATCGCCGGCGGCGGCAGCCACATGTTCGGCGGCAAAAACGTCACCGAAGAGCAGATCCTGTCCCGCTCTGGTCGGGGCGGCCTGCCAACCCAACTCGCGGGCACCCCCGGAACCGAAAAGTCCGATGATACGGCGTTCCGCGTCAGTGAAAAATTCGTCGAGATCCAAGATTATCTGGTCGGCGGCGGCGGCGAGAGCTTTCTGAAGGACAACATCAAAAAGCACGTGGTCACGCGGTTGACGGACGAGGGTCTGGTGATCGAGCTCTTTGCCGCAGAAGACGAGCCGCTGTTTGTGGAAGGCACCGCCATACCCATGCCGATTACGGGTGATCTTGTTGAAATCATTGCAATAGCTTCGCACATGGTGACCAGTGGTATCGCGATCAAGGGCCACGTGCGATCCGAGCCCATCGTCCAACGCGAATCAAAAGTTTGGGATACTTCGACCGACCGCGCGCAGGCTGTGCGCGGTATGCTGCAAACTTATGGTGTGCTCCCGCATCGGTTACACCGTGTGGTCGGAAATGCTGACCGTGAATTGGTGTCAAACATGCCCCGGGATGTCCGCAACAACCGGATCGAGATCATCCTGCTGCGCGATTAGGAGTTTAAACCGGTAAGATTTTATCCGTTAGCAGGCTGTTAATCGCGTTTGCCTATCACCAATCCTAACGGTTACAGCAGAAAGGCGTATCATGTCACTTTCATCCTCGCTCAACGCGGGCGTCGCAGGCCTCGCGGCGAACTCAACAAAACTCAGTGCTATTTCAGACAACATTGCGAACTCGGGCACCTATGGGTATCGCCGAGCTTCAACCGATTTTCATTCTATGGTGACCGGCAACGGCGGTGGATCCTATTCCGCAGGTGGCGTGAAGGCGACGACAAACCGCCTGATCACCGAAGGTGGATCTCTGGTGTCGACCTCCAACCCGACAGACCTGGCGTTGAACGGCCGTGGTTTCCTGCCGGTGGCGTCCTCAACCGAGATCAACGCCAATGTGAACAACCCGACCATGATGCTGACCAGCACCGGATCGTTCCTGCCTGATGCGCAGGGATACCTTGTGTCGGACACGGGCCTGACCTTGTTGGGCTGGCCTGCGAATGCGGATGGCACGATCCCGTCTTATCCGCGAACTTCCTCTGATTCCCTAGAACCTGTGCGCTTGTCGACCACGTCTCTGGTGGGCTCTCCGACAACCAATCTGGAACTTGGGGTCAACCTGCCTGCGATTGATACTGAGGACGGCGCACCCGGTACGCCACACACAATGAGCGTCGAATATTTCGGCAACCTCGGGTTCTCTGAAACCTTGGATATCTCTTTCACGCCTGTGGTAGCCGCGGCCGGTGCTCCGGCGACGAACCAATGGACCATGGTTGTCACCGACAGCGCCTCTGGCGGCGCGGTCGTCGGTGAGTATAACCTAACCTTTGATGACAGCCGTACCGATGGCGGCGCTTTGGCTGCTGTAACCACGGTATCGGGTGGCGCGTATGATCCTCTCACTGGCAGTTCGATTCTGACTGTGGCTGGCGGACCGCTTGAACTTAACATCGGCGAAATTGGCGGCACCGGTGGCCTGACCCAGCTTGGGTATGATTTTGCGCCACTCACGATCAACAAGGACGGCTCGGCCGTCGGCACCATGACGTCGGTCGAAATTGATGCAAACGGGATGGTGCACGCCTACTATAGCACCGGCATCACCAAAACGATTGCTCAGGTACCTCTGGTGGACATGGCCAACCCGAACGGCATGACCGCGCTGAACTACGGCACCTATGTGCCCACCAACGAAAGCGGGTCTTTCTATCTGTGGGACGCTGGCACAGGACCAACCGGTGAAGTTGTTTCTTATGCGCGCGAAGCTTCTGCCACGGATGTGGCGCAAGAGCTGACCGATCTGATCCAGACCCAGCGGGCTTATAGCTCGAGCGCAAAGATCATCCAGACCGTGGATGAGATGTTGCAGGAAACCACCAACATCAAACGCTGATAAAAACTGACGCGGCTGAATTTTAAGTAGGAGCCAAGATATGAGTCTTACAGGAGCCCTGACAAACGCCATGTCCGGCCTTTCGGCCGCGTCCAGAAATGCGCAAGTCACATCCAACAATATCGCCAACGCTATGACGCGCGGGTATTCTGTGCGCAGCCTGTCATTGGGCACCAACGCACAGACCGGCGGCGTTCTGATCAACGGGGTGACCCGTCATTCGGATCCTGTTTTGTTGGCGGAGCGGCGGACTGCCGATGCGGTGGCCGGCCAAGCCAGCGTAAACAACACCTTTTTTACGCGTCTCGAAACGCTGGTCGGAACACCCGATCAAAGCACCAGCCTGTCCGGCAAATTTTCGGCATTTGAAGCCGCGCTAATCTCGGCAACAGGCGGACCCGAAAGTGACGGACGCCTGCAAAGCGTGGCAGATAGAGCCAGCGAGTTGGTGCAGGGAATCAATGCATCGGCCGACGGCATCAAAGACATGCGCGAGCAGGCCGATTCGGAAATCGGAAAGATGGTGGATGGTCTGAACGGACTGCTGTCGCAAACCGAAACCCTGAACAAAAAGATCTCCCAGGCTGCGGTGCAAGGCAAAGACACCGCAACCTTGGTGGACCAGCGCCAGCAGGTGATCGACCAGATCAATGAAATTGTGCCGGTGCGCATCATGGAGCGCGACAACGGTGGCGTGGCGCTTTATTCCTCAAACGGTGCAACGCTTTTGGACGGCAAAGCCTTCGAAATCGAGTTCACACCGACACCAACGATCATGCCGCATATGACTCAGGGCAATGGACTATTGTCTGGTCTGAGCATCGATGGCCAAGCTCTCAGTACCGATCCGGACCGTGGACCCTTGGCTGGCGGCAAACTGTCAGCTCAGTTTCAAGTTCGCGACGAACATGCCGTGACCGCACAGGCCGAATTGGACGCCATCGCCCGCGACCTTGTGGATCGTTTTCAGAACAGTGGCGCAGACCCGACCCTTGCGCCGGGCGACCCCGGCCTCTTTACGGATGGCGGCGCAGCCTTTGATCCAACCAATGAAGTTGGCCTGTCCGGTCGACTGGACATCAATGGGTTGGTATCGCCCGACGGAGCCGGAGAATATTGGCGTCTGCGTGACGGGATGGGCGCGGCGGCGCCAGGTGATGTGGGTGACAACAGCTTGCTGACCAATCTGGTGGATGCGGTACAAACTTCCACTGTACCGGGATCCGGCGCATTGGGGTCCAAGGCCGTCAGCATGTCCGAAATGTTCGGAAACCTGCATTCATCCTACACAACGAACCGTGTCACCAGCGACTCAGCTCTGACTTTTGCCGCCGCGCAACAGGACACTCTTGTGTCTATGGAGCTGGCACAGGGCGTCGACACAGACACCGAAATGCAAAACCTAATGCTCATCGAACAGGCCTATGCCGCGAATGCGAAAATCATTCAGGCTGTGGACGACATGATGGACACGTTATTGAGGATCTAAACCATGTCAATTGCGGGATTTGGAACGTTGGCTCAGCATCTGGCGATGCAACGCCAAATGACCTCGGTCAAAGATGACTTCAACCGGCTTGGCCAAGAGCTGGCGTCGGGTCTGAAATCGGACATCGGGTCATCGGTTGGGGGCGACTTTCGTGCGTTAAATGATATCGAGCGTCAGTTGACAGTTCTGGACAGCTATGACCAGTCAACGCTGGACGCGAAGCTGTTCACAGGTGCGATGCAGACCACTTTGGACCGCTTGCATTCGATGTCCTCCAATCTGAGCGAGTCGTTGATCACCACAGCCAGCAGCGGGACTGGCGGTTCAGCCACCACTGTCAGCGATCTGGCTATGCAGGATTTTGAGACGATGGTCGCCGCGCTGAACGGTCGTTCGGGTGACAAGTCAATGTTTGCCGGGGCTGCCACGGACGGGGCCGCCACCATTTCTGCAACTGATATGATGACCCATCTGTCCGCCGCTGTGGCCGGGTCGGCCACCGTTAACGACGTCATTACCGCGATCGACGATTGGTTCATGGCACCAGGTGGTGGGTTCGAAACTGTGGGCTACCTTGGATCGGCAAACCAGCTTTCCCCATTTCAGCTAAGCGAAACCGAAAGCACTTCTGTTCAGATTAAAGCTGACAACGCGGAGATCCGCCAACTGTTGCGCGACACCGCCATTGCCGCCATCGCCAATGACCCTGGTCTTGGCCTAAATAACACCGACAAGCTTGAGCTGTTGGACACGGCGGGCAAAGCGATGTTGGCCAATCAGGATGCAATCATCCAGACGCGGGCCAACCTTGGCTACTCCGAAGAGCGTATCGAAATTGCGGCCGCCGGCAACGCTGCCTCTCGCGCCAGCTTCTCGATGGCCAAGAACGATATTGTGACCGTCGACACCACAGAAGTGGCCGGCCAATACCAAGCTGTGCAGGTTCAGTTGGAGATGGTTTACACCATCACTGCGCGGCTCAACAGCATGTCCCTTATGGATTATATGAGATGAAACTTCTCCTGAAAGTCGCTCAAGTATTGAGCGCGCTGATCCTTTTGCCTTCACTGGTTTTGGCGAATGAAATTCGCATCAAGGATCTGGTTAACTTTGACGGTGTGCGTGACAACGATCTTGTCGGCTACGGTCTGGTTGTGGGCCTGAACGGCACAGGCGACAGCCTGCGCAACGCGCCCTACACCGAAGAAATCATGTCCAACATTCTGGAACGCTTGGGCGTGAACGTGACGGGCGAACAGCTGCGGCCCAAAAACGTGGCTGCGGTGTTTGTCACCGCCACGCTGCCGCCGTTTTCACGGGCTGGCGGGCAAATCGACGTGACCGTGTCCGCGATTGGTGACGCCAAAAGCCTGTTGGGCGGCACGCTGGTGATGACGCCGCTGAACGCCGCAGACGGCGAAATCTACGCTGTGGCACAGGGCACAATTATTGCAGGCGGCATTTCTGCACAGGGCGATGGCGGCGGCGTGGTACAAGGTGTTCCAACCGCTGGTGTGATACCGTCTGGCGCACGCGTCGAGCGCGAGATCGAGTTTGATTTCACCTCGTTGACGAGCATGCGCTTGGCGCTTCGTGAACCCGATTTCACCACTGCGGGACGGATCGAAAACGCGATCAACCGCACCTTTGGCCGTCAGGTTGCTTTGATGACGGATGCCGGCACGGTAGAGGTCGATATTCAACGCACAGGTCAGCCAACCGCTGCGCATGCGCTTGGTCAAATCGAGAACATTCTGGTCGCGCCGGAACGCAAAGCACGGGTGGTGGTCGATCAACGGTCCGGCACTATCGTCATGGGTGAGGACGTGCGGATTTCGCGGGTCGCCGTGTCGCAGGGCAACCTGACACTGCGCATTCAAGAACAGCCCTTGGTAGTGCAGCCCAACCCATTTGCGAACGGTCAAACAGTGGTGGTGCCGCGCACCGATGCCGAAATCGACAAGGGCGAAGGCACAGGCCTGGCGGAAGTTGCGGGCGGCACGTCCTTGTCTGAAGTAATTGCCGGGCTGAACGCGCTTGGCGTGGCACCGCATGACATGATCGACATCCTCAAATCCATCAAAGCGGCCGGCGCGCTACATGCGGAGTTTGTCGTACGTTAAATGCGCGGGAAGTCTGACGTCTGGGGAGTTGTCAGACGGGCGGGGCCAGAGATGGCTCCGCCCTTTTTGTTTGTCGAAATGGTCAGAGATCCCCTTTGACTGACCTTTTGTCGGCCGCGACACTTTTTGCTCGACATAAGGACCGGCAGCCGCGTCTGAGAGACACTCTGAGCACATCTGGCACCCCCTCCTAGTCAGGGAACCGCACGCCCAACTGCTGGCGCCAACAACAAAAAGCGGCCCCAGTAGGGCCGCTTTGACAAATGCGATACTGTAAGAATCGGTCGTTACAGGTAACTGCGCACCAATGCGCCTGCGATCAGGCTCCAGCCATCAGCCAGCACAAAGAAGCTGAGCTTGAACGGCAACGACACGATAGCGGGGGGCACCATCATCATACCCATCGACATCAGAACCGCGGCAACAACGAGGTCAATGATCAGGAACGGCAGGAAGATCAAAAAGCCGATCTGAAACGCGCGCGCCATTTCTGACAGCATGAAGCTTGGCACCAGCACCGACAACGGCGCATCCGGTCCCGGTAGGGTGGCAGCCGCGTCAGGACGCAGCGCGGCCAACGCCAGATAGGTGTCCGGATCCATGCGGTTGGACATGAACATGCGGAACGGCTCTACCGTGCGTTCAAAAGCGAGCTCGGCGCTGATTTCTTCGGCCAGCAAAGGCGTTACGCCCTCAGACCAAGCCGCGAGAAAAACCGGTTCCATCACAAAGTACGTAAGGAACATGGCCAGCGACACCAGCAACATGTTGGGTGGCGACGCTTGCAGACCCAAGCCTTGTCGCAGGATGGAAAGCACCGTGATGAGAAAGGGGAAACAGGTCACCATGATCGCGATGCCCGGTGCCAGAGACAGCACAGTGAGCAACAGGAAAAGCTGAATGCTGCGCGAGGTCAGAGAGCCCTCAAGACTGGACGCGAGCGAGGTGTCCTGGGCCATCGCCGGATCGACCGCAAGGCCGAAAACCAAGATTGTGGCGACGGCCAGTATGGCCGCCCGTCTCATCCCAGACCGGCCTGCATGTCCGCAAGTTCAGTCAGGCGCACGGCCAATTGACCTTCTTGGGCACCTTCGACCTCTTCAAGCTGACCACGACCGATCATCTTGTCGCCAATATAGAGCTCAACCGGGTCATCCACACGACGATCCAGTTGCAAAACCGAGTTCTGACCAAGTTTCAACAGATCAGATATCGCAGGGCGGGCTTTGCCCACGGAGATGGTGATTTCCACCGGAACCGATGTAAACGGGTTGCTTGCATCGGGTTTCATTGCGTCAGCCATTCTGGGCCTCCTTGCGGGTTTCATGCGTGAACGCAGCAAAGGCCTGTTCGACGGCGCCAAGCACCTCCGACAGGTCGATTTCGCGCTCACGCGTGTCAAATTCAAATTGGGCCTGGCCAGAGGCCAAGTCGGGATCGGTTGTCAGCGCCACCGGGAATTGCAGGTCCTGAGGCAACATCGCGGCGACCGTTTCGTGATCGTCAGGAGAGGTCACAAGCTTCACTTTTGTGGCGCCGTGCGTCTCGATAATCTGACGCAACTCCTCAACCACGACGGCGCCGACGGATTTGCGGGCGATTTCCGGCAACACGGTCATGATCGCCTTTTCCACCATCGGCGCGATGTCGCTAAGCACGGCTTCGTGGGCTTCGTGATAGGTGAACGACAGATCCTGAAGGTTGGACGCCAGAGCGTCGCTGATTGACTTTTGCGCATCTTCACGCGCTTTGGTGCCGTCTTCCCACCCCGCTTTGTAGCCGGTTTCGTAGCTGTCCAGCAGCGACTCTTCGGTCGCAGTTTCAGGCGTGGCGGATTTGGCTGCGATCTCTGCGCTGTGGCCAAAATCTTCTAGCAAATGCGAAATGCTCATCCGGATTTCTCCTGCCGACCGTCCTCAAGCCAACTGCGCAGGATTTCTACGGTTTCTTCCTGCCGATCGCTGATCAGAGAGCGCAAGCGTTCCACCGCATCGCCTTCGGGCGAGTCCAAACCGCCGGGCGCGGGCAAGCCGCCCATTTCGCCGCCGTCAAACGCGGGCGCCATTGGGAACCCGACATCGCCCATGGCCGGCAGATCGCCGCCCATCCCGGGCAAGGCCGCAAAGTCACCACCACCGTCCAGTGGGGGCAACATCGCCGGTCCGCTATCATCCAGCGCCGAGCCGTCAGTGCTGCCGCCTTGCGACGCAAGCAGTGGCCGCACCACAAACATACCAAGACCCAAAGCCACCAAACCCAGAATCACCATTTGGATGATCGACATAACATCAAGGTGCATGCCGCTGAGCATCGAGCTTTCTGCTGCTGTACCCATCGGGTTGGCGGGTTGGAAATTCATGGATTTCAGAGTGATCACGTCACCCCGCGCCTCGTCGAAGCCGACCGCTGAGGCCACAAGTTCCCGCATGCCCTCGAGCTCGGCATCGGGGCGCGGCTCGATCACCTGATTCCCGGCATCATCAAGCTGTGGCGTTCCGTTGATCAAAACGGCCACCGTCAGGCGCCGAATGCTGCCGGGTTGGCGTACCACTTCGCGCTGGGTTTCCGACACTTCGTAATTCACCCGCTCGCGGGTCTCACGATTTTGGTTTGAAGACCCAGAGGTGTCGTTGGCATCGCCGTCCGGCAAATTGGAGGCAACGGTCACCTGACCTTCGGAGTTTTGAGAATCGGTGCTGCGTTCTTCTGTTTCTGTACTGATCGCGACCCGGCTGGAGGGATCAAAGATGCGCTCAACGATGGATTCGGACTCGGTCACGGTATCAATGCTGACTTCGACCACCGCATTCCCTGCTCCAACGCGCGCTTCGAGCAAACGTTGCACAGAGGCCCGCATAGAATCGGCCCGATCCTCGCCGTTTGAGCTTTTGGTTTCTTCCAGCGCACCGATAAGGCCACCGTTGCCATCAATCACCGAGACATCCTCAGGGGACAGACCCGCAACTGCTGAGGCGACCAGGAACCGTAAGGCCTGCGCATTTTTCTGGGGAAGAACACCACCGGTTGCCGTGACCGTCACACTTGCAGTTGATTTAACGGTGCGTTGAAACGGGTTGGATCCGGCATTGGCAATGTGGACGCGCGCTTTGCTGATCTGCGGGCTGCCAACGATGGTGCGCGCCAATTCGCCTTCTTTTGCGCGCCAGTACGCCGCGTCAAACATTTGTGACGTCGTTCCAAAGCCGGAAAGCGAATCGAGAAGCTCATATCCCTGAGTCGTATTGGCCGGCAGACCTTCGCTTGCCAGCGTCATCCGCAGCTCGTCCCGCTGTCCGCCAGGCACGAAAATTGAGCCGCCGCGGACCTCGAAAGGCACGCCACGCTGCTCAAGGGAGCGCACGACATCACCGGCGGAGCTACTCTCTAACCCACTGTAAAGAAGCGTAAGTTTCGGTTGGCTCGCAATTTTTGCCAGCATCATAACAGCCGCAAAAACGGCCACGGTTGCACCGATGATGAAGACCTTGCGGCGTATATCAAAACCCGACCAAGTGTTTAGAATTTGTGTCACGTTCATTCTCCGACAGACCGGATCTTCTATCCAGCCACTCAGGGACTTCTTACGCATCCGACTTAACAATCGGTTAGTGAGTGTATGATTAGAAAAGCGAGAACAAAGAATTTGGATTCTCGCTATGACCGACTCAAACGTCGAGACTGAAGATGCGCCGAAAAAGGCATCAAAACTCCCACTGATCATCGGATTGGTGCTGGCACTGGTTGGCGGTGGCGGTGGCTTTTTCGCTGTCTACTCCGGAATGCTATTCGGCTCGGAGCCTGCCAGCACAGCCTCAGCGGAAACCGTTGAGACCTCTAAAGACGCCCTGCCCGACGTTGGATATGTGGCCTTGGCGCCTTTCATTGTTTCGCTGACGTCCGATGGTCCTGCCAGCCTGTTGCGCTTCGCCGCCCAATTGGAAGTGCCCCACGAGCACCTGGATGAGGTGGAACGCGTGAAGCCGCGCATTATCGACGTGCTGAACGGATATTTACGGGCGCTCAGCGCCGAAGACATCGAATCGCCTGACGCGCTGGTGAAATTGCGCGCTCAGATGTTGCGCCGTGTGCAAATCGTGACTGGATCAGAGCGCGTGAGCGATCTGTTGGTCATGGAATTTGTGCTGAGCTGAACGGGAGAATCCAAATGAATATGATCGCAGACATCCTGATGGTGGCTGGTGCGCTTGGTGCCAGCGTCTATTGCTACGTGCTGGCGCGTCGCCTTGCCAAGTTCAACGACCTAGAAGCAGGTGTTGGTGGCGCGGTTGCCGTTTTGTCGACTCAGGTAGATGACCTGACCCGCACCTTAAAATCGGCGCAGGCGACGGCGGGGAACTCCACCAAACAGTTGCAGGAATTGACCAAACGGGCCGAAGGCGCTTCCAAACGCATGGAGCTTTTGCTCGCGTCGATGCACGACCTTCCGGATCCCGAGGAGATGAAGGCGTTCCGCAAGGCAGAATCAACAACGATGTTCGTGCGTCACTCTGATGACAACGAATTTGGCACTCCGGTGGATGAACTCGAGACCAGCGCGCCTGAGAAAGACGCGAAAAAGGGCAAGCGAGGGCAGAACGCTGCCGACGAATCTATGGAAACTGAGGCCGCCAAACCCAAAGCCAAGCGGCGGAAACAGCGCAAGCGGCGCGTCAAAAAAGATGAACCCAACGGCGACGCGCAGAAAATGGCGTTCAAACGCGCCAGTTGATCTGAGCGAAAAGAAAAGGAGGCAGCACGATGTCAAAAAAGACCGCTGTCAAACAAAAATCTGAAAAAGGCGGGAAACGCGCTCGCGGCAAGTCTCAGGCGCAGGCCCGGCCTCCGCGTGGTACATTGCTTGTCGTATCTTCGTTTCTTGTGGCCTCTGCCGTCTTGCGTGTTGGCATCGGCGCAAGCGAAGCGATCGCGCGCGAAGATTTCGCGACGGAATCGCCCTTAGCGGCGATGTCTTCGCCACAAATTTGCGAACAATCCGAAGATTTGCGCGCGCTGATGGCCGCATTTGATGAGCGTGAGAAGCGCATTGAAAAGCAGGAAGAGGAAATCCGCAACCGTATGCAGGCATTGTCCATCGCGGATGCAGAGGTGGCCCGAAAACTGTCCGAACTGAAAACCGCCGAAGACCGTCTGCGCAACGTCATCGCCATGGCGGAATCCGCCGCGGATGACGACGTAAGCCGACTGACACGGGTTTATGAAACCATGAAGCCCAAAAATGTGGCTGCCTTGTTTGAGGAAATGGACCCCGACTTTGCCGCTGGCTTTATCGCCCGCATGAACCCCGATTCCGCTGCCGGCGTCATGGCCGGGCTGAGCCCGCATGCCGCCTATACCATCAGCGTGGTTCTTGCCGGCCGGAACGCAAATGTGCCCACGGAATAAAACAGTCTTAACCACTGTGTGGTTTGAGGCTGGATAAGATAGAACAGGAGACACCAGCGTGCTTGGTATCATTGGCATCATTGTCGTATTTGTGATGATTTTCGGCGGCTTCTTATTGTCCGGCGGCGATTTGGGAATCATCACAAAGGCGCTTCCGCTGGAAATGATGATCATCGGCGGCTCCGCTGTTGGCGCTTTTTTGGTGTCCAACTCGGGCGCGGTGGTCAAACACACGCTCAAGGACGTGGGCAAGGTTTTCAAAGGGGCACACTGGAAAGAAGAGGATTATCGGGATCTTCTGTGTTTGATGTTTGAGTTGATAAAACTCGCACGCAAGAACCCGGTCGCCATTGAAGAGCACATCGAGGCGCCCGCCGAATCGGATATCTTCAACAAATACCCAAAAATTCTGGCCGACAAAGAAGCAATCGCCCTAATCGCTGACACCATGCGCTCGGCTTCTATGAACTACGACGATCCCAACCAGGTCGAAGAAGTCCTGGAGAAGCGAATCGACGCGCATATTCACGATATGGCCCACTCGTCGCACGCGCTGCAGACCGTCGCGGATGCATTGCCTGCATTGGGAATTGTTGCCGCCGTTCTGGGTGTGATTAAGACCATGGCCTCTATCGATCAGCCGCCGGAAATTCTCGGTAAAATGATCGGCAGCGCCTTGGTCGGAACCTTCCTGGGTGTTTTCCTAGCCTATGGTCTTGTTGGTCCCTTCGCCACCAAGATCCAAAGTGTGGTTGATGAGGATGCGCATTTCTACAAGCTGATCCGTGAAGTTCTGGTCGCAAACCTGCATCAGCATTCTCCGAACATCTGTATCGAAGTGGGACGGCAGAACACCCCATCTCATAACCGTCCCGGGTTCAGCGAACTTGAGGAAGCCATCAAGTCGCTGAAGAAGGAGGCCGCATGACACGCCATTGGCTTGCCGTTTCATTTTTGGCTCTGGCGACCAGCGTGTCGGCGGAGCCGGTGCTGTTTCAGTCCGGGGAACACGTGGGGTTCACACGTCTCGTGGCCACCTTGCCCTCGGCAGACACGCAATGGCGTGTAACCGGCTCAGGGCGCGACTATACGTTCAAGGTTGAGGGCGACGATTTCACCTTTAACCTGGACGACATTTTCACGCGCATTCCGCGCACCCGACTGAGCAATCTTGTGGCAAGTCCCAAATCCGGCGAAGTCCATTTGCAACTGGGCTGCGATTGCGAGGTCTCAAGCGCCTGGTACAACGACCGGCATGTGATCATGGACATTCGCGATGCCACCGACGCGCGCGCCGTCGCGCCCATCCCTGCGAATTTCCTTTTGCAGATGGAGTCGACCGACAAGAAAGAGCCATACCGCTACACTTGGGCCGAAGCGACGCCTGTTCCAACGCCTCCTCTGCCAACACCGGTTGAGACACCTGAGGCCCAGGTCCCCGACCCGACGCAGAACTTTGAGGCCTATGTGAGCGATCAGGACAAAGTTAGCCGGGTCGCACAACAGGTGATCAATCAGATCAATCGCGCAACAGAGCAAAACCTGTTGGAGGCCCAGACGCAGAACCCTCAGACGCCGGAAGACATGACTTCTCCTGACGGCACGCCCCAACGTGCGCTAACTGACGGCCAAGCCAACGCGTCGCAGATGATGCGGAACCCTTTGAATGTCACCACCTACAATGCAATGGACGTGGCCGCTCAGGAGATCGCCACTGTGCTGGCCGGGCGTGCGGGTGCATCAGAATGCATTGCCGACGGCCGACTGGATATCGAAAGCTGGGCCGGAGAAACCGACTTTGCCACCGATCTGGGAAAACTCCGGTCCGGTATGGTGGGCGAATTTGACCTGACGTCGTCAGAGTCGATGACCACGTTGGCGCGGTTTTACATTGCCCACACGTTTGGGGTTGAAGCCGAACAAATCCTGCGCGGGATTCCCGACAACGACAGAGATCCCGTTTTGACGGCAATGGCGCAACTGGTGGAAACCGGCCATGTGACCAAGTTCAACCCGTTTTTCGATCAAGGTCACTGTGCCTCCAGCGTGGCGTTTTGGGCCGCCATGTCCGGGCAACAATTGTCCGGAAAAACAGCGGTGGACAGTGCTCTGGAAACGCTTGCCGGCCTGCCGGTGAATTTGCGGGAACATCTTGCACCGGTCTTGAGCAACAGGTTCGTCGAATTGGGCCATGTAGAAGCGGCAAGCCTTGTGCTCAATTCGATCGAACGGACAAACACAGACCCTGGTCCTGAATTTGATATGGCTCAGGCTGCGTTGCATGCTGAATTGGGCGAGACTGACGCCGCCGTTCAAAAACTGGAAAAAGTGGCCGCTCAAAACACAACATTGGCACCAGCTGCCGTTGTGGAATTGATTGCCTCGCACGTTGCGCAGGACACCGTTGTTCCGAGCGAAACGGTTTCGTTGGTGAGCGCATTGGCCGTAGAACATAAGGCGGGCATGATGGGGCCGGCTTTGCGAAACGCACACGCACAGGCCCGCATGCTGGCACAGGACTTCACTCCGGCTTTTGATGTTGTGGCAGAGATTGCCAAGATCGACGGTATGGACGCCGCCTTAAAAACCCGCAGCGAGGTCGCCAGCGCCCTGATCGACAAGGCGGAGGGATTCGATATCCTCACCTACGCCATCTCCCAAAAGCTGACAAACCCTGACATGCTTGCGCCTGAAATAGCCGTTACGCTGGCAGAGAGATTATATGCCCTTGGGTTTCACGATCAAACCAAACGTGTGCTGCAAGCGCTCCCAATTGAGCATGCAACGCCCGGGGTGCATCTGCTGAAAGCCAAGGTCGCTTTGGCAGACAAGCTGCCGCGCCGCGCAGAAGCTGAGTTGATGAGTATCACAGGATCAGAAGCCGATGCGCTGCGCGCTCGCGCACGTTCCATGGCGGGTGACCATCAGGCGGCAGCGGAAATCCTGCATGAGATGGGCGAAGTCGAACGGGCTGCCTTTGAGGCCTGGTTGGGGGGAGACCTCAGCGGACTAAGCGCGCTGGACCTCGAAGTCTACCAACGCATAGAGGCCATGTTGCAAGCTGCGGCCACAGACACCGCAGACAGCGACGCGCAAACCGGCGCTTTGACACGCAATCGCGCGCTAGTGAGCGACAGCAAAGACGCCCGTGACACCTTGAGCGAGCTGCTGGAATTGCACCGGGTGACAGAGCCGTCTTCATAAGCGGCTTCCGGCTCGGAAAGTCTTAACGGCGCTTACCAAATCTAAAGATTCCGCCATTAGGTGTTTCCTGAACTGGCAGAAAGCTCACGGGATGAAAAAGCAGAAGTTTTTCAACGTTTTGACGGCAGAAATCCGTCTTGCGTTACGGCGAATCGCAATGCGCTACGCCACCATTCTCAGGGGCCTTTTCTGTGCGCTGCTGAGCCCAACGATAGCGCAGGCGTCACATGGCGAAACCTGCGACCGCGTGGCGCGGCTTTACAGGGAAACCAAGTCTTGGGATTCTGCGGCGGCGGCCTATCAGTCCCGGACGCCGAAATATGCCAACAAATACAAAGCCCGTTACAGGCAAATCCTCGCAAATCTGCCTGACATTCCTGCGCTTGGCGTCGCAACACGCACCGCCAACAACGTGAATGCGCCACGACGAGAGGTTGCGCAACAGGTCAGCGTCAATGCATTTCCCTTGCTGCGCAAAGGCGCAGGCGTCTCCGGCATGGGATCCTTGGTCCCCTTGGGCAACGGCGAGAGCCGGCCCTTGTTTGGCGGAGGGGACTAAGCTGTGAATTCCAATTCAATGAAGGCCCTGTTCAGCCCAACCATCCTTTTGGCGCTCGCCCTGATGGCGATCATCGTCATGATGATTTTGCCGATGCCGTCGTTTGTGCTCGACGTTGGCCTCGCCGCGTCTTTTGCGCTGGCGATTCTTATTTTTACCGTGACCCTGTTCATCGAGCGTCCGCTCGATTTTTCTGCGTTTCCGACAATACTGCTGGCCTCCCTGATGCTGCGGCTTTCGCTGAATGTGTCATCCACCAAACTGATCATCGGACAGGGCCACACCGGCACAGATGCCGCCGGGGACGTGATTCAGGGGTTCGCTAATTTTGTCATGGGGGGCAGCGTTTTTCTGGGCCTCGTGGTGTTCGGCGTATTGCTGATCGTGAACTTCATGGTGATCAACAAAGGCGCGACACGTATGGCCGAAGTCGGCGCGCGCTTTGCGTTGGACGGAATGCCCGGCAAACAGCTGGCCATCGACAGCGACATGGCCGCTGGCGCGATTGACCACACCGAAGCCAAAGAGCGCCGTGAGCGCGAACAGCAGGAAACAACATTCTTTGGCTCGTTGGATGGTGCGTCGAAATTTGTCAAAGGTGATGCGGTTGCCGGTCTGCTGATCACGCTCATGAACCTTGTCATGGGTCTGGTGATGGGTGTCGCCGTGCATGGCATGCCGATGGGTCAGGCGTTTGAAACCTATGCCATTTTGACTGTCGGCGATGGTCTGGTCACGCAGATTCCAGCGGTCATCATCTCCATCGCAGCTGCATTGCTCTTGGCGCGTGGCGGCAACAGAGGCTCCACCGATACGGCCTTGGCAGACCAGCTTGGCGCCCACCCCGCAGCCATCGTTACGGTTGCGATTTTGATGGCCTTGTTTGCGCTGGTGCCGGGCCTGCCGTTCATACCGTTTATCGCCGGTAGTATCGCATTGGGCGCTGTGGCCTACTTCCGATACAAGAAAATCGAAAAAGAAGAAGAAGAGATAGCCGAAGAAGAGGACGCGCCAGTTGTCGCAAAAGACAAATCGATGGGCGACGTGCTGGATCTTGACGACATCCATGTCGAGTTCTCCACCGACCTGATCAATATGGTGCTTGATCCCGGCACTGGTCTTGATGCCCGAATTTTCAATATGCGCACCCACGTGGCGTCGACGTTTGGCCTGATCCTGCCGGAAATCCGGCTGACGGACGAACCGTCATTGCCAAGCGGATACTATGTGATCCGTGTGCAGGGCGTGGAGCAGGTGCGTGCGCAACTGCAGCCCGAACGCGTTCTGGCACTGGCTGGGAACAATCCGGCCGCGTTGCCAGCCGGTGATGATGTGTCCGAGCCAGTGTATGGCGCCCCTGCCCGTTGGATCGACACCGCGGCACAGGAAAAGATGGCTTTGTCCGGCATCACCATCGTCACCCCTGGCGAAGTCATGGCGACACATCTGCTGGAAACCATCAAAACCAACTTCGGCCGACTGCTGACGTTCAAGGCGCTGCGCCGCATTCTGGATGAAATGTCCAATCTGAGCGACGAGATGCGCGCCGCTGCGAACCGCAAATTGCTGGACGAATACGTGCCGGACAAGGTGCCTCTTGATCTGTTGCACCGCGTTTTACGGATGCTGCTGGACGAGCAGGTGTCTGTCCGCAATATGCCGCTGATTTTGGAAGCCATTGCCGAGGCCCGTCATTCGACCGCGTCGCCCGAAATGATTTCAGAACACGTGCGCCAAAGGTTGGGCTTTCAGCTTGTATCCGAACTCAAACGCGACGACGGAACCATCCCCTTGGTGCAACTGGCGCCGGAATGGGAAGACATGTTCTCCACCTACCAAGTGGATGGGGACAACGGCAGCGTGGATGTGGCCCTGCCGCCCGACATGTTCAACACCCTGGCGCA
The DNA here is from genome assembly GCF_947331465.1 of Shimia sp. Alg240-R146. Taxonomy (GTDB): domain Bacteria; phylum Pseudomonadota; class Alphaproteobacteria; order Rhodobacterales; family Rhodobacteraceae; genus Shimia. The sequence continues at coordinate 437,986 of NZ_CAMZOK010000001.1, read as the reverse complement.
ATCGGTGGCAGATCGTCTGAACGAAGCCGGTAACAGCGGCACCTTTGCCGCGCTTGTCACGTCAACCCGTCGCCGCAGGTTCCTGCGCACCGTGCTAAGCGCCAAAGGAATCGCCAATCCTGTCCTGTCGTTTGAGGAAATTGGCCTCGACGCACGGCCGGCCCTAGTGGGAGTCGTGACCACGTGATCGAAGAGGCCTACGTACTGTTGACCGCTTGGCAGGCCGCGCTTTGGCACGGCTTCTTGGTGTTCGTACGGGTGTCTACTGCGGTATCTCTGGTGCCGGCTTTTGGTCAGAATTTCGTGCCGCCGCGCATTAAGTTGGGTGTGGCGTTTGCCTTTACCATGATTGTGGCCCCCGCCGTCCCCGCCTTTGACGCGCCGGAACCCACTTTGGAATCGACCGTCTGGTTCTGTCTGACAGAGGCCTGTGCCGGGCTGATCATAGGAATAAGCCTGCGCATGTTCATTCTGGCCTTGCAGACGGCAGGCTCCATTGCTGCGCAATCGACGTCGCTGGCCCAACTGTTGGGCGGCGCGGGCGAACCGATGCCTGCGATCGGTCACCTGCTAATGGTGTCCGCAATTGCTCTGGCCTTTACCATGGGCATGCACGTGCATCTCGCGGGTATGTTCATAGGGTCCTATATGCTGTTTCCAGCCGGGGTATTCCCTGCGGCGGAGATCCTGACCGAATGGGGCGTGTCACACATTGCATCCGCCTTTGCGCTGGCGTTCAAACTGTCCGCGCCGTTTATTCTGGTTTCTGCCCTCTACAACCTCATGCTGGGCGTGATCAACCGCGCCATGCCGCAGTTGATGGTCGCCTTTATTGGTGCGCCCCTGATCACCTTTGGCGGCCTGTCGATCCTGATGCTGACCGCCGGCACAATCATCACGGTTTGGTGGAACCTGTTTGAGGCGTTCATGATCAATCCAGCGGAGGGCATGCTGTGAGTGGTCAGGAGGACGACGATACCGACAAGACGTACGACGCGACGCCCAAAAAGCTGGAAGACGCCCGAAAGAAAGGTGAGATCGCCAAGTCACAGGATGTGTCGGTGGTCGCGGCTTACATGGGCATGCTGCTGGTGATGATCGGTTTGGGCGCGTCCACGATTAACGCCACCGGTGAATCGCTGATGGTGCTTCTGGATCAAGCCGAATCCATCGCGCCGCTGTTTTTTGAAGGCAGTCCATCCGCACCTTTTAGCGGCGTTATGTGGCAAATGGCAGGATCTGTTGCGCCTTTGTTTATTGCCCCGATGGTGGCGGTGATCCTGAGTTTGGTGCTGCAACGCGCTTGGGTGTTCACGCCCTCCAAGCTCAAGCCAAAGGCCAGCCGGTTGAACCCGATTTCAAACGCCAAAAACAAATTTGGCCGCACCGGCCTGTTTGAGTTCGGAAAAAGCTTTGCCAAACTGGTGATCTACTCAATTTGCCTTGGCTTTTTCCTTCGGGCACGGCTGCCGGAGATGGCCCATTCTATTCAACTCGATCCGGCGATGGTGCCAGCGATGCTGGGTCGCGTTCTGGTGGAGTTTCTGACAATTGTGGCAATCGTCGCCGCGCTGATCGCTGCGATCGACTACATGTATCAACACGCTGAATTCATGCGCAAAAACATGATGTCGCGCAAGGAGCTAACCGACGAGTCCAAAGAGGCTGAAGGCGACCCTTATATGAAGCAGAAGCGGCGCCAAAAGGGGCAAGAGATCGCCAGCAAACAGATGATCGCGGATGTGGAAACAGCGGACGTGGTCATCGTCAACCCGACCCACTACGCGGTGGCGTTGAAATGGAGCCGCCTGCCCACAGAAGCCCCGGTTTGTGTGGCCAAAGGGGTGGATGAAATCGCCGCGCGCATTCGGGAAAAAGCCAATGATTGCGCCGTGCCGATCCACAGTGACCCGCCAACCGCACGGGCACTGCACGCGATTGTCGAGATTGGTCAGGAAATTCCGCCGGAAAACTATCGTCAGGTGGCGGCGGCCATTCGGTTTGCGGACGAAATTCGCCGCAAAGCACGGGGGCGTGTGACATGAGCGACGATCTGAAAGACCTGCAGACCATCACGCAGGCCAACTACCAGAAAGCGCAGACGTCGATGCAATCCGTGCAACTGGAGGAATCTCGCCTGCGCAACCTGCTGGCCGAGCTGACGGACAAGGAAAACACGGGCCGCGAAATGATGGCCAGCGACAGCGCGTTGCAACGCACCGGAGCGGACGAAAACTGGGTGCGCTGGATCGCGCGCAGCAGGCGCATTCTGAACATGCAACTGGCCAATGTGATGGTCCGCAAGGAGGCCGCTTTTCGCGAGCTTCAGGCGCATTTTGGCAAGGCGGACGTGATGGACAGACTATTGGACGATCAGATTCAGACCCAACGCGCACAGCGGCAAGCCAGGTTGGTAAACTCGATCTTGGACCTGGAGTTGAGCAGCGGACAGCCAAGCCGGTAGACAGCCGGCAGCAGCCGACCGAGTGAGACCCGGTGGCTGCAGTTTCAGCAATCACTGCGTATTTGTCGTGGTCTAGGACAGATCCTGTCGGGTAATTTCCACGACAATTACATCCGTGATGTCGTCGCCAAAAATCGACTGTGCAACTTCAAAGAAGTTACGGCGCAGCTTCATCAATCGGCTGGAATTGGTGAAAGCACCGTCAAAGCCCCCGACATTGGCATAATCAAACATCACCTGCAGCAAGGCTCCTCTCAGGCGAGGTTCATTATTAATGATTTTCTCTTGAACGCCCGGCTGTGTTTCCAGCGCAAGACTGACCAGCACCAATGACCGCATTTTTCCGTCTTTAACAACCGGCACAATGAACTGATCTGACAGCTTCATGTAGTCAAGCGACTCGTTGATTTCACCAGCAATTGGCGGCACTTCTGAAAGCCCGGCCTCGGCCTCCGCGTGAGCGTCAGCATCTACCTCGGTGGCAGCCGAGATTTCGGGCTCAGGCCTCAGCATAATGCCCGCACCAAGGCCGACACCGATGCCGATCACGGCAAAAATAACAGGGAGCAGTTTTTTCATTTTTCCGGGCTCCGATCAGAAGGGCAACACGATATCAAGCACCTGCTGACCAATTCTAGGCTGCTGCATGTCGGTAATTTGACCACGGCCACCGTAAGACACGCGCGCGGATGCAATTTTTTCAATTGGGATCGAGTTCTGGCGCGAGATATCCTCGGGGCGCACAAACCCAGAGACCAACAGTTCACGTAGCTCAAAGTTCACACGCACTTCTTGAGATCCCTGAATTGACAGGACGCCATTGGGCAAAACATCGACGATCGTCGCGGCCACTTGCAACGTAAGCTTTTCGCTACGTTTAACCGACCCATCGCCGCTGCTTGAACTGGAGGATCCAAGCTCCACCGCGTTTGCCATGGATGCACCTTCCGGCAGCACACCATCGACCCGCTGTGGAATGCCGAAAAGTTGTGGCACTGACATGCTTTCAGAACCTGACCGGCTGCGTTCAGTTTGGTTATCGATCGAGGCGTTCTCATCCATTTCGACAACCACCGTCAGAATATCACCTCGGCGCATTGCGCGACGATCACCCAACAGTGATTTCCGATTCCGGCTCCAGAGAGACGCCTGATCGGTGTTGCGAGCAACACGCGAGGTTTCCGGCAGAGGAGGCGTCATCATAGCGTATTGCTCCGGCGACTGTTGCACTGGGGTCAGCGTCGGAGGCTTGCCCAGGTGATCAGTACGCCCACAAGCCGACACAAACAGAGCCAGACCCATCAAGAAAATTGTCAAATATCGCACGGTTTCTACCTTCTATTTTGACACTCGGACTGTTCCGTCCGGCATAACTGTTCCCGTCACTGTTGACCGCGACCCCATGTTCATCACACGAAGCTGCTCGCCGACGCCTGCGCGGTCCAAGGCGCGCCCCTCGGTCGCGATCTGAAGGCCGCTGCCAGCAAAAATCAGGGCCACGATTTGGTTGCGATCCACCAATGCGGGCGGTCCCAAGTCGCCCTGTTTGATCGGACGCCCGGGGTACAAAGATTTGCGGGCCTCTTGTCCCAACACCTGAGCCGGGTCGTCGTAGACCCCCTGGGCTGTGCCACGTTTGACGCCAATGACGTCTGGCGTGATGATGCTGTTTGCGCGAATGATCTGCGTGGCGACAATGATGTCGGCGGAGGCCGCCGAAGCGCCAAAGATCATACTCAAGATGACAAAAAGCCGTTTCATATCACCGTACCTGGGTTGTGGCCGAAAGCATCTGGTCGACGGCGGTGATGACTTTGGCATTCATTTCATAGCCACGCTGGGCCTCGATCAACTCAGTGATTTCACGCACGGAATCCACTGAGCTGCTTTCCAAATACCCTTGATTAAGCGTGCCCAAACCGTCCTCTCCAGGATCCGCCACAAACGGAACACCAGAAGCCTCGGTCTCGCGGAACAGGTTGCTTCCGATGGCCTCAAGGCCCTTCGAGTTGGAGAACCCAACAAGCGTGAACTGGCCCAGCAGTTCCGCCTCAACTGAATCCGCGAAATAGGCGTAGACCTCGCCGTCCGCATTGATCGAGATGCTGCGCGTGTCATCCGGAATAGTGATTTCCGGCGCAACCGGGAAACCGTCATTGGTCACGATAAGCCCGTCACCACTGCGCTTGAACCCACCGTCCCGGGTGTATCCGGCTTCGCCGCCAGGCAAGACAACTTCGAAGTAGCCGTTGCCCTCGATGGCGATGTCCAGATCGCCTCCGGTTTCTTTCAGTGCGCCCTGTTCGAGGTGCAGTGAGATCGCAGCGGCGCGCACGCCAAGACCAACCTGAACACCGGTAGGCAGAACCGCCCCGTCCGCAGAGCTGACGGCGCCGGCACGTGACACCTGTTGATAGTGCAGGTCGGCGAACTCGGCGCGTCGGGCGTTGTAGCCTGTCGTCGACATGTTCGCGAGGTTGTTGGAAATAGTTTGAACGCGCAATTGCTGGGCGCTCATCCCGGTTGCCGCAATTTTTAAAGCTTGCATGATGAGTTTCCCTTACTTGCCCACAAATGCTTTCAACGCCTCACGGACCCGCTTGTCTTCGGTGTCCATAAAGCTTTGACCCATTTCATAGGCGCGCTGCACCTGGATCATTCGAGTGATCTGATCGATCGGATTGACGTTTGAGTTTTCCAAAAAACCCTGAAGAACACGGGCGTCTTCCACCACTTCGGAACCGTCAGGAGATTCAAACAAAACTCCGGTTTCGCGGTTCAGCATATTGCGATCCACAGGTTCAAACACGCCGATTTGACCCAACAACTGGCCATCGGCGCTGATCGTGCCATCAGGGCCGACATCAACCGACGCGGCATCCGGCGGGATGAAGATTGGCGCACCGCCAGCGTCGAGCACCAGGTGCCCGTCGAAGTTGACCAGGTCACCCTCGGCATTGGGGGTAAAATTACCTGCTCGGGTCAAACGTTCGCCGTCCGGGGTCTCCACCATGAAAAACCCGTCGCCTTCGACCGCGAAATCAAAGGTGCCGCCAGTTTGCGTCATCGCGCCCTGCACCATCGAAGTGGTTTGCACGTTTGCCTTGGCCATCGACAGGCTTTCGTTGCCGGGAATGGCGTGCACAAATTCAGTGAAGGTCACACCTTCGGAACGATACCCGGTGGTGGCCGCATTCGCGATGTTGTTGGCGATCACCGTCATTTCGCGGTTGAGACCGGATTGGCGTGTCAGTCCTGTATAAAGTGCGTTGTCCAATTTACCCTCCGATGATCATTGGAATGATTTGGTTCTGAAAAAAGGACACCAAAGACTGCGCCATGAAGCCCATGGACACCCAGAAGACGATCACGATGCACAACAGTTTGGGCACAAACGTCAGCGTCATTTCCTGAATCGACGTCAGCGCCTGAAACAGGCCGACCGTGACACCGGACACCAGCGCAACGCCAAGGATCGGCGTTGAAATGATCACCGCAACCCACAGCCCCTGACGAAGGGTGTCAAAAAAGATGGCTTCCTGTAGCATCAGACCGGCATATTCAGAATTTCTTTGTAGGCTTCGACAACCTTGTCGCGCACGGTCACCGCGGTTTCGACCGCAAGTTCGGTTTGCGCTAGGGCCTGCACAAGCGTGTGCGAATCTGTCTGCCCAGTCATCGAGGCCATGGCCACGGTTTCGCCTTCGCGCAGGGTGGCCGCAAATTCCTTGGCGAACCCGGCGAACGCGTTCTGAGAGGTTTCTGCGCCACCTTCGACAGGGCCTGTAGCCGGTTTGGAGGCGGTGTATTTCTGGGCCGCTAGGACGGTGCTGACTTCCATGATCTCGTCTCCTTATTTACGCAACAGATCCATCAACCCGGCCTGCATTTGGCGGGTTTGATCGAACATTTTGAGGTTGGCTTCGTAACTGCGCTGCGCCTCGCGGGCGTCGGCAATTTCAACAATCAGATCAACATTTGATCCGGAATAATGACCCGTTGCGTCCGCAAGCGGGTGGCCGGGATCATAAATCTGCGTGCGCTCTTTTTGGTCAAGACGCACTGGCCCCACCTTCACGCGTGCGCTGTCGTCAGCCATCGTAGCCTCAAAGCTGACTGTCTTGCGGCGATAGCCGGGCGTGTCAGCGTTGGCGATGTTTTCGGACGTATGCCGCAGCCGCGCAGATTGCGCTCTCAAACCGCTTGTGGTCACGTCCAGTGCCGAAGAAAAATCACCCATTTCTTGGGTTTCCTTTGTCGAAAGTGCTTAGCGTCCAAGCGAAGTGCGGATAACGCCAAGCGAATGTTTGTAGATGGCCAGCGCGCGGTCGTGCTGACGTTTGACCTCAACGGATTTCAGCATCTCTTCTTCCAGAGAAACGCTGTTGCCGTTGGGAGAGGTCTCGAGTTTTGACTCAAAGGGAGAGGCAGAGCGTGCTTCGAGCGCACCGCCGGTGTGGCCTTCGCGGGTCACGCGCATGGCCGAATTGCCCTCTTGCGATCGATACACCTCTTTGAAGGGGGCGATATCGCGCGCTTGATATTTGGGCGTATCCGCATTGGCCATGTTCTCGGCCACCACCGCTTGGCGGGTCGCAGCATGCGTCGCCATGGCGTGTGACGCCTTGAAAATTTCCAGTGATTTAAACAACAGGGTTTCTCCCTTGAGTGACTTAAACCTGACTTAACCCTGATTCCTTTAGAAAGTGTTTGCGGAGACTGGATTGGAGAACCCAATGGGCGAAATCGGCTTTAAAAGTTTAAGTGCAGAACTCGAAAGAGTTAGTAAAACCAAAGATATAGGTCGGGTGTGTGCGGTCGAGGGCAACCTGCTGCGCGTCCGAGGGCTTGGTACGATCTCTCGAATCGGTGACTTGCAGGAAGTGCACCTGCACGACGGAAATGTCATCTCCGGCGAGGTCATTCAGCTGCACGGCAGCGAAGTCACAATGATGCCCGATGTTGCGCCTGATGGTGTGGCAATCGGTGACCGCGTGGTGTTGCGTGATCAGATCGGGATTGCGCCTGCTGACAATTGGGTTGGGCGCATCATTGATCCCTACGGCCGGCCGCTTGATGGCAAGCCTTTGATGCGTGGTGCCACGATGCGCAATTTGAAAAACGCACCGCCGCCGCCGGCCGAGCGACGGGGGTTGGGTGCACGCCTTGAAACCGGGATGTCGATTTTCAACACGGTGCTTCCGCTGGTTCGCGGACAAAGGATCGGTTTGTTTGCCGGATCCGGCGTCGGCAAATCCACGTTGATGGGCCAGTTTGCCAAAGATATGGAAGCCGACGTTGCGGTCATCGCCCTCGTCGGCGAACGCGGCCGCGAATTGCGCGAGTTTGTAGAGCATGTTCTTGGCCCTGAAGGGCTGGCGCGGTCTATTGTTGTGGCCGCCACATCGGACCAGTCACCGCTGGTACGCCGCCGCTGCGCCATGGCGGCAATGAGCGTCGCCGAGCATTTTCGCGATCAAGGGCGACATGTGGTCTATATGGCCGACTCCATCACCCGCTTTGCCGAGGCGCACCGCGAGGTGGCCGTGTCCAGCGGAGAGATGCCGGCGCTGCGGGGGTTTCCCCCATCAACGTCCCACATGATCATGTCGCTCTGCGAACGCGCCGGCCCCGGGCGTGACGGTCAGGGCGACATCACCGGCATTTTCAGCGTGCTTGTGGCAGGCTCGGATATGGAAGAACCGATTGCCGACATTCTGCGCGGCGTTCTGGACGGGCACGTCGTGCTGGATCGCAAGATTGCCGAACGTGGGCGTTTTCCTGCGGTGGATTTGCTGCGGTCCGTGTCGCGCAGCCTGCCCGCCGCAGCAAGCGCGCCGGAAAATGCCTCGATCGGCGAGGTGCGGCGCTTGCTGGGCGCCTACGAACAGTCCGCCACCATGATCCGCGCCGGCCTCTATAACGAAGGATCCGATCCGGTTCTGGATGTTGCGATCAAGGCCTGGCCGGAGCTCGACAATTTCATGAGCGGCATGGACAGCCCGTCGATTCAGGACGCGTTCAACCGGTTGAACCTCGTGCTTCGGCGATCCGGAGCGCGGGTGACATAAGAGCGCTGAACAAAAAACGCGCCCGAAAGGGCGCGCTTTAACCGGTCGAAAATGGATCTGACGTCAGAATTGCAACAGCTGCAGCGCAATCTGCGATGAACTCTGAACTTCGAAATCCTTAATCTGTGACATCAGCAAGAACCGCTGATTGAGCTTTTCCAGCGCTTCCGGATCAGCAAACTGCGCAACCTCGCCATCCCCCATGAGGCTGGCGGTGCGTTTGCGCAGTTCATCAACCTGTTTGTCGATATCGATGGTGGCAAACGAACTCGGCAGCCCAAGAGCGGTTTCAAAAACCGCGCGCAGTGGTTCCGATCCAAGGACCGTATACCACATCGTGTTTTCGCTTTTGTCGCTCTCGGCGATTTTTGGCAATTCGCGTTCAAAGTTCAGGGCAAGACGCAGGTTTTCGTCCGAATTGCCAACAGCCGCCTCAAACGCGCGTTCATTGTATTTGCCCGTGATGTCCGCCGCGAAGGTGGAGAGCACCGTGTTGGGAACATCAAAGTCGCCAAATCCAAACGCCTTTGAAAACTCGGCATATTTTGGATCCGCCAGCTTGTTGGCCAGGGCCTTGTCGTCAATCGTGCCCTGTTCGAGAATCTGTTGCACAAAGAACTTGTTGTTCACCTCGGATTCCAACCCGAACGCGCCCAGCGCCACTTTGAGAAGGCGATAATCGCCCACAAGGTCTTCGGCCGTTTTGATATCGCCGATGTTGGCCGCGAAGTATTCCGCGTCATTGACGATTTCAGCAGATTTTTCAAACGCTGCGGTCTGCGTGTCCATTGTTCGTTTGAGCAATGACCACGCGGCAAGACCGGAGCCGACGACCATGGGCTGATACATTACTTGGCAACCGCCATAAGGCGCTCCTCTCGAGGCAACAGAACCCGCAAAGCCTTGAGGCTCTGATAGTGACGCCCCGCAATGACGGCTTCGGTAGCGACGGCAAGCTGTTTACGGCTGTCTGCGTCGGTGAACACCTGACTCAGATCTTCGATGTGGCGCAGCAGGGTGCGCTCGACGTCTTCTGCTTCAGAATCGCCGGACAACACCAGCTGCAGCGAATAACACGCGCGGCGGACAGGTGTATTGGCCTGTTCCGGGTGGATCGCGTCGCGCAGGCGCAGGATGTGCGCGTTTGGCGTCATGATCGACAGGCGACCACGGCGGTCACCGTTTTCAATCACCGCGCCGTTCACCAGCACGCGTTCTTTGGGGCTCAGTTTTAAGACCAGACCACTCATTATTTCACTCCGCCTCGCAGACCGCGCATCACAGCGGTGTTAATTTCGACCAGGGGCGCGACATTCGCCTCTCCGGAAAGCACTTTGGTTGTGTGCTGCCGTGTAAACTCTGACAGATAGGCAAGCTTATCCTTCAGGTCCTGGGGGATGGGGTTATCTTTGTTGGCCAGATCAACGTTAAACGTCGACCACATAAGCCGGTTCTCGTGCAAAGCAGATGCGAGTTCGCCGAAAGCCGGTTTGCCCTTTCTGCTTATTGCAATCATGCGACGGGTCATCTGACCCAACAATTCGTATTCAGTTTCTTTGAATGACCGCGTCGAAGTTTGCGCCGCGCGGTAGGCATTCCTGGCGTTAATGGCAGCGTTCACGTCTATGCCCTACCTTCTGGTTATTTTATGGGAATAGGGGGGTGGGTCGGGGCACATTTTGCGCCCCGACCCTCAACGCGTTAGCGGAACAGCGACAGAAGCTGCTGCGGTGCTTGGTTGGCAATCGACAGCGCCTGTGCGCCAAGCTGCTGCTGAACCTGAAGCGCCTGCAAGCGTGCGGACGTTTCTTCCATATCCGCGTCAACAAGTGCGCCAATACCCGAGGACAGGCTGTCTGCCAGTTTGGAGACGAATTCACCTTGGTCGCTCAGACGGCTCTGCGACGAACCCAATGCTGCGGCGCCGTTAACGGCAGTTTGCAACAGGGCTTCGATCTCAGTGATCGCCGTACGGGCAGTCGCACCATCGGTGATGGCGGTCAGGCCCGCGTTTGCGGTTGTTAGGGAACCCTCAAAGTCAACGCCGGCAACTGCGATTGTCGATACGGTCGGTGCGGCTGCGCCGACACGGTCAATCGAGGAGATCACGTCAATACCGGTACTACCGGCACCGTCAACGTCGGTCGCCAAAAGGTTCACGCCGTTAAACTGCGCGCCACCAATAATCGAATCAATCTGAGCATGCTTTGCAGTGATGTCATTTTGAATCTTGGCGTGATCAACGTTGTCACCGGACGCCTGGATGGCCAGATCCTGCATTTCAGTCAGCAGCGAAACCATCTGTTCCGACGCATTGGATGCGACGGCTACGGTTGCTTCGCCCAGCGACAGCTGGTCACCGATCTGTTTGAAGGAGGACTGATCCGATTCCATGACTTTGGACACGGCCCAGATGGCGGCGTTGTCGGATGCAGAGTTGACTTTTTTACCGGTCGAAATCTGCGACTGTACGTCACCCAGGTCATTGTTGATGGATTTCAGGGTCTGCAGCGCAACCATTGCGCCGTTGTTTGTCAGAATGCTGGACATGGCATTATTCCTTTAAAAGACGATTTTTCGTCGTGTCATGTTTGTGCGCCTCGGAAGACGGGACGCTCCTCAATGTCTTTCTGACAGATACCGTCCGGCTTATTTCGGATCGGTGCCACCTACTGTGGGTGCTGGGCGATCTTTGCCCCCTAAATGCTAATGGAGTGCTAAGCGATCCATTCGAGATAGACCGCATTTGACTCAAACCGCTCAGGCTCGCTTTTCCAGCTTTCGGCCGGCGGTCATCGGAACGGCATAGCGCTCCCCTTGGTTCGTGTAGGCCTCAAGCGAGTTGCGCACGCGGGAGAGGTCTTTCATGCGATCCGCCACAGTGCGCACAGCTTGCATCGCCGCCTGCAAGAGCGGCTGGTTGCGCTCGGACTTGTCTCGCAGTGCAGCCAGATCTTCTTCTGAAGCGTCCTCTAGATCCTTGAGTTGTTCAAACAAGGCCTCTTTGCGGTCCAGAAGGTCCGAAAGGTGAGTCAGGCCGCCAGCGGCCAAAAGATCGCGTTCTTCATCCAGCAGGGCGTCGATTTCACCAACCAGATCTTTTTTCTTATTTGGAAACATCTGTTCTCTCCTTCAGGGCGTCAAAAAATGCTTCGGCCAGACCGATGCCACCTGCATCCACCATGGCGCGGGCCTGCTCCATGCGCAGGAAACTTGAAAACTGATCTTCGCCGGCACCGCCGCCGAAGGATTCGCTGGTCTCCCCCAAACCGGCGGAACTGAGCATTTCGGCCAGAAAGGTTGTCTCAAGCTCTTTTGCGGCTTCGCGCAACTTGTCTTCCACCGTGCTGGTGGGGGCCGCGGAGGCTTGCAGCCCCTGAGTCGGCACATTGGGATTGAGGGGTGTTAACATTCAAACTCTCTTCAGTTTTCAGCGGGTTTTCTCCTTCTGCCTCAGCACCAGTAAAGAAGTGGTAAGGAAATTCAGACTAGGTGGAGTGAGCGGAAGAACTCCCGGAGTCACCATGTTGAACTTGCCATTCCTTGCGACCGACGCGCCCTCTACGGACAAATCGGCCCCCCAGAAAACCCAAACACCCAAAGCTTCCGATCGCGCGGACGAACGTTCGGGCTTCAAGGATGTCTTTGAAGAACGCGGTCGCGACGATGGACGTCAACCCGTTGAAGTTGTTCAAAAAAGAGAAAACCCGGCAGCAACTGAAGCGGATGATTCTGATGCCGTGAAGCTTGGGAAAACTCCAACCGAGACCGAGGCTGAAACAACGGATGGGACCAAAGAGAAATCCGCTGAACCGGTCAGAGCTCCGACGGAAAAGGTCGCCGCCGAGGCCGTGCGCACACCGGTTGAACAGGCCTCTGCCTTTGCCAAAACGATTCGCGACTTGGAAAATTCTGGCGCTGGGCCGGACGTTAAACCCAAACCCGCAAAAATCGCGGAACCGGTAGAAGTGAAGCCGCAACCTGCCACCACTCCAGTACCTAAAGACGCCACTCCAATACTTAAAGACGTCGAAAAATCTGTGCCGGCAACCGCTGGACCCCAGATTGAAGTTGCCGACGATCTTGAGCCGATGCGGGTGCAGGTGCGCAGCACGACGTCCTCAGGTGGCGCGGCAGTTCAAGCGAATTTGATGCAGCGGGCTCAGGGCGTGCCAGAAACCGACGCGACCAAAACAACTGACAAAGACGTTAAGACCAAAAAGAGCGACGAGCTGACATTGACGCGGACGCGGGCTTCGGAACCAGTGGCCACCGCGCCCTCCGCGACGCTGCAATGGCGGGCTCAGACATCCGCAGAGGCCGTCCAATCGCAGCTTCAGAACGCGGGCAGCGCCGCCTTGCAGACCGGCGAGCCAGAGGGCGAGCTTGCGCCCACAACCGAGGCGCTTATTGCCGCCCGCGAGGAAAGCGGAACACGGCTTGTCGCCTCCGGTTTGGACGCGGCGCAACAGGCGCGATTCAGTCAAACCACGCACAATCCCGCACACGTCATGCGCCAAGTGGCAGAGGCGGTAAAGACCTCTGACAAAGGGATTATCGAGCTGACAATGGACCCCCCAGAACTTGGGCGTCTGCGGTTGGCAATGACCGAGGTGTCCGGTGTCATGAACATCACCATTTCGACCGAAAACCCGGCGACCGCGGACCTTATGCGCCGACATATCGAGCTGTTGCGGAAAGACTTTATCGAGATGGGTTATGACGACGTCTCGTTCACCTTTGAACAAGGTGACACCAATGGTCAGCAATCCTCCGAACAGCCCCAATGGGCCGGATCCGCTGGCGGCGAGGAAACCTCTCAATCTTCTGAGACCGCGCATTCCATCTCTGCAGACACCCCGAATACCCCCCTACTATCACCCACCGCCGGCTCTGGCGGTCTGGACATAAGGCTCTAGGATTTCCCATGGACTCTGTGACATCTCAAACAACTTCAACGGCGGCCGCTTCGGCGACAGCAAACTCCTCAACGGCCTCTTCGCAGGGCGCGATCAGCTCGGATTTTGAAACTTTTCTCAAAATGCTGACTGCTCAAATGCAGCACCAAGACCCGCTGAACCCAACTGATTCGACCGAATTTGCCTCGCAACTCGCGCAATTCTCGGCCGTAGAACAGCAGGTTCTGACCAATGAAACGCTGAGCCTTGTCAGCCAGCAGTTGGCTGCAATGGGATCGTCAGGCATGGCAAGCTGGATTGGCATGGAGGCCCGTGTTGCCGGCCTGGCGCATTTCGACGGTGACACACCTGTCGAAATCTATCCGATGGCCAACAAGCTTGCCGACGAGGCATATCTCATTGTCAAAGACTCTGACGGAAATGAGATCGACCGCGTCACGATCGATCCGTCTGCAGAGACCGTGACTTGGGATGGACTGGACGACAGCGGCAATCCTCACCCAGAAGGCAATTACGTGTTCCAAACGCTCAGTAAGGCGGATGGCAACGAGCTCGATACAGTGCTCGCCGAATCCTACACGTTGATCAACGAGGCCCAAGCCAGCACCGGTGGCATGGTCCTGATCGGAGTTGGCGGTGCCAAATACCTTTCAGCGGACATTGTTGGTCTGCGCAAGCCTGACGACGCAGCGACTTGATAAGCCGGGCATCCTAAACTAGCTTCGCGGCGCTTTGATCAAGGAGCGCCGCGCTGCCCACTCTTCCTCATTCCCCACCAAGATCTGTCATTTTGGCGACCCGCGAAGCATTGGCGCTGGCGGGCGACATTGCGTGGACGCCATTGTTTGGCGGACGTACAAACGCCGCATGGCTGGGCCAGACAACCGCGGGCGATCTTGTCGCCAAGCTTTATAGCGGAGCGGCGCTAAACCCGCTGTTTCCAAACGACCCCAATGCCGAATCCGTTTTGTTACAAGCGCTGTCTCACACCGGGCACACACCTGTCTTTCGCGCTCAATTGACCACAGAGGCGGGCGTCTGCAACCTGTATGACCATATCCCCGGAGAGACTTGGCAGGACGGCGTCAGCGACGTCGCACGGCTGATGCGAACTTTGCATGACCAGCCCTGCCCCGATGGTCTAAGGACTGCGCCCGACGGTGCAGCGGCATTGGCGTCGCAGGCTTTGGACATTCTTTCCAAATGCGACACGTCCGGCGATCTTTTGACAGTACAACCTGCCCACGGCCCCAGTGGCAGCGGCGCGCGGTGTCTGCTGCACAGCGACATTGTTCCCGGCAATCTGATTCGCAACGACAACGGCCTGCACCTGATCGATTGGCAATGTCCCGCGGTTGGCGATCCCTGCGAAGATATCGCCATTTTCCTGTCACCTGCGATGCAACACCTTTATCGCGGGCAAGTCTTGAGCGGGGCCGATGAAGCGCAGTTTTTTGCCGCCTATGATGCACCAGACATCATGCATCGGTATCAGGCATTGGCGCCATTTTATCATTGGCGCATGGCGGCGTATTGCTTGTGGCAAATGCAAAATGGACGGGCGGATTATGCCAAAGGCCTGGCGCTGGAACGCGCCGCGCTTCAAAGATCGGAAAGCTCGAAGCCCACATAGGCCGGATACATCAACAACCGGCGGAACCGCCCAAGCGGAAAATGTCTCGGAGTGCGCCGCATAATATCGGGGTGCAGCAAAGCCTTGCGGCCCAATATGTCCTCAGCCAAAAGCGCAC
Organism: Shimia sp. Alg240-R146; assembly: GCF_947331465.1. Classification (GTDB taxonomy): domain Bacteria; phylum Pseudomonadota; class Alphaproteobacteria; order Rhodobacterales; family Rhodobacteraceae; genus Shimia. Next base: position 422,781 of record NZ_CAMZOK010000001.1, on the reverse strand, counting down.
CTGCGTAGCTGCCCATCGCCACACCATTGCCGTGAAAGGCGAAGGCGGCATAAAGCCCCTCATGCCCCGGCACGGCGCCTGCAAAAGGCGTCATATCGCGGGACAGGCAGACAAATCCGGTGTGAAACCACGGCGATTCGACCTGTCGCCACGCCGGGAACAATCGATCAAAGTGGGCGCGAATCTTGTAGCGGATGCGTTCATGCACGCCTTGAGTGGTGGTGATCCCGCCGCGCATGCCAAACAGAAACCGCCCATCCGGCATCAGGCGGAAATAATGCAGCAAATCGCGGCTGTCATAGGCCATCTGCGCTGATGTCCAACCTTGCGCCGCCAGTTCCTCGGGCGAGAGTTTCCGCGTGACGATGATGCTGGATTGCGCAGGCAAATATCGTCCTGCCATCCAGGTCGGTACCGTTTCGCTGGAATACCCGTTGGTGGCAATGATCAGCTTTTTGGCGCGGAGATGCCCTTGAGGTGTGCTCAAACACCAGTGACCGTTCTCATGGACCACAGCCGAGACCGGAGAGTCCCCATAGATCTCTGCCCCGGCTTCTTCACACGCGTCAGCCAGCGCCGACACATATTTGCGTGGGTTGAGGGCGAACCCGACCGGTAGCGTCACCGCGCCGTGAAATTCCCCGCCAAGCCCGTTTTCACGCAACGCGTCTTTCTCGATCACCGTTGATGCCGTGCCAAAATGCGAATCGACCTTGGCAGCCTCGGCAACGATGTCCGCCATCGCCCCGGGTTTGTGCGCCAATAGGGTCTCACCATGGCTGTGGCGGTCCACGTCCCAACTTGCCTCGGTGGCAAGCCGATCGACAAAATCCACTGCGGCCCGTTCGGTCATGAGAAAGTCGCGCGTCGCGTCCTGCCCAAAGGTTTTTCGCATCTTCGGCTCACTCAACATGGCGCCGCCCAAACAGCAGAACCCGCCATTGCGACCAGACGCACCCCAACCGATCTGCTTGGCGTCCAACACCGCCACTGGCACGGCGTTCTGTGCCAATCGCAACGCAGCATTCAAGCCGGTGAACCCCGCCCCGATGATCGCAACCTCTGCCGTCGCCGCACCATCAAGCGAAGGCCGCGGCGCAATGGGCACCGTGTCCGCCCAAAAGCTTTCGGAAATCGGCCCATCGCCATAGGCAAAGGAATCGCAAATGCGTGTCATGACTGGCGTTCGGCGGCCTGCTCTTCGCGTTTTTGTCGCACGGCCTGACGTTTGTTGACAAGCGAGGCAGAAATCACCCCGACGGTCACCAAAGCGATCATGATTGTCGACAGCGCATTGATTTCGGGGCTGACCCCGAGCCGCACCGAACTCCAGATTTTCATCGGCAAGGTTGTCGCCGCAGGGCCGGAGGTGAACGACGCGATCACCAGATCATCAAGCGAAAGCGTAAAGGCCAACAACCAGCCGGAGATCACGGCAGGAGCGATGATCGGCAAAGTCACAAGCCTGAAGGCCTGAAGCGGGCTGCACCCCAGATCCAATGCCGCCTCTTCCAGAGATTGATCAAAGCTCACCAAACGGGAGCTGACCACCACCGAGACGTAGCACATGGAAAACGTGGTGTGCGCCAACACGATGGTCATCACGCCGCGGTCGACGTTCAACCCAATGAACAGCAACAAAAGAGACAGACCGGTGATGACTTCGGGCATGACCAATGGCGCATAGATCATGCCGGAAAACAGCGTGCGCCCGTGAAACCGCCCGGCGCGCACAATCACATAAGCCGCCATAGTGCCCAAGACCGTCGCAATCGACGAGCTGATCACCGCCACCTTGACCGTCACCCACGCCGCATCCAGCATCGACTGATTGGACAGCAATTCACCGTACCAATGCGTCGAGAACCCCGCCCAAACGGTGACCAGTTTGGACTTGTTGAAGCTATAGACGATCAGAATGATCATCGGCACGTAAAGGAAGGCAAAACCAAGCGTCAGCGACGTGGCGTTGAACCAGGAAAACCGTCTCATCCTTCAGCCTCCCTTTGTTTTTGCTGATTGCGCTGGAACAGGATGATCGGCACGATCAGGATCAGCAAAAGGATCACCGCCACTGCACTGGCCACTGGCCAATCGCGGTTTGCGAAGAATTCATCCCACAAAACCTTGCCGATCATCAGGGTTTTCGATCCGCCCAACAGTGATGGGATTACAAACTCGCCAATCGTCGGGATGAAGACCAGAAAACTGCCAGCAATCACGCCCTGTTTTGACAGCGGTGCCGTGACCAGCCAGAAGGCCGACAAACGCGAGCAACCCAGGTCTTCGGCCGCTTCCAGCAGGCTTTCGTCCATACGTTCAAGCGACGCATAGATCGGCAGGATCATGAACGGCAAATACGTGTAAACGATGCCGATATAAACCGCGAGGTTTGTGTTCAGAATGACCAGAGGTTCGGAAATCACACCGGTCCATAACAGGAATTGGTTGAGCACGCCTTCTTTGGCGAGGATGCCCATCCACGCGTAAACCCGGATCAGAAAACTGGTCCAGAACGGCAAAATCACCAGCATCAGCAACATCGGCCGCCATTCTTCCGGCGCGCGGGCCATACCGTATGCGATCGGATAACCCACCAGCAATGTCAGCACCGTGGAAATTACCGCGATCTGCAGGCTCGACAGATAGGCTTTCCAATAAAGCGCATCCTCGGTCAGCCAGACATAGTTCTCAAAATCCAGCTCTCGGAAAAAGGACACAAGCCCTGCCCAGCCTTCGGCCAGATCCAAAGTCGGCGTATATGGCGGAATCGCCATCGCCAGATCCGAAAGAGAGATTTTGAACACAATGACAAACGGCACCAGAAACAGCGCCAAAAGCCAAAGGTAAGGGACAAGGATCAGGGCAAACCGGCGCATCGATCAGCGCTCCAGAAACACGCCGGCGGTGTCGGTCCAGCTGAGCCAGACGTCGTCCTCCCACGTAAAGCTGCGCCGCGAAATCCGGCGATTGTTGGCGGTCTGCGCCTTGATGACCTGACCACCGGCGAGTTGCACGTGGTAGGTCGAAATATTGCCGAGATAGGCGATATCAAGCACTTTTCCGGGCACCGCATTGGCAGCATCTTCGGGTTTTTGCGCCGAGATAGCTATCTTTTCAGGGCGGATCGCAAAGTGCACGTTTTGAGCTTTGCCAAAGGTCTTGGTAGAGGCCCCGACAATGGCGGGCTGGCTTTCGGCCCACGTAAACCTCAACGTCTCACCCTCGGTTTCGACCGAACCGGTGATCAAATTCACATCGCCTATGAAGTCAGCAACATAGGTAGAGTTTGGCGCCTCATAAATCGCATCCGGTGTCGCCACCTGCACGATTTTGCCCTCGTCCATGACCGCCACACGACTTGCTACGGTCATCGCCTCTTCTTGATCGTGGGTCACGATCACAAAAGTGGTGCCGGTGCTTTCCTGAATGTCCATCAGTTCGAACTGGGTTTCCTGACGCAGTTTTTTGTCCAGCGCGCCAAGGGGTTCATCCAGAAGCAGGAGTTTCGGGGCCTTGGCCAACGACCGCGCCAACGCCACACGCTGCCGCTGACCGCCGGAGATCTGATGCGGTTTGCGGCGGGCAAACTTCTCCAGTCGCGTCAGTCGCAGCATTTCTTCGACGCGCGTGGCAATCTCGTCCTTGGGCATGCGATCACGTCTCAGGCCAAAGGCGATATTCTCCCAAACCGACAAATGCGGAAACAGCGCATAAGATTGGAACATCATATTCACGGCACGCTGATTTGGCGGCACGGGGGCCATATCCTGCCCGGCGAGCAGAATGCTGCCTTCGGACGGCGTTTCAAACCCGGCAAGCATGCGCATCATTGTGGTCTTGCCACAGCCCGATGGGCCCAGCAGCGCAAAAAACTCCTGTTCGAAAATATCAACGGTCAGATCATCAATCGCGGTGAAATCGCCAAAGCGTTTGGTGACGTTTTTGAACTGGATAAGCGGTTTTGCTTTGGGATCATCCCAAGGGGCAAACACGTCGAGCGCCATGGCATAGGCCTCCGGTGTGAGTCGGGCAAAGTAAAAACCCGCGCCGAGATGGCGCGGCGCGGGTTTCGGAGATCACAGGCTTAGGTGCCGGATTTGATCTTGGTCCAGGTGCGGGTCACCACACGCTGCACTTTTGGTGGATAAGGCGTGGTTGTGTAGAGATTTTCCAGCGTCGCCTCATCTGGGTAAATCGCCGGATCGCCAATTACGTCTTCCTCAAGCATCGGCTGAGACGCCTTGTTGCCGTTGGCGTAGTAAACGTAGTTTGACGCCGCCGCCATGTTGCCGGCATCCATGATGAAATTCAGGAACGTATGGGCCGCGTCCGGGTTGGGTGCGTCGACTGGTATGGCCATCTGGTCAAACCACATCATCGCCCCTTCGGACGGCGCGTTATACGCCAGCTCCACACCGTTTTCGGCCTCCCACGCGCGATCACGCGCTTGCAGGATGTCACCGGACCAGCCGATGGCCACACAGATGTCACCATTGGCCAAGCCGTTGATGTATTCCGAGCTGTGGAATTTCTGGATGTGCGGGGAAACCGCCGCCAGAACCTCTTCGGCTTTGGCGATGTCTTTGGTGTCGTGGCTGTCCGGGTTCAGACCCAGATAGGCCAACGCCGCCGGGATCATCTCATCCGCCGCGTCCAACATGTGAATGCCGCAAGCTGCCAGTTTCTCGGCATTCGCGGGGTCAAAAATCAACGCAAGCGACGTAATCGGCGCGTCATCACCCAGAATTTCGGTAACCTGACCTGTGTTCACACCGATACCGGTGGTGCCCCACATGTAGTTGATCGAATACTCGTTGCCGGGGTCATACTTGGATGTGCGCGCTTCAATCACGTCCCACATATTGGCGGCGTTCGGCAGCTTGGACTTGTCCAGTTTCTGGAATGCGCCGGCAGAGATCTGGCGTTGCAGGAATGTGCCCGACGGCACAACAACGTCATAACCGGATTTACCGGCCAGCATTTTTGTTTCCAGCACGTCGTTGCTGTCAAACACGTCATAGATCAGCTTGATGCCGGTCTCTTCCGTGAATTTGGTTAGCAGGTCTTCGTCGATGTAGTCCGACCAGTTGTAGACGCGTACTTCTTCCGCGGCTGCGGCCATCGCGCTCATCGCAACACCAGCCGTGAGTGTCAGCAGGGTTTTTTTCATGGTGGTCTCCCGTTGGTCCGAGGTCCGTGCCCCGGTTGTGTTGTGCGAGATTAATTTGATCAAGTTTTTTTGATATGGCAACATAGATGTGCATATTGATCATGGTTTTTGGATTTATCTTCTTCAGAATGGAACAGGACGCACAAATGCAAGGCACCCTGCCTCAAGACGGCTCAGGACAACCAAACACAGAAAAACCAACCCGCTTGCCGACGCATCAGCTGGTCTATCAAAGGCTGCGCGAGGCGGTGTTGTTTGGAGAGTTGGCACCCGGAGAGCCTGTTACGATTCAGGGGCTTATTGAGCGCACAGGCGCTGGTATGACACCCATCCGGGAAGCCATAAGACGGCTCACCAGCGAAGGCGCACTTGAGTTTCGCGGCAACCGTCGGGTGTTGGTGCCGATGCCCACGCCAGAGGCAATTGAGGAACTGATTTTTCTGCGAGAAACCCTTGAACCTCAATTGGCTGCGCGTGCGGCAGAAAAGGCGACAAAGGCAGACATCGCGGCGTTGGACCGAATTGATTCGGCACTTGATGACGCCATCACACGCGGCGACGTTGTTGCCTATTTGCGCCAGAATCACGCATTCCACATGAAGCTGAACGACATTGCAGACGCGCCGATCCTCGCCGATGTCGCAGGCAGCGTCTGGCTGCGATTTGGCCCGGCGATGCGGGTGGTCTGCGGGCGTATGGGCACACAAAACCTTCCTGATAATCACAAGACGGCCATTCAAGCGTTGCGTGATGCGGACAGTAAAACCGCAGCAGAAGCCATCCGGCTAGACGTGGTTCAGGGCATGGAGCAATTGCTGCAAGCCTTGAAAGATGCCGAGGGTTTTAGAGAGGCGATTGACTAAAAATAATTTGATCATATCCTGATCAAAACCCTGAGCCGTTTGGCTCTACGTGCAATTTCCTAAAGGTGAGAGAGTCGATGAGCGTGATAACGAACCACATGCCAACCGAAGAACTTCAAGCTCTGGATGCGGCGCATCACATGCACCCGTTCACCACGCAGGACGAGCTGGCAGAGCGCGGCGCGCGGGTCATCACCCGCGCAAATGGCGTGACCCTGACCGACAGCGAAGGCCATGAAATCCTGGATGGCATGGCCGGTCTGTGGTGCGTGAACATCGGGTATGGCCGTGAAGAGCTGGCTGAGGCTGCGGCGCGCCAGATGCGCGAACTGCCTTACTACAATACGTTTTTCATGACGACACACGTGCCGGTCATTGCGCTGTCAGCCAAGCTCGCGCAGCTTGCGCCAGCCAATCTGAACTCGATATTTTATGCCGGCTCCGGGTCCGAGGCCAACGACACCAACATTCGTCTTGTGCGCCATTACTGGTCTGCCATGGGCAAACCGGAAAAATCGATCATCATCTCGCGCCAGAATGCCTATCACGGCTCGACGCTTGGTGGCGCCAGCCTTGGTGGCATGGTTCCCATGCACCAACAAGGCGGCCTGCCTTTGCCGGACAAGCACCACATTGGCCAACCCGATTGGTGGTCCGAAGGCGGCGACATGAGCCCCGAGGAATTTGGCCTGATGCGGGCGCGGGAACTGGAAGAAACCATTGAGTTCTACGGCGAAGGGCGCATCGCCGCCTTTATCGGTGAGCCCATTCAGGGCGCTGGCGGTGTTATCATCCCGCCGTCCACCTATTGGCCGGAGATCCAGCGCATTTGTGACAAATACGGCATCCTGTTGATTGCCGATGAGGTGATCTGCGGGTTTGGCCGGACCGGCAATTGGTTCGGCTCTGAAACCGTGGGGATCCGACCCGATATTATGACTATAGCCAAAGGGCTTAGCTCGGGTTATGCGCCGATTGGCGGATCGATCGTTTCCGACGACATTGCCAAAGTTGTGAACGCCACAGAGTTCAACCACGGCTATACTTATTCCGGCCATCCGGTGTGTTCCGCAGTCGCATTGGAAAACCTGCGGATCATGGAAGAGGAAAAGGTTGTTGAGACCGTTCGCGACGTCACTGCGCCGTATCTTAAGAAGAAGTGGGAGGCGCTGGCTGACCATCCGCTGGTGGGCGAAGCCAAGATCGTCGGCATGATGGGCTCTATCGCGTTGACGCCCAACAAAGAAAGCCGCGCGCCATTTGCAGCCGAGAAGGGCACTGTTGGATACAAATGCCGCGAGCATTGCTTTGCCAATGGGCTGGTGATGCGGCATGTGGGCGACCGGATGGTTATTTCGCCGCCGTTGGTGATCAAACTCGAGGAGATCGACATGCTGATTGCGCGGGCGACCAAGGCACTTGATCAAACGTTTGATCAGATCAAGTCTGAAGGGCTCTATAAGTAGCCAAATTCCCTGTCCGCATCGCGTCGGTATCCCGCCGGTATCGCGACGGTGCCATGCTGAAATGCGGCTTGGGAGTCACAAATCAATGAAATTGGGCGCATGGAGAGCTTCCTGCGCCCAATTTTTTTGCCCGAACGGTCAAGTCGTGGCAGTCTTACGCTGTGTAGTAGGAGACGAGTGATGACCCGATCGATCAACCGACGGACCTTTTTGAGCACGGCCGCCGCAACCGGCGCCACCCTGACAGCGCCAAGCGTTTTGCGCGCTGCGACAGGTGAACCGTTTGAGCTGATGGATCATCTGAAACCACGTGAAGTGAAGATTGCCCGCAAGCACAAGTTTGAGCCCGGCCAAATCGTCGTCACTTTGCAAGCCTTCTACCTTTATCACATGCAGGATGAGCGCACCGCCATCCGGTATGGCGTGGCGGTCGGCAAAGAGGGTCTGAACTTTCGCGGAGATGCCAGCATCGACCGCAAGGTGGAATGGCCGAACTGGACCCCGACCCAAGAGATGATTGAACGCAATCCCGGCTACGCCCGTTGGGAAGACGGCATGCCAGGAGGCCCGAACAATCCGCTCGGAAGCCGTGCGCTGTATTTGTACCAGAATGGCAAAGACACGCTGTTCCGCATTCACGGCACCAATGTTCCGGGCTCTATCGGGACGCCGTCGTCAAACGGCTGCATCCGGATGTACAACCCGCATGTGGAACACCTTTACACAGTGCTGCCGATTGGCACGAAGGTCACCGTCTTCTGATCACCGCAAAGTCTGTAACAGACGCAATGAGGCGTAGCCGTCCGGAGTCATTCCGCGGGCCAATTGATAATCGCGCACAGCGTTGATTGTCAGAGGCCCGATCTTGGCGTCGATCTTTTGAGTGTCGAAACCTGCTTTGGTCAGACGCTCCTGCAGTTCAATACGCTCATCATAGGTCAAGGCGCGGTCGCCACGCGGCCAAGCGCTTTGGATCTTGGATGCGCCCCCGATGCGATCGCTCAGATGGCCGACACCAATCACATAGGCATCGGCGGTGTTGTAGGTTTCGATGGCATCGAAATTCTTGAAGATCATGAAGGCCGCGCCCTGCGCACCGGCGGGCAACAGAATTGACGCGTTGCCATGGTTGGGCACCTTGCGGCCAGCCATATCGCGGATACCGATTTGCGCCCACTCGCTTGGCATTTTCAAGGTTTCGCGGTTGGCCAGTGTATAGTCGAACCCGTCGGGAATGCGCACTTCGACGCCCCAAGGCTGGCCTTTGATCCAACCGGAATTCTTGAGATAAGCGGCTGTCGAAGCCAGCGCATCGGTTGGATCGTCCGACCAGATGTCGCGTTTGCCGTCGCCGGTGAAATCCACGGCATACGACAGAAAAGAAGTCGGCATGAATTGGGTGTGGCCCATCGCGCCCGCCCAGCTTCCGGTCATGCCTGCCACGCGAACGTCACCGTTCTGCAGGATCTTGAGCGCGGCGGTCAGCTGCTCCTCAAAGAACGCGCCGCGCCGCCCGTCATAGGCCAACGTGGCGAGCGCGCCGATGATGGGGGTGCTGCCACGAAAGGTGCCATAGGCGCTTTCCAATCCCCAAATCGCCACGACGACTTCCTTGTCGACGCCGTATTTGCGTTCAATCTGGGTGAGCTTGGTTTTGTGTTTTGCCAAGGCCGCCTTGCCGTTTTTGACACGCAGGTCGCTGGCGGCGCTGTCGAGATAGTCCCAGATCGTTTTGGTAAATTCTGATTGATTGCGATCGCGCTTGATGACGTCGCTGTTATAGCGCACGCCGACAAAAGCGCGGTCAAAGGTGCTGCCGGAAATACCTGCGCTGAGCGCACGAGCGCGATAGGTCGAGATCCAGTCCTGTAAGCCAGCCGTGGTGGCAGCCTTTGCCGGAACGGGCGCAAACGCGGCAGCGTCGGGACGCAGGACCGGGCGTTTGGACGCCAGAGAACCCGCAGATGCCATCACGGCAACCGTTGGCGTCACGTTGGTCACGGTCAGCTCGGGACGCATCACAGGACGCGGCGAAGATATCGGGGCCTCGGCCACGGCTGTGGTTGCGGTTAATGTCAGTGCCAGAAGTGCTGCTCGCATGGCCTGTTTCCCTGCTCGTTTTGCCCAAATGGTAGCGCGGGCGGCGATTCTGGCAAAGCCCGCAAAAGATGTGCGCGGGGATTTGCCGATCAGGTCTGGATATGACGGGGCGGTTCGGCCTCCAGCCGTTGTTTGAACTCTCGCAACATCGGAATGCGGCGGGGGCGGAACGACCGGTCAGTGACGGTGAAATCAACCATACGATCCAAGCGGAACACGCGGTAATCCTGACGCAGATGACAGAAAGCCAAAAGGCAGTGGGTGCCATCCAGAAAGGTGATCGTCAGCGGATCAAGCTCGCGCAGGGTGCGGGCGCCTTTGACGTCGGCATAATCGACGGCAATGGTGCGCTCCTCCCAGGCAGCTTGGCGAAGGGCGCTGGCATCGATGCTGATTTTGGGCGGCTTGTAGAAGCGTTTGGCGGTCAGCACCGCATGTTTCAAACGATGCGCCTGAGCCGCCGGAAGACGCGATTTCAGCTTTGTTAGAGCCGTTTTTGCCGCCTTGGCCAGCGCCGGATCGCCGATTTGCGTGACCTCGGTCAGGCCCACAACCAGCGCTTCGATTTCCTCGGGGACAAAGCCGAGCGGAGGCAAGGTTGCGTCCTCAATCAGGGTGAAGCCAAAGCCGGCTTCGCCATCAATCACCGCGCCAAGGCCGCGCAGCGTGTCGATGTCGCGGTAAATAGTGCGTTCAGACACGCCGGTTTCCTGCGCCAAAGCCAGCGCCGTTGCGGGCGGGGACAAGTCGCGCAGAGCTTGCATCAACTGAAAGAGGCGATCGGTGCGGGCCATAATGATGGATACTGTGTCATACTGACAAAAACTGGCAAGAGGCTTCGGTAGACCACTCCTATCATTTAACAAGGAGTGCACAGATGCATTTGATTATGTTCCCGGGCAATGACGCCCTGCCCAGCCATTCGCCATTCTGCATGAAAGCCATTTGCCTGCTGCAAATGGCAGGGGTGGATTGGCAACCCGAATTCTCGGTCGACGTATCGGTCCAGCCGTTGGGCAAACTGCCTGTTTTACGCGCTGGCGACAGCTTGATTCCCGACAGTTCCAACATCGAAGATCATCTGACCGCAGAAGGCGCGGATTTTTACCCTGCGCTTACGGCCGAGGAAAAAGGCGTGGCCCACGCTCTGGTAAGCATGGTGGAGCACAACCTGACCCTTGGCATGGTTCATGATCGTTGGCTGGACGACCGCGTTTGGCCAGTGATGCGCGAAGAGTTCTTTGCGCAAGTGCCGCCTGATGCCCGCGAAATGGTCGCAGCCCAAGCACAAGCGCCGGTGCGTGAAGGTCTCACATCGCAAGGCATTGCACGCTTCTCGCCGGAAGATCGAAAACGCCGATTGGGCCGTGATTTGGCAACGTTAGAGTCTAAATTGGGCAACAAAGCCTTCTTATTTGGCGACATGCCGACCGGTGCAGACGCGGCGATTGCCCCTGTTCTGGACATGATTCTGCGGCTTCCGGCCAAAACCGATCTTCGCGTGGCTGTTGAGAGCATTCCGACCTTCGCGCCTTATGTAACCCGCGTGCGAGCCGCGATTTACCCAGGTGGGAATATGACAGGCTGCGCGGCGCCAAAGCAGGCTTTGGCGAGCTAATAACAGTCTCTAATAAGGCTGAAAGTGTCCCGTCGTCAGGTCCGACGGCGGGACACTTTGCGTTTGACCTTGTCAGACTTGCGCTTGGCTTTGGTTGCTTTGCGACGGGCAGGCCCACCGCTTTTGCCGCGTCGGGATCCGCCGCCTTTGCGTTTGATGATCTCGCCATCCAGCGAAATCAGTTCGAGCGCGATGCCGCCAGTGACAGGCGCGGCTTCGGTCAGGCGGGCAGTAACACGCTGGCCAAGGCCAATCACAATGCCGGTGTCCGACCCGATGAGCGTGGTGGTTTCCTGATCATAGTGGAAATACTCGCGCCCCAGTTCGCGCATCGGAATGAGTCCGTCTGCGCCGGTCTCATCAAGTTTCACAAAGACACCAAATCGGGCAATGCCTGATATGCGACCGGTAAATTCGTTGCCAACCCGCTCGGACATATAGGCTGCCAGATAGCGATCCGTGGTGTCACGTTCGGCCAACATAGAGCGACGCTCGGTTTCGGAAATATGCGTGCCGGTGTTTTCCATCCGCTCGGCCATCTCGGGTGTCAGACCGTCATCGCCCCAGCCGTGCGCGGTGATCAGCGCGCGGTGCACGATCAAGTCGGCATAGCGGCGGATAGGCGAGGTGAAATGCGCATAGGCGCGCAACGCGAGGCCGAAGTGACCGAAGTTCTGCGGCGTGTAATAGGCCTGCGTCATCGACCGAAGCGTGGAGATGTTGATGAGTTCGGCGGCGTCCGATCCGGCCGCTGCATCCAAAAGCTGATTGAGGTGACGGGTTTGCAGAACCTGTCCCTTGGCCAGATTATAGCCTGCGGTTTGGGCGGTCTCGCGCAGAGCGTCGAGTTTCTCGGGGCTGGGCTCTTCGTGTACCCGAAACAGCAGCGACGATTTCTTGGCAATCAGGGTTTCAGCGGCACAGACATTGGCCAGCACCATGAACTCTTCGATCAGCTTGTGGGCGTCAAAGCGGTCCCGGAAATTGACAGACGTGACTTCGCCAGCGTCATTCAGCTCGATCTTGCGCTCCGGCAGATCAAGCGCAAGCGGTTGGCGTTCATTGCGTGCCTTGGTGAGCGCATCATAAGCCGCATATAGCGGTGTGATCACGGTCTCCATCAGACCGGCACAGGTCTCATTCGGATGTCCGTCCTGCGCTTGCTGCACTTCTCCGTAGTTGAGCGAGGCAATCGAGCGGATCATGGCGCGACAGAACCGGTGGCCGATCTTCTTACCATTGCTGTCGATTTGGACCCGCAGGGCAATCACGGCACGCGGCACGCCCTCGTGCAACGAGCAGAGATCGCCTGACAAACGGTCAGGCAGCATTGGTACAACACGGTCCGGAAAATAGCTGGAGTTGCCACGCTTGCGGGCTTCGCCATCCAGCGCTGTGTCGGGCCGCACATATTGGGCAACGTCGGCAATCGCGACCCAAAGCACGTGCCCATCCGCGTTTTTCGGATCGTCATCGGCATGTGCCCAACAGGCGTCGTCATGATCGCGCGCATCAGCCGGATCGATTGTCACAAACGGCATGTCCCGCAGGTCATCGCGCTTGCCCAGAGGGGCGGGTTTTGTGGCGTCGGCCTCGGCAATTACCTTGTCAGGAAAGCGGTCGGGAATGCCGTGTTGGTGAATCGCGATCAGCGACACAGCCTTGGGCGCCGACGGATCACCCAAACGTGCAACCACCTTGGCGCGCGGCAAGCCCATACGACCCTTGGGACCGGATTGTTCTGCCTCGACCAACTCACCATCTTTGGCGCCGTTAACCTGCTCGGTTATGACCTGCCATTCTTTGCCGTCGCCCTTGTCGATTGGCAGGATGCGACCGCCCTCTGCGGTCTTGCGGAACACGCCGAGCACACGACGCGGGTTGGTGCCAATGCGACGGATCAGACGGCCCTCATAGGCGTGATCTTCGTCCTGCACTTCTGTCAGGCGGCCCAGAATGCGATCGCCCTGCCCCAACGCCGGATCAGAGGCGCGGGTGATGACGAGGATGGTCGGAGCCTTGCCGTCGCCATGCCATTCCAGCGGACGGGCAAAAAGATCACCATCATCGTTGGGTCCGGTGACTTGCAGAACCGACACCGGCGGCAACTTGTCCGGATCACGATAGGTTTTGGCGCGTTTTTGCAGGTGACCCTCGGCCTCCAACTCGCGCAGGAGGCGCTTGAGATCAATGCGCGCAGCTCCTTTGATGCCAAAGGCTTTGGCAATGTCACGTTTAGAGGTGAGGGTCGGGTTCTCGGAAATCCACTCAAGGACTTCCTCTTTTGAAGGCATACGCATGGGTTTGCCCTAACACGCAAGCGGGATCAGGGGAAAGGGGCGCTGCCCCTTCTTGGGCTTTCAGCCCAATTCATCCCCGAGACATTTTTCGCAAAAGGAGGAGATTTTCGAGGCTCAGGCCGTCAGGGCTGAGCCGGGCCCAACCCTAAGGGGCGGGAGGTCTTGGACGGTATCCACATCGGAAAGCGTGGCAACGGTGGCGATGCGGTGGTTCGGCAAGGAGGCACGGCTGTCGGCCAGCGCATGCTCGGTGGACCAGCGCACGTTTTGAAACAGCGTCAGCGGAGGTGGGGAAATGCGTTTGAGACCCACCAGCCAGTAACCGCCATCGGTGGCGGGGCCAAAAGCGGCGTCGTGGGCGCCAAGGCTGCGAAAAGCGGTGTGTACATGCGCGCGGGTTATACCAGGAATATCAGCGCCGATGATGCAGACCGGTCCCGGCGGCATATGGCGCATGATCCGGCGCATTCGATCACCCAGGTTACCTGTGCCTTGTGGCGCGCGCGGCAGATCATGCGGCCATACACGCGATGTGAGGCCCTCAACGTCAGGGGCAACTGCCAGTGTGATCTGCCAGCGGGGGTCGCGCAGGCGGCGGATCAGGGAGGCGGACTGATGGCGAAACCACCACGCAGCGGTGGTCAGGCCGATGTCACGTCCGAGGCGGGTTTTTACGCGGCCAGCGCGCGGTTCCTTGACCATGATCACCAGGTGTTGGTGTCTCACAGGGTGCGTTCCATGTCGCGATGGTCGATGCCGGCGTCGTCATAGACGGGCCCATAAGCGGTAAAGCCCAGCGCCTCGTAAAATCCGATGGCGTGGCATTGCGCGCCCAACATACAACGCATGACGTCAGGCTGCGCCTCAAAATGCGCCACAGAGGCCTTGATCAGCGCGGCACCAAGACCGGAACCGCGCACATCCTTGAGCACACAAACGCGGGAAATTTTGCCTGTTTCACCCTTGGTCAGCAGGCGGGCAGACCCAACCGGACGGCCCTCAATCGTGGCCAGAAGGTGCACCGCCTGATCATCCAGCCCATCCCATTCATCCTCATCACTAACGCCTTGTTCACCTTGGAAAACAATGCGGCGCAGCTCTTGGCATTGGGCGTAGTCGGTCACGGCATCGATGTGCCATGTCATGCGAAATACTCCGTCAGGATGCGAGTGTAGATGTCTTTGAGCTGATGGATTTGATCAACCGGCACGTTTTCATCAACCTTGTGCATTGTCTTGCCGACCAACCCAAATTCCACCACCGGACAGTGGTTTTTGACAAAGCGCGCATCAGACGTACCACCGGAGGTCGAGAGTTCCGGCGTGCGGCCTGTTTCGGCCTGCACTGCGGCGGCGACCAGATCAGAGAGCGGTCCCGGGGGCGTGATAAAGCTTTCGCCAGAGATTTTCACGGTCATACCGATCTCGACGCCACTGTCGGCGGCAACCGCATCAACAAGTCCTTGCATCCAATCCGTGAGCGACGCGCCAGAGTGCACGTCGTTGAAACGAATGTTGACCGTAGCGCGGCATTCCGCGGGGATCACATTGGTGGCCGGATTGCCGGTGTCCATGGTCACAACGGCCAGCGTAGAGGCGTCAAAATGGTCAGTGCCTGCGTCCAGCGTGTGGCTGGACAGGCGATCCATCAGGCGCGCCATGGCCGGCAACGGATTTTTGGCCCGGTGCGGGTAAGCCGAGTGGCCTTGGATACCAGTGAAGGTGAAATAGGCCGTGAGCGAGCCTCGGCGACCGATTTTCATCATTTCGCCCATCTCATTGGGGCACGTTGGTTCGCCTACGAGGCAAACGGACATCTGTTCGTTATTTGTGTCCAGGTATTCAAGGAGTGCAGTGGTTCCGTCCACGGCGTCGCCCTCCTCATCACCGGTGATGGTGAGGATAATTGCCCCCTTTGGCGGTGTGTTAGAGACAAAATCAATGGCCGCTGCCGCAAAAGCAGCAACGCCGGATTTCATGTCTGTGGCGCCGCGGCCAAACATAATGCCGTCGCGAATTTCGGCGCCAAACGGATCCGCTGTCCACGCGGCTTCGTCGCCCACGGGCACAACGTCGGTATGACCGTTGAAGCCAAACGTCTTGGCGTGGCCTTTGTCGCCCCAACGAGCGAAGAGGTTGGAAACCTCACCACGGTCCACGCGGGCGCAGTCAAATCCGGCTGCGGAGAGCTGTTTTTCCAGCAAAACAAGCGCGCCACCTTCGGTCGGCGTTACTGAGGGGCAGCGGATCAGGTCGGCGGTCAACTGTGCGGCGTCTGTGGCGGTCATGGTGTCCTCGTGGCGTGAATGCAGCGGTGTGTCTCTGGTTTCGCATAGGGCGGCAGGACCGGAAAGCCACAAATCCGTGGGCATCGTACCGGAAAACGGTGCAAGCCCCTTAACACAAGCGAAAATTTGCTGTTAATTGGTTTCAATAACAATTGACCGAGGCAGGTCACCAGCAGTTTTGCCCCAAGGGGCCCTCATCAAAGACGTCAAAAATGACGCGTGATGGTTAGGAGTCGCACCGCAACAGCGGTGGTGCGCGCGCTGTTTGGTCCTGCTTTGGCGCAGAGGCAGAGATCAAAGGCAGGCGGTATGCCAAGACTACCAGTGGATCGCGGTGCAGACGCGGAGGAGATGGCGGAAACCATCTTCGGGGACGGCGTTCAAGTCGTCGGCGCAACCTATACCGGCGACGGTAATGCGTCCGGTGTTTACACCAATGGCGGCTCGGTCTCTCCGGGTGTGACTCCCGGCGACAGCGGAGTGATCCTGTCCACAGGCAACGCGCGCAATTTCTCCAACCGAAATGGAGACTTCAATCAGGACACCAACCAGTCCTCCAACATGAACGGAATTGACAACAATTCCGTGCTGAACGGGTTGGCCGGGGCCAATACCTATGACGGCGCCATTCTGGAGGTGCAGTTTATTCCCACGGGCGACACGATGACGATGCAGTTCGTCTTTGCCTCAGAGGAATACCCGGAATACGTCAACTCGATCTATCAGGATTTTGTGGCCGTCCAGATCAACGGAGAGTTTGTACCTCTGGCGATCGGAAATGGCGAAGTGGATCCCGGCAACATCAACGGTGCCGAAAACGAAAGCCTGTTCATCGACAACACGGGCGGAGCCTATAACACCGAAATGGATGGGTTTACCCTGACGATGACGTTGACCATTCCGGTCAACTCAGGCGTTATCAACACCATTCAGTTCATCATCGCCGACGTATCAGACAGCAGCTATGACAGCTCGTTGTTGATTGGCGCGGATTCGGTGCAGACCGCGCTGGTTGCCGAAACCGACACGGTGAATGTCGCGCTGAACGGCACCACCACGGTGGATTTGCTGGGCAACGACATCAACACCACCGGCGGCACACTGACTATCACGCACATCGCGGGGCAACCTGTTGCGGTTGGCGTGCCGATAACGCTCGGGTCCGGACAGATCATCACGCTGAACGCGGACGGCACGGTCACAATCGAGGGCGACGGCGACGAAGAAACCGTCAACCTGACCTATCTGGTCGAAAGCTCGACCGGCACTACCGATACCGGCTTCGTCACCATCACGCAGGCGCCCTGTTTTGCGGCAGGAACCTTCATTCAGACGCCGTTTGGCGAAGTGCCCGTGGAACATATCGCAGTGGATGATCTGGTGGAGACGCTGGACAACGGGCCGCAGCCGGTGCGCTGGCACGGAAGCCGCACGGTGGAAGCGCGCGGCAAGTTTGCCCCGATCCTGATTGACGAAGGCACCTTTGGCGATCATCGCGCCCTGACGTTGTCTCCGTTGCATCGCGTCATGGTTGGCGGCGCGTGGTCGGAATTGTTGTTTGGCGAGGAAGAGGTGCTGATCAAGGCGCGGGATCTGGTAAATGGCAAAACCATCCGTCAACTCGATGGCGGCACTGTGGAATACCATCACCTGTTGTTTGACGACCATCAGATCGTGTTCTCCGAGAAGTTGGCCACCGAAAGCTACCTGCCTGGACCGCAGACATCCGCGAGCTTTGATCCGGAGATCGTCGCTGAACTTTGCGCGCTGTTTCCTGAACTTGCTGACAATGGCGGCACCGGATACGGGCAGATGGCGCGGCCCGGTTTGAAAACGTTTGAAGTGGCCGCCATGGCCAATTGGGCAATGGCGAGTTGAGGAGCGGGACATGAGTTGGCTGGCTTTGATCGACAGAACACGCACCCTGTTCCGGCTGGACGGGTTGGCACGGTACGGACAGAAACCGGGCAAAGATCTGGTGGATCTGCGCGCGCCGATGCCCACGGGCAGCCTCGTCGTGGAAACCCGCGTCTCGCCCTATGACAAGCCACAAATGTTGATGGGATATGCACCCCAGACCCGCAGCGGCGTGCGATTGTCGCTTCAGGCCGTACCTGGTGGCGGCGTGGTTCTGGTGCTGAATTCCGGCAGCGAAACATTTCACACCGCGATCAATCTGGACACCGGCGGACGGGCGGACGTGATCCGCATCACCTACAGTTGGGATTTGGCCCGGTTTCGTGGGCGCCTGTCCGTGGAGCGCCCCGGCACCTTCCGCGTCGAAGTCAAAGAGTTGGTCAATCCGATCGCGCTGTGCCCTGAGGACATGTGTGAGTTCGTGCACGACGATCTGTCACGCGTGTTGTCACCGGACGTGATTTACGCCGCGCTGAGCGATCGGGTGGAGCCCATCGGCCCGGCGCCGACGATGACATTGGACACGCCGGTGATGACGGCGGACGGGTATGTGCCCGCCGGCAGTCTCCGACGCGGCGATCTGGTGCACACGGCCCAAGGCGACACTGTGCCGGTGCTGAACGCGATCAAACGCACGGTGCCTGCCGCAGGGCAATTCACCCCGATCCGGCTGCGGGCGCCTTTCTTTGGTCTGCAGGAACCGATTGTCGTGGGACCAACACAACGCTTGGTGATTGGCGGATCGCGCGTTGAATACACATTTGGGTCAGAATTCGTTCTGGTGCCAGCCGGCCATCTGCTGCATGGATCGGCCGCCAAACCGATCAAGACAGAGCCGTTGGTGACCTATTGTCAGCTGATCCTGCCCGATCACGACGCGCTTTTGGCGTCCGGAACTTATCTGGAAAGTCTGGATCTTGGCCGTATCCGGCGGCGTCAGGATGTGCTGCGCGCCAGTCTGCTGGGCCAATTCACCCGCGCCAACCTGCCGGAGCATTCACGCACGGCCTATCCGGTGTTGCGAGAGTTCGAAGCCCTGACGTTGGCCGCCCAGCGCGCCGCGTAACTCAGTGTTGCTGCTCGGCGTCGCCGTCGCTTTCCTCGCCGTGGTAAAACGGCGTTAGTTGCGCCACCACAACAGAATTTTCATCCAAGGCCCGTTGCATCAACGTACGCTCGGCGGCGTCGATCTCATGGCCTTGCGCTTCGCGTTCTTCGACGGTGCCGTAGCCCGTCACATCCAGAGGATTGAGGTCCGCCTGTTTAAGGATCGCAACAGTTTCGCGTACCGCTTCGGCCTCATCCACACCGCTGGCATAGATCATCAGCGCGCCGCCGGTTGCCCCATCGGGCAGACCGTCGTCTTCTTTGCGACCAACCTGAACCAGAAGGGTGAAAACCTGCTGGCGCGATTTCTTTTTGGGGGCGGGTTTGGATGTGCTCATGGGATCAGCCCTTAGCCTGACAGATGGGACAAGGTCAACTGACGGCCCAAATACAGACCAAAATTGGAGACAAGTTTAATCACTCTCCCCCCGCCAATCATCACTTGGTAACGCCTAACAGGCACTTTGTTGGCAAGACCAGACCCCGCCTGCTGTCGATCGTCAGCATACGCCGTCATTTTGGCAGGTTTGCCAAAATCAATGACGAGTGGGCCAAAGGTCAAAACGTACCGCAGAACATACATTGGCTGTGAGCTTGTATTGCCAAAACAGGGGGCAACAATGACGGACACACACAACGATCTTGCGCGAACCACGTCTGTGCTGAGCGGGTTGGGCTTGGCCAAAACCCACGTGGCCTCTTTGGCCCGAAACGAAATTGGCTCAACCACATCGGCCACATCGGTCCCTTGTTTTGTGGCGGGCTCTCAAATTGTGACGCAGGCTGGCCTTGTGGCCATCGAAGACCTGTCACCCGGAGACAAAGTGTTAACCCGCGACAACGGGTATCAGGTGCTGCGCTGGATCGGTCGCTCCAGCCGCTTGGCGCTGGGCGATGACGCCCCGGTCGAGATTGCGGCAGGCGCATTAGGAACCCACGACGCCGTCGCGTTTTCCCGCAACCATCGGGTTCTGGTGCTATCGGACACGGCGGCAACTCTGTTCGGCGAAAGGGAAGTGCTGATCAAAGCCGGTGATCTTGTAAACAACGCCTCGGTTCGCGTGCGAAACGATGGTTTGCCGGTAACCTATGTGCATCTGCTGTTTGACCGGCACGAGATCGTGCGCGTCAATGGGCTGGACTGCGAAAGCTACCATCCAAGCCACGAAACGCTGGACTCTTTTGATCCGGCAACCCGGCAGGAAATTCTCGCGCATATGCCCAACACCGACAAGTTCATGGGCTACGGATATGGGCCGGTTGCACGCGTTTCGCTGCGTGCACAAGAAGCCAAGGCTTTGATGCACGCCGCCTAAAACGTGGTTTCCCTGATACTTTCCCGACATTTATTTGTGTTTTGCGCAGGTTTCCCCTGGGTAATTGATCTGGGTCGGTTGACCGGATTTTCACCCAGGGGCTATTGGATGCTGAACTCGGGACCAACTTTGCCATGAAACTCTTTGCAGCGGTCGCATTGGCGGCCATGACACTTCTTTCGGTGGCGACCGGCGCTGCGGCGCAGGTCGGGGACAGGCTGGTCTTTGCCACGGTGGACCGACCCCCATTTGCGATGCTTGAGACCGACAGCGGCGTGCCTGAGGGGTTCAGCATCGATTTGATGCGTGCCATCGCGGACGATCTTGGCAAGACGGTGACCTTTGCCCCGGCTGAAAGCTTTAGCGCGATGTTGGATGCCGTAAAGACCAACGCCGTGGATGGAGCGATTGCCAATATCTCAATCACCGCGGCGCGCGAAGTTGAAATGGATTTCAGCCAGCCGATTTTTGAAAGCGGCATTCAGATCTTGATGCCGAAAGAAGGGAGCACGCTGGGCCGCGTTGGTGGCTTGCTGACACAAGAGATTGGCACCGCCATCCTGATCGCCTTGGGTCTCTTGTTTGGTGGCGGCATGCTGATGTGGCTGTTTGAGCGCAACCACCAGCCGTATTTTGATCGCCCTGCCAAGGACGCGCTGTTTCCGTCGTTCTGGTGGGCGCTCAACCTTGTGGTCAACGGCGGCTTTGAAGAACGCGTTCCCCAGACAAAACCGGGTCGGTTCTTTGCCGTAATTCTTGTGGTGGCCAGCTTGTTTGTGGTGTCGGTTTTTGTCGCGACGATCACCGCCGCTGTAACCGTCGAAGCCCTGCAAGAAAGCGTGGACAGCATCAACGATCTGGACGGGCGCGACGTTGGCACGGTGGTTGGGTCCACCAGCGCTAATTTCCTAAACCAGCGCGACATCCGCTTCACCGGATATATTTCACCACAGCAAATGCTGGCGGACTTTGACGCGGGCACAATCGACTCGGTGGTGTTTGACGGGCCTATTTTGGCCTATCACGTCCGCGCCAATCCCAAATCCAAGGCGCGGGTGATCGAGCGTGTTTACCGGCCCGAAAACTACGGCATCGCGCTGCCGGCAGACAGCGCGATGCGCGAAGAAATCAATCAGGCTTTGCTGAAACTGCGCGAAGATGGCACCTATGACACGCTGCTAAAGCGCTGGTTCGGTGCCAACTTCCGGTACTAATCAGTCCCGCAACAGCTCGTTAATGCCGGTTTTGGAGCGGGTTTTTGCGTCCACGCGTTTGACGATCACTGCGCAATACAGGCTGACACCGTTCTTGGACGGCATGGAGCCCGACACAACCACCGAATATGGCGGCACTTCGCCGTACATCACTTCGCCGGTTTCGCGGTCCACGATCTTGGTCGACTGGCCGACGTAAACACCCATACCCAGCACCGAGCCCTCACGCACGATACAGCCTTCGACCACCTCAGAACGCGCGCCGATAAAGCAGTTGTCTTCGATGATGGTTGGACCCGCCTGCATGGGTTCCAGAACGCCGCCGATGCCAACGCCACCGGACAGGTGCACGTTTTTGCCGATCTGGGCACAGGACCCAACAGTGGCCCATGTATCAACCATGGTGCCTTCGTCGACATAAGCGCCGAGGTTCACAAACGACGGCATCAAAACAACGCCAGGTGCGATGAAGGCCGATTTGCGCACAATGCAGTTCGGCACGGCGCGAAAACCTGCCGCCTGCCACTGGTTTTCACCCCAGCCGAGGAACTTGCTGTCGACCTTGTCCCACCAGCCGCCGCCTTGCGGACCACCGGTCTGAATTTCCATATCTTTGATGCGGAAGCCAAGCAGCACTGCTTTTTTGGCCCATTGATTGACGTGCCAATCGCCGTTCTCCAGCTTTACAGCCACGCGCAAGCTGCCGCTGTCCAGCGCGTTCAGCGTGTCTTCGATGGCTTCACGGGTTTCGCCTGAGGTGGCGGACGTGATGGTGTCGCGCGCATCCCATGCGGCTTCGATGGCGGTTTCCAGTTGGGCGTTGGACATTGGTCTCTTGTCTCCGGTCAGGGCAAAGTCGCAGGCTTCTTACCCGCTTCAACCGCCCACGTCACCTTGCAAAGCGACATGTTCGGAATTGCACGCGGCACACCGGTCACAGCGCTGTCACTGGTCAGCGGTCAAAGAACGCGCTAGCTGTCGACAAATCGCGCTAACGAGGACTTCTTTTATGACTGAAAACCGCTCCCATCCGTTGCCCTATGCCCGCTCAGATCGCGAAGCCGCAGAGCAGGTGCCAGACACACCGCAAACCCGCGCGCCGTCTTATCGGCTGGCCTTTGCGGACGAAGATTTCATGTGTCGGCCGGAATTGCGTCCGGTGCGGTTGCAGCTTGAATTGCTAAAGCCGGAATTGGCGCTGGACGAGCACGGCATCGAAAGCACCGTTGTGCTGTTTGGTGGTGCGCGCATTCCCGAGCCCGCCAAGAAAGACACCGCACGCACAAAAACTCTGGCGGACCTTTCGAAGTACTATGAAGAAGCCCGCAAGTTTGCACAGATTGTGACGGCGGCCTCGGACGGACGCAAAAACGTCGTGGTGACCGGCGGCGGTCCCGGTGTGATGGAGGCCGGCAACCGCGGCGCGGTCGAGGCCGGCGGGCGGTCCATCGGGCTTAATATCGTGCTGCCCCACGAGCAGGCGCCAAACGAGTACGTAACGCCCGAGCTGTGTTTCAACTTCCACTATTTTGCGATCCGCAAAATGCATTTCCTGATGCGCGCCAGCGCGATCTGCGTCTTTCCCGGTGGCTTTGGCACGTTGGATGAAATGTTTGAAACTTTAACGCTGATCCAGACCGGCCGCATGGATCGCGTGCCGTTTTTGCTGTTTGGTCAAGCGTTCTGGGAAAAAATCATCAACTGGGAGGCGCTCGCGGATGCGGGCACCATTTCGGCCGATGACCTCGACCTGTTCCAGTTTGTAGAAACCGCCGAAGAGGCGGTCGATATTCTCAACGGTTGGCAGGATTACTCCCGTCGCGGGTCGCTTCCCGGGCGTTGATTTGAGCCTTGGCTTCCCGGCATGTGTCCGGGGCGCAGCCCTTGTGTTTGTGCGGCGTCTGCTTAGTGGAAGCTTGCGGGCAAAACACCCAGTTCAACACCTTGGGGCAGCTTGGTCACAACTTGTGTCCCTGCGACGTCTTTGATCGCATAACCGTAGCCCTGAAGGCGGAAACGCCACTCGCGATTGCTCAGCGAGTTGGATTTTTCGCGGGTCAGAATGTCCAGAACGGGCGCGTCGATCATTGCGCCGCCAATATCTGCATGTGCCATGTGTCAGTCCTCTCTGTTTGTTGACAATTAGGAAACTGACTGTTGATCGGGGCGCAATTGGTCCTCAATTGGGGAAAGTTTTAGGCAAACACCGCTATTGTTTACGATTTTGGCACTTTCAGAGAGGGAAACAGGTATTTCGGCACCAAAACCCCAGCGATTAGTGCGCCCAGCCAAACAATCAAAGTGGCGGCAAGAAGGTTCGAGATACCACCGATTGTGAAATTGCTGACCAAAAGCTCGGTCACAAGCAGCCCGACAAAGGTGACAATCAACGATATGCCACCCAACAACTCCGGCATCTTTTTCTCGGACAGTTTACGGATCATCGGCAACAGGATCATCGACACCACCGTAAACACCACGGTCACGATCAGCATCGCCAATGCGCCAATGGAAAATCCGGGCAGCAAAAGGTTGGCGATCAACAGACCGATAAAGTTGGCCAGCAAATGCGCGGCGGCGGACAGAACAAATTTGGGCATAAATGCACCTTTCAAAGGAAACTCGCGACCAGCCTAATCCGGTTCCGTCAGAAAATCACGCGTTTCAACCCTGGCTGACGCCTGTCTCCGCTTCAATCTGCTTGCGCGACTTTCGCGCACGTTCCGTTGCGGACTTGAGCTGACCACACGCCGCCATGATATCTTCGCCGCGTGGTTTGCGGATTGGGCTGGAATATCCTGCAGCATGGATGATGTCGGCAAAGGCGTGGATGCGGTTGTTGGAGCTGCGCTTGTAGGGCGCGCCGGGCCATTCGTTGAACGGGATCAGGTTGATCTTGGCCGGAATGTTGAAGCGTTTGATGTGATCCACCAGCCGATGCGCGTCTTCTTTGCTGTCGTTCACGCCTTGCAGCATCACATATTCAAAGGTGATGCGTTCGGAGTTGGACACTTTCGGATAATCCGCCAACGATTGCAGTAGCTCTTCGATATTCCAGCGTTTGTTGATCGGCACCAGCATATCGCGCACATCATCGGTGGTGGCGTGGAAGGAAATCGCCAACAAACAGCCAATTTCCTGCGCCGTGCGGGCGATTTCCGGCACCACACCAGAGGTCGACAGAGTAATCCGACGGCGAGACAGTTGGATGCCTTCAGGATCCATCGCGATTTTCATCGCATCGCGCACGTTGTCAAAATTATATAGCGGCTCACCCATGCCCATCAGCACGATGTTAGACAACAAACGCGGGCTGTCCTCGGTGGTGCGGGTGCCGGGGGTGGGCCATTCGTTCAAATCATCGCGCGCCATCATCACCTGACCAATGATCTCGGCAGAGGTCAGATTGCGCACCAACTTCTGAGTGCCGGTGTGGCAGAACGAGCAGGTCAGCGTGCAGCCGACTTGTGACGAAATGCACAGCGTGCCGCGGTCTTCCTCGGGGATGTAGACCACTTCGACTTCGTGACCGCCGGCAATGCGCACCAGATATTTGCGCGTGCCATCCTCGGACACCTGCTTGGTGATCACCTCGGGGATCGCGATTTCAAAGAGCTCGTCCAACTCGGCGCGATAGGCCTTGGACAGGTTGGTCATGTCGTGAAAATCGCGCACGCCCCATTGATAAATCCACTGCCAGATCTGCCCGACCCGCATCTTGGCCTGCTTTTCCTTCGTGCCGTTGGCGATCAGAACCTCGCGCAGCTGGTCACGGGTCAACCCGACAAGGTTGATCTTGCCGCCTTCGGGCAGCTTGCGGGGAATGGTCATCACGTCCTGCGTGATTGGCGCGCTGGTGCTCATGGGTCCGGACTCATCTGGGAAATCAAGCGGTGCAGATACACCATATAGGGCAATTTGCAAATAATACACGTGCGGGGCCACGCAACTGACAGACCGTGTCAGTTGGCCTGTGTCAGACAGACTGCATCAGCACCTCAAAAAGGAGAGAGTTCATGTCTGTACTGGAAATTGTTCGTTACCGTGTCAAAGACGGTGTCACGCCCGAAGCGGCATTGGCAGCTTGGGAAAAATCCATGCCTTTTGCCGAGGCACAATCCGGCTATGTGGCGCGGCGCATTGCTGTCACTGCCGATGGCGAATGGATCGATGAAGTCGAGTGGGAGACTATGGCCAGTGCAATGGCGGTGGCAGACGCCTTTGATCCGCAGAAATATCCCGAACTGCTCGACCTTGTGGCCGTTCTGGACGAAAGTTCTATGAGCATGACCCATTACACCGTCCAAGGAAGCACCGCCTGACATGCGTCGGACCGACCGCCTTTTTGACCTGATCCAGATCCTGCGCGACGGGCGGTTGCACCGTGCGTCCGATCTGGCAGAGCACATGGAGGTGGCGGTCCGCACCATTTATCGCGACATGGACACGCTGGTGGCCAGCGGCATCCCCGTCGAGGGCGAGCGCGGAGTTGGATACATCCTGCGCGCGCCGGTTTTCATGCCGCCAATGGCATTGTCACAGGTGGAGCTTGAGGCACTGCATCTGGGCGCAGCGTTGGTGCGCCAAACTGCGGATACAGAGCTGCAAGACGCCGCCAATCGCGTGCTGACCAAAATCGATCAGGCGATGCCCAACCCGATGTTCGGTGCGCTCGACGGCTTTGGCAAAGAAATCTTTGCAGCGCCCGAGGTAGAGGCAAGTTTCGAGTTGATGCCAGTCATCCGCCGCGCCATTCGCGAACAACTGGTGCTGGCGATCGAGTATCTGGCCCTAAATGGCAGTCGCACACGTCGTCGGATCAGGCCGTTGCAAATGGAGTACTGGGGCCGTGCGTGGACCATGACGGGATGGTGCGAGACGCGACAGGACTTTCGCGTGTTTCGGATCGATCGGATCAAGACATGTTTGGACACAGGCGAGCCCTTCGTCGAAGAAGAGGACAAAAGTCTGGCCACTTACCTTTTGCGCTTTTACGCCGAACACCCGTCAGGCGACTGATTTTGCCTCCAGCGCCAATGGTGCCTCATACGACTTCAAACAGCGCCGCGCAGTTTTACCGCCGGTCGCCACCTGCATCAGGTCGGGGAACAGGCCCAGCAGCTCGTCGCGTGCTTCGTGTTGGAACTGATCCAGCGTGACCTCTCCGGGGTGAAAACTCTCGGTCAGCAATCCGTCCGACAAAACAATCTGGTGTTGGTCAAACAAAAAGTGGAAATACTCCGGCTGCGGCACATAAGACACCTGCGTGATGCCGTTCCAGCCGACCAGTTGCTTGGCGGGAATCAACACCTCACGCGAGTCAAACAGCATCTCAAAGCTGGCATCGCGCATCCAAATCCGGTGATTTGGGGACACATAAAGGTCACGGCTCGGCTGTCCTTTGCCCATCGCGCCTCGAGGAATTTTGATCGGAGCGGCTTTCTCAAATGCCGGACCGCGCGCTTGTGTGGTGTAGCTGCCAATCCAGCGGATCGGAGCAAACCCGCCATCGCGCACCATCACGTGATCGCCCGGGCGCAGGTCCTCAACCGCGATCTCGCCGCGTCGCGTGGCGATCTTGGTGCCGACCAGAAAACAAGGGATTGTGCCTTCGTTTAGTGGACCAGTGATCCAATCGCCGTTCTCATCAAGTTGCACGGATTGATTTTGGTTGTTGCCGGTGGAACCGATCTGGGTGGACGTCATCCCCGCAGCGGGGCCGGAACTGGGTGTCACGCTGGTGTCAAAGGAAACAAAGCTGACAACCACGCCATCCACCACAAGCGCCACCGCGCCGTTCTTGTGTACGGCAGCATCCAGTGAATAGACGTCCTGGCCAAACATGGTGTCGTCATAGGCGCCAATGCCATTGGTTGAACGCACGTTGCCGTTGGCGTGATAAATCACAACCTGAATGCCGGAGACATCCATGCCCGCGTCAACGGCGATCTCGATAAAGTCCTGCGAACCCGCGCCGCGATATTTGATCTCGGTAAACTTGGGATCTGCCATACCTGTACCTCACTTCTGTTGGGCGCCGTCGGTTTGTCCAACGGTCGTCCCCCCTGTGGCGATGTGGCAGTCTTTAACCTTGGCAGAGGTCATTCGGCCCGCACACGCGGGCCGGTCACGTCAATTGCAGCGTTTGCCCGCGTCCTCGACGGCTGCGGTAAAGCCAAGCAACGAAAAGCTGTCTTTGGTTTTGGTCCCGCGCGAGGATTGTGCAGAGAACACAGCGGATTTGCCGCGCTTCATTGCCGCAACGATGGCCGCGTCGTCCCCTTCGGAGGCGGGCCACGCCCATTCACCTTCGGTGATCAGCGAGAATGTATTGCCGTCGATATCCACATTCACCGGAGACCCGGATGCAAAAGGATACCCGCCGGTGAACCCGACCTGACCGGTCACGCTCAAATGCGGCAGATACGACACCATCAACAGGATGTCGCTGCGCTTCACCGCAACCACCTGCCCGCCGCGGGTGTTGACGCTTTCTTTGGCGGTGCTCACCGCCCAGCATTCCCGCTTGTCGCTGTCTTTGTGTTCAAAGACGCTCCAGTCGGTCATTGCCGCAACCTGATTGTCGCTGCTTTCCTGTGCCTGACCGGCAACCCCAAACAGCGACAGACCCGTCGCCGCAACCAAGGCTTTCACCAAACGTGATCCCATACCCAACAGCCTCCAAGCTGTGACTTGCCTCAAATAACTGCCCGCCCCGGCTTGTGCGCCATTTCTTGTAGGCTGGACATTCTTGTCTCGATGCGGTGAGTCTAACCCATGTTGGCCTTTGGGCGAAAGACCCGTTGGCACGATTTTGCCCATGAAAAAGAGAGAAATCATGACTGATCCTGTGCTGATGACCGAAATGTGGCGTGGAGACATCCTTGAAAGCATGCATCACGGGCATGCCGTGGTCTGTAATGCTGCAGGTGAGATTGTTGAGGCATGGGGCGATCCCGAGGCCGTGGTGTTGCCGCGCAGTTCATCCAAAATGATTCAGGCGTTGCCGCTTGTTGAGAGCGGTGCAGCCGATGCGGCGGGGTTAACGGAGACACATCTGGCATTGGCCTGCGCGAGCCACAACGCATCGGCAATCCACAACGACATGGTGCGGGATTGGCTGGCGGCGCAAGGCTTTGGCGAAGATGATCTGCGGTGCGGCCCGCAAGAGCCGCGTGATCTGGCGATCCGCGATGACTTGATCCGCTGTGGCGATCCGGTTTGTCGCGTGCACAACAATTGCTCTGGCAAACATTCAGGATTTCTGACGCTGACCAAACACCTTGGCGCAGGTCCGGAGTATTGCGAGATCGACCATCCGGTGCAAAAGGCGGTTCTGGCCGCACACGAAGAGCTAACGCAGGAAAACAGCCCCGGATACGGTATCGACGGCTGTTCTGCCCCCAATCACGCAAGCACCCTGCACGGCATGGCCCGCGCGATGGCGTTTTATGCCAGTGCGCGCGAAGGCAACGGCACCCGCGAAACCGCAGCCGCGCGGCTGCGCACCGCCATGGCGAAACATCCTGAATATGTGGCTGGCGAAGGCCGTGCCTGTACCAACCTGATGCGCGCGATGGGCCATACTGTGGCAATTAAAACCGGCGCCGAGGCCTATTTCGTGGCGATGCTGCCGGAACAGGGGTTGGGCGTGGCGCTCAAAATCGTGGACGGCGCGACCCGCGCATCCGAGAACGCGATTGCAGCTATTCTTGTCAAACTCGGTGCGCTCGATCCGGCGCACCCCGAGGCCAAGAAATACCTGGATGCGCCCATCCGCAACTGGGACGGGCTGCAAACCGGTTTGATGAAAGCAGGGGCTGCGCTGCGTTAAGGCGGCGGCGCTCCCGCCCAAGGCAGACGCCCCAAGGGGCGTCTGCGTTTGGTTGGGCGTGGCTCAGCTTCGCTGAGCCTAAGTGGGTATTTTGAGCCAGAAAGAAGCAGGCGGGACGTCTGCTACATTTCCATCGCTTCTGCGACTTCCACTGTGCCTTTGCCGTCCTCAAGGATCGGGCAGCCCTTGGCCATTTCACAGGCTGCGTCCATGTCAGCCGCATTTACCAGCGTGTAGCCTGAGACCGGGTTGGCGCCGCCGTCGTCTGACACGCCGGTGGCGCTGACGGTTTTGGACATGCCAGCTGGGTTGCCGCCGTCAATCATATTGGCGCCGATGCCTTCCATCCAGGCGCCCCAGGCGGCCATAACTTTTTCGCCTTCTTCCGGGGTCTCGGGTCGGCCACCACCGTGGTAGATGAACATAAATTTGGGCATTGAAAGTCTCCTTGTTGTGAAGGGTCTTAGGTGAAATTCATTCAAAAAGCGCCGCGAGACAGTTGAGGGTACTGGTCCAGCCACGGCTGTGGCCTTGCGCCTGATCCTCGTCCTGAAGGTCGCGGTGATCGATGATCAACTTGGCACCGTCAGTGGTTTCAACGATCGTAAAAGTGACATGACTTTCGTGGCCGCGCGCATCGTTTTCGTCGTGCCATGCCCACGTGAAGCCAACGGACTTGGGTGGGTCCAGACTGGTGATTTGACCGGACATCTTCATCGTCCGCCCTTCATCGCCTTGGATCACAGAATGCCATGGGCCGAGCTTGGTGAACTCAAGCGTGTGATCTCCCAGCGTCATGCCTTCGGGACCCCACCAGCGAGATACTTCCGCCGGGTTTGTCACCGCAGCATAAAGCCGATCCGGCGTCACCGGAAAGTCGCGTTCCAAACGGGCGTCTGTCATTCAGTTTCCTCTGCAAATAGGGCGTCCAAGCGGTCAAGTCCGGCCTGCCAAAATGCTTTGTGGTCCATGGTCCAGCCTGCAATGGCCTGCATCGCTTCAGGCCGCACAGAATAATAGCGTTTGGTGCCGTCGGCGCGTTGTTGGATCAGACCCGCAGTGCGCAGCACCTTCAGGTGGCGCGAGATGGCGGGGCCGCTGATTGTGGCGTCAGACACCAGATCGCCAGCCGCAAGTTCGCCCTCGCCCATCAAGCGCTCCACCATGCTGAGGCGGGTTTGATCGGACAAAGCGGCGAAGGCTGTGGTCAGGTGTGTCATGGACTGAGCATCGCCCGATTCTTTATTTAACACAAACGTTAAATTATGACGGTTGCGTGAGAGAGATCAGAGCGCATTCCACAAAAGCTTGGCCGCGAGGATCAGGGATGTCGCCACCAACAACGGTCTGATCAGCTTTGCCCCTTTGGCCATTGCCATCTTGGCCCCTAGCCGCGCTCCGGCAATTTGCATTGCACCCATCATCAGACCCAGCGCCCATAGCGGCTCCGCCACAAGGATAAATCCGGCCAAACCACCGACATTGGACGCAAAGTTCAAAAGCTTGGTATGTGCCGTGGCCTTAAGGATGCCGTAGCCGCCCAGCGCCACAAAGGCGATCATGTAAAAACTGCCTGCACCCGGCCCGAGCAATCCGTCGTAGGCGCCCACCAAAGGCACCGCTGTCCAGGTAAACGCCAAGGGCGACAGGCGCGCTGTGCGGTCGAGATCGTCGGGATCCTTGCGAAACGCAAAAAATATCGCGATGCCAATGAGCAGTAAGGGCAACACAAGGCGGATCCAATCAGTGGGCAACACCGACACCAGCAAGGCGCCTGCAAAAGACGCCACACCGGCAAGAACCGCGGGCAAGGCTTGCTCGCGCAGATCCACCAGCCCGCTTTTGGCATATGAATAGGCAGCCGTTCCGGCGCCAAACATGCCTTGGATTTTGTTGGTCGCCAGTGCCTGAACCGGCGGCACGCCCGCGATCATCAATGTCGGCAAAGTGATCAGCCCGCCACCGCCTGCGATGGCGTCCACAAAACCCGCGAAAAACCCGGCCGCCAACAAAAGCAGCAACGCCTCAAAGCCAAATTCAAGCATGTATCAGATCCCGACAAACTCGGTCTTGGCGTAGCCCTGAACATAGAGAAGTGCGGTCAGATCGCCGTGATTGATCCGGAGGTCGCATTCCGCAGCCACCGAAGGTTTGGCGTGCAGGGCAACGCCTGCGCCGGCCAGACCCAGCATACCCAGATCGTTGGCTCCGTCGCCCACGGCCATTACATCATCATGAGACAAACCAAGCCGCGCGGTGATTTCCTTAAGGGCTTGCACTTTGGCCTCGCGCCCCAAGATAGGCCGACCCACGTCGCCGGTCAGTTTGCCGTCTGCCACCAACAATGTGTTGGCGCGGTTTTCGTCAAAACCAAGTTCGGTGGCCACTTTGGCAGTAAAGGCTGTGAAGCCGCCTGACACCAAGGCCGCGTACGCGCCGTCGGCTTTCATTGTCGCCAGCAAGGCGCGGCCGCCGGGCATCAAGGTGATGCGCTCGGCCAGAACCTTGGCGATCACCGACTCGTCCAACCCCTTGAGCAAGCCAACGCGTTCCGTCAGCGCGCCGTCAAAATCCAGCTCGCCATTCATGGCGCGTGCGGTGATGTCTTTGACGCGTTCGCCAACGCCGGCCTCGTCCGCCAGCTCGTCGATGCATTCCTGCTGGATCATGGTGCTGTCCATATCCGCCAGCAGCATCTTTTTGCGGCGTCCCTCGGCGGGCTGGATCACCAGATCAACGCCCATGCCTTGAAGATCGGCCCACACATCCCAGCGATTGTCCGGCATCTGCGACAGCGAGAATTCGGCGGCCTCATCCGGTGCCAACCACTGTGCATCGCCGCCGCCCCACGCGTTGCGCAGGCTTTCCACCAACGCAGGATCAAGGGAAGGCTTGGACGGGGCTGTCAAAAGGGTCGCGACAAACATAAATCTACCTTTGTGTGCAGAGAGGCGGCAAAATCAGGCTGTCATAGACCACGACAGCTTGCACAAGACCAGCCCCGGATTACGTCTGGGGGTATGCAGATTGGAGACCGTGATGAAAATCGGAATTGTCGGCGCCGGACAAGTGGGCGCATCCGCGGCTTATGCCATCGCGCTTTTGGGCAAAGCCCGCGAAATCGTGCTGATCGATCTTGATCCGGCAATGGCGGCAGCGCAGGCCGAAGACATCAGCCACGCGATGCCGTTTGCCGCCACAACCGAAGTGCGTGCCGGAGGGTATAGTGACCTGACCGGCGCCGAAGTGGTGATCATCGCCGCCGGTGTCAGCCAGAAAACCGGTGAAACGCGGCTTGATCTGTTGGCGCGCAATGCGGCTGTGTTTCGGATCGTGACCGATCAGGTTTTAACCCATGCGCCGGACGCCATTTTGCTAATCGCGTCCAACCCTGTGGACATCATGACCGGCATCACCTTGCGCTTGACCGGCCTGCCCGCCCATCGCGTGATCGGGTCCGGCACCATTCTGGACACGGCGCGGTTTCGCGTGCTGTTGGGTCAGCACCTCGATATCGATCCGCGTTCGATCCACGCCTATGTGCTGGGCGAACATGGCGACAGCGAAGTTCTGTCGTGGTCCTCGGCACAGGTGGGCGCGCGGGATTTGCTCAGCTTCGCTCGTGAAACAGGCAGACCGATCACCGACACCGTGCGCGCCGCCATTGATGAGGGCGTCCGTCGCGCCGCCTATCGCATCATCGAAGGCAAAGGCGCGACCTTTTACGGCATCGGTGCCGGTCTCGCCCGTCTGGTCGCAGCGATTGAAGGCGATGAGAACTCGGTGCATTCTGTGTCGATCATGACGCCCGAGATGGAAGGCGTAAAAGACGTGCCACTGTCGCTGCCGCGCGTGGTTGGCAAAGGGGGCGTGATCACCGATGTCGCGCCGGAAATCAGTGCCGAGGAACATGCGGCGCTGGCCGCCTCTGCCAAACTGTTGAAGGACACGCTGGAAGCGGTGCGCATTTAGCCAGTTGCTCTACACGGCCCGGCCACCTCGCCATCGGGCAATTGGTAGCCGCACGCCGCACATAATTTGGCCTCGGGAGTTCGCATGAGTTTCTGACAAACGGGGCACGGCCGACCGTATATTGACAGTCGCACGTGATATAACTCCGTGAAAGTTTCAATGTGCTCGTTGGTGAGTTCAAAATATTTTTGCATTGCGGCGTCGTGCAAGTGACCTTGATCCAAGGCTTGCCGAGCTTGCGACAAGCTCAACCCTGTCCGCTTGCGGTAGGCCTTCATGGCTTCAATTGGATTGAGAAGAAGCGGCTCTAATTCACTCCACTCTGGCTCCTCCAATAGATTTACGACTCGCCCGAATTTCCAAACAAAATGTGCTTGCACCAACAAACCGCTCCCTTCGACGCAACACTGACTGCTTTCGCAAGTTTCCGATAGTGGTCAAAGCGCGTCAGTTTTGCGTGACAAACTGTCGTGATCGCAAATTTTCCCTGTTGTGCAGCCGCAGCATCCGCCTTATCCCCGTCGGTGGGACACCTCTCCCCAACGAGAGGCATATATCTGTAAGGATAGCATTGATGGCTACTCAGCAACCGGCAGCGCGGCCGGCAAACCCGCGTTTTTCTTCTGGCCCATGTGCCAAACCCCCCACATTTGAATTGTCCAAACTGGCAGACGCCCCATTGGGTCGCAGCCACCGCGCAGCTGTTGGCAAAGCCAAGTTGAAGGATGCCATCGAAGGCACCCGCGAAGTTCTGGGCATCCCCGCTGACTATAAAATCGGCATCGTTCCGGCATCTGACACAGGTGCTGTAGAGATGGCTTTGTGGTCGCTGCTTGGCGAACGCAAGGTTGAGATGCTGGCATGGGAATCTTTCGGCGCAGGCTGGATCACCGACGTGGTCAAACAGCTGAAGATCGACGCGGAAGCCAAGACTGCCGACTACGGCCAGATCGTTGATCTTGCCTCAGTGGATTTCAACAACGACGTTGTCTTTACTTGGAACGGCACCACCTCGGGTGTGCGCGTGCCAAACGGCGACTGGATTGACGCCAACCGAACCGGCCTGACGATTTGCGACGCCACTTCGGCGGCTTTCGCGATGGATCTGGATTGGGACAAACTGGATGTCACCACCTTCTCTTGGCAGAAGGTTCTGGGCGGCGAAGCGGCCCACGGTGTGATCGTTCTGTCGCCACGCGCTGTCGCACGTCTGGAAAGCTACACCCCTGCATGGCCTCTGCCGAAAATCTTCCGTATGACCAAAGGCGGCAAGCTGATCGAAGGCATCTTTACCGGCGCGACCATCAACACACCGTCGATGCTGGCTGTCGAAGACTACCTGTTCGCGCTGGACTGGGCCCGCTCAGTAGGCGGCCTGAAAGGCATGATCGCGCGCGCTGATGCCAACGCGCAAGCCGTGTTTGATTTCTGCGACGCCAATGACTGGATCGCAAATCTGGCCGGGGATGATGCGACACGCTCCAACACTTCGGTCTGCCTGAAGTTCACGGACGCACGTATTCAAGACGGTGCGGCCTTTGCCAAAGCCGTTGCAACACGTCTGGAGCTTGAGGACATCGCGCTGGACATCGGTGCTTATCGTGACGCGCCAGCCGGTCTGCGCATCTGGTGTGGTGGCACGGTGGAAACCGCTGACATCAACGCGATGCTCCCGTGGCTTGCATGGGCTTTTGAAGCCGAAATCGCAGCACAAGCCTAAGTGAATTCCTGTCCGGCCTCGCCGGGCAGCTTCCACCTTTCCCATTCAGGCCAATCCGGCCCCCGACATAAAGGACGCTCAACATGGCTCCCAAAGTACTCGTTTCTGATAAACTCAGCGAAACCGCCGTTCAGATTTTCCGCGACCGTGGCATCGACGTAGATTTCATGCCCGATCTTGGCAAAGACAAAGACGCGCTGGCCGAAGTGATTGGCCAATACGACGGCCTTGCGATCCGCTCGGCCACCAAAGCCACAGCGAAACTGCTGGAGAACGCCGACAACCTCAAAGTCATCGGTCGCGCCGGCATCGGCACCGACAACGTCGACAAAGAGGCTGCGTCGAAAAAAGGCGTGATCGTCATGAACACGCCGTTCGGCAACATGATCACAACAGCCGAGCACGCCATTGCGATGATGTTCGCCGTGGCACGCCAGATCCCCGAAGCGTCCGAATCCACACACGCCGGCAAATGGGAAAAGTCCAAATTCATGGGCGTCGAGCTGACCAACAAAACACTCGGCGTGATCGGCGCGGGCAACATCGGTGGCATCGTGTGCGACCGCGCGCGTGGCCTGAAGATGAAAGTGGTCGCCTATGACCCCTTCTTGTCCGAAGAAAAAGCCGACAAAATGGGCGTAGAAAAGGTTGAACTGGACGCGCTGCTGACACGCGCCGATTTCATCACCCTGCATGTGCCGTTCACCGACGCCACAGCCAACATCCTGTCGGCTGAAAACCTCGCCAAAACCAAGAAAGGCGTGCGCATCATCAACTGTGCCCGCGGTGGTCTGGTCGACGAAGAAGCACTGGCCGAATTGCTGAAATCCGGCCACGTTGCTGGTGCAGCGTTTGACGTGTTCAAAGAAGAGCCAGCCAAAGAAAACGCGCTTTTCAACCTGCCCAACGTCGTCTGCACACCGCACCTTGGCGCGGCCACAACCGAAGCCCAAGAAAACGTGGCGCTTCAGGTGGCTGAGCAGATGTCGAATTATTTGCTGACCGGTGCTGTGGAAAACGCGTTGAACATGCCGTCCGTGACCGCAGAAGAAGCCAAAGTCATGGGCCCGTGGATCAAACTGGCCGAGCACCTTGGTGCGTTCTCGGGTCAGATGACTGACGAGCCGATCAAAGCCATCAACATCCTTTACGATGGTGTTGTGTCTGACATGAACCTTGCTGCGCTGAACTGTGCGGTTGTGGCTGGCATCATGAAGAAAGCCAACCCAGACGTGAACATGGTGTCGGCACCTGTTGTCGCCAAAGAGCGCGGCATCAAGATCTCGACCACCAACCAAGACAAATCGGGCACCTTTGACGGCTATATCAAAGTGACCGTGGTGACCGACAAGCGCGAGCGTTCGGTTGCAGGAACAGTGTTCAGCGATGGCAAACCACGCTTTATCCAGATCAAAGGCATCAACATCGACGCCGAAGTCGGCGCCAACATGCTTTATACCACCAACGAAGACGTGCCGGGCATCATCGGCACCTTGGGTCAGACCATGGGCGAAAACGGCGTGAACATCGCCAACTTTACCCTTGGCCGCGCCGATGTCGGTGGCGAAGCGATTGCCTTGCTTTACGTCGATGCTCAGGTGCCTGCGCCGGTTGTCGACAAGCTGTGCCAAACCGACATGTTCCGTCAGGTGAAGCCGCTGGTGTTTGACGTCGCTTAAGGCGCCTATCACAAGAGTTTCACACGCCGCCCCTGTTTGGGGCGGCGTTTTTTGTTTAATGAGCCAGTGACTGACGCAGGAATTCTTTGATGACCACTCCCATCTACGCCATTGGCGACATTCACGGGCAGATCGATCTGCTGGACGACATGCTTACCCGCATCGAGGCAGACGGCGGACCTGACGCGCAGATCGTGTTTCTCGGGGACTATGTGGATCGCGGGCCGGACAGCCAGGGCGTGATCGAACGTCTGCGCATGGGGCTTGATGCGGGGCGCAACTGGATTTGCCTGAAAGGCAATCATGACCGGATGTTTGAATGGTTCATGGAAGACACCCCACGGCACGATCCACATCTGTTGGTGGATTTCTTCTGGCTGCACAAGCGGCTTGGTGGCGTGCAAACGTTGGAAAGCTACGGCATCGACGTGTCGTACGAGGACCGTTTGTTTGCCGTACACGAACGCGCCAAAGCCACCGTGCCGCAAGAGCATGTGGAGTTCCTGAAATCTCTGCACATTTATCACCAACACGACGACCTGTTGTTTGTGCACGCAGGTATCAAGCCGGGCGTTGCGTTGGCGGATCAACATGAAAACGATCTCGTCTGGATCCGGCAAGGCTTTATCGATGATGACACCCGCCATCCTTGGCTGGTGGTGCACGGCCACACCGCCTTGCAAAAGGCGACCCATTTTGGCAACCGCATCGACCTTGACGGCGGCGCTGCTTACGGTCGCCCGCTTTGTGCTGCGGTGTTTGAGGACGGCAAAGTTTGGCAGTTAAAGCCCGAGGGACGCGTGGCCCTCGAGCCCGAAAGCTGACTGATTGAGGAGGCATTTGCCGCACTCAAATTGACTTGTGTTGCCCAATACCCGCACCTATATACCGCCCCAGCGCCTCAATAGCTCAGCTGGTAGAGCAGGTCCTTCGTAAGGACAAGGTCGGGGGTTCGAGTCCCTCTTGAGGCACCATGTTTGTCAACGGCGTGCGACGGCTCCTTATAAAACCGGTACATCTTGCGTGCGGCGTTAAATGAAACGGCACACAATCACGCGGGCGTGCCAAACAAATCCAACACAACGGGAATCGCTTTGAACTCGCGTCCCTTGTTGCCCGGGCGCATCTGGATCGGCTTGGTCAGCCAATTCGCCCAAACCAGCCGGCGGCAAAGCTGTTCGGCAGCAGCGCGCAAACCAGCGGGCGCCAAATCGCCGTGCACCTCAAGCGCCTCTGTCAGATCCCCGCGCATATGCGGCGAATGCGCAGCCACGTTGAAAGCCCAGATCACCAGATCGCGGGCTTGTCCCTTCAACGAATTGTTGCGCCGGTCATACCGTTCAAAATCAAGCAGGACTTCTTGATCATCGCGGCGACACATGTCTTTGGGGCTGGGGCGCCCGTGCGCAAACCCAAGCGCGTGCATCCTGCCCAGAGACGACGCTGCATCCAGCAGCAATGAGCGCCGAACTGCGGCGTCGGCTTCGATCTTCAAGCGGTACCTTAAATTGTCACCACAATCCGGCAGCACGATAAAATCCTCTCCCTCAGCCACGAGCATCGGCGCCGGACCGTGCGCCTCGTTCAGATCATGAAATCCCAGTCGCTCGCGCTCAAACGCCTTGCGCGGATCGCCCTTTTGCAGACGGTATCGCAGGCTAAGCTGTTCCGGCCGCTTGATCCAGAACACACCGCTCTGTGTTTCCACGCGCTCCACCCGCGGCGCCGCTTCGCGCTCGCGGGTTTCCACCAGCATGCGCAACTCGTCTTCGACTGAAAGTGTGGGGCTGTAATCCATGGCGACAATATAGGATCTTCGCAAATACGTCACAATACCCACGCCGAGCTGTTACAAAAGGTGATCCCATGTGCTTTGCTGCATGAAACATTGAAACACCGGCCCAGACACCGTAAGTCCTAGGCACTTCCAAATCCGAGGCGAAAATGGCGAACTTCCTGTATCAAAACGACCTTCCCGACGGGCTGGACCTTGGCCCCTTCGTGGCCATCGATTGTGAGACAATGGGGCTTAACCCACACCGCGACAGGCTGTGTGTGATTCAGATGTCCGGCGGCGACGGCAATGCCCACCTTGTGCAAGTCTCCAAAGGTCAGACAGAAGCGCCCAATCTTGTGCGTATGTTGCAAAATCCCGACGTGTTGAAGCTCTTCCACTTCGGGCGTTTTGACATCGCCGCTTTGCTTCACACCTTTGGCGCAGTGACCGCGCCGGTCTATTGCACCAAGATCGCATCCAAGCTGATCCGCACCTATACTGACCGCCACGGGCTCAAGAACCTGTTGCAGGAACTGCTGGGTGTCGACATTTCCAAACACCAGCAGATGAGCGATTGGGGCGCTCCCGAGCTGAGCAACGCGCAACTCGATTACGCCGCCTCTGACGTGCTGTATCTGCACCGTCTGCGCGAAGAGCTGAACACCCGGCTGGAACGCGAAGGCCGCATGAACATGGCGCAGGCCTGTTTTGATTTTCTGCCAATGCGCGCCCAGCTGGATATCGAAGGCTGGCCCGAACAGGACATCTTTTCCCACTGATGACTGATCCCGAGAAACATACCTTCCTCGCCACGGCACAACGTGTGCTGTCGATCGAAACCGAGGCTCTGCGCCTGTTGGGCGACAGCCTTGGGGCCGAAATCGGCGAAGCTGTGGCGCTGCTTTTATCAGCCAAGGGGCGGGTGATTGTCTCTGGAATGGGCAAATCCGGCCATATCGCCCGCAAAATTGCGGCGACGTTTGCTTCTACTGGCACACCAGCCCACTTCGTGCACCCCGCCGAGGCCAGCCACGGCGATCTGGGTATGATGGCGCAGGGCGACGTGGCTCTTGTGCTGTCCAACTCCGGCGAAACGCCTGAATTGGCCGACCTTGTTGCCTACA
Organism: Shimia sp. Alg240-R146; assembly: GCF_947331465.1. Taxonomy (GTDB): domain Bacteria; phylum Pseudomonadota; class Alphaproteobacteria; order Rhodobacterales; family Rhodobacteraceae; genus Shimia. The sequence continues at coordinate 383,314 of NZ_CAMZOK010000001.1, read as the reverse complement.
CGCGGCGCTTCAACATCCCGCTGATCGGGGTGGCCAGCCGCGCCGAAAGCACGTTGATCAAGCAAAGTGACATTGGCCTGATCCTGCCCAAAGCCGAAGAGGCCTGTGGCACAGGCGTTGTGCCCACCACATCGACCACTATGACGCTGGCGCTAGGCGATGCTTTGGCCGTGGCGCTGATGGAGCACCGCAAATTCACGCCGGAAAACTTTCGCGAGTTTCACCCCGGTGGCAAACTGGGCGCCCAACTGTCCCGCGTACGCGACCTTATGCATGCTGACCATGCCGTGCCACTGATCACCGAGGCGACACCGATGTCCGACGCGCTGATCGAGATCAGCCAAAAGGGCTTTGGCGTTGTTGGCGTGACCGGACCTGATGGCACCCTGAGCGGCATCGTCACCGACGGTGATTTACGGCGACATATGACCGGCTTGCTGGATCGTTCTGCGGCGGACGTCATGACACACGCACCGCAGACGATTTCGCCCAACGCGCTTGCCGAAGAAGCCGTTGCCATCATGAACCAGCGCAAGATCACCTGTCTGTTTGTGGTCGACCCCGAAGGCAGCGGCACGCCCGAGGGCATCCTACACATCCACGATTGCCTGCGCGCCGGGCTCGGCTAAATCCGGATGGCAGGGGGTTTCACATATTCCAACATGGTGGCCTTGTTGAAGGTCATCTTGCCTTTGCTGGCGCTTGTGCTGTTGGCCACCATGTTCCTCGTCCCCCGCACCATCGATCTGGAAAGCGCGATCCCCTTTGCCGACGTCGAGTTGGAAACTCGCCTGCGTGACCAACAGGTGACAGCGCCCTCGTTTTCGTCCCAGACGGGTCGCGGTCATCTGGTGGCCGTCACCGCTGCCAAGGCCAACCCGGATCCCGAAGAACCCTCCCGCATCGTCGCCGAAGATCTGGACACACGCATCACCCTGACCAGCGGTCAACTGATCACCGTTCTGGCCGAACACGGCGAGATGGACAGCGCCTTTCAGGACCTGGTGCTTGAGGACGGCGTGCGCATCACCACAAGTTCCGGGCTGAAACTGGACACAGACTCGTTGATCATGAGCCTGGATCAGGTGCGCGCCGAGACCGGCGGACCGGTGAGCGCAACACTGGGCATCGGCCGGCTCGACGCGGGCCGCATGGCAATTCGGCCCGCAGGCGAAAGTGATGATATCTATTTGTTTTTCACAAAAGGTGTGCGACTGCTATATACGCCCCAAACGACGACAAAGGACCCATAAGACATGCTGCGCACCCTGCTCATTCTGGCCATCAGCCTGTTTCCGGCAATGGCATCTGCCCAAGGGTTCCAAGTTGGATTTGGCAACATGCAACAAGACAGCGGCTTGCCGGTCGAGGTCACCGCCGACAGCCTTTCCGTCAATCAAAACGACGGCAGCGCGGTGTTCTCCGGCAATGTCAAAATCGTTCAGGGCGAGATGCATATGACCGCCAACAAAGTGAATGTGCATTACAGCAGCGCCGGTACGGTTGGCATTGCCCGCCTGATCGCCGAAGGGGACGTTCTTCTGGTGCAAGGCAAAGACATCGCAGAAGCCGAGAAGGCTGAATACAGCATCGAGGACGGCTCGGTACGCATGTCGGGTAACGTCATGGTATTGCAGGAAAATACCTCAATTACTGCAGATGAAATGACGGTTGATTTGAATTCGAACACCGCCGAAATGCACGGGCGGGTCAAAACTATTCTGAGGAACCAGTGAGCATGGCGAAGCCCGATCTTGCTGTGACCGAAGGCCAGTCAGGCCTAAAGGTTGAAAGCCTGCGCAAGGCCTATCGCAAGCGCGTTGTGATCCGCGATTTTTCGATGAAATTGAACCGTGGCGAAGTCGTTGGTTTGCTCGGCCCAAACGGCAGCGGCAAGACCACCACGTTTTACGCGGTTGCCGGGCTTTTGCAGCCCGAAGGCGGTCGCGTGGTCATTGATGGCGTGGACGCCACCACCTTGCCGATGTACCGCCGCGCCAAACTGGGCATTGGCTATCTGCCGCAGGAAATGTCGATCTTTCGCGGCCTATCTGTCGAAGACAACATCACTGCCATTCTCGATATCACTCAAAAAGATCGCCACAAACGGCGCGAGCGGCTCGAAGAACTGCTCAGCGAGTTTTCCATCGAACACCTGCGCCGCGCGCCCGCGCTGGCGCTGTCCGGTGGTGAACGGCGGCGCGTCGAAATTGCGCGCTGTCTGGCGGCGGATCCAAAATACCTTTTGTTGGATGAACCTTTTGCCGGCGTTGACCCGATCTCGGTGGGCGACATTCGCCACTTGGTGTCCGATCTTAGAAAACGCGGCATTGGGGTTCTGATCACGGACCACAACGTCCGCGAAACCCTCGAAATCGTGGACCGCGCCTATATTCTGCATGACGGTAAGGTTCTGATGTCAGGCACGCCCGAAGAGGTTGTCGAAAACGAAAACGTACGCCGGGTTTATCTGGGCGACAACTTCCGGATTTCGTAATTTTTGGCAGCGAAAATTGGCGCATAATTGACGCGCATCATTGACTCTCAGCCGTCAGAATACTCAAATATAGATTATGACACTTCAGCCACCCTTCGCAGTGACGCAAATGACCTTCTTCAAAAGGCCAAGTCAGACTGCAGAGTGGGAAGTGTCGAATTCCAGCATTCGAACCTGAGTATTTTTGGGGCCTGTGGCCCGTGGTTCGACATGTCATCGAAAAGGAGACAGGATGCGCTACCAAATTACCGGAAAACAAATCGACGTCGGCGAAGCCCTGCAGACTCACGTAAAAACCGAGCTCAGTGAAATTTTAGAAAAATATGCCGGTCGCCCAACTGATGCGAATATTGTTTTTTCCAAAAGCGCTCATGAATATGTATGCGAGGCCACCGTCCACCTGTCGACTGGCCTGACTGCACAAGCAAAGGCTCATGCCACTGAAATCTATGCGGCTTTTGACCAGTGCGGCGAAAAGATGGACAAACAACTGCGCCGCTACAAGCGCCGGTTGAAAGATCACCACAAGGAACGGCAAGATCCGGTTGAACTTTTCGGAGCAGCCGCGTATATCCTCGCGCCTGAACAAGAAGACCACGAGGCCGAGCCCGAGACTCTGCAGCCTGTCATCGTCGCTGAGATGGAAACCAAGATTCCATCCCTGAGCGTTGGCGAGGCCGTTATGCAGATGGAACTTGCCGGAGCCCCCGTATTGGTTTTCAAGAACGAAGCCAAAGGTGGGTTGAACGTGGTCTATCGCCGTGAAGACGGCAATATAGGCTGGGTTGATCCGCAGACTTAATGCGATGAGGGGCACAGCCCCCATCCGGAGAAACAGGCAAGATGGACCTATCTTCGATCCTCAAGCCAGAGGCGGTCAAAGTTGTTACGGCCGCCTCAAGCAGAAAACGTTTGCTTCAGGAATTCGGCGACCTCGCAGCGTCGACCTATGACCTGTCGGCGTCTCGCGTCGCTGAAGCCCTGCAAGAACGTGAGGCTCTCGGGCCAACTGGTGTTGGTCAGGGCGTTGCGCTGCCACATGCCCGTCTGCCTGAGATAGACAGCGTCATCGGCGCCTTTATCCTTTTGGAAAAACCCGTTGATTTCAACTCCGTAGACCGTCAACCGGTGGACATCGCCTTTGCGCTGTTTGCGCCCGAAGACGCCGGTGTTGAACATCTAAAGGCTTTGGCGCGCGTGTCGCGCAGCCTGCGGGATCCTGCGATCTGTGCCAAGCTGCGGGCCAACCAGAATGCCAACACCCTGTTCGCTATTCTGACTGAGACCGACAAGGTTCAGGCGGCGTAATTCGCCTGAACGACCTGACCGCTGATCAACCGTCGCGCCCGCATTAGGGCCGCAACGTCAGCGCCACTTTTCAAATCCAAAGATCATATAGTCGCGTTGATAGATGTCGCGTACGCGGCTCTCTATCTCCTCGTCATAGATCGCCTCCAACGCAAACGGCGCGTCCGGTTTTGCCGGCTGCAAATCAGGCACGGATTTGCGCCCAACCTGCATCGCCAACGCGGGCAGATAGCTGCCCATTTCCTCCTCGCGGATGATCATATCCGGCAAGGCGAGATCACCGAATCCCCTCACCGCGCCAGACTGAGTCGCCCAATGCGCGTCTTGCCGGATGCCGGTCTGCCCCAGCAGATTCGCTTTTACAAAATCCAGAAACGCCAAAAAGGCCGCCCGATGCGCCGCAACATCATAATCCGGCCCAGGTCCATCTTTGGGAAGCGGCAGCTTGTGCACCCGGCGCAGCGTGTTGCGGATTTTGGTGTAGCTGCCCTCGTCGGTCTTCAAAATGCGCGAACAGAAAGCCGCGTGCACCCGCGCCACAGGATGGCGGACAACGGTAAAGGTGCGATGCCCTTTGTTGCCGCGCTTCCATTTGCGCAGGGTTTTCTGCGAGAAATCCGTCAACAAGCCGGTGGTTGGCACAGTGTCCAACGCCGCCAGCCATGCCGCGACCTCTTCCTCCGGCCCAGAGCGCACTGGCATATACATCAGCGGCACCACGGCCCCTGCCAGATAGCTCGGCACCACCGACCCGCGACGGGGCTCAAAATTCGGGGTCCGGTTCAGGTTGAACCGATCCAAATCCGCCAGGGCCAGGGACACTTCGGCAAAGTTGGACACTTTCTCCGACAACGCGCTGGGGTTTTGCCGCTTGAGAGACTTGTCCAAGGCCGGCAGCGTTTCATCAACGCCCAGATACTTCGCCAGACCGTTCATCACATCGATGTCCTGCAGGTCTTCATAGGCCACGTAAAACGCCGTCTGCCCGCTGGTCTGCAGGGCCTTCATCAGCGTCACCTGAAAATCCTGCAAATCCTCGACGTGGCGTTTAAACTCCGGCCCGTCAAACCGCACCTTGCTGTCTTTGCGCCGCCGCACATCGGTCAGCTTCCATTGTCCGGTGGCCTGCGCGATTTTCCAGCTGACGTAACTGTCCAGCGGATTGCGCGTCAGCACAATCTTGGCGCAGCGCGGATCATTCAGGCAGGTGTCCAGCACGCGCGGGTCATGATCGTGAAAGTAGCGAAACCCCGACAACACACCTGGCTCTTCCTTGATGGCCCGCAAAAGGGTTACCGGATCGGCCGTACGTTGTTCCAATGTGACGCCAAGCACGTCATCGCGGTTCGGATAGCCGATAAAATGCGGATTGAACGCCTCGCCGTGACAGCTGAGCGCATCAAAGGCGTTGATGTTGGTTTCCAGAAAGTTGGACCCGGTGCGCATCTCTGCGAACACCACAAAATAATCAAACTTGGACATACGGGTTTACTGCACCAGATAAGGTTTGCGAGGTGGCTTTTTCTGCCCGCCTTCGGGTTGTTCGACAGGGAAATCGCCCATCAGATAGGGGTGCATCCCCTGGTTCTTGAGGTTTTGCAGGAACTGGCCAAAACCGCTCAGGTCGGTCATGCGCGGTGCTTCTGACAGGCGGCGCGCCCGATCTATGCCGATTTCGTCGATAATGGTCTGCAACGGCTCCATCGGGGCTTCGATAAACTCCGCCATGGTCCAAATCCGCACCCGCGCCTTGGCGTAAGGCGATCGCAATGCAAACAATTGCAGGTTTTCCAACTTTTGCAGCCGCGCGGCCTCCGCCCGGATATCGGTGAAATTCAGGTTCGACTTAAACAGCGGTACTGCCCACGCGCCACTGATCACGCTGACCTGCGCGTTGGGGTCTTTGGCGATGAACCAGACCGGCGCACCCTCGTCGCGGGGCCCAACTTGAAAACACTGCCGCTCACCGCGGGTGTTCCAAATCAGGTTCGACAGAAAGGCAATCGAATTGTAATCGCGCAGCTTCGGAGAACTGCTAAGCGCGCCGTTGATCACCCGTTGCCGCCCTGAAAACTCCGCCCGCTCCGGTGCAAATACGTGGCCATGCACCTGCGCACCAGTGGTGCGCGCCAGCCAGGGCTCAAAATCCTCAAACAACTCGGTAAAGCCGTGAAACACCGAATAGCGGCCAAAGGTCATGCCGTTTTCCCACCCCTCGTTGGGATAGCGGCTTTGCATATAAAGCCCGGTGCGGCCCTTGGTCCGCCGCTCCACCGCCTTGGCAAAGATCCGATCGATCTTGGCGGGGTTGGGTTCGCTCATCTTGATGGCGCCCTCGGGGTCGCGCATGAAGCCATTGTATAGCTTGTTGGCCTGCGGCCAGATCTTGCGCGCTACAAAACAGTCAGACCGCCGCAACAATTGCAGGTGGTCGTCGTAGAAAATATGCGGCTTGCCCTGAAAATCGAACTTCGACAGCGTCAAAGACCGGCTTTCGATCTTGGTCGAATAAAGACGTGCGAGGGTTTGAAAATAGCTCTCATCCGGGATCCAGACGCGGCTGAAATATTTGTCAAACGTGGCCCGCTCGGGGTCTTCGAGGATGGCGGACAGGGTCTGACGCGTCAGGCACCACCACTGGCTGCCCATATGCGGCACGATGCCATGCGGAATGCGCCGCTTGATGCGCAGGAACCGCTGAATATCGACCCATTTGTCAAACAGATAGCGGTTGCGCTTCCACGAGAATGGGAAATGCAGAGTGAAGCGTTCCGCATCCAGACCGCCAACCGTCCACGGCACATCCGCCGTTGTCGCGCTCTCGATAAAGTCTGTGCGCGGGCGGGCCTTGAGGTAGTCTTTCAATTCCTGCACGGGTCGCAGCGGCAAACAGGACCCCGACGTCAGATAAACGTGCCGCACACTGGGAAACTCATGCAACATCAACTCGGACGCCGATTGTGACGCCGCCACCAGTCCCCAGGCGCCCCATTCACATTTGTGGCGTTTGCAGAATTTGACGTCAGGCAGGTCTTCCAGCGCTTTGACAAAGCGTTTGTATTGCTTGGGTTTCACGGTGGCATCCACGTGGATCACCACGGGGCAACCGTATTTGTTCCAATGCCGCGCCACCTGCTCGGCCCGGCCAAAAGCAGTGTGCACCAACATCAGAATTCCCACACTCATGCCCAGTTCCCCTTGGACATGAGGCCCAGAATCTCAAGCTGGCGCCAATTGATGTATTTTTCGCTCCACTTGCACCAAAGCTCGGGGTTGTCGCGCAACCGCTCAGCATAAGCCAGATATTCCACGCTCGCCGAATAGTGCATGTTGCGTTGCAGTTCTTCCTCGGCTTTGGCGGTAAACGTATCGATGAACTTGGCGTGCAACAGCAGGCCGGAGGCCTTTTCGCCACCCCATTCATCGTAAACCTGATTGAGCCCGCGCGGCAGCAGCATGTGGGTGGAACTCACATAGGCATTGCGCCGGTTCCATTTGACCAACGGGATCTTGTTCAACGCAGGCGCCAACTCGGGATTGTCAGGAAAAAACACTCGCGACCGCGGGCCGCCTTGAATCCAAAGATTTCCATAAGCGGCGTTTTTGGACATCGTGTAGTTGCCCGCGTCAAACCAGCACGCGATGTCCATCGGGTCCTGCCCCGAGCGATAGGGCGTTTCGGTGATCGGACCGCGCGGATACATATCCAGCAACATCGCGCTGAAGGATTTGATGGAGGACGCATCCAGCCAGTCCGTCAGGGCCCGAATGGGGCGCGTGTCGCAGAACGGATAGATAAAGAACTCATCGGGATCGACCACAAGACACCAATGCTCGTGCCCATAGCGGAACTGCAACCAGTTCAGCCAATCCACGCCATAGCGCGACTTCTTATAGCTGTTGCGGGTGTGCCAGACAGACACATCAGGCTGCTCTGACAAATACTCAAGCGAGCCATCATCGCTGTCATTGTCCACGATCAGGAAATGATTGATGCCTTTGTTACGGTAGTAGTCGAGAAAAAACGGCAGGCGGATCAACTCGTTTCGCAGGGTCGAAAACAGCAGCAGATCGTCGCGTTTGATGTTGCCAGTACGATTGACAATCGGGCGCAGCTCGCGCCGCTTCCGGATCGAGCGGCCAAGCCGATAACGGCGTCTGACCCGAAGCCGATATGATTGCCAAACGCCCAATCCGTTTCCTTACCTTCAACCAGTTCCCCGGGATTTGACTCACCGGTCTATCACGTGACCCTTAAGACGGCGTTGAAATGCGCCTCCCAAGTTGGCGGCTCAAAACGCGTCTTGGGCCGACCGTCCGCACCCTGTGCATCCCGGTCAGCCTGCGCCAACGTCTTTATTGCCTGCAACCATGAATAACTGTCTGTAACGCTTGCGTAAATGGGATAATCTCCGAGAATTTCCCGCATCACGGGCAATTCATTACAGACCACCGGCACCCCGGCAGCAGCAGCTTCAACTGGCGGCAGACCAAAACCTTCCGCGCCACTTGGAAACAGCAGCCCTGATGCCCCCGCCACAAGGTTGCCAAGAGAGGCGTCATCCAACTGGTTGAACTCGTGCAGACATATCCCTCTCAGCGGGCTTGCATCCAGTCGTTCAAACAGCGCCTCGCTTTTCCACCCGCGCCGCCCCGCAATCACCAGATGCGGCACCATATCCGCGGGCCGTTCTGTCGCCATCTGCTCCCACAAATCCAGCAACACATTAACGTTCTTTCGGGGTGAGATCGTGCCGACAAAAACAAAGTAGGGCGCAGGCACCAGCGCCGGCGCATTGTTCACGATTTGGAACAAGTCGCCTTCTATGCCCAAGTGCGCCACGACGATGGGCGGCACGTCACCCGCCTTTGACATATGCCGGACCACATCCTGTCGCGTGGCCTCTGAATTGGCGAGCAGCAGATCGCAATTCAGTCGCATACGCTCAAACATGCGGGCGAACTCGGCTGTCGGTTTGGACACCTCAAAATCCGCGAGATCCAATGGAATAGTATCGTGAATAAAGGCCACCACCTTGCCGCCTTTGATGGACTTCACGGCCTTCATAACACGGTCCGGAAAATTGGCGTGATCCACGTTGATATAAACGCTTCCCGCTGGCAGATGCCGCCGCAACATACGGGACAAGCCCGAGGGCGCCGTGCGTGCCACGCAAATCCGGCGCAGGTCGGCCTCTGTTTCGCTTTTTGAATTGTCGGCATCCCGTGTCAAACGCGAGAGCCAGTCGCTTTTGCCCCACGGCGTCTGGCCATCCAGTCGTGCCAAAAGTTGGCGCATGCCATCTTTGTCGACCAGCACATATCCCAGCTTGGTGCGCGCCAATCCCCAAGCGGGCGTCGCGTCCTGCACAATGGCGCGCAAATACGCCAGACACACCCGATCCACCCCTGTGGGTGGACGGCCCTTGAGCGTCAGGACCCGCGTCAGTTCAAACAGGCGGGCGGGCGGGTTAGCGGTCGTAATGGCCGGTTTGGTGCCATCTCCATGCATCTGCAATCATGATGTCCATTTTGGAGCGTGTTGGCGTCCAGCCTAGCTCTTTCTCGGCACGTGTCGAGCCGGAAACCAGCTTGGTGCAATCTCCGGCGCGACGCGGACCGTCAATGACGGGCACAGCCTTGTTGGTAACAGCGCGGGAGTGGTCCACCACTTCGCGGACAGAAAACCCAGTGCCCGAGCCAAGGTTGAACACGCGACTTGCCTTGCCATCCAGCAGCCAGCGCAGGCCAAGCACATGTGCATCCACCAGGTCGCACACATGAACGTAATCGCGAATACACGTGCCGTCCGGCGTATCGTAATCCGTACCATGAATGGTCAGCGCATCGCGTTTGCCCGCAATCGCCTCCAGCATCAGCGGCACCAAATGTGTTTCCGGCAAATGATGTTCACCGACCTCGGCCTCGGGGTCGGCACCCGCCACATTGAAGTAGCGGAAGATCACATTGCGCAACCCGTGCGCGCCTTCGAAATCGCGCAACATATCCTCGATTGCCCGCTTGGAACTTGCATAGGCGTTGATTGGATGCTGCCCGATGGTTTCGTCCAACAGGACGTTGTCATGATCGCCATAGGTCGCGCAGGTCGAGCTGAAAACAACGTTCAGGCACTCCGCCGCAATGGCCGCCTCAAACAACGTCAGCGACCCGCCCACATTGTTCTGCCAATACCGACCCGGCTCGGCCATGCTCTCGCCAACTTGGCTGAGCGCTGCGAAATGCATCACCGCAACCGGCTGATAGGTGGCAAACACCTCATCCAGACGGGCGCGATCTTGCAAATCTCCTAGCTCAAACGGGCCAAATTTGACCGCATCTTGCCAGCCGGTGCAGAGATTGTCGTAGGTGACCGGCGTGAAACCGGCCACGCGCAGCGCTTTGCAGGCGTGCGAGCCGATATAGCCCGCTCCTCCGGTTACCAGAACATTGCTCACGCCAAAACCTCCAAGCCAGTCATGGCCACGGGCTTATTGTGCTGCCTTGCGTGCTGCAAGCATCTCTTCGAGATAAACTTCCAATTCGTCCCGCAGTTCATCACGTGCCAATGCAAACGCCACGGTTGCTTGCAAGAAACCCGCCTTGGACCCGCAGTCATACCGCTGTCCTTTGAAACGAAAGCCAAAAACGTTGCGCTCTGCTTCAATCTCTTTGGCAATCGCATCCGTCAGCTGGATCTCTCCACCTGCGCCGGATTCCTGCCTGTTCAGGCTGCGCAAAACATCCGGCGTCAGGATATAGCGGCCAATCACCGCGAGGTTTGAAGGGGCCTCATCGGCTTTCGGCTTTTCAACCATCCCTTTGACAGACACCAACGCGCCCATATCCTCTTTGACGTCCAGCACACCATAGGCCGACGCCTTTACGGGCGGCACTTCCATCGCGGCGACCATGCAGCCGCCGGTTTCTTCATACGCGTCAACCATCTGCTTCAAACAGCCATGCTCGCCCGCGATCACATCGTCAGGCAAAATCACCGCAAAGGGTTCATTGGCAATCAAACGCTGCGCACAGGACACAGCGTGCCCAAGGCCCAGTGCCTTGTGTTGGCGGATATAGGCAATCGCGCCACTTTCCATATTGGTATCTTTGAGCGCTTTAAGAAGGTCGCCTTTGCCCTTCTTGCGCAGCTCTTGCTCCAACACCGGAGCGTGGTCAAAATAGTCTTCCAATGCGCCTTTGCCACGCGATGTGACAAAGATGAATTCCTTGATTCCGGCTTCGCGGGCCTCGTCGATTGCGTATTGAATCAACGGCCGGTCCACCAGCGTCATGATCTCTTTCGGCACTGATTTGGTCGCCGGCAGGAATCGGGTGCCAAGTCCCGCAACCGGGAAAATCGCCTTGGTCACTTTTCTACGCATGAATCACTCACCTCTTTTTCTAGACAAGGAACATTCTGCTCCCTGCGCCAACTATGCCACTCATACCTACAACAATCCGTCTAGGCAGGGGAAAAATTGCTCGCCTTTTCCCTACACAGCCGCGAAGCAGGCTATGCCTGCCTAGTCAAACAAGTTGTTTATGGCAAACAACGACCCAGCCAACGCGATCACGGCCTGCGCCGGTTTCACAGCGGATTCCGATGCAATCACGATGTCACTCGGCTGAATTTGGAAGTTCTTCGCGCCATAAATGCCATCTGCATTTGTGATATCAAACACGAACACCATGTGGCGCATCTGCGGCCCACTGCGATCTGTCCGCAGTGCGGACTCAGGATATTCCCGCAGAATCAGAATGCCTTGCGGATTGGCTCGTGTATCCACAAGTCCTCCGAGAATGGCCAACGCCTCCATCGCCGAGATGTGCTCTTTGTGGAAGAACACCTGCTCCTCTTTCTGCGTGGATCCCACAGCCAGGAAGAAGCGTTCCTCCTCATCTACGATCACCTGATCGCCACCACGCACGATGACGTTTTTGGCCGGATCCTTGTACAGGCTGTCCACAGGGATTTCATATGATTGGCCGCCGCGCACCAAACGGATAAGCGGGTTGTCGACCGACTCGTCCACTCCGCCCGCCTGCGCAATCAGCGACAACAGCGAAACGTTACGATCCATCAGGGGATAACTGCCCGGAGCGCGCACACCAGACACCAGGTCTGCCGAGTTACGGCGGCCTGACTTCACCTCGATCTGCACCTGCGCCGACGGCGCAATGGGCGTGAGGCGGTCTTGAATGACTCTACGTGCTTCCTGTGGCGTCAAACCGTTGACTTGAATGTTGTCGACGTAGGGCACAAAAACCGAGCCTTCGAGCGTCACTTCTTCAGGCCGCAAGGGCGCGCTGCGCTGCTCGGGGCCAAGCAGCAGCGAGTTGTCTTGATTGTCCCAAATGGTCAGGGTGATCAGATCACCGGGGCGGATGATCCGGTTGCCGGGGCCAGGTTGGCGAGCGAACCAATGATAGTGTCCATGCCATCCCGCCGCAGGCCATTTTTGAATTTCGCGAACGCTGGCGCGGGTAACCTGTTCAATCGCGATGTCATCCGGCGCGGAACTTCCTGTAATTTCGGACTTAATCGGGCCCCCACGCGGAAGAGAACAGCCACCCAGCAAACCCACTGCCAGAAGCATCACAGCGATAACAGCCTTGGAATTCATTCACGTCGCCTCAATACTTGCAGCTTGCACCGGCCTTTTAGCGGCCAGTGAATGACAGGTTTGTATCGTTTTGGCTATCATATTGGTCGCTTAAGTAGGTCAATTGCAGATTTAATGTTGCAAATCGGTCGAAACCGGCTGCCGCATCAGCATCCAACCGGACACAGCGCCGCAACGCCAGAATTTTGTGCAAGTCTCCGCCGATTTCGGTCATAACAGGATCGACGTTGGCGGATTTTCCATTTTCGTCACAAACAATGCTATAACTGCTTTAAGGGAAATTTCTTTTTGTTCCATTAGTGATTTTTTACAGGCAAAGCAAAACCGACGGCCTGAATGCTTTATACTGAGACCAACTATGCTCTATGAGTTCCTAACCAACTTAAAACGCTCACAAAAAGGGCTCATCCTGATCTGTCTGGATCTGGTCCTTGTGATCGCAGCAGTTGTAATTGGCGATGCACTTTTAACCCGTGGCGCGACGGGCTCTTTTCGAATCCTCGACCTCTCTTTGTATCTGGTGATTCTCTTGCCTCTGGCTGCTGGTCTCATCAAATTCTTCGGCCTGCACAGGGTCAAGCTCAACGCCTACGGGCTGGACGACATCGGCCAAACCCTGATCGTCGCCGGTGTGCTGACCTTCGCCAGTGAGGCCTTGACCCGGGTATCAGGCGTTTTCCCCCATGTCCCATTTGCCGCGCTGCTGAATTTCGGCATCATCTACGCGGTTTTGTCGGTGGCCTCGCGGATCACACTGCGCAAAATTGTGCAACGCATTTACGCCAGCCGCCGCAAACGCAAACTGGTGTTGATCTACGGTGCCGGACAAACCGGTCAGCAGCTGGCTGCCGCCCTTCAGACCGACGACGAATTCGAAGTGGCGTGTTTTGTCGACGACAACCCCAACCTTCACAACCTTTCAGTGCTTCGCTTGCGGGTGCATTCGCCCAACAACATCGCCATGTTGGTGCAGCGGATCGGTATTGACCGGGTGATACTGGCCATGCCCTCTGCCGAACAGACGGTGCGCCTGCGCCTTGCCCAAAAACTGCGCGGTCTGGGGTGTGAGGTCCTGGCCCTACCGTCCTTTGCGGACATGGTTCTGCGTGGCGAAAAAGTGACCTCGTCAAAGCCCATGCAAATGCGCGCTTTGCTTGGACGTGACGCGCTGGAAACCGACCTGCCCTCGTCAAACTCCACTTACCGCGGCCAGAACATTCTGGTGACCGGCGCTGGCGGTTCCATCGGGTCCGAGTTGTGCCGTCAGTTGATCCGATTGCAGCCCGCACAGGTCGTGTTGCTCGATCACAGCGAACACGCACTCTACCGGGTTCAGCGTGAGCTGGTCGGTATGGGGTTGAACGTCAAACTGGTGGCCATATTGGGATCGGTAGTAAACCCCGAACTGGTGCGCGAAACCCTTGAGAAATACGACGTCGACGTGGTGTTTCACGCCGCAGCCTACAAACATGTCAACATCGTTGAAGGCAACGCTTTTGAAGGTGTGCGAAACAACGTGTTTGGCACCCGCATCGTCGCAGAAGAAGCCCGCCGCGCCGGTGTGCGCCGCTTCATTCTTGTCTCCACCGACAAAGCTGTGCGTCCGGAATCTGTCATGGGCTCGTCCAAACGTCTGGCAGAACTGGTCATTCAGGATCTTGCCACCCGCGCGGAGACCACAAAGTTTTCCATGGTCCGCTTTGGCAACGTTTTGGGCTCCTCCGGCTCGGTGATCCCGCTGTTTCAGGATCAAATCCGCAATGGCGGACCGGTCACAGTCACCCACCCCGATGTCACCCGCTATTTTATGACCGTTGACGAGGCCGTGCGCCTCGTTCTGCTCACCGGCAGCTTTTCGCGTGGCGGGGACGTCTTTGTACTCGACATGGGCAAGCCGGTCAAAATCCTCGATGTCGCACATAAGATGATCGAGGCGGCGGGCTATACTCCACGCGATGACCGCAATCCAAACGGCGACATTCCGGTTGTGATCAGCGGCTTGCAACCCGGCGAAAAAATTCACGAAGAGCTGCTGATCGGCTCCGACATGTTGACGACGCCACACCCCAAAATCCTTCGGGCGCAGGAAAACTACCTGTCCGAACTGGAGATTGCCGGCGCGATGCAGGACCTGCGCCGCGCGGTGCAACAGCGCGACACAGAATTGCTCGAGGCCACTTTGGCGCGTTGGGTTGAATCCCACGACAAACCGGAAAAGGTCGGGCTGACCGTCGTCGGCGAAAGCTGATCAGACGTTGTAAAAGTCGCGATACCACGCCACGAACTTCGCCACGCCTGTCTCCACCGGAGTCTGCGGGATCTGCCCCGTCAATTGTTCCAGCAAACTCGCATCTGCCCATGTCGCCGGCACATCGCCCGCCTGCATCGGCATGAAATTCTTCTCGGCGTCTTGGCCCAACGCGGTTTCAATCGCCTTGATGTAATCCATCAACTGCACCGGTTGGCCGTTACCAATATTACACACCCGCCAAGGCGCCACCGCGCTCAGACTGTCGGCTTCATAGACTGTCTCGCGCGCGTCCGGCTTTGCCGGAACCGCCTCGATCAACGCCACAATGCCTGCCACCAGATCGTCGATAAAGGTGAAGTCCCGCTTCATGTCGCCGTGGTTATAAACATCAATCGCATTACCTTCCAAAATCGCCTTGGTGAATTTGAAGAGTGCCATATCCGGCCGCCCCCAAGGTCCATAAACCGTGAAGAACCGGAACATGGTGATCGGCAGATCATAAAGATGGGCATAGGAATGCGCCATCGCCTCGTTTGCCTTCTTGGTGGCCGCATAAAACGACATTTGACTGTCCGCCTTATGGGTCTCGGCATAAGGCATTTCCGTGTTTGCGCCATACACCGAGCTGGTCGACGCCATCAGCATATGCGCAGGAGGAAAGGCCCGCGCCGCTTCCAGCAAATCAAACGTGCCCATCAGGTTGGCCTCAAGATAAGACCGCGGCGCATCAATCGAATACCGAACGCCAGCTTGGGCCGCCAAATGGATCACGGCATCCGGCTGATGTTCCTCAAAAATCGCCATCAACGTGCCGGGTTCTTCCAGTCGCGCGTTGATCGCGCTGAAACCGGCGTTTTGCAAAAGCATCGCGTGACGACGCTCCTTGAGTGATACGTCGTAATAGTCGGTCATCGCGTCCAGACCAATCACCCGCCAGCCATCAGCCAACAGCTGCTTGGCCGTGTGATAGCCGATAAATCCGGCTGATCCGGTCACCAAAGCGGTGCGCTGATGCTGTGTCATGTCTTGTCCTTTCCAAAGGCAATCGCGCCTTCATCCAACAACATACGTTGTCGGGCAACCCTTTGTTTTTCCTGCTGCAGCCTCTTGCGAAACCCGACAAGGCGAAACAGCTTCCCGCCTCTGCCGGATCGACCAAACAACCCGCCGGTCTGCACCCAATAGCCCTCCGCATCGTAGGCAACCCGATGAAACAGTCCCGTACGCGAAAAGACAAAAGCCGACGCCACCCGCCCCGCCCGCGCATGACAGCGCGCCTCGCGCAAAATCGCGCGGCGGCGCCAAAAGCGGCCACCCACCACAACGGAACCGGACGAAATACTTTCAAAACTGCGAAACCCATCAGCGGCCCGGGGGATCCTTGGCAATACCGCGATGTCACGTTCAAGCCCCTGACCGTAGCCCTGCCGTAACCCACGCATCAATTTCGCTACATCGCCCGGCATCATCTCTCCGCGGACCATAAAATCCACCAGCCGCAGCCTTTGATTGCGCTGAAACGCTTTCCAAACGGCCGCTCGCTCCGCTTCTGGGCAGTGTTTGCGCAGAAAAACCGCCATGCTGGCACCAATTCCGCTTAGGTCACGCGGCGCCCGACTGGCCAACCGCCGTGCACTTTCCAAATATCCGTGGTGCACCTCGGCCAACGGCACAATCGTCGTCACCGCGCCCATCTCTGCGAAGCGCATATTCAGATCGGTTTCATCAAGATAAAAATGGAACGCCGGATCAAAGCCGCCCATCTCGGCGATCATATCCCGGCGAAAGGCCATATTGGTACCCTCGGTCTTGATCGCGCGCCCTTGGGCCGGGCTCATTTCCACGGGTTTGTCACTGTTCAGCGCAATATCGCTATGCCGCGCGGCACCATCCACGCTTCGGGCCTGCCATTGAAACGTGATCCCGTTGCGCCCGCGTACAAAGCCACCGGCGGCAGAAACTTCGGGTTGATCAAAAGGCGCCATCAAGTGCCAGAGCCATCCGGTTTCCGGCACTGCGTCATCGTCGATGAACGCAACAATTTCACCCGCAGCGGCGGCAATCCCGTGATTGCGCGCGGCCGAAATGTTGGCCTCGTCAAACAGGACCAGCTTTAGCTGATGGCTAAAGTCAAGAAACTGCACCGCGTCCATGCCTTCGGCATCGGTCACGACAATCACTTCAAACTGTGAATAAACCAGCTGCGAAATGCCCATCAGCGTCCGTCGCAGTGCCTTGGGGCGACCTCGGCTTACAACGATCACGCTGACCGGTGGTTGCGTCATGCGACGCCCATCTCGGCCATCATCGCCTCAAGTCGAGGCACATCTTCGGGGTTGTTCAGCTCCCAGAACTGCCGCCCCCGCGCCTCAACCTCGACGCACAGCACTTGCCGCCCATGCTCCATGAACCGCAATTGCTCCAACCCTTCCAGCTGCTCAAGCGGACCCACCGCCCAGCGCGGATAGGCCCCCAAAGCTGACGGGCGATATGCATAGACGCCAACATGGTGAAACACCGGCGTCGCGTCATCGTCGCTGTAGGTATCGGAGGTGAACGGGATCACTTCCTTGGAGAAATAAAGCGCGTGACGGTCCGTGGTGAACACCGCTGTGGTGCCACCCACACGCCCGTCGCGCCTGTCTTCAAGAAACCCGTTCAGCGCTCGGCCATCACAACGCAGAACAGGGGTCGCCACTTCGGCCATCGTGTCCTTGCGCAGCCCTTCGACAAGGTCTTCGACAAACCATGCGGGGGTCAGCGGGGCATCGCCCTGCAAGTTGACGACAATGTCAAAACCACCGCCCAGCGCATCAAACGCTTCGGCGCAACGCTCTGTGCCATTGGCGCAGGCCTCCGAGGTCATCACCACTTCGGCGCCGAACGCTTCGGCGGCGTCTTTGATGCGATCGTCATCCGTTGCCACCACAACGCGGTCCACGCCTTTGACTGCACAGGCCGCGTCCCAACTGCGCCGGATCAGGCTGCGGGCCTCACCGGTCGCCCCGCGCAATTCCGCCAGAGGTTTGGCGGGATAGCGCGACGAGGCATAGCGCGCGGGGATGACGATCAGAACAGACATCAGGCGGTCTTGAGCGCCACGTCAGGCGCATAGGCGATAAAGAACGGGTTGGCGAAATCTTCTTTGCCATAGGTCAGTGGCGTGTGGTCATCAAACCGCACAACCTGACCACCCGCGCCCAACAGAACCGCATGCCCTGCGGCCGTGTCCCACTCCATGGTGCGACCCACGCGCGGATAGATGTCCGCTTCGCCGGTGGCCACAAGGCAGAATTTCAGCGAACTGCCAGCGGATTTGCTGTCTTTGACGTTGTACTTGTTGATGTAGTCGTCCGTCGCCTGATCGCGGTGCGACTTGGAGGCCACAACCAACAGCGCGGCATTGTCCGATTTTGCAACGTTGATCGGGCTGGTTTCACCGACAACTTCGGGATCAAATGCGCCAACTTCTTCGACCGCTTGCCCATCGGCTTGGGTAAAGAACATACGATTTTTCGCAGGCGCATAGACCACACCACGTTGCGGCACACCTTTTTCCACATACGCGATGTTCACGGTGAAATCGCCACGGCGGTGGATGAATTCTTTGGTGCCGTCCAGCGGGTCCACAATCAGGAACGTCTCACCCTTGGCGGTGTGGCTCTCGGACTGCTCTTCGGTGACCAGCATCACATCGGGAAACGCCGCCCGCAGGCCAGCAGAAATCAACGCGTCGGCGGCTTCGTCGGCGGCTGTCACCGGGCTGTCGTCAGATTTGACCTTCACGTCAAAATCATCGGCGTTGTAAATCTCCATGATTTTCTCACCAGCTTCGATTGCAAGCTTGCGGATAATCGGAATCAACACATCGTAATTCAAAAGAACTCTCCTACACGGGCATTTGTTGAACTGCACTACAGCGCCCCTTATGATAGCAGTGTAACAGAACGGCAAGATTTCCCTGACATAACAGCACTACCCCCATAACGGCACAGGTCATGTTTCAGCAAACGGTACATAAAACGACGCTCTCGTCGGCACTTGGCATCTTCGAGCTGATTTATCACTCGATTGTGCGGGACGTGCGCAAATCACACGGCAATGCGGTTCTGTCGATTGTCATGAACATGCTTCAGGCGATCATTTTTGTGCTCGCCTTCTACGTTATGTTCTCGGTTCTCGGCCTGCGAAGCGCGGCATTGCGCGGCGACTTTCTGATTTATCTTATGTCCGGTGTGTTTCTGTTTCTGACGCACACCAAAACGCTGGGCGCGGTCGTCGGATCAGAAGGTCCGTCGTCGCCCATGATGAAACACGCGCCAATGAACACGATCATCGCGATCGCATCCGCTGCGCTTGGCACGCTCTACATTCAGATTTTGTCGCTCTTTGCGATCCTGTTTGTTTATCACGTTGCCTTTACGCCGATCTCGTTTGACCAACCGATCCCCACCTTTGGTATGTTGCTGCTGGGCTGGTTCACCGGCCTCGCGATTGGCACTGTGTTTCTCGCCCTCAAACCGTGGTTTCCGACGTTTGTGTCGATTGCGTCCACCATCTATGCCCGCGCCAATATGATTGCGTCGGGCAAAATGTTCGTTGCCAACACCTTGCCGGGCTTCATGCTGGCGATGTTTGACTGGAACCCGCTGTTTCACTGCATTGATCAATCGCGTGGCTTTGCCTTCATCAACTACTTCCCCCGCAACTCATCCGTGATGTATCCGCTGATGGTTGGGATCGTATTGTTGATGATCGGCCTGATGGGTGAATTTTACACCCGACGCCATGCCTCCGTTAGCTGGAATGCAAAAAGATGATTCGCCTGATCGCCGCCCTCCTGCTTTTGCCAACGCTGCTTTGGGCACAGGAGTATCCGGCGTTGCATGATGTGACCGACGTCGCCAGCGACGATGTGCTCAACATCCGCGCAGAAGCGACCTCCGGCGCGCCCATCGTCGGCACACTTGTCCACAACGCGACAGACGTCGAAGTTATCGCCGCAGATGGCAGATGGGGCCGCGTCAACACAGGCGAAGGCTCCGGTTGGGTATCGCTGCGCTATCTGGCACGGCAAGAGCCCAATCCCGACTACTCCCTCGCACAACGGCTCAGCTGTTATGGCACCGAACCGTTCTGGTCCGCCGACATTGTCCAAGGCCAGCGCGTGCAGTTCTCAACGCCTGCCGGTGATTATGAAACCCCCGGTGCGGGCCTAATGGTCTCCGCCTCCGGTGTGCCCGGCCTTTGGGCCTTGGCTTATGGCGACTCCGTTGCCACCTTCCGTCGCGAAGAATGCTCTGATGGTATGTCAGACCGGTTGTTCGGCCTGTCGGTTGCGGTGTTCAAACGCCACGGCGGCGAAGTGTCGTTGCTGTCAGGCTGCTGTTCGATCACTGGATACTGAACCGGTCTCTGAAACGCGGTCCGCACGTGCCGAGTTTAAAGGTCCACCACCCTCAGTGTGATGTTGATCCGTCCGCCATCCGGCAACAAACGTGATGAGCCGAACCGGATCCTGTCCACCCCGTGATAGGCCAGCCGCGCAGCGCCTCCCATCACCACCACATCGCCTGATTGCAGCCACACCGACTCGGTGCTGCCGCCCCGTTCCGTGCCCCCTATGCGGAACAGCCCGTCATCCCCAAGGCTCACCGACACCACCGGCCAGTCAAAGTCGCCTTCGTCTTTGTCCTGATGCAGCCCCATCCGTGCGTCTTCGCCGTAGTAGTTGATCAGACAGCAATCAGGCTGCCGGTCCAACGCCGTGACCTCGCGCCACAGCGCCAGAATCGAGTCTGGTATCGGAGGCCAGGCCATCCCGTCCGGATGTCGCGCCTCATATCGATAACCGCGCCGATCCGAAATCCAGCCAAGCCGACCGGCGCTGGTCATCTTCACGCTCATCGGTTTTCCCCACCGAGTCACGGGTGACCGCATCGGTGCGACCCGCGCAACGGCGCGCAAATCGTCCACCAACCGCTGTTGCGCGTCTGGTGACAGCAAACCCTTTGCCACCTCGAATCCGCGAATTTTCAACCTTTTGTTCATCTTCGTGCGCGTTCTCTGCCCAATTGCCAAAACAAATGTCGTGATTCAGGCCCAATCGT
This sequence comes from Shimia sp. Alg240-R146, assembly GCF_947331465.1. Classification (GTDB taxonomy): domain Bacteria; phylum Pseudomonadota; class Alphaproteobacteria; order Rhodobacterales; family Rhodobacteraceae; genus Shimia. Next base: position 362,524 of record NZ_CAMZOK010000001.1, on the reverse strand, counting down.
TCCGTCCTTGCGGTTGCAGGGCTTATTTCGTGGCCCTATATACGCTCCGAAGCGCTTTTCCGTCCTGCGGGAAAGCAACTGGATCGGGGCACGGATGCCAAATCGGGTCCGGGCACCATACATCGCCTTAAGTAGAAGGGATACAGAATGAGCAAAGTGATCGGTATCGACCTCGGTACAACAAACTCCTGCGTCGCCATCATGGATGGTTCGCAGCCAAAAGTAATTGAAAACGCCGAAGGCGCGCGCACCACGCCGTCCATCGTTGCGTTCACGGATGACGAGCGCCTCGTAGGCCAGCCGGCAAAACGTCAGGCCGTCACCAACCCGGAAAACACCGTATTCGGCGTCAAGCGCCTGATCGGTCGCCGCGTCGATGATGCGAACCTTGCCAAAGACCTCAAGAACATGCCGTTCTCTGTGATCGACGGTGGCAACGGTGACGCATGGGTCGAAGCCAAGGATGAGAAATACTCTCCTTCGCAACTCTCTGCCTTCATCCTCGGCAAGATGAAAGAAACCGCCGAGTCCTATCTTGGCGAAGACGTGACGCAGGCCGTGATCACCGTTCCTGCCTATTTTAACGACGCACAGCGTCAGGCCACCAAAGACGCCGGCAAAATCGCTGGCCTCGAAGTGCTGCGCATCATCAACGAGCCGACCGCGGCTGCGCTGGCCTATGGTCTGGACAAAGAAGAAACCCAAACCATCGCGGTCTATGACCTCGGTGGCGGTACTTTCGATGTAACCATCCTCGAAATCGACGACGGCCTGTTCGAAGTGAAATCCACCAACGGCGACACGTTCCTTGGCGGTGAAGACTTTGACATGCGCATCGTGAACTACCTCGCGGGTGAGTTCAAAAAAGAGCACAACGTCGATCTGACCAAAGACAAAATGGCCCTGCAGCGTCTGAAAGAAGCTGCCGAGAAAGCCAAGATCGAACTGTCGTCCTCCAGCCAGACCGAGATCAACCAGCCGTTCATCTCGATGGATCCGGCCACCGGAACGCCGCTGCACATGGTTATCAAACTGACCCGTGCCAAGCTTGAATCGCTGGTCAACGACCTGATCAAAGCGTCGCTCAAGCCTTGCGGCGCCGCGCTTAAAGATGCCGGCCTGTCCGCCAACGAGATCGACGAAGTGGTTCTCGTGGGTGGTATGACCCGCATGCCCAAAGTGATCGCGGAAGTGACCAAGTTCTTCGGCAAAGAGCCGCACAAAGGTGTGAACCCTGACGAAGTTGTTGCCATGGGCGCCGCCATTCAGGCCGGTGTTCTGCAGGGCGACGTCAAAGACGTGGTTCTGCTGGACGTGACACCTCTGTCGCTGGGCATCGAAACGCTGGGTGGCGTGTTTACTCGTCTGATCGATCGCAACACAACGATCCCGACCAAAAAGTCGCAGATCTTCTCCACCGCCGAAGACAACCAGAACGCCGTGACCATCCGCGTGTTCCAGGGTGAGCGCGAAATGGCGTCGGACAACAAGATCCTCGGCCAGTTCAACCTCGAAAACATCCCGCCAGCCCCACGCGGCATGCCACAGATCGAAGTGACCTTCGACATCGACGCCAACGGCATCGTGTCCGTCGGCGCGGCTGACAAAGGCACCGGCAAAGAGCAGAAAATCACCATCCAGGCATCTGGTGGTCTGTCCGATGCTGACATCGAGAAAATGGTGCAGGACGCCGAGGACAACGCCGAGGCCGACAAAGAGCGCCGCGAGCTGATCGAAGCCCGCAACCAGGCCGAAAGCCTGGTGCACGACACCGAGAAACAGGTGGCAGAGCATGGCGACAAAGTGGATCCATCCACTGTGGAAGCCATTGAGCTGGCCATTGCCTCGCTCAAGGATGACCTCGAGAAAGAGGACATCACCGGTGAGAAACTGAAATCCGGTATCCAGAACGTCATGGAAGTGGCGATGCGTTTGGGTGAGGCGATCTACAAATCGGCTCAGGAAGAGGCCGGCGAAGAGGCTCCTGACATGGATGCAGGACCAGCGGCAGATGACGACATCGTCGACGCCGACTTCGAAGACCTCGACGACAGCAAGCGCTAAGTCGCTTTCGGACCTGAAAATCGGGCCGGTCCGACCTCCGGATCGGCCCATTTCAGTCCAGCCAAAGGAGTAACCCATGGCAAAACGTGACTTCTATGAGGTCCTTGGCGTCGCCAAAGGGGCTTCGGCAGACGAAATCAAAAAGGCCTACCGCTCAAAGGCCAAAGAACTGCACCCTGACCGCAACGCGGACAATCCCGAAGCGGAAGGCCAGTTCAAAGAGGCCAACGAAGCCTACGAAATTCTGAAAGACGCCGAGAAAAAAGCGGCCTACGACCGCTATGGTCACGCCGCCTTTGAGGGCGGTATGGGCGGCGGACCACGCGGTGGTCATCCCGGTCAGGGCGACTTCGCCTCGGCCTTCTCGGACGTGTTTGACGACCTGTTTGGCGACTTCATGGGCGGAGGCGGCGGTGGCCGTCCCGGCGGCGGACGCCAACGCGCCTCACGCGGCGCCGACCTTCGCTACAACCTGCGGGTTTCGCTCGAAGACGCCTTTGGCGGCATGCAAAAAACCATCAACGTGCCGACCTCCGTCGCGTGCGAAGGCTGCAGCGGCTCCGGCGCCGAAGGCGGCTCCGAACCCACCACCTGCCCGACATGCTCTGGCATGGGCAAGGTGCGCGCGCAGCAGGGTTTCTTCACCGTTGAACGCACCTGCCCGACCTGTTCGGGGCTGGGTCAGATCATCCAGAACCCCTGTAAATCCTGTGGCGGCCAAGGCCGCGTGGAAAAAGACCGCGCCCTGTCGGTCAACATCCCCGCAGGCGTGGAAACCGGCACCCGCATCCGCCTTGCCGGCGAAGGCGAAGCCGGCATGCGCGGCGGTCCCGCAGGCGATCTCTATATCTTTATCGAGGTCGGCCCGCACAAGATCTTTGAACGCGATGGCGTGAACCTCTTCTGCCGCGTACCGGTCAGCATGACCAGCGCGGCCTTGGGCGGCGACATCGAAGTACCGACCATCGACGGCGGCCGGTCGCGGGTGAAAATCCCCTCCGGCTCACAGTCTGGCCGCCAGATGCGCCTGCGCGGCAAAGGCATGCCCGCCCTGCGCGGCGGCGGCTCCGGCGACATGATGATCGAACTGGCGGTGGAAACTCCGGTGAAACTCACCAGCCGCCAAAAAGAGCTGCTGCGCGAGTTTGAAAACCTCAGCGAGGAGAACAACCCCGAAAGCACGAGCTTCTTTAGTTCGGTCAAAAGCTTCTGGGATTCGATGAAGGGGTAAGGCCCTGTCTCACCAAATTGAAAAGCCCCGCATGGTCCAATGCGGGGCTTTTTTCTGGTCTCCAAGCCCCTAATTGCAGCGATAAAAGATCACTTTGCTTTCACCATCGATATCGTCGACGTTGGTGATTTCGCACTGCCTTTTTGTGTCCCGTGCGTGTTTTTCGAAGCTCTGCTCGAAGACATCTGGCGTGATGGTCCAGTGTCCCGTTCGTTCGCTTTCAATGAGGGCACGTCCCACGTCCTGGTCATCAAAAACCTTCATTTTGAAAAAATGCACCGTCTGCGCCACAGGCTGAATGCCCACAAAGCTCTTATCCACCAGGAATCCACGGCGCGCAAAGTCGCGACACTCCGCCTCCGTCACGCAATAGCGCTTGGATTTGGTGGATGCCTCGCAGCTATATGGAAACTCATATGCGCTTTCAGACAGCAAAGTGTCGCTCCCGACTTCACAATTGCGACCACTCTCATAGAAATACCGCTGCGCTGCCAACCTCATAATTTTGGGGGCCGAGTTTCCGCTCAGGCCTGACGCGGCGACACCTTCCTCATTCGGAGTGACCAATACTCTTCCTGCTGCTTCGTTTTCGTATATGCGCCAAGTATTCCCGTTCCATTGAACGTATTCTCTCTCCACACCCGCATAGCTCGGAACTGGCGCCTCAGCCGTTGTCGTCATACATCCCGCCAAAGCCAACACGGCAATGAGCGCGATAGCGATATTTAGTCGATTCATGGAATAGTCTTCTCAAAGTTGTTTTGAGGAAAAGACTCCAACTCTACTTTCGACACAAGTCAAAAGAGACCTACCAGTAGGACTAAAAAGAACCGCGCCAGACCTGACAATTTGAAAGACTTAATCCACCTCAGGCGCCAGCATAAACAATGCGGTCAACCCGGGCCCCGGCACCAGACCGGGAATGGCTTTTTCCATCGTCTCGCGCACCGTACCGTTGGCATACAAACCGGACAGGATGCCATCCACCAAAAGACGGAAATCGGTATCGCCGCGCGCCATCGCAAGGCCTTGCTTTTCCAACGTGAAAGTTTCACGCGCCAGTTTCAACTCATTGCGCTGCGGGCTCGACATCCAAAGACCGGCTAGAATGGACTGATCCGCAAAATAAGCGTCAATTTCGCGCTTCTCCAGCGCTATGATGGCGCTTTCATGATCCACAAACCGGGTGGTTTTAACATCAATCTCGGCTAACTCCAGTATCTGGGACAGCGTCCGATCTGTGGTTGTGTCACGCCTGACACCAATGCTTTTGCCGTTCAAAGTCCGAAGGTCTTCATCCGTAGTCGCTGGCAAAAGAACCGACGTACCGTCGACGTAGACTGGGATGGAGAAGTCAACCAGCGCACGCCGCTCCAAAGTAATTGTTGCCACGCCGCACAACAGATCTATCTCGCCGCTCGCGACCCTGTCGAACCGGTCGTTAGCATCGACTTCGACAAACTGCACTTCAAGGTTGTCAGCCTGCAACGCGTTCACAAGGCCCTGCGCAACATGCACACACAGCGCCGGCGTGTACCCAGTGGGAGAGCCATCCTCTATCTGAAATGACATTGGTGGTGCGTCTGAGCGGAACCCAAGACGAATTTCATTACGTTCCAAAATCCGGTCGATCGTTTGGGCGTGCAAGGCTCCGGTTGATAAAGTTGCAAAAAGGGCCGCAATAAAAAGTCGCATGAATATCTCCGCAAATTCCGGCTCACCGTTTCGGCGCACCAAACTGCATCAACTGTCCCACCGAAACCAACGCCCGACAACCGAAATCGCCACCGTCGCCTTACCGATGCAATACCGACGCGATGCAGACAAGGGTATTAACCCGTGTCACCCGACGATCCGCACCCCATTAACCTTTGGTTTACCATGACCCCGCAATCTGAAAGCATGTCTGACCCCCGCAGTTTTTCAGATCGCCCTTTGCCTCTTTTTGACGCCGACGAAGCGCCGGTGACACCACTGCCGTCAGGCAAGGTGCCGTCCTACATTGGCGATCACCGCAAACGCCTGAGGGCGCGTTTTTTGGCTGGCGGCGCGGCTGCCTTGCCAGATTACGAGATGCTGGAACTGGTCCTGTTTCGCGCCATTCCGCGAAGGGATGTCAAGCCACTTGCCCATAAACTGCTGGAAACATTCGGAGATTTTAATGGCGTGGTGTCAGCACCTTTGCCTCGCCTGCAAGAAGTTTCCGGCGTCGGTGATGCCGTCGTCACCGAGCTTAAGATTGTCGAAGCCGCAGCCCACAGGTTGGCCCGCAGCCGCGTGATGCAGCGGCACGTGCTGTCCGGGTGGGATGCTTTGGTCGCGTATTGCCACACCACCATGGCGCACCGCGATACCGAGCAGTTCCGCGTGTTATACTTGGACACCAAAAACACGCTCATCGCCGACGAGGCACAGGCGCAGGGCACTGTTAATCACGTCCCCGTCTACCCGCGTGAGGTGGCAAAACGGGCGCTCGAACTCAACGCCAGTGCCTTGATATTGGTGCATAATCACCCATCCGGCGACCCTACGCCTTCGGACAGCGACATCACCATGACCCATCAGATCAATGCCGCTGCGCAGGCGCTTGGCCTCACGCTGCATGACCATCTAATTGTCGGAAAATCCCGCGAACTTAGCTTTCGCGCCGAGGGGTATCTGTAGGTCAGTCGACCCAGATCTCCACCCGCCGGTTTACCTGCCGCCCCCAAGAGGTGTCGTCGCATGCCATTGGCATGGCCTCACCAAAGGCGATCGCGTCAAACGACAACCGCTCCAGATTCGCCGTTTCCGCCGCCGTCAAAACAGCATCGCGGACCGTTTCAGCCCGCTTTAAGGCTATGTTACGATTGATTTTTGCCGGCCCGTCTCCGTCAGAAAATCCAACGAAATATAGCTTTCTAGTGTCGTACCGGCCACCTTCAATAGCGCGAGCCAACTGTTGCACGTTTGACCGTGACTGCGCATCCAGTCGTGATGATCCGGTCTGAAACCGGAATGACGTCGTCAGGCGTGTCTTGCCCAAAAGGGTAGCCATCATTTCCTGCGTGTTTTCAAACGTCAGGTCTTCGCCGACAACCGAAATTGCATTGGCCAGTCGGTCACCTTGGCTGTTTATGGCGATTTCCTCAGAGGTTTGATCCACAAATCCGGCCCGCCGGATCACCACCTGCGCTGACGGTCCGCGGGTATAGGCCAGAAAGTCCCGCACCAACTTGGGCAAACGCCGCGCAGGAAAATACAAGAACATCGGCGCATTCAACGGATAATCCTCGGTCTTGATCGTGCGTCGCGACGCTTCCAAAGAGAAGCCGCAGCTTCCTGTCAGTGTCAAAACTTTGGTGCTGGATGTGTCGGAAAAGCTTGTGATTCCAATGGCAAAAGGATCACGTTGCACCGCATTCAAAAGATCGGAGTTTCGATCATGACGGGCAACTTCAGGCTGAAACTCCGCGTTTGCTCGCAACATCAGTTGATCTTCGACCGCTTGCGCGAATCCCGAAGTCGCCGCCGCCAGATGCGTCGAAATCGGTGCATCAGGGCCGCCCAATTCGTTCCAGTTGCTGATTTCTCCGGCAAAAACCTCTGCCAACTGAGCTAGTGAAATAGACGAGATCGGGTTGTTGGCAGCCACAATTGGCACCATCCCGTCCAGCGCCAGAACGCGGCTGCGGTTGGTGTCGCTCATATCGCCAAGACCCGCTTCATAGCCAAGCGCGGCCTCTTGCGGGCGGATTTCACGCAGTGACATTGCAATGTCCGCCTCATCCGCAAGCAAATCGGCAAACCCTTCGTCCGCATTGCTGGCATGAAACCGAAAGCGCGCCCGCAGATCACCGGTTTCCAGCTGGCTCAGATGATACTCAAATCGGGTCGCTTCGATGTCTTTCCGCGTCACCGTGAACCCGTTTCTCAAGGCAAAAGCCTCAAGCAGCGCTGGCATCAGAACCTCGGCCATGCTCTCAGAGCCGGAGATCGCGACATCCGCTACGAAGTTGATAAGATTGGGACATCCGGGACCGTCACAGGTCACGCCGGACCCATCAACCGTCAACTCGCCATAGATTGTGTCGACGCGGTAGAATTCGCCGTCAAATCCCAAAAGGGTGCCGACGATTTCCACGGCGCCATCGTGCGACTTGAGCGTCACATCCTGCGCCGACACGATTCCGGCGCTCAGACAAAATGAAAGTGCGGCGCACACCGCCGCACAAAATCGCAACATTTGGAATTCCTGACCGCCAGCTTATTTTTGCGCGATTGTCAGGTCTTCGACGAGGTTTTTCAACACCAGAAATTGTCCCACTGCGTCACAGGCTGGAATTTCCAACTGCATGTGCCGCGAAGACACGGTTTTACCGGCCTCAATTTTTCCGGTTTCGACGTGGATTGTACGGCCACAGTTTCTTTCGGTGATTTCAGCCTCAACGCTCAGCGCAATCGATCCGCTTTGCGCCGCTGTAACGCTGGGAAAAGTATAAACCTCGGCGCGTGCCGCTTCGGCTATTTCGGGGTTGCCCAATGGGGTCAGAAAGCCGCCAACGCCCCCAATCATCGCAGAAATATCGCGGGCGCGGCCCCGCCAAACATGGCCAGCCTCGCCATATTGTGCGCCAAACTCACGAGCGTGCAGCTCTACACCGCTCTCACCGGACCATCGAATAACCGTGCGGTCATAAAACATCAGGCTGTCCACTGCGACAGTCGCAGTTGCACCGTCACCGTTGGCGAACAACATTGCAAACACCGCGTTGGTGGAAAGCGCAGGCACCATCAAGTCCAGAAAACCGTCATCGCCAACCAACTCGGTGAACTTTAGATCACCGTGATGCACCGACACACGCTCTCCTGTGTGACAAGGCGCATTGAGCACCAATCGCACCATGGCGCCAGCCGTACCTTCGGCCGCGAGCGACACATCACAGGACATGGCTGGCACAACTTCTTCTTGGGGAATCAGCCCGACTGGCACGTCTTCTGCAACCGCGACCAACACGGGCACACCAGGCAAACTGGCTTGCGCGCCGTGGTCGCTGGGCATCATCGGAAGTCCGCTGGCACTGGGCCGTTTCGGAGTGGACAAAACACCCCCTCCGAGACTCGCGTTGATCGCAGGCAAGGCAGACACAGGCGCGGTGCTTTGGGCCGCGACGGGCACTTGGCTGGCCTCGGTCCGTTCCATAATAAAGCCAATGAAGATGGCAATGGTCAGCGTCGCACAGGCCATAGAATAGCGGCGATACACGTTTCTCATATTGGCCATGAAAGCCTCCGATACATAAAATACGGAGGCCAATCTCCCAAACAAAAAGGGCACCCTTAAGGCGCCCTTTTGATTTAAGTCTGTCGCAAATAGGTCAGGTCAAACGACCATGGCAGTGCTTGAATTTCTTGCCGGACCCACAAGGACACTTGTCATTGCGGCCTGGATTTCCCCAGGTTTCCGGGTTGTTTTCATCAAAGCCTTCCACCGCATTTTCAGGGTTTGGAACAGGTGTCTCATCCTGCGGCGCGCCCGCCTCAGACACTTGCGACGCACCACTTTCGCGCTGCTGCATCTGCTGCGCCAGTTCGCGCTGTTCGTCTTCGGAAATGGGGCGAATCCGCGCCAGAGTTGTGGTCACATCCTCGCGCAGGCTGTCGAGCATGCTCTCAAACAACTGGAAGGATTCGTTTTTGTATTCATTCAGCGGATCACGCTGCGCATACCCGCGGAACCCGACCACTGACCGCAAATGCTCCAGCGTCAGCAGGTGCTCACGCCATTTGGTGTCGATGGTCTGCAGCAGGATCTGTTTTTCAATCATGCGCATCGCTTCGGGGCCAAAGTTGACAGCTTTGGCCGCCATCATCTCATCCGCTTTGGTCTCAAGACGTTCGCGAATTTGTTCGTCATCAACGCCTTCTTCGTCTGCCCATTCGATCACCGGCACGTCCAGGCCAAGCCGTTCGATGGCAGCGGCATAAAGCCCCTCGGTGTCCCACTGATCGGCGTAGGTCTTTGGCGGCATATACTGATCAACAAGCTCGCCGATCACGTCGTGGCGCATATCCTGCGCCACATCCGAAAGATCTTCGGCTTCCATGATCTCGCGGCGTTGGCCAAAGATCACTTTACGCTGTTCGTTCATCACATCGTCAAACTTCAAAAGCTGTTTGCGGATGTCAAAGTTGCGGCCTTCCACTTTGGCCTGCGCGCGCTCCAGCGACTTGTTCACCCACGGGTGAATGATTGCCTCGCCCTCTTCCATGCCCAGCGACGACAACACTTTGTCCAGCCGGTCAGAACCGAAGATGCGCATCAGATCGTCTTCGAGGCTCAGGAAGAACGATGAACGGCCCGGGTCGCCCTGACGGCCAGAGCGGCCTCGCAGCTGGTTGTCGATACGACGGCTTTCGTGGCGTTCGGTGGCGAGAACAAACAGACCACCCGCCTCTTTGACCGCCTGTTCATCCGCCTTGTGACCCTCTTCGATCTCGGCGCGAATGGCCTCGTGATCGCCATCGGGGTCGGCTGCGATCGCCTCCAGGACTTTGAATTCGACGTTGCCGCCCAATTTGATGTCCGTGCCACGGCCAGCCATGTTGGTCGCGATGGTTACCGCGCCCAGCTTGCCAGCGTCGGCCACGATCTGCGCTTCTTTTTCGTGCTGACGGGCGTTCAGGACGTTGTGTTTCACACCAGCTTTGTCGAGTTCACTGGACAGGAACTCGGATTTTTCAATCGACGTGGTACCCACCAGAATCGGCTGTCCCTTGTCGCTCGCTTCTTTGATGGTTTTGACAATTGCTTCGAATTTTTCGCGCGCGGTCCGATACACGGCGTCGTCGTCGTCAATGCGCGCAATGGGCCGGTTGGTCGGAACTTCGACCACGCCAAGACCATAGATTTCCGAAAATTCCTCGGCTTCGGTCGATGCCGTGCCTGTCATGCCGCCAAGTTTGCCATATAGGCGGAAGTAGTTCTGAAAGGTCACCTGCGCCAAAGTCACGTTTTCCGGCTGAATGTCGCAACCTTCCTTGGCTTCAATCGCCTGATGCAGCCCGTCCGACAGACGACGGCCCGTCATCATGCGCCCGGTGAACTCATCAATCAGCACGACCTGACGGTCGCGAACGATGTAGTCTTTGTCCTTGGTGAACAGCTTGTGCGCCCGCAGACCCTGATTGATGTGGTGCACAATCGTGGTGCTTTCCGGATCGTAAAGACTCTGGCCTTCGGGCAACAAGCCGCGCGCCAGAAGGTGCTCTTCGAGAAATTCGTTGCCCTCATCCGTGAAGGTCACGTTGCGGGATTTTTCGTCGAGCTCGTAGTGTTCCTCGAGCACGTCAGGGATCAACTTGTCGATCGCCATGTAAAGGTCAGTTCGGTCTTGCGACGGGCCGGAAATAATCAACGGTGTCCGTGCTTCGTCGACCAAGATGCTGTCGACCTCATCCACGATGGCAAAGTTGTGCTCGCGCTGGCTCATATCGGCCAGCTCGGACTTCATGTTGTCGCGCAGATAGTCAAAGCCCAGCTCGTTGTTGGTCGCATAAGTGATGTCACAGGCATAAGCCGCACGCTTTTCGTCTTCGGGTTGCTGCGGTACAACAACGCCGGTGGTCATGCCAAGCGCGGTGAACACGTTGGCCATCCATTCCGCATCACGGCGGGCAAGGTAATCGTTGACCGTCACAACGTGCACACCCTTGCCGGTCAGCGCGTTTAGGTAGGCCGGAAAGGTCGCCACAAGGGTCTTACCCTCGCCGGTTTTCATTTCCGAAATATTGCCTTCGTGCAGGAATATGCCGCCCATCAATTGCACATCAAAGGCGCGCAGCCCCAGCGCGCGCTTTGCAGCCTCGCGGCAGTTGGCAAAGGCTTCCGGCAAAAGCGCATCCAGCGACTCGCCGCCCTTAGCGCGCTCCGACAACGCTTCTGTTTTGGCAATGATCTCTGCGTCGGAGAGTTTTTCAAACTCCGGCTCCAATGCGTTGATCTTGTCAACGAGTGGACGTGTCGCCTTAACTTTTCGGTCGTTCGGCGTTCCGAAGACCTTTTTGGCGATTTTTCCCAATCCGAGCATGGTTGTCGTGTCCTTCGTTGACGCATTCGTGCGAGGCTATTTCTTGCTGTCCCGCCGTCACCCTCATACAAGAGGGGAAACAAGCGTTTGCCTAAGCCTCAAAGCGATGTAAGGGGCGTGTCAAACAGTGTCAACGCCGCGGACCCATGCGGCCACAGCCAAGGACGAAACGATGTCAAAAACCCTCAATATTTTGCGTGCCGGGGCCGTTGCTCTGATGTTTGCGACTCCCGCCATGGCAGAAGAGGCTCCAACCGCAGAAACCGTAATGGCCACGGTCAACGGAATTGACATCACCCTCGGCCAAATGATCGCCGTACGCGATGCTTTGCCGGACCAATACAAAGACCTTCCGTCAAACGTGCTTTTTGACAGCATTTTCGAACAGTTGATCCAACAAACAGCACTGGCACACACATTTGACGGGGACGTACCGCTTTCAGTGGCCCTTATGCTTGAAAACGAAAAACGCGCCTTGTTGGCGACCAGGGCGCTCGAAGATTTTGTGACGGTTCATGAAATCACCGACGCGGACCTCAAAGGGATCTATGAGAGTCGTTTTGCGCATCTGGGCGACGAATCCGAGTTCAACGCCAGCCACATTCTTGTGAACACCGAAGACGAAGCAAAATCTCTCGTCGCAGACCTAGAGGCCGGTGCCGATTTTGCAGAACTGGCAAAGTCCAAATCCACCGGCCCGTCTGGCCCCTCCGGCGGCGAATTGGGGTGGTTTGGCAAAGGCCAAATGGTCAAGCCGTTTGAGGACGCAGTGGTCGGTATGACCGTCGGCGACATTTCAGCGCCGGTTCAGACGCAATTTGGGTGGCACGTCATCAAGCTGAACAATGCCCGCGCCGTGACAGCCCCGTCGTTTGAAGAAACCCGCCAAGAGCTTCTCGATGAAGCGCAAGAAGAAGCGGTTCGCGACTATATCGCGACGCTGTCTGCTGAGGCGACCATCGAAAAAACCGACGCAGCAGAGATCGACCCGGAAATTCTGAAACGTTCTGATCTGATCGCTGACCCAATTTCGCAGGACTGATCATGGCCACCATCGACCACGTTTCCCCGCTGGCACCTGCACGGTTTCCGGAGCTGCCAGAGATCGCGGGAGCCCGATTTGCCACCACTGAAGCTGGCGTGAAATACGCCGGTCGCAAAGACGTCATGATCGCGGAACTCGCCGCGGGCACCGTGGTGACCGGCGTTTTCACCAAATCCGCAACACGCTCTGCGGCCGTTCTGGATTGTCAGGAGAAAATTGGCAGGTCCGGCGATCAGGGTGCCGCGATTGTGGTCAACGCGGGCAACGCCAACGCCTTCACCGGCAAAAACGGCGTTCAATCGACCAAAGCTGTGACCAACGCAGTGGCGCAGGCCCTCGACGTGCCGGAAGAACGGGTGTTTTCCAGCTCAACCGGTGTGATCGGTGAGCCCCTGCCGCACGACCGCATCACCGCGAAACTCGCCGATATGGCGGCTTCTCTCAGCCCGCAGAATTTGCCGGACGCCGCAGAAGCCATCCGCACCACCGACACCTTTGCCAAAGGCGCGGCCCGCGTGATCCAGACCTCCATCGGCGAGGTCAAAATTGCCGGCATCGCCAAAGGCTCCGGCATGATTGCCCCCGATATGGCCACGATGCTGGTCTACATCTTTACCGACGCCAAAATCGAACGCGCCCCGCTTCAGGCGATGCTGTCGGAACTGAACGAAAAGACCTTCAACAGCATCACCGTGGACAGCGACACATCGACATCTGACACCCTGCTGTTGGCCGCCACCGGTCAAAGCGGTGTGGACGTAACCGAGGACGCCGCGTTTCGTGCGGCGCTGCATGAGGTGATGTTGGATCTGGCACACCAAGTGGTGCGCGATGGCGAAGGCGCCACGAAATTCGTGGAAATCAACGTTCAAGGCGCCGCATCAGAAGGCGACGCGCGCACCCACGCGCTGGCCATTGCCAACTCACCATTGGTGAAAACCGCCATCGCGGGCGAAGATCCCAACTGGGGTCGCATCGTCATGGCCATCGGCAAATCCGGTGCTGCGGCGGACCGCGACCTTCTCACGATTAAATTCGGCGACATTCTGGTGGCCGAAGCCGGCTGGGTTTCCCCTGATTATTCCGAAGACGCAGGCGCAGACTATATGAAGGCGCAAACCATCAACATTACCGTTGGCCTTGGCTTGGGGGGCTTTGAATCCACGGTCTGGACCTGCGATTTGACGCATGGCTACATCACGATTAACGCGGATTACCGCTCGTGAAGACCGTGCTTGTGTCCGCTGTGTGCCTGATTGACGTCGATGGCCGTATTCTTTTGGCGCAACGGCCAGAAGGAAAATCCATGGCAGGTCTGTGGGAGTTTCCTGGTGGCAAGGTGGAGCCCGGAGAAACACCCGAGGTGGCCCTGATCCGGGAACTTGAAGAAGAACTGGGCATCAACACGTGGCAAAGTTGTTTGGCGCCGCTGACGTTTGCCTCACATACCTACGATGATTTTCATCTGCTCATGCCGTTGTTTGCCTGCCGAAAGTGGGAAGGCACGCCCAGAGCGCGTGAAGGTCAGGTTTTGAAATGGGCACGCCCTGAAAAACTTCGCGACTTTGACATGCCGCCCGCTGATTTGCCTCTGATCCCAATGATCCGGGATTGGGTGTAAGCGCCTCGCCGGAAGAAATGGCCCACACCCCCAAAGATAGGGTTCTTTTGTTTCTTTTTTGTGGTTAATAATGGTGCATCGTGAGGACTTTCCACGTTCTTGCGAGCAGCACGATCAAAAGAAACCTGTCAATCAACTGGGGGAATTGACATGTTACGAACTATTACAGTGGGCAGCTGTGTGTCTATTCAAGGCACAGTGGTCGGAAACTTGCCGGACGGCAGAATTTCCGTTCAAGTCGGAGACAAGATCTACTCCGGAAAGCCGATTTCGACACTCAACCGATAAAAGAAAAGGCCGCCTCAATCGGGCGGCCTTTTCTTTTTGATTTTGTCGAGACCGCTTAGTCCAGCGTCCGAGTAACTTCTTCGCGCTCGAAGATCTCGATAACATCGTCAGCGCGGACATCGTCGTAGTTCTCAAACGCCATACCGCATTCTTGACCGGACTGAACTTCCGCAACTTCGTCTTTGAAGCGCTTAAGCGTTTTCAGCGTACCTTCGTGGATCACCACGTTGTCACGCAGCAAACGCACACCAGCCGAACGACGGGCAACGCCTTCTGTCACCAGACAGCCGGCAACTTTGCCCACACCGGTCACTTTGAAGACCTCTTTGATGTTCGCATAGCCGATGAAGTTCTCGCGAATTTCTGCGCTCAGCAGGCCAGAGGCCGCCGCTTTCACATCGTCCACGAGGTCGTAGATGACCGAATAGTACCGGATCTCAACGCCTTTTTGGTTGGCGCTGTTACGGGCAGATGCGTTTGCACGCACGTTAAAGCCCATGATTGGCGCGCCGCTTGCTTCGGCCAGACCCACGTCGCTTTCCGTGATCGCGCCCACTCCGGAGTGCAGAACCCGAACGCGAACTTCGCCGTTGCCGATTTTCTCCATCGCCTGAACGATGGCTTCGGCAGAGCCCTGCACGTCGGTTTTCACAAGGATCGGCAGTTCGGCGACGTCTTCGTCTTCTTTTGCCTTCTGCATCAGCTGTTCCAGCGTGGTCGCTGCACCGGCTGCTGCACGTTTGTCCTTGGCGGCTTGCTCGCGGTATTCCGCAATCTCGCGCGCTTGGCCTTCGGTCTCGGTGACGTTCAGAACGTCGCCCGCCTCTGGCGTACCGTTCAGGCCTAGAACCTCAACAGGCACCGATGGGCCAGCTTCTTTTACGCGTTCACCCTTGTCGTTGATCAGCGCACGAACCTTACCGTACTGCTCACCCACAACGAAGATATCACCCTGACGCAATGTACCGGTTTGAACCAGAACGGTTGCGACGGGGCCACGACCCACGTCCAGCTGCGCCTCGATCACCGCCCCTTGGGCTGCGCGATCAGGGTTGGCTTTCAACTCGAGAATTTCAGACTGCAATGCGATGGCTTCCAACAGCTCATCAAGACCCTGACCCGTGATCGCAGAGACTTCTACGTCCTGCACGTCACCGGACATGCCCTCAACAATCACTTCGTGCTGCAACAACTCTGCGCGCACTTTGTTGGGATCCGCACCTTCGCGGTCGATTTTGTTGATCGCCACGATCATCGGCACTTCTGCCGCTTTCGCGTGGTTGATCGCCTCAATCGTCTGCGGCATGACCGAATCGTCCGCGGCCACAACCAGTACAACAATGTCCGTCACCTGAGCACCGCGCGAACGCATCGACGTAAACGCCGCGTGACCCGGAGTGTCGAGGAACGACAGAACTGTGCCGCCTTCGGTTTTCACCTGATAGGCACCGATGTGCTGCGTAATGCCGCCAGCTTCGCCAGCCACAACGCGGGCATCGCGGATCGCATCCAGCAACGAGGTTTTGCCGTGGTCAACGTGGCCCATGATGGTGATGACCGGCGGACGTGGCTTCAGATCTTTTTCCGCGTCTTCGACTTCGGAAATCACATCTTCCACGTCTGAATCGGAAACCCGCACCACTTTGTGGCCAAATTCCTCGATGATCAGCTCAGCTGTGTCGGCATCGATTGTCTCGTTCTGTGTGACCATCATGCCCATATTCATGAGCGACTTCACAACTTCACCAACACGCTCGGCCATACGGTTGGCCAGCTCGGACACCACAATTGCTTCAGGCAACTGAACGTCACGGACAACCTTTTCGCGCTCAACCGTGCCACCCATGGCTTTCTGACGCGCGCGCTCTTGCTTGCGCTTCATCGCGGCCATGGAGCGATGGCGATTGCCTTCGCCGCCAGTGGCCTGACCCAGTGTCAGCTTACCGGACCGGCGACCATCGTCGCGACCCTTGCCGCGCGTATTGCGCTGTTCGCGCTCGCGGTCGGCTTTGCGCGGTGTGGCTGCTGGTGCCGGTTTGTTGGTCGGCGCGCCACGGCCCTGCGGCGCAGAAGACGGTGCCGGCGCTGGCGCGGCAGCTTCGGCAGCGGCGCGTTTTGCGGCTTCCTCGGCTTCGCGTTTTGCAGATTCCTCTGCTTCAGCTTTCTGGCGTGCACGCTCTTCGGCCTCGCGCTGTTCGCGCTCTTTGGCTTCGGCTTCCTGACGGCGACGCTCACGCGCTTCCGCACGTTTCTTTTCTTCAGCTTCGCGCTTGGCTGCTTCCTCGACCTCACGGGCCTTAGCGGCCTGCAATGCCTTCATACGGCGTTCCATTTCGGCATCGGAAATGCCCGCTGGACGCCGCGAAGGATCACCCGCAACCTTGCCAGAGCCAGCACCCGGTTTGGCTGCTCCTGGCTTCGGTACAACCACACGCTTGCGCTTTGTCTCTACCACAACGTTTTTGGTACGCCCGTGGCTAAAGCTTTGCTTCACGTTACCGGGGCGACCACTGCCGCGCAGGCCCAGGGTTTTTTTACCGTCGTTATCGCTCATCTGGATTTCTTGTCCTTCCCGGTGGCCGCTACCACCGATTTCTCGCGTACGCCTTTTAATCTTAGGGCTTCCTCTACAACACGTTGAGTGAGTCCGCCAGACGCAAGCGCCCCATGTATCACAGTTTGTCGCCCAAATGCCAAACCCAATTCGCTGGCCGTCAAGCAGTCAAAGTAGTGGCCCTCATCAGGAGGGCGTAGTTTCATTTTTCCGCGCTCGGATCCGTCAGACGCCTGCAGCAAAATCTCAGCCACATCCTTGACCAGCCAGTCCTTGACCTTTTCGTATCCGGTCACCGCTGTGCCCGCCCGGCGCGACAAGCTCACAAGCTCGACCACGCGATGGGCCAATTGGCGCTCAACTTCGTCTACAAGGCCTTCCGGCACCTGTACTTTCTGTTTGGCCGCCCGAGAGAACAGACCCTTGGACGCCGCTTTGGTTATCGCAGCGCGATCGGCCAAAACCCATATTCCGCGCCCCGGCAACTTGCCTTTGACGTCCGGAACAACCGTTTCGTCCGGCCCCACCACAAAGCGAACCAACCCAACTGTGGGCAGGACCTCGCCAGTGGCGATGCACTTACGCTCCGGTTCGGATGGCCTTTCGGTGGCCCGCCCGCCGCGGCTCATGTCATGACCTCCGAGGCCTGAGATCAGGCCTCGGCCTCCTCGTCAGAAGCTGTCTCGCCATCGCCGTCTTCGGCAGCAGCTTCCAGCTCGGCCGGATCGACCCAACCCAGAACGATTCGCGCGGTCATCACCATGTCTTGCGCAGTTTCCAGCGTCATACCAAAGGGCTCCAGAACGCCGTCGTCCTTGACGCGCTCGCCGTCCACATTGGTCCAGCCGCCAGCCAGTTCCCAGTCGGCGCAGGTGGCAAAGTCTTCCAGCGTCAGTACGCTGTCTTTGGCCAGTGCCTCGATCATTTGGGGCGTCAGACCTTCAAATGCAATCAGGCTGTCCTCGACACCCAATTCACGTGCAGCATCCAGCGCCGCTTTGTTCTTGGCTTCGATATAGTCACGGGCGCGTGCCTGCAGCTCGTTCGCGGTGTCTTCGTCAACACCGTCGATCACCAGCAGTTCGTCCACTTCGACGTAAGCAACCTCTTCAAGGTTGGTAAAGCCCTCGGATACCAGCAGCTGGGCAAAGAACTCGTCCAGATCCAGCGTTTCCATGAACAGCGCGGTGCGCTCTTCGAATTCTTTCTGGCGACGCTCGGATTCTTCCGCTTCAGTCATGATGTCGATGTCCAGCGCAGTCAGCTGGCTGGCCAAACGCACGTTCTGACCACGGCGACCGATGGCAAGCGACAGCTGCTCGTCAGGAACAACCACTTCGATCTTGCCAGCTTCTTCGTCCAGAACAACCTTGGACACTTCCGCAGGCTGCAGCGCGTTCACAAGGAACGTTGGCTGATCTTCGTTCCAAGGGATGATGTCGATCTTTTCACCCTGAAGCTCGTTCACAACCGCCTGAACACGCGACCCGCGCATACCGACACAAGCACCAACCGGATCAATCGAACCATCGTGGCTGATCACAGCGATTTTGGCGCGCGACCCGGGGTCACGGGCAACCGCTTTGATGTCGATGATGCCGTCATAGATTTCAGGCACTTCCATTTTAAACAGCTCGGCCATGAATTCAGGCGCGGTGCGGCTCAGGAAAATCTGCGGGCCACGGGTCTCGCGGCGCACATCTTTGATGAAGCAGCGGATGCGATCATTCGGGCGATAGCTTTCGCGGCCGATTTTTTCGTTGCGGCGCAGAATGGCTTCGCCACGACCCACGTCAACGATGACGTTGCCGTATTCTTCGCGCTTGACCAAACCGTTGATGATGGTGCCAACGCGGTCCTGGAACTCTTCGAACTGACGATCACGCTCAGCTTCACGCACCTTCTGCAGGATCACCTGCTTGGCGGATTGTGCGGCGATACGGCCCATTTCAACCGGCGGTACTTCTTCGATGAACTGCTGACCGACTTCGGGGTTTTCCATGTACTGCTTGGCCTGATCGACGGTGAACTCAGCCTGATAGTTCTCAAGCTCTTCGTCCTCGACCACGGTGCGCACACGGGTGAACGTCGCCTTGCCGGTCTTACGGTCAATCGCCACGCGGATGTCCATCTCGGCGCCGTAGCGGCTCTTGGCGGCACGCGCGAGCGACTCTTCCATCGCTTCGACCACAAGATTGGGGTCGATCATCTTTTCACGGGCCACAGCTTCGGCGGTTTGCAGAAGCTCAAGCTGGTTTGCAGAGGTGATTGCCATTGGTATTACTCCTCAGACGTGTCGTTGGACGCGTCGGTCTCGATGTCGTCAAATTGATCTTCGTTCAAAACACCCGCATCTTTGCGGGCCTTCAGCATTTCTTTGATCAGGTCATCCGTCAGCATCAGCTTGGCTTCAGCCAGCCAATCAAACGTCAACCCAACGGTCACGGCTTCGCCCTGATCTTCGATGTTGATCAGGACTTCGTCACCTTCAACACCGGCCAGGATGCCACGGAACCGTTTGCGGCCATCAATCAGCTCGCTGGTTTCCAGTTTGGCCTCATAGCCCTCATAGGTGTCAAAATCTTTGAGCCGCGTCAGGGGGCGGTCGATGCCCGGGCTGCCAACTTCCAGCGTATAGCTGTCGACAAGCGGGTCTTCGACGTCCAGCACGGCGCTGACCGCGTTGGAAATCTGGGCGCATTCATCCACTTCGATGCCACCCTCAGGGCGCTCGGCCATGATCTGCAGCGTGTGGGTCTTGCCGCCCATCAGACGCAAACGCACAAGTTCAAACCCCATGTCTTCGACGATGGGGCCGACGATCTCGGCAAGTTTGCGGTCAATTGCCGCTTTGGCAATCAGGTCACTCATTGATGTATTCCAAGCACAAAAAAACGGGCGCGCGGCCCGTCGATATTTCCCGGTGGAGCGTTCAGGTTACCCCGACCGCGCCGCTGTTGAGAGCGATATACGTCCGATGACCTGAGTCTGCAAGGGCCAATCGTTGCGCCGGCTCAGGCGCGCCACCACCGCTCGGCAAATCGTGCGTTGTCCATCGCCCAATGACGGCCAATTGCCGACGGCGTGGCAACGCGATCGCTCACCGCCTGCAGATGGTCGGCAAACACTGGCACCGTCAATGCGCCTTCGGTTTGTAGCAGGCGTTGAATGTCTTCGTACCGCGCCCGGCGTTGCGTGGAATCCAACTCTGCCCGCGCCGACAGCAACAGGTCTTCAAACACCGGATGCGTCCAGTTTGACGTATTCCAAGGCGCACCTGCCGTCAGATAGGTCGACAGCGCCCAATCCTCAGTAGCCCGCCCGGCGCTGGCGTGCAGACCGGCAGACGCTTTGCCCAGTTGTACAGGCAAGCCAAGAGCACCAATTTGGGTCGAAATCGCAGCGCCAAGCTCCGAAGCCGGGGCCGGAAGATGTTGGCTCAACGCCAAATCCAACCGATCGACACCAGATGCCTTTAAATAGTGCCGCGCCAGATCGGGATCAAACGCAGGTGCGTCCAGTTTGGTCGCGAAATACTGATTGGCCGGTCCCACCGGCGTGTCCCGCCCGATGTCCCCGTGACCCAGCAACACGTTATCCAAAAGCGCGCGACGATCAACGCCATGTTGCAACGCCCTACGCAGGTTTAAACCGTCATCACCGTGTATGAGCACAGACAGAGCAACGTGCGCATTGCCTGTGGCTTTCTGAAGCCGAACTCCGTTCCAATCAGCCAATTGCGCAGCATCTGATGCACTGATTTGGCCCACGGCATCCGTCGCGCCGTCTTGCAGCAACCCAAGGCCTTCACCCGACGAAGCCGCGTGAAACTCCAAACTGTCAAAAAAGCCCGCTTTGCCATCCTTGTAGTGACCATCAACGCGTGTTGCGCGAAAAACCACACCAGGTTCAAAGCTCGCAACCCGATACAGCCCCGTGCCAATCCCGCCGATCATCGCCAGTTCGACATATCCCGCCGGATAAATCACCAAATGATAGTCCGACAGAAGGTAAGGAAAATCCGCATTCGGCGCGGTCAGTTCAAACTGCACCTGATGGTCGGTGAGCTTGCGAATGTCTTGGACACCCGCCAGCAAAGGCGCGGCCGGTGATCCGCTGTCTGCCCCGTGCAAGGCAAAGGTCTCAAGCACATCATCTGCGCCAAACGCTTTGCCATTGTGAAAGGTCACATCGCGGCGCAGGTCAAACGTCCAAACCCGCGCATCAGGGCTCGCGTCCCAGCTTTGCGCCAGTTCTCCACGCAAAGCGCCGTCAGGACCGATCTCGGTCAGACAATCAAACACCGCGCCATGCGCAGCCGCCATCATGAAAAGCTCGGAGTGTGTGCGGGCATCCCACGTGTCGCCGATTGAGGCACCGGGCAAAACCGCCCGCAACGTCCCACCGGTTTTCGGAACAGCCGCAAGCGCAAGACCGCTGGCCGCAAGCACACCCGCTGCGGCACCGCTGGTCAAAAGGCTCCGCCTACTGATCCGTGACATGGTTATTTCTCCAACTCCGGACAGCGATCAGACGATGTGAACGTCCAGATGTCCAGCCCCATCATAGCACGCCCAATTCAGGCACAGGCCAACTGATCCATGATCCGCACCAACTCGGCGCTGATTCCCGGCTCGGAAAGGGCATGCCCCGCGTTGCGCACCATCCGCAGATCCGCCATCTCGCCCCAGCTTTGCGCTAGATCGTGCGCCGATTTCGGCGGGCAAATCATGTCGTAGCGCCCCTGTACAATGAATCCGGGAATGTCGCGAATGCGGTCCATATGCCCCAGAATTTGCCCGTCAAACTCAAGAAATCCCTTGTTGCGGAAATAGTGATTCTCCAACCGCGAGAACGCACGTGCGTACTCCGCAGGCGCCTCGCCCCCGGCACCGGTGGAATAAACCGACGCCAGCGCATTCTCCCAAGACGCCCAGGCGCGCGCGTATTTCACCTCGGTCGCGCGGTCACCACAGAACAGGCGATGGTAATACGCCTCAATGAAATCCCCACGTTCCTCTTCGGGCACAATGGAGGTGAACCGGTCCCACGGTTCCGGCCAGAAATGCCCAGCGCCGCCGCCATAAAACCACTCCAGCTCGCGCTGCATCATCAGGAACACGCCCCGCAAGACCAAACATACCGTCCTTTCGGGGTGTGTCTGCGCATAAAGCAGCGACAACGTCGCGCCCCAACTGCCGCCAAAGACGATCCAATCGGTGATACCCAGCGTAGTACGAATAAGTTCCATATCCGCAACCAGATGCCACGTGGTGTTGGCCTCGATGCTCGCATGAGGTCGCGATCGACCACAGCCCCGCTGATCAAACAGGATGACACGATACACATTGGGATCAAAATACCGCCGCATCGCCGGACTGCACCCGCCGCCCGGACCGCCATGCACCACAACCACTGGCAACCCGTCTGGATTGCCGGATTGCTCAACATAAACCTGATGCCCATCGCCCACGTCCAGCATCCTCTGGTCAAATGGCTCGACCGGAGGGTAAAGGTACTGCACTGCGCGCTTTTGGCCCGAGTTTTTGTCCATGTCGTTCCTTAACTTTAGAGACAGCCCACATGACCCACGGAGAGAATGAAATGCAAGCCTCTCAGACCACCGTCGACCCTGCTGAAGTTGCCAAATTCGAAGCCATGGCAGCCGAATGGTGGGATCCCAAAGGCAAGTTCAAGCCTCTCCACATGCTCAATCCTTGCCGTCTGGACTACATTACGTCCCAGATCGCGGCAGAGTTCAATCGTGACTTGTCAGCCGACAAGCCCTTTTCGGGTCTGCGCCTGCTGGACATTGGCTGTGGTGGCGGTCTGTTGTCCGAACCGATGGCACGGCTCGGGGCCGAGGTTGTCGGCGCGGATGCGGCTGGCGGCAACATCCCCGTGGCACAGTTGCACGCCGAACAATCCGGTCTGACCATCGACTATCGCCACACCGCTGCCGAAGACATGGCCGCAGCAGGCGAACAGTTCGATATCGTGTTGAACATGGAAGTGGTTGAACATGTGGCCGATCCACTGAGCTTTCTGACTGCGTGTCGTCAACTGCTCAAACCGGGCGGCTTGCATTTGTGTTCAACAATCAACCGCAATCCCAAAAGCTTTGCGGTGGCCATTGTCGGCGCGGAATTCGTGATGCGTTGGCTGCCTAAGGGCACACACGAGTGGCACAAGTTCATCACACCGGACGAACTGTTTGCTCTGTTGGAAAAAGCTGACCTGACACCGGTGGACCGCAAGGGATTTGTGTTCAACCCGGTGGCCTGGAGCTGGTCGATTTCTGCGCGCGACCTCAGCGTGAACTACGTCACTGCCAGCACCAAACCAGCGAAATAGCGTTAGGTTTCGTCCTCAAGGCGCAACCGCAGCTCCCGCAGGATCGGCAGCGCAGCGCGCACACGCGCATCGCCAAGGTCTTCGACAATATCACGAATCAGCGGCTCCATTCCGGCTAGCGCTGCGTCCCGCGCCTGTCGACCTGCGGGGCTGATCGCCACCATCTTGCGCCGCGCATCGTCCCAATCGGGACGGATATGTACATGTCCGGCAAGCTCAAGTTTGTGCAACGTATTGGTCATCGCCCCGCGCGTCACATGAAACGTTTTGGCCAACTGCGCCGGGCTGCGTTCACTGTTGGTGCGATCCAGATGGTTGAGCACCGAAAAATGCGACAGTTCCATGCCTTTTGGCAGCGCCTTTGTCAGGCGTGTTCGGGCGAGTTGATCCACCATGAGGATCTCACCAAACAAAGTGATGGCCAGGCCGCTTTTCTCGTTCATCAAGGTCCGTCGAATTCTCGATCATGGCCCAACGCGGGCACTTGTCTGCGGGCTTTGTCCACCATCGACAGGTCAAGATCAACATATGTGATCCCCGGTTCCGTTCCGGCATCGGCCAAAACCTCTCCCCAGGGCGCAACCACCATCGAATGCCCAAAAGTGCGGCGCGACTTTCCTGAAGAAGCCGGATGCTGACCGGTTTGCGCCGCAGCAATCACGAAACACCCTGATTCGATTGCCCGTGCGCGCAGCAACACGTCCCAATGCGCCGCGCCCGTGACTGGCGAAAACGCCGCCGGAATCGTCAGAACCTGCGCGCCCGCTTTGGCCAGCGCGCGATAGAGATGCGGAAATCTCAGATCGTAGCATATGCTCAGTCCCAAATGGCCACACGGGCTTTCGACCGTGCTGGCGCGCGTGCCCGGACGATATCCATCGGATTCGCGATAGGTTTCTTCCGGTGAGACCTCCACATCAAACATGTGGATCTTGTCATAACGCGCAACAATTCTGCCTGTGCCGTCGATCATAAAAGACCGGTTGGCAAACCGCCCGTCCGCATCATTGGTTTTTAACGCCAAACTTCCAAGGGATACCCAGACACCGAGCTCTGCACAGATGGCGCGCACCCGTGCCAGCATCATGTCCTCGTCCTCAGTCCGCAGCACCTCCAACTGGTGACGGCGACTCATGGAGACGCAGTTCGTCACTTCGGGCGTGAACATACAACCCGCCCCGTTGGCGGCAGCGCTGCGGATCATGTCCTCGACCATTGCCAGATTGTCTGACGGTTGATCTGACGACGTGATCTGAAGCAGCGCGACCCGCATCAGATCAGGCGCTCAAAAGGGCGTCGAGTTTGCCCGCGCGCTCCAACGCATAAAGGTCGTCACAACCACCGACATGGGTTTCGCCAACAAAAATCTGCGGCACAGTGCGACCGCCGTTGGCGCGCTGGATCATCTCTGGTTTGCGATCCGGATTGGCAAGCACGTCCACCTCGGAATATTCCACACCTTTCTGATTCAACAGGCGTTTGGCGGCGTGGCAAAACCCGCAAAGCGGGCTGGTGTAGATTTCAACGGCAGACATGGCGCGATCCTTGGTGTTTCAACATTTGTCAGGCATTTAGGCGTCCTTTGCAACGCGCGCCAGTGTTACCACACACACTTCTTTGGCATCGGCCCGCAAACAGGCCTGCGCCGCGCTGGTCAATGTGGCGCCGCTGGTCATCACATCATCGACCAAAATCACGTGGCGCCCTGCCATCCGCGCGCCCCGTTTGCGGTGCGGCTCAAACGCGCCCGAAAGCTTTTCAAACCGCTCTTGCGTGCTCAATCCTTCGGTGCTGCCACCACCTTTGGGACGCACCAGAGCGTCAGGACAAAACGGAATATCGAGATATTGCGCCATATGCTGCCCCAACAACGCAGCCTGATTGTAACGCCGCTTCAGAAGGCGACTCCAATGCAACGGCACAGGCACAACAAGCGTATCCCCACACAATAACGGTTTGGCTGCCGCAGCCATCCAACGCGCCGCCGGCCTTGCAATGTCCTGACGATCGCCATGTTTCAGCGCCAAAACCAGTTTGCGCGCCACGCCGTCATAAGCCAGAGCCGCGCCGCCAGCATGCCACGGTCTCTCAAAAGATTGGCAATCGTCGCAAATCAGCGTGTCGTCCCCTATTTCAGCCAACACCGGCACCCCGCAGAAATCACACTGTGGGCCTCCCAAAAATGGCGTCTGGGCCCAGCAGGACCCGCACAGACCAAAGTCGCTTTCCACCAATCCGCCACAGGCCACGCAACGGGGAGGAAAAACCCACTGCAACGCTGTTTGAAACTTGCCAACCTTCGTCATATTGTCCGCCTCATGCAGACCCAGCCGAAACTCACCGATCGCAAGGCCTTGATGCGCAACCGTGCCCGTGCGGACCATGCCAAAGGCATGTTTCTGCACGATGCCGCGATTGAGGAAGTTCAGGATCGCCTAACCTTGGTTAATAGAGGGTTTACGCGACCTGCTATCGTGACCGGCTATCCCGATGTCTGGCGTAAAGCTGTGCCCAACGCGGTCATCGTTCCCGACGCAGATGTGCTCGACTTGCAAGAAGGCGCGCATGATCTGGTGATCCACGCCCTTGGCCTGCATTGGGCCGATGACCCTGTCGGGCAAATTATCCAAAGCCGCCGTGCGCTCTGTGGGGACGGATTGTTTCTGGCAGTGACATTTGGCGGACAAACCCTGCACGAATTGCGCGCCTCCTTGGCGCAGGCGGAAAGCGAAATAACCGGCGGCTTGTCACCTCGCGTGGTTCCGATGGGTGAAATCCGCGATATGGGCGCTTTGCTACAACGCGCGGGGCTTGCCTTGCCGGTGGCTGATTCGGTGCCCCTCAAGGTGACTTACGAAAGCCCCTGGGCCCTGATGAAAGATCTGCGCGTGATGGGTGAAACCAATGCGCTGGACCAACGTCTGCGCCGCCCGACACGCCGCGATGTGTTGATCCGCGCCGCAGACCTCTACGTACAGACCTTCATGGACAATGGCCGCATCCCGGCCACGTTTGACATGATCTTCATGACCGGTTGGGCCCCCGATGACAGCCAACCGCAACCGCTTCGCCCCGGGTCCGCGTCGACCCGCCTTGCAGATGCGCTTGGCGCATCCGAAATCAAACTGCCGAAATAACGGCGCAACGACATTGGACCATTTGTGATGAAAGACATCGCCAGCCCAGCCCACGCCCCAGCTGATCACCCGGCCATTCCGCAAGGCAAAACCGGTATCCTTCTGGCCAACCTCGGCACGCCGGATGACCACACCTACTGGCCCATGCGACGCTATCTGAACGAGTTCCTCTCGGACAAACGCGTCATCGATTACCCGTGGTGGAAGTGGCAGCCGATCCTGCAGCTGATCATTCTGACCAAACGCCCGTTTTCCAGCGGTGCAGCCTATGAATCGATTTGGGACAAGGAAAAAGGCGAAAGCCCCCTGATGGTGATTACCAAAGACCAAACCGCAGCCATTGCCGCCCAATTGCAGGACCGTCACGGTGATCAGGTTATGGTGGATTTCTGCATGCGTTACGGCAACCCGTCCACAATGTCCAAAGTGCGGGCAATGGTGGCCGCTGGCTGTGAACGCATTTTGTTTTTCCCGCTTTACCCGCAATACGCCGGCGCCACGACGGCCACGGCAAACGACCAGTTTTTCCGCGCCCTGATGCAGGAAAAGTGGCAACCTGCCGCCCGCACTGTGCCTGCCTATTTTGACCACCCATCCTATATTGATGCGCTCGCAACCTCGATTGAGACCGCCTACGCTGCCCAAGAAACGCGCCCGGAGCTGCTTGTTGTGTCTTATCACGGCATGCCCAAGCGGTATCTGATGGAAGGCGACCCGTATCACTGCCAATGCCAGAAAACCACGCGCCTGCTGCAGGAGCGTCTGGGCTGGGAGAAAACCGAGCTGCGCACAACATTCCAATCGCAATTCGGTCCCGAGGACTGGCTGCAACCCTATACGGTGGAAGAAGTTGCCCGACTGGCCAAAGACGAAGGCAAAAAGAGCATCGCGGTTGTGGCCCCTGCATTTTCGGCGGATTGCATCGAAACGCTGGAAGAAATCAACGAAGAGATCAAAGAGAGCTTTGAAGAGGCTGGCGGAGAGAGTTTTCTCTATATCCCCTGTCTGAATTCAGACGGGCCACACATCGATGCTTTGTGCGAAATCATCGACCAAAACTTGGGCGGTTGGGTCGCGGACTAAACCCGCGCCCAAAAGAAAAAGGCGAAGCCAAAGCTTCGCCTTTCCCAAACACGTTGTGAGACGTGAATTAGCTTGCTGCTGCGGCCACGATAACGGCCAACAGAATCAGCGGAACCCAGATTGCAGCATTAGAGCTGGAAGCTGCTTCTTCGATGATTGGAGCTTCAACAATAGGATCTTCCATTGTGCCAGCAAATGCAGTCGAAGCAGCGGCAGTCAGTGCAGCAGCGAGAACGAGTTTCTTCATAGTATCCTCCAGAATTCGCTTGCCATCAAAAAGGTTTGAGGGCGATGGCAAGCACCCAAGACTAAATTTCGTGTCCTTGTCTAAACAGCAAAAAGTAGTCTTTGCAAACACTAGTTTAGCCAATCAGAGCGCCAATCTGCGAAATGTCGTCAAATTAGCAACACTTGCGTGCCCACTTTGGTCAACGCAAACAGCTCCGAAATGTGCTCGTTGTACAAACCGATGCAACCATTAGACGAACGGCGGCCAATCTTTCGCGTGTCGTGCGTGCCGTGAATACGGTAATACGTCCAACTCAGGTAAAGAGCGTGTGTGCCCAAAGGGTTATCGGGGCCTGGCTCCACATACGGTGGCCACTCAGGGTTCCGTTTAAGCATCGACGGGGTCGGGCGCCAACTCGGCCCCTCCACTTTACGCACCACCTTGGTGCGGCCTTTGCGCGTCAGATCCTCCGTCAACGGTACTGACGATGGGTAAAGTTTATAAACGGACTCGTCTTCGGACCAGTAATGCAAGGCCCGACTGGTGATATCCACCAGCACTGCGCCATTGTTCAACGAGCTAAAGTAAGGCCGCCAGTCCAGAGAACGAAAGCTGGAGATGTTGCGCACGACCGCCTCGTTGATATCGCGTTCAACTTCGGTGGTTGTGTCTTCCGTTTGCGCGATCGCCGGCGTGCCAGCTGCAAACGCGGCACCTGCCGCCAAAAAGGCGCGACGCCCCAACTCTGTACTGTTTTTACCCGTCATGGTGCTCTCCCAGACCTTACTGTGTTCTTCGCGTAACATTATTGCCCGAAAGCCTCAGTCGCAAATCAATCATTCGTCAGACTGGCCGAGTCACGCCGATGTGGGTTTTCATGTCAACTCCTTGCAGGTAGATCATTGCAAAATGCAAAACCACCACAAACGGGGACCACATGCGGATTATCTCACTTCTTCTTGTCCTGACCTTGGGTCTTGCCGCTTGTGGCACCACAGGCGGATACTCTGGTGCGAAACAGTATAAAATCTCGTCCGGCGCGACCAACAAGATCCAATTCCGTGTCCTCGACAGCATCAACGCGCTGCGTCAGGCTTCTGGCGCGGTCCCTGTAGAATACAACGCGCAGCTAAACGCAGCTGCCGCCACACACGCCCGCGACATGGCATTGCAAAATCGCCCTTGGCACTTTGGCTCCGACGGCTCCTCACCGCTCGACCGGGTTGCACGCGTGGGATACGCGGGCGAACTGACCGGTGAAACCATCTCCGAAACCTATGAGACCGAAATGGAAACTCTCGCAGCGTGGATGGAACAAAGCGACACTAAATCGGTCCTGCTTGATCCAAACGCCCGCGACATGGGATTTGCCTGGTTTCAAGAACAAAACGGCAAGATCTGGTGGACGCTGGTCATGGGCCAACCCAGTTTTGCCACCACGGATATCGCCAATTTTGACGGCTAATCAGGGGTAGATCGACACCTGCGTGTTTTTCTGAACCATCGCATAAATGTCGCGCATCTCTTTGTTGGTCACCGAAATGCAGCCTGCCGTCCAATCCGGTCGCTTGTTGCGAAACACCTCCGGTTGGCCGTGAATAAAGATATCTCCGCCCGGTGATTTTCCCTGTGCCTTCGCATAGGCGCGGTCGGCGTTGTTCGGATAGTCGATGCCAATCGAGAGGTAAAACTGGCTGTTTGGGTTGCGCCGGTCGATCAGGTACTGCCCTTCAGGTGTGCGACCATCGCCTTCGAATTGCTTGTGACCGTCTGGCGCAAAGCCAAGATCGACATCATAAGACTTCAGCACCTTGTCGTGGTGCAACAAGTGCATGCGCCGATCTTCCTTAAAGACCACAATTCTGGTCACCTCTGGACCATTGTAGGTTTTGAACTTGGACGCACATCCCGCCATGCCAAAGGACACAACAAGAAGTAGACTCATAAGAATATAACGCATCGACGTGGCCTCGGAGGTTTATTGTTTTTGCCTGTTTGCCTCGATTTCATAACAGAAGAAAGTAGCAAAAACCCGTCACGTCGCCGTGAATATCTTCAATTGCGACTAAACCGTGCGGCCACTTCGATGTGGCTGGACCAGCGGAACTGATCCACAACCTGCACCCAATCCAATTTGTACCCGCCTTGCACCAGCCGCGCGGCGTCGCGGGCAAATGTCACGGGGTTACAGCTGACAAAGGCGATTTCGGCCACATCAGACACCGCCAGCTCCGCAACTTGTGCTTCCGCGCCGGCACGCGGCGGGTCGATCACCGCAAAATCATACGGCAAATCCTCGGCAATGATCGGATTGCGGAACAAATCGCGCGCCTCGGTGGTGACGTGTTTAAGCCCGTCCGCCAAACGCCAGCCGGCGTCGAGCGCGTCCAGCATATCCCGCTGACCTTCGACGCCATGCATCTGCGCGCGCTGCGCCATCGGCAGGGTGAACGTCCCGCAGCCGGCAAACAGGTCGATGCCTTTATTGCCTTGGGTGATCGCGTCTTGAACCGCCGCCAAAAGCGCCGATTCGCCCTGCGGCGTGGCCTGTAAAAAAGCGCCGGGAGGCGGCACAACTTTGGCAGCACCAAACGTTTGATATGGCGTCACGCGCGTGGCAACGACCTCACCGTCCCACGTCAGGCGCGCCAATTTATGCCGCTCGGTTTCCTGTGCAAGTTGCGACAAAAACGGACCGTCCAAAGGCTTACCGCCTTGGACCGACAAGTCCAGTCCACCGGCAGACAACGTCACCGTGGCGCTGATCTCGCCCTTGCGAGAGCCACCGATTCGGGCGAATTCCCCGACGATCTGCAGTGCAGGCAGCAAAGCAGGGTCCAGTAACTGACAATCCGGTATTTCGGTGATCACGCCCGATGCGCGTGCATGAAAGCCGACCGTTGCGCCCTTCTTGGTGCGCCGCGCGGAAAACACCGCACGTCGGCGTGTGGCTGCGGGCGAGGTAATGATCGGCCGCATCTCGGCCTCAAGCCCCTGCGCCGCCAACGCAGTGCGCACAACGTCTACCTTCCAACTCTCCAGAAGACTGTCGGACGCGTGTTGCAACTGGCATCCGCCACAAGCCTTGAAGTGCCGACACGGCGCCTTCACCCGATCCCCTGACGGCGTCACAATCCGCACATCGTGCAGGTGGTCGCCATCGATGGTGCCGCTGACCTCCTCACCCGGCAGGGTCAGAGGTACATAAATCGGCCCGTCGGCGATCCCGTCGCCGTGCAAGCCCAGTCGCTGAATGGTAATCTGGCTCATGCGCGTCCCCTACAGGTCGGACGCGCATGGGTCAATTTACTCGGCGGTCTCATCCGCATTGAGGAACCCGCCAGACTGTCGCGCCCAGAAGCCGGCATACTGCCCGCCCTTGGCCAGCAGTTCCGCGTGACTGCCCTGTTCGACAATCTTGCCAGCATCCAGAACCAGAATCCGGTCCATTTCCGCGATTGTCGAAAGACGGTGCGCAATCGCGATCACGGTTTTGCCCGCCATCATGCCATAAAGTGTGCGTTGAATGGCGGCCTCAACCTCGCTGTCGAGCGCACTGGTCGCCTCATCCAGCAGCAGTATCGGCGCATCCTTCAAAATCACCCGTGCCAGCGTGATCCGTTGACGCTGACCACCGGACAACTTCACCCCGCGCTCGCCTACGTGCGCGTCATACCCCGCCCGCCCCTGTGGGTCGACAAGATCAAGAATAAAATCATGCGCTTCGGCCTTCTTCGCCGCGGCAATCATCATGTCCTCAGAGGCATCGGGGCGGCCATACAACAGGTTGTCGCGCACGGACCGGTGCAACAAAGAGCTGTCCTGCTGCACCATGCCGATCTCGTCACGCAAACTGTTTTGCGTGACTTTGGCAATGTCCTGATCGTCGATCAGAATACGGCCGGATTCGACATCGTAAAACCGCAGCAACAGCTTCACGAGGGTCGATTTTCCTGCCCCGCTGCGCCCGATCAGGCCGATCTTTTCGCCCGGGTTGATAGTCAATGAAATCGCATCCAACCCACCGGAGCCGCGCCCATAGTGATGCGACAGTTCATCGATTTCCACTTTACCCTCAGACAGTTGCAAGGGTTTGGCTGACGCATCATCCACCAGATCAATTGGCTGCGCGATGGTTTCCATGCCTTCAGCCACCACACCCAGTTGCCGGAAGAACGAGGTCAGCGCCCACATGATCCAGCCGGTCATTGCGTTGAGCCGCAAAGTCAAAGCCGTCGCCGCCGCAACGACACCCACGCTGGCCTGCCCCTGCATCCAAAGCCAGATAGCCCAGCCTACGACGCTCACAATCAGCAAACCGTTCAAGAACACCAAAACGACGTCCATTATGGTGAAAATCCGCATCTCTTCCTGAAATGTTTCGCGCGAATATTCGATGGCATCTTTGGCGTATTCGAGTTCCCGCTGATTGTGGGCGAAAAGCTTCACGGAATGGATGTTGGTATAGGCATCCACCACGCGGCCCGTCACCTGCGAGCGGGCATCAGACGCTTTTTGCGAGGCCGGACCAACCCGCACAACCGTCCACCGCACCAGCAAACCATAAAGCACCAACCAAATCAGCATTGGCAGAACCAAACGCGGGTCGGCGTCCATCAACAAAAGCGTCGCGCCAACCACATAGGCGATAGAAAACGTGATCGCGTCAAAGACCTGAAACATCGCTTCGCCCGCCGCCGGAGGCGTCTGCATAATGCGGTTGGCAATGCGGCCCGC
Source organism: Shimia sp. Alg240-R146 (assembly GCF_947331465.1). Classification (GTDB taxonomy): domain Bacteria; phylum Pseudomonadota; class Alphaproteobacteria; order Rhodobacterales; family Rhodobacteraceae; genus Shimia. The sequence goes on along the minus strand of NZ_CAMZOK010000001.1, from coordinate 330,112 downwards.
AAAATCGTTCTCAAACCAGCCAACCGATTGACGCAAAACATGTTTATGCGCCCGCCAGCGGATCAGCGTGCCAAAGTTCGGCAACATGGCATTGTTCAGCAAAAGCACGTCCAACCCTTGCAACAGCGGTCGAATCAACAGCACAAACGCGATGATCAGGCTGAATTCGACCTTGTTCTCGGACCAGACCTGAGCCGGATCACCAACCAGCAGATCAACGATGCGGCCCATATAACCGATAAGTCCGATTTCGACCGCGGCCACCACCACAGACATAATTGCGGCCAGCAAAAACACCCGTTTGAACGGCTCAGAATAGGCCTTCATGAAGGGCCAAAGGTCGGTGGGCGGCTGGTCGGATTCGACAAAGTCGCAATACGGATCGACGAGGTTTTCGAAAAATTTAAACATGGGGAAACCCAAAGAAAGACAGGACAAAATGTGAAAGCGCAGCCGCCGGCCACGCGAATGCGGTCAGCTTGTGCTTATGACAACCAGATTCCGCGATACATCTTGCACCCTCCTTCATTTCAGGTTGGGTCAGATTGCCGCAAGGTCCGCACGCTGTCAATCGGCGCGGTTGCGAATGTTTGGTGACAGGTTCCTTACCTTTGAATCGCCAATGCGTCGCGAAGAAGGGATCTTAATCAGGTGCCAAACTGGCCAACAAGTCCGCCGTGCCCATCGTCATCCCGCTGTCGATCCAGCGCTGCTCCAACGTCTTAAGCGCGGCACCCAGCGCTGGACCGGAATGATCCGGCATCAGGTCGGCAGGCCGGATCGGAAATTCCGCCCCAGCCCCGCGTTTGATTTCGACCGGCGCGGACGGATCCATCGGCAGCTCCATCATCGCCGACCGCAAGAGCAACACCGACAGGCCAGCATCCAAGCCTAGCCGATACCCCAATTCAGCGGGACCCATCGTATTTTCCACCCCGTCCCGCAGATCCGACAAGGTGCGCGAGTCGCGTTTGGACAGGCGCAGCGCCTCGGTCAGACCGACACCACCAAGACAGGTAAGACGCCGCATCGGATCAGGCGCGATGCCAAAAACTCCTTCGAGATGCACAAGCGGCGCGAGCGCTTTGTCATCGGTCCCATGCAGCGTAGCCGTCAACACACCGGTGGAGCGCATCGCGGCCACGGCGGGCGCCGGATCAGGCGCAGCAAGCAGTTTTTTGATTTCGGTGCCAACCCGTTCGCGCGACAAAGCTGCAAGCCCATCAATGTTCGCGGCAATCGCCGCCAACGCATCCGAATCCATACCGGCATTGGGATCACCATAGATCGCGTGAAACCGGAAATACCGAAGGATACGGAGGTAATCTTCGCGAATGCGGTCTTGGGCATCATCAATAAACCGCAACCGGCGCGCCGTCAGGTCCACCATCCCGCCCAGCGGATCAACAACTGTGCCATCGGGCGCCGCATAAAGCGCGTTCATTGTGAAATCACGACGACGGGCATCATCTTCGACGCTGTCGGAAAACGCCACCACTGCGCGGCGACCATCGGTTTCCACGTCACGGCGAAAAGTGGTGATTTCATGCGGAATATGGCGCGACACAACCGTAATAGTACCATGCTCGATGCCCGTTGGCACCGCGTTCAGACCAGCCGCCTTGGCCAGATCCATAACTTGTTCCGGCAACGCGTTGGTGGATATGTCGATGTCATTCACCGGCGCATCCAGCAACGCGTTGCGTACACACCCACCAACAAACAGCGCCTCAAACCCCGCATCGGTCAAGGACGCACAGACTTTTTGCGTGGCTGGATTGGTCAACCAGTCGCCGGTGACTTTCATACCTTGTCCATTCGTTCCGCCAGCCCCCGCAGGATGCGGGCTGTTGCCCCCCATATGTAATAGGGGCCGACGGGAACGGTAAAGTAGTGACGACGCTGACCCTGCCAGCGACGCGATTGCACGGAAAAGCGCAGCGGATCCGTCACATGGGCCAGGGGAACACGGAACACTTCATCAACTTCGCCAGGCTCGGGTTTCACGTCAAATGCGTCTCTAACAAGGCCCAAAACGGGTGTGATGGTAAAGCTGGTCACGGTTTCATGTGTGGGCAACGTGCCAATCACATCGACATGGCCGGTCGGCAGGCCGATCTCTTCGCGCGCCTCCCGCAGGGCCGCAGCAATCACATCTGCATCGCTTTCGTCCTGTTTGCCACCGGGAAAGGCGATCTGGCCAGGGTGATGTTTGAGGTGACTGGCGCGCTTGGTCAGGATCACATGCGGGCTATCGCCGCGCATTTCGATCGGCACCAGCACGCCAGCGGGGCGCAGCTTGCGACCCTTAGGCAGAACAACATCGGGGTTGAGATCAAAATCGGAAGAGGCCGCGCTATCAATTGACAGCGCAGCCCTCAGGGAGGCAACGGGGTCAGACACCCGCGGCGTCTCCATCAGATGTCTTGGCCTCAAACCCGACGGTGGAGGGGTCAAGGTTGTAATGTGTGCCGCAAAACTGGCAATCAGCGGTCACGCGGCCATCGTCTGTGGTCATGGTCTTGATGTCCTTCGCCGAATAGATCGACAGCGACTGACGCACCCGTTCCTCGGAACAGGTGCACCCGAATTTCACCGCCTGCGCATCGTAAACGCGCGGTTGCTCTTCGTGAAACAGACGCACCAACAGGTCGGTCGGCGGCACCGAGGGGCCGATCATTTCCAGCTCTTCAACCGTATCCAGCAGGATGTTGGCGCGGTTCCAGTTCTCGGCCTCATCTTCGTTCAGCACGTCTTCTGCCAACAACAGCCCTTCTTCGCCGCTGCCGCCTTCGCCCGACACATGTGGGCTGGCTTTGGGCATATGCTGCAGCATGATGCCACCGGCACGCCAATGCTCACCCACACCGGGTTCAATCGACTTGCCAAACTTCAACGAGAACCGCGTCGCCAACTGCTCGGACTGGGCAAAATACGCCTCGGCCGACGCCTGCAACGAACCACCGGTCAAACCGGAGATACCCTGATAGGGTTTGGTGCCTTCGCCTTGATCGATCAGTACCGCGAAGTATCCATTGCCAAGCTGATCAAACGGCGCACCATCGGTCAGGCGCTCTTCGTCAAAGCTGGCGTAGGCGCGGATGCGCGCTGGCTCGCCTTCGGCGGTGGGGGCGTAATAATCGGTGGCAATCATGCGCACCGGACCATTGGTCTGCACCTGAAGCGACAGCTTCCAGCGCAGGCTGATGGTCTGCCCGATCAACGCGGTCAGCAGGGCCATTTCGGCCACCAACGCCTCAACCGTTTCCGGATAGGCATGCTGCTTCAGAACGCCCGACAGCACGCCGTCAAGACGCGCCACGCGGCCGCGAATGTCAGATTTGTCCAATTGGAACGGCAGTACTGTGTCGTCCCAGGCGATAGTGTTTGCGGGTTTCATGGGGTTTCCTTATCGGCCTTCGCTTGCCATACCGCGACTATATAGGGCCAGCAAGGGCCACAAAAAGGGGTTTCACAAATGATACCACGTTTTGGCAAGCCGCCAGAAGCCGGTCGACGGTATGTGCTGCGGCCCGGCGCCTATGCGATCTTGTTGCGCGGGCAGGACATGTTGGTGACCTACCAAGGCGCGCCACATGACGAGTTTCAGCTGCCCGGTGGCGGGATTGATGCGGGGGAATCGCCTGTGTCGGCGCTGCACCGCGAAGTCTATGAGGAAACGGGATATTCCATGGCGTCGCCGCGCCGATTGGGGGCGTTTCGCCGGTTCACCTTTATGCCGGAATACGACAAATGGGCAGAGAAGCTGTGCACCATCTATGCGGCCCGCCCGGCGCGCCGCCTCGGACCACCACCTGAGACGGATCACATGGCAGTCTGGATGCCGATTGAGGTCGCAACCAAGGCATTGGCCAATTCCGGCGACCGTCATTTTGTCAGGACATATTTGGCTTAGGCGCCGCGATACTCAAACAGGATGCCGGAAATATCATCCGGGAACCCCTGTCCGCCGCTAAACGAATCCAACTGCCAGACGATCGCTTGCAAGGTTTCGTCAAGGGCGTGATCCTTGAGGCCTTGCACCATCTTTTCAAACCCGTCTTCGCCCAGCATGCCACTTTCGGTGTCGGGGCATTCGGTCACGCCATCCGACATCATAAACAGCCGATCGCCGGGCATCATTTGCAGCTCAAATTGAGAAAATTCCGCCTCGGGTATCAGACCAATAGGCAAGCCACCCGGGCCGTCCTGCTCGATGGTGCCATCGACACGCTGAATAAGCGGATGCGGGTGGCCGGCCTGAGCCATAACAATTTTGCCGGTCTCAAGATCGACGTCCGCCAGCAGCATGGTGAAGTAATGCTCGGTCTCCATCTCATCGAGAATGATCTCGTTCAGGCGGGCGACAACTTCGCGCGGTTCCAGATGTTCGTGTGACCCATCCGGATAGACCTGCATCGCGACGTTCTGTTCCGGAGACGAGGACGACAGATACCCCGCCAGACGCGCAGTGATCAGCGCCGAGCTGATCCCGTGACCAGAGACGTCAATCGAATACAGCCCGACTCGCGTGTCGGAAATGCGGTAATGCCCCACAAGATCGCCGCCGACATGGCCCGAAGATTGCAAAAGCAGGGACACCGCACCCTGACCAAAGTCGCGGAACCGATCCGGCACCAGAGATTGCTGCAGTTTCTTTGCGGCCAAAAGGTCGGCATCCAGCGAGTCATAAAGGCGCTGAAGCTCATCCAAAGTGTCGCCGATCACGCGGTTCTTGTTGGTCAGCTCGTGCTGCATCCGCAAGATTCGCTCACCCGCGCTGATCCGCGCCCGCAGCTCATAGCCGTTGACCGGCTTGGTCAGAAAATCGTCCGCACCGGCATCAAACCCCTGCGCGACCTCACCTTTTTCGCTTTTGGAGGTCAGTAGGATGAAATAGCAATACGCGTCCTGCGGCAGGGCACGCAGCTCACGACAAAATTCCAGACCGGACATCCCCGGCATCATCCAATCCGACAGAATAAGGTCAGGCAAATCCTCGCGGCAAATTTCAAGCGCGTCCTGGCCTGAGGCAGCCTCGATCACCTCATACCCTTCGCGTTTCAGCGAAACACTCAGAATGCGGCGCTGGACCCGGCTATCGTCCACGACAAGAACGCGACGGATCACACCGGTATCAGGCGCCTGTTCTGCAGGTTGCATTTTAGCGTTCAACACGTTCGACTTACCCTTCAGATTCTTCGGAATCTTCAAAAACACTAGGATGCAACCACTTAATGGGCCGTCAACAAAAAGCAATGTTTAGTAAAAATTTTATCGACCAGCTTTTGTTAACACTTTTCTGCGATTCTCCAAACCAAAGACAAAAGGAGTGACCCATGATCGATTGGGACCGGGTGCAAGAGCTGCGCGACGAAATCGGAATTGAAGATTTTGACGAAGTTGTCGAGCTTTTCCTCGATGAGGTGGAAGAAGTCATCGCGCGTCTGCGCACCGCGCCTGAGCTGTCACAGCTTGAGGCGGATCTGCACTTTCTGAAGGGCAGCGCGCTTAACCTCGGATTTGAGACCTTTTCCCAGCTGTGTCAGGCGGGCGAAGCAGCCTCCGCCGCCGGTAAGGCCGCAACGGTTGACCTCCCGGCGATCCTCAACGCCTTTGTCGACAGTAAAGTGGCGTTCGAACAAAAACTGGCCGCCGCCTAAAGCACAAACTCGCCCAGCGTTTCATCGTTGGTGATGTCGGTGAATGTCATGCCGGCCTGTTCGATGCGCTCAAACAGCGCGTCGAAATTTTCGGCGTGCGCGGTTTCAATCCCGATCAACACAGACCCGAAGTTGCGCGCAGATTTCTTGAGATATTCAAAGCGCGCGATATCGTCTTCAGGCCCCAATGTTTCAAGAAAATCGCGAAGCGCGCCCGGTCGCTGCGGCATCCGCAGAATGAAATACTTCTTCACGCCCGAAAACCGCTGCGCCCGCTCTTTCACCTCGGGCAGTCGCTCAAAATCGAAATTCCCGCCCGACACAACGCAAACCACTGTCTTGCCGCGGATCTGATCGGCCACATCGCTCAGCGCATCAACCGCCAAAGCGCCCGCAGGTTCCAGCACGATGCCTTCGACGTTGAGCATCTCCATCATCGTCGCACAGATCCGATCCTCCGAAGCGGCAATCACATCATCAGCAGACACATCCGCGAGTCGGGCAAAGGTCAGGTCGCCAATACGGGCCACAGCCGCGCCATCAACGAATCCATCGAGCTGATTGAGCGTGACCGGATGCCCCGCCTCTACCGCCGCCGCAAGGCTGGCGGCACCGGACGGCTCCACAAACGTGTATCGGCTGGCCTCGCCAAAATAACTGCGCACACCGGAACTCAGCCCACCACCGCCCACCGGCAGAATGATGTGATCCGGCACGCGACCCAATTGGTCCTCGACCTCGACAGCCACAGCCGCCTGCCCTTCGATCACGTCCTCATCGTCAAACGGTGACAGAAAAACCGCGCCGGCCTCTGTGCAATACACTTTGGCGGCGGCCAGCGTGTCGTCGAAATAGTCCCCAACAAGGCGGATTTCGACGTTGTCACCACCAAAAATCTGCGTCTTGAAAATCTTTTGCTGCGGTGTTGTCACCGGCATAAAGATCACGCCTTGCACATCAAAATGCTTGCACATAAAGGCCACGCCCTGCGCGTGATTGCCCGCACTTGCGCAAACAAAAATACGCTGATCCGGCGCTTCGGCCCGCTTCTTGCGCATGGCATTAAGCGCCCCGCGCAGCTTGTAGGACCGCACCGGCGTCAAATCCTCGCGTTTAAGCCAGATATCCGCGCCAAACCGCTGCGACAGATGAGCGTTCAGTTGCAGCGGCGTCGCAGGAAACACCTCGCGCATGGCGGCAACGGCGGACCGGGCACTGGATTTAAAATCAGACATGCCCGATCACATACCGAAGTGCGTGTCGGTGGCAAGGGTCAGTCGATATCGCGGCCTTCAACATACAGCCCATAAAAGGAGGTCAAAACGCTTACATTTACCATCGACAGAAAGACCGTCGCTCCTAGCAAAGCTATTGCACCTAACAGTGGCGCAAGCGCGCTCAGCAATCCAGCGGCCATCTGCACGAGGAAATTCACCACAAACAGTACGATGATGAGCGCGATGATCGACCCCGCTGCCCCCTTTGTCGCGTTGAGACTATCACGAAACTTCAGCGGTTTCCCAATAGCGGCGGCCGGCAAAATTGGAATGAGCCGGTACATGATCACGGCAACAAAGATATAGGCCGGGACGGCCACGACGATGGTAAGAACGCCCAGCCCAGCCGACGCAAGTGCGGTGATGATCAAAGCGATCGGCAGCATCAAGGCACCTGCCACTAACCCCAGCAACAGCCCGTGACCAAAATAGGACAGGATGCGGTCAAAGTGAAATGGGGGCAGCCAGCCAGTCGGATATTCTTCCAAGAGAACAAAACGATGCCAACTGACCACGCTCCAAAACATGATCAAAAACGCTGCAAGCAAACCGATCACCGCCAAAAAGAACGAACCCGCGCCAACGTCGCCCTGGTCTCCGACCTCAATTAGCCCAATTAGCACGACAATCACCACGCCGGCCAACAAACCCGGCACCAAAAATATCTTCAGCGCCTCTTTCCAATTACGCGCAACCATACGCACCGAATGCGCAAAAATGTTCCAGCCTTCCATGACCTGCCCTCTTCTTTCGTTTGTTTGCGGCAGAAAACACCATGCAGAGCAACAAAAGCAAGTCCGGTTAACCCGTCACCTTGCCCTGCCTGCCAAAACCCGTTATCGCGCTGGCGTTACACGAAGAGGGAAATAAACATGTCGGCTCCGAAGAAAGTTGTGCTGGCCTATTCCGGTGGTCTGGATACCTCGATCATCCTGAAGTGGCTGCAAACTGAATATGGCTGTGAAGTGGTGACCTTTACCGCGGACCTGGGTCAAGGCGAAGAGCTTGAACCCGCCCGTCAAAAGGCTGAACTGCTGGGTATCAAGCCAGAGAACATCTACATCGAAGATGTCCGAGAAGAGTTCGTCCGAGACTTTGTTTTCCCGATGTTCCGCGCCAACGCGGTCTACGAAGGTCTGTATCTTCTGGGCACCTCGATTGCGCGTCCGCTGATCTCCAAACGTCTGATCGAAATTGCCAAGGCAACCGGCGCCGATGCCGTGTCGCATGGCGCCACCGGCAAGGGCAACGATCAGGTTCGCTTTGAACTGGCGGCCTATGCGCTGGACCCCGACATCAAGGTGATCGCGCCTTGGCGTGAGTGGGATCTGACAAGCCGCACCAAGCTGCTCGACTTCGCTGAGAAGAACCAAATCCCGATCGCCACAGACAAACGCGGCGAAGCGCCATTTTCGGTCGATGCGAACCTTCTGCACACCTCATCTGAGGGCAAAGTGCTGGAAGATCCCGCCGTCGAGGCACCGGATTACGTCTATCAGCGCACGGTGCACCCCGAAGACGCGCCCGACACCCCCGAGTTCATCGAAATCGGCTTTGAAAAAGGCGATCCCGTCAGCATCAACGGCGAGGCCATGAGCCCGGCAACGATCCTTACCAAGCTGAACGAAGTTGGCGGCGCGCATGGCGTTGGCCGTCTTGACCTCGTTGAGGGGCGCTTTGTTGGTATGAAGTCGCGCGGGATTTACGAAACCCCCGGCGGCACCGTTCTTCTGGAAGCGCACCGCGGCATCGAATCCATCACCATGGACCGTGGCGCGATGCACCTGAAAGACGAACTGATGCCGCGCTATGCCGAGCTGATCTACAACGGCTTCTGGTATTCGCCGGAACGCGAAATGCTGCAAGCCGCCATCGACGTCAGCCAGGAACATGTCTCCGGCACCGTGCGCCTGAAACTCTACAAAGGCTCGGTGAGCACCGTGGGCCGCTGGTCCGAAGAATCGCTCTATTCCGAAGAGCACGTCACCTTTGAAGATGACGAAGGCGCCTACGATCAAAGCGACGCGGCGGGCTTTATCAAGCTCAACGCCCTGCGCCTGCGCCTGATTGCGATGCGCAACCGTCACAGAGGCCGCTAAGCCCTGCACACCCACAAAAAAGCCCGCCCTTTTCGGCGGGCTTTTTTTGTGCCCGACTTTCCCCTTTTCAAAAAATCCCTTTGAGTACCGTCACATGGCGTTTAGCGTTCTCTCAATAGTATTTTAGGCAACGTATCTGCACCGGGGAGGACAGCTAGGATGGCAATTGTCTCACACATGTTGCGAATCCTGATGGTTCTGTTTCTTTGCGCAGGATCTGTTTGGGCTCAGGAAGACGCGCCTGAAGCCTCCGGCCAACCCGCGCTTGACGACGACACCTTTGTCCAAGAGGTTGAGGTGGACGGCGAAGTGCTTTTTGCCGTACGTGGTTCCACAGCCCTTCCAGCAGATGAACGCGCCGCATTGGTGGTCGCCCGCATCGTGCAGGTGGCCGAATCCAACGAAACCACAACCGTTGTGATGACCGTTGAGAGAAATGAGTTGGGCCGCTCCATCTTCGCCGATGGCGTTTTGGTAAGCGTCACGACACAAGCCGACTCCGACTTTGAACAGATGGAATTGCCGGTTTTGTCCTCACTGCAATCTGACGCCATCGAAGAAGCCATCCTGCGCTACCGGGCCAATCGCACGGACGAAGCCTTTTCTCACAGCACCTTCACAGCGCTCGGCTGGTCGGTGGCCTTCGCGTTCTATTGCGTCCTTTTGCTGTGGCTGCGCAAACGCGCACCCCGCCTTGTGGCGCAGATCGTCAAGCGACGCACCCGCGCCATTCAGGAAGCCACCCGAGACATCGTCCAAAGTCAGGCCGTTTCAGACATTGCCAAATTTGTGATCCGGCTTTTGGTCGACATCACCCTGTTCACCGGTTTCTATTACTATCTGTCTTTTGTGTTGCGATCCTTTCCCAACACGCGCCCGGTCGCCGAACTGCTGATCCGCTATGTGACAGACCCGATCCTCGGCTTGCTCTACGGCTTTGTCGCGTATCTGCCGAACCTGATCACAATCGCCATCATCATCGCGATCACCCGTTGGTTGATCCGCGGCGTCTATCTGTTCTTTGAAAGCGTTGATCAGGGGGTGGTGGAGCTCAAATCCTTTGAAGATCACTGGATCTGGCCGACCTATAACTTGATCCGTGGCGGTCTGATCCTGACCGCAGCGGTGATTTGTTTCCCCTATATTCCGGGCTCGGACTCGGCGGCCTTTCAAGGGCTGACAATTCTCGTCGGGGTCATGGTGTCGTTGGGCTCAAACTCGGTGATTTCCAACGTATTGGCCGGTCTGTTTGTGCTCTACAAACGCTCCATGAACGTGGGCGACCGTATTCGGGTGGGCGACCACTATGGCGACGTGATGCAGATCCGGTTAATGGAAACCTATCTGAAGTCCGTCAAAAACGAGCTGATCTCGATCCCGAATGCGACCCTGCTCTCTACCGAAGTGATCAACTATTCCAGCAAGATCGACGGCAAAGGACTGGTTTTGCACACAACTGTGGGCATCGGATACGAAGAACCGCGCAAAAAGGTCGAGGCCATGCTGATCGAAGCCGCCCGACGCACGAATGGCCTCAAAAAATCACCCGCGCCGTTTGTTCTGGTCACCGGCCTGCTGGATTTCGCAACCAACTATCAGATCAATGCCTTTACAACCCGTGGCTCCTACCTCCCCCTCTTGCTCAGCGATTTGCACAAAAACATCACCGACGTGTTCAATGAAAACAACGTCCAGATCATGACGCCGAACTATGAGGCCGACACTGTTGAATTGAAGGTTTCCGACGTTGATTGGGACGAACCTCTGGCGCATGAGGCCAAACCCGCGGCAGAGCCGGAGACCAAAGACGCATGAGGTCCAATTCTTCCGCCCTCTTTCTTTCGCGGCGGGCGGTCGTGCTTGGACTGCTTTCTGGTTGCGCCCCCATTGGGCCTGAATTCGAAAAACCCAAGATTGGACTGCCGGACAAATTCCTAAAGGAATCCGCAACACCGGCGCGCAAGAATGACGCGACATGGTGGACCGCTTACAACGACAGTATTCTCAATCAGATTGTTGAGTATGGGCTGAAGAATAACAAAGACGTTCAACGCCTCGCTGCGCGTATCCTGCAATCTCAGGGGATCCTAGAATCATCGGGATTCCCTTTGTCCGGAACGGTCAGAGTTGGCGAAGCAAAATTGTCCGGTGGTGGTGGCGAAGCTACCACCGCCACGACGTTTGCGCGTACAGAAGCCACTTGGAAACTGGACCTGTTTGGCAAGTTGCAAAGAGAGCGCGAGGCCGCCGTGGCCCGACTGGAAGCCAGCTATGCGGATGTGGATGTTTGGCGACTGCTTTTTGTGGACGAAGTGATCACGGCTTACATGGATATGCGCTATGCGCAGGAATTGATCCGGATTTTATTGCGCGTCCAAAAGAGCCGGGAAGACACCCTGGTCGCGACACGCAAACTTCTGGAAACAGGCGGGGCCAGCGAATTGGAAGTGGCGCAGGCCGAAGCGCTTGTGTTGCGCACGCAGTCCACCGTTCCTGACGCACGCGTGTTCTTTGTCCGCATGGTTAACCGAGTCACCGCACTGGCCGGAAGCACTAATCTCGCTCAGCGTTCCGACCTTGACGTCAAAGCGCCGCAACCGGCGCCGAGCTACAAATCCCTGAACATTGGCGTTCCTACGGATCTGGTCAGAAACCGGCCTGATATCGTCTACGCCGAAAAGAAACTGGCCGAAGCCGTCGCCCTGCTTGGCGTGTCGGAAGCCGATCTTTATCCAAGCCTCAGCCTGACCGGGAACATCAATCTTGAAAACGGAGGTTCCGGCTTCGACCCGCTGGGCGGTTTTGTGAGGCTGAATATTGATCTGCCGATTTTTGACAGACCGGTCCGCCAAGGAAAGGTGAAAACTGCGCAAGGGCTGATAGATGAGCGTCAGGCCGCGTGGGAGAAGGAAGTCGTGCTCGCGGTAGAAGAAGTCCGCAATGCGATGTATGCACTGGATCAGAACACATCGGCTGTTGAAAAGGCCACTCTGGCGGAGAAGGCAGCAGCAAAGGTTCTTGAAATTGCGCGCGCGGCCTATGCCGAACAAAAGGTCTCCTTCCTGCAGGTTCTGGACGCAGAGCGCGCGTTTCTGGACACACAGAACGCTCTGGCGCTTGACCGGCGCAATCGCGCTGTGGACTTCGTCGATCTGAACGTCGCGCTGGGCGGAAGTTTTGCGGCCTGACAGGTTCCGACGGGTCATGCCTGCCCACCTCCGCCAACACCTAAACTGACGACCGGTTATTCGCCCCTTAGCCGCGCCGCCGCCCATTGCGCCGCATCTGCCACAACCGGATCAGGGTCTTCACATAACCTCAATGCAGTCTCTAGTAAGGCCAAATCACCCGAATTTCCGATGGCGTAAAGCACATTGCGGACAAATCTGTCGCGCCCGATCCGTTTGATTGGTGACCCCGAAAAATGGGCTCGAAACCCGGCATCATCGAACGCCGCAAGGTCTGCCAGTTTGGGTGCCACCAACTCTGTGCGAGCGTGGTATTTCACTTCCCGCGCCTCTTGGGCGAATTTGTTCCACGGACACACCCCAAGACAGTCGTCACAGCCATAAATCCGGTTGCCCATTAGGGCGCGCAACTCTTCCTCGACCGGACCATGATGCTCGATTGTCAGATAAGAAATGCAGCGCCGCGCGTCGATCTGATGCGGCGCAGGAAACGCCCCTGTCGGGCAGGCATCCAGACAGGCGCGGCACGTCCCGCAATGATCGATTTCCGCTGGATCAGTCTCTAATTCGACGGTTGTGAACACCGATCCAATAAAGAACCAGGATCCCAGATCGCGGCTCACCAGATTGGTGTGTTTGCCCTGCCATCCCAGCCCCGCAGCCTGCCCCAGGGGCTTCTCCGGCACAGGCGCCGTATCCACAAACACTTTCACCTGCGTCGCGTCACCTGTTTCGGCAATCAACCACCGCGCCAACCGCTTGAGCCGCTTTTTGACCGTGTCGTGATAATCCCGGTTCTGCGCATAGACCGAAATCGCGCCCCGATCCGCCATCTGATGCACCGCCAGCGGATCATGATCCGGCGTGTAACTCTCGCCCAGCACGATCACAGATCGCGCTTCCGGCCACAGCGCCGCCGGATCAGACCGCCAATGCGTGCGCTCCGCCAACCAGCCCATTGTGCCGTGATAATCCTTGGCCAGAAATCCACCCAGACCGGCCGCAACTTGCGGCACCGCATCCGGACGACACACCCGCGCCATGTCAAACCCGATGGCCTGCGCCTCTGCAACCAATCGCGCCTTCAGATCCGTCACGGCGCGCCCTTTCCTCTTGCCCCACATATCCTGAGGGGTACGAGGGGCTGGCCCCCCGCCATTGAGCGCATTCTAGAAATCGAGATCGGCATAATGCGCAGGCGGCGGGAAACCGGGTACCTGATCCGCCAGAATGGCGCGGAATGCAGGGCGCGATTTGATCGTCGCATACCAATCCTTGACCACCTGCGACCGGTTCCAGTCCACATCCGAAATGTAATCCAATGCCGACAAATGCGCCGCAGCAGCGAAATCCGCCATCGTCATCACATCACCAGCCAGCCAGCGCCGGTGATCCAGCAACCAAGCCATATAGTCCAGATGATACTTGATCGCCTTGGCACCGGCCTTCACATTGCCACTGTCGGGATATCCGGTGCCCATCAGCTTTTTGTTGACCCGCTCATACAAAAGCTTGGACGTGACCTCGTGGTGGAATTTGTCATCAAACCACGCCACCAGACGGCGCACCTCATAGCGACCATCCGCATCACGCGGCATCAACGCGGGCTCCGGGTATTTTTCTTCTAGATATTCGCAAATGGCATTGCTGTCGGCCATCATTTTGCCGTCCATCTTCAGGATCGGCACCTTCGCAGCGGGGTTGCGGCGCAGGAAATCCGGGTCTTGCTCCCAGTACCGCTCCTCGACCAGCTCCACCTCCAGCCGCTTTTCACCCATGCAAAGGCGCACCTTGCGGCAAAACGGAGACATAGGCACATGGAACAGTCGATTCATCACAACATCACTTGATTTGATCATTTCGCCTTCAATGCCCCGACCTTACGGGTAATTCAATCCGCAAAACAAGCGCCACGCGACTCCCCGCGTATGGTTTCGGCGCCGTCCATGATCGCTGCCGCCCGTCGTCGCAACCGCGCCGTTGGCTGGCTCGCCGATCGCGCCTTCGGGTTGGGCAGTACCACCGCCAACCGCGCCGCCTGTGTGGCGCTCAATTTTTCCGGCCCAACGCCAAAGTAATGCCGCGCCGCCGCTTCGATCCCAAACACGCCTTCGTCAAATTCGGCAATATTCAGATAGACCTCAAGAATCCGCCGCTTGGACCAACCGATTTCCACCAAAGGCGTCAACACCGCCTCCAGAGCTTTGCGGACATAACTGCGCCCCTGCCACAGAAAAACGTTCTTGACCGTTTGCTGCGTCAGGGTCGATGCACCGCGCCCGCCACCATCCTCTATGGCATCGCGGATCGCAGCCACGTCAAATCCCCAGTGCAAACAGAAATTGGCATCTTCCGCCGCCACGACAGACCGCGCCATCACCGGTGCAATCTGCTCCATCGGGGTCCATTGATGATCCAAATGCCCTAGACGGCGCTTTTCACTAAACATCGTCCAAGTGATTGGCGGGTTCACAATCGCAAAGAAGACCACGGCCAAAACCGTAAAAGACACCGCCCAAACAGCCGCGCGGCGCAGCCAATACCGCGCCTTCAACCACCGCCGACGCAACCACCGCGACTCAGGTTTCTTCTGCTTTTTCTTTGACTTCTTTGCCATGGACGCCCGCTGCCGCTCTCAACAAAGGAAGTAAAGCCTCCCCCGCGTCCCCGCAAGCCTCGTTGCCTATTTCGAACACGCCCAAACCCGAACCGCACAATTCGGTCCGTGTTCGCCACAATAATCAAGCGCTGTCTCCTCAGCGGGACCGCGCGCCTCTGCCCAACCAAATCCCCAGTTGCCATCGCTGCCCTCTGCCATGGCGCCACAGGCGTTGTAAAAGGTTTCGATCACATTACAGTCACCTTCACAGGCACTGCGCACCGCAAGCCGCGCTTCACTTTCGCTTTGTTGGCTGTGGGAATATCCCCAAGCGCCGTTTGGCCCAATCCCCACAGCGCCCCAGCACACATTGTAACCACATTCGCCTGCCATTGAGGCGCTTGCCAGCACCGACAACACCAGGCCCAGCATCGGTTTGAAAAATCGCATGTAGGTCTCCTCCGTGCCCAACCTGATGTCAAAGATCCTAAATCAATTCCCGAAGCACGGCGAGACCTCAGATACTGTGGCGCGGCTTCCTGCCCAAAGCCGAAGTCGCAAACAAAAAGCCCCCGCCGTTGTTCACCGGCAGGGGCCAATTTCAGTCTCTATTCCTGCCTTATTCGGCCGGAACCGCCGCGCTGTCGTTGGTCAGCGGATGCGGGATGTGCACCAACATCTCTTTGGGGCACACTTGAAGGAAGTTGCCTTTCTCCATGTCCCAGTGCTGCAGAATATCCGCGGCCTTACGGCTGCCGGTCTCTGCAACATGGCGTTCAATCAAGCCTTTCAGCTGATCTTCCCAATGCTGAACCGTCACAGGACAGGTCACCAGCGTTTCCATGTTCATGACGTTTTCGGCTTTGCCATCCGGATCATACAGATAAGCCATGCCACCGGTCATGCCCGCGCCAAAGTTCGCGCCGATTTCGCCAAGGATCACAGCAATGCCGCCGGTCATGTATTCACACCCACACGCGCCACAGCCCTCGATCACGACCTTCGCACCAGAGTTTCGAACGGCGAACCGCTCCCCTGCGCGACCGGCTGCAAACAGATGGCCATCGGTTGCGCCATAAAGCACGGTGTTGCCGATGATCGTGTTATCCGCCGCCGTCAGCGGGCTTGCCATTGGCGGACGCACCACCACGGTGCCCCCGGACAGGCCTTTGCCAACATAGTCGTTGGCATCGCCCGACACTTCGATCTTCAATCCCGGTGCTGCAAAGGCCCCCAGAGACTGACCCGCAGACCCGGTCAGCTTGACCGTCAGGTGATCATCCTGAAGCGCATTGCGCATACCGAAATTGCGCACGATATGGCTTGAGGTGCGTGTGCCCACGGTCCGGTGCGTGTTCTGCACGGCATAAGACAACTGCATCTTCTCGCCATCCTCAAGGAACCGCGCCGCATCGCGCACGATTTCCGCATCCAGCGTATCAGGCACATAGTTGCGGTCTTTGTCGCGGTTATAAACGATGTCATGCGCGCCATCGACGGTGATCAACAGCGGGTTGAGATCCAGATCGTCCAGATGCGCCGATCCACGGCTAACCTGCGCCAACAGGTCCGCGCGGCCGATGACATCCTCAAGGCTACGCGCCCCGATGCTGGCCAAAATCTCACGCACTTCCTGCGCATAGAAGGTGATCAGGTTGACCACTTTGTCCGCAGAGCCGGTGTATTTCGCACGCAAATCTTCGTCTTGCGTACACACACCGACGGGGCAGGTGTTGGACTGGCACTGACGCACCATGATACAGCCCATCGCGATCAACGCCGCGGTGCCGATACCGTATTCCTCGGCACCCATCATTGCCGCCATGACAATGTCACGACCCGTGCGCAAACCACCGTCTGTCCGCAATGTCACCCGCTCGCGCAGCTTGTTCATCGCCAGAACCTGATGCGCTTCGGTCAGGCCCATTTCCCACGGCAGACCACAGTATTTGATCGACGTCGCGGGCGATGCACCCGTGCCGCCATTGTGGCCCGAGATCAGGATGATGTCGGCTTTGGCTTTCGCCACACCGGCAGCAATTGTGCCGACGCCGCTCGACGCCACCAGCTTCACCGTCACCTTACAGCGCGGGTTGATCTGCTTCAGATCATAGATCAGCTGCGCCAGGTCCTCGATTGAGTAGATGTCGTGGTGCGGCGGCGGAGAAATCAGCGTCACACCTTTGGTCGAGTGACGCAGACGTGCAATCAGGTCGGTGACCTTCATACCCGGCAACTGGCCGCCTTCACCGGGCTTGGCGCCCTGTGCAACTTTGATTTCCAGCTCTTCACACTGGTTCAGATACTCAGCGGTTACGCCAAAACGACCCGACGCCACCTGCTTGATTTTTGCAGACGGGTTGTCGCCATTTGGCTCCGGCACAAAGTGCGCCGGATCTTCGCCACCCTCACCGGAATCCGACTTGGCACCGATCCGGTTCATCGCCACGTTCAGCGTTTTGTGCGCCTCAGGCGACAACGCCCCCAGCGACATGCCGGGCGTTACGAAACGCTTGCGGATCGCGGTGATGCTTTCAACTTCTTCAATCGGGATCGGCTTGCCAATCGCCTTGATGTCCAGCAGGTCGCGCAGATGGATGGGCGGGTTGGCCCGCATCTTGGCGCTATACTGTTTCCACAGCTCATAGCTCGCGCGGTTACAGGCCGCTTGCAGCATGTGCATCGACTGTGCGCCCCACGCGTGGGTCTCACCCGACTTACGCGCCTTGTAGAAACCGCCGATCGGCAACACATCTGTGCCGCTCAGGAACCCTTTGGCGTGAACTTGCTCGGCCTTGCGTTGAATGCCGCTGACACCAATGCCGGAAATCCGGCTGGTCATACCGGGGAAGTATTCCGCACACATCGCGCGGCTCAGACCCACAGCTTCAAAGTTCAGGCCACCGCGATAAGACGAGATCACCGAAATGCCCATCTTCGCCATGATCTTGAGCAGACCCTGATCGATGGCTTCGCGATACCGCGCCATATTCTCGGTCAATGTGCCATCCGCCAGACCACGCGCAATGCGATCTGCCAGCGTGTCCTCGGCCAGATAGGCGTTCACCACCGTGGCGCCTGAGCCAATCAGAACGGCAAAATAATGCGGGTCGATACATTCTGCGGAGCGCACGTTCAGCGAACAGAACGTCCGCAGCCCTTTGCGCGTCAGGTGGCTATGCACTGCGCTGGTCGCGAGGATCATCGGCATGGCAACCTTGTCGGCGCCCTGCGCTTCGTCGCTCAGAACAATGTGCCCGGCACCGGACCGCACTGCATCTTCGGCTTCCGCGCGAATACGCTCCAGACCCGCCTGCAACGCACCTTCACCCGCATCAAAAGTACAATCGATACGAACAACAGTGTCGTCGAACGCTTCCAGCAATGTCTCAAACTGCTTGTTGGCCACAAACGGGCTTTCCAGCATGACAATCTCGGTCTGACTGCCATCTTCGCCCAGCACGTTCTTCAAATTGCCAAACCGCGTCTTCAGGCTCATCACGCGGTATTCACGCAAGCTGTCGATTGGCGGGTTGGTCACCTGAGAAAAGTTCTGGCGGAAGAAGTGGCTCAACGGACGGTAAAGCTTGGACAGAACCGCGCTCGGGGTGTCATCCCCCATCGACGCCAACGCCTCTTTGCCATCCTCAGCCATAGGCGCAAGGATCTGCTCGACCTCTTCCATCGAATATCCGGCCGCGATTTGTCGCTGCCGCAAATCTTCGCCCGCAAACGTTGCGGTCTCGGTCACGCTTTGCAGCTCACCGGCCAGGTCGCGGATCTTGCCAACCCACTCGCCAAACGGACGCGCGCCGGCCAGCTTATCCTTGATCTCAGTGTCGTGGTACAGCTTGCCCTCTTTCATATCCACGGCCAACAACTGCCCCGGACCAAGCGCACCTTTTTCAACAACCGATGCCTCGTCAATCGGCACCATGCCTGCTTCGGAGCCGGAAATCAGCAGCCCGTCACCGGTCACGACATACCGCATCGGGCGCAGGCCGTTGCGATCCAGACCCGCACACACCCAACGACCATCGGTCATCGCCAGTGCAGCAGGGCCGTCCCACGGCTCCATCACCGAGTTGCAGTAGGAATACATGTCCCGCCACGCCTGCGGCAGCTCAACCGCCTGCTTGGACCACGACTCAGGCACCAGCATGGTTTTCGCCATCGGCGCAGACCGCCCAGCGCGCACCAGAACTTCAAACACACCGTCCAGCGCCGCCGAATCCGACGCGCCACCCGGCACGATTGGCTTGATATCCTCGGCGTGATCGCCAAACGAGGCCGACGCCATGCGGATCTCGTGGCTCTTCATCCAGTTCAGGTTGCCCTTGAGCGTGTTGATCTCGCCGTTGTGGGCCAACATGCGGAATGGCTGTGCCAGCCACCACTGTGGGAATGTGTTGGTGGAATAGCGCTGGTGATACAGCGCAAACGCACTCTCGAAACGCTCATCCAACAGGTCAGGATAGAACACCGCCACCTGCTCGGCCAACATCATGCCTTTGTAGATGATCGAGCGGCACGACAACGACGCGATATAAAGCCCGCTGATGTTAGCCGCCAACGCAGCTTTCTCGATGCGGCGACGGATCACATACAGTTCGCGCTCAAACGTTTCCTCATCAACTCCCTTGGAATTGGTGATCAGGATCTGTTCGATCTCGGGCCGCGTCGCATTGGCTTTCTCGCCCAGACAGGTCACATCCACCGGCACATGGCGCCAGCCATAGATGCGATAACCCATCTTCAGCACTTCGGTTTCCACAATCGTCCGACAGCTTTCCTGCGCACCATGATCGGTGCGCGGCAGGAACACCTGACCCACGGCCATCAACTCGTCCTTGATGGGCTCATGACCAGTGCGCTTGATCTGGTCATAGAAAAAGTTGACCGGAATCTGCACGTGAATACCGGCGCCATCTCCGGTTTTGCCGTCCGCATCCACAGCACCACGGTGCCAGATCGCCTTCAACGCAGTAATGCCCGCCTCAACCACTTTGCGGCTGGGTTTGCCATCAATGCTGACCACAAGGCCCACGCCACAGGATGAGTGCTCTTCGCTCTCATCATACAGACCGTTTTCGGCCATGAACTTGCGCTTGGCTTCTTCTTCGCGCACCCAGTTGTCGTCATACTTGGTCATTGGGGCTCTCCTTCGTTCCTTTGGTGGGTGGCGTTTTCAGCCACCGCTGCCTTTTGGATTTGTCTCTAATCGGGGCCTGCTCAATCGCAGGCAATGTCACTTGTGGTGGCCAGAAAACCTGCCTCACCGGGATAAGAAATCTTGCGGGGCGTCCATTCCAGGCGGCTCTTGCGCCCAAACAGGTCCACATCTGCCGATCCCTCGATGAACAGGGATTTGTCTTCGCTGGCGAAGACCTCAAAGTCATATTGCGACCGCACACCGTTCTTGCGCACAGTCATCACCCGCGTGAGCGTGCCAATGCGAAACGTGGTGCCGCTGATCTCGGTGGTTTCATCCCCAAAGGCCAGCTTGCTTTGCACATCGATTGCGCTGCCCGCCAACACACTTCCGGTCATGATCACCGGACGTTCACCGACGCTTTCACCGGTCTCAAATGCCGTGGTCAACGACGCCTCAGGCGCGCTGCCGGCTTCTGCTTCGACCTGCATCCGGCCATCATCGGCAAAATACGCAACCATATCCCAATCCGGGCCAAAGCTGTGCGTGTCCGTCAATTTGCCAGACATGTAAGACACGGCATCCACCTGATCGCCACACCGCAGATAGGACGTCGCAACACAACTGTCCTTATGGACCGTCGCAAAGGCCTCACAACTCTCTGGTACCGGAACGGTCTGCGCCGTCACTGGCCCCGCCATCAGGACCAAAACTCCAACAATCCGCATCATTTGGACGCCTCCTCTGACAATCCGTATTTCGCGTGGATGTCCGCGGTGGTCATCTGGATCCGCCCTTCCGGCAGGTCGAACAAACAATCCTTGCGGTCCACAAAGAACTCTCGCGCCAGCGTCATGCCGGTCACATCATCAATCAGACCCAGCGCCACAGAATAATTTCCCGCATCCGGCCCATCGGTCAGGCGATACCAAAGGTTCGATCCGCAGTTTTTGCAAAACGACCGCTCCGCCCAATCCGAACTTTTGTGGGTGGTGATCTGGTCCGCGCCGTCGATCTGCATTGCGCCAAACGGCACATGCACCCCAACAAAACGGTCGCCATTCCAACGGCGGCACATGTCGCAGTAGCAGGCCCCGAATTCGGACGACACGCCGGTCGCGGTGAAATTCACCGCGCCACACATGCAATGTCCGTTCCGGGTTACCATGTCGTTTACCTTTTCATCATCTTGGTCAGATGTTCTGACGTTTCGTGTTTTGGGGGCAAGCATCGGCACCGTCGCGATACCGACGAATTACCGACGCGATGCCGATTGCCTTATTCGGCGGCCACAGCTGTCGGCACGCCAAGCTTTTCAACAATCGCATCTGCGCAATCGCGACCGTCTTTGATGGCCCAAACCACAAGCGACGCGCCGCGCACGATGTCGCCCACCGCATAAACGCCCTCAAGGTCAGTCGCACCCGTGGTGAACTGCGCCTTTACAGTGCCCCAACGGGTCACTTCCAGCTCAGGTGCGTCCCACAGGGTCGGCAGATCTTCAGGGGAAAAGCCTAGCGCTTTGATCACCAGATCGGCCTTTTCGACATAGTCCGCGCCTTCGATCACTTCGGGGCTTTGACGGCCCGACGCGTCGGGCTGACCCAACCGCATCTTCTGCACCATCACACCTTCGACTGTGTCGCCGCCGGTGAACCCTTTTGGCGCGCTCAGCCAGACAAATTCCACGCCTTCTTCTTCGGCATTCTGTGTTTCACGCTGCGAGCCGGGCATGTTGGCCTTGTCGCGGCGATACAGGCATTTCACGCTGTCGGCACCCTGACGGATCGCGGTGCGCACACAATCCATCGCAGTGTCGCCGCCACCGATCACAACGACCTTCTTGCCTTCTGCATTCAGCTCACCGCTTTCGATCTCCGGTACGCTGTCGCCAAAGTCCTGACGGTTGGACGCAGTCAGATAATCAATCGCCTTCACGATGCCCTTGGCACCGGCGCCCGGCCCCTGCAAATCACGGCTTTTGTAGACACCCGTTGCGATGATCACCGCGTTATGTGCAGCGCGAATATCGGCAAAGGAGATGTCCTTGCCAACTTCGCAGTTCATCTTGAAGGTCACACCACCGTCTGCCAGCAACTGGTTGCGGCGCATGACCACTTCTTTCTCCAACTTGAATCCGGGAATGCCATAGGTCAGCAAGCCGCCAGCGCGGTCATAGCGGTCATATATTGTCACCTGAATACCCGCGCGGCGCAGGCGATCTGCAGCGGCAAGACCACCGGGACCCGCCCCGATAATGCCCACGCTTTCCGTACGCTCCTGGCTCGGAGACGCGGGTTTGACCCACCCCTTTTCCCACGCGGTATCGGTGATGTATTTCTCCACCGATCCGATGGTCACAGTGCCGTGGCCGGACTGTTCAATCACACAGTTGCCTTCACACAGACGGTCCTGCGGGCAGATACGGCCACAGATTTCCGGGAACGTGTTGGTGGCTTGGCTAACGGCATAAGCTTCTTCCAACCGACCCGTCGCCGTCAGGCGCAGCCAATCAGGGATATTGTTGTGCAACGGGCAATGGCTCTGGCAATACGGCACACCACATTGGCTGCACCGGCTTGACTGCTCCTCGGCCTTGGCCTTGGCGAACTCCGCATAGATTTCATTGAAATCTTCTTTGCGCACACTGGCATCCCGCTTCACCGGCATGTCACGTTCCACAGATACAAATTTCAACATCGGTTGCTTAGCCACGTCGCTGCCTCCTACTTTTCCGTCAGAATGTGTCTGTAAAGAGTTCGGAAAGGATATAAAAGTCAGTCATACTGACCTATATATCAGTTTTTTGTGTGGCATGGGGTCAATTTTAGTGATCAGGCCGGTTTTTTAGGTCCGAGTCGGATCTAAAATGCATATTTCCTTTGAAAAATTGGGCACTTATACGTTGTGTGTCAATGCAAGGAACCCGATGACCATGCCAGTCTTTCACATTCTTTTGGTCGCCGTCATCCAAGGCATCACGGAATTTCTTCCGGTAAGCTCCTCGGGCCATCTGATTTTGCTGCCGAATCTGGTTGGACTAGACGATCAGGGACTTGCCATAGACGTCGCGGCCCACGTAGGCACATTGGGCGCAGTGATCCTCTATTTCTGGTCCGACGTCCGCCTTGCCATCCTTGGCCTACCACGCGCCCTGACCGGAAAGCGCGACACGCCCGGCAGTAAGCTCGCCTATCTGCTGATCGTTGCAACAATCCCAGTGATAATCGCAGGGCTTTTCCTAAAGGTCACAGGTCTCAACGACGCTATGCGGTCTGTCGCCCTGATTGGCTGGACGATGTTAGGTTTCGGTCTTGTGCTCTGGTGGGCTGACCAAAAAGGCCCCAGCACAAAATCTGAAGCGGACTGGTCCACCAAAGACGCTTGGCTACTGGGTGTCTGGCAGGCCGTTGCTCTGATCCCCGGCACCTCCCGCTCCGGCATAACGATCACCGGTGCGCGGTTTCTTGGTTATAAGCGCTCCGATGCCGCCAAGATTGCCATGCTGATGTCGATCCCGACCATATTTGCCAGCGGCACCTTGCTCGGTCTGGACGTCGCAGCCCAAGCAGATGTCGCCATGCTGCGCGACATGGCTCTGGCCGCCGTATTTTCTTTCTTTGCGGCCCTGCTCGCACTGGCCTTGATGATGCGCCTGCTGAAATCCGTCAGCTTCACACCCTACGTCATCTACCGCGTCATTCTTGGCGCGGTGCTGCTCCTTTTTGCTTACAGCTGACGAAAAAGGCGGGCCACCTGGACCCGCCTTTGAAAGTCTTTTCAGTCCCGCTCAGATCTTCAAGTTGCGCGCTGAATCTTTGATGGCGTCATACTGACCGGACGGGCGGTAGCGCCACAAATAGTCAGGCATAATTGTCTCAGGGGCCAGCGGACGAATGCCTAGGTCATCAAACCCTTTGGCGCCATCTGCCACGACGTTGTCGACGCGTAGCAATTTGACCTGATCTTTTGTCAGCACCGAATTGTGCACCAAACCAAAGGTCACTATCTGCAACGCACCAAAGCCAAAGGCCATTAGATTGCCCATCCAGAACGGCAGGTTCACCACAGCGCGCCGGCGTTGCACCACCGCAAGCATCTCATCGATCCAACCGCGCAGAGTTTTCGTTTCCGGCCCGCCAAGTTCATAAACGCCCTCGGCCTGACCAAGCACACCTTTGACAGCGGCCTGCGCCACATCATCCACAAACACCGGCTGGAATTTCGTATCGCCACCGATGATCGGCAAAACTGGACCCATGCGCGACATCGACGCGAACCGGTTAAAGAACCCGTCATCCTGCCCAAAGATCACAGAAGGCCGCAAAATCATCGCGTTGGGCATGTTCTGCAAAACGCCCTCTTCGCCCAGCGCCTTTGAGGTTGCGTAATCGCTTTCCGTCTCTGTGTCAGCAATGGCTGACAGATGCACCATCGTCGCCACACCTTGCTCTGCCGCAATACGCGCGATGCGCTCGGCGCCTTCGTGCTGAACCGAGTCAAAAGTGTTCTTACCTCGGTCTGACAGTATGCCAACGCAATTCACAACTGCATCTGCACCAGCCATCACGCCCGCCACCGAGGCATCGTCACGAATGTTGCAAAAAACCGGCTCCACTTGCCCGACCGACCCGTAAGGCTTTACGAACATCGCTTCATTTGGGCGGCGCACCGCAACCCGTACCCGCCAGCCTTCTTTGGCCATACGTTGGGCTATGTGACGTCCGACAAATCCGGACCCGCCGTAAATAGTGACAAGTTTCGACATGGCTCGCCTCCGCTGGTGTCGTGCCTGATGCAATAGCCCCCCGCGCGCTCCGGAACAAGTCGCAAGGCCAAACCGCGACATGAAACCCCAGGTTTTCCATCGCGACTTTGTACCTATACGTTTGACCGGCACTTAGAGGGTGAACAAATTTGCGAATTTCCATCGAATCGCGTTGACACCCCTCGCCCACAGGACTAAATGCCTGCTTCACCAACCCGTGCCCAGATGGCGGAATTGGTAGACGCGCTAGCTTCAGGTGCTAGTGTCCGTATGGACGTGGAGGTTCGAGTCCTCTTCTGGGCACCATCTCTTCCCGCACATCACCTCTATAACTTCAAGCTGCAGAGCAGTCCGGTCACCGCTTTTGTCCCTTGCGTCCCGCAACTCCTGACGCATGTGGGTATCACTTTCCGAGAACGCCAATTAATGGTTCCGAAACGTCACGCTTGCCTAACTATCCAACGCCTGCCACGGCTGCATCACCACAGGTTTTGAGGATAGAGTTCATGCTGGAACAGGTTGTCGAACGGATGCAGAAAGAACTGCAATCCAAGGCTTTTGACGGATCTCTGAAGTTTGATTGTGGCAACGAGGGAGTCGTGGTTTTGGCCGACGGCACGGCGTCGCAACAAGACCGCGACACCGACTGCACAATCAAGATCACCCAGGACAATCTGGTCAAATTGTTGACCGGTAAGCTCAATCCCATGACCGGCGTCATGACAGGTAAACTCAAGGTTTCGGGCGACATGAGCGTTGCTATGAAACTGGGCAAATTGTTGGGCTGACTTACCGGGTCGGTGGGTGAATTTTGATGGTTGCCGAGCTGAGAACTGTCTCGCTTGTGCAAAGCCCTGCTTCATGGCATTTGTGGCCAAAGCACTTTAAAACAGGCGCATCAGTTCATGAAAATCGCAGTTGTCGGTATTGGCTATGTCGGGCTTTCAAACGCCATTCTTCTGGCTCAGAATAACACTGTTATGGCGGTCGACATCTCTGAAGATCGTGTCGCACAACTGAACGCGCGCCAATCGCCGATCGAAGACCCGGAGATCGAACAGTATTTGGCCGAAAAAACGCTGGATCTGACAGCAACAACAGACGCACATGCGGCGTTCGACGGCGCCGATTTTGTGGTTGTGGCCACCCCGACCAACTATGATCCGAACACCAATTTCTTTGACACCTCCTCAGTCGAGGCGGTGATACGTGATGTGCTTTCGGTCAATAACAGGGCGCTGATCGTTGTTAAATCGACCATTCCGGTGGGCTTTACCAAACGTGTGAACGCGGAAATGAACACCAATCGCGTGGTGTTCAGCCCGGAATTCCTGCGCGAAGGTCGCGCGCTTCACGACAACCTGCACCCCTCGCGCATTATCGTCGGCTCAGACACCGATGCGGGCAAAACCTTTGCTGGCCTGCTCCGACAGGGTGCGCTGGATCAGGACGTGCCGGTTCTGTTCACCGGCTCAGACGAAGCCGAAGCAATCAAACTGTTCGCCAACACCTACCTTGCCATGCGGGTCGCCTATTTCAACGAGTTGGACAGCTATGCGCTGGCGCTTGGCATGGACAGCCGCCAGATCATCGAAGGTGTCGGGCATGATCCGCGCATCGGTCATCATTACAACAACCCATCTTTCGGCTATGGCGGCTATTGTCTTCCCAAAGACAGCAAGCAGTTGCTGGCCAATTATTCCGAAGTGCCGCAGAACCTGATCCGCGCAGTCGTGGACGCCAACCGCACGCGCAAGGATTTCATTGCCGACAGCATCATCGCACGGCGGCCCAACGTGGTGGGCGTGCACCGGCTGGTGATGAAGGCAGGATCAGACAATTTCCGGCAAAGCTCCATTCAGGGCATCATGAAACGGATCAAAGCCAAGGGCATCGAAGTGATTGTCTATGAGCCGGCGTTTGAAGGTGATGAGTTTTTTCACTCGCGTGTATTCCGCGATCTGGACGCGTTCAAGGCCGAGGCTGACGTGATCATCGCCAACCGGGCCTCAGCGGATCTGGACGATGTCGCGGACAAGATTTTCACCCGCGACATTTTTGGGTCGGATTGATTTCGGCCGCGCCGTTTGGTGCGGAAGTCCTTTAATACCACCGACCAATTGCCCGCACATAGGCCTCGGTGGAATCCGCAGGGTCAAAACTAGTCGTACCGCTCAGCCGGTACAGCACCACCCGCATAGAAGACGGTCCAACACCAATGGGATCAAACACAAGCGCGCCGATCTCCGCGATATTCGGGGTCGCATGGTCCTTGAACGAAGTGGCATTAACACTGCCTGACACAATTGGCTGAGCGACGAAACCGACGGGAAAATCCCAAGTTACCGTCAATCGGGAATTGGCCGCAAAGGCCAGGGACACTGTAGCCCAACACTCCAGCGTGCCATCAGCGAATTTGACATAGTCCCCGTCGGCAGTGCTGCCCCGCTCGATCGCTGCGCCTGTAGGGACATTACCGATTTGGCTAACTGGTCCCACCAGATTTCCTGGCCCATAGCCATAGTCCGCCCGCATCAACCGTCCGGGCGTGTGATCTGTGCCATCCATCTGAACGGCGGCGCCTGACACCAGACCGGTTGCACTGTCAACGCGGAGCGCTTCGGCCCAATTGCTGCCATCGGCGGACACTTTGATGGACCAGTCGTCATTCCCCGAAAGACCCATTTCCGCGTGGCCGGTCCAGTTTGTCTGAAAAAGCAAAGATGCGGTGTCCGACCTATCAGCCTTGTTTATTTTTAGCTGGTGGCCGTTGCCTTCGTTGGTCAGCAAGGTCGCGGGCGACGACACCGACAACCGGTTGGTTTCGTCCGCACTGGTGTTTACGCCAAAAATCGTGGGCGATGGGACCTCCCATCCACCGCTGCCATAGACCCGCAATTCGGAGTTGTCTTGCCCCCAGGCACGCCAACCGGACTGCGGCGAGATAAACATCCAGCCTGTGCCCTCCCAATGCGCCAGCAAGCCGTCCTGCCCAGCCCAGTCACCGGTCGCTCCACTGCCCAGCGCATAGCGGTCGCCCGCCTCCGGCGCCGAAGGCGGGGTCGTGGCGTCAAACGCGCGCACAGTCAGTTGCACAATGGCGTCCAAAACCTGCAACGCCTCGTTATGGGTGACATGTTTCTGTGCCTGCGATGGCATCAAATAGGGCATGTCCAAATTGGGAGATCGGTCCGACATCAGGTGTCCTGTGTGTTGCTGCGGTGACCACAAAATCTGCCGCCCCTTTCTCTACACCTGCTAAAGCCACCGTACGCAGGCCGTGCGACGGGTGTTGCCCGACCGCAAAACCCCGCCAAACGGACATCGCAGGGCTGGACGGGTCGGCCACACTGTTTTACCCCACAGGGACAGTCTCTAGTTTGGTGGCCACTTATGTCCGTTACCTCTGATCCTTCGGTTCGTGATCCATCGCAGCCGACCACGCCGCACGTTGGCATCCTGATGGCCGTCTACAACGGGGCTGAGTGTCTGCAGGAACAACTCGACAGCCTCGCGGCGCAAACCCACGGGTCTTGGTCTCTTTTGGTCAGCGACGATGGATCAAGCGACACGACACGCGCAATCCTGCAAGCTTTTGCAAAGCACCACCCTGTGACGGTTCTGGACGGGCCAGGCAAAGGTGCTGCGGCCAATTTCATGTCGCTCGTGGCCCGCGCGCAAAACCATTTGCCCACAGACAGCTGGTTGGCGTTTTGCGATCAGGATGACGTTTGGTTGCCGGAGAAACTGTCGCTTGCCGTGTCTGCTCTGAACACTTTGGACTCCACTGACCCCGCGCTCTATTGCAGCCGGACATGGGTGGTTGATGCGCAGCTTGGCGGGCGCAAACTGTCAACCGCCCGCCCCCGCGCGCCTGATTTTCGCAACGCTCTGGCGCAGAATATTGCCGCTGGCAACACCATCCTTTTGAACCCTGTCGGCGCCCGATTGTTGATGCAAGCCGCTCTCGAGGCGGAGGAAGTCGTGATGCACGACTGGTGGTCCTATCAACTGATCACAGGGGCTGGCGGACATGTGTACCACGATGACACGCCGACGTTGCTTTACCGTCAGCATGCCGACAACGAAGTCGGCGCCAACACCGGCTGGCGGGCCAAAGGCCAGCGCCTAAAGCGCATGCTGCAAGGTGATTTCAGAGATTGGAACGACGTGAATATCCGCGCCCTTCAGAGCCACCGCGCGCGTCTCACTCCGCGTGCCAATGCGCAGCTGGACGCTTTCGCCGCATTGCGTAAAATGCCGGTCACTCAACGCTTGATTGAATTTCGCCATTTAAAACTCTACCGCCAATCCCGCGCCAGCTCCTTTGCTCTGTGGGTGGCCGCCGCGCTCGGTCGCCTCTAAGAGACTCGCATTGCTGAGGAATTCCTCCATTGCACGGAGCGTTTTTGTCTGCAAAAAGACTCGCAAAAGGTTAAATTTCTATTAGTGTTATGCTTGTGTTAAATCTTGGGTGGGGGCCTTAGATGCGCTGGAAACAGCAACATTTTAGGGGTCTATGAGGGAAAAATCATTGGATATTCCAAGGGAGTGGCTGCATTTCTCGCGTTCGTTGCGTGTGTTTGGTGTCCTTTCTCTCTGTTTTTTGCACCTCACCCCTGGAGGAGGGTATGCAATGGGCGACAGCTCATCTCAAAACGTGATCACTCTGTCCTGTCCGCAGGATGTGCCTGACCCGGCAGCGCTTTGCGATGCGCTGATCGATGCTATCACTGAGACAACGCCCAACACCGATATCCGCCAAACCGATGCGGCTTCGGGCGTAGCCCTGAAAAACGGCGACATCGCCCTGACACTGCGTCTGTCTCATATTTCAGAGACCGGCATCGGCGGGCACCTTGAATGGCGCACCGCAAAAAATCCAGAACCCAACATCGGCCCTACGGTCGATTTCAACGTCATGGACAAAAATATGTCCGCCATTTTTTACCCAAAGTTTGCTCAAGGCTTACTGAAGTCATCGCCGGACCTCTTCACCCGTTGACCATTCGGTAACGCCTGTTTCAGACAAGCGAAATTAATAAAGGATGCAACCCCATGTGTTTCTTGTGCGCTGCAACATCTACATTTGACCCCGGCCGTCACCCTGGAGAAGGCCCTGACGGCGGTGACCCCAGTCTTGCTACCATTTTTGAAAGTGGTGATGCGGCCGCTAGTACGGGTACTTCGGCCACAATGTCGGTTGGTGACACGTTTTCTGGATCCTTGGGTTTTGTTGGTGACCGCGATTGGGTCGCGGTCAACCTGACATCCGGTTCAAACTATGAAGTCGCATTGTCGTCGTTTACTGCCGACACTTATTTGCGTGTCTATGACTCCTCAGGCACGTTGATCTATTCAAATGACGACATCAGTTATCCGTCAAATACCAATTCATTTGTTTCTTTCATCGCTGGATACAGCGGCACTTTCTATGTAGCCGCCGGTTCATATAACGATGCCGGCACCGGGTCATATACGATGAGCGTTACCGAAGTGGCGGCGCCTGCCCCAGCCACGCTGACTGAACTCGCCAACTACCTCACCGACGGCTATTGGAACTTTAATGGCGCCTCTGGCCGGTCATTTGACACGTCCTCCAGCAACGTCATCACTGTTAACCTCACCGGTTTGACCGCTGATGGCCTCGCACTGGCCCGCTGGGCTCTGGAAGTCTGGGAAGCCGTCGTCGACCTGGAATTTGTGGAAACCAGCGGCTCGGCTGACATCACGTTTGACGACAATGACAGCGGTGCCTACGCCACCACAAGTACCAGCGGCGGCAACATCATCAGTTCCGACATCAACGTCTCGACAGCATGGCTGTCTAATTCGGGCACGCAAATCGGCACATATAGCCTGCAAACCTATATTCACGAGATCGGCCACGCGCTTGGTCTGGGACACCAGGGTGGATACAACGGCTCAGCGACCTATGGCATTGACGAAACATTCTCAAACGACAGTTGGCAGATGTCGATCATGTCGTACTTCAGCCAAACAGAAAACACGACGACCAACGCCTCCTTTGCTTACATCGTCAGCCTGATGATGGCGGACATCGTCGCTGGCCAAAACCTTTATGGCGCGAGCACCGTCACCAATGGCAACACCACTTGGGGGGCTAACACCAATCTGGGTGGCTATTGGGCGACCCTCTTTGGTGAAGTGTTTGATGGTGTGAACAATTCCTCGGTCGCAAACAACGCTGTTGCGTTCACCATTTTTGACAATGGCGGCACTGACACATTTGACCTGTCGCCTGCGACAACCAACAACCGCATCGACATGCGCGGCGGGTATTTCTCGAGCATTGCCGGCGGTACTGGCAACGTTGGGATCGCTGAAGGCACAGTTCTCGAAAACCTCATCAGCGGGTCCGGCAACGACACCATCACCGGCAATGACGCTGACAACGAAATCACCGGCGGCGGCGGCAACGATTCAATCGACGGCGGCGCAGGCTCAGACACGGCCGTAATCAACGCCACTCTGGCGAGTGTAACGGTAACAGATCTGGGCGGCGGATCCGTTCGGATCACCTCGGCAGACGGCACCGACGTGTTTGACAACTTCGAACTCTTCCGCTTCTCCGACGGCACAGTGACCCTCGCCGTCTTGCTGGGCGGCACGCCCACGCCAACAACCGGCGACGACATCATCGATGGCACGTCCAGCCCGGAAACCATTGACGGTCTGGCGGGCAACGACTCGATCCGTGGTCTTGGCGGCCGTGACAGCCTGCTGGGCAACGCTGGCAACGACACGCTGCTGGGCGGCGTTGGCAACGACACCCTGATCGGCGGTGCAGATGCTGACCGTCTGCTCGGTGGTTCCGACAACGACCGCATGTTGGGCGGCAACGGGTCGGACACTATGTTGGGCGAATTTGGCGAAGACACGCTGTTTGGCGGCGCGGGCAACGACTTGCTGCGCGGCAATGGCGGCAATGACACGCTGAATGGTGACGCTGGCAATGACACGCTAATCGGTGGCAACCTCTATGACCGCCTTGATGGCGGCGACGGCAATGACCGCCTTGATGGTGGCACCTTTGCCGACACTCTGCTGGGCCGGAACGGGGATGACCTGCTTTTGGGCGGCGGTGGTCAGGATCGCTTGTTTGGCGGTGCCGACAACGACAGCGGCGAAGGCGGCAACGGCCACGACCGCTTCTGGGGTGGCACCGGAAACGACACCTTTACCGGTGGCGCAGGTGACGACAAAGCCTGGGGCGAAGCCGGCGACGACTCACTGCGCGGCGGAGGTGACAACGACACGCTTTACGGCGGTGGCGGTTACGACACGCTGGACGGCGGTGTTGGCAACGACGAGCTGACCGGCGGACTGAACGCTGACGTCTTTGTCTTTGCGGACGGTCACGGTGACGATACGATCACCGACTTCAACGCCACCAACGGCAGCGAAGACATCGACTTCTCCAGCGTCAGCGCGATCACCAGCATCAGTGATCTGTTGAACAACCACATTCTGTCCACCGCGGGCGGCAATGTGGTGATCGACACCGGCGGCGGCAACACTTTGACGCTGCTTGGCGTGAATGTTGCGGATCTGGGTGCAAGCGACTTTATCTTCTGATCCGACACACCTTGATGAGCCAAAAAGCGGGCCCCTTCGGGGGCCCGTTTTTTTGCGCGATTCGCCAGAAGCTGAACCTCGACCTCTTCGCAACTTGCTCCTAGCGCCGCCGCAACGGACATGGTTCGACCACACATGACGCGAGTTTGATAAAATCGAATCTTTCTTAAATTGAAACAGAGGTGCTTTAAGGGGAGGTGTGAAATTTCTAATCAACTCAAAGAGTACACCGACTCTGTCAGCTGAAGTCGACCCGTTAACTTCTTGTTGCTTTATTAAGGAAATGGCCCACCCTGAAAGCATTACTTGCCGCAAAATTGCCACATTCTTTTTTGGGAGATTTCGAAATGCCTGCAACGTTAACAATCCTAGATGCCTCTTACGACTTTGTTGGTCTGGCCTTTTTTGGCAACACCGACAGCGGCGACATTTCCGTCGTCTCAGTCTCCTCCACGCTTCTGGAAATCGTGCATGATGACTCGGGCTGGGCTACAACGGCGACCGGCACTGGCATTGCGTTCAACGCCCTCGGAGACCCCATCAGCGGCACGATCACTGGCATGACCTTTGAAGACGCCTCCGGAAACACCATTGCAACGCTCACAGGCATCAGCTGGAGCCTCCTTGATCTTGTGAACTCATTTGACGGCATCGACTTTTTTGATGACTACACCGCCTTGGCCGCATTGTTCTCGCTGCAGGACCTTATCGTGGATGCCTCGGGGTCAAGCACCCCGATGGACACCCAGATCTTTGAACCCACGGTTTCTCTCATCGACAGTGCAATGATTGTCTCGGGAACGAACCAAGCCGATACCGTGAATGGAGCCCTAGGCGACGACTCGATCCGAGGCCTTGGCGGCCGTGACAGCCTGCTGGGCAATGCCGGCAACGACACGCTACTGGGTGGTGTTGGCAACGACACCCTGATCGGCGGGGCCGACAACGACCGTCTTCACGGTGGCTCGGACAACGATCGCCTGTTGGGCGGCAACGGGTCGGACACCATGCTGGGTGAGTTTGGCGAGGACGTTCTGTTTGGCGGCGCGGGCAACGACTTGCTGCGCGGCAACGGCGGCAATGACACGTTGAATGGCGACGCGGGCAATGACACGCTAATCGGTGGCAACCTCTATGACCGCCTTGATGGCGGCGACGGCAATGACCGCCTTGATGGTGGCACCTTTGCCGACACTCTGCTGGGCCGGAACGGGGATGACCTGCTTTTGGGCGGCGGTGGTCAGGATCGCTTGTTTGGCGGTGCCGACAACGACAGCGGCGAAGGCGGCAACGGCCACGACCGCTTCTGGGGTGGCACCGGAAACGACACCTTTACCGGTGGCGCAGGTGACGACAAAGCCTGGGGCGAAGCCGGCGACGACTCACTGCGCGGCGGAGGTGACAACGACACGCTTTACGGCGGTGGCGGTTACGACACGCTGGACGGCGGTGTTGGCAACGACGAGCTGACCGGCGGACTGAACGCTGACGTCTTTGTCTTTGCGGACGGTCACGGTGACGATACGATCACCGACTTCAACGCCACCAACGGCAGCGAAGACATCGACTTCTCCAGCGTCAGCGCGATCACCAGCATCAGTGATCTGTTGAACAACCACATTCTGTCCACCGCGGGCGGCAATGTGGTGATCGACACCGGCGGCGGCAACACTTTGACGCTGCTTGGCGTGAATGTTGCGGATCTGGGAGCAAGCGACTTTATCTTCTGATCCGACACACCGTGATGAGCCAAAAAGCGGGTCCTTTCGGGGGCCCGTTTTCTTTTAGTGTCGGGTCACCTGATACCGGCTGCCCGCCGCAAGATCCTCGGGCAAGGGCGTCACCTCGCCGTCGGCCCAGCGAATGGAACCGCTGACGATTCGGCTGGCTTGTCCAAGACCCACATGTACCTCAGGCGCATCAAAACTCATGAACCCGCCACCCAGCTGCACCTCACGCGTGCGCGTAACACCAAGATCATCCGTCACAGTCACAAGCGCGCCGATCCCATCACGGTTGCTACGCATGTCGCTTAGCGAAAACACCACCGCATTGCCGGTTTGCCCTGCGTTTACAAATGCGATGACCGGCCCGTTCACAGGTTGGCTGATAAGATCCAGATCGCCATCGCCATCCATATCAAACGCTGTCGCAGCCGCCGTCATAAGGTAGTCCTCAAGACCAAAGGCGCCCGATGCCTCAGAAAATGTGCCGTCGCCTTGGTTGTGGAAAAACAGATTTGACGGACTGACTTCATTAGGCACCCAAGTGCCGTTCACGATGTAAACATCCTGAAAGCCATCGTTGTCGAAATCACCCACTTTGGTGTCCCAACTCCAACCGCCAACCTCTAGCCCACGCGCCGCCGCCGTATCCATCAACGGGCCGCCCGCTGTCTCACTTTCCAACAAAACGTTGGCGCGCTTTATCTGGGGTAAGGCGGCATCAGCCTCCGCGTTGGTGATCTTGCGTGACGGCGCAAAGTGCAGCTCGCAATAGCTTTGCGCCACCCACTGGTCCGCAGGGATCAGGCGGCACACTTTGGGGTCGCGCTTCTGGATTGCCAGATCCTTGATCAACATCGCCTTGCATTCGGCGGCTTGCCGACCCTGCAAGGTCTGGCACTTGCTGGCGTAGCTCGGGTTAAAATTGTTGCCCGATTTGTACCACCGTTTGATCGCCATGTTCTCCTGACAAGTCGCGCGCGCGTCTGCCTGCAGTATCGCGTCGCAGTACTGCGCCAACGGCTGCATCTTGAGCCGATCCGACACACCCGAGGACCGGCCCGCAATCTGCACCGCATAGATTTCGGGCACACCGTCATTCATCAAGTCCGCCACCTTGATCCCCATCGTGGTGGTTGGCACGTGTTCGACCATCCCATCCTGAAAGGTGATCGCGCCAAACCCACCTTGTCCGTCACCAAGATAATAATAGTCCGGAATCTCGAAATCATTGCCGACCAGCAAATCCGCGTTGCCATCACCATTGATGTCCGCAAGCAGGATCGACAATGTCTCGCCCGGAATGCCCGGCAACTCGGAAAACTTATCGCCGCTCAGGGCGCCATCTTCGTTCCAAAGAATGCGATTGCGCGATTCTTCCCCAGGGATACGCCGATACCAGCCGGCCGCCCAATTGCCCAAAGCCAAATCCAGATCGCCATCCTGATCCGGATCGCCAAAACTCAGCGCCAACGCCAGAACCGCATCCGCGCGTGTTTCCAAGGGCGTTGGCTCCGCCGTGCGCAACTGACCCGCGTCATTCTCGACGACAAACATCCCACGCCGATAGGTGGCCACCACCAGCTCACGCCAACCATCATTGTCGACATCCACCAGCACCGCATTGAACACCGGCATCTCATCCAGCGGACCATCCGCCAGATCCACGCGGCTGAACTGCCCCTTTCCGTCGTTGGCATACACATAAAGCCCGACTTCGGTTGAGGCGATCACCAGATCAGTGTCCCCGTCATTGTCGATGTCCCCCGAACTCAGGCTGCGGCCTTCCCAAAACGGCGGCCACATGTCCCGCATTGAAAACTCCACCGGTTTATCGATGCCGATTTGGTTGGCCTCAAGCCGCACAAACGGCGTGTCTGCGGACGCGGAGCGAGGGGCGAATGGCGTCGCTGTCACAACCAATCTGCCATCCGCCTCACTGGCTGCTGCTGCCATAAACAGCTGCGTCTTTGGCGCCTCGCCCGTAAGAAGCTCAAGCGCCTTGCGGCTTTGGTAACTGTGCCAGCCCTGCACCGCAGCGCCTGCGACAATTCCACTGATCAGCACAGCACCCGCCATCAGATTGGCCGCGCGCGGCCCCATGGATTGCGTGACAATGAACCACGAATAAATCGAAAAGCTGCCCAATGTGAGCAGCAAGGCCATGGCATACCCATGCGACAACCCCGCGGCCAAAAACACGCCAACAACCACAACGTCAAACGCAATCGGCACTGGCAAAAACAGCCCTACGACGGCAATCACCACCAAGGCGAGAAATCCATATGGTAACGCAGTGATCATCTCTCCTGGCAACAAGGTGATCGCCACAGCTCCCAAAAATCCGGCGAGAAACATCAACGGAACCGTCATGCGCAAGATGAACCAGAGGTTACGGACAAAATCCCGCACCACGCCCACGACCGCGACGCCGAAACCTTCGAACGTCGGCTGCCCCAGCTCCTGCGCGCTCCAGCCCTGCGGTGCAGGAATATCCGGTGCAGGCGCGCGGGTCTCATCTGGCAAAAGCCGCGCTACAAGCGGCACTGCAATCAGAATGATGAACAACGACACGGCGATTTTCACGGCCACCAAATAAAACGGCAAAAGCGACAGTGCCAAGGTCAACACAACCACGTTCAATGTGGGCGAAGCAATCATCGCCGCCAGCGTAGTTTCGGCGCGCAATCCGCCCGCATGCATGCCCCGCGCAATCGGAGCCGCACAATTCACGCACACCCCAAGCGGCGTTCCTATGACCAAGCCCAGCGTGGCATTCGCGAACCCGCCACGAAAACTGCGCTGTTTGACGTAGCCCATCAACGTCAGAAAAGTTGCGGCAAACAACACGCCAAACGTCATGCCCTTTTTGTTGGTGTTCAGCCAATTCAGGGTCGAATAGCCAATCTTCTGCACCGTGGACATCGCCGCATCGATCGGCACCACAGCGTCAAAACTCAGAGGGTCTTCCAGCTGAATCGCGCCCGACATCATCGCCTTCTCATCCAGCGCCGGATAACGCGATCCAGTCCAGAAAAGCACGGCAAGTACGGCGATCAATGTCGCGGAAATCCAAAATCGGATGTGAAAAGGGTTTTGTATCAAAGGTGTCATGCCTCTCAGCTTACGCAACAAAATCGGCGCGAGCGATCAGAATTCTCGGTCAAATCGACGCCGACAGAAATCTTTGACCCGCTTTGAAGAAAAGAGGTAAGGCAAGCGGGCAAGCGCGGTTCTGTGGACGGCACCCGCGAAGTTCTCCAAGGCTATGCGGGGGCCGGTGTGGTTCACGTCATCGACGAGCCCGGCCGCGACTTCAGCCAAAGCCACTGGGTGACCAATGCGGCGCGGATTGCGCGGGAACGTTGAACGCGACTATTCACAATGGGCTATGGAATTTCAAAGAACGAAGCAGCACCGCCCGAACAAAAATCCGTCCACGCCCGAAAACACGACCCAATACCAAAACGGCTCGCGACCCTATTGCGGGGACTGTTTACACCTGACATCCGCCGTCTGGAAAAGCTGCTGGGTTGGAATTGTAAGGACTCGCGATTGCTCTAGGTCAAGCCAACAAAAAAGGCACTGCGCAATCAACGCAGTGCCTTCTTTGTTGCTTAGCTTAAGCTGGGTAAACGTTATTCCACAGCTTCCCGAAGACGCTCGATCTCTGCCTGTTGGGACAGGGTATAAAGTGTGAGCTCTTCAACCTTGCGCAGCAGCGTCAACTGCATGTCGTTCATGTTCAAACCATTCGTGTTGATCTCGGACGCCGAAGGCACATCTGGCAGGTGACCATTCTCATCGATAAACGCCTGCACCTGGCTCAGGCTACGCAGGTCATAGTCATCTTCGAAAACATAGTCCGGTACGGTCAAGCCAGTGCCATTGATGGTCAGGCCGGCGCCATTGAACACGGCATATTTGTCCGCTGCGTAGGACGGACCCGCGATTGTGACTTCGCTGTCTCCCAAATTGATCTGCGAAACAGGCGAGCCACCCGATGTCCCGACAAACCGGCGGTTGCTCGCAAGTGTGGTTTCCATACGCACCTGAACCGCTCCGTTTGCGGTGTTTTCAAGCAGAATCTGCTGCGCATCGGTCCGAGTTGTGCTCCTGATATGCAAATCCCGGCCCGGCGCATCGGTCCCGATACCAATGTCGCCGTTGGCTGCAATGAACAAGGAATCTTCCGGCGCACCAGGTTTGGCGCGGAAGAACAATCTCGATCCGTTGGTCACGTCGCGGATAAAGAAGTTAGTCTCGTTTGCGGCAACGTCATAGGTCTGTGGCGTAAAGCCGTCCGACCCATCCTGCTCAAGACGCAGGGTCGGGGTGTTGCCTTCGACCACGTGGATATCGACAACTGGGTTCAGGGTTTTCACGCCAATGTCGCCATCAGATTCAACAACCAGCGCGTTGGCTGGCGCGCCAGCTTCAACGCGGAAAGGAGTGCGACCAGCGGTGCTGTCCTCAATCGCAAGATAGTTCGCCCCGCCGTTGGAGGAGTCGTTCGCAATCAACCGCCAATCGTTATTCGGGAAACTGGCTGACGACGACGTGTCATCAAAATTCAGGCGCGTGTTGTTTTCTTTCATGCGAATGGTGTCAAAGCCAAAGTTTTCTCCATTCACACAATCGTTGCCAACACAAAGGCTAAATTCGATGATCACGTCATCAAGGTGCACAATGTCAGCGCTCGCCACGCTGGCCATCATACACAGCGCCGAGGCGCTGCCCGCAAGTGCTCTGAATCTATTGATCTTAAAGTTTTTCATGCTTCAATCTCCCTGAAAAAGTGCTCGGAGCGTTTCTCCGAATGTTATTTTGATTTGGTATTTTAGTTGTTGTCGTCTTCTTTGATGTCTTCCGGGACAACGATCACCCCGCGCGACACCACGAATTGCCCGCTGTTGTGATACGACTTTGCCACCGAATCACTGGCCGCATCGCCGCGACCGTTGTCGATCACGTTGACAATTTTTTCTCGCTCGGACGTCGCGGCGCTCAGCTCGAATTGATACACGCCGTCCACCACATCCCGACCCGGCAGCTGATAAACCGGCGTTCCGGCGGGCTGATACAGTTCAACCATTTTGCCGTCAGGTGAGAGAACCTTGAGCGTGGCATTTGTCATGTCACCCCAGTTTTCAAACCATAAGGCATTGGAATTGTGCTGTTTTACCGGTTCAGACGCAAAAGCGAGGCCGCCCGAAACAGCCGCGCAAAAAGCTACGCTTAATGCAAATAGTTTCATAGAGGTTCGAGCCATCCAAATGTCCTTACAAGTCGCGCCAGCTTGGTCAGGCCGTGAAATCTGAAGCGACGTAAAAATTGCCCAGCCTGCTTAGCCGGACACTAACGGGTACAAGGTGCAATATTAACCTATTTTTAACCAAATATGCAATTTATTGCCCTAGCGTCACCTTTGTCCCGACCCGACCCAACGTGCAGCGGCGGCTGCCTGCGCATCCTTCAGCTGAATCGGCGTCAATTCGAGACCCAGTCCAACTGCCAATTCGCCGGCTTCAGGCATGCCCCCAGCCATCGCCAAGGTGACCCACATCTGCCCCAAAACGTAGTCTTGCAGAACGCCTTGCCCCAGAAAATGCAGACGTGCGAGATTGACCATCGACGGCACATGGCCTTTTTCTGCAGCTTTGGTAAACCAGCGCGCAGCGGCAACCGGATTGCTCTGCTCCAGCAAAAGCCAACCGGCCAGAAACTGCGCCACCGGATCCCCCGCCTCAGCTTGCACCAATAGATCTGGCAGCAGTGCTGCACGCGTTTGGGTATCTTCCGGCAGCGCCATTAGACGCGGGTCATAAATACCTGCAACACGGCCACCTTCGACGCCGCGCCCACCACGGCGATACCACATCGCGGCGGTCTCATCGCTCTGCGGCACACCAAACCCGTTGTCATAAAGCACGCCGAGGTTGGTCATCGCCTGCTTCAACCCCTGCTCCGCCGCCGCCGAAAACAACTCCGCCGCCTTGACATAGTCCTGCGCAACGCCATCGCCCCGCACATACAGCAAACCCAGATTATTGAGCGCCCGCGCATGGCCGGACTCCGCTGGCCATTCATACAACTCCCGCGCCCGCTCAAAATCCTGTTCCACACCGGTCCCATGCTGATAAAGCACCGCCAGACTTACGGCCGCATCGGAATTGCCGGAGTCCGCAGCCTGC
Organism: Shimia sp. Alg240-R146; assembly: GCF_947331465.1. Lineage (GTDB taxonomy): Bacteria > Pseudomonadota > Alphaproteobacteria > Rhodobacterales > Rhodobacteraceae > Shimia. The sequence goes on along the minus strand of NZ_CAMZOK010000001.1, from coordinate 289,849 downwards.
AAATACAGCGCCGCCGCTTCCTCGGCCTGCCCCAGCGCCTCCAAGGCTTTTGCCAGATCAAAAACAAAACCCGCGTCGCCACTTTCTGCCGCCGCCCGCAACCAATCTATGGCCTCTTCGGAGCCACCATCCGCACCCTGCGCCAGTCCGGCAAACAGGTATTTCCCCAACTGGTTTTGCGCTCCGGCATGGCCCAGTTCCGCCGCCTTACGATAAAGCTCTGACGCCCGACCATGGTTTTGCGGCACCTCTGTGCCTTCATGAAACCGGTTAGCTTCGTCAAACACCGCCTCAGATTGCGGGGTGATTTGCGCCGCAACGGATGCCCCGCTCAGCGCCAATCCTAAGGCAAGGGAAACTCCAATCGCACCACGTCCAAAAGACCGCGACATCACTGATCCACTCCGCCAGCAGGCGTCTCTGGCTGAAATTCTCGTGCTGCTGTCTGCGCCGCACGGATTTGCTCTGGCGTCATCAAATCGGTCAACACATCACGGCTTTGGCCGGCCTGACGATGCCCCTGCGCCGCAGACAGATTCAGCCACATATGCGCCGCCTCATAGTCCTGCGCCACGCCCACGCCGGTGCTAAAGGCTTCGCCCAACTGAAACTGCGCAGAAGCATTGCCCTGACGCGCGGCTTTCGTAATCAGCGCCACACCTTCATCGGCACGCGCCGTATCATTCAGCAACAGCGCGCCAAGGGCCGTCGTTGCCGGACCAACGCCAGCCTCAGAAGCCCGCTCCAACCATTTCAATGCGGCCTCGTCGCCATCCGTCGCAGCGGCTGCCACCAGCGCCACCATGTCATGAGGCGTCGTCAGCCCATCCAAGTCACCACCAACCGCCAGGCGCACCAAAGCGGCCTGCGAAGGCACATGCCCCTCTTGAGCAGCTGTCTGATACAAGCCCACGGCACGGCTCAGATCGGCCTCTGCCCCGCGTCCTGCCTCCAAAAAGGCCGCCTGCATGCCAATCGCGCGCAACAAGCCGGTGTCCGCGGCGCTTTCAAAATACGACATTGCCTTGGCATCGTCGCGCTCAACAATCTGGCCGGTTCCGTAAATCACCCCCAGATTATACAACGCTCCCGGCTCACCGCCCTCCGCAGCCTTGGTCAACCACGTCATGGCGGCGTCATTGTCTTGATACACCCCTTCTCCCTGAAGGTATTTCGTGCCGATAATGCGCATCGACAGGATGTGTCCGCCTTCGGCTGCACGCCGATACCAATTCAGCGCCTCATTGCGGTTCTGTCTGGCGCCCTTGCCGGTCTCCAGCGCGTTAGCGAGGAAAAACTGCGCATCAACATGCCCGTCACCTGCGGACCGCTCTAGCCAATGCAAAGCTTTGTCCGTGTCCAATTCTGTGCCTGCACCGCGCGAATATGCTCTGCTCAAGGAATACGCGGCCTCGACATGTCCCTGTTCTGCTGCGGCGCGATACCAGACAAAGGCATCCCGTTCGCTCTGGGCAACGCCGTCACCGGCCTCATAAAGCAACGCCAGATAATATTGTGCTTCCTGATCTCCGCGGGTGGCGCTGTCCTGCAACAGTTGCGCAGCGTGTTCCGGATCCCGCTCCACGTCGCCACCGCTCAAAAACACGCGCGCCAGCAAAGTGTTGGCGGGTGTATAATCTGCCTCAACCGCGCGCTCCAACCAGATGGCCGCCGCCGGCGCATCCACGGGTCCGGCCCGCGGATCCAGAAGAATACGGGCATAGCGATACATCACATTGCCAGCCGGTTCCGTTTCCGCCAGATGTCTTAGTCCCGCGCGCGCCGTGACAAAATCCTGACTGCGATAGGCGGCCTCAACCTCCTCCATCGTTGTCGGAACCGGAGTCGCGTCTGCCGCGTCTTGGGCCAGTGCGCCGGTTGAAATCAAAGCGAATACGGCAAATGCAAATGCAAAACTGCGAGTCATGAAATCTCTACGTCCATTGTAAAAAACACGGCCACCATCCTCTGGCGCGTCAATCCGGAGAATGCCTTCCACCATTGCCCACGTCCAGAACAGATTGCGCCGACCTCAAAGCGTCAACATCCGCGCCAGCCACAACAATCCACCGGCCAAAGCCAAGGCCGCCCCAAATGGCAGGGCGGTTGTCGCACCAAGGGATCGCCCCATCAACCGCACCGCCCCCGCTCCGGCAAGGGCCAGAAGCGCTGCGATCAGCACCAGCAGCGGTAAATCCAATGGACCGGAGAACGCCCCAAGTCCCGCCATTAACTTCACGTCGCCCAGCCCCAGGCCTTCGCGCCCTCTCACCCGCCAATACGCCCTGCGCAGGACCGCAAAGCTCAGCACGCCAAGCCCTGACCCCAACAACGCTTGCAAAGGATCGCCCGATGGCACCAACAGCGTCCGCAACAAAGCCACGCCCAGCAACGCGCCGGTCAACACATCCGGCAAGCGCATCCAGCGCAGGTCTGCCGCAAGCAGCGCAAGCAACAACCACAACAGCACCACATCCACTACCAGCACAGACACCGGCCAGCCATGCGGCCAAAGCGCGACAGCCAACCCCGCCAAGCCCAGCGCCGCCACTTCCATTGCGAGCAACCACGGTGGCACCTTCGTCCCACAATGACGGCATCGCCCACGATTAACGGCAAACGACACCAAAGGCAGCAAATCCCCCCATGTTAGCGTCTCTTCGCAACTTCGGCACCGCGATCGCGCCATCACCACATCTTCGCCGCGTGGCAGGCGATCCACCAAAACCGCCAGAAAGGACCCCACCGCAGGCGACAGGACAATCAGCAAAACAGCAATCGTGACCGCATCAATCAAAGTGGCATCTGTCTGAAACATACCGAAGTTCTACGCACCGCGCGCACGTTTGCCAATTGCCAGCACGCCATGCCCCTGCCTATGATGCCGCCAACACCCGGTGGGACGAGGTAGGGCAGACCATGCACACAGACACTCAGCGCAACACGCGCAGCGACAGCACCTCTGACGCTGGTTTCTCGCTTTTGGAACTGATGGTTGTGGTGGTGATCCTGTCTGTTCTGGCCTTGGTGATTGTACCGCGCGTCATTGACCGCCCCGATCAGGCCCGCGCCGCCCGCGCACAGGCCGACATCGCCGCTATTGCCAGTGCGGTGAACCTCTACAGACTCGACAACTTTCGCTACCCCACCACCGAACAGGGCCTCGCAGCGCTTGTCGCCGCGCCCGTGACCGATCCCGTACCCCAAAACTGGGCAACCGGCGGATATATGGATCGCGTGCCGGTTGATCCATGGGGCGCACCATACCAATACCTCTCTCCCGGCGTGCATGGCGACTTCGACATCATCTCTTACGGCGCCGACGGTGTGCCCGGCGGCAGCGGTGCGGAGGCTGACATCGGGTCCTGGACCCAAGGCCAGTGAGACCCGCCGCCGACACCGGCGTCACCCTGATAGAACTGCTTGTGGTGGTCGCCGTCATGTCGGTCTTGGCCGTTGGTATTTCCCTGCCTCTGCGCAAGGACACCGCCGGCGCACCGGCAGATGCCGCCAGATTTACCTCCTTGATTGACCGCAGCCAAACGCTCGCAATCCACGGCCAAACCCGCCGCGGTTTGCGAGTGACCCCCAAAGGGGTGTCGTTGATGCAGCAAACCTCGGATGGGTGGGAAACCTCGGAAAATACCATCCGCTGGCGGGGCCGCGCCAGCTTTCTCGCGACGGGACCCGCGGCCACCAGCAGGCCGCTCGGTGCGCCCGACATCACCTTTCTGCCAAACGGCCAAACCAGCGCTTATGAAATACGCTTTTTCGGTCGCGGCACCGGATACACACTTTGCCAAAGCGATGGGTGGACAGGGGTGACATGCGCCACAAATTAGACCCTAACATAGGCAAATTCGCACCAAACAGCGATACCGGCATGACCCTACTGGAGCTTGTTGTCGCTATCTTTGTGATGGCAATCGGCACTTTGGCAGTGCTGGCTGCGGTGGACCAATCCGGTGTCAGTATCGGCCAGGAACGCGTCCGGCTATTGGCGGGAATTGTGGCCGAAAACCGCGCCGAAGCCCTGCGGCTGCCCACCGGCGGCGCGCTGCCATCCGAGGTCACAATGGGCGGCCTGCGGTTTTCTGTCAGCCAAGAATTGCGCGGCACAGCCGGTGGTTTCACCGAGGCCGTCATACGGGCGCAGTTAAACGAAGGTGACGGCGGTCCCGGTGCGCTGCGCATCACGTGGCTTGCGGGTCCCGGCGCGGGTCCCGGCAGATGAGCGCACACCTCAAAGGCCCCCGCGACCACGGTCTGTCGCTGTTGGAACTGGTCGTCGCCATGGCGTTGTTTGCGCTGGTCGCGGTGATGGGGCTGCAATTACTCACCGGCACACTGCGGATGCGGGACCGGCTTGAAACCACCGCCACCGAAACCGCCGAACTCTCACGCGCCCTCGCCTTGTTGCGCGCCGATTTATCCGCCGCAGTGCCTCTGCTGTTTCAGCCCCCCGACGCCGGCGCGCCACGCTCTGCCTTGGTCTCCACGCCGGACGGGTTTCATCTTTCGACGACCGGCCAACCGGACTTACCGCCCATCGAGGCCCTCGGCTTCCACCGGATCGAATGGCGGGTCACCCCGGATGGCACGCTTGCCCGTCGCCTCTGGCCAGTGTTGTCACCGGCTTCGGCCACCGCACAATCGCCGGAAATCCCTGTATTGACTGACGTGACTGACCTCTCGCTGCGCAGTTTCTGGACTGGGCAAGGCTGGGTCTCGGGCACCGCCGACCCGGCGCCCATAGTAGCCGCGACGCCTGCGCAGGACACCGACCGTGGCCCCATCGCAACCAACAGCTACACCGACCAGTTGCCCGTGGCAGTCGAAGTCACCTTGCAAACCCGTGCTCATGGCACGCTGGTGGTGTTGGAGGTGCTGCAATGAACGCGCCGCGTGGATTTGTGCTGCTGAATGCGCTCATTCTTGTGGGGGCGCTGGCCGCTGTTGCGGTGCTGCTTCTGGCGCGTGCAGGCGAAGGACAGGCCCGACGCTTTGCCGATCAGGACACCGCGCGTTTGCGCCTGACGCTCGACGGTGGCGAAGCCCTGATGCGCACCGCGCTGATGCGCGACGGGCGCAGCGTGGACCACGCAGGCGAACCTTGGGCGCGCGCGCTGCACAACGCACCGCTCGATCTTGGGGCGCTGTCGGTGGATCCCGCCGACTTGCAGGGTCGGTTCAACGTCAATTGGCTCGCCAACCCCGAAGAGGAGATCAGCCGAGCCGCCTTTGCCCGCCTGCTGCAACGCCTTGGCGTGCCCGCCTCCCGTGGCGAAGACATCACCCGTTTTCTAACGCCAAACAGCGCGCCGGATGTATTTGGCAAACGCGTGCCGCCCATTGCTCCGGCTGGTGGTCCGATCCTGATGATTGACCAACTGCGTATGCTGCCCAGTTTGCGCGACACCGAATTTGACCGCCTCGCACCTTTCATCTCCGCCCTGCCCGGAGACAGCCAACTCAACGTCAACACAGCGTCGGCCGACGTGTTGGACGCCGTCCTGCCCGGCGTCAGCCGCGCCGCCTGGAGCCAGCTGATATCTGACCGCACCCGAGATCCCTTCACTTCAGTCGAGGATTTCCAGACCCGCCTAGGGGCGATCGGCGGCTTTGCGACCGCCGGAGAAATTGACGAAGACCGCTTCAGCGTGAGTTCCGACTGGTTTGAAGCCCGCCTGACAGCAACCGCCAATTCTGACGGCAGTGGCCGCAAAGCGACACGCATCACTGTCTTTGAACGTCGCACGCTTCCGCTTGGGCCGCGCGTGGCCTATCGTCTGACCCAAAGGCCCTGAGACAGGAAACGGCATGACACAATCGGGTGACACACCCTCTCTCGGCCCCGATGGGGTGGCGCTTGTGCCCGGTGAGCTGATCCCGGTGCTGCCGCTTGACCTGCCCGCAAATTTGCGTGGCAGCACCCGAGAGCAAGTGGCCCGTCGTCAATTGTGTGACAGCGCTGCATTAGACCCTAATACTGCAGAAATTCGCCCTTTTCTGCTGGGTGGCCACGGCGAAAGCTGGTCCCATGCTCTGGTCGCAGACCGCAGCGATATCGCTGCTTGGACCAAGGCTGCCCCGACCAATTGCCGGGCTGTTCTGCCGGATTATCTCGCCTTGCCCGTCGAACCCGATCTCTGGAGCCTGCGCCATGATGCCGACAGCAACAGGGTCTTGGCCCGTCTCGGCCTGAACGACGGGTTCGCCGCGGACCCCGCATTGGCGCGTCTGTTGCTAGAACGCGCGTTGGAAATTGGTCCAGCCCCCAAATCCATTCTCTGGCAAGGGCCAGACCTTGCAACGCTCACCGATCTGTTTGACGCGGCAGGCCTGCCCCTCACACAGGACGCAGGCCGCGCCAAACCTTTTGGGCATGGCGAGCTCGCGCTTGATCTGCGTCGCGATCCGTTTGCCACGCGCGCCCGCCTGCGCCGCTCGGTTTTACCGTGGCGTTGGCCTGCGCTGGTGGCACTGCTGGCCGCAGGTGTCTGGGCTACGGCCCAAACCTTAGCCATCGATGCGCTGACCACCGAAAAACGCGCCGTTCAGGCGCACACACTGGAAACGGTCCGCTCCAACTTTGTGCCCAGCGGCCCCGTTCTGGACGTGCGCGCTCAGGTCAGCCGCGCGCTTGCCGAAACCCGCTCCGCTGCCCTGAACACCGAAGACGGTTTGCCGCCCCTCACCTTGTTTGCCGCCACAGTCGACGTCATTTCGGCGCCGGGCATCACACCTGAGCGTATCGAATTCCGATCCGAGGACGGATTGCGCCTGTTGCTCGAGGTCACCGATTTCGCCGCCTCAGAGGCCCTTGTCAGCGCCTTGCGCGACAGTGGTCTTGGCGTCGAAGTTCTGCGTTCTGAGGCGGGTGGCGACCGCGACGGGGTGATGCTGGAATTGCAACTGGAGGATGGCACGTGACCGATCGGCTGATCGACATGCTGGGGCGTCTGTCAGGCCGCGAACGCGCTTTGCTCGGGTTGCTGCTTGGGCTGGTACTGCCTTTGGCGCTTTGGTTTGCATGGCTCGCGCCGTTGATCGAGACCCGTTCTAATGCAGTGCGCTCCTTGCAAGAGGCCCGCGCACTCGAGGTGTGGGTCACCGACCGCGCCGCCGAACACGCCCTTTTGTCAGCCGAAACACCCGACAAAGCCCCTCCGCCAATCGGCGCATCAGGAGTGGAGCAGCGGTTGATCGACGCCGACTTGCGCGACGCACTGTCCGCCCTATCAGATCCCGGCGACGGCACGCTGGTGCTGCGCTTTGACACTGTTGGGTTCACGCCGCTGATTTTGTGGCTGTCCGCAAGCGAGCCGGTGTGGGGCTATGAAATCCCAAGCTTCCGGTTTGAGCGCACCGACACTCCGGGTATCATTTCGGCGGATCTGACGCTCAGCCCACGGCAATAAGCGGGCGCCTCACTTCTGAAAAAACAGTCTCTAACCCAGCGATTTCAGCCGCAACTGGCTGTCTTTCAACCGGCTGGCTAACGCGCCGACCGGGTCGAGGTCGGGGCTGGTCTTGATCGCTTCACCCAAGGCTGATTGTGCTGTGGAAAAATGACTGCGCGCGGCCACTTGGTCACCGGTTTGCGCCGCTGCACGGCCCAGTTCGTGCTCAGCAGTTCCCAACACCGCCAAAGCCGCGGCCCGTTCGGACCCTTCGCTGCCCTGCGACAGGAACCGCGCCTGTTTACTGGCCTCGGCATAATCGTTTCCGCGCAACAAACTGTGCGCGTATTCAAGTCGAATACGGCCCTCAAACGGTCCGGCGGTCTCTACCAACTGCGCATAAATCCGGTTTGCCCGGTCATAATTTCCGGTTTCCAGCGCGCTCCGCGCGGATTCGTAACGCGATCGGAAACTGCCATTGTCGGAAAAGCTTCCGCCAAAGTTGCCATCCCCGCCGCACCCGACGACGAGACTCAGGCACACGCCGGCCAAAGCGGTTCTGAAAATTGATCCTGCCTGCATCACATGCTCTTTATATTCTTTGCAAAAACCCTACCATGAAGCGCGCGCCCGCGTCCACAATCTCGAAAGGTCTTCCGCTGCCAATGTTAATGCGTTCAGCCATATCCCTTTTGGCCCGCCCAAGCTCAGCGTGGATGACATGCGTCTGATTGCGGCACTTGCCACCCTTGTCGCGCTGGCGGCGCTGGCTTTCGCTGCGCTGGAACTGCAAGCCGCACTGACCACGCCCGTGCCTGCTGCAACCGCCTCGACAAATGCCCCGACAAGCGCGCCGCAAATTGCGCGATCAGAACCACAACCTCCGCGCCGTTGGCCTGCGGTCTTTGGTATCGCGGTCAAGGAAGAGCCCCAGCCACCCGCACCACCAACCCCTGCCAGAGAACCGCAGCCGCCTACTCCGCCTGCACCACCAATCGGAAGCCTGGGATACACGCTCAAAGGCATGGTGCGCTCCGGCTCAGACGACGGCCGTGGCGACTGGGCCATCGTCAGCCACCCCACCGGCGACCGCTTGCTGCGCGTCGGGGATCTGCTGACCGAGGGCGTGACCGTGGCTGACATCACCGAGGAAGGTCTATGGGTCGACCGAGACGGCGAACGTGCGCTCCTGGGGTTTGTGGAGGAGTAGGCAAAGCCCTCTACTGAGGGGATTTGGCCACAGGAATGCAGCGACCTCGACCCCGAAGGGGAATTCCCTAACGACAAACCGACCAGTTTGCGGTAAGCTGCCTGAAAATAACGCCAAAAATGGCGATTTATAATGAGGCACGGGCAGAGCATCCCGCGACACAGACACCTTTGACTCTGGCAATTCGCCGGTCAAGTAGCCCTGTGCGTGTGGATTTATAGCCCAAATAGGGCGGACAGACAGATGTTCAGACACCCAATTCGCACGTTGGCTTTGGCCTTGGCTTTGGCCATGTCGCAATTCACCCTGACCGCCGCCCCCGCGTCGGCACAGGTCGAACTGGACCTGCGCGACGCCGACCTGCGTAGCTTTGTCCAAATCGTATCAGAAGCCACCGGCCGCAATTTTGTGCTGGACCCGCAAGTGCGTGGCACAGTAACCGTTCTCGCTCCGCAAGGCCTCGCGCCGGATGCACTCTACGAGGTCTTCCTCAGCGTGCTGGAACTCAACCGCCTGACTGTGGTCGAAGGCGGCGCAGTGACCCGCATCGTGCCAATGAACGTGGCCCGCGAACTTGCTGATGGCTCTGCGCTTCCGACCGACAGCTCGGGATATGAAACGCGGGTGATCAAGATCAACCATGCCTCGCTCGACGAAGTCATCACCGTGATCCGCCCGCTTTTGCCGTCGGAGGCCGTGATCAGCCCAGTGCCCGGCGCCGGCCTGTTGATTCTGTCCGATCGCGGCAAGAACCACCGCCGCATTTCCAACCTGATCGCCCGTTTGGACCAACCGCGCGAAGACACCATCGAACTGATCCGCCTCAACAATGCCAACGCCAGCGAAATGGTCGGCGTGATCGAGGGCATGGGCCTGCTGCGTGGTGGCGCGACCATCTCTGTGGATCGCCGCTCAAACGCGCTGATTGTGTCCGGGTCGGATGACGTGCGCCACACCATTCGCGCGCTCGCCTCCAAACTGGATCAACGTGGCACCGTCACCGTCAGCAGTGTTGAGCAACTCAACTATGCCGATGCTTCCGCTCTGGCCGACGTGGTCTTGCGCAGCTTTTCCGATCAATCCGATCAAGGGCAGCTTGTCCGCGTGGTGCCCGAACCTCAGACCAACGCTCTTCTGATCACCGCGCCGCGCGATGTCATGACAGACATCACCGCTATGGTGCGCCACCTCGACCGCCGCCCGACGCAGGTGCTGGTAGAAGCGGTGATTTTTGAACTGTCCGTCGAAGGCTATTCCGATCTCTCAAGCCAGTTTGCAGGCGTGATCAACAATGCCATCGTCGGAGGCGTACAATTCTCCCTCGAAGGCCGCCCTAGCCTCACTAGCCTGATTTCGGCAGCCGTCAACGGCGACGTCGTGAACCCGGGCGATGGCGGCATCATCGGTGGCGGCAATCAAAGCGGAGACAACGCGTTTTTCGGCTTCATTTCCGCGCTGGCATCCACCAGCTCAGTCCGGCTGCTGTCGACGCCGTCGATCATGACGCTCAACAACCAAGAAGCCGAAATTGTCGTGGCCCAAAACGTGCCCTTTGTTACCGGCACCTACACCTCTACGGGCACGTCCTCGAACCCGGAAAACCCGTTCCAGACCATCGAGCGCCGGGATGTCGGCCTGACCCTGAACGTCACGCCACAGATCAACGCCGATAAAACCGTGCGCCTTCTGATCAAACAAGAGGTCTCCAATCTCACCCGTCAGGCTTCCGCAGCCGGCGGTGAGATCACCGCGCGACGGGCCTTGTCGACCACCGTACTGGTGCGTGACGGCAACGTGATTATGCTGGGCGGGCTGCTGGAAAATGAAAGCGGCGCCACCTCGCAAAAGGTGCCCGGTCTGTCCAATATGCCACTCGTCGGCGGCTTGTTCCGAGGCAAAAATGCCACCAAGAATCAGAGCGTGTTGCTGGTCATGTTGCGCCCCCGGGTCATCAGCACCGAAGCCGAAGCCCAGCGGGTAACCAAAAAGGTTGCCAAAGACGCCCGCAAGGCCAGCCTTGCTTTGCAACCCGCAGACAGTCATCTTTACCCCAACACGCCCAATTCGAGCTTTCCGTTTGATGGCGCGGATTTGAACCAACCATTTGACGCGGGATTCCTCGACGATGTCGCCCAAAGCCGAAACCTCCCGCCGCTCCCCACCCGCCTCACCTTCAACAACTGACGGGCAGGACAGCACCCAAGCCGCCGCGCTGCCGTTCTCTTTCGCCCGCGATCATCAGGTCGCGCGCGACGGCGACGCGCTATTGATTGGCCCGCGCGCCACATCGCTTGGCCTGCGCGAGGCGCGCCGCCGCGCTACCGGCCCATTCAACATCACCCAACTGGGCCAAGATGCCTTTGAACGCGCGTTGGAACGGCTTTATCAGTCTACAAACGCAGGCGCGGCGCCCGACGACGGTCTCTCCTTTGACCTTGAAGACAACACCGGCACCGCCCGTCAACGTGACCTTCTGGAGGACGCCGAAGACGCGCCCGTGATCCAGCTGGTGAACCAACTTTTGCGCCGCGCCGTTCTCGCCCGCGCCTCGGATCTGCATCTCGAACCCTCTGAAACCGGCCTGCGCGTGCGCATGCGCATCGACGGATTTCTGCAAACCATCATGGAGCGCGACGACGTGCCGGTGCGTCGCGTGGTCAGTCGCCTCAAGGTTATGGCCGGACTGGACATCGCCGAAACCCGCCTGCCGCAGGATGGTCGCATCCCCCTGCGTCTTGGTGGGCGGTTGATCGACACCCGCGTCAGCTCCTTGCCCGGCAACTATGGCGAACGCATTGTATTGCGGATTCTAGACCGTTCCACCGGCCTGATGGACCTTGACGCGCTTGGTCTTGAGGCTGATCAAGTGGCGCTGCTTGAGCGTTTGTCTGCCTTGCCCAACGGCATCATTCTTGCCACCGGCCCGACGGGGTCTGGCAAAACCACAACGCTCTATTCGCTGCTCAAACTCACCAACCATGACAACCGCAACATCGTCACGGTCGAAGACCCCGTTGAATACGACTTGCCAGGCGTGAACCAGTCACAGGTTAACGCCGAAATCGGCATGAGCTTTGCCGCCGGCCTGCGCGCCACTCTCCGGCAAGACCCCGACGTAATCCTCGTGGGCGAAATCCGTGACACCGAAACCGCTTCTGTCGCCGCACAGGCCTCTCTCACGGGCCACTTGGTGTTTTCCTCTCTGCACGCCAACTCCTCCATCGGGGCCATCATCCGCCTTCGTGATCTTGGGTTGGACGACTACCTGATTTCCGCCACCTTGCGCGGCGTGATCGCCCAGCGCCTTTTGCGACGTCTCTGCAGCGAATGCTCCGAGCCCGAGACACCCACAGCAGCTGAGGCCGAACACTTCACCCGCCACAACATCGCCGTGCCTGACGTGATCCATGCGCCCAAGGGCTGCGCTTCCTGCAACACCTCTGGCTACGCTGGCCGTGTCGGTATCTTCGAGATGACCGAGGTCGACGACACCTTGCGCGCCGCCATCGATGGTGGCGCGTCTGAGATGGAACTGACCCGTCTGGGCCTGAGCGCGGAACAAACCCTCATTGGCCAAGCGCTCCTGCAAGTGGCCGCTGGCAAAACCTCCCTCGCCGAAGCACTGCGCGTTGTGGGCGACGGCGCATGAGACCGTTTTCCTACACCGCATTTGACGCCGAAGGTGCGCGCACCAAGGGGTTGATCCTCGCCGACACCGAGGCAGACGCCTCCGCGCGCTTGCGTGCCCAAGGCCTGTTTGTGTCCGACCTCACCGCGTCCCGACAGCGCCCGTCTCTCGGCAACCGCCTGCGCCGCGCGGCCCGTCTCAACTCGGATCTACAAGCGGTGTTCACCCGCCAGATGGCCGTGCTGCTCAGCGCCGACATGCCCGTGGAATCCGCACTCGAAGCGATCCGCACGTCCGGCGATGGCACTGCACTTGCAACCGTGGCCACCCGCGCCCGTGCCAGCCTGATGCAAGGCGGCACGCTGGCGGAATCGCTGGAAGAGGCCGGCGCCGGGTTTCCCGCCTATGTCACAGCCGCCATCCACGCCGGTGAGGGCGCCGGAGAACTCGCCACCGTTTTCGAAGAACTCGCCCGCCACCTGGAAAGCCTTGGCAGCGAACGCGCTGAAATCGTCAGCGCACTGGTTTATCCGGCTTTTGTCGCGGCTGTATCCTTTCTGGTTTGCGCCATCCTGATGGTGAACGTCGCCCCCGAAATCGTCGCAATGTTCGAAATCTCGGGCCAGCCGTTGCCGCCACTGACCCGACGCGTGCTGGCTGTCAGCGACTGGATTCGCGACAACATAACAGGTGTTTCCATCGCCCTCGCCGCGATCGTGGTGCTGATTGTGCTGTCCAGCCGCGTGCCAGCCATGCGCGCAGTGCGCGACCGCTTGTTGCTGCGTCTGCCACTCGTCGGTCGCTTGATACGCCGTGCCGCCGCGGTGCAATATCTGCGCACGCTGGCGTTGGTACTTGCCAGCCGTCAAACCGTGCCGGTCGCCGTTGAAAATGCCGCCCGTGTTCTGGGCATCGCGCAGTTCCGCGCCGAAGCCGACTCCGTTCAAGCCGCCCTGCAAGAAGGCGCAAGCCTGTCGGACGCGCTTGACCGCTTGTCGATCATTCCCCCCGTTGCCCGCCAACTGGTCGGCGCTGGTGAAATGTCCGCCCGTCTAGCCCCAATGGCCGAACGCAGCGCCATTCTGGTGGAAAGCGATCTGACTGCCGAGCGCAAACGCATCGCCGCCCTGCTAGAGCCAATGCTGATGATGCTGGTTGGCGCTTTTGTTTTGCTGGTCGTACTGGCCGTGCTTTTGCCGATCTTTGATCTGCAAGCGGTGGTGGCGGGCTGACCCCCAACGACGCCTTACCCTCGAGCGTAGAGGTCTTCGTAGCGCACGATATCATCCTCACCCAGATAAGTACCTGTCTGCACCTCAATCAGAACCATTGGCACCTTGCCGGGGTTCTCCATCCGATGTGTCGCGCCCAGCGGTATATAAATCGACTCGTTCTCACTCACCAATTTGATCTCGTCATCCACAGTCACCTTCGCGGTGCCTTCAACGACGATCCAATGCTCGGACCGGTGGTGATGACTTTGCAAGCTCAACGCCGCGCCCGGATCGACGTGAATGCGCTTCACCTGAAACCGGTCTCCGATCACAAGGCTTTCAAACCAGCCCCACGGACGGTGATCCTTGGGGAACGCGGTCGCCTGCCGCGCCGACTTGGCCTTGAGCGCGCTGACCGCCCGTTTGACCTCTTGCGCCCGAGACGCATCTGCCACCAGAACCGCGTCCGGCATCGCCACGGCAATCAGGTCTTTCACACCCAACCCCACCAGCTCCAGCCCGTCGTCTTCGGACCGCAACAGCGTGTTTTCACAATCAATTGCCGTCGCCGCACCATGCGTCACCACGCCCTGCGCATCAGGACCGCTGTCACGCCAAACTGCGTCCCAACCGCCAAGATCGGACCATGCCGCGCCAAACGGCACCACCATCAAATTGTCGGCCTTTTCCATAACGGCATAGTCAATCGACACATCTTCCGCGCCGTCCCACGCCTCGGGATCAAGCCTGAGAAACCCGAGATCGGGCTTGCCACTGTCCACCGCGATACGCACCGGCGCCATCAAGTCGGGCGCATGGGTTTCAAACGCGGAAATGATGGTTTTGGCGGCGAACAGGAAAATGCCTGCGTTCCACAAATAGGTGCCAGCCGCCAACATCTCCGCCGCCCGATCCGCGTCCGGCTTTTCCACAAACCGAGACAACGCCAAAGGCCGTGCGGCAAAGTCACCGGGGTCTTCCGTCAGTTCAAGATAGCCATAGCCGGTCTCAGCTCGCGTCGGCTTGATGCCAAAGGTCACAATTTTTCCGTCCTGCGCCGCAGGTACGCCTGCCGCCACCGCAGCCCGAAACGCCGCGGCATCCGGCACCTCATGATCTGACGGCGCCACCAACAACAATCCGTTCTCGTCGCTTTTCGCTTGCCACATCGCCGCCGCCAAAACCGCAGGCGCCGTATTGCGCCCCGCCGGTTCAATCAGGATTGCGCTTGGGTCGATCCCGACACCGGCCAACTGCTCGGTCACGATGAACCGAAAATCCGAGTTGGTCAGCACCATGGGTGCAGCAAAATCCGCACCGCTCAAGCGCTCGGCCGAGCGCTGAAACAGCGAAGTTTCTCCCAAAAGTGGCGAAAACTGCTTGGGATAACTCTTGCGGCTCAATGGCCAAAGCCGCGTTCCGGACCCGCCGGAAAGCAGCACAGGGGTGATCAAGTCAGTGGTCGTCAAAGCAAATCCTACTCAAAAGCTGCGGGAAACGATCAGAGCTTTTCCATCAGTTTATCATTTGGCCTTATCCATCAGTGACTAAGTTACCGCGCAACCGAAAGGTTTTTCAGCCGGATTTCATCGAGATGGATCAAAAATGTCCCGTTTGGTGTGCCCCATCAGGTACAAAAAGGCAACGAACCACAAGGGCCGCGCAAACCTGCGCGCACCGGAGAGTATTGGCAAATATCCCCACCCGCATCGAACACAATTAAGGGTTCCCTCACCGACCTTCCTCCAAAGCAATTTGTGATAGTAACCAGTCTGGGGGAACCGGTTTGCAAAACCTGACAAGAGAGTGGGCTGTGCACGCATGACGCCTTTCAAACGCCTGATCGATATTTTGTCCACCCCGTTTCTCGGGCTGGTTTTGTTGCCCGTCATCATCTGGGTTGCACTGCTTGTGTTGATCCGCGACGGACGCCCGATATTCTTTGGCAGCGAACTGATGAAGACGCCGGAAAAAGGCTTCGGTCTGGTCAAGTTCCGAACCATGAACCTTGGCAGCGTTGATGGCATGGCGACCGGTGGCGACAAATCATCCCGTGTGACCAAAACAGGTGCGTTTTTGCGGGCCAAACGGTT
Organism: Shimia sp. Alg240-R146; assembly: GCF_947331465.1. Classification (GTDB taxonomy): domain Bacteria; phylum Pseudomonadota; class Alphaproteobacteria; order Rhodobacterales; family Rhodobacteraceae; genus Shimia. Next base: position 274,301 of record NZ_CAMZOK010000001.1, on the reverse strand, counting down.
GGACGAATTGCCACGACTCTGGAACCTGTTTCTGGGGCACGTGTCGCTGGTCGGGCCGCGCCCACCTCTGCGCCGCTATGTCGAGCAATTCCCTGAAATCTACTACGAGGTGCTCAAGGCTCGGCCCGGCATCACCGGACTGGCCTCGCTTGTCTATCACCGGCACGAAGCTCTGCTGCTGGACCGTTGCGAAACTGCCGAGGAGACCGACCGCATCTATTGCCGCGTCTGCGTGCCGCGCAAGGCAAAGCTGGATGTGATCTATCGGGACAATCACAACGTTTTCTGGGATTTTTCAATCATGTATCAGACAGTTTTTGGCCGCCGCTGACCGTTGCGCGCTGCACGGTGGTCAAACATGCTGTCTCGCGAAAATCGCACCGACGCAATACCGACGTGTTGCCGACCAAATGCAGACAGAGATTCCTGAACCGTTTCAGACCGTTAACCTTTGAGTCGCACGGCTTGCACCTTCAGCCCTGCGCGGCCTGCTGTTTGCGCTGTTTGTTCCCGTTCTGACGGGCGAGATTGTCCTGATAGTGCTCGATCGCATCATCAACACTGGTGTGATACGTCAGGTGTCCATTATCCAAAACAGCCCCCTCAGTGCACAGCGTTCTAATCGCTTGCATTGAGTGTGATACCATCACCATCCCGCTACGTTGCAAACGCTCCAGAAAGACATCATCGCTCTTTTGTTTGAAGACCGCATCCCCAACCGACGTGACTTCGTCCACTAAATAAGTGTCGAAATGAATACCCATCGAAAGGCCAAAGGCCAGACGGGATTTCATACCCGATGAATAGCTGCGCACCGGCAAATAGAAGTGCTGTCCGAGTTCCGCAAAACCTCTAACGGAGTCAACAAGTTCATCGCTATCCACACCATAAACCCGCGCCACGAATCTGGTGTTTTGCAAGCCGGTCAGCTGGGGGTGCGCACAACCGGCAAACCCCACCGGCCACGAAATAGTTCCGCTTGAAATCACCCGTCCGCTGTCCGGGGACATTGTACCGGCGATCATCTTCATCAAGCTGGACTTACCTGCACCGTTACGGCCCAGAATAGCCACCGCAGTGCGGGTTGGAAGCGTGGCATTTACGTTGTTGGCGACAACTTTGCTACGCCCATTCATATGGTAGGTTTTGCAAAGGTTCTCGATTTTTATCATCGGCGATCCCGCAAAGAATAGTACACAAGGCACAAGATCATGAAAGTCAGCAACAAAGCCCCAAATGTGAGTGCACTGATCAGGAATCTCTGTGGATATTCAGCCGACTGCGCCAGCGTTGGGTCTTGATAGGCCGCCACATAACGTGACTTACGTTGCGCTTCTGCCAGTGCAGAATCGTAGGCCGCCAAGGCCGAGAGATAGCTGCTGTTGGCAAACTCCAATTCAACCGCAAGTTCTTCGTATTCCCCAACAAGCCGAGAATAGGTGTCGTCTTCGGTTTCCGTCTCGCTGCCAAAACGGTTGCGCTCCTCAGAAATACGCTCTTCGATCACCTGGACTTTGCGCTCGCCCTGAGTGATCCGCGGGTCCCCCGAGCGCGCAGTTTGGCGCACCATGTCCAACTCAATCAATGCCATCGCCAATTGCGTTTGCAGATTATTGAGCAACCCAAGATGGCCTTGGGTGTCTGCCAAAGGATCCACAATCTGCGTGCGTGCCCGGAACGTGTTGATGGCTTGGCGAGCCTCTTTCAGGCGCTCAATTGTACGGTCCAATACCTCACGCGCATACCGTGTGGTGTCTTCCCGCGCGATTGCCGTCAACTCATTGATGATGCTGGTACTCTCGCTCACAATATGCTGCGCAACACGTTGTGCATCTTCCGGTGTGAACGCGACGATACGCAGTTCCAGCAACCCGCTTCGGGTGTCGAAGTAGATCTTTACCACCCGACGCCAATAGGCTTGCATGTCCTCAATGGTGCCATCCGGTGGCATACCAAACACCGGATCATCGGGGTTTTCATAAATGCTGGCGAGGTCCAAGTCTCGGTTCACAGCCTCAACCATTTGGCGAGAGCCGATGAACTTATAGAGAATTTCAGTGTCACTTGTGCTGCTGCCGGACAGGTCGGAGATCCCACCGAGGATCTCTATGCCTGAACTAACCTCTTCTGACCGCACAGTGAAGCCGACGTAAGACGCATACTGGTCCTGTGCGACCCAATAGAGATAGCCGACCACACAAGACAGCGGAGCAATAACCCAAAGCAGAAAGAAAAGTGCCAATTTGAAATGTCGGCGACGAGGGCGCGCTGGTCCCGCCACGGATTGGGCGGCGGGCGGCGGGTTTTGGCGCTGGCGCGCTCCCTGCTGACCTTGCCTCTGTTGGCGTTGCGGTTGCTGTCCCTGTCGCTGTTGGCCCTTCCTTTGGTTTGGGCCTTTTTGTTGTCCAGCGTTTTGACCCTGCCCTTTACGGGCGGGCGGTTTTTTATCTTGATCATCCAACGACATGGTGCGCTGCTCCGCGTTTTTTTGTCCTGTCGCTGACTGGACAGCCGCTCGGCCGTCCCTGTCTGAGCCCGGTTTTTCTTGGCCCTGCCGGGAACCAGGCGAGGTAGTCGTCTTGGTCACAACCCGCTCTCTCGTTTACTCGAAACCTAAAGTGCATTACATCGGAGCTATAGCATAAGACAGTTAGAAAGCCAGCACTCCTCGCCATGCCACAGACTGAATTTACAGCCCAAAAACCGCGTTCGTTCCGCACTTTCCGCACTCTTTGTGCCCTGATGCTGCGCGAAATGTCGACCACCTACGGTCGCACGCCCTTTGGGTATTTGTGGGCCATCCTACAGCCGGCCCTTGGCATCTTGTTGCTAACGCTGATCTTCTCTCTTGCCTTCAGACAGCCCGATCTCGGGACGAACTTTCCTCTGTTTTATGCATCCGGCCTGCTGCCACTTTTGATCTTTCTGGATATCTCCAACAAACTGTCCGGCTCGCTGGAGTTTTCCAGGGCATTGCTCTCTTTACCGGCAGTTTCCTATCTGGATGCCATCTTGGCGCGATTTCTGCTGAACGCACTGACACAGCTGCTCGTGTTTATAGTCGTGGTTACGTCCATTGGCATGATCTATGGGCTCACTCTGCAAATTACCTACAGCGAGATGTTGGTCGCATGGATATTTATGTTTGGGCTATCTGCCGGCATCGGAACGTTAAATTGCTACCTTTTCTTGAGATTTCCAACTTGGGAACGCATTTGGGGGGTTTTCACACGTCCCTTGCTGTTCCTCTCTTGTATCTTTTATCTGTTTGAGACCGTTCCACCGCCCTACAATTCCTACTTGTGGTACAATCCGGTTGTGCATGTCATAGGGCAAATGAGACGCAGCATATACTTCAACTACGACGCGCCTTATGTATCGCCTCTTTATATTTCTATCATTTCGATCGTCACGCTCTTGCTAGGGTTGCTGTTGCTCCACCGAAACTCACGCGATCTTCTTTATCGTTGATCTGACCCGGAAATTAAACCGTTCAGGCAGTCGGCCATTTCGGCGGCCTGTTTGCTGAAACTTGAAACGTCTATCGGGGACTGAAACGCATTATTGCGCTCTAGCACTTCCTCAAGATGCGGCAGAAGCACATCCGGCCCGTCGCCAATCTGCAGCAACCGATCAGGATTAACAGCGGCATGCTCAATAGTGCCGCCACTGTCGGTCTGAATCACCTGAATGCCGCGGGCCAAGGCCTCGCGAATAGTCAATCCAAAGGTTTCTTTCCATTGGGACATGAACAAGAGAACATCAATTTTGGCATAAAAATCATCGATCTCTGCCTGACTATATCTGGGATGAACCTGCCAATTTCCCTTCATTTTCGAATAGTCCACGTTCTGCCACCAGCCACCATCCATACTGCCGTCTACCAGATACCCGTCAAAATCTTCACGTGAGATTTGGGCAAACGCACTTTGAATAATGGGCCAGCCTTTGATGTGCGAGGGTCCCCCGACAAATCCAAACGCGAGACGCCCGCCGCTGGCCTCCCGGCGATTGGCTTGAGCCACAAAGAAGTCCTCGGCGGGTTTGATCACGCCGTTTTGCCAAACCATCGATTTTTGACCGGCAAGCCCCGACTTCACACTCAAGTCATGGGCAAACTGACTGGGATAGGTGACCACATCTGCCACGGTCGCCGCCGCTTTCAAACGGCCAACACGACTGCGGGCTTGATCGAAATCATCGACGCACCCGCGACAGCCTTCAATCTGGATCGGGTCTTGCCCACAATAGCGGCCGTCCATCCGGATCATGAATTGGCGTTCGCACAGCCACCAAAAATCATGCGTCGACAGAACCATCGGAACGTTGTGACGCTTGATCATTGGCAAAATTCCGGCACCTAGGTCTTGAAGGCAATGCATATGCACCGCATCCGGCCCAATCCTGCGCAAAAGGCGTTCCACAACCTCAGTTACTTGGGGGTTGTCGTATGTCTCGGCATAGTTTCGGTGAAACGGCAGGTTGATAACGTAATTCACGATGCCTGCCTGTTCGGTCTTTAGCACCGAATAAGGTGGCAGCCCGTCTTGGCTTGTGACTGAAATCGCGCTGACCCTGAAGCCGTGCTCGCTTTGCAAGCGCCGCGCAACCTGTTCTGCGACCACTGTGGCGCCACCGTAGGTGAAAGGCGCAAAAAAGACATTGATCACAAGAATATGGGGCTTAGTTTCTGCGATCTTGGTCATTCCTGCACCCACCGGATGATTTCGGGGTCAACCACGGGCGCGTCGAGACGCGCGCTCCAACGGCTTTCAAGAAGTTGGCGGGCCTGGCGCCCCATTTCCTTGGTGCGGGTTTGGTCAGTCGCCATTTTTTTAAGCGACTCTGCCCAACTCGCACCTTTCGGGATCACATGTCCAGTTTGTCCGTCGTCGACAACCTCAGCCATATCGCTGACAGATCCGACTATGCTGGGAACACCGACAGACGCCGCATCAATCACCCGAACCGCGCTTTTGCAGCGGTTAAAGATGTCATCCGTCAACGGCATCACTGCGCAGTCAACAGACGCTAACGTTTCTAGATAGGTTTCGTAGTCGCTGAAAGGATGAGTTTCGACCTGACCTCGAAGCCCTTCAGGCAAGAGCTTTAGATTGAAGTGTCCCAGAATGACCAACTTGCGATCTGCGCCACCCGCCAGAAAGGCGGTGACGTCGTCAACAATCAGGTTGAAATCAATTTCATGTCCCTGTGATCCGCTGGCAAAAGCGACGCGGAACCCTTCGTTCCCCACCGCGGGCTGGGATTTCATCGCCCGCGCACCCGCCTGCAACGCTTGGCTGTCGGCAAAATTGCGACGTACATGGACCGGACGAGTTGAGTACAGCTCAGCATGCGCTTTCATTCCCGGCGTCGACACTGACAGCATGTCAGCGCTGTTCATAACGTCCAGATATTTGGGTGCCTCGTTCATGAAGTGCTTCTTTTGCCAAGTGGGCAACGCCTTCATGTTTTCATAGGTGCCATAGGCGGACACAGAAAACAGAGGATCGTCCAGATCATACAGAATCGGCAAGCGCAAACGCCGCGCCTCATAGCTCAGCATGCTTGTGACCGGCGTTGTGCAAAGCCGGTAGAACATCACGTGCGTCGCATCCTGTAAAATGGCCGTCGAACGGGCAACATCCTCGTAGTGCGAAAAACTGTAGTCCACGTCAGCCAAACGCCAAATTTCATCCAATTGTTCGACCCGGTATTTGCGACATTGCGGCAAGTTCAAATCGCCAATCATCGCCACCTTTCGGCGGCGGCTTAAAATCGCAGGGGGTTGAGAGATGTGGAATCCGTCCCGTTCCGCCAGATCAAGCCACACCGCGGCCAGATGTTCCGACGGGAGCCGATGGCCCGGCGACTCGCGGCGCCTGATCACAGACGTAATGCCACGCCCGGCCAGTCGGGCCGACACATATTGTCTGGTGCGGGCCAGCGCGCCGCGCAAACCTTCTTCGCGAACCGCACGTGAAAAGCGTGCAAGTTTGTCGCGTTTGAAAAAATCTAACAAAATCATCACACGTTCCACAGCACTAGAAAGCTAATAATCACCTTATTAGCGTTGCCATCGAGATGCCGAAAGGCTGAATTCAAAAGGCACTGGCGTTTCGTCCTCTGGGTAGTCCGAGTCGGCTTAGCTACAAACCCCATAGCTCACATTTGAAACTGTTTTTCGAAATCTCCGAGCGACTTTCCGCCCTTTTGCCACATTTCTGCCCACGGCCCCACGCGCCCGACAGGCACTCTACCGGTGTTTGGTTTCGCCAATTTTTTGGCACAGGTATTTGGTTCATGATTTCAATGGAAATAACCGGTCGATTGACCGGTAGCAGCTTCTCGTACGCTTCAGACGCTTTTTTGTTCCTTTTGGCACCGGACACTGGTCTGATCACGCTCCTGCACCATGGCGCAAACACTGGTATTGAATTGACGCCGCAATCCGGCACATTGGCCAGCATCGGAAATGTTTCGACACTAACAAGCGGGCGCGTCTCGCTCGGTGGCGGGTCAGCTGCCGACAGCCTGTCACAACCGGTTCTGGCCTATCTACAGCTACAAACCGCCGCGACAATGGTCTCCGCCATCGACACCTTTCTGACTGGTGGGGCACACGCCGGCAATAGCGGCGTGGCGCTGGCCGGCACGGCCGGTTCCGCGATGATTGTGTACGTGGCAAACCCAAATGCGTCTGGGCTGCAGATTTTTGAGCAAGGTTCAAATGGCTCCTTGTCGCTCATTGACACCGTGGGCGGAAGCGAAGGGGACTATACAAACGCTATTTCGGCCATGAGCCGCCTAACAACACCTCAAGGAGATTATCTGTTCACCGGCTCATCCACGGATCACGGGATCGACGTATATCTCATCGACAGCAATGGAAGACCTCAACATCAGGGATCATTCGGAGCTGTAGATGGCCTGCCGGTCTCCGCAATAACCAACATCACCCCTGTTGGCCTGGATGGCGCCCAATACCTGATCGTCGCTGCCGCCTCCAGTTCGAGCCTGTCCGTCCTCCAAGTGGGTGCGGACGGCGCCCTTACACTCACAGACCATGTTCTGGACACGCAGGACAGCCGGTTTCAGGGTGTCACAGCCCTAGATACAGTAACAATCGATGGCCATGTGTTTGTGTTTGCCGCGGGCGCTGACGACGGACTCACGGTTATGGTCCTAATCCCGGGCGGGCACTTGCTTGCGCTCGACACATTGGCAGACGGAAATGACACGGGGCTCCAGAACATCTCTGCGCTGACAGCCTGTGTTATCGGTGATGAAATTCAGGTGTTTGTTGGCTCAGGTACGGAAGCTGGGCTTACACAGTTGGTGATCGACATTTCCGACCTTGGAGATCTTCTGGTTGCACCATCCGGGCAGTTGGCTGGCACGGCCGATGACGACATGCTGGTGCTGGAAGGGGCCGGTTCAATCCTCGGCGGCGCTGGTGATGATATCTTGAGAGATGGTGACGGGCAAAACAGCCTGACCGGTGGCGACGGCGCAGACATTTTTGTCATCGGTGCAGACGGGGCGCATGACGTCATTACGGACTTTCAAGTCGGAGAGGATCAGATTGATTTGTCTCTGATGCCAGGCCTCTATTCACTCGCACAAATCAGCGTAACCTACACCATCTCGGGTGCAGTCCTCTCGTTTGGGGACGACACGTTGGAAATTTTTTCAACTGGTACGGCTTTGACAGCCGCCACACTTCAGGCGGCCTTGATTTCAGCGCTTCAGCATCCTGTGACGTCGCCTGCCACACAGCCGCCTCAACCCGATCCAATTCCTGATCCAGAGCCGGAACCTGAACCAGATCCAAGCCCGGACCCGGACCCCGCCCCACAAGATGACACGCTGATAGGAACGGCTGCCAACGACGTTTTGCAGGGGGGAACTGGCAACGACACGCTGGCTGGTCTGGCAGGGAATGACACACTCGATGGTGGTTTCGACGACGACAGTCTGATTGGCGGGACCGGAAATGACAGTCTTCTAGGCGGAAGTGGTGCCGACACGCTGCTTGGGGGCGCACAGGGCGACGTATTGTCAGGCGGCGCAGGCAATGACTCGATTGACGGCGGCAGCGGCACGGATCGACTGGTTTTTGAACTAACCCGGTCCGCAGTTGTGGTGACTGATTTAGGAAACGGAATGATCCAGATCGCGGGTCCGAACGGCACCGATCTCGTAACCAACGTCGAAGTTTTTGACTTTTTGGATGGGTCCATGACCTTAGCGGAGCTTTTGAGTCCGGCGCCTCCTCCGGATGGACTTTCTCTCGTTGGTACCGACGGCGAAGACACCCTGACCGGAAACACTGGCAGCGACACGCTGTCTGGTAATGCCGGCGCCGACGTTATGGTTGGGGCGGGCGGTCACGACTTGCTTGATGGCGGCGACCAAGCCGACACAATGACCGGGGACTCCGGAAACGATACCATTTTCGGGCGCAATGGGCGGGACAGCCTGCAAGGCAACAATGGCGACGATATGCTTCGAGGCGGCGTAGGCAATGACATTTTGGAAGGCGGGGACGGTCAAGACCACCTTCGGGGCGGCACCGATAACGACACTCTCCTGGGTGACTCTGGGCAGGACACGTTGTTGGGTGAGTTCGGTCGCGACCGGCTTTATGGGGGCAACGGCAATGATATGCTGCGCGGCAACGGTGGCAATGACTCCCTGTACGGCGGGAATGGCAACGATACGCTAGTGGGCGGCAATCTTTTTGACCTGTTGGAGGGTGGGGCTGGAGATGACGAGTTGGACGGCGGCATCTATGCAGACACGTTACATGGGCAAAGCGGCGACGACTTGCTTTTAGGTGGCGGCGGCACCGACCGCCTTTATGGAGGGGACGGGGACGATACAGCGGACGGCGGCTACAGCCATGACCGGTTTTGGGGTGGCAATGGAAACGACCGGTTCTCCGGCGGCGCGGGAAACGACGTCGCATTTGGCGAGGCTGGGAACGACTATTTGCGTGGTGGCGGTGACCAAGACACGCTCTACGGTGGCGCAGGCTTTGATACTTTGGTGGGCGGGGTCAGCGACGACATCATGACTGGGGGGTTGAACGGCGATACCTTTGAATTCGCCACCGGCCATGGCAACGACACGATCACTGATTTCAATACGTCGAACTCAAATGAGCGTTTGGACTTACGGGACGTCGTCGCGATCACCGGTTTTCAAGATTTAATCGACAATCACATCTTATCCTCAAGCGGTAATTCAGTTGTTATTTGGACGGGGGATGGCGGGCAGATTACGTTGCTGGATGTTCAGCTCAGCGATCTGAATACTAACGACTTTTTATTCTGATTTGGGCGAGAGTTTGCCGGTTTTTCCATATTCAAGAACTCGAAAAAATGGGTTGCGCAGGCAATCTAGCGCCTGATACTTCCTGCATGTCGAAAAATGCAGAAAGTTTTTGAGGTATGTCGCGACCCGATTTTGTTGGTATTGGCGCTCAGAAGGCGGCAACCACTTGGCTGTTCAAGCGTTTGAGCATGCACCCAGACGTCTACTTCCCTCGTGGTAAAGAAATTCATTTCTGGGACCGTCGCGAAACCGTAGGGCGCCCCCTGAAGGAATACGAAAGTATTTTCAGCGGCTTACAAATCAAACATATCGGCGGAAAGACCGGCGACATCACCCCGGCCTATCTGCGGATCTCTGATACTCTTATCAAAGAATTCAAAGAGCAGGCACCGGATGTGCGCTTGATGGTTATTCTGCGCAATCCTGTTGAGCGCGCAATTTCTGCCGCAGCGCAAGTGATCCGCAACAAGGAACGTTCTTCAAACCAAAGCAACCCGTTGTTTTCTAAAAACACCACCGAAGGCGGGCTCTACGGAAAGCACCTGACCCGTTGGCTGGAACATTTTTCAAAAGAACAGCTATTGGTCCTTACACAAGATGAAATTCGCGAAGACGGTCGCGCGGTCATGAAAAAGGTGGCAGAACACCTGAGCATCGACCCACGCGTTTACGACTTAATTGATCAGTCTTTGCTGAACACTACCACGTCCCCAACCCCCAATCGCCTTGAAGTGGCGCCCAAACAAATGGCCCGCCTCAAGAGCACCTATCGCGACGATCTAACCCAGCTGGAGAGTCTGCTAAACCGTTCTTTTGGCTGGGATATCTGAGATCGGACCAGCTTATGCACCTCGCATCGGACCGTCCGTTCAGGAGAGCAATCTATGAGTGACCACCACCTTTTTGGTAATCTATTTCTCAGCATCGGCGCAATGAAAGCCGGCACGACGTGGCTTTACACCGTGTTGTCTCGTCACCCGGAGCTGCACTTCTCTTTGGAAAAAGAAGTCCACTATTTTTATCACCGGTATGTGGATTCAGGTCTGCTAAGCGACAAAAATAGGCTGCAGAATGCCAAACAGCGATATTTGTTTAGGTTCGATCCTGAGCGCGCAAACATTGATCGCATTCGCCAGAATTTGCACTGGGTCAGCTCATATTTAAGCCGCCCGGTTGACGATCACTGGTACAGCAACCTTTTTGATCTGCGTGGGCAGCAAAAATACGCGTGTGATTTTTCCAACTTGACCGCACACGTTCCAGCCGAGGCCTGGCCGCACATTCAAGGCGACTGCGACAAACTGCGCGTACTGTACACGATGCGCGATCCGATCAAACGTCTTTGGAGCCACACTAAGTTCCATTTGCAGGTCACGAACCAACTTGAAAAGCTGGACAGCTGGAAACCCGAAGATTTCCAAGACTTCGCCAAGAAGGACTTTCTGTGGGACAACGCCGAATATGGTGCGGTTCTGCGACGTGTGAATGACGGATTGCCGCGTGAAACTTGGAAAGCCCTGTTTTACGAGGACCTTCATGCCGATCAACGAGGCACGCTGAAGTCCATTGAGGACTTTCTCGGGATCTCCAATTTTGATTACCCGCAATCGCTCTTGGAAAAACGCACAACGGAATCGGTGAAAGTGTCGATGCCGGATTTCTTCCCTGAACTGTTTGCCGAAGATGTTTCGCGTATCAAATCCGAATTGACGGACTTGGGTTTTGAACCACCCTCTAGCTGGTTGTAGAACAGCAGACGACAGAACACCGCACCTTGCAAACGGGCCATTTCACAATGGCTCGTTTGGCGAGCACAGGGCGTTCAAATATCCGAAATCGCCAATTTAGAGAATATTGACTTGGTCACAGGACCTTTGGGCTGGGATGTCCCAAGTTATCCCTGCAAAAGCCGTTCAAGATATTTTCCGTAAGAATTCTTGGCGAACAATTTTGCCCGCACGGCCAGCTGATCATGCGAAATCCATCCCTGATCAAAAGCAATTTCATCTGGGCTACCCGTTTGTAGACCCTGGCGCTGCTCGAGCGTGCGGACAAAATTTCCAGCATCCAGGAGTGATCCGTGCGTGCCCGTGTCCAGCCACGCATATCCACGTCCCATTCTCTGGACAGACAAAGATCCCTCGTTCAAATACATTTCCAAGAGGGTGGTGATCTCCAACTCACCTCGGTCCGAGGGCACAACATCGCGCGCACGCGCAGGAGCATCGCCGTCAAGAAAGTACAAGCCCGTCACCGCGAAATTTGAAGGCGGAACTTCCGGCTTTTCGATGATGGACACCGCGTTGCCTTGTTCATCGAAATCGACCACGCCGTAGCGCTCAGGATCCGCCACGCGATAGCCAAAAACCGTTCCACCATCGGTCTTTGCATCAGCGCTGGCGAGGATTTCCGGCAGTCCGTGGCCAAAGAAAATATTGTCCCCAAGCACCAACGTAGACGGCGCACCGTTCAGAAAGTCTTCGGCAAGAATAAACGCCTGTGCCAATCCATCAGGGCTGGGTTGCACGATGTAGGTAAATTGCATGCCCCACTGGCTTCCATCCTGCAGCAGGCGCTGAAATTGGGCCTGATCCTCGGGCGTAGTAATGATTGCCACCTCCCGAATACCCGCAAGCATTAGAACGCTGAGAGGATAGTAGACCATCGGCTTGTCGTAGATCGGCAAAAGCTGTTTTGAGACGCCCATGGTGATTGGGTAAAGTCGTGTGCCGGAGCCACCCGCGAGAATAATTCCCTTGCGCTTGGTCATATCAGTTACCTTTCAAATCGTTCAAAACAGCCGCGAGGCTAACACGCCAATCCGGGCGCTTAATGCCAAAGTCGCGCGCCAATGCACTGCAATCCATCCGCGAATTTGCGGGGCGTTTAGCCGGAGTAGGATACTCGGAAGACGGAATATCGGTGATCGCCACCATGTGTCCGGCCTGTTCAAAGATTTCGCGGGCAAAATCCGCCCAGCTGGCGTCTGGTGCACCCGAGAAATGATAGGTGCCGCCTTTTTGACCGGCGAGCATCCCTTCGGTCATCTTTAGGCAGGCCCCCGCGATATCTGCGGCAGAGGTCGGTCCGCCCACCTGATCGCCGACAATCGTCAACGCATCGCGCGTTTCTGCAAGTCGAAGCATCGTTTTTACAAAATTGTTTCCATGTGCAGAGAAAACCCAGCTTGTGCGCAAGATCGCAGCATTGCCACCTGCGGCCCAAACGCCGTTCTCGCCTGCCAATTTAGACCGGCCATAGGCGCCGAGAGGTCCCGATGGGTCCGATGGGCGCCACGGCGCCGTGCCAGAGCCATCAAACACATAGTCCGTCGAGATATGCACAAACGGCAGGCCTCTTTCAGCACAGGCCTCCGCCATGGCTTTTGGTGATTCACCATTGATGCGTGTTGCCAAAGGCTCTTCTTCTTCAGCTTTGTCCACTGCTGTGTAGGCCGCCGCATTAATCACGGCGACCGCTTTGGTTTCCGCAATGATCTTTGCGCAGGCTTTGGGGTCGTCCAGATCCGCGTCTTCCCGACCCAGTGCGATTAAGCGGTCACTTTGCCGTTGCAGTTCTGTTGCGACTTGCCCCGTACGGCCAAAAACCAGAATGAGGTCGTTTTGTGCTGTCGACACTTGGGTCATGATCAAACCTTGTTTCGTCTGCTGCAATGACGGTTTTCGCGCTAGGGCACCGGTGTTTAACCGGTACCCAGCCTTTTTCCGACTCCGTGCCGTTCCTGCAAGGGACGCCACCATGTCTCATTTGCCAAATACCACGCAACAGTGAGTGCCAAACCTTCTTCGACGGTCACGCTCGGTCTCCAGTTCAACTCGTTTCGAATGCGGGTTGGGTCGATGGCATATCGTGCATCATGACCGGGGCGATCGGTGACAAACGTGATCTGATCGCTGTAGGAGCCGCCACCGGCCTTTGGCTGTTTCTCGTCAAGGATTGCGCACAAGGTTTGCACCAGCTCAAGGTTGCTTCGCTCGTTCTCACCACCAATGTTGTAGGATCGGCCCAGCGCACCCTTCTCTGCCACCAGCAAAAGCGCGTCAGCGTGATCCTCAACGTAAAGCCAATCACGCACGTTGGAGCCATCCCCGTAGATCGGCAGGTCTTTTCCAGCCAGTGCGTTGAGAATTACGACCGGAATCAGCTTCTCCGGGAAGTGATAAGGTCCGTAGTTGTTTGAGCAATTTGTCAGGACAACGGGCAGGCCATAAGTCTCTTGCCACGCGCGGACGAGGTGGTCAGATGCCGCCTTGGAAGCGGAGTATGGGCTGCGGGGGTCATATGCAGTGGTCTCGGTGAACTGCACATCAGGGTCGCTCGACAGTGAGCCAAAAACCTCATCGGTAGAGATGTGATGGAAGCGGAAAGACTCGGGTTTACCGGCGTCCACCCAATAGCTGCGCGCTGCTTCCAGCATGTTGTAAGTGCCTGTTATATTCGTTTCGATAAAGTCGCCTGGCCCGTCGATCGAGCGGTCCACATGGGACTCGGCGGCCAGGTGCATCACGACCTCGGGCTTATGCTTAGCGAAAATCGCATCCAAAGCCGCACGGTCACGAATATCTGCCTTTTCAAAGGTATAGAGCGGGCTTTCAGCCACATCAGCAACGTTCTCAAGGCAAGCCGCATAAGTGAGTGCGTCAAGATTTATGACCTCATGCCCACGCGACACTGCCAAACGCACAACAGCGGACCCGATAAATCCAGCACCGCCTGTAACAAGAAGTTTCATTTTGCGGGTTCCTCAAAGGTGAAAGGGCTAACGAAGCCTTCAAGTGCTGGTGCTGCTGTATCCTTTTCCGAAAGAACCGGATCGCCGTCAAAGCCCCACTCGATTCCGCAGCTGTCCCAACGCAAACCTGCGTCACAATCAGGTGCGTAATAGTCGGTGCATTTGTAGATTATTTCGGTGTCTGGCAGGCGGGTGACAAATCCATGTGCAAAACCAGGTGGCACCCAAAGCTGTTTGCCATTCTCGGCCGTCAATTCTTCACCTACCCACTCACCGTAGGTGGGGCTGCCGTTGCGAATGTCCACTGCCACGTCGAATAGTGCGCCTCGACCACAGCGCACCAACTTGCCTTGTGCATGCGGTGGGGTTTGAAAATGCAGACCCCGAATTGTGCCCACATCGCTCGAAAGAGAATGGTTATCTTGAACAAAATCAATGTCCAGGCCGGCTTCAGCCATACGCTTGCGGTTCCAGCTTTCGGAAAAAAACCCACGGTGATCGCCAAACCTAGCGGGGGTCAGCAATACGACCCCGGGCAAGCGCGTTTCAGTAACTTCCAACATATATTTGTACCCTGAAAACCAACTTTGAGTTCTGCATACACGCTGCATCGCAGCAGGAAAACCCTGCAGTTGTTTTGCTGCTTGTTCTGCGCTGACATTTGGTGATTGGCTTGCGATCTGACGACGTCAGAACAGCTTTGCAGACCGCATTTTTTCGTAATGCGGTAAAGCGGATTTCAGAACAGACTCGAGCTCATTTGGAACCTGAGGAAGCGGGCCTTCGGCGCCAGCAAAACCAGTCGACTCCCACACTGAGCCATACCAGTGAGGCGCCCAAACTCCATCCTGCGCATGGCCGCCTTTGGGCCAGATCAACATATTCGGATCAAAGTCTAACCCAATGGCATCACATAGTTTTTCAATCATTTCCCGTGGGCGTTCGCGGATGTCGTGACTGTCAATCACCACCGGTTTATGCCCCCAAGATGTGACCAGATCAAAAAGGTCCGCCTGTTGGGCAAAACCAATGTCAGAAAGAGTCGGGTTTTCACGTTTGGCGGTATACGATGCGATGACACGCGCCGGATGGCGGATTAGGAAAACGTTGGTCACGTCCCGCATCCAGTTGCGTGGTACACCTTCGATCATGTGCTGCGTCATATGCTTTTGATAAAATACAGTTTTTCCATTGGGGTGCGCCCCGGAAAGTGCCTCAGCAACCGCATTTGGGTTTTGGACCTGCGCCGCAAGAATTTGACGACGCATCGGGTGATCCAGACCCGTCATCGACAGGTAGGCAGCATAAAACGGCTCGTCCACCACAGCGCAATCCGGGCGATTGCCAAAGGCATACATCATGGCCGTCGAAAGGTTGCGGGGGCCGCTCCACATGGCGATTTTCATGGGGCAAAACTCCTGTCTGTATCGCGTCGGTATCGCGACTGTATTGCGTAGGTTCGATTTACGCTGCGTCTTGCGCCACCAAGTCCTTGTACAGCGCGCGGATGTGTTTGGTCATTTCGCCCATCTCCCCTGACCCGATCTGGCGACCGTCAATTTCGCTGATGGGAGTTTGCGCACCAAAGGTTCCGGTGAGAAACGCCTCATCCGCGCCGTAGGTGTCGACCAAAGAGTAGTTGCGTTCAAACACCGGAATCCCGTCGGCACGACACACATCAATCACTTTTTGGCGGGTGATGCCGTTCATGCAGTAATCGCCAGTTGAAGTCCAAACCGCGCCCTTGCGCACGATAAAGAAGTTGCAGGCGTTGGTGGTGTTCACGAAACCATTGATGTCAAGCATCAGCGCCTCGTCTGCTCCAGCCTTTTCAGCCGCGATACAAGCGAGGATGCAGTTGAGCTTGGAATGAGAATTCAGCTTGGGGTCCTGCGTCATCGGCAATCCGCGAATATGCGGCACGGTGGCCAAGCGAATTGGACGCGGCAGCGAGGGTTTGGAGTGTTCCATGATGATGGTCATTGTCGGGCCTTGCTGAGACAGGCCGGGGTGTTGAAACGGGCGGGTTTTCACACCGCGTGTGACCATGAGACGGGCATGAGCATCCGTGGTCATATTGTTGGCGGCGCGGGTGTCTTCAAGCGCCTGAATGACACCTACCCGATCGAGTCCAATGTCTAGGTCGATGGCCTTGGCGGCCTCAAAAAGGCGGTCGATATGTTCTGTGAGGAACGCCCAGTGACCGTTGTAAAGGCGTAGCCCCTCCCAGACGCCATCACCCAGCATAAAGCCACTATCATAGACGGAGACAACCGCCTCGGCTTTGGGCACAATGCGGCCGTTGAGCCAGATTTTGATGTCCTCGTTGCGCGCGTCATCAGCGGCCTGATGAGTGGTGACGTGATCGGTCATTTACTGTGCTCCCCTCGCATGATTTGCGGCGACGCTAGCGCCGGATTGAGGCCACGCCAAGCGGTATTCTGCCGCGCCGTGATTTGGATGTGGTTGACAGTTTTGGCACGCATGGCGCTAGATACGTTAGTGCGGTTTTGGACAAATGGCTTTTGACGGCGGAACTTAACTTGAATTGGACAAACGCAGCACCAGCAAACCGGCTTTTGGTACTGGGCAGTACGGGCAAAGTAGGGCGTTTGTTGCAGACGTCGGCCGAACTGAACCCATCGCTCTTGGGACCTTGGTCCCCGATTTGGTCCGGCCGATCCTTGGCAACACCTGTCGATCTTCAATTGGACGCGGACACAGATTTGGACAGCCTGCCAAAGGCAGGGGCTGTGTTGGCCTTATGGGGCACTGTACCGGGCAGCGGTGACTTTTCAGAGAACACCCTTCTGGCGGACCGCGCAGTTGATATTGCAAGTGTCGTTGGCGCGAAGCGGGTTTTGCACTGTTCCTCAAGCGCAGTTTACGGTCCATCAATGAGAGCCGAAGAAAATAGCGCTGTAGCTCCGATGAATGCCTATGGCGTGGCCAAGATTGAGATGGAACAGAGGCTGATTAATCGTAACAAAGGTGTAGGCGCGCCCTTCTCTATTGCGATGCGGCTGGCCAACACAGTCGGCGCGGACAGTCTGTTTGGTGCCATGAAGAGTGGCCAGCCGGTGACGCTTGATAGTATCGCAGTTGGCGAAAGCCCGATACGAAGCTACGCAACGCCCACTGTAATTTGGCGCGCTGTGACCGCATTGCTTGCCTGCCAGACTCCTCCTGAGATCATCAACGTGGCCACGGCAAAACCCGTGCCAATGCACGGGCTTCTGGACGCGGCGCGTTATCCCTATGTTTGGCGTCCGGCACCGGAGTCGGCGGTTGGCGAAGTGAGTCTGGACGTGACCCTGTGGCAACGAATAACGGGAGAGACAGGGTTGGTTTCTCCGGCTGACATGATCGCTGAGTGGCGCTTACTGCAGGAAGGTACGATATGATTGGAGCAGGCACGACATTGGCGCGGCGCGCGGTGGATTTGATTTGGGTATGCGTGCAGTTGCTGGTTTTGTGGCCGCTCTTCCTTTGGATTACAGCGTTGATTCTGATCCGCGATGGTCGGCCAATTTTTTACGTATCCGAGCGGATGAAAACGCCTGATACGGGATTTCAACTCTACAAGTTTCGCACCATGACGCAGGATGCCAATGACGGCGGCGTTTCCGGTGGCGACAAGGCGCATCGGATCACAAAGACTGGCGCGTTTTTGCGTCGCTACCGGCTGGATGAACTGCCGCAACTGTTCAACATCCTGAGGGGCGACATCAGCTTTGTCGGGCCCCGTCCACCGTTGCGCCGCTATGTCGAGCGGTTCCCGGAATTATATACGGAAGTCTTGAAGGATCGACCGGGTGTCACCGGGTTGGCCACTTTGATTTATCACCGCACGGAAGAACGTCTTTTGGCGGAGTGCACGACGCCTGAAGAAACCGAGGCGGTATATGAGCAGCGCTGTGTACCGCGTAAGGCGCGGCTGGACATCCTTTATGCTAAGCGCCGCACTTTAGGGTTTGATCAGCGCCTTTCGGTGGCCACTGTGTTTCGACGGGTGGCGCCCGTGTACCGCCCTGGCCGGACAAGATGGTTGTTTTGACGCGCTCACCTTCTTTCACCATGCTGTGACAAACGGTTTCACGGGATTGAGGGTTTGCCGACACAGGCGCAGGGTGGTGTCAAAGGAGTTCTGTGCGATGACGAAACTGCAAAATCTGAAAACCGGCCTTTTGTTTGTTCTGATCCTGATCGGAGCGGCCGTGCACGGTCACAAGGCTCATGCTGCAAGCAGTGAAACTCTGATTGTCGCAGGAGGTTGTTTCTGGTGTGTGGAAAGCGATTTTGAAGGCGTTCCTGGCGTGAAGGACGTGGTGTCCGGATATACCGGCGGCACAACAAAAAAACCGACCTATAAGCAAGTGACGAAAGGTGGAACCGGCCACTATGAGGCGGTGAAGATCACTTTTGACCCAGCTAAGGTCAGCCGTGAACGGCTGTTGCACTTGTTTTTCCGGTCTGTTGATCCGACCGACGCTGGCGGGCAATTCTGCGACCGCGGGCACAGCTACAGCACGGCCGTTTTTGTCTCTAACAAGGCCGAAAAGGCTTTGGCTGAGGCCGCAAAGGCTGAGGCTCAGTCCGTTTTGAAGCGCGAAGTGGTTACACCGATTTTGAGTGCAAAAAGGTTTTACGACGCAGAGGACTATCATCAGGATTACTACAAAGGCAGCAACATCGTTTTGACGCGCTTTGGCCCGAAGAAGCAGAGCGAGGCATATAAGCGATACCGAAAGGCCTGTAAGCGGGATGCCAAAGTGAAAGCGCTTTGGGGAAGTGCCGCGCCATTCGTCGGGCATTGATTGACGGGGGCTTTGCCCCCATCCCAGCAGGCTGGAACTCCCCCAGGATAATTTGGCCAGAAAGAAGCGCGGCCGACTAAAACCTTGCTTCGTCCACTTCTTTGAGATCAGGAATCACGTCGGCGGTGCCGTGGCGGGTGACCATCAGAGCGGCGGCACGGGAGGCCAAGGCGATGGCTTGCTCCATCGGTAAGCCACGATCGCGGGCCGCGAGCACATAACCGGTGAACGTATCTCCTGCGCCGGTGGTGTCCACGGGTGTTACCGGCATGGCAGGGAAATCGCGGATCGTGTCGCCGCTTAGCCAGCGCGCGCCTTTGGCGCCAAACGTGACAATTACGTCCGCGACGCCCAACGCATCAGGGGTCTTGGAAGTTGCGGCTGTCAATTGCGCGGCCTCGATTTCGTTCAGGATCAGAAAATCGAGAAATGGCAGGATGGCAGCAGTGGCAGTTGCGTCAAAAGGGGCAGCGGCATAGGCAACATAAAGGCCGAGATCGCGGGCAGTTTTGGCGGTTTTGGCCTGATTTAGAGTCTCATTTTGCACCAGAAGCGTGTCGCCGAGTGAGGCCTCTGACAGGGCGGCGGCCCGGGTTTTGGACGGGATTTCATGGTTGGCGCCGGGCAACAGGACAATTGCGTTTTCGCCAGCATCATCGACATTGATGATGGCATGGCCGGTGGGTGTGTCTTCAAGCGTGGCCACGTGGCGTGTGTCGACGCCGGATTCCATCATCTGATCCCGCGCCCAAAGTCCATCCACACCGACAGCACCGATGTGAATTGTATGCGCCCCGGCGCGCGCTGCTGCGACGGACATGTTGGCGCCTTTGCCACCCAGACCACGCGAAAGGCCGTTTGCCGCAAGTGTTTCCCCGGGGCCCGGGAGGTGGGGTACACGGTAAAAATAGTCCGCATTGATGGAGCCGAGGTTGTAGATCGCCATTTGCTGTGCCTCTTTTTGACCACATGATCAATTTCGTGACGCGCTGTCCATGACAGAATGCGTGATTTGCGCGTTTCCTCCAAGGCAGTGGTTTGCTATTTCAGTGAGAGCAAACCTTGGGGGGTTCTGAGCAGTGAAGGCCGAAAAGCCAACCGTCACGCCGATGATGGCGCAATATATGGACATCAAAGCACAATATCAGGATGCGTTGCTGTTCTACCGGATGGGCGATTTTTACGAGATGTTCTTTGACGACGCGGTTGCGGCGGCAGAGGCGCTGGATATTGCGCTGACCAAACGTGGCAAACACGAGGGTAGCGAGATCCCCATGTGCGGCGTGCCACATCATGCCGCCGAGGGATATTTTCTGACGCTGATCCGCAAAGGGTTTCGCGTGGCTGTGTGTGAACAGCTTGAAAGCCCGGCGGAAGCCAAAAAGCGTGGCTATAAGGCCGTAGTGAAACGGGATGTGGTGCGGCTGGTGACGCCAGGCACATTGACCGAAGACAGCCTGTTGGACGCACGGCGACACAATTTTTTGGCCGCTTATGCGGTGGTGCGGGACGACGCGGCCTTGGCTTGGGCGGATATTTCGACCGGCGCGTTACACGTGATGCCATTGGCGCCGGTACGGTTGGGACCGGAGTTGGCGCGCCTAGCACCAAGCGAGCTGTTGATTGCGGAAGGCACCGAAGCCGGGCTGGCCTCAATCATAGACGACATGGGGGTGTCGGCAACGTCGGTGTCGCGCGGCAGTTTCGACTCTGTTTCGGCGGAAAAACGGGTTTCGGCGCTGTTTAAGGCGGCCTCTCTGGAGGCGTTCGGCACCTTTGGGCGGGCCGAGGCAGGCGCACTCGGCGCGATTGTCGATTACCTAGAGCTTACACAAAAAGGAAAGCTGCCGCTGTTGCAGCCACCCGTGCGTGAAGCCTCTCAAGGTGTGATGCAGATTGACGCGGCGACCCGGCGCAACCTTGAGCTCACTGCCAGCCTTTCGGGGGGGCGTGCAGGCTCGCTTCTGGCGACGATTGACCGGACCGTGACCGCCAGCGGCGCGCGATTGTTGGAGCGGCGGTTGTCGTCGCCCTCGATGGTGAAGGATACAATTCGGCGGCGGCTGGACTCGGTCTCGTTCATGACCGAGCACCGCAATATTGCTCAAGATGTCCGCGAGAGCTTGAAGCGGGTTCCGGATCTGGATCGGGCGCTGTCGCGGCTGTCGCTTGATCGTGGCGGACCGCGGGATTTGACGGCGGTGCGCAATGGGCTGGGTCAGGCCGGAGATCTTGCAGACCGCGATCTTGGTACGTTGCCCACAGATTTGGCGGAGGCGCGGCGGGCGCTGGAAGGGCATGACGCGTTGCTCGACCTGCTGGAAGACGCGCTTATTGCAGAGCCACCCTTGTTGGCGCGAGATGGTGGGTTCATTGCGCCGGGGTTTGACCCGGACCTGGATGAAAGCCGCGAATTGCGCGATGAGGGGCGCGGCGTGATCGCGACAATGCAGGCGCAGTATTCGGAACAGACCGGAATTACCGCCCTCAAGATTAAGCACAACAATGTGCTTGGCTACTTCATCGAAACCACGGCGAAACACGCGGATGCGATGATGTCGCCGCCACTCAGTGAAACATTTATCCACCGACAGACCACCGCCAATCAGGTGCGGTTTACCACCGTCGAGCTGAGCGAGATGGAAACCAAAATCCTGAACGCCGGCAACCGTGCGCTGGAAATCGAGAAGCGGTTGTTTGAGCATTTAAAAGGCGCGATTTTGGAACGGTCTGCAGAAGTGGCAACGGCGTCCAAAGCGCTTGCAGAGTTTGATCTGGCGGGCGCCCTTGCCGAGTTGGCAGTCAATGACAACTGGACGCGTCCCGATGTGAACGAGAGCAATGATTTCGCAATAGAAGGCGGGCGTCATCCAGTTGTGGAGGCGGCGCTGCGCAAAACTGGTGATCCGTTTGTGGCCAACAATTGTGACCTGTCAGGTGGTGATGCAGCAAGTATCTGGTTGCTGACCGGTCCAAACATGGCTGGTAAGTCAACATTCCTGCGGCAAAACGCTTTGATCGCTCTTTTGGCGCAAATGGGCAGCTTTGTGCCGGCAAACAGCGCAAAAATCGGCCTTGTGAGCCAGCTTTTCAGCCGCGTCGGGGCAAGCGACGATCTGGCACGGGGTCGGTCGACGTTCATGGTCGAGATGGTGGAAACGGCCGCCATTCTTAATCAGGCAGACGACCGTGCTCTGGTCATTCTGGACGAGATCGGACGCGGCACGGCGACATATGATGGTTTGTCGATTGCTTGGGCGACGCTCGAACACCTGCACGATGTAAACAAATCCCGCGCGCTGTTCGCCACACACTATCATGAGATGACCCAACTTTCCGGCAAGATGGCCGGTGTGGACAACGCCACCGTGACGGTGCGCGAGTGGGAAGGCGAAGTCATTTTTTTACACGAGGTCATCCAAGGTGCTGCAGACCGCAGTTACGGTGTGCAAGTAGCCCAATTGGCGGGGCTTCCGGCCGCCGTCGTTGATCGGGCGCGCGTTGTGTTGGATGCGCTGGAAAAAGGCGAGCGGGAAGGCAAAGCGCACAAGGCACTGATCGATGATCTGCCACTCTTTGCTGCAACGCCGGCACCGATTGCGGCTGCGCCAAGCGGGCCGTCTCCGGTTCAGGAAAAACTGGCGGATGTGCATCCCGATAGCCTGAGCCCGCGTGAAGCGTTGAGCCTGATCTATGAGCTGAAGGACTTGGCGGACAAGTAGTCCTTACCAGCTGCCGGACGCGCCGCCGCCGGACGAGCTACCGCCGCCAAACGATGATCCGCCAGATGAGGATGAGCTTGACGATTTTTTGGGGATCACACGCTTAACACTCCAACTGTCGTGGCAGTGCTTGCAGGCGTAATCGATGCGTTTGAGGCCAGTCGAAGTGGTGGTTGAAGATTCCAGAATGGTGGTGTCGCTGTCCAAGGTTTTGTAGCCACAGGAGCGGCACGCACCGTAACCTGAAAACCAATGTTTGTAGCCTTCGATGGTACGGTGATCGCAGCGCATGCAGTGCCACACGTCGTAATCGACGCTTTTGAGGCGTTCCTCGGTGATTTGGCCTGCCTCTAGATAGTCGTCGTCCAAGTCTTCTTGAATGCGTTCCATTTTGGAACGATCGTTGGGGCATCGCCGTGGGCGGTTGCGTTGCCAGCGGCGAAACAGGAAGTATGCCCCGCCGGCCAAGGCTGTCCAAACAGCGTAAATCCAATCACCGATGCGGTCAGCGATGCGCTTGGTTGCGTTGATAGCTTTTTCGGACCCAGTCGCATCAAATTCACCGGGCCAGACTCCTGTAAGTTCACGTATGACACTGTCCACGCCGAGATTCATGCCTTTGAAATAGTTGTCTTTCTTGAAATGCGGGGTGATCGAAGTGTCGATAATGTTTTTCATCGGGAGATTTTTGTCGGTGCCATAGCCGGACCCCACTTCGATCCGCATCAGGCGATCATTGACCGAGATCAGCATCATAACCCCATCATTTCGATCTGCGTCGCCGACTCCCCATTCGTTGAAGAGGCCGGTGGCAAAAGGTTCAATGTCGCCGTTGTGGCCGTAGCTGAACATGCTGTCGATGGTGACAACGGTGAATTCAATGTCGCGCTCTTCGCGCAATTCCACCAATTTTTCCCGGATGGTGGCCTCTTCTTCCACGCTGAGAATGAAGGCAAAATCATTGACGAACAGCTCGTCATAGTCTGGAAAAGACTGGGCGGTGGCAAAAGTCGTCCAAATCAGAAAAGTGGCGATGCCAGAAATCAGTTTGCGCAAAAGAAAAGCTCCCGAAAACTCGGGAGCTTTGTAGCAAGAAAAACAGCGATTGTTTAGCCCGGGTTTGAGCTTACGCCCACTTGAGCCGGACGCAACAGGCGATCGTGCAACATAAAGCCCTGTGCTGAGACCTGAATGATCTCACCGGATTTTGTGTTCGGCACAGGAGCCTCAAACATGGCTTCGTGGATGTTGGGGTCAAACTTGTCGCCAACTTCCGGAGAAATCAGTTCAATACCATGCTTGGAGAAGGTCTTCAGAAGTCCGCGCATGGTCAACTCGATGCCTTCAATCAACGCGGCGGAGGCTTCTTTCTGCTCCTCCGTGATGGTCTCGACGGCGCGCTTCATGTTGTCAAACACAGGAAGCATATCGCGGGCCAATTTGGAGCCGCCATACTGCTCGGCCTCGCGACGCGCCCGGTCGCCACGTTTGCGGGCGTTCTCGGCATCTGCCAACGCACGCATCCAGCGGTCTTTCAGCTGATCGCGCTCGGCGCGCAACTCGTCCAGTTCCAACGCTTCGTCGTCGTAGTCGTCCAGAGACTGAGCAAATTCTTCCGCTTCGGCGTCCGCCAAGTCGTCCAGAAAATCATTTTCTTTCGGTTCTGCCATAGTGCACCTCTAACCGCGATCGGAGAGCAGTTTTCCGACCAGTTGCGCCGTGTAATCCACAATCGGCACGATACGTCCATAGTTCAGGCGCTTGGGTCCGATGACCCCGACCGCGCCCACGATCTTTCGATCAGCGTTCATATAAGGGGAAACCACCAAAGAGGAACCCGAAAGTGAAAAAAGTTTGTTCTCTGAGCCGATAAAAATGCGCACACCGTCGCCATCTTCGGCAAGTTGCAGAAAATCGGCAATGTCCCGCTTGCGTTCGAGGTCGTCAAAAAGGGTCCGGATGCGGTCGAGATCTTCTTCGTCACCCTCCGATCCAAGCAGATTCGCGCGACCCCGCACGATCAAACGTTCGGGTTGTTCTTCGCCATCCGCCCAAAGCGCGAGACCGTTTTCGACCATATCGCGGGCGAGGCTGTCGATTTCCTGACGGCGTTTGGCGATCTCTTGTTTCACGGCGGTGCTGAGTTCTGACAAGGTGCGGCCTTCGGCCACGGCATTCAGAAAATTCGCAGCCTCCCGCATCGAACTTGGGGTTTGCCCAATTGGGGGCGTGAATAGACGGTTTTCTACCTGACCATCAGCGAAGACAAGAACCACGAGAGCGCGATCATGGGCCAAAGACACGAATTCGATGTGTTTGATCGGGGCCTCATGTTTTGGGGCCAAAACCAGAGAAGCGCCTTGCGTTACACCGGACAACGCCGTGGACACACGATCCAGCATGGAGCCTACGTCGCCGGAATTGTTCCCGAGTGTGGCGTCGATCTTTTCCCGGTCGCCTGTGTTCAAATCACCGACTTCTAGCAGCCCGTCCACAAACATGCGTAAGCCCATTTGTGTGGGAACGCGACCAGCTGAAACGTGTGGGCTGTCCAGAAGGCCGAGGTACTCCAGATCCTGCATCACATTGCGGATGGTGGCCGCGCTGACGCTTTCGGACAATGACCGTGTCAAAGTGCGAGAACCCACCGGGTCGCCGGTATCAAGATAGCCTTCGACCACGCGGCGAAACACCTCGCGACTGCGGTCGTTCATCTCTTCGAGAATTTTGCTGCTGTCTGTCATTCACCCGTGCCTTTGCCCTGCCAATAAAATAGCCTGAAAGACAAAGGTCAATCGGGGTTGCGTGTACATAGGTTGCACGGCTATGCCCTGCTCAACCGAAAAAAGGATATTTGCCCATGCGTCCCTCTGGCCGTCAGCTTAATGAAATGCGCGAAGTGTCGATTGAAACCAATGTGACCAAACACGCCGAAGGATCTTGTCTGATCAAAATGGGCGATACGCATGTTTTGTGTACAGCCTCGCTTGAAGCACGAGTTCCGCCGTTCATCAAAGGCTCCGGCCTTGGTTGGGTCACTGCGGAATATGGTATGCTTCCACGCTCAACTTCGTCGCGCATGCGCCGCGAAGCGGCGGCCGGAAAACAGGGTGGCCGTACCGTTGAAATTCAGCGCTTGATTGGGCGTAGCCTGCGGGCTGGCGTCGATCGCGTCGCACTGGGCGAACGACAGATCACTGTCGACTGTGATGTGATCCAGGCGGATGGCGGCACACGTTGCGCATCCATCACTGGCGGCTGGGTGGCGCTGCGTTTGGCTGTGAACAAGCTGATGAAGGCCGGCGACGTGATCACTGACCCGCTGATTTCGCCTGTGGCGGCTGTGTCTTGTGGCATCTACGCCGGTCAACCTGTGCTTGACTTGGACTACCCTGAAGACAGCGAGGCCGGTGTGGACGGCAACTTTATCATGTTGGCGAATGGTCAGATGATCGAGACACAAATGAGCGCCGAAGGTTCCACTTACTCTCGTGACCAAATGAACCAACTACTTGATTTGGCTGAGAAAGGTGTGGCCGAACTGGTTGCCGCACAAGAGGCTGCGGTGTCCGCATGACGCGTAAGTTTTCCGACAAAAAACTGCTGATGGCGACCCATAACAAGGGCAAGCTGGAGGAGATGATCCACCTGCTTGAGCCATTCGGCGTGAAGGTCGTGGGCGCGGCGGAAATGAATCTGCCCGAGCCCGAAGAAACCGAAGACACTTTTGTCGGAAATGCACGCATCAAGGCACATGCGGCCGCCAAGGCGACGGGGCTCCCTGCCCTGTCTGACGACAGTGGGATCACAATCGACGCGCTTGGCGGCGCGCCGGGTGTGTACACCGCCGATTGGGCCGAGACTGATGGCGGGCGTGATTTTGTTATGGCGATGACACGCGCGCACACCGAACTTGAAGCTAACAACGCGCCACATCCGCGCCTTGCGCAGTTCCGCTCGACTCTGGTTCTGGCCTGGCCGGACGGTCATGACGAAGTGTTCGAAGGCGTTGCGCCCGGGCATCTCGTATGGCCGATGCGCGGCAAAGATGGTTTTGGCTACGATCCGATGTTTGTGCCCGACGGGTATGACATCACATTTGCCGAAATGGACCGTTGGGAAAAAAACAAAATTAGCCATCGGGGGCGTGCTGTTGCGGCCTTTGTGAAGGGCTGTTTTGAGTGACGATTGGCAAAATGGAGGCTTCGGCCTCTATATCCATTGGCCGTTTTGTCAGGCCAAATGCCCCTATTGCGATTTCAACAGTCACGTCAGTCAAAAAATCGACCAATTTCGGTGGCTTAGAGCCTATTTGACTGAACTAGATCGCGTCGCCACCGAGACAACTGGCCGGGTTTTGAATACTGTCTTTTTTGGTGGCGGCACGCCCAGTTTGATGGATCCCGACGTCGTTGCCGCCATATTGGAACGGATCCGCGTCCTTTGGCCAACCTCTAACGACATAGAAATTACGCTGGAGGCGAACCCCGGATCGGTGGAAGCGGGTAGGTTTGCTGCTTATCGGGATGGCGGCGTGAACCGTATTTCAATGGGCATTCAAGCCCTGAATGACCGAGATCTACACCGATTGGGCCGCATTCATTCCGTGGCAGAGGCTCGCCAAGCTTTTGATATCGCGCGGAAAACTTTTGATCGGGTCAGTTTCGATCTGATTTACGCGCGCCAAGATCAAACCCTTGATGACTGGCGTTCGGAACTGTCAGAAGCCCTCGCCATGGCGATTGATCATCTCTCCTTGTACCAGCTCACGATTGAACAAGGCACTGCATTTGGCGACCGCTACAACCGTGGAAAGTTGCGCGGTTTGCCCGAAGATGATTTGGCGGCAGACATGTACGAAGTCACGCAGGATATTTGCGCCAAGGCCGGTATGTTGCCGTACGAGGTGTCAAATTACGCAGCATTAGGCTCTGAATCGCGTCACAATCAGATTTACTGGCGG
This sequence comes from Shimia sp. Alg240-R146, assembly GCF_947331465.1. GTDB lineage: Bacteria > Pseudomonadota > Alphaproteobacteria > Rhodobacterales > Rhodobacteraceae > Shimia. The sequence goes on along the minus strand of NZ_CAMZOK010000001.1, from coordinate 246,707 downwards.
TATGGGGATTATGCAGGAATCGGCCCTGGCGCGCACGCACGATTGACCCTGAACGGGGCTCGCCAAGCGATTGAAAACTGGCGCAACCCGGCGAAATGGCTGGACACAGCCGAAGCAGGGAACGGGGAAAATTTGCGCGAAGGTGTGTCCCGGGACGAACAAGCGGCTGAATTTCTGTTAATGGGCCTGCGTTTGAGCGAAGGCGTCAGTCTGGCGCGATATGAAGCCTTGGCTGGCCGGCCATTAAAAGGTGATCGCGTGGACACCCTGACCGATTTGGGCATGATCTCAGTTGAGGCTGACAGAATGTGCGTGCAGCCAAAGGGCCGCATGGTGCTGAACTCTGTGTTGGCAGAACTGTTGGTGACGTAAATGCGGATCATCTGGCTTATTGGTGGGCTATTGAGCCTTGGTCTCGGGCTGATTGGTGTTGTGCTGCCACTTTTGCCGACAGTTCCGTTTCTTCTGCTTGCGGCATTTTGTTTTGCGCGCTCTTCCGATCGACTTCACGACTGGCTTTTGTCTCACAAAGTCTTCGGGCCGATGATCGAAGATTGGAATCGCAGCGGCGCGATCCGTCCAAAAGCGAAAAGGGCAGCGACACTGTCTATTGTCGCTGTTTTTGGGCTTTCGCTTGTTTTGGGCGTTAAAACGACCGTTTTGCTCATTCAAATGGTGGTTTTGAGCGCGGTACTTTTTTTCATCTGGACGCGGCCTAACGGTTAGCGGTCAAAATGCGACACAACTCGTCAAGCTCATCAAGCGTTTGATAAGAAACAGTAATTTTTCCAGATTCGCCGCCGGTCAAATGATCTACGCTGACTTTCATGCCCAGATTTGCCGAAAGATCGCCTTCTAGCGCGACTGTGTCGGCGTCCTTGTGGGTCTTTGGGCGGGTTTTCTTATTTTGCTCGACGAGAGAGGCCGGTTTTTTTGCCATTTTTTCGGTCTGCCGAACCGACAAGCCGCCCTTGATGACTTTCTTGGCCAATTCCGATGCGTTGTCTGACGTCACCAAGGCCCGCGCGTGTCCGGCGGAAAGGTCGCCGGATTTCAGATGACCGAGGACATCATCGGGAAGGTTCAGCAACCGCATCAGGTTCGCAATGTGGCTCCGGCTTTTGCCAAGTGCTTCGGAGAGCTTCTCTTGGGTGTGGCCAAACTTGTCCATTAACTGACGATAGCCCATCGCCTCTTCAACCGGGTTGAGATCGGCGCGCTGAATGTTCTCGATGATCGCGATCTCGAGCACTTCGGTGTCGTCATAGTCACGCACGACCACGGGCAGTTCGTGCAGCTGTGCCATCTGCGACGCGCGCCAGCGACGCTCACCGGCAACGATTTCGTAGTTGGCGGTGCCCTTTTTACGGACGATCAGAGGCTGAATGACCCCCTTTTCCCGAATGGAATTGGCAAGATCCTCCAATTGGTCAGGAGTAAAATTTCGACGCGGCTGATTCGGATTGGGTTCGATCCGTTCAATTGGCACAATCATATCAGGCCGCTGTGGCCCGTCCGTGCTTTGGCGCGAAGTGTCTTCGGTAACATCCGCCATCAGGGCGCTGAGCCCGCGGCCCAAACCGCGTGTTTTCTTCTTGTCTGCCATGCGATGCCCTCCGGTTTAAGCCGCGATTTTCATGTGTTTGATCAATAGCTCTTTGGCCAATTGCCGATATGCCTCAGCTCCCTTTGATGTGCTGTCATACTCGGTCACCGGTTGCGCGAATGAAGGCGCCTCAGACACACGCACATTGCGCGGGATTTTGGTGTCAAAGACAAGATCGCCGAGATTGTCACGCGCATCCTGCTCAACCTGTTGGGACAGGTTGTTGCGGGCATCAAACATTGTCAGCACCACACCCTCAATGCGCAGGGACTGGTTCGCGGTTTGGCGTACCTCACGGACGGTCAACATAAGCTGGGACAGGCCTTCGAGCGCGAAAAACTCGCTTTGGAGGGGGATAAGCACCGAATGGGCCGCAATCATCGCATTCACCGTCAAAAGGTTCAGCGATGGCGGGCAATCGATCAAAACGTAATCGAAGGAATATTGGTCAATTGCGGTCTGTCGCAGCGCGTCATGCAAAAGGAAGCTACGCTTTTCGTTGGACATCAGCTCGATGTCGGCTGAGCTCAGGTCTACCGTCGCCGGAACAATAGAAATGCCGGGGACATTGGTTGATTGAATGATCTCATTTAGGTCTGTCTCACCCAAAAGCAAGTCGTAGGTGGTAAGTTCACGGTCATCGACGCCTAAGCCCGTGGACGCATTCCCTTGCGGGTCAAGATCCACCAAGAGCACTTTGCAGTCTTCTTCGGCTAAGGCAGATGCGAGGTTGATTGTCGTTGTTGTCTTGCCGACGCCGCCCTTTTGATTGGCAACCGCGATGATTTTGGGGCCTTTTGGGCGCGTGGGATCAGACACGTTCGAGCTCTCCGACCTTCAGAATAACTGCTTGGGGTTCTGTTTTACTTTGAATGACATCCGCTTGAAAAGACCACGATTCCTTTGCGGCAGAGACCTCTTTTTCCCAAGTGGCGCCTTTTTGGAACAGAGCCGTTCCACCTTGTGCAAGGTGGCGTTCCGCAAAATCAAACAAATGCGGCAGGTCTGCCAATGCGCGGGCACTCATAACAGATGCGTTTTGTGGATCTGCCTGTTCAATCCGGGCCGTAAGAACCGTGGCTGTGACCCCGGTTTCGCGCAAGACAGTCCGTAGAAAAGCGCATTTCCTTTGATCGGATTCGATTAGGGTGACTTTTTGAGGAGCACCGGGTTCGTCCATCATCAGGGCGACAACCAGTCCAGGAAATCCGCCGCCGCTGCCAATATCGACCCAATGAGATGTGTTCGGTGGGGCCAAATGAAAGATTTGCGCGGAGTCGAGAATATGGCGTGTCCACAGGTCAGAGATTGTGGACTTGGAAACGAGATTGATCCGAGGGTTCCACTTTGTGAGTAGATCCGCGAGATTCTTTAGGCGGTCCGATGTTTCACGTGAAACATTCAGGTCCGCGAGAATTGTTTCTGCGTCCGACATTAGGCCGATTTTTCCCGCTTGGCTTGCCGCAACTTGGCGGAAAGCAAGGTCAGGGCGGCCGGCGTCATGCCATCTAGGCGACCCGCCTGCCCCAAATTTGATGGTCGCGCAGCATTCAGTTTGCTTTTCAATTCGTTTGAAAGGCCTTCGATGCCACTAAAATCAAAACTTGATGGAATGATCTGACTCTCGTCACGCTTTATCGCTTCAACATCGCGCTTCTGTCGTTCGATATAAGTCGCGTAGAGCGCATCCCGCTCCAACTGTTCGCCTATCTCCGGCTCAATAGACGAGAAACCGTCGTCTAGGGGAACTAAGTCGCCGAATTTTACTTCGGGGAATGCAAGAACCTGAAAAGCGGTGCGGCGGTTACCATCCTGATTCACAGAGATACCTGCGGCATTGATCTCTTTTGGGGTGCGCGCCTCTTTTTGCAACATATCCCTACCGGCGTTCAGCTTCTCCTGCTTGTCACCAAAGATGCGGCGCCGCGACTCTCCTACTAAGCCAAGATCCACACCAATTGGCGTCAAACGCTGATCCGCGTTGTCGGCCCGAAGAGAAAGCCGGAATTCCGCGCGGGATGTGAACATACGATAAGGTTCGGTCACGCCGCGCGTGATTAGATCATCCACCATAACGCCGATATAACTGTCGGAGCGGCTGAAGTGGTGCGGATCTTTGCCTTGCGCAGAAAGCGCGGCGTTTAAACCTGCCACCAACCCTTGTGCGGCGGCCTCCTCATATCCTGTGGTCCCGTTGATTTGTCCTGCGAGATAGAGGCCTGGCACGCCTTTGACCCCCAGCGCAGCATCCAGTGCTCTTGGATCGACGTAATCGTATTCAATCGCATAACCCGGTTGCAGGATTTCAACATCTTCAAGACCGTAGATCGACCGGACATAAGCCTCTTGAACATCAACCGGTAGTGACGTGGAAATGCCGTTTGGATAGACCGTGTCGTCATCCAGCCCTTCCGGTTCCAGAAATACTTGATGCGACTCCTTGTCGGCAAACCGCACGACCTTGTCTTCTATCGACGGACAGTAACGTGGGCCCACGCCCTCAATGTGCCCACCGTACATCGCAGAGCGGTCGAGGTTGTTTCGGATGATATCGTGGGTTTTTGCATTCGTGTGAGTGATGCCGCAAGCAATCTGGCGGGCGGACGGCGCCTTATTCAGGAAAGAGAACATCACGGGTTCATCATCGCCAGGCTGGCTGTCCAGCAGGTCCCACTTGATGCTCTTGCCGTCCAATCGCGGTGGCGTGCCGGTTTTTAGCCGGCCGAGGGGCAATGCAAAGCTATCAATGCGTTCGGCCAGTTTGACGGAGGCCTCATCCCCCATACGTCCGCCGGAGCGAGAAACATCGCCAATATGGATAACGCCGCGCAAGAACGTGCCCGTGGTCAGGACGACGGCGTGGGCCGAAATCTCCGATCCATCTACGAGCATCACACCACGCACCGACGAGCCGTCCATGAGAAAGTCGGTGACCTCTCCCTCTATAATCGTCAGGTTTGGCGTCGCCACAATCTCTGCCAACATCTCAGTGCGATAAATTTTGCGATCTGATTGCGCACGCGGTCCTTGTACCGCTGGGCCTTTGCGGCGGTTCAGAAGCCGAAACTGAATGCCCGCCTTGTCCGCGATCCGGCCCATAACACCATCCAGCGCGTCCACTTCTCGGACAAGATGGCCTTTGCCAAGCCCTCCAATGGCAGGGTTGCAGGACATCACACCGATGCCGGATTTTTTCAATGTCACAAGCGCCGTAGAAGCGCCCATGCGCGCGGAAGCCGCGGCAGCATCTGCGCCGGCGTGTCCGCCTCCGACAACAATGACGTCAAAATGTTTCACGTGAAACACTCCCAAGTCCCGAGGTTATTTGCCGATGCAAAAGCTCGAGAAGATTTCATCCAACAGGTTCTCTACATCGACGTGGCCGACGATGGAATCAAGAGCTCGAATCGCTGTACGCAACTCTTCTGCCCCTACATCATAGTGGTCCGGACCCAATTCGAGAACGGCGCGCGCTGCATTCAATGACTCAGAGGCGCGCTTCATAGCGATACGGTGGCGTTCGCGCGTGGCGACGCCAGAGCGACCAGCCTGATCCGACAACTTGTCCGTGATTTCAGCAATCAACTCTCCGACGCCAAATCCAGTTTTCCCGGAAATAGCATTTTTGGCATCGGAAAGCGTGTCGGCTTTGGCGACGCGCACCACATCATTCTCAAGTGGAGCAAAGTCAGGAAGCGTATCGCCATCAACAAGAAACACCCGTAAATCCGCGGCCTCAGCCCGCTGGCGAGCGCGCTCAATACCGATGCTTTCGACGTGATCATCTGTTTCGCGCAGACCAGCCGTGTCCAACAGGGTCACAGGCAAACCATTCAGTTCCATCCGCACTTCGATCACATCACGCGTGGTTCCGGCGTATTCTGATGTGATTGCCGCCTCTCGCCCCGCGAGTGCATTCAGCAAAGTGGATTTTCCGACGTTGGGCGCACCGAGAATCGCAACCTCAAAACCCGTGCGAATACGTTCAGCCGTATCCACGCCTGCGATTTCGCGATCCAGCTCTGCTCGCACACCAGCCAGAAGACCTGTCACTTCGGGCGTTACGTCGACAGGGACATCTTCGTCGGCGAAATCAATCGTAGCTTCAATCAACGCTGCAGCGCGGATGAGATCCGTACGCCACTTGCCAGCAAGATTTCCAAGGTCGCCCGAAAGCACACGCAGCGCCTGGCGCCGCTGGGCCTCGGTTTCGGCATCGATCAAATCAGCCAAACCCTCGACCTGTGCCAGATCCAAACACCCGTTTTCCAAAGCGCGGCGGGTGAATTCTCCCGCCTCAGCCAATCGCAGGCCGTCCATCTCAGACAGTTCGCGCAAGACTGCGTTCACCACGGCGGTGGAGCCGTGCAAGTGCAGCTCCAGAACCTCCTCACCGGTGAAGCTGTTCTTTTCCGGAAAATAGAGAACGAGGGCCTGATCCAAGCGACGTCCGTCCCGATCCTTCAACAGCTTTAACGCGGCGAGCCGAGGTTCAGGCAAGCGCCCGAAAAGTGCCCTGCCCGTATCAGCCGCCCGAGAACCGGACACACGAACGACAGCGACCCCCGCTTTACCGGGGGCCGTTGCTAGGGCGAAAATTGTGTCAGCCACGTAGGCCATCACGCATCCTTTAGGTGTTCATCGAATCAAAGAAATCGCCGTTGGACTTGGTTTGCCGGAGTTTTCCAAGCAAGAATTCCACGGCATCTGTGGTGCCCATCGGGTTGAGGATACGGCGCAAAACAAAGGTTTTGGCCAAATCGCCCTTGTCCACAAGAAGTTCTTCTTTCCGGGTACCGGATTTGAGAATGTCGATCGCAGGAAAGACGCGCTTGTCTGCCACTTTACGATCAAGCACAATCTCACTGTTACCTGTACCTTTGAATTCTTCGAAGATGACCTCGTCCATACGCGATCCGGTATCGATCAGCGCGGTGGAGATGATGGTGAGCGAGCCGCCCTCTTCGATGTTGCGAGCCGCACCAAAGAAACGTTTGGGCCGTTGCAGAGCGTTTGCGTCCACACCGCCAGTCAGAACCTTGCCCGAAGATGGCACGACAGTGTTGAAGGCACGACCAAGTCTTGTGATCGAGTCAAGAAGGATCACAACATCTCGTTTGTGTTCAACCAGACGCTTGGCTTTTTCGATCACCATTTCCGACACGGCAACGTGACGGGTTGCAGGTTCGTCAAAGGTAGAGGAAATCACCTCGCCTTTTACCGAGCGCTGCATATCGGTGACCTCTTCAGGGCGTTCGTCAATCAGCAGAACAATCAGGTAGCACTCTGGGTGGTTAGCCTCGATTGAATGCGCGATGTTCTGAAGGATCACGGTTTTACCGGTCCGTGGCGGCGCAACAATCAAGGAGCGTTGGCCTTTGCCGATTGGGGCCACAAGGTCGATCACACGGGCGGATTTGTCTTTGATGGTGGGATCTTCGATCTCCATCTTCAGACGTTCGTCCGGATAGAGCGGCGTAAGGTTGTCAAAGGCGATTTTGTGTTTCGCCTTCTCTGGGGCCTCAAAGTTGATCTGAGAGACACCTGTGAGAGCGAAATAGCGCTCTGTGTCCTCTGGAGCCTTCATTACGCCGGAGATGGTGTCACCGGTGCGCAGAGAGAGCTGACGGATCATTTCAGGCGAAACGTAGATGTCATCCGGACCCGGCAAGTAGTTTGCTTCAGGAGAGCGCAAGAAGCCGAAGCCATCTTGCAGCACTTCGAGCACACCGTCGCCAGCGATTTCCCAGCCATCATCCGCGCGTTCGCGCAGAATTTGGAACATCATTTCGCCTTTACGCATCGTAGAGGCGTTTTCGATTTCGAGCTCTTCAGCCATCGCCAAAAGATCTTTGGGGCTTTTCGCCTTCAGATCGCCAAGAGCAAGCTTTTCTTGTGTCATGGAAATATCCTGTGCCCGCCCAAGCTGGGGCGGATCGTCATTTTTGTACATGGAAGACACATAGCCCGGACGGGCCAGTTGGGCAGATATTTAAGCGCTGACTCGGTCTGAGTCAATTCACGTTAGAACTTCACAACCACTGACAGGACAATCACAATCATCAGAAGCGTTGGTATTTCGTTCATCATGCGAAATTGGCGGCCCGTCAGTGTGTTATCGCCGCGTTCGAATTTCTTGCGCATCTGCATCAGCCAGTGATCAAATCCGGTCATGGCAATAACGCAAATCGCTTTGGTGTAAGGCCAGACCGCTGACCAATCCACAATACCTGGCGTGAAGACAAGCATGAGACCCGCAACCCACGCAACAATGCTGGCAGGTGCCATTATGTAGCGCTGAAGCTTAAATTCCATGATCTTCAAAGTTTCATCGAGATTGTCGCCGGTTTCAGCCCGTTCAACGTGATAGACAAACAAGCGGGGCAGGTAAAACAATCCTGCCATCCAAGATATCACCGCCATGATGTGCAGGGACAAAACGTATGGATAGATGTCGGCCAGAATATATTCCACGGTTTCATTCTCCCGGATCGCTTTGCTCCTCTCTAAATAAATAAAGAAATATAGAAAAGGATGATGATTATTTAGGGTCGTCAGTTTCTGTGGATTATTGGGATACCCAAGGAGTTATCCACGGAGGGACAATCATTCTCTGAGTTTTGAACATGTCGGGAAATCATGAATTACTTATATTAATATCAATGGCTTAGGACAAATATTCCAAAGGGGAAACTGGGGATAAACCTGCGGATGGATTGGAAAAACACGGACTTTCCCCACAGGACACGTTATCCTCATCCTCTGTGCGGGAATTCTTGAAAATCCTCCTGAGATGGAAGGAAAATCCCCAGCTTGCAAAATTAGCAAAGTCTTTCCAAAAAGAGTCCTGCTATCTCACGGTGATCTGTCCACGGAGTTTTCCACATGAATGCCAATCTTGTTCTGGCGTCGGGGTCCGAAATTCGGGCACAGCTTTTGCGAAATGCAGAGGTTGAGTTTGATATAAACCCCGGTCGCGTTGACGAGGAAATGATCCGTCGATCGCTGGAAGCGGAAGGCGCCACGCCACGAGACATTGCGGATGCATTGGCCGAGGCCAAGGCCCGCAAGATCAGCGCGAAAACTCCCGGCGCATTGGTGCTTGGGTGTGATCAGGTTCTGGATTTTCAAGGTAAAGTGATGTCCAAGCCAATCGATGTGGATCACGCTCGGACGCAGCTCACCCAACTGCGCGGACAGCGACACATGTTGCATTCCGCAGCGGTTCTTTACGAAAACGGAGAGCCGGTTTGGAGGTTTGTCGGAACGGTTCGACTTTTTATGCGTAAGTTTAGCGATGGCTATCTGGATGCATACCTTGCACGCAACTGGGACAGCATTCGCCATTCGGTGGGTTGCTACAAACTTGAGGAAGAGGGTGTGCGATTGTTTGAAAAAATCGATGGAGACTATTTTACGGTTCTCGGGATGCCGCTTGTTGAAATACTATCCTATCTTACACTGCGGGGAGACCTACAAACATGACACTGCCTTCTATCCCCCTTGCAGGGGTGATCGGCGATCCGATTGCCCATTCAAAATCTCCGGTGCTTCACGGTCATTGGCTGCGCGAAATGGGCCTTCCTGGACATTATATACCGCTTGAAGTGAAGGCAGACGATCTGGGTGATGTACTTAGGGCAATGCCGAAGATGGGGTTTGTCGGCTGCAATGTCACGATTCCTCACAAAGAGCGCGTGATGCAGTTTGTAGATCAGATCACCGATCGGGCCACGTTGATCGGTGCAGTGAATACGCTGATTTTTCGCGATGACGGGACCATTCTTGGCGACAATACAGACGGCTACGGGTTCATTGAAAATTTGCGCCAGAATGCGCCGGATTGGGAACCAAAAAGCGGTCCCGCGGTTGTGCTTGGCGCGGGCGGTGCGGCGCGTGCGGTTGTGGCGTCTTTGCTGGATGCTGGTGTTCCGGAAATTTTGCTGACCAACCGGACGCGGGTGCGCAGCGACAAGCTTCGCGAAGATTTTGGTGCGCGGGTGAAAGTTGCGGAATGGGTACAGGCTGGCAATATCCTTGAAGAGGCCAATACGCTGGTGAATACCACGTCACTTGGCATGGCTGGTAAGGCGGAATTGCGCGTGCCTTTGGATGGGCTTCGGGCGGAAACCTTGGTGACAGATCTTGTGTACACACCTTTGCGCACACCTTTGTTGGAGGCCGCCTCGGCCAAGGGATGTCAAACAGTCGACGGGCTTGGCATGTTGCTGCATCAGGCCGTCCCGGGATTTGAGCGCTGGTTCGGGCGGCGGCCAACGGTGGATCTGGCCACGCGCCGAGCGGTTTTGGCATGAGCTTCAAGCTGGGATTGACCGGGTCGATTGGCATGGGGAAATCGACAACTGCGCAGATGTTCGTCGATCACGGCTGTGCGCTTTGGGATGCAGATGCGGCAGTGCATCGCTTGTATGCAAAGGGTGGCGCGGCGGTCATGCCAATGGCCGCGATTTGTCCCGACGCTATTTTGGATGGCGCGGTGTCCCGAGATCAATTGCGGGACGCGATCCAGAAGGATGCGAGCCTTTTGACCCAGATTGAGGCCATTGTGCACCCGTTGGTTGCTAAAGATCGGGCGGATTTCGTGAAAAGTGCTGAAAGTGACATTCTGGTTTTTGACATCCCCATTCTGTTTGAAACAGGTGGAGACGCAGCAATGGATGCTGTTGCATGCGTCTCTATTCCCGCGGAACTACAACGAGAACGGGTTTTGGCGCGGGGCACGATGAGCGAGGCGCAGTTTGAGCAAATTCGCGCGAAACAGCTGCCGAATGAGGCTAAAGTTGCGAAGTCGGACTATGTTGTTTTGACGGACACGCTTGACCATGCGCGGGCGCAAGTGGAGAAGATTGTGCAGACCATCAGAGGGCAATTGGCAGATGCGTGAGATCGTACTGGATACTGAGACCACAGGGTTTGATCCGTTTTCGGGTGACCGGATTGTCGAGATCGGGGCGCTGGAGCTTTATAATCACCTGCCGACGGGCGAAACATTTCACGTCTACATCAACCCTGAGCGCGGCATGCCGGAGGAGGCGTTTGGTGTGCACGGGATCGGTCCGGATTTGCTGGCCGTACCCAGACCGCCGGAGGCCGGCGAGGTCACGTTGACAGACAAACCGGTTTTTTCTGCATTTGGCCAAAAGTTTCTGGATTTCATCGGCAATGACAGTCGGCTTGTGATCCACAATGCCAAGTTTGATATGAAGTTTCTCAATGCAGAGTTGAGCTGGTTGAACCTGCCGCAAATTCCGATGGCCCGCGCGTTGGACACGCTAGAAATTGCCCGAACCAAATTTCCCGGATCCCCTGCGTCGCTGGATGCCCTGTGCCGTCGCTTTGGCATAAACAATTCGGCGCGGACGTTACACGGCGCGCTGTTGGACTCTGAAATTCTGGCGGAAGTTTATCTTGAACTTATTGGAGGGAGACAGCCCGATCTGGTGCTGGCGTCCGGTCCCGGCAACAAGTCAAAAGGCGGAAATGCGCAAGACGATTGGCGCGCTGCCCCGCGTCCGCAAAAGCTGGCGACACGACTGACATCGGAAGAAGAAGCTGCGCACAAAGAATTTGTCGAAAAGATGGGCGAGGACGCGCTTTGGTCCAAACTGGGATAGGCGCCGCCCCGGAAGGCAGCGCCCGAAATCTTAGTTGACCGGCTGGTCCTGTTGCTCCTGACGACGGGCGATTTCCTGACGATACAGTGCCACAAAATCGATGTTGTCGAGGTTCAGCGGCGGGAAGCCACCATCGCGTGTCACGTCCGATACGATGCGGCGCACAAATGGGAACAGGATGCGCGGGCATTCGATGAGCAGGAACGGGTGCAACTGATCCTCTGGCACACCTTCGACGTGGAAAACACCGGCGTAATCCAGCTCGAGGATGAACATTTCGCTGTCATCATCCTTGTTCTTGGAGGTGATGTTGAGCTTGATCGCCACTTCGTACTGGTGATCTGAGGTCCGCTTTTTGGCGTCCAGATTGACCTGCACCTGCACATCAGGCTGAGCGTTGCCCGAAGCCCCCTTTTGCGCAAGGATATTTTCGAACGACATATCGCGCACGAACTGGGTCAGAACATTCATTTTGATCTGTGGCGCCTGAGTGGCTTCGGTGCCGTTTTCGGACATTTGGAACTCCATAGAAATAAGGTTTTGAAGGCTCCTTATCAGGTCAGACCAACCGTCTCAATGCTTTGTCCAACCTGAAGGCGGAAGAGGCGGATGACGTGGGGGGTCACCGGCGGATTGGTCGGGTGAATCTACCTCTGAAAACTCGCCGTCGATCACGTCATCGCCAGGGCGGGTCCGGGGGTGATGGGTAGTGTGAGAGCCGCCCATCGAAAAGCTTTGTACAGTTACGCGTCGCCGCAGGTAGTGGAACACGCCCGACCGCACTGCGGGGATCAACAAAGAAAACCCGATTGCGTCTGTAAAGAATCCAGGTGTCAGCAACATCATGCCTGAAATCAGAATCATCGCCCCATGGGCCAAGGGTTCGGTCGGGTCGTTGAGCTCGGCGAAAGACCGCTGAAGGTTGCCAAGTGCCATCATGCCTTGAGTTCGCATCAGCCAGGTGCCCAGAAAACCGGTTGCCAGGACGATTGCAAGCGTTGGCCAAAGGCCAATTGCTCCGCCCACATTGATGAATAGGGCTATCTCGATGAGCGGTACCGCTACAAAGGCCAACAAAAGCCACATGTCTGCTTTACTCCAAACGTTACTTGGCCAAGGTGGACTTGACCCGTCGCGTGACATACATAAGTCGCAATCAGCTCTGTTTAAATGCCCTTCACGAGGTTCCTATGAACTCACCCCTTTTTAGCCTTTTGGTTCTTGCCGGTATCGCCGTGTTTCTGATCCTGCGTCTGCGTAACGTTTTGGGTACCCGCGAGGGGTTTGAACCGCCGCGCGAAGGCGCATCAGCGCCACAGCGTCGCGGGCCCGCACTCGAAGTCATCGAAGGTGGACCGGATCAAGACATTCTGGACCATGCCGAAGAAGGCAGCGAATCCGCTAAGTCATTGGCAAAGATGAAATCTTTGGAGCCAGACTTTGGCGTGAACGACTTTTTGCAAGGCGCACGCGGCGCTTACGAAATGATCCTCATGGCCTTTGAAGGTGGGGACATGGCGTCGATTTTGCCCTTCCTGAGCAAGGACGTATACGAGAGCTTTGCACAGGTTGTGGATGGGCGTGAGGCACAGGGTTTGAGCGTCGAAGCCGAATTCATCGGCGTGCGCGAATTAACGCTCAATTCCGCAAGCTTCGACGACGAAACCCGTGAGGGTGAGATTTCTGTGAAATTCATCGGCGAGCTGACATCGGTTGTACGCGACCGCGCCGGAGACATCGTGGAAGGCAGCGAAGGCCAGGTTAAGCGCCAAAAAGACGTTTGGACTTTTGCGCGCGTCATGGGGTCGGATGATCCTAACTGGCAGCTTGTTGCCACGGGCGAATGATCCAGCGCATTCGGGCAGCAATCACCGCTGTCCTTGTGATGGCGGGAGGAGGTGCGGTGTCTGAGACATCGCTGAAAATTCTGTCATATGACGATCTGAACGGGTGGGCTCAAGAAGACCATGAGGCCGCCCGGCAGGTGTTTTTGAATACTTGCGGTGACTTTGACGCGCCTGATTGGCAAAGCGTCTGTTCCGCCGCACGCGGGTTTAGCAGCGCACGCAAGTTTTTCGAGTTGCTGTTTCGGCCGGTTTTGATTGAAGACGGCGCTGATCCGCTTTTTACCGGATACTTTGAGCCGGAGCTTACCGGTGCGCGCAGCCCTTACGGACAATACCGGTTTCCTGTTTATCGCATGCCGCCCGAAGTGCGTGGTGCTGGATCGTGGATGACGCGCCGTGAGATTGAAACCAGCGACGTGTTGGCTGGGCGGGGTCTGGAAATTGCTTGGGTGGATGATTCAGTTGAACTGTTTTTCCTGCAAATTCAGGGATCTGGCCGCATCCGTATGTCGGATGGATCGACGGTTCGAGTCGGCTATGGCGGATCCAACGGGCGCAATTATCGCTCGATCGGTGCTGAAATGGTGCGGCGCGGAATATACAATCGCCATCAGGTGAGTGCGGAAGTGATCAAAAATTGGGTGCGGCGAAATCCAGTCGCTGGTGCCGAACTTTTGCGACACAACGATTCATTTGTGTTTTTTCGAGAGGTCAGCCGCGTTGCGGCGGACAAAGGCCCGTTGGGAGCGATGAACCGTTCGATCACCACGATGCGTACGGTGGCAGTGGACCCGAAATTCACACCGCTTGGGGCGCCTGTATGGATCGAGAAGGATGGGGAAAACCCGCTGCGGCGTCTGATGATTGCGCAGGACACAGGGTCTGCGATCAAAGGTGCGCAACGGGCCGATATCTTTTTCGGCACCGGTGATCTGGCGGGGAAAGCCGCAGGGCGCCTGAAGGATCCGGGGCGGATGGTTGTGCTTCTGCCCATTCAACGCGCCTATGCGATGTTGCCGGAGTCGATCCTGTGAAACGCCGGCGTTTGACGGAAGAAGAAATGCAGCTGTGGCGCAAAGTGGCCAGCTCAGCGGAGCGGCTTTTGCCGGAAGCACGCAGCATCGAGGTGTCCAAACCAAAGCCGAAACCCGAAAAAGTGATAGCGCCGCGTATCGGTTCGTTTGAGATTGGTGCCAGATCGAAGAAACCGAGCCGGGCGCACGACTTGATGCCTTCTATTTCCGAGCGCGTGGCCAAACAGCCGGTTCAGATGGACAAAAAGGCCTTTGGTCGGCTCAAGCGCGGTAAGTTGAAGCCTGAAGGTAAAATTGACCTACATGGTCTGACAGCGCAACAGGCACATGGCGCGTTGACCGGTTTTGTGATGCGGTCGCATGCCGAGGGCAAGCGGCTTGTTTTGGTGATCACCGGCAAAGGCAAAAGCAAGTTTGACGACGGTCCTATTCCGACCCGGCGGGGTGTTTTGAAACACCAAGTTCCCCAATGGCTGTCTATGCCGCCGCTTGCCGCTTGCGTTTTGCAGGTCGCGGAGGCCCATCAAAGTCACGGGGGAAGCGGCGCATACTACGTTTATTTGCGTCGGCACTAGGTTCGGCTGGCGATCGTCGGCGCATACCGCGCCATACCCGCACCGACCGTTGCACAGACAATTAAAAAGTACAAAGCGACACCAACATATTGTTGCTCCAACCCGATGCCGAAATCGATAAACGTGCCGGTAATGGCCGGGCCAATCGCTGAACCAAGCACCATGACCGCGGCTGCGGCGGATTTGATCGCGCCAATGTGGCGTGTGCCGTAAAACTCCGCCCAAAAAGCCGAAACCAGCGGGCCGTTTGCACCAGCGGTGAGTCCCATCAGGATCAGCCCAAGGAAAACACCAAAAACTGAGTTCGCGGACGCGAATAAAAGGAATGAGGCGACCATTGGCAGCTGAAACCAGGGCAGCAGTTTGGCCGTGCCAAACCGGTCGATCGCCCAGCCTGTCGCCAGCATGGCAACGATACCTGTAAGCGTGAAGATTGGGAAAAAGGCGACCAGTTCGATGTGTTGCCAGCCCTTGATTTCAGCGAAATGCACCTGCTGAAAAAAGAAAGCCGTGTTGAAGGCGGAAGGACCAATCAATGCAGGGACCATCACCCAGAAGAGCCCATGTGACAGTGTTGCACGGCGGGTCCAATGATGGCCACCCATGCCCGCCACGTGTTGGGAGGCTACCATGGATTTTGGTGTGCGTTCCTGATTGAGCAGCCAGATCAGGGTTGGAATGCCCGCAAACACGATGCAGGCGGCGATGATCCAGATGCTGCGCCATGTTTCGGCGCTGAGCACGGAAACTACGGCAATTGGCAGGATGGCCTCGCCAAAGGAAAAGCCCAGTCCGGCAATGGCCAAAGCACGGCCGCGTGTGGCGACAAACCAGCGGGCCATTGCCACAACAGCGATGTGGCTGAGCATGCCCTGCCCCGCAAAACGGAGAGCAAATATCACAAACGGCAAGCTCCACACGGCGTGTGCGCCGGCCATGGCGAGGCAGGCCGCAATCAGCAACGCGAGCACTACCGCCCCCAGGGCGCGCACCCGAAAGTGGTCGGTTAAAACGCCCGCCCAGACCATCAGAACAGCCGAGGCCAGCGTGCCAGCCGCATAGATATTGCCCCAAGCGCTGTGGCTTAGGTCAAAAGCAGCGCGAATTTCGCCGGCAAAGAGTGAAATGAAAAACGTCTGTCCAAAGCAGGATAGAAATGTCAGCAGCATCCCCGGAACAAGCCAGCGAAGATTCTGGCGCAGAAAGGCGATCGTGTCGGTCATAGGGCTCCCGGATCATCGGTAGGAAGAAGTTCGATCGCCATCGTATCGCCGATGACCTGCACGGTTTGTGCCAGAGAGTTTGGTTCACGTGTGTCCAACGAATCCATTAGATTTTCGGCTGCTGTTTGATTTCTAAGCAGAGAAATGAGTGCAGGTGATTCCGCAAAAAGGTTGTGATTGTTGCTATCGGACAGTGCAAAATTCGACACATCAATCAAGCTTACGGGCAGGCCGCCAAGTTGGGCTGGATCCGTGATCTGCCCGAGACGCTGATCGGTCCCGTTTATACGACTGGACAATCGCAGCGCACGGTCCTCGCTTGTTGTCATCAGAAAGAATGGTTGGGGCAAAGTCTGATACCTGGCAACGCTGCGGCGAAAGACTTCGACCGGCATATCAGGCGCGATCAGAAGCACATTGTGCAAATTGCGGTGGGACCAACCAGGTTCTCTTATTTCTATCTGGCGCAATGTTTCGGTGATCAGCAGCGATCCCCGTGAGTGACCGACCAGTGTTATTTTGTCCGGTCCATGCCTGCCCAATGATAGCAAGAGCGTTTCCAGATCGTCGCGCGCATAAAGAACGCTTTCGTTGTCGTAATTATAAGCCAGCGCCCGTCCCGCGCTTGGCCAGCTGAACGTCACCAGCGGTCCGGGAATTCCAAAGTCCTGTTTGATTTGCGCGGAGCGAAACAGGGCATTTGCATGGGTGTTATAAAACCCGTGCACAAAGACAACGACTTCATTTTCGGCCGCAGGCCTTTTGTGGGCGACGTCCCTAATTTCTCGCGAAAAAGCGCCTGCTGTGCTGAAGTTTTGCTGATCCGCGACGACGTAGTGCTGGCTAAAATCCGGCTTGTTGCTGAGCTTTGGCGCCTCGCCGGGTTTTCGGTCCGATGGAAGGCTTATCGTTGCGCGTAGGTATACCGACGAGTCGCCGCGTGTCCGGTCAAAAAAGCCGGCCTCGTTCGTCCCTCGATTCGTGGCGATATAGACGTCCGTCTTTGCTGGAGACGCCATTGCCTCGGGGTAGATTGGCGTATAGACCACCGCTCCGCATGCGCTGAGAGTAGCTATCAGAAGAAAAAAGAATAGAGCGCGCACAAAAAAGCCCCGGCGATGGTGTTCGCCGGGACTATGCCGCCAAAAGCTGGTGGAGACCAGCCGCGTCGTCAAAGCACGTAGCGGCTGACGTCGGTGGATTTCGCGAGGCTGCCGAGGTGCTTGTCGACAAATGCGTCGTCCACAGTAACCTCAAGACCGGATTGATCTGGCGCGGTAAAGCTGAGGTCCTCAAAAACGCGCTCCATAACAGTGTAAAGACGCCGGGCACCGATGTTTTCCACCGATTGGTTGACCTCGGCAGCGATGCGGGCCAGCGCGTGTATGCCGTCATCAGTAAACGTCACGGTGACCTCTTCGGTGCCCATCAGAGCAGTATATTGCAGAGTCAGCGCGTTATCGGTTTCTGTCAGGATGCGCACGAAGTCATCTTCGGTCAGGGCGCGCAATTCAACGCGGATCGGCAAACGACCCTGAAGTTCGGGCAGCAGATCAGATGGCTTTGCGATGTGGAAAGCGCCGGAGGCGATAAACAGGATATGGTCGGTTTTCACGGCGCCGTATTTGGTCGACACGGTGGTGCCCTCGATCAACGGAAGCAAGTCGCGCTGTACGCCTTCGCGGGATACATCCCCGCCGCGGGCTTCTTGGCGGGCGCAGACTTTGTCGATTTCGTCCAAGAACACGATGCCGTTCTGCTCAACCGATTCCAGTGCCGCACGATTGACGGTTTCGTCGTCCAGAAGTTTGTCGGCCTCATCCGAAATCAGCACTTCGTAGCTTTCGGCTACAGTCAGGGACTTGCGAGTGGTGCGCCCGCCCATAGCTTTGCCAAAAATATCGCCGAGGTTCATCATTCCCATTTGGCCGCTGGGCTGACCGGGGATGTCGAACATGCCGCCCATCGGGTTGGATGTGTCGGCCAATTCCAAATCAATCACGGTGTCATCCAGCTCACCGGTCTTGAGCTTTTTGCGGAACATTTCGCGGGTGCTTTCACGGGCATCCTTGCCGGCAATAGCCTCAATCACGCGGTCTTCGGCGGCTTGGTGTGCCTTGGCCTTTACGTCTTCGCGCATGTTCTCGCGCGTTTGCAAAATGGCGGCGTCCATCAGATCGCGGATGATTTGCTCCACGTCGCGGCCAACATAGCCAACTTCAGTGAATTTGGTGGCTTCTACCTTGATAAACGGAGCGCGCGCCAGTTTGGCCAAACGGCGGCTGATCTCGGTTTTGCCGACGCCGGTGGGGCCAATCATCAGGATGTTTTTGGGGTACACCTCGTCGCGCAGATCATCGGACAGTTGCTTGCGCCGCCAACGGTTACGCAATGCGACGGCCACGGCGCGCTTTGCGTCGCTTTGGCCGATGATAAAACGGTCAAGTTCGGAAACGATTTCACGGGGGGTCAGATCGGTCACGACAGCGCCTTTGTAAATTGTTCGTCGGTCATCATGTCGTCAAACCATTCCGGATAACGACGGGCGGGGGCGGCAGCGGCGTCGATGGCGGCCATCTCTGCCTGCGAAAGGGAAATATTGGCAGCCGCGATGCCGGTTTCAAGCTGGCTGATTTTGGAGGCGCCAAGGATCACCGTGTGATCGCGGCGCTTGTTCAGGATCCAAGCCTGCGCAATTTGTGCGGTGGACGCATTGTGCGTTTCGGCGGCGGCGTTCATCGCAGTCAAAGCGGCGCTGGCCTGTTGCGGTAACACTTGCAGGAAATCACCTTCCGCAAGGCGGCCTTCGCCCTTTTCAAGATCAGCCGGGTCGTATTTTCCAGACAACAGCCCCCCCGACAAAGGCGACCATGCCATCAGCCCGACGCCCATTTCTTTGCCAAGTCTTAAAACGTCAACTTCGATGTCGCGGCCTACGGCGTTGTAGAGATATTGACCGGCAATGAATTGTTGCATGCCATTGTCCCGTTGGAATTGGACCGCGCGGGCAAGTTGCCATGCTGGCCAATTGGACACGCCGACGTAGCGAACTTTGCCTGCATCAATCAATGTTTGCAGTGTACGCAGAGTTTCTTCCATCGGAGTGGTGAAATCGGTTTTGTGCAGCACAAGAAGGTCGATCCACTCAGTGTCAAGGCGCCGTAGGCTGCCTTCGACTGAGGAAATGATGTGGTTGCGCGACAGGCCCGCGTTTCCCAGCCGATCAGATTGGCGGAACCCGAATTTGGTGCAGATGACGGCCTGTTCACGTTTGCCCTTGAGGGTTTTGCCAAGGATGTCTTCGGCCTCGCCACCAGTGTAATCGTCGGCAGAGTCAAAAAAGTTCACGCCACGATCCAAGGCAAGATCAACCATGTTCTGTGCATCACTCTGGCCGACTTTTGCGACGCCGGGAATCCAATCGGAGCCATGTGTAAACGTCATTGTTCCCAACAACACGCGGGAAACCACGAGGCCGGAGTTGCCCAGACGGGTGTAGTTCATTTCAGTCATTTCTTGATCGTTTCCACAGTTAGGTTGCCGTTGGTGTAAACGCAAATATCGCTGGCGATTGCCATGGCTTTGCGTGCGACCTCTTCGGCGGAAAGATCTGTGTCCATCAGGGCGCGGCCTGCGGCCAGTGCGTAATTTCCGCCCGAGCCAATTGCAGTCACGTCATGTTCTGGTTCCAACACGTCGCCAGCGCCGGTGATGACAAAAATATCTTCCCCGTCAGACACGATAAGCATCGCTTCGAGCTTTTGCAGATATTTGTCCGTGCGCCAGTCTTTGGCAAGCTCGACAGAGGCACGCGCCAATTGGCCGGGTGTTGCTTCGAGCTTGGCTTCGAGGCGTTCGAGCAGGGTGAAAGCATCGGCCGTAGATCCCGCAAATCCGGAGACCACATCAAAGCCTCCGGGGGATAGGCGGCGCACTTTGCGGGCGGACCCTTTGATCACGGTTTGACCAAGCGAGACCTGCCCGTCGCCGGCAATCACAACCACTCCGTCCTTCTTGACGCCCATGATTGTTGTGCCGTGCCAACCGGGGAATTGATCGTCTGACATAAAACGCTCCTCGTTATCTTGCGCCCTATATGAGCCTGCGTTGCGGTTGAGGCAAGGGTTGGACTTGCCCGTGCGCCAGCGAGCGCTTAGCGTCGCGTGCATGAGCAGCTCACAGAAAGTCCGGTTCTATCTGCCCGAGGGGCTTCGGCAAAGCGCCGAGGCGGGGGAACATAATTTTCTGAACAAGGTGGCGGACGTGCTGCGCGCGTCGGATTTCGACGTGGTTTTTGAGCCCCCCAACATGGCTGATCCGCGTCGTTCCGGTTATTCCCTGTTTCATATGGAGCGCCCGTTTACGCAAAAGTCTGTGACGGTTCGGCGCAACTATTTTTATCCGTTCTGGCAGATCGAGCGCACACATGAACGTTGGAACTGGGATGTGGCCAACGCGCGGTTTGACACGGATGGGATCGATCCAGACGAGGCGGTTCGATTTTATCGGTTCTGGCAGAAGCGACTGTATGATGCGCCGCTTCAAAACCTTGGACATGACGGTTTTGTCTATGTGCCTTTGCAGGGGAAATTGCTGGAAAAAAGATCGTTTCAGCATTGCAGCCCGGTTGAGATGATCGGTCATACCTTGGCGCAAGAACCGGATCGAAAAGTGATTGCGGCATTGCACCCCAAGGAGAGCTACACCGAAGAAGAGTTTGCAGTCCTTGAGCGACTGGAAGCGGAATACAGCCAGCTTGAGTTGCGCATGGGGGACATGGAGGCGTTGCTGTCGCGATGCGATTATGTGGTGACACAAAATTCCAGCGTGGCATTCTCCGGCTTTTTCTTTGGCAAGCCGTGTGTGTTGTTCGGGCTGATCGATTTTCATCACATCGCTGCGAATGTGAGTTTGTTGGGTGTAGCCGAAGCTTTTGATGCCGCTCGCGCTGCAGCGCCGGAGTATGCGCTGTATGTCTGGTGGTTTTTGCAAAAGATGTCGATCAATGCGGGGCGTCCTGAATCCGAGGAGCGCATTCGTGCCCGACTTTTGGCGCTGGGCTGGCCGCTTTAGGCAACAAAAAAGGCGCCCCTACTGGGACGCCTTTTGTTCGTCAATTTCACAAAGATCAGATCGAGTCGTCGATCCAGCTTTGCAGCGCCGCTTTGGGGGCCGCGCCGCTTTTGTTGGACACAACGTTGCCGTCTTTGAAGATGAACAGCGCCGGGATGCCGCGCACGCCCAAGGCAGCTGCTGCGCCAGGGTTGCTGTCGACATCGACCTTGGCGATCTTCACTTTGCCGTCGTATTCGGCGGACAGCTCTTCGAGGGCTGGGCCGATTTGCTTACAAGGACCGCACCATTCGGCCCAGAAATCGACGACCACAGGGACGTCGGAATTTTTGACTTCTTCATCGAAAGTGGCATCGGTGACAGCGACGGTTGCCATTGGAGATCTCCTGAAAGTGGGAAGCTTTGCGTTTGAGTGAAACTAGGTTTGCGGACCCGCGGCGTCAAGGTATCCTGTGGTTGCGAGCGATTTTGTCACAAGATCGTGTGGTAGAGGCATGTAGGTGGCGGAGCGGGTCCACAGAATTCCGGTTTCAATTCGGTGGTTTGGATAGATTTGAGCAAGGCCGTGGGCATAGGCTCCCATCTGTCGCAACACTCCTTCAGGGGTTTGTTCTGGCGTCTGTGGAACGGTGGCATTTGTTTTGAAATCCACCGCCAGAATACGGTCCGGTGTGATCACCAGCCTGTCGATGATGCCGTGCAGGCGGTGTTGGCCCAAAGTGGCTGTGAGCGGAACCTCTGCAAGAGTTTCTTTGTCAAACAGCCAGCAAAGATCAGCGTTGTCCAATACACTCATGGCTTCCGCAAGAAGGCTTTCGTGGTCAGCAGGCTCGCTTGGCTCCAGTTCACCCTGCAAGAGCGCTTCGGATACGCCAGGCCATGCCGCCCGGTCGTGATCCGGAA
Source organism: Shimia sp. Alg240-R146 (assembly GCF_947331465.1). GTDB lineage: Bacteria > Pseudomonadota > Alphaproteobacteria > Rhodobacterales > Rhodobacteraceae > Shimia. Next base: position 224,811 of record NZ_CAMZOK010000001.1, on the reverse strand, counting down.
AATGTTCCAGTAGCAAATGGACTTGCGATCCGCGTCGCAAGGCGGCGTCCTCGTCAAGACCGGAATCACCTGGCAACGCTTTAGCACCGCCGAGGTTGGAAGGTGAAAGAGCGGCCTTGATTGGATGGGGTTCCGGCGCGTCGGTTGTCAAAATGTCTGGCAGATGTGTCTCTGTGATTTCCGTGCGCGGCGTCGCAAGATCCACGGGTCCAGACCAGTCTCCATGATCAATCCGTAGCCCCTCGCCGCCCGGCAGTGTGTGAGTCACCGCTCCGGATCTCTGCATGGCGGCACCGATGGTGTCGTACCAGCTCTTGCCGTCTTTCCCGAGTTCACCTGCGGCGGCCACAATCAACCATTTCTCGGCGCGGGTCATGGCCACATAAAGCAACCGCAACCGCTCTGCCTCAAGCCTCTCCGCCATTTGGTCACGCGCTGCGTTCAGATGGCTAGGGGACATATCTTTGGACATGTTCCAAAGCGCCTTGCCGTCCACGTTAACAATGGGCGTGTCGGTTCGCGTGATCCTGCGGCCGGTGTCTGGCATGATAACAATAGGTGCTTCGAGGCCTTTGGAGCCATGCACCGTCATCACGCGAATGCGGTTCGAGGCGCTGTCCATTTGCCGCTTGATCTCCAGATCGTCGGTTTCCATCCATTGCAGGAAGCCCGTGAGACTGGGCACGGATGATTTTTCGTATGCCAGCGCTTGGGACAAGAGCGCATTGATGCCGTCTTCGGCTTCACCACCAAGCCGCGACAGCAATTTTCGCCGCCCCTCATGGCGGGTCAGAACCCTTTCGATCAAATCATATGGCCGCAGAAAATCCGCCTGTTTGCGCAGGTCGTCCAGAACCGACAGAGTGTCGGAAAACTCTTCACGGCGTTTGCGCAGGGCCTCCCACAAGTGTTGTTTGGGTATGCGTCGGTGCGCAAGATCAAATAGCGCTTGTTCGGACCAGCCAAACAGCGGCGCACGCAGGATTGTTGCCAACGACAGGTCGTCCTCGGGCGTTGCAAGAAAGCTCAGCAAGGCACCGAGATCGCGTACGGCCATTTCCGCGCCAACCTTCAATCGGTCAGCGCCCGCAATCGCCAATCCTTCGGTTTTGCAGGCCCGGATGATTTCGTGAAACAGATCCGAACGGCGCTGAACCAGTATAAGGAAGTCGCCTTCGCGCACCGGTCGCTGCGCAAAAATGTCGTCAGTGCCTTTGGTTGTGGCGATGGTTGCGCCGGTGTCGATCATGCGTCTGATCTCACGGGCGAGGCGCTGGGCCAGAATGACGGTGTGGTGCGTGTCCGCGCGGCGATCAACAGGGTCAAACCAATCATCTTTTTCCGGCTTGGGAGTTGGGTCGACTACTGGCCAAAGATCGACGCGCCCCGGCATTTGATCGTGAAACGCGATGTGGCGATTGCCGTTGGGAAATCCAGCGGGTTCTCGGTTTTTGAAGGTCTCGTCCACAAGATTCAGGACTGCGGGAGATGAGCGGAACGAGTACTCTAGGCTCAAGTTTTGCAAGGCGTGACCCGACGGTTCCAGTCGGTCGGCGAACTCGCCCCGCATTCGGTCAAATTCGGCTGGATCGGCACCTTGAAAGCTGTAGATCGACTGCTTCTTGTCCCCCACAACAAAGATTGTGCGGGTGATGTCGGATCGCGCGCCAGTCCCTGAGGTGAATTCCTGAGCCAGACGTTCGATCACCTGCCATTGCGCCGGACTTGTATCTTGCGCCTCGTCCACAAGAATGTGGTCGATGCCGCCATCCAGCCGATACAACACCCACTCCGCCACAGGCGGTTCATTCAGAAGTGCACGAGCACGCAGAATCAAATCGTCGAAATCAAGCCAGCCACGCAGTTGTTTTTGATGCTCGTAGTGCTTGACAAAAGCGTGTGCAAACCCGTGCAGCGCGGCGCTGCGTTCGACGGCGGTCAGAGCAATCCGGTTTTCCCGCGCTGCTTCGACCCGCAGCATTAAAGGTTGGAGTTTTTCGATTAGATCGGGATTGGCAGTCTGTAGTTTTTTGGTCGGAAAAGACCCTATCTTGGCCGAAAAAGGCTCCTTGGCGCTTGCGCCAGTGAGAAATACACCTTCCATCGTGGCGATGGCTGTCGCGTCGAGGGCGCCAATGGATTGCAGCTTGTCAGCCGCTTTGACGTCGGTGCTGCTGCCAGTGCGTAGCAAAGCGATGAGGCTGTTGATCAGCTCTGCCTCTCCGCCAAGGAAAACCGAATTGATGACAGACGACGCGTCGAAGCCCGTGGGGAGGTCAAAGATCTCGCATAGCTCACTGCGCGATTTCGGGGTGCGGAATAGATCGGCCTTGCGGGTGATCTCACCGGTCAACTCTTCGAGATCCTGTCCGGTGAAATGCAATGCGATGGCTTCGATAAGTGGGGCCTCACTGCTGCGCGCCATGTCTTCGACAATCTCTTCACGCAGCAGCGCCGCGGCGCGGGTCTCCATTTCCGTGAACAAAGGCGAGACGCCGGCCTCGAGTGGAAAACGGCGCAAAAGGGATGCGCAAAACGAGTGGATCGTTTGAATTTTGAGCCCACCGGGCGTTTCGATGGCGCGGGCAAACAGAGTGCGCGCCTTGGCGAGGTCTTCTGGTCTTGCCTGCGGGTTGGCGCCAAGTTCGGCGAGTTCCTGTGTCAGTGCAGCGTCGCTTTTCATTGCCCAGTTGCCAAGTCGGTCAAACAGACGGTTCTGCATCTCGCTTGCGGCGGCTTTGGTGTAGGTCAGGCACAAAATGTGCTGAGGCAGCACGCCTTCGAGCAGCAAGCGCGCCACACGGTCGGTGAGAACGCGGGTTTTGCCAGAGCCGGCGTTGGCGGAGAGCCAGGTGCTCGCATCAGGTCGGGCTGCGATGACCTGCTGACGGGTGGCGTCATTCATTTCACTCATGTCAGCGCCTCCGGTTCTGGATCATCGGTGGCGTCCCATTCGCCAAAACGGGCCAGCTGGTCATAGTCGCTTTCGTCCATATCCGAACGCATGGCGCGGCGGGCGGTGAAGCCTTTGCCGTCGGTGAGGTAGGCACCGATCAGGCGGGTGAATTCCTCCCACACGGTTTCGGTCGGGGTTTCGCCCAGCGGCGCGGGTTGATCTTTGGGTTTGGGGCCGAGACCGATATAGATTGCGTCTGCCACGTCGGCCGGATCTATATCTTTGAACGCACCGCGCTCAGCCATTGCGGCCTCAAGCAACAGCTGCTTGTCGAAATAGGTTTGCTCATCCGCGCTGGGCGGGGCGCCCGTCTTGTAATCATATAGGATCAAGTCGCCATTCGAGGTGCGGTCAAGCCGGTCGGCAGTGCCCGTCAGGGTGAAGTCGAGGTCATCTATGTCGGCACGCGCGCGGGCTTCGAATGCAATGGGTGTGGCGCGCTGGCGACGTTTGGCCTCTTCGGTGACGATGTGGTCCGCAATGCGGTCAAGTCGCGCCTTCCAAAGTGCACGGGCGGTGGGCCAAGGCACGTTTTGGGCAAGAACAGTCTCTGATATTTCCATCAACCGAGCTCGTGTGACCGGTTGATCTTCGGCCACGCTTTCCTTGATCAGCTGTTCCAGAATCTCGTGGACGATAATGCCGCGCAACAAAGCGTCAGGTGAGCGCATCAGCGGATCAAGGGGCCGCAGGCGCAGCACATGCTTGGCATAAACCGCATATGGATCGCGGATCAGGCGTTTGATTTCTGTGACGGACAGGCGCCGTGGTCGCGCCGCTTGTGGTGGTGTGGGCGAAGGGCGTGACGCCGGTGGCGTCTCCTTGAATGTCTCCAGCGCATGGATGTTGTTGATCCACACGCGCCCACGGCTTCGCATATCCGCAAGCGCCTCTGGTCCGTTCTGGTCTGGCAGGCCTCCTAACAGATTGAGCAATCGGTTGACCCAGCGCGAAGGCACGGTTTCAGCCTCGTCGGAGCGGATCGCACGGGTTATCCAGACCTCAGGTGCGCAAACCGCTTGTTGGAAATCGTGCGCCGAAAGCCCAATGCGGCGCTCCGGCAAAAGCAATCCGGCATCGTGGCGCATTTTACGATTAAGCCATGGATCGGGGCTTGGAGCCTCGGGCCAACTTCCTTCGTTCAAGCCGCCAAGGATTACCAGATCGGCGCCTTGAACGCGGGCTTCTAGTGTGCCCCAAATTAGAATGTGGGGATGGCCCTCGTCGCGGTCGCGCACTTCCTCGCGGGCCAGAACCGCGCCAAATAGATCGCTGTAGTCGGTGGCCGTGATCAGACCTGCGACGGGAGCGTGTGTGCGTAGGTCGTTTACAACCTGAACTGCCTTGCGCCCTGCCCCTTCGAGCCACAACGCGCCCGAGCCGTCTTCTTGTCCGGAGGCGATGTGTTCCGACAAGACGATGTGCGCATCGAGGCGGTCGGAGAGGTCAACGTCGCCGGAGAGTTCCTTGGCGCAAAACGCCGAGATGACCCATTCGATCCAACCCGCATCGATGGAGTCGTTGGTCAGAGCGCAGTCTCTCAGCGTTTCCGGATCGGGATATGTCACCGCCTTGCGACGAATCCAAAGCTCCAATTCACGCGTCCACAAAAGATGATTGCCGCGATCTTTACCGCTGTGTGTGAGTGGATGTTTGAGCAAAGTCAAAAGTGCTTCTGAGGTCAGATTCCGCTGAAATAGACTCGAAACGTGGCGCAAAAATCGTCCGGGTGGGGACAATTGCAGCGGCTGGCCAGCGCTGTCGTCAGGCACAATGCGCCAGCGATCCAAAGCGGCCGTCACTTGACGGGTCAGCATGCGGTCCGGGCTGATCAATGCGCAGGTTTGACCGTCTTGTGCTGCTTTGCGCATCCGCGCGGCAATGGCGAGCGCTTCTTCGCGTTGGGTTGTTGCCTCGATTAGGGTGATGTCGCAGGTGGCGGTTTTCAGGTCTCCGAGGGTCGGACCTTCGGTCAACCACTGATCGGTGACTGGCGCGGGGCGCATTGCTAGCGAAACAAGTCGGTTTCGCATTGGGTTTGGCGCGGTGCAGGTGTGCCATGGCGAGATCTGTTGAGGCGTGATCGCCAGTGCATCCATTAATTTGCGAAATCGAAATTGTGGGTGATCCTCGGCTTCCAACGCGTCGGACATCTGCTGCCAGACGTTTGCTGGCATATCAGTGTCAAATCCTGGCAAAACGATGGCGCCTTGCGGTAGTTTTGCCACGGCCTGCATCAACAACATCATCGTGCCACGTGAGCCGGTGGACCCTGCAAGGATTACCGGATGCTGCGGCGGTGCATCTGTCCACTTCTTGATGAGCCGTTCAATCGTTAGGCGTTGGCGGGCCTCCTGCCCCGGTGCGGCGTTCACGTCCTCAAGAAAATGGCGTGCGATCGCGAAGAAATGCTGCGCACGGGCCCAGTGGCCTGACTGATCGGAGACGTCTAGGGATTCAATGGTGTCCACATCAACGCCTTCGCCAGACATTTCGTCGAACAAACCAGCAAGGCTATCGGCGAGATCGTAAATCGAGGCGCGCGCGGCTAGATCGGGCTGTTGCTCTAGCAAGCGGGTGATCAATTGGATGAGCTCAAACCGTTGTCGCAAGGGTGAAGCGGATGCTGGTAGGTCCGCCGCCGCATCGCGTGAGAAATCACCGAGCAGACGAATGCGAGGCAAAAGCATTGCGGGCCCATCATCAAACAGCATCGACACCCGCCGCGCCATGCGGGTGGTGTTCACGATCACCTCTACACGGGCCATGTCCTCAGGTGGGCAGCCCGCCATGCGGTGGCACATACCGTCGACCAGCACCTTAGGGAAATCGGCACCCGGGGGGACGCCAAAGACGCGCGGAAACTCGGCAGGATCAAACATCTTGAGTACCCAACATTTGTTCGGCGAGAGTGATGCCTTCGGGGGAGCCGACATCACACCAGTGCCCTGGATAAGAGACCCCGAACAGACGTCCCTTTGCAAGCATCTGGTTCCAAAGCAGGTTGAGGGAAAACGCGCCCTCATGGATGGCTTCTAGTCCGTTAGTTCTAAGGATTTGTACGCCGCCATAGATCACGCCGGGGCCGCGTGTGATACGTCCGTCGAGAGCCAATGCAAAATCGCCCTGCCCCTTGTGTCCAATTGCTCGCTCTTGCGGGACACAAACCAGCAGCGCGTCCATGTCGTCCGGTCGCCATGCGTCCAGGGCGACTTCAAATGGGTTCGGCCCCTGCCAGATCGCGTCAGTATTTGAGGTGAAGACAGGCCCCTGCCCTAAAAGCGGCAGAGCGGCACGCAGTCCGCCACCGGTTTCCAAAATATCGGGCGCTTCATGAGAGAGCTGCACGTCTGACCCGTCGAAATGCGCGGCCATCTGGTCGTGATGGTAGTGCGTGTTGACCACAATTCTGTCGGGGTCGATCGCGTGAACATGATCCAATGTATGATCAATCAGTGCGCGCCCCGCGACCGGAATCAACGGTTTGGGTGTGGTCCGCGTCAAAGCACCCATTCGGGTGCCAAAACCGGCAGCAAAAAGCATTACAGCGTTGGGAAAGTCGCGCATCTGTCTTTCATCGATCTTAGGAAGCGTGGGGTGGGTTCTGGCAGGGCTTTTCGCAAGAGTGCGGAAACCGGTGCCAGCGCCGGATGATCAAGGTCCCGCATGAGAAGTCGGTGTACGCGCGGAATGAAGTCTACGTAGTGAGGTTTGCCGAAATGGAGGCAAAGGCGTGCAAAAACACCGAGAATTCGCAAATTCCGCTGGGCACCCAGCACGTGATATGCGGCGTCAAAATCGGCAATCTCTACGCCCGTGGCTGTGCAATATCGCGCTATCATTGCGGTTTCGATTTCGGGCGATACATCGCGACGTGCGTCCTGAAGTAAAGACACGAGATCGTAAGCAGGATGGGCGCGTTTGGCGTCCTGAAAATCCAGCACGCCGACCTGAGCCACGCCGGATCTCTGTGGAAGCCAAAGCAGGTTCTCTGCGTGGTAATCGCGGTGCATGAAAACGGTTGGCGGGGCTACATGAAGAGGCAGCAGAGCTGAGAGCAGTGCATGGAACTCTGTGAACGCACCCTGCCAATCGGATGCCCCCGCCATGGCATACCAACTGAAAGCAACGTCGGTCATATCCGCCATGAGCGCATTGTCAAAAGTATCCAGATCAGGGGCTTGATGCGCATGCATATGAACCAGAACATCTGTCGCGCGCTCATAGAGGTTTTGTTCACGAGATGGGTCATCGTGGATGATGCGCGCAAAAACGGCGTCTCCGAGGTCTTCGAGGATCAGGAAGCCGTTGTGGTGGTCGACGTCGTAAATCTCTGGCGCAGAAAGCCCGATGTCTCTGAGGTAAAGCGCCAACGTACAGAAAGGCCGCACGTCTTCGCCTTTGTCCGGAGGGGCATCCATCAGAATTGCGGTTGTGCCATTGGGTTTGGTGAGCCGGTCGTACCGGCGGTTGGACGCATCCCCAGCCACCAATGCGCGCGTTGCGTTTTGCCATTCTGTCTGCGCCAGGAACTGGCCAATTAGGTCTGCGCGCTCATCCATCTGACATCGCGCCTACGACAGATGCCCAACGCGGTGCGTTGAAGCTTGGGGTAAGGATACGGGACCCAGTTGTTTCGCCAAGCGCGAAGGTCAAAGTCAGCGCGTTTTCGGGCCGCAATTCTGCAAGCCTGTCGGGCCATTCAACAAGGCAGATTGCGTCTTCAAATGCATCCACGAGTCCCAGTTCGACCACTTCGTCAGGCGAAGTAAGGCGATACAGGTCAGCGTGCCAGAGCTCAGCCTGTTCAGTTTCGTACATTTGCACGAGCGTGAACGTTGGCGAAGGCACGTCCTCAGAAACAGTGAGAAGAGATTGGATCAAACTGCGGGCGAAATGGGTTTTACCGGCGCCAATATCGCCTTCTAGCAAGAGCACATCGCCCGCCTGCAATTTTGCGCCGAGCTCAACGGCGAGAGCAGCCGTATCATCGGCAGAGGAAAGAATAATTGGCGACATGGCGCCACACTACCTGCCCTGTGTGCGCCTGCAAGTCTCAAGCGGGCAGGGTAACGTCGCGCGTGGCCGATCGGCGGAACTTTACCAGAGTGGCGCCGCCGGCAATCGGGGTGAGAGCGACATCGACCAAACCGAATGTCCGAAGTGCCAGTGTGCCGGTCCAGATTTGACGGGAGCTTTTCGATAAAACCGCGCTCCTAAAATCTTGCCATGCGGGCGTATCACAGACCTCCGAGGCCCAAAGGTCGGTTGCGTCATGGATGGTGTACGTTGCAAAGCTGGTGTCCGGATCCGCCTTCCAGAAACTGCGGTAAGCGTGATTACAGAGCAAATGCTCACCCGATTGCGAAAACAGCGCGACCGGTTCGTCCAGCGCATCCAGCGCGGCGTGTGCGATGTCAATCTCTGCGCGGAACCGTCGTGTCAGGGACATTTCTGCCGAAATATCATCAAACAGTATTGCGATTGCGCCGTCCGGTTGCGGGCGTCCGGTGACGCGGTAGGTTTTCCCCGATGGCAATTCCCATGTTTCGCAATATTGGCCTTGCTCCGCTGATTGAATGATGGCGGCGACATGCGCCTGCCAAGACAGAGAGCTTTGTGGTTCAGGTGCGATCCGGCTTTCGCGCAAAGCGTCGAAGAAAGCGGTTATTGTGGGATGGTCCGACAACATTGGTGGAGGCAGATCGGTAAGGGCTGTGAGGGACGGGTTGAACAAGACCAACTGCCTGCTTCGATCAAACACTGCCAACCCGGTTGGCAGCTGCGCAAATGTTTGCGACAGCGTTTGGACAATGTTGCGCTGGGCCATTTCGGCGCCAACGATTGTATTGGCATCGACTGCAAAGAAAACCGTGCCATCTTTCAACGAAACTGCAGTGACATCAAACCAATGGGTTAGCCCTTTGGTTTGCTGAGCAATGCCGATACGCCACGGTTGAGGCCCAGGTTTTTGGGAAGGCACGTCAAAAATTTGAGGAGGTTCTTGCGACGAGAGGTAGCCCAAGGACAGGGCAAATTTGTGATATGCGTCATTGCACCAAGTGACAGCGCCATCGCTGTCGCAGATCCAAATCGGGTAAGGTGCGCGCAGCGAGATCTCGGTTTCAACGGGCGGGCCTTCTATGGTGGCAACCTTTTGATTAAGAACGGAAACGCGTGCGACACCTTGCCATTGGTCGATGGTGACAATGTCGGTATCTTGCGAATTCAGTGAGGCAAGAACGGTGGTGTCCTGGTCCTTCACCGTGCCTTGGTTTTCGGGAAAGTTCGGGAAGCGTTCCGCCAAAAGCCGACGCAGAGCACGCCAATTGGTTTCGGTGCCGCCGCGACTGGTCAAAAGCCTCAAACCAGCGGCGTTCGCCTCAACCAAGACGCCGTTTCTATAGATGCAAACAGCTTCGTCGCCGAGGTCAACGGCGTTACTGGGCCGATGTCTGCGAGCGAAATATGCCGCCACGAAAATTGCAACCACAAGGCCGCAGACACCAATCAAAACAACTAAAAACTCGATACTCGAATCAAACAAAGCAAATCCCCAACACTGGAGCGCCTCTCAAGCTTCGCGTAAGGTTGGTTAATAGTGTGTTAACAATGCGGTGCAGGTCCCGAATTATGCTTTTAGGCGTGGGTTTTGTCCAAGAGCGCCATTGGATGCGTCAGCGTCGAATTTTGCGCGAAGCCAAACCACCTCTACGATGGCGCCCAAACCCTCGTCTTTGTGATCCATCTCTTCGTTTGTTCCGTTTGCGAAGTTCAGTTCAGCTCCGGTGCGTTCCAGCAACGTTTTGGCGATAAACAGGCCCAAACCCATACCTTCGTACCCGGGGCGCTGTGACCGTTCCTTTTCCGAGCGCCGGCGGCGAATGAAGGGATCCCCAATGCGCCCGATAAGGTGTGGAGGAAAGCCTTTGCCGTCATCCATGATCCGAACAAACAACCTTTCTTCGTCCCATTCAGTTTCGACCCAGACGGTGGTGCGAGCGAAATCTACGGCATTCTGAATCAGGTTTCTCAGACCGTGCACGATTTCTGCGGGTCTCGGAATTTCGGGGCCATCGACCAGACCTAAGTGCTCAAAATAGATGGCCTTTCCCCGGTCCAAATGGGGTTCAGCGGCCTCCTCGATTACCGCGGAGAACGGTGCCCGGCGCAAGTGTAGGTCGTCTTTTCCCGCGCGTCCCATCGAGCGCAAGATATCCCGGCAACGATCGGCCTGCTCACGGATCAAGGCGGCGTCGTCGCGCAGTTCCGGGTTGTCGTCCAGTTCTTCCATCAATTCGGAGCTGGTCAATTTGATCGTGGCAAGCGGCGTACCCAGTTCGTGGGCAGCAGCAGCCACGACGCCCCCTAGGTCGGTGAGCTTTTGCTCGCGGGCCAAGGCCATTTGCGTGGCAGCCAAGGCATCGGCCATCGAAGACATCTCGGTCACCACTCGACGTGAATAGAGAGAAGAAAACATGATGGCGATGACGATTGCGCCCCAGTTTCCATACAGGAAGACGTCGGGAATTCGCAGGATGAAAAACTCCTGCATTCGCAGTGGCAGATGGAAATTCAAAAGCAATGTGACCATTGCGATGGCAAGTGTCGCGACGATCAGTGAGGAACGCACAGACAAAACCAGTGCAGACACCGTCACGGGGCCGACAACGAGGAAAGAAAATGGGTTGTTCAAGCCTCCGGTCAGAAAAAGCAGAAACCCAAGCTGCAGGATGTCGAAGAGGATCATGAACATGTTTTCGGTCTCGCTCAGCAGCTTGTTTTCCGGGAAAACAAAAAGCGCAACGAGGTTGCCAATGACGGACACACCGACGGCCAGGTAGCAAAGCCCGTATTCGATTTCGAGCCCAAACCCGAATTGCGCGACCAGTAGGGCTGATACTTGGCCTATGATAGCGATCCAACGCACGAGTATGATTGTGCGCAGTCGGATCCAATTGCCGCGTCGGTCGCTGGACAGGAGTTCGGTCGAGAAATCGGTCATCTGGTGTGTTTTGTCCTTGAGTTCGCGTTAACAATTGTTAGGTCTCTGACACTCATCAATCAACTTGGCATTAGGAATGGTGTTATGATGCGCACGCTAGCCGCGGTGGCCGTTTTTGTGGTGATCCTTGCTTTGGGCGGGATGTGGTACGTTTCACAGACAACATCTGACGGCGATCAGTTCGCGCAATGTCGTCAAAGCCAGGTCGCGGGCGGGGCCGGGGCGATTGGCGGGCCGTTCACGCTTGTGGATGGGGAAGGAAGCGTCGTCACCGATCAGGATGTTCTAACCAAACCCACGCTGATCTATTTCGGGTATACCTACTGCCCTGATGTCTGCCCACTTGATGCAACGCGGAATGCTGAGGCGATGGATCTTCTTGAAGAAGAAGGAAAAATTGTGAACGGCGCCTTTATCAGCATCGATCCGGCGCGGGATACACCGGACGTGATCAAGGAATACACAGGGTATCTGCATCCCCGCATGATTGGCCTGACCGGCTCGGCCGAGCAGGTCAAAGCGGCGAGTCAAGCTTATCGCACGTACTACAAAAAACAGACGCCGGAAGATGGCGACGAGGAGTTTTACCTCGTGGATCACTCGACCTTCACCTACCTCACCCTGCCCGGGCATGGTTTTGTGGAATACTTCCGGCGTGACACGACGCCTGAGGATATGGCCAAAAGCGTTGGCTGCTTTGTCGACAACATGTAGGGGCGCTGTGTTTGACCCTCTTTGTCTGTCCCGCTAATACTGGATAAATACTGAAGGGAAGAGGCAAAATGGCGGACAAAGAGCTGCCGGAGATCGGGCCGGACAAAACACTACTTCTCGTTGATGACGACGAGCCGTTTCTGCGACGCTTGGCTAAGGCTATGGAAAAGCGCGGTTTTCAAGTAGAAACCGCCGGGTCCGTTGCCGCTGGTAAGGCGATTGCGACTGCAAGACCTCCAGCCTATGCGGTGGTTGATCTTCGACTCGAGGACGGCAACGGGCTTGATGTTGTTGAGGTTCTTCAGGAAAAACGTGAGGACGCCAAGGTCGTTGTATTGACCGGATATGGGGCCATTGCGACTGCTGTAGCTGCCGTAAAGATTGGCGCGACGGATTACCTTAGCAAGCCTGCGGATGCGACGGATATCATGCACGCGCTGCTGAGCTCGGAAGACGAGTTGCCGCCGCCACCGGAGAACCCGATGAGCGCGGATCGCGTGCGCTGGGAGCACATCCAACGGGTTTATGAGTTGTGTGATCGCAACGTGTCTGAGACAGCGCGGCGACTGAATATGCACCGCCGAACGCTGCAACGCATCTTGGCAAAGCGCAGCCCGCGCTAGAGCAAAAACGGCTGTCTGCAACGCGACGGTATTGCGTCGGTAACCCGTAGGTGCCGCTTTCCAGCATTGAAAAGAAAACCCGACCTCAAAAGAGGCCGGGATAGGAAGCCCGCAAACGGGCGAGGCTGGCACTTCGCGCGGCGCCAGCTGCTGTTTGAAGTATCAGGCGGCCCTAGAAGCGAGCATTTCATCGACAATCGACGTAGCCACAGCGTCTGGGCTGCAGTTCATCTGCTTGGCGCGAGTGAGCATCGCATCAAGAGTGACGTCGAGTGTGGCGAGTTTTTCGTCGACATAGGCAGTGCGGTTGTCGATCTCCAGGATTTCGGTTGCGACGTTGATGATGCCACCGGCATTGGCGACAAAATCAGGTGCATAAAGAATGCCGCGTGCGTGCAGGCGGTCGCCGTCTTCGGGTGTAGCGAGTTGGTTGTTTGCCCCACCACAGACAGCGGCGACGTTAAGTGCGGCAATCGACGCCTCGTTCACGATTGCGCCGATGGCACAGGGGGCAAAGATGTCAGCTTTGGCAGTCAGGATGCCATCCGCTGTGGCGGCTTTGGCGTCGAATTTTTCGCATATTTCCTGAACGCGGTTCTGGTCGAGGTCGGCCACAATCAGTTTTGCACCCGCATCATGAAGATATTGGCACAAGTAACCACCAACGTGACCCAAGCCCTGCACGGAGACAGTGCATCCGGTCAGGTCATTATTTCCAAACCGGTGACGGGTGGTGGTTTTGATCGAATTGAAGATGCCGCGCGCGGTGATTGGAGAAGGATCGCCCGACGCATGGCTGCCGTTGGGCAGGCCAGCAACGTATTTGGTTTCCTGCGCCATCAGTTCCATGTCGGCGGGGCTCATGCCCATGTCCTCAGCGGTCCAGTAGCGGCCCTTAAGGGATTCCACTGCGCGGGCGAACGACAACAGCTGCGCCGGTGTTTTTTGCGCGGCATCCCCCATAATGACGGCCTTGCCGCCACCGAGCGGCAGACCCGCTGCAGCGTTTTTGTAGGTCATGCCACGGCTAAGGCGCAGGGCATCTGTCAGTGCGGCGTCTTCGCTTGAATAGGGGCGCATGCGTAGCCCGCCCGCTGCGGGACCAAGGTGGGTGGAATGCACCGCAATAAATCCGGTCAGGCCAATTTCGGCGTCATGGACGCGCAAAACAGTTTCATGAGATGGGGTCTGAACAGGGGTTATGCGCATCTGCGGTTTCCTTTGGTCATCCTGGTCGCGAAGTTGAGAGAATTTGGCACAGGTGCGATGGAGGTTTTCACCAAACTTCCAAGCCGTGTCTGGCGATTATTGGGGGTTTGGGCTAATTCTGGCGTCAAAATTAGAGGAATCAGCTATGGACGCGATTGATCGCAAAATTCTCAGTGCGCTTCAGGATGATGGCCGAATGAAGCTGTCTGATCTGGCTGAGTCTGTTGGTCTGTCGGCCACCCCATGTGCGCGGCGGTTGGAAAAGTTGCAGGCCGACGGGGTCATCACCGGCTTTGGCGCACGGGTCGACGCGCGCAAAGTTGGTTTGCCTGTGACGATCTTTGTATCGGTAGAGCTGGAGAAACAGGGATCGGAAGCGATCGAAGCCTTTGAGCGGGCGATACGGCCGCTGGGCGAGGTGATGGAGTGCTATTTGATGAGCGGTTCGCGCGATATCCTGTTGCGTGTGGTGGCGGCAGATCTGGATGCGTTTGACGCGTTTCTTGAGCATCGATTGATGGCGATCAAAGGCATTCGCAACATGCGGTCCAATTTCGCGCTTCGGGCGATGGTGCAGCGCGATGTGTTGCCCAGCGCCTAATAGGGATCAGAGGATGTAGCGTTTTAGGCATTTTGCGACGATGGTGCCGTCGTCGAGCGTGATGTTTTCTTTGCGCTTGTACTGTTCAAACCCGCGCGATTGGTAGTAGGCCAGCCCGCCTGTATTGTCGGCGCGGATTTCGGCGTCGATCCACCTGTATCCCATGCCGCGTGCAGCCGGCTTGGTGGCCTCAAACAGCTTGGAGCCAATCCCTAGCCCGGTGCGGCCGGATTTGACAAAGGTGCCGATCTCGCACGCCTCGGGCGGGAGATCCCCCCAAGGGCCAATCCATTGAAAGCCCAACAGGTTGCCGTCGCTGTCTTCGGCAATATGCCAGATTGCTTTGTCTGGATCGGCCATCAGCCAATCGCCAAGATCCTCACGCGACAGAGGGTTGGTGATGGCCGTGGTGCCTCCAGCCGCGATGATGTCGTTCAAAAGATCTTTGGCTTGGCGGAGGTCGGCTTCGCCGCCGGGACGAACTGTGATCTGGGTCATCGGACAAATGGCCTTTTGGAAAATTCAGAGACTAATTCAGCGCAAAACCTATATCTTGGCAAGAAGTTCTGAATGGCGGGCGGTAAAATCGTTGCGAGCCTCGACCGGAGGGCGCAGCCGGATTGAAAGGCCTTCGATGACCTTTGGATCGGGGCGTCCAAACAACTTGTTGGCCTCGGTCACAGAAAAGCCCGCGATCTGGGTGGCTTCCATCCATGCACTGATCTTGTCGGCTTTTTTGATTTGCGCCTTGATGCGTTTGGGCGTCGCGGCGGGCAGGCCAAAGCGGATGTGGATGGCCGCGGTCAGGCGGTCGTCGAGTTCACCGTAGGACGGGCCGACGGCCGCTTTGACCGGAGAAATCATGTCGCCGATGACGTATTCGGGCGCGTCATGCAGCAAGGCGGCGAGGCGCCATTTCATGGGTGCCGTCGGATACATGCGGCCAAAAAGCTCTTCGACCAAGAGAGAGTGTTCTGCCACCGAATAGGCAAAGTCACCCTTGGTCTGGCCATTCCAGCGCGCCACGAAAGCAAGGCCATGCGCGATGTCTTCGATCTCGATGTCGAAAGGGGTCGGGTCCAACAGGTCAAGCCTGCGCCCCGAAAGCATGCGTTGCCAGGCTCGTGCCACGGTGCACCTCGGTAATTGCGAACGGGACTTGGTTACCGCTGGGGTGGCATATGCGCAACGGGAATTGCCACTGCCCCAAAAATGCCACATTTCAGGAGCATCCTTTTTTTGTGCCGGTATCACGTGCTGCCAACAAAACAACGTGATCACCCGTGTTTTGCAAACGCGCACGGTGGTGCCGACATAAATAGCGAGGGGGGCACGTTTATTGCTTCCTCCCGCGTGTCCTCCTCACATTGTCTGATCACAGCGTGAAAAGGAGGCTGTTATGTTTAAGCGACTTTTTGGTGGAGCTGTGCTTTTTGGCATGGCCGCAACCGCGCCGCCGGTGGCTGCGCAGGGCCTACATTGTGCCGAGCGCGATGATGTGGTGGCGCGGCTTTCCAGCAAGTATTCTGAGGCGTTGACCGCCGGTGGGCTGCAGGGTGTGACCACCAACAAAACCACGCTCGTTGAAGTCTGGGTGTCGGAAAAAACCGGCACATTTACGGTCATCATGACCAACCCCATGGGTGTAAGCTGTATCGTGGCTGCGGGCACCGATTGGCATCAGGAAACACGCCCGCAATCCGGTTCCGGCAAATCGGGCGAGGTCCCGTTGTAGAAAAGACCCTGCGGTGTTATCTGCACGCGATGGATAACTCGTAAGGAGCTGGGCGCGATGGCGACCGATTATATCGTTAAAGACATCTCACTGGCGGACTACGGCCGCAAAGAACTGGACATTGCTGAAACCGAGATGCCGGGCCTGATGGCGCTGCGCGAAGAGTTTGGTGAAAGCAAACCGCTCACGGGCGCGCGCATTGTTGGGTCATTGCACATGACCATCCAGACCGCCTGTCTGATCGAAACGCTGGTCGCGCTGGGCGCGGATGTGCGTTGGGCGAGCTGCAACATCTTCTCGACTCAGGACCACGCGGCGGCGGCGATTGCCGCATCCGGCGTGCCGGTCTTTGCGATCAAAGGTCAGTCGTTGGAAGAGCATTGGGATTACCTGGACCAATCGTTCATGTTCCCAGAAGGCGCAAACCTAATCCTTGACGATGGCGGCGACGCGACACTTTACGTTTTGCTGGGCGCCAAAGCCGAGGCGGGCGAAGATTTGGGTGTGGCCACATCCGAGGAAGAAGAAGCCATTCACGCGCAGATCAAAAAGCGCATGGCGGCAAGCCCCGGCTGGTTCACAAAGACCCGCGAAGCGATCATGGGCGTGTCCGAGGAAACCACCACTGGTGTTCACCGCTTGTATGATCTGCACAAAAAGGGCGAACTGCCTTTCCCTGCGATCAACGTGAACGATTCTGTCACTAAGTCGAAGTTCGACAACAAGTACGGCTGTAAAGAATCGCTCGTGGACGGCATCCGCCGCGCCACCGACACGATGATGGCCGGCAAAGTGGCCGTTGTCTGTGGCTACGGCGATGTGGGCAAGGGCTCGGCGGCGTCGCTGTCGGGTGCGGGCGCACGCGTGAAAGTGACCGAAGCTGATCCAATCTGCGCGCTTCAGGCGGCGATGGATGGCTATGAGGTTGTGTTGCTCGAAGAGAGCCTCGACGCGGACCTGTTCATCACCACCACCGGCAACAAAGACGTGATCCGTATCGAGCACATGCGCGAGATGAAGGACATGGCGATTGTTGGCAACATTGGCCACTTCGACAACGAAATTCAGGTCGCGAACCTGAAGAACCACAAGTGGACCAACATCAAAGAACAGGTGGATATGATCGAGATGCCGTCGGGCAACCGGTTGATCCTTCTGTCTGAAGGTCGTTTGCTGAACCTTGGCAACGCGACGGGCCACCCGTCGTTTGTGATGTCGGCGTCGTTCACCAACCAGGTGCTGGCGCAGATTGAATTGTTCACCAAGGGTGATCAGTACGACAATGAAGTCTACATCCTGCCCAAGCATCTGGACGAGAAAGTGGCTGCGCTGCACCTCGCCAAAGTGGGCGCGAAGCTGTCGAAACTGACACCGGAGCAGGCGGCCTATATCGGCGTGTCGGCGGAAGGTCCGTTCAAGCCAGAGCACTATCGCTACTAAGCGGTTTTGTTGGTTGAGATACAGAGCGGCGTCCCAGAGGTGGGGCGCCGTTTTTGGTTTTTGGGGAAGGTGCGGTTGCGGCGAAAGTCGGGTTAAGCCCGTCGTGACGGATTCCGCACAACGCTCGGATCACAGCTATGCGCAGGTAGTAGGCATTCGTTCCGCGAATTCCTCAAAAGAAGACATTGAAGATCGTCGCGCCTCTAACTTTTATGCTCGCCAAGTTTAAATCAACGGTCATCGATGCCCTTAGAAAAGAGATTTTTTATCCTCTGCTTGCCAGAGCCAAGGCAGTGCTCACCGCGGGTTTTTGCTGGCAATTGGCTCCGTCGTCCAGATAGACTCGCGGTCATTCATGCAATAGCCTTTCAGTTGAACCACACTGTTGGTGATGATTGGCGAGAAAATATATTTCTGAGTAAACTTGAGAGCGCAAAGGAGCTCATGATTTCAGTTTGACTGCGGTTGTCATGGCGTCGATCGCCAGTGCAAAAGGCAAGTCAAACGCCGCTGCATTCTGTCAGGTTTGTTTTACAAAAACCCGACGCTCGACCTTCGATCGATAGCGCGATCAAGCCAGGCATTGATTTCGCATCAACTGGGAAGCCAGCAACATTCCATGGGCGCGCCCAGACCTCGTCCGTCTGGTACACCCTGACAAAATGAGGAAAACGCAAATGCGCCATTTATATCTTTCGGCCACGCTTATGTTGTTGTCTGGCGTTCCTGCGATCGCACAGGAGGACGTGCCCTTCGTTGTTCCTGGAGATCGTGAATACTCGCCTTACCTAACTCAGGATTTTCCAAATCAGGTCTTCTTCGGGGACACTCATCTACATACCAGCTTCTCGGCTGACGCCGGCTTAATTGGCAACACACTCGGGCCTGATGAGGCGTTCAGGTTTGCCAAAGGCGAAACGGTGACCGCCTCAACCGGAATTCCGGCTCGGCTTCAAAGCCCTCTCGATTTTTTGGTGGTTGCGGATCACGCCGAAAATCTAGGCATTGCGCCTCTTCTTGTGGAACGCGACCCGCGTCTGGCTTCGACTGAGTTTGGCAAATCCCTTATTGATCGCATGGATGCGAACGACCCTGCAGGAGCTTGGGAGATTTTCTCAACGACAAAGGCAACGGGCAGTGACCCGCTTGCGGATGTCGATGGCCTTTACGAAAGTGTTTGGCACAGAATTACGGAAGCCGCTGAAAGCCATAATCAGCCAGGCCAATTTACGGCGCTCATCGGTTTTGAATGGACCTCCACATTTGACCGCAGCAACCTTCATCGAAACGTGATTTTTCGCGGTGGAAAAGAGACGGCGGATACGATCCTTCCCTTTTCCCAATACGACAGCGCTAATCCAGAAGACCTCTGGGATTGGATGGAGCGATACGAGGACGCCACAGGGGATCGTTTGCTCGCTATCCCGCACAACGGAAATTTGTCAAACGGGCTGATGTTTGACGACGTTAAGTTGGGGACCAGCGATCCGATAGACGACGAATACGCAAGAAAACGCGCTAAGTGGGAGCCACTCTATGAGGTCACCCAGATGAAAGGCGACGGCGAGGCTCACCCAATGTTGTCTCCTGAAGACCCATTCGCCGATTTCGAGACTTGGGATAAAGGGCAATTGGGACCAGCGCCCAAAACACCGGACATGATCCCTCGTGAGTACGCCCGCGAAGCCTTGAAGCGCGGACTTGCATATGAGGCAAAGCTTGGAACCAACCCGTGGAAGTTTGGTATGATCGGCTCCACGGATAGCCACACGTCATTGGCCACGTCGCGTGAGGAGAACCATTTCGGCAAAGTGACGGCGTTGGAACCAACCGCCGATCCCATCAGGTTCGAAGAAGTCGTAGGAGGCGTAGGGGGTGACGCTTCGGTCGCGCAATATGCGTGGGAAACGTCGGCTTCGGGTCTTGCAGCGGTATGGGCACGTGAGAACACTCGCGAAGCGATTTGGGATGCGATGGCGCGGCGCGAAGTCTATGCGACAACCGGTTCACGCATGCGCGTTCGTGTCTTTGCCGGATATGATTTTGAAGACGGTGATCCTTTGCGGTCGGACTTTGCATCCCACGGATATGCAAACGGCGTACCTATGGGTGGTGAGCTGACCAAAGATGCAAAGGGCCGTCCACCGGGTTTTCTTGTCCGGGCATTGCGTGACCCGAATGGTGCGAACCTCGATCGTGTGCAAATTGTGAAGGGCTGGCTCACTAAGGATGGCACCTTGTCCGAACAGATATTTGACATCGATTGCGCAGGACGCAAAATCGAGAAGTCTGCTTGTCTAGGGGATGTTGGAAACACGGTTGACCGCGAGACTGCGACATGGACCAATAGTATTGGGGCCCCATACCTTGCTACCTACTGGGAAGACCCTGATTTCGACCCGTCGCAACCGGCCTTTTATTACGTTCGCGTTCTTGAAATTCCTACGCCCCGATGGACGACTGTAGACGCCGCAGTGTTTGAAAAAAGCATTCCATCGGTTGCCCCGATTTCAATTCAAGATCGCGCTTACACGTCACCGATTTGGTACAGTCCAACTCCTCGAAACTGAAGGTGTGAAAAAGTTAGATACCTAGCGGAATCCTGAATTCCCCAGCACAGAAAAGTGCTCGTAATGAACGGTTCGAGGCCGAGACCACCTTGCCCCTTTCAATGCCTGTTTCTTCGTGCCGTTCGACCAATTGTGGTCTGCAAAAACGAGCTAAAACCGACAAACAAGCGCGTCGCCTCTGCGCAACGGAAGATCTGCTTTTCGCAATCTGAAGATCTGTTTGAAGACCGTTTAGGGTTGGTGTCGTAGAAGCGACTATCCCTGCGCCGCCACATCCCAATCCGTCAGAAACTGCATGATCTCTAGGCTATCAGACAGGCGCGGCGAGGGGCGTTGCGCCTCCGTTGTGCGGCTGATCAAAGCGCGTTCGACCATGCGGGTTTGATGATAAAACGCGTCGTTGGCGTCGCTCACCACTATCGGGCGTTCAGGGCCATCGAACGGCCGCCAGATCATGCGGCTGTCGCCCGCGTCAGGCAGCCAAGGGTTGGTGTCAAACCGCAGCGCGCCTTTGGTGGTGATGACCTCAAATCCAAAGGCCATGCCGTGGCTGTCGCTGCTTTGCAGGGTGGCGAAAACACCGTTGTCAAAGCGGACGGACAGCGTTGTGTCTTGTATATTGCCATCGGCATTCACGGAGCCATGCGCCGCCATCGTGCGTGCGCCAAAGGCCGTGTCGCCGCACATGGTTTGCACCACGAGATGCAGCAGGGACGCGGGGTAGCAGCCGAGGTTATACAGCGTGCCGCCGCCTGCGGGGTTCACGACCTGCCAGATGTCGGCGGCGTAAAAGCCGGATACAGACCGCAGTTCGCCAAATGTCGGGTCACGCATCAGAGACATGAATTGAGCCATCAAGGGATGGGCGAGGTACATAAGGCCTTCGGCAAAGAATAGGCCGCTGGAGCGTGCGGCCTTCGAAAGGGCCTCGGCGTCGGACATGGACACCGTCAGGGACTTTTCGCACAGCACCGGTTTGCCAGCAGCGAGCGCGGCCGTGGTTGCGTCGGCGTGCAGGTGGTTGGGCAGGGCGATATAGACCACATCGACGTCGTCTGAGGCCAAGAGATCAGCTGTGTCAGGGCAACCCTGTGGGATTTGATACTGCGCTTGCATGTCGGCCAGCGCGGTCTCGTTGCGGCCCGCAATCGCGGTGGCAACAGAGCCTTTGGACTTGGCAATCGCACCTAGCATGGCGTGTGAAATGAACCCGGTGCCGATGATACCCCAACGCAACATTTTGACCCCATTGGTTGCCGTGAAAACGCGCACACTAGGCGGGCGGTTTGGGATTGGCCAGAGAGCAAACGCGTTTGCGGGGAAAGGCGCGGCAGATTTCCCTTTGTCTGGTGTAAATCCGTGTTTACTGTTTCAGGCAGCCAACAGAGGCACCAAAACGAACAAGGCAATTGCGCCAACGACCTGGGAGATAGTGATGGGCAAACGTGACGAGTTGATCGCCAAATACGCGGATGATCTGAAAAACAAATGCGGAATGACACCGGACATGGACCTTTTGACAAAGGTGACCATCGGGTGTGGTCCGGCGATCTATAACGACGATGCCTCGACAGTGGCAGGTTCGCAGGAAAGCGAACTTGAGACCGTTAAAACCAACTTTTTGATGAAAAAACTGGGTCTGGCCGACAGCCCTGCATTGATGGAAGCCATCAATTCGGTGATCGAAACCTACGGCAAATCCGAGCGCAACAAATACCGCGCTGTGGTGTATTACATGCTGACAAAGCATTTCGGCAAAGAGGCCGTATACGGCTGATTTGTCTGACAGTTCTATGTGAAAACGCCCGAAGGATGAGCCTTCGGGCGTTTTGCGTTGCGGAGGCTGGCTTTTAGATAAGCGTCAGAACCGCGCCCATGATCGTACAGCCAAGGGTGGCATACCCGCCGTCGATGATCATCAGCGTGCGGCTGCGGCCTGCGAAACCGTAGTTGGTGACAACCCATGGCGTGGCGAGAAAGAGGCCAATGCCGAGGCCGCCAATGATGCCTTTGTCGAACGTTTCGATAGCGGACAGCGCAAAGACGTGGCGCATCATGCCTGCGACGATCAACGCGCAAACAAAGGCGAGAATGTAAGGTGTCGGGTTTTTGGAGTTGGCAGGTTGACCATCTTCTCCGACTTCGACGCCTGCGGCTTGCATCCACGGTTTGGCCAGTGCCATGTACCAGATTGCGCCAAATGCATAGGAGGCCGCAGCGGCGGCCAACACGGCAAGGTATTCCATGAGTTTCTCCCCGTTCAATATTTATGCGGGGATTATGCCTAATAATTCAGCTTTGAGAACCGCTCATCTCAAGGATGATTTGCCATTCATCTTCGGTCACGGGCTGCACTGATAGGCGGGAGTTTTTCACAAGAACCATATCGGTAAGCCGTGGGTCAGTCTTGATCATATCAAGCGTCACAGGAGTTTTGACCGGTGCGATTGCTTTGATGTCGACGCATTCCCAGCGATCGTCATCGGTGGTGCTGTCGGGGTGGGCCTCGGCACAGACTTCGACGATGCCGACGACGGCTCTCTCTTTTTGCGAATGATAGAAAAAGCCGCGGTCCCCCACGGCCATCTCACGCATGAAATTGCGGGCCTGATAGTTGCGCACGCCGTCCCATTCTTCGCCAACGTCCCCTTTGGCGACCTGTTGGTCCCAGCCCCAGGTCGAAGGTTCGGATTTGAACAGCCAGTAGCGCATCAGCCCAGCACCTTGTTCCACGGCTTCAGTTCGACGCTTTCGAACAGGTCGGCGGCCTTATAGGGGTCGTTGGCGGCCCATGTCTGTGCCTCGGCCATATCGGCGACGTTCAGAATGATCAGCGAGCCGCACATGTCGCCCGCGGCGTCCAAAAAGGGACCGGCCATCATGATCGTGTCGCCAGAGCCTTTGAGATAGGCGACATGGGCGTCGCGGTTGGCTTTGCGGATTTCAAGCGCGCCGGGTTTGTCTTTGGCGATTAGGGCGATCAACATCGGTTATTCCTCTTTGGGTGGTCTTGCGAGCAGCATTTCCATGGCGTCGCGGATTTGCAAGCCCCCTTGAAGGATCGCAACCACCGCGGCGGTGATGGGCATATCGATTTGCATTGTCTTGGCACGGCCAAGTGCGGCGGTCGCTGTGGCCGCGCCTTCGACAGTGACGGTGGGATCAAAGGCTTCGCCACGACCCAGCGACAGGCCAAAGCGGAAGTTGCGTGATTGTTCGGACGAGCACGTCAAAGTGAGGTCACCAAAGCCGGACAGGCCCGCCAAGGTGTCGGGCTGCGCCCCAAGGGCGCGGGCCATACGCTGCATTTCGGCATAGCCCCGTGTCATGAGAGCCGCGCGGGCGCTGTCGCCAAGACCGGCACCAATGGCGATGCCGCAAGCGATGGCGATGACGTTTTTAAGGGCACCTCCAAGCTCTGCACCGACGGTGTCGGTGGTGCGATAAATGCGGATGTTCGGTGACTTCAGTCTCTGCTGCAGCGCTTTTCCAACGGTCTCGTCGGGACTTGCCAGCGTGAGTGCGGTCGGCAAACCACGTGCGATATCGGCAGCAAAGCTGGGGCCGGTGAGGATCGCAGGTGTTGCATCAGGCAGCACGTCTCGGATCAGGGCAACCGGGCCAAGTTGTGTGCCAAGTTCGACGCCCTTGCAGCAGGCAACAAGCGTTCGGCCGGAAAGTTCCGGGTGGGTTTCTAGAAGGCCACGCAGCTTTTGCATCGGAACCGCAAGAAGGACCACATCGTTGAGCGCAGAGGAGAATTGGGCAGTAACAGAGACTGTTTTTGGCAATTCAACACCGGGAAGGCGTGGGTTATGGCGGCTGTCTTGCATCGCCTTGGCGGCGCTGGGGTCGCGGGCCCACAGTGTCACGGGCGTGCCACTTCGGGCGAAAGCGATGGCCAAGGCAGTTCCAAAGGCCCCTGCTCCGAGAACGGAAATCATGCTTTGGCTCCTTTTTTGCCGCTGCCCAAAAGCGCCGGAGCGGTTTGATCAAGTGGCCAGCGAGGACGGGCCGACAGGCTCATGTCATCGCGTGCGCCTGCTTTGAAGCGTTCCAATCCTGCATATGCAATCATCGCCGCATTGTCAGTGCAAAGCGCCAAAGGAGGCGCGGTGAAAGCTGCGCCACTTTCGGCACAAACAGTCTCTAACTCAGCGCGAATGGCGGTATTTGCGGCCACACCGCCGGCCACTGCGAGCAAAGGTTCTGCGGGAGCTTCGGCCATATAAACCGCCAACGCGCGGCGGGTTTTTTTGGCCAACACGTCCACGACGGCAGCTTGGAAGCTGGCGCAAAGATCGGCGCGGTCCTGAACTGTGAGGCCACCCTTTTCCGCAATGATCGCGTCGCGCGCGCGCAGTAGGGCGGTCTTGAGACCAGAGAAAGACATGTCGCAGCCGGGCCGATCCAGCAGAGGGCGGGGCAGGCGGTAGGCTTTTGGATTGCCTTTGAGCGCCTCGGCTTGCACCGATGGGCCGCCGGGCTGTGGCAGACCAAGCAGGCGCGCGGTTTTGTCAAAAGCTTCGCCGGGAGCGTCGTCGATGGTGCCGCCAAGGCGGGTGAATTCTTCCGGGCCGTGCGCGACCAGAAACTGACAGTGGCCGCCGGATACAAGAAGCATCAGATAAGGATAGGCAACCTGATTGGTGAGGCGCGGGGTCAAAGCGTGACCGGCAAGGTGGTTTACACCCACAAGCGGGATGTTAAGGCCCGCCGAGAGGCCCTTGGCACACATCACAGCAGACAAGACACCGCCGATCAGACCGGGGCCGGAGGTGACGGCAATGGCGTCAACTTCGGCCAGTGTTACGTTTGCAGCGGCGAGCGCTTCTTCGACGCTGTGATCAAGTTTTTCGGCGTGCGCGCGTGCCGCGATTTCGGGCACGACACCGCCAAAAGATGCGTGCAGATCGGTCTGGCCGTGCACGATGGAGGCAAGGATTTCAGGCGCCTGATCGCCGGATTGGCGCAGGATTGCTGCCGCGGTGTCATCGCAGCTGCTTTCCAGTCCGAGGATGGTGAGAGGCTTTGTCATGTGTCCTTGCCGTTGCGCCTGTGCCTTGTGGCAGGTAACACCGGAAGGCGGCTCAAACAATCCCGGCGCCTTTTTCATGAGTGATTTGTCCCCATCCATCCTGATCACGCGGCCACAGGCTGCGGCGGAGCGGTTTGAGGTGGCGATACGCGCGGCGGGGATTGGGGTGCCTGCGATGATCTCGCCTTTGATCAAGGTTGTGCCAACGGGCGAAACCCCATCGTTGGACGGGGTGTCAGGGGTGATTTTCACTTCGGTGAGCGGTGTTGCGGCAATGGCGGATGGCAATTTGCCTGCGTGGTGTGTGGGCGACGCAACTGCCGAGGCCGCACGGGCGCGCGGATGGCAGGCACGGGCCGCGGGCGGCGATGCGGAGGCGCTGTGCGGGCGGGTTCTGGCCGACGCGAAGCGCGGGGCTGTTGAGGGGCCGCTGCTGCACCTGAGGGGGCGGTATGCGCGAGGCGACTTGGCGACTCGATTGAGTGCGGCGGGGGTGCCAACCGGCGAAGCAATTGTCTATGATCAGGAATTATGCGGCCTGTCCGAGGACGCAAAAGCACTGTTGATGCGGGAAAACCCCGTGATTGTTCCCCTTTTCTCGCCCCGCTCAGCGGCGCAATTTGCAGCGGAGGTGGCGAAGATCGAAGTTTCGGCGCCGATGTATGTGGCCGCGATGAGCGCGGCGGTGGCGGCGGAAGCGCAGGATCTGGATGCGTTTGTGCTGAAATTAGTGGCACATCCGAGTGCGGCGGAGATGATTGACGCTGTGTTGGGGCTGTTAGACGCATCAGATCATGTTGAGGACCGCTGACAGCTGACCTAGATTGGTGCTGCTGCTGCGAAATAACCGGATTCGAAAGGACTTCAGGTGGGTAATTCTGACAAGACCAACAAACCGGAAGACGATCAAGTCAAGGCGGACGACGCCAACGTTGATGAGATCGAGGACGCCGAGATTGTTGACGAGACAGAAAATGAAACGGTTGTCGCGCATGACGAGGCGTCGGTTGTTTTAAACGATCCCGAAGCGGAAGAGAGCGATGAGGCGGCTGATGAAGACGCTGAGGCGGAAACGTTCGGGGAGGCGGATGTCGCTGATGAGGACGTGGCTGAGGACTATGACGCCTATGCCGACGAAGCTGTGAGCGATGAAGGGGGTTTTGTAGAGCCAATGCCAGTTGCAGCCCCAGAGAAGCGCGGCGGGTTCCTTCCGATGGTGCTTGGCGGCGTGGTTGCGGCCGCAATTGGATTTGGCGGTGCGGTATATTTTGGCGATCAGCTTGGCATTGGGGCCAAGACGGATGACGCCATCGCCAAGGTGACGGCTGATCTGGTGGCGCAGAAAGATGCGTTGGCCGCCGTGCAGGACAAGCTTGGCGCGGCGACGAACGATGCTGCGGGAGCGGCGAAGGGTGTGTCGGACGCTGTGGCGCAGATCGCTGGTTTGCACGCGGATGTGGATGGATTAGCCGCGGAATTGCAAACCTTGTCTGATGCTGTTGCCGGGTTTGAAACCCGCTTGAATGACATCGAGAAACGTCCTCTGAACGAAGGTTTGGGCGCAGCGGCGATCGCGGCTTATGAGCGGGAAGTGAATGACCTGAAAGACTTGGTTGCTGCGCAGAAAGCAGATGCAGCCGAGTTGAAGGACAAGGCGGATTTGTCAGCCAAGGCCGCGTTGGCGCGGTCGGCTGCGACACGGATCGTGGTTGCCCTCGACAGCGGTGCGGCTTTCAGCGGTGCTTTGGTGGATTATCGGTCTGCGACGGGCGCCGAGGTGGGCGCAGCGCTGGCAGATCATGCGGAGACCGGTGTCGTCACGCTTGCGGCCTTGTTGGAAAGCTATCCCGACGCCGCGCGGGCCGCTTTGGCTAAGGCGCGGGCTGACAAGGTTGACGACGCGCAGGGCAGCAAGCTTGGCAATTTTCTGAAAAACCAATTGGGCGCGCGCTCTGTTGAGGTCC
Organism: Shimia sp. Alg240-R146; assembly: GCF_947331465.1. Lineage (GTDB taxonomy): Bacteria > Pseudomonadota > Alphaproteobacteria > Rhodobacterales > Rhodobacteraceae > Shimia. The sequence continues at coordinate 197,956 of NZ_CAMZOK010000001.1, read as the reverse complement.
GAGAGGGCGGTGATACCGATGCGATCCTGAGTCGGGTAGAAGCGGCGCTGCGCGACGGTAAACTGGCAGAGGCTTTGGCGGAACTGGATAGTCTCGCGGAGGCGCCCAAAGCCATGATGGAGGGCTGGCGCGCCGAGGCGCAAACCCGCCTTGCGGCCAAAACTGCCGCCGACGCGTTGGCGCAAGCCCTGAACTCAAACTGAAGGTCTGAACATGCTGTGGTCCTTGATTAAGATACTTGTTTTTGTTGCCATCATCGGTGCTGTGACCTTTGGCGCGATCCACCTTCTGGAAAGCGAAGGCGGCGTGATGATCACCATGGGGGGCGTTGAGTTCACCCTTGGTCCGTTCCAGACCGCGCTGGCGCTTGTTGCACTGGTGGCCGCGACCTGGCTGGTGATTAGGCTGTTTGGGCTTTTGATTGCGACACTGAAGTTCCTGAATGGCGATGAGACCGCGATCAGCCGCTATTTTGACCGCAACCGCGAGAAAAAGGGCTATCAGGCGCTGGCGGATGGTTTGATGGCGCTGGCTTCGGGCGAAGGGCGCGCGGCGATGGACAAGGCGCGCAAGGCCCAGAAGTTCCTTAAAAAGCCAGAGCTGACCAATTTGATTGTGGCGCAGGCGGCCGAGATGAGCGGCGACGGCAAGAAGGCCGAAGAAGTCTACAAAACTTTGCTAACGGACGAGCGTACTCGGTTTGTTGGGGTGCGCGGGCTGATGAAACAGAAGCTGGATGAAGGCAAAACCGATGTGGCGCTGAAGCTGGCGGAAACGGCTTTTGCCCTGAAGCCGCGCCATGAGGAAGTGCAGGACACTTTGCTGCGCTTGCAGACGGAAAACGAAGACTGGAGCGGCGCACGTGGCACGCTGAATGCGAAGCTCAAACATGGCACAATGCCGCGAGACGTACATCGTCGCCGCGACGCTGTTCTGGCGCTCGGCGAGGCCAAGGGCATTGTGGATGACGCCAACTCGATCGAAGCGCGTGAGCGGGCGATTGAGGCCAACCGCCTGTCACCCGATCTGGTGCCTGCAGCGGTGTTGGCGGCCAAAGGCTATGTCGATCAAGGGCGACCACGGAATGCGACGCGCCTGCTGCGCAAAACATGGGACGTGAGCCCGCATCCGGATCTCGCGGCGGCTTTTGCAGCGATTGAGCCTGACGAAACCCCGCATGCGCGGATCAAACGGTTCAAAACGCTCACCAAGGCGACGCCGGATCATTCGGAAACCCGCCTGCTGAACGCAGAACTGATGATTGCGGCGGAGGATTTTCCTGGTGCTCGCCGGGCGCTGGGCGATCTTTTTGAGACCGAGCCAACACAGCGCGCCCTGACCATTATGGCGGCAATCGAACGCGGAGAAGGCGGCAGCGACGCCGTGGTCAAAGGCTATCTCGCCAAGGCGCTGACGGCGCCGCGCGGTCCGCAATGGATATGTGACACCTGTCACAACATTCACGCGGAATGGGCGCCGACCTGTACCAATTGCGGCAGCTTTGACACGCTGAGTTGGACCGCACCGCCGGAGACAGAAGGTTTGTCGGCCGCAGGCATTGGTATGCTGCCGTTGATCGTTGGTGCGCTGGAGGATCAGTCGGAAGACGATGTCGACGCCGAGGTTGACGGGGACACTGTTGAGGTCGAGGCCGAAGAGGTCGATACGGACGCTACCAAAACAGCCGTTTGAGCGCGGTATTCTTAATGAGACAAAAGGGGCAGGCGATGGGCCTGCCCCTTTTGAGTCTGGCAATCGGTTTTGCGCGTGATTATTGCAGCTCTGCCACAATCTGTCTGAGCTTGGCGAGTTTTACCGGCTTGGCCATGTGGTCATTCATCCCGGCATCAAGACAGGCCTGACGGTCCTCGGGCGCAGAATGGGCAGTGAGGCCGATGATACGCGTCGGGGTCACGTTGGCCGCCTCTTCGCGGTGCCGGATCGAGCGGGCAGCCTCAAGACCGTTCATCACCGGCATGCTGACGTCCATCAGAATCAGATCTGGTTGCAGGGTTTCCGCCTGAGTGATCGCTTCTACCCCGTTTTCAGCCGAGGCGTATGGCACGCCCTGACGCTCAAGGAAGATCTCGATCAGCTTTCGGTTTGTGCGGTTGTCGTCCACGATCAGGATAGGCTTCATGTTATTTTGAGCGCGTGACGTCTGCGACTGTGCGTTTTGCGTCTGATTCCTTGTTGGCGTTGGGGCAATGGCATCTACGACTTTGGTTTCGTTGCCGGTCAATGCCCGCAAAATATTGCCGGAGATCAGCGGTTTTTGCAGTTCCGCGTCGGGGAAAATGTCGCCGTCACAGCAAGGCGTGAAAGACTCTTTCAAGTCGTTGATGAAGATCACCCGCGGCTGCGCAACGCCTTTTAGTGCGCGGCATGCGCGCAAGAAGGTGTCGGCATTCATGTCTGGCAGTTTGGCCTCGATCAGCACGGCATCAAAAGGGGTTTTCGATTGCGTTGCTTCCCTGAGGGCGGTCAATGCGGCGCCACCGTTTTCAAAGCTTTCACTGGCGGCGCCCCAGTTGTTGAGCTTTTCGTTGGTCACAAAAAGCGCCACAGAGTCGTTTTGTACCACCAGCGTCCGCATGCCTTTGAGGTCGATTTTTTCGGACGTAGGCAAGTCCACTTTCTCAGGTTCCAAAATTGGGATCGCAAAGCAGAATTTGGAGCCTTCACCGGTGCAGGACGTTGCCCAAATGCGGCCGCCCATCAATTCGGTAAAGCCTTTGGCGATGGCCAGGCCAAGGCCTGTGCCCTGATGCTTGCGGCTATAACTACCGTCGACCTGCGTGAACTGGTCAAACACGGTGGCGAGTTTGTCTTGCGGGATTCCGACGCCGGTGTCGCACACACTGATTTGCATCATCGGTGTGCCGTCCTCACCCTGCGTGCGGCGGGCATCGATCATCACATAACCATCGTCTGTGAATTTCAGGGCATTGCCCGCAAGATTGATGATGATCTGCTTAAGTCGCGGGCTGTCGCCGAGGATGAATTCCGGCAATTCAGGGTCAATCCGCGTGACCAGATCAACGCCGGCATCGGACGCCTGAAACGCCAAAACCTGAACCGTTTCTTCAATGATATCTTCTGGTTTGCAGGGTTCGCTGCGCACCGTCATGTGGCCACTGTCCATCTTGGAAAAGTCCAGAATGTCATTGATGATGTTCAACAGGGACGAGCCTGAGGAATGCATCGATTCCAACAACCCGTGCTGCGCGGCTGTAAGGTCGGTATCTGACAACAATTCCGCCATGCCAAGCACCCCGTTCATGGGCGTGCGGATTTCATGACTCATGCGGGCTAGGAACTGGGATTTGGCGGTCTCGGCGTGTTGTGCAGTTTCCACAGCGACTTGCAGCTGTTGGTTTTTCTTTTGCACTTCGTCGCCGAAGACTTTGAGTTGTTCTTTGGTATCTTCGAGGTTTTTCACGCGCTCCGCGAGGCGATCCATCATCGTGTTGAACGACGAAGCGAGGCTTTCGACTTCGTCGTTTGTGTGAATGAAAATGCGGTGATCCAAATGCCCTGCGGCCGCCTGTTCGGTGGCTTGTGTCAATTTGGCGAGAGGTGTCGTCAGACGTCGCGACAGGAAGAAACTCATCAACAGACCAGCGAGGATGAAAAGGCTGGCAAGAGCGATGTTCTTTTGGCGTAGAACACCGGTTTCCCGATGGAGAATGCTGCCATCAAAATCTACGCGGATCGTGCCGAAATTGAAATTCCCGTAGATAACCGGGATCGCGACATTGATTTCTTCCTGTCCCACGAGATAAGCCACGTTGGAGGTAGATTGTGCCTTGTTTACAAGCGGGTCATCCACTTCACCGAGAAAGAGCGTGTGTTGCTTTTTGGCGCCTGCAACAAGCAAGCGGCTGTTTTCGTCTACGAAGGACAGAGACAGAATTTCTGGCTGTCCTTCTAACTCCTCATATATCACGTCCAATTCTGAGGGGTGACCTTCAAATAGATATGGCAGGGAGACCTCGACGATCATATGCGCCAGTGACGAGGCCCGCTGCTTGAAGCGTTCCTCGACGAGGTTCTGCTGAGTGATCGCATTGGAATAGAACAACAACGCAACGCATGTGGTGAACAGGGCGCCAAAGTAAAACAGCATCCGCCGTTCCAGCCCGTAGGTGACTTTGCGCCAAACTGTCGGCGTGTCAGAAGAAGTGGAGATGCTCACTGAGGTCACCTTGCGTTTTTGGGGGCTGTGTTGGGAGTGGCGGCAATCACCTTGGCGTAAGTCAGTCGGTCAATGATGTCCAAGAGTGGGACAAACGCGGCGCGCCCATCAGCAAAAGGCACAAAGCGTTCTGTTCCAAAAAATGCGCCGATTGCCACGCGGCCTTCTTCGGTTTTGTGCATGTCGAGCAGGGTGCGTTTGATCGCTGCGGAGAGATCGGCGTCTACATGGCGGCCTTGCATGACGACCTGACGTGGCATCGAAGGGCTGGTCTTGATGACCCGAAACTGGCCGGGAAACACGGTCTCAATATGGTTGATTTCCCGATCATGCAGTGCGGCGGCGTCGGTCCAGCCGCGGGTCAACCAATACATCGTATTGTTGCCATCACCGGTGAATACATAGCCGATCTTGCCCTCTGGCACGTCGCGTTTGCGGGAACGCAGCCTGACCAGTTCGCCTCCGGCGCTGGTGATGACATCGGCGGGCATCAGGAAACCGGACGAGGAATCGGCCTCTTCGAAAGCGATCTTGAGGCCGTTCAGGTCTTTGATTGTCTGCACAGGGCTGTCACGAGGCACAACGATGTGGGAGTGATAGGCGGCGTCACCTTCTTTGAATTGGCGCAACAAAGGCTTGGCGTCGACGGCGCGAGACAGTTTGGCGGCAATGACAGGGCTGTCGAAATAGAGATCGATTTCGCCAAAGGAGAACGCGTCAATAAAGGTCTGTTCGTCGCGATACACTGCGATCTCGACGCTGGAGATGCCTGTGTCAGACAGGGTGTCTTCGAGGTAGCGGGCGAGCAATTCGAAATTTGAATACTGGCGACGCACATCGTTCTCAAGACTACCCAGCACGAGGGTCTCCGCAAGGGTCGCCTGAGCCGGCATTAGCCACGACAGGCAGAGTATCAACCGTTTAAGTAAGAGCATTCCTGCGTCCTTGATTCCGTTAGGAGAGCCGTAGACGAGAATTGTTGATTGATGCTTAATTTTAGACGTATTGCACGGAGAGGCTGAATTTTAGGAAAATCGATCGGATTGCTCTCGGCGCACAGGTATCTGTCACCTAGGCTGCGCTGGATGAACCTGTGCGGCTGTGGTCAATCCGATTCCTTGGCAGTTGGACGCATGGTGGCGTTGAGTTCCGCGACCTTCAGTCCAAATTTTCGCAATTCGGACTTGTTCATTATGGTGCCGTTTTCCGTCAGATACAGCCAATCCGTGACATCTAACGTCTGACCACCGGCCTGTTCCGGCAACACAATTCTGTACTGCATTTTCACCGTCGATCCCGACACCTGCCCTTGAGCTTCGCCGACGATGTCGTCAGCCGTCGCTGTAAAGGCGCCGTTTTCGCCCAGACTTAAATACCATTTGCGAACTTGTTTGGTGCCGTTGGAATAAGCGAAATTTTCACTCAATGTCCCGGAGTTTCCGTCCCATGCGCCGTGCATATTGGCGACGAAACTGTTTGTCATTCTGCCATTGGGCCCAAAAATGATCCCTTCCGACAAAATGTCGCCGGACAAGTGTTGCTTGAGCGAGAATGCGGGGTTTGTTTCGGCGTAGTTTTTAGGGTTCTGAGCGCGAAAGCTCCAAAACATATGCTTGGCAACAGCCAAACAGACGACGGCAAAGAAAAACAGAGACAACAGTTTCATACAGAAGGTTCCTTTGAAGGAAGTGACCACACAAGCGCCAAGGCACCGAGTTTAAGACCGCAAGGTATGACAGCGTAGGCGACAGTGAGTGCCGTCAAGGCTTGCACAGAGTTTGATTTTCCGGGGACAAAGCCGCTGAAATCCAGAAGAGGCAGCATTGTGAATGCTGCCAGCGCCAACGCCAATTTTCCGGCAAAGGACCAGATGCCAAATGCAAGCGATGCGTTTAGTCCGGCGTTGTTCAGCGCAACAGAAAACATGGCGGGCAAAAGAACCATGTCAGCCCCCAAAGCGGCCCCCGACATCAAGCAGACAATCGCAAAGCCAGCCAGATTTCCCGGCGCTAAAGCTGCCGCGCCCACAAAGCTGAGGATTGCGAGCGGCATGGCCAAGAGAAGCACGGCCTTTGCGCCAAATCTGAGACTCGCCTTTGTCCAAACGGGAACGCTGGCCGCGGCACTTAGGAAGAAAAGGATTAGCAACGGTCCGGCCATGCCCTCCAGCAGCAAGCGGTCCTCGACGAAAAACACGAATAGCGTGGAGGTAATTGCAACCGGTAAGCTGTTGACCAAGGCCAAAGCCAACAATCTCAGTGCGCCTGCATCGGCCAAACCCGCGACCGTTACATGTTCGCCCGCGACGGGCGGCCGGCGCCACATTGGCATCGTGACAACCCAAAGCCCGACGGCCAGCGCGCCGAGGAATAAGCCATAGGCGCGGTATCCCTGGTCGGCCGCTCCCATTGTGACCAAAACAGAAGGCGCCGCGGCAGCAACAATCACGCCGGTGAGCATTCCAGCCTCGCGAAAGGCGGCTAGGGTTATCAGGTTTTCCCGTTCCGGCCGCACCGCAAGGGTCGCGCTGCGACCATACAAAAGGATCATTCCAAGGCTGTATGCGGAAAACAGCAAGACAAGCACGCCGACCAATTTCACGACGAGATAGGGTCCTGATTGGAGCGTAAACAGCAAGGGAAAGCCGATTGCCAGGCCTGCAGCTGCCAGCATCGCGAACAGGTTTTGCGCATTGGGCCAACGGTCGATTGCCCAACCGATCGCCGGGTCCTGCACCAAATCCACAACCCGAATAAGCAGCAACAAAGGGCCGAGAGCGGCAAGCGTGATCCCAAGCTCCACGGAGGCGAACCGTGGCAAATGGATATAGAGGGGAATACCCGCCATCGCCAACATCGCGGCAAAAAGGCTGACCCGTGGGTAAATCATCACTGCCCCTTGAGCTGCGCTGTGAAAGATTTGGAGCGGGTGTTGTTGCCAAGGAAAATGGCCATAAATCGTGTTTTGATTTGTGGGTACCGCAGCGTGCACACGGGATCGCCATTCAGCCAGAATTCAAGCGTGTCCGGCCCGTTAGACACCGCGAGGTAGGTGTCGCCCTTGCGCACATCCTGATAACAGACTTCAAGCCTGTCTCGGACCGGCAAGGCAGGTCCGGCGCGCGTGAATTCATTCATTGTGCTGTCGATAAGTGCGCGCTCTTTGAGGTTGCGCAGGTAGGTCACTTCCAGCGCAAAATCCTCGCCCCAATTCAGCTCTGCGCCGCCTTTGGTGTAAAGCCGCGCTTCATAAAGGGATACTCCAACATATCGAAACGTTGCTGCGCCGCGCATTTGCGCGCCCGACAGTTCCCGTTCCACCGAAGAGGCATAGGCCGGAAGCGCGCAAACCAAGCCTGCTATGATCGCCGCTAGTCTACGCATGGGCCAGCTCGACTTGCACGACATCGGTGTGACCAATGGCAAAAGAGGCCGCGCAGATTTCAAGGTAGTATTGCCAGTTGCGTTGAAATTCTTCGCCATATCCCATTTCCGAAATGGCGCGTTTTTGTCCCGCAAGCCGTGCAGCCCAAATCCGGCAAGTGGTGGCATAGTCCTGTCCGAAGCCAAAGGAGTCGCGCACCTGCAGCCCAGCCGCATTTGCTTGCGCCGCGATCACCTGGTCGGACAACAACATCCCACCCGGAAACACATGCTGGCGGATGTAGTCAGATGAGGATTTATAGGTCTCAAAAAAGCTGTCTTTCACGGTGATCGCTTGCAGAACCACCCGCCCTCCAAGCGCGAGGCTGCGCTTGAGCGTCGCGAAGTAGCTGGGCCAGTATTTTTCGCCGACGGCTTCAATCATTTCGATTGAAACGATGTTGTCGAAAGTGCCGTCAATGTCGCGATAATCACGCAGCTGAATATCGGCGCGGCCGTCCAGCCGACATTCGGCGTAGCTGTGTTGATTTCGAGAAATTGTGACCCCTGTCACATTGCGACCGTCCCGTGTTGCGGCATCCGCAAACCCGCCCCAGCCGCACCCAATCTCGAGCGTGCGCTCTCCATTGCCCAGTTTGGACAGCACGCGCGCATTTTTTCGGATTTGAGCGCGGCCCAGATCTTGGTCGGTGCCGTCGAATATGCCCGAGGAATAAGTCATGCCGTCGTCCAGCCAAAGCTGATAGAATTCGTTTCCGACATCATAGTGCGACCGGATGTTTTTCCGGGAACCGCGTCGGGAGTTGGCCCGCAAAACGGTGTCGACCAAACGGAACTTTGCGCGGTTCACGAACTTGCCTTTGTCGTAGGTTGGGAAGTGATCGCGATTACGCATTGCGAGGCTCATGAGACCTTCGATCGAGGGTGTTTCCCACAGACCCTGAACATAGGTTTCGCCCAGGCCGACTTGTCCGTGGGCCGCCAGAGCGGACACGGCCGCCCAGTCGCGAATGACCAGTTCAGCCTCATCACCCGTGTTGCCAAAACGATACGTCTCGCCTTCTGGTGTGCGCAAAGTCAGGCGCCCTTCATGCAGCTGTTCGCAGGTGGACAGAAACTTTGATTTCAATGCCTTGGTGGTCAGAGACATACCTCAACCTCCTGTGGTTGTTGAATTTGGTTGATCTCGTCGACAATCCGCATTGCGCTGGCAATGCCGTCCTCATGAAACCCGTGACGGTTCCAAGCACCTGCGAACCAAGTGCGGTTGTGACCTTGCATGTCGCGGATGGTTTGCTGGGCCTTCAGCGCGGCCCCGTCGAAAATTGGGTGGGCGTATTCCACGGAGTCGTAGATCTTGGCCTCGGGGATTTCCTTGGACGGGTTGAGAGTGACAAAAAGCGGGTCGGACTCGGGAATGGCCTGCAGTTTGTTCATCCAATAAGTGACGCCAATATCGCCGTCTTGGGACCGGTACGCCCAGCTTGACCAGCACTGCTTTCTTTTCGGCATCTGGTTGGCGTCGCAATGCAACACGGCCTTGTTGGTTTGATAGCGAACGCTGCCCAGGGCGTCTTGCTCAGCCGAGGTCGCGTCGGCACCCAAAATGGTCATTGCCTGATCTGAGTGACAGGCCAGAATGATTTCATCAAATGTCTCGCTTGCGTGGCCTTGGGCCGAGATTTTCACGCCAAATGGGCCGCGCGTGACCGATGTCACAGGCGCTTGTTTGTGCAACGTACATCCGCGCGCCACCAACGCGGTTTCCAAACGACGCACGTATTCGATGCTGCCGCCTTTGACGGTCCACCATTGATGCTCGGGCATGCCTGCCAAAAGGGCGTGGTTGCGGAAAAACTGCACGAGGGACTTGGCAGGGAACTGGCCAACGTCGCTCACGGGTGTCGACCAGATCGCACCGCACATGGGCATCAGGTAGTAGTTGCGAAACCACTTGCCCAATCGCAGCTCTGTGACCAGCTCATCGATGGTTTTGTCCGGATCCTGTGCGGCTGCTTCGGCGCGATGGCCAAACCGCACGATGTCGGCGATCATTTTGTAGAACTGTGGCCGAAAGATATTGCGCTTTTGAGCAAGAATGGCCCGAAGGGTGTTCAGTCCGTATTCGAGGCGACCGTCGTCGATTGAGGCGCCAAAGCTCATTTCGCTTTTGATCACTGGCACATCCAGATCACGAAACAGGCGCGTCAAAAATGGGTACGTCACATAGTTGAAGACGATAAATCCTGTGTCGACGGGTTGATCGCCGTTTTTTCCGGCCAATACCGTGCGCGCATGGCCGCCCAGTCTTGGAGCGGCTTCAAAAAGTGTGATGTCGTGGTTGGGTGACAAGTAGTAAGCGGCCGAAAGGCCGGAGATGCCTCCGCCAACAATTGCTATCTTTTTTCGTCCACCGTGGGTCTGGTCAAACATTTGGCCCTCATTTCATGCGTATTTGAGACCGTTACGCGCGGACTCTCGCACTGGATCAAAAAACGCCTGTTTTCAGAGTTTTGGAGGGTTTGTGCAGGATCATGTATTTGACTAAAATTGTCTTGTTGAAATTTGATCCAGCTGACACCGACGTGCGTAACCTTGATATGATGGAACATATTCAGAGCCAAAGCTTTCACGCCAGACGCGGGCCGATCAAAAACGCCTTCAGTTACGGCGTAGATTATGTGCTGTGCGATCCGGACTCCGGGAGCAATCCAAGCCTTCTGTCGCGCAACCAGTTCAACTTGTTTTCGGTGTGGGATCACAAACATGGTGGTGCGATCAATCAGGGGCGTGGAGTGGCGTGGTTTCGTGACATTCTGGAAGAGCGCGGTGCGCCTGTGTCTGACTTGCGGCTGTTGTTGCTGACCCAGCCCAGCTTTCTTTGGACGCATTTCAATCCGGTGAGCTTCTGGATCGCTTTGAAGGGCGGACAACTTGTGGCTTTCGTCGCTGAGGTTAACAACACCTTCGGGGATCGGCACTGCTACTTTTGTGCGCATGACGACTTTCGGCCGATACGAAAATCGGATCGTATCAGCGCGGACAAGCTTATGCATGTCTCGCCGTTTCAGAAAATTTCGGGCCGCTACTTTTTCAATTTCGAATTCACGGATAGCAAAATCGATATTCGAATTTCGTATGAAAACGGCAGCGAAGGGGTCTTGGCCACGCTTTCCGGACCAAGACGTCCGGCGACGTCGGCATCGCTGCTTTGGGCCGCAATACGCCGTCCGTTCGGAGCATTGCGTGTGCTAACCCTAATCCATTGGCAAGCCTTGAAGCTGTATGTGAAAAAGGCGCCCTTCCTGAAGAAGCCACCCGCACCGGATGTACTGATTTCAAACAATACATCGGTTGAAGCCACATCAAAATGATCCCAATTTCCGGAAAAACCTACTGGCTTATCGGCGCGAGTGAGGGGCTTGGGCGCGCCTTGGCGCGAACGTTGGCTGCCGAGGGCGCGCATCTGGTGTTGTCTGCGCGCAGTGCTGACCGGCTGGAAAGTCTGAGCGCAGATATACCTGGCTCACGTGTGTTGGCGATGGATGTGACCGATGCCGAATCTGTACGTGGTGCCATTGCCGAGGTCGGTGACATCGACGGCGTGATTTACAATGCAGGCGCTTATGACCCTATGAACGCCTCGGATTGGGACGCCGACGCTGCTCTCACGATGTGTGACGTGAACTTTATGGGTGCGATGCGCATTTTGGGACAGATCATTCCGACTTTCTTGAATGCCGGTAAAGGTGACGTGACTTTGATTGGATCGTTGGCGGCCTATCGTGGGCTACCTAATTCGATCGGCTATGGCGCCAGCAAAGCAGCTTTGCGCAGCTTGGCCGAAACCATGCGTCATGATTTGGCGGGCAGTGGGATTGTGGTTCGGCTGGTGAATCCCGGCTTTATTGACACACGGCTGACCCGGAAAAACACCTTCAAAATGCCGATGCTTATGTCGCCCGAAAAGGCCGCGGCAAAGGTTGCGCGCGCCATGCGGAAGCGGCGCTTTCGCACGGATTTCCCTGCGCCATTTTCATGGATTCTTCGCCTGTATTCCCTTTTGCCCGATTTCTTGGCTCTTGGCTTCAAATAGGCGGTTCGGCCTCAGATAAACGGGTCGTAAGCCCACTGAAGCAGCCCCTGCCGTTGGCGGGGACGGCAAAAGATGTCTCCGGGGTAGCAGTTTGCGCGTATCTGACCTGCGTGGCGGGAAAAGGCGCGCCAGCGTTTGATCTGGATGAGGTCGACATCATCCAGACGCCGCCCCATGTAATACCGACAATACCATTGGAACCAGCCGCGCGGATCTGGGCCATATATCCATCCCTTTTCGCGCCACGTGCTTAGGGGTTGCCGGCTTTTGACGCCAAAGTAGTTCAGCGACACATCGGCCTTGGTACTTAGCTTGGCATTTGCAAACCACTCAGGTGGGAACTCTTTGGTGCAGTCGCCCATATAGCGCCCCTCAAACACACCCATTTCCAACATCTCTTGCGGAGAAAAGTGCGGCTTGAATGTGTCTGCAAAAGCCTCGCCGACCGGCGCGGTTCGCATGTAGGTATAGCCGGATTGCATCCGGTCATTCACCGCGACTTCTGTGGCTTGAAACACGTAAGAAATCTCCGGCTGTCATCACAGTGTAGAGAGGGATATCGGGTGTTCAGATTTGCAATCTGGTGGAACCTTTGGTGTGGGACAGATGCCTAAATCCGAAACAACGGTTGAAGCAATCGGGGCATGAAGGCAGCAAACTTCAGCGGTGCATCGGTTGCCGCCAAACAAATACATGGCTCGCCCTCATCAGCAGTTGGGGTATGCTCCAGATCTTCGTTTGCGATCTCAAGGTCACCAACACCGAACTTGCCGGTTTCATCACTAAAGCTCCCCTGCAGCACGAGGGTCAGCTCCAGCCCATTGTGGCTGTGATCCGGAACGGCCTGCCCAGGTGGGATATAGAGCAGGCGCACCGACCCCTCATCGCCAGCGGAGATAATGTCCTGACGCACGCCCATACCGAGACTCTTCCATTTCGGTGCACGTCCTTTCAGAGCTTCCATGACGGGGCCGGGATACACGCCAGACCGATCATAGACAGGTTCAGGGCGGAAAGGCGCATCAAGTTGCGCCAACAAGTCCGATTTCAGACTGCTGGACACGGAAACTTTTTCCCTGCTTTCCAGAATCGCACCGCCCACGGATTGATGCGCCTCTAGCGCTGCGCGGCACTGGAGACACAGGGATACATGACTTGCCACAACAACCGAAAAGGCGTGAGGCAGTGTGCCCGCTGCATAAGCCGTCAGCATCGCATCGGGTATGTGATGTGAAATGGCGCTCATGTCTTGAGATCCTTTAACTCATGTCTCAATCTCTCCAGTCCAAGCCGGATGCGAGATTTTATTGTTCCAAGGGGCAGGCCGGTCTCTTCGCTGATCTGCTGATGCGTCAGCTCTCCGAGGTAGGCCTTTTCAATGATGTGCCGCTGATCCGGCTTAAGCTCTGCAAGCGCTTTGCGCAGATGACCGGCTTCTTGCTCAACGGCCAGAAGCTGACTGGCATCGGGTTCGCTTGCGGGGTCTTCTTTCAACTCTTCCGGCACGGGGCGGCTTTCCTTGCGGAACAAATCGATTTGCCGGTTTCTGGCGATTTGATAGATCCATGCAGACACTTGCGCCCGATGTGGGTCAAATTGTTCCGCCTTACGCCAGACAGTCAGCATGACCTCCTGCACAAGCTCTTCGGCTTGGTGATTGGAGGTGCCAGAGCGCATGATGAAACCCTTCAGCCGAGGAGCGAAGAAATCAAAAAGCGATGCAAAAGCGTCCCGGTCTCTCTGGTCACGAACCGCGATCATCAAGACCGTGTTCTCTGAAAGCTCTGGAGTCTTTTGCGGCACCAATTTTCTTTCGCGTCTCGGCGCGTCCGGTGGGTGGGACACTGCACATTTGGGATCTATGTTTAAGGTCAGCATACATAGTCTACGTCGAAGAACACAGATGGTTCACACTAAAACGGATTTTTTTGCATCGGGTGCGGTGTTGCGCCCCATTTCACTACAAAAGCATGGGTCGAAAGGGTTGGTCCGACTTGACTGGTGCTTTGGGCGAGGACATCGGACTCGTGTGACGGGCACATCTCTTTCTGGTGTCGCAAACAGGCTGGTCGAGCGGGCGTTGCCTCGCTATCCGTTTCACAGCGAACAAGAAGGATAATGGCAAGATGAGCTTGTCTTTGGGCGTCGATACCGGCGGCACCTATACAGATGCGGTTTTGATCCGCGACGAAAGCGATGTGATTGCGAGCGCCAAGGCGTTGACGACGCGGCACGACCTTGCCGAGGGTATCGGCGCGGCGGTGTCGGCAGTTCTGACCGAGGCTGCGGTCAATCCGAGCGATGTGACGTTGGCGTCGCTGTCCACGACATTGGCGACCAATGCGTTGGTCGAGGGGCAAGGCGAGCGCGTCGGCTTGATTTTGATTGGCTTTGACGCCGCAGATTTGAAGAAACACGGGCTGGATGAGGCGTTGGCCGGTGATCCCGTGGTGGTTCTGGCGGGTGGACACGATCATGCGGGCGGTGAAGTCGCGCCTTTGGATCAGCCGGCCTTGCGCGATTGGGTGGGCGTACACGGCGCGGCGGTCAGCGGGTTTGCTGTGGCCTCGCAATTTGCGACGCGCAATCCGGCGCACGAACAACAGGCGGCGGCGTTGGTGGCAGCGTTGACCGGGCGGCCCGTGAGTGCGTCACATCATTTGTCGGCCAAATTGAACGGGCCAAAGCGGGCTTTGACCGCGCTTTTGAATGCGCGGTTGATTGGCATGATTGATCGGTTGATCTCACGCGCCGAGGCGCAGTTGAACGCGCTAGGCGTGACCGCGCCGCTGATGGTGGTGCGCGGAGACGGCGCGCTGATTTCCGCTGCTTTCGCGCGGGAACGGCCGATTGAGACCATCCTGAGTGGACCGGCGGCGTCGATCGTGGGGGCGCGGTGGTTGACCAAGGCGGACGACGCATTGGTCAGCGACATTGGCGGCACCACTACGGATGTGGCTGTGTTGCGCGGAGGGCGGCCAGCGATTGATCCTGACGGTGCGCAGGTCGGACCGTTTCGCACCATGGTAGAAGCCGTAGCGATGCGCACTTTTGGTCTTGGCGGCGACAGCGAGGTGCATTTTGTGTCCGAAGGGCTGCAAGGCGGTGTGACGCTTGGACCAAGGCGGTTGGTGCCGGTGTCGCTGATGGCGCTGGATGACCATGACGGCGTGCACGCCGCGCTTGATGCGCAGTTGGTGCGGGCCGTGCCGGGAGAACATGACGGGCGATTTGTGCGCGCCCTGAAAGGTGCGCAGCCTGTTGGGTTGTCTGACCGGGAGGCTGCGTTGTTTGGCCGGATTGGGTCCGGTGTCACTCCTTTGGGAGATGTGCTGCGCAACCGGATTGAGATCAAGGCATTGCGGCGCTTGGTGACACGTGGGCTTGTGCAAGTTGCTGGCGTGACGCCGTCGGACGCATCCCACGTTTTGGGCAAGGTGAATGCTTGGGATCAGGTGGCGGCGGAAAAGGCGTTGCGGTTGTTTGGACGACGGCGCACTGGTGCAGGACAGATGTTGGCACCGGAGCCTGAGGATTTGGCGAAGATCATTGTAGACCAACTGACACATCAGACAGGTTTGGCCCTATTAGAGACTGGTTTTGCCGAAGAGGACTTGGGGTTTGATCTGCCGCCAGAACGGTTGGCGCGACATGTTTTGATGCAGCGGGGGCTAAACGGCGGGCATCGTGGTTTGATCCGGCTTGAGACCGGGTTAGCAAGCGCGGTGATCGGATTGGGGGCATCTGCGGGGAGTTATTATCCGGCGGTGGCGGAACAGTTGGGCTGTGCGATGAAGTTGCCAGAACACGGCGGCGTGGCAAACGCGATTGGCGCGGTTGTGGGCCGTGTAACCATTCGACGGGCGGGTACAGTGACCGCGCTCAGCGAAGGCAAATTTCGGGTGCATCTGGAGGTGGGGCTCGAAGACTTTTTGAGCGAAGAAGAGGCTTTGACGCGGCTGGAAACGCATTTGTCCGAGCTTGCGCGTGCAGACGCAGAGGCTGCGGGTGCTCAGAGCATTCGGGTGCGTGCAGAGCGGGACGTGACCCGCGCGATGGCAGAAGCGCGCGAGGTCTTTATAGAGGCGACGATCACAGTCGAAGCGTCCGGTCGGCCCCGCGTCGCAGAGGGATAGCGCAAGGCGGCCGACCTAAAACAGTCTCTGATTAGGCGGAAACGTCACGTTTTGGCAGCACCCAGTCCGGACGCGCAAAGTGGCAGGTATAGCCATTTGCGTTCTTTTCCAGATAGTCCTGGTGAAACTCTTCTGCGACCCAGAAGTCACCAACCGGTTCAACTTCGGTCACCACTTTGCCGGGCCAAAGACCAGACGCCTCGACATCAGCGATGGTGTCGATGGCGCAGGCTTTTTGCGCGTCGTCCGTGAAATAGATCGCAGAGCGATACGACATGCCAAGATCATTGCCCTGACGGTTCGGCGTGGTCGGGTCGTGAATTTGAAAGAAGAATTCCAGCAATTTGCGATAGCTGATGCGCGCCGGATCAAAGGTGATCTCGATGCCTTCGGCATGGGTTCCGTGGTCCCTGTAGGTCGCATTGGGCACATCGCCGCCGGTATATCCCACCCGTGTGGACAGCACGCCGTCCATTTTTCGGATCAAATCCTGCATGCCCCAGAAACAGCCGCCGGCCAGAACTGCGCGTTCGCTCATTGGTCGATCTCCTCTACTTGGTCGAGATAGGCGCCGTAGCCCTTGGCCTGCATATCGTCGCGATGCACGAACCGCAACGAGGCGGAGTTGATACAGTAGCGCAGGCCGCCGCGATCTGCGGGGCCGTCCGGAAAAACGTGGCCAAGGTGGCTGTCGCCGTGCGCGGAGCGCACTTCGGTGCGGACCATGCCATGTGTCGTATCGTGGGATTCAGCGACATTGGTGGTTTCGATGGGCTTGGTAAAGCTGGGCCAGCCGCAGCCGGAGTTGTATTTGTCAGAACTGGCAAACAGCGGTTCACCCGAGACCACGTCGACGTAAATACCAGGTTCATGATTGTACAAAAGCTTGCCAGAACCGGGGCGTTCGGTGCCGCTTTCCTGAGTGACCCAGAACTGTTCGTCGGTCAGCGTGGCGACCACGTCGGGGTCTTTGAAATACTTGGTCATGCGCGTCTCCTTGTCTGGGGCCTTTGTTTGCCCGACCTCACTACGGGGATATGGTACGTGAGACTACTTTGAAAAGAGTTATCGCAGGAGGGTCAAGCCATAGTGATCGTCCGCGACCTGACGCGCAGAGTAGCGGGTTCGAACCGGCCATCGTCGCGGCTCGGCGATACGCCGAAGGATGCGCGGTAGGCTTTGGAGAAATGGGTCTGGCTGTTGAAGCCGCAGGCAAAGCAAATTTCGCTGAGCTTCATTTCGGTTTGAAACATCAAGTCGCGGGCCTTGCGCAGACGAAGGCCGGTGTAGTGGGTTTTGGGCGTGGTGCCGAGGTGTTTGCGAAACAGGCGTTCGAGCTGGCGGGAGGACAGACCAACGGCGGTGGCGACCTCGGACGGGGTCAGGGGCGCTTCGATGTTGGCATTCATGATTTCCACGGCTTCGGTCAGTTTGCTGCTGCGTTTGCCGGCGCGCAGTTGCAGCGACAGGCGCTGGTTGTGGTGCGGGCTGCGCGGCGCGGAGTAGACCATTTTCTCGGCCACGTGATTGGCAAGGTCGCGGCCGTGGTCCCGCTCGATCAGATAAAGCATCAAGTCCATCGAGGCCGCACCGCCGGCGCAGGTGAAGTGCTGTCCGTCAATTGCAAAAACCCGTTCTAACAGGTCGATGCCGGGGAAGCTTTCGGCCATAGCGTTGTGAAAATCCCAATGCACGGTGGCTTGCTTGCCGGTCAACAGGCCAGCCAATGCGAGGGTATAGGTGGCGCTTGCAACAGAGCCGACGCGCACACCACGCCGTGCCTCGCGGCGGATCCAATTGAGCACTTGAGGTGTGGAATGGGTGGCGATGTTGTCCCCACCACAGACGATCAGCGTGTCTTGACGGTCCAGTTCTGTAAGGTCGCCGTCGACTATTTGGGCAAGACCGCTTGAGGCCGCGACAGGCGTGCCATCACTGCTGAGCACGTGCCAGTCAAAATGTTTGCGCCCATCAAATCCGTTTGCCATGCGCAGCGCCTCGAGCGCGCAAGCGAAGCTGATTTGCGAAAACTCCGGGAGCAGCAAAAACACGAAGCGGCGCGGTCTTTCCTCGCCCACGGGGCTGGCTTTGCTGCGCGACATATCAAGTGTCTGGGTCATCAGGCGGTTCCCGTTGGTTTGGCGTGACGGGCAGCTTAGCAATGAGAAACCAAGGTTTGATCCTAGAAAATTCCAATGTTTTACATAGGCGGTGTCTATGTTTGCATTGTCTGGATCAATCCGAGGCGCACACACGCCTCGGTAGATGTGCGGCCTGTCATGCCACGGTTGCGGACAGGGCAATGTCCATCAGGTCTTTGATCTGTTTTTTGGAGGTGCCTGCCACGATGCGGCCAAGTTCTTCGCTTCCTTTGAGCACCACGAGGGTCGAGCGGCGGGGAATTTTCAGCTCTTTCGCCAGATCGGATTGACCGTACTGATCGTAATCGACGTGGATGAAAGTGACCTTGGCGTCATAGTCCGGATTGGACTGCATCAAGGCGTTGATGGCGCGGTCTTGCGCGGCGCAGGTGGTGCACCATTCGGTGCCAAAAACCAGAAACACGGTTTCGCCTGCAGCGAGGCGTTTTTTCACAAGGCCAGGTGTGTAGTTTGTGGTGGCCTGCGCGACGACAGGCAGGGCCAAGGCGGCGACGGTTGTTGTGAGGAAAGTGCGACGGTTCATTGAAAAATCCTTTTGATCAGAGGGATACAGACAGATCGAGCAACCAGGTGGGCAAGATGCCGACCAACCAAAATTCGATCATGTGGTGAAGGTTGAAAAACAGCGCGAGGCCGGTGAGCAGAAAGATCGCGCCCATGAAGGGGCGGGATTTGGCCGCGATGCGGCGCATCAGGTCCTGGCGGCTTTGCAAAGCCGACCGGGCGCCATAACCAAGACCAAGGATCAGGGTCGACACGCCAGCGGCGAAAGCCACCATGATCAGCGCGGCGCTGCCGAGGCTTTCACCCTGACTGGCGAGTGAAATCGCCCCGCCAAGAGTGGGCCCGATGCAGGGCGACCACACCGCGCCCAACAGCAGGCCGCCAAGGAATTGGCCTTGCAATGTGGAGCGGTCCACCGCGTCAAGCGTGCCGTCAGCCTGCGCAGCAACGCCGGCGGTAGCGGTGGAAAACGCCATTGAAAACTGTGGGATAAGCAGGATGGCACCAAAGACCATCATAAGGACGGCGCCACCGCGGGCGAGGGTTTCAGGTGTCAGACCAATGGCGTGCCCAAAGACGGTCACGGCCATGCCAAGCACAACAAAGCTGATACTCATGCCCAAGGCCAATGCGGCGGGGCCATGGCGGCTGGCTTGCAAAGCGGTGGCCAGCACGATCGGCAGCACCGGAACCACGCAGGGGTTGATCAGGGTCAGCAGACCCGCGCCATATGCAAAGACAAATTCCATAAGCATGTTGTGCCAACACATGCGGCTTTTGTCATATCAAACCGCGCTGACGCGGCTTCACTTGGGCGTGTGCGATTGTTTCGAAAGCTGTACGGCAAGGATGCCCGTCGCGATGATGGCAACGCCAATAATGTCAAAGAAACCAAGCGTTTCACCAAGGATCACGGCGGCGATGGCGACGCCGAAAAACGGGTTCAGAAAGTGGAAGGTAGCGGCTTTGACTGCGCCGATGCGGGCGACCAGCGCGAACCAGATCCATGTGGCCAGAAGCCCCGGAGCGAAGATGGTATAGGTCAACGCCGTGAGCATGCGGGGTGTCCAGTTGAACTCCCATGTTTCAAAGGCCAGCGACGCTGCGAACAGCACAATCGCGCCGACGAACATTTGCAGGCCAACAATCATCATGACGTTGCCGCCAGCAGAGGCGCCGCGCACGGTGAGTGTGGCGATAGCCAGCGCCAACGCGCCGATAACACAGAGGATAACGCCAAACATATCAACGCCTTGCTCCATCCGTGCGCCCATAATCAGGACCGCGCCACCAAATCCGAGCACCATGCCGATGGCGGCCATTGGGCTGAGCTTTTCCCCAAGCGCGACCCATCCGAGAAAGGCAACCAGCAGCGGCATGGTGGAGGCGATGATGGACGCCAGTGAGGCCTCAATCGTGGTCATCGCGGTGAAGTTTAGCCCCAAATACAAGGCATTCTGGCAAAGGCCAAAGATCAGCGTCGCCCGCCATTGGGCGCGGGTCAGGTGCCATGTTTGGCCCAAAGCGCGGGCGATGGCGACACCGATCAGGCCTGCGATGGCAAAGCGGATAGATGAGATCGCCAAGGGAGGCGCGTCAGCCACGATGATGCGCGCAGACGTAAAGGCCGAGGACCAGATGAAGGCAAAGAGCAGCCCCATGCCGATAGCGCGAAGATCCATTTTGGGAGGTCCTGAAGATGTGTATCGCGGCGATCTAATCTGATTGTGGAGCAAGTCGCAACGGGGCACCTTGCCTCAATTTTTAACACTTTGAATCGTCGGGTTTTTGCGGGTCTGTATTCCATCAGTATTACGTCGGTATCGCGTCGGTGCAGAAACACGGCTGGATGGTGGTTACCGCACCGCGCGTTGCGGCCCACAACACTCTGCCGCGCGGTGGTGCGGCCAGGCCCAACCCGAAGGGGCGGGAGCGCGTCGGCGAAGTGGTCTGTCCAGGTCAGCCATTGTCGCGCTGGGCTCTGATCAGTATGCACCAAAGGGTAGCGTCAGGAGAGCGGCATGAATGCAATCACGGGTCAGATCAGTTGGGTCTATACGGAAAGCTTGTCGCCTTGCGTGACGTTCTATCGGGACGCGCTGGGTCTTGAGGTGCTTTTGGATGCAGGCGCAGCGATGATTTTTGCTACGTCTGAGGGCGCGCGGATCGGGGTGTGTGAAACCTTTGAAGATCGTGTCGTGGCCCCTGAGGGCGGTATGATCACATTGTTGGTCGATGGCGTCGCAGCGGTGGATGTCTGGTTCGCGCGACTTGAGGCGGCGGGTGTAAATCTGCAGGGGCGCCCGGAGAAAATGGACAGATTTGGCATCTATTCGTTTTTTGTTCGCGATCCGAACGGCTATCTGATCGAAATTCAGTGTTTTCTGTGAAACGGCGGTTTTGAATTTCGCCCAAGGTGCAGAACCGGTTTAGAGTTGGGCCGCTTGCTGCGGACTTGGTTTCTGATTCTGATCGAGATGCGCGATAGCGGTCCTATTTGGCTTTGTCGGGCTTTTGCCGCGCGCAATCGGGATTAGATTTTTGGCAAATGACTGATGCAATTTAACAAGGTGGCAGACCATGAGCATTCGTGAAACCCAAGGCCGCGGTGTGCGGTACGACAGCATTCTGGAAACCGTCGGGAATACGCCGGTTGTGCGTATCAACCGGATCGCCCCGAAGCATGTGAACGTCTTTGTGAAATTTGAGGCCTTCAATCCGGCCGGATCCGTAAAGGACCGGCTGGCGCTGAACATCATCGAGGCGGCAGAACGCGACGGGCGGCTTAAGCCTGGACAAACGGTGGTTGAGGCCACGTCAGGCAACACCGGCATCGGCTTGGCGATGGTCTGTGCCGCCAAAGGCTATCCGCTGGTGATCACCATGTCCGAAGCGTTTTCCGTGGAACGGCGGCAGTTGATGCGGTTTCTGGGGGCCAAGGTCGTTCTGACACCCAAAGCGCAAAAGGGCTTTGGCATGTATTCCAAGGCCAAGGAATTGGCAGAGGCGAATGGCTGGTTTCTGGCGGGTCAGTTTGAGACCGCAGACAATGCTGACATTCACGAGGCCACAACGGCACGTGAAATTCTTAGCGATTTTGCCGGTGAAAAGCTGGACTATTTCGTGAGCGGATACGGAACCGGTGGCACGGTGAGCGGCGTTGGTCGTGTGCTGCGGCGCGAAAGTCCCGATACAAAAATCATCCTGTCAGAGCCTGCGAATTCGGCGCTGATCGGATCGGGGTATGTGAACACGCGCAACGATGCCCATCAGGCCACAGAGAGCCACCCGAATTTTGAGCCGCACCCGATTCAGGGCTGGACCCCGGATTTCATTCCGTGGGTTTTGCAGGAAGCGTTGGACAACGGGTTCTATGATGAATTGTTGACCGTTTCCGGTCCAGACAGCATCGCGTGGTCGCGACGCCTGGCGGCGGAAGAAGGAGTATTCACCGGAATCTCGGCCGGTGCGACCTTTGCCACAGCGATGCAGGTGGCACAAACGGCACCTGAAGGTAGCAATATTCTGGTGATGTTGCCGGATACGGGCGAGCGGTATTTGTCGACGCCCCTGTTTGAGGGCATCGGCGAAGACATGAACGCCGATGAGATCGCGATTTCTCAGTCTACGCCCAGCGCGCAGTTGTGAAATTTGGCTGCGTCTGTTTGAGCAGGCGCAGCACACCCTGTTGGCGCGTAGGCATCGCGCGAGACCGCCAAAGAAAAAGGGCCGCCCGAAGGCGACCCTTTCAGTGTCAGGTGATCAACGCGATCAGCCGTTCACGCTGTCTTTCAGCGCTTTGGCGATGGTCATTTTCACAACCTTGTCTGCGTCTTTCTTGATCTGCTCGCCGGTGGCGGGGTTACGCACCATGCGCTCTGGGCGCTCGCGGCAGTAGATTTTGCCAACGCCGGGCAGGGTCACTGCGCCGCCGCCAGAAACTTCGCGGGTGATCAGTGCGCATACTGCTTCCAGTGCCGCGCCTGCGGATTTCTTGTCCGAACCCATTTCTTCGGCCAAAGCGGCAACGAGTTGGGTCTTGGTCATCGGTTTTGCCATTTCAGGTCTCCATTATTTGCCCGAATGTTGGGCCTCGTGTCGCGCATTTAACGGGATATGGTGGATGAACACAATAAATTGTGTGCCAAAAAACCCCAATTTTAAGGGTTTTGGGCAAGTTTCCGCAGGGTCACAGGAAGGCTGTCTCGTCAAATGAGCGCAATTTCCGCGAATGGAGCCGTTCAAGAGGCATTTCGCGAAGAGTCTCCATCGCCCGAATTCCGATCATCAAATGACGGGCGACTTGCGTTTTATAGAAGTCCGAGGCCATTCCGGGAAGCTTCAATTCGCCGTGCAGCGGCTTGTCGCTGACACACAAAAGCGTGCCATAGGGAACGCGGAACCGGTAGCCGTTGGCGGCGATTGTGGCGCTTTCCATGTCCAGCGCGATGGCACGGGACTGGCTGAGGCGTTGAACGGGGCCGGCATGTTCACGCAGTTCCCAGTTGCGGTTGTCGATGGTGGCGACGGTGCCGGTGCGCATCACACGTTTGAGGTCGTAGCCTTTAAGCTCGGTGACCTCGGCCACGGCCTGTTCCATGGCGATCTGCACTTCGGCCAATGCAGGGATCGGTACCCAAACCGGCAGATCGTCATCCAGAACGTGATCTTCGCGCAGATAGGCGTGGGCCAGAACGAAGTCGCCAAGGCTTTGCGAATTGCGCAGACCGGCGCAGTGGCCAACCATGATCCAGGCGTGAGGGCGCAGTACGGCGATGTGGTCGGTGGCGGTTTTGGCGTTTGACGGACCGACGCCGATATTGACCAAAGTGATGCCGGAGCCATCCGCCCGTTTGAGGTGATAGGTCGGCATCTGCGGTTGTTTGTCCACCGGAGCAATCGGCGTCTCTGCATCCGAGATCTCGACATTGCCTGTGCTGACAAAGCTGGTGTAGCCGGTTTTCGGATCGGCCAGCATTTGACGCGCGTAGGCTTCGAATTCGGTGACGTAGAACTGGTAGTTGGTGAACAGCACGTGGTTCTGGAAATGGTCGGCGTCTGTCGCGGTATAGTGGCTGAGCCGCGCCAGTGAGTAATCAACGCGTTGCGCGGTGAAGGGGGCCAGCGGCCCGACGTCGTTCTCGTCGTGGCTGTGCATACCGTTGACGATGTCGTCGTTGGTGGTCGACAGATCCGGCACATCAAAAATGTCACGAAGTGTGAATTCGGCGGCGCCTTCTTGCGGGACGGTCATGTCACTTTTGGCGGCAACCGCAAAATGAACGGGGATCGGTGTGTCGCTGACGCCAATGGTGACGGGCACGCCGTGGTTTCCAACCAACAGCGAGATTTGCTGTTCCAGATAATTGCGGAAAAGGTCCGGACGCGTGATCGTGGCGCGATGGGTGCCGGGTTCGGACACGTGGCCAAAGCTGAGGCGGCTGTCGACTTGGGCAAAGCTGGTCGTGGTGATGCGGATTTCGGGGTAAAAAGCGCGGATGCGGTGGCCATCTGGTCCACTGCGCAAGGCGTGGCGAAATTGGTCACACAAATATGTGGTGGCGATGCCGTAGAGTTCTTCGAGCCGGTCCACGGCGGCGCTTGCATCGGTGAAGGCTTGCGCGGCCGGAACTGCGGGGGAATGTACGGGGATTTGTTGAGGGGTCATTCGGCAGCCTTAATCACATCAGTCATTTCAAACTTGGTTACATCTACAAGGCCGAGGTCGGAGATCCGCAACTCCGGGATCACGACAAGCGCCAAAAGCGAGTGCTGCATATAAGCGTTGTTGAGGGTGCAGCCGCAAGCCTCCATTGCCTCGACCATATTCTGCGCCTTGGCCGCGACCTCGGTCGCAGGGGCATCAGACATCAGGCCGGCGATGGGTAATTCGACCAGCGCGATCTCTTGTCCGTCCTTATATATGGTCACACCGCCGCCAACTTCGCCAAGGCGGTTTGCGGCCAGCGCCATCATTTCGCGGTCGGTGCCGACAACGATCATATGGTGGCTGTCGTGCGCCACGGTGGAGGCCATCGCCATTTTTCCGCTGTAGCCAAAGCCAGATACGAACGCGTTGGACACACCGCCGGTGGCGCGGTGACGTTCTACCAGCGCAATTTGCGCAATATCAGTCTCTATATTGGGCAAAACGATACCGTTTTCGACGGAAAGGTCGGCGCTGAGCGCCTTAGTCGGGGCCTGATTTTCGATCACGCCGATGACGTTGGCGGTGACCTTGGTGGCGCCTTCAGGTGCTGTGATCACAAAATCCGCAGCGGTGCGAGGGCGGCCCAGGTTCACTGTCTGGCGTGCGTGGTCCGGCCAGTCATAGTGCGGGCAATCCACCAACACTTTGCCGTCTTTGGCGACGGTTTTGCCGCGTGCAATGACATGCTCAATCGGTAGGGCTTTGAGGTCGCTGGTCAGAATGACATCGGCGCGACGGCCCGGTGCGATGGAGCCGAGGTCACGTTCCAGACCAAAATGTGTCGCGGTGTTGATCGTCGCCATTTGCAGAGCCACAACCGGATCGCAGCCGCAATCGATGGCATGGCGCACCACGCGGTTCATATGGCCATCGTTGACCAAAGTGCCGGAGTGGCAATCATCGGTGCAGAGAATAAAGCTGCGTGGATCGAGGCCTTTTTCCGTGATCGCTGTAATTTGGGTTTCCACGTCATACCAAGCGGAGCCAAGCCGCATCATCGAACGCATGCCTTGGCGCACACGGGCAATTGCGTCGGCCTCGCAGGTGCCTTCGTGATCATCAGCAGGACCACCCGCGGCGTAAGCGTGAAAGTTGGGCCCAAGGTCGGGGCTGGCGTAATGGCCGCCCACGGTTTTGCCTGCGTTCTGGGTTGCGGCGATTTCGGCAAGCATCTGTTGGCTGCCGTTGATCACACCCGGGAAGTTCATCATCTCGCCCAGACCGATGATACCGGGCCAGTTCATCGCCTCGGTCACATCATCGGGACCGATTTCAAAACCGGTGGTTTCCAAACCAGGCGCAGATGGTGCGCACGACGGCATTTGCGTGAAGATGTTGACGGGCTGCATCAGCGCTTCGTCATGCATCATGCGCACACCTTCAAGACCAAGCACGTTGGCGATCTCATGCGGGTCGGTGAACATGGTGGTGGTGCCATGGCCAATCACGGCGCGGGCAAATTCGGCGGGGGTCAGCATGCCCGATTCAATGTGCATGTGACCGTCACACAGGCCGGGGATCATAAACCGCCCATTGGCCTCGATCACTTCGGTATCGGGTCCGGTGCAGTGGCTGGCGTCAGGGCCGACATAGGCGATACGCCCTTCGGCAATGGCAATGTCGTGATTGTCGAGAATCTCGCGAGTGTGGACGTTGACCCAACGCCCTTTGCGAATGACGGTGTCGGCGGGTTCGCGCCCTGCGGCGACGGCGACCAAGCGGGGGGCCACGTCGGCCCAGCTTTGAAAATGCATATGTTCCATGGCCCAAGGTGACACTTGTTATGGGGATGTTCAACCGGCCCAAAGATGAAGGTTTCGCGAAAACAGTTTCAAGCGCGCTTTGAAATTACAGGTGAAAGGCAACGCGGCCTGAAGCAACTGTGATTGGTATGTGAAGAGCGTTTCAGGTGAGGTCGGACCGAAAGAAAGAAGGGCTGCTGAAAATGAAATGGATGAGCAACTTAGAGCGAGTTTACCTGCGGGCGTTCGCAGTTTTGACCGCGATTGTCGCGGCGGGCAGCTTGTTGGTTCCAAGTTCGGTGCAAGCGGAGCAATTGCCGGACTATGTGGTGGAAGAATTCGGCTCGCCGCCGGAAATTCCAGTCGGCGCTGTTTCTGAAGAGGTCGCGGCGGCCATTGAAGCGGCCTTTATTCAGAGTATTGAACAAGGGCAATGGGGTCCGGAGGAACAGGCTGCGTTGCAGGTCGTTGCAGTATCAGGCGACCCGCGGTTGGCGTGGCTTGTCAGCGATCTGATGCGGTTCATCACCAATGCGCAGCTCAATGCGCAACTGGTTGTCGCAGCGCAGGAGCTTTTGCAGGCGGATCTGGGCCAGCAGGACCATTGGGGCGGTGTGACTGATCACCTTATTGCGTGGGATATTCCGGCGCCGCCCGACTATTTGCGTATCAAGCGCGCTATTTTCACTGGCCTCATACCCGGCTGGGAGCAGATTTTTGTTGAGGGCGACATTGACTGGCGCTTGGTGTCTTGGGGCGGAGTTTTGATTGACGACCGGGCTTTTGACACAACCGATGAGCCCTGCAATTGCATCCCTGCGGCAGACAATCCTGAAGTCACGTTGGCCGAGGAGGCAACATGGCTGGACGACGATGACATCGTATTCGGCGTCGAGGTAAACGGGGCGTATCGAGCTTATCCGCGCCAGATTATGGAAGTGCGCGAGATGGTGAACGACACGCTTGGTGGTCGCGACCTCGGTATTCCCTACTGCACATTATGCGGGGCCGCGCAGGCCTATTTCACCGATCAGATGCCGGAGGGCGTTGATCGGCCTGTTTTGAGAACATCCGGTCTTTTGAGTCGGTCCAACAAGGTGATGTATGACCTCAACACCTACTCGGTGTTCGATACGTTTCTGGGTCATGCGGTGACGGGTCCGTTGGCGGAGATTGGGGTGCAGTTGGAGCAGGCCACGGTTGTGACCACGGATTGGGCGAGCTGGAAGACGGCGCATCCCAACACGACTGTGCTGGCGGAATATCTGGCGTTGGGGCGCGATCCTGATTTTCGCAATGGTCGGGATGCGGACGGGCCTATTTTTCCGGTTGGGGATGTGGACCCGCGTCTGCCCGTGCATGAAGATATCATTGGCGTTGTGACAGGGTCTGGAGGCGCAGTTGCGTTTCAACGGGGGGCCGCATTGCTTGCTCTGCGAGCGGGGCAGGTCGTTGCGTTTCAGAATGTGAGGCTTGTGCTGGAGGCTGGAGGGATCAAGGCCGTGGGCAAGGATGGTGAGGACCTTGGCTCTCATGAAGCCTTCTGGTTTGCGTGGTCGCAGTTCCATCCCGGGACGGCTCTTTGGCTGGGGGCTTGACCAAATCATAACTGCGAAAGCGCCACAGGCAACAATGTGCCATGAGCGCCCGCCGAGCCAAATGCGACGTCGCAAAGAGGATAGACCTGCTGATAGGGTAAGTGTTGATCTTTGACCAATCCAAGCAGGAGCATAAACATGAGCGTCACCGAGTTGCGGCCGAATATGGAGCATTGGCAGGAACGCGTGGATATGGCGGCGGCGTTTCGCTGGGCTGAACGGCTGAATTGGCACGAAGGCGTGGCCAACCATTTCAGCCTCGCGGTCAACGAAGAAGGCACCCAGTTTCTGATGAACCGAAATCAGGTGCATTTTTCGCGCATCAAGGCGAGTGAATTGCTGTTGGTGGACGCCAATGATCCCGAAACGCTGAATGGCCCCGACGCGCCCGACCCCACCGCTTGGGGATTGCACGGCGGCATTCACCGCCATTGCCCGCACGCACGCTGTGTGATGCATGTGCATTCAATTTTTGCCACCGTTCTGGCCAGCCTCGCCGACAGCAGCTTGCCTCCGATCGATCAGAACTGTGCCACGTTTTTCAACCGCTATGTGATTGATGACGGGTATGGCGGTCTGGCGTTTGAGGACGAAGGCGAGCGCTGTGCCACGCTTCTGACCGATCCAAAGAAGAAGGTGATGATCATGGGCAACCATGGCGTGTTGGTGATCGGCAATTCGGTCGCGGATACGTTCAACCGGCTCTATTATTTTGAGCGTGCCGCCGAGACATATATCCGTGCGCTGCAAACCGGTCAGCCGTTGCGCGTGCTGCCTGACGACATCGCCGAGAAAACCGCACGGGAGCTGGAAGAGTATCCTGAGCAGGATGAACGGCATTTGGCGGAATTGAAGGCCATTTTGGACGACGAAAGGTCGAACTACGCCACCTGACACACTGTGAAATGCGCCATTTGGGAGGGTCGCGCGATGCCACATGATTTTGCTGACGATGCTGAGGCTGAGCGGTGGCATTACCGCCCGCCGCACCCAATCACTTTAAACCCGCTTTTTGCATGGCCACCCAAGCCGACGGCAGTTGTGCGGTGGTATCGCGGCGCGTGGCTGATGATCACAGCTTTGACTGTGCCATTTGGGATAGCGCTCTTGATCTGGGCTTTTGTCTTGCCACCGCTGGAGCAGATGCAGACGTTTCATTGGCGATGGGTGGGCACTGTTTGGTTGATGAATGTGATCCCGCAGACGTTGGTGGCGGGTGGGCTGCATTGGTGGCTTTATATGCGCAAGGGTCAGGGCATGCGCAAGAAATTCGACAAGCGCGATCTGACCCGCAAGAACGGCAGCTTCACCTTTAACAATCAGGTTTTGGACAACATTTGGTGGACGCTGGGCAGCGCCATGACGGTGGCGACGGTGTATCAGTGTCTGATTTATTGGGCTATGGCGACTGGCAAAGTGCCGGTGATCACATTCGCTGAGCGTCCGGTCTTCTTCGTGATCTGGCTGGCGCTGATCCCGATGTGGTCGAGCCTGCATTTTTACTGGGTGCACAGGCTGGAACACCACCCGCGACTTTATAAGCATGTGCATGCCGTGCATCATCGCAACGTGAACGTCGGACCGTGGTCAGGGATTTCAAACCACTGGTTTGAAAACATGCTCTATTTCACCACCTATTTTGTGCATCTGATCGTGCCGTCAAACCCGCTGCATCTGGTGTTTCACGCCAGTTTTCAGCAAATCAGCCCGGTGTTCAGCCATTGTGGGTTTGAAAAGCTGGTTGCCAAAGACGCCGAAGTCGCCAAGTCCGGCGATTTCTTCCATCAGCTGCATCACCGATATTTTGAGTGCAACTATGGCACCTCGGAAATTCCGTTTGATCGCTGGTTTGGCACGTTTCATGACGGATCGGCCGAGGGAACAACGCGCACGCGGGCTCATAAGAAACAGATGTACACGCGCTAACGTTGGTGCCTGAGTGATGTGGGCGTCTCATCAAACCCTGCCTTGAACGCGCGGGTCATGGCAGCCGGGTTTTTGTAACCCGCGCGCACCGCGATTTCCGCCACAGTCAGGTCAGTGTCCATCGCCAGTTTGCGCGCGAGATTAAGACGTTGGCGGCGGTAGATCGTTGTTGGCGCGGCGCCGAGTTCGGCTTTCATCCGCGCTTCGAGGGTTTTTTGTGTGACACCGGCGCGGCGGGCAATTTGCGGGATCGGCAACGGGTGTTCGAGGTGCTCCTGCATGACTGCGAGCGCGCGGTTCACAACGCGACCGGCCGGTGTCGCGCCGCCGGTGTGACTGCGGGCGCTGTCGCGGGTCATGAAAAGCTGGGCGACCTCAAGTGCGAGGGCTTGGCCGTGTTGTTGACCGATCAGATGCAGTACCAGATCAAAAGCCGCCATCGCGCCGGAACAGGTCAGGCGCCTGTCGTCGATGACGAAGCGTTCGCGCAGTGCTTCGATGTCGGGAAAGCGTTCTTCGAAATTTGTGAGCTCCTCCCAATGGATGGTGGCCTTGTGCTGGTCCAGAAGGCCCGCCTCGGCCAGCAGCCAGCTTCCGGTGTCCATCGCGCAAAGCGTCGGAAAGCGGGTGGCAGCCGAGCGAAGCGCTGCTTGGGTTTTCCAGCCGCCATGGTCGCGAAAGCCGTAGGAGGGCATGACCACCAACATATCACCGCGCGCAGCACCAAGTTTGTCGTGCGGAGCAACAGAAAGGCCAGAGGAGCTGGTTACGGGAAGGGCGTCCAGTGAAAGGAAAGTCCAATCATAAAGCGGCTTGCCCGAGATCATGTTGGCCGCGCGCATGGGTTCCACCGTGTTGGCAAGGCAATGATTGGAGAAACCTTCGAACAGAAGGACGCCAATGTGCTGCGGTGCGGCGGAGGTTTTTTCCCAAAACTGCATGCCATGGGGGTAATCCTGCATGATGGTGCGGGTCAAGTCAGTTGAGCTATGCGCAACAGAATTTGGGAGCGCGCCATGCAGTTTGACCTGACCGAAGAACAGGAGATGATCGTCTCCACCGTCCGCAGCTTTGTGGAGAATGAGATTTACCCCTTTGAGGATGAGGTTGAGCGTACCGGTGTTGTGCCGCATGAATTGGGCGAAAAGATCAAGCAAAAGACCCTCGATCTGGGGTTTTACGCGTGTAACTTCCCTGAGGAAGTGGGGGGCGCTGGTCTGAACCATCTGGAATTCACGCTGGTGGAGCGCGAGTTGGGGCGTGGATCGATGGCGTTGACGCATTTCTTTGGTCGCCCACAAAATATTTTGATGGCGTGCGACGCAGAGCAGCGTGAGAAATATCTTTTGCCCGCAGTGCGTGGCGAGCGCATGGACGCGCTGGCGATGACTGAACCCGGGGCAGGGTCAGACGTGCGCGGAATGAAATGCAGTGCGGTGCGCGACGGTGGTGATTGGGTGGTGAACGGCAACAAGCATTTCATTTCCGGCGCAGAGCATGCCGATTTCTTCATCGTGTTTGTGGCCACTGGTGAGGACGACACACCAAAGGGGCCGAAAAAACGGATCACAACGTTCCTTGTGGACCGCGATACGCCCGGTTTCACGGTGCGCGATGGGTACAAGTCTGTCAGCCACCGAGGCTATAAAAACATGGTGCTGGAGTTTGACGATTGCCGTCTGCCGGATGCGCAGGTTTTGGGCGAGGTCGATGGCGGGTTTGCCGTGATGAACGAGTGGCTTTATGCAACGCGCCTGACTGTGGCGGCGTTTTGCGTGGGCCGTGCGCGGCGCGCGTTTGATTACGCGTTGGATTATGCCGCGCAGCGTGAACAATTCGGTCAGCCAATCGGCAAATTCCAGGGCGTTGGTTTTCAGATTGCCGATATGATCACCGAGATCGATGCGGCGGATTTGTTGACGATGTCGGCGGCAGCAAGGTTGGATCGCGGGTTGCCGTGCAACCGCGAGATCGCGTCGGCCAAGCTTTATACCAGTGAGATGTTGGCGCGGGTGACAGATGCCGCCATCCAGATCCACGGCGGTATGGGGTTGATGGATGACTACCCGTTGGAACGCTTCTGGCGGGATGCGCGGGTTGAGCGGATCTGGGACGGAACCAGCGAGATTCAGCGCCACATCATTAGTCGCGATTTGTTGCGCCCTTTGGGGGCATGATGGTTTGTGATTTCTGCCGGATGGGGACCAGCCCCCACACCCCCGGGATATTTAGGGCAAGAGGAAGAGCTGCGCGAAGCGGCCCTTCCCGTGAAAGACATGATGTCTTCCCCTTGCGCGGCCATCGGCTTCCCAGCCTGTTCCGCCTCTCAAGGGTGGCCGAAGATGGTTAATGAAACCTTACTTCCTCTTGCCCAAAATATCCTCGCCGAAGGCATAGAATCTTTGGAGTGTCGTTGTGATCAAGCGTGACCTTTCGAGATTGATTCAACCGAAGTCCGTTGCGGTTATCGGTGGCGGCGCCTGGTGTGGCGAAGTTGTTCGTCAGATGGAAAAGCTCGGGTTTTCGGGCGACATCTGGCCCGTACATCCGAAGGCTGACGAAGTCGGCGGCTACGCCGCTTTTGCGCGGATCGAAGACTTGCCGCGCGTGCCGGATGCGGCTTTTGTGGGTATCAACAGGCACGCCACCGTTGAGGCAGTTGCATCCCTGTCAGCGGCGGGAGCCGGAGGCGCGGTGTGTTTTGCTTCCGGTTTTTCGGAGGCAGTAGCGGAGGATTCAAGCGGCAGTGATTTGCAGACAGACTTGGTGGCCGCGGCCGGGGCGATGCCGATTCTGGGGCCGAATTGCTATGGTGTGATCAATGCTGTTGACGGCGCCGTTCTGTGGCCCGACCAACATGGCTGCAAACGGGTTGAACGCGGTGTTGCGATCCTGACGCAAAGCTCCAACATAGCGATCAATCTGACAAACCAATTGCGTGGCGTGCCTATTGCGTATGTGGCGACGTGCGGGAACATGGCGCAGCTGAGCCAGGCGGAGATCGCCAGCGCGTTTCTGGACGATCCACGGGTCACGGCGATCGGTCTGCATATCGAAGGATTTTCCGATCTGCGGACTTGGGAGGCTTTGGCCGCGAAGGCTTCTGCCAAAGGGGTGCCAATTGTTGCCCTGAAAGTGGGCGCAAGCGATGAGGCGCAGGCCGCGACCGTGAGCCACACTGCTTCGTTGGCCGGAAGTGATGCCGGTGCCGAGGCGCTGATATCCCGCTTGGGATTTGCCCGGGTGCGGGATTTGACTGTTTTTCTGGAAACGTTGAAGCTTTTGCACATGGTCGGGCCGCTTGAAACACCAACGCTGTCGTCGATCAGCTGTTCGGGCGGTGAAGCGAGCCTGATGGCGGATACCGCGCTGGGCACAGGCTTGAGTTTTCCAGCTTTGACAGATGCGCAACGCCAGACCTTGGGCAAGGTTTTAGGGCCGATGGTGGCGTTGGCCAATCCGCTGGATTACCACACCTATATCTGGCGCGACGAAGATGCGATGGCGCGGGCCTGGGGAGCCATGATGGCGGATCACATCGGGATGACAGTCTCGGTCGTCGATTATCCGCCGGAAAACCGACATGACTGGGACTGTGCAACTGCTGCCGCGATCAAGGCGCGGGCCGCGACCGCCCGGCCGATGGCGGTTGTCGCGAGTTTGCCAGAGCTGATGCCCGCAGACACAGCGCGAGAGCTGGCAGCGGGAGGCGTCGTGCCAATGTATGGGCTGCGGGAAGCTGTCGAGGCAGCTGCGGCCACAACCCGATTGCATGCCCCAGATGCGCAGCCAATAGCGTTGCCGGGTGCGGCACGTGACGCGAAGGTGTTGGATGAAGGCGATGCCAAAACCGCGCTGGCGGCTTGTGGTCTTGATGTCCCGAAAACAGTCTCTGTTTCAGGGGAAAATTGCCTTAGTGAAGCCGCGTCTCACCTTCGGGCACCGCTGGTTCTGAAGGGGCGCGGCATTGCGCACAAGACAGAAGCGGGTGCCGTGAAATTGGGGTTGTCCCATCAAGAGGTGGATGCAGCGGCGGCTGAAATGCCGACTCAGGATTTTCTTGTTGAAGAAATGATTGCTGGTGGCGTGGCGGAGTTGCTGATTGGCGTGACGCGTGATCCCGCGCATGGGTTTGTGCTGACAATGGCGGCAGGCGGTGTTTTGACGGAAGTGTTGGCCGACAGCACGTCGTTGTTGATCCCGGCCAGTCGTGAGCAGGTAAATCAGTCTCTGAACAAGCTGAAAGTGGCGAAATTGCTGAGTGGCTATCGCGGGGCTGCGGCGGCCGATATGGACGCTGTTCTTGATGCGATCGCGGCGTTGCAAACCTATGTACTTGCCAACGTTGACTGCATTGAAGAGGCTGAGGTGAACCCGTTGATTTGCACGCCAACGCGTGCCGTGGCGGCGGATGCATTGATCAGAAAGGCTTTGTAATGCGGACCATTGGCGCGGTGATTTTTGAAGGATTTGAAATGCTCGACTATTTCGGGCCGCTTGAGATGTTTGCCATGCATCGGGATCAGTTCAAGATTGTAGCGGTCGGCGAGGCTGCCAAACCAGTCACGTCTTCGGGCGGACCTGCGGTGATGCCTGATGCGACGTTTGCCGATGGTGTCCGCTATGACGTTTTGCTGGTTCCGGGCGGCAAAGGTGTGCGGGCGGAGGTTGAGAACACCGCCATGCTTGAGTGGTTGCGTGCCGCCAGTGCGGGGGCGGAGGTTGTGACCAGCGTCTGCACCGGATCGGCGTTGCTGGCGCGGGCGGGGCTGTTGGACGGACGCGGGGCGACGACCAACAAACTGGCCTTTGATTGGGTGCGTGAGGTTAGCCAAACCGACGCGGTGGATTGGCGTCGCAGCGCGCGGTGGGTCAAAGACGGGAAATTCTACACAAGTTCCGGCGTGTCGGCGGGCACGGATATGAGCCTGCAGGTGATTGCGGATTTGCTAGGCGAAGAGGCGGCGCAGGCGGCGGCGTTTTGGGCAGAATATGAGGCAAACAGAGACGCGGACAACGATCCGTTCGCGCTTGAGGAGTGATGAAATGAACGAGAGCCCAGTAAAAACCCGGCGCGTGGGCGCCATTTTGGAAGTCACGCTGGACCGACCAAAGGCGAACGCGATTGATCTGGTGACCAGCCGTGTGATGGGCGAGGTGTTCCGCGACTTTCGCGATGATCCGGAGTTACGCGTGGCGATCCTGACCGGCGGGGGCGAGAAATTCTTTTGCCCCGGTTGGGATCTGAAAGCGGCGGCGGATGGTGATGCCGTGGACGGGGATTATGGTGTTGGCGGGTTTGGCGGCCTGCAGGAACTGCGCGACATGAACAAGCCAGTGATTGCGGCTGTAAACGGGATCGCTTGCGGTGGTGGGCTGGAATTGGCGTTGTCGGCGGACATCATTATTGCAGCGGATCATGCAAGCTTTGCGCTTCCGGAGATTCGATCCGGTACGGTCGCGGATGCAGCAAGCGTCAAGTTGCCCAAGCGCATTCCGTATCATATCGCGATGGAGTTGTTGCTGACCGGTCGATGGTTTGATGCCGAAGAGGCGCATCGGTGGGGGCTGGTGAACGAGATCGTTGCAGCTGATACATTGATGGCACGGGCTTGGGAGCAGGCTGAGGTGTTGGCGTCGGGGCCGCCGCTGGTCTATGCGGCGATCAAAGAGATCGTGCGCGATGCGGAAGACGCCAAGTTTCAGGATGCAATGAACCGGATCACCAAACGTCAGTTGCGGTCTGTTGACGTGCTCTATGACAGCGAAGATCAGCTCGAAGGCGCGCGGGCCTTTGCCGAGAAGCGCGATCCGGTGTGGACAGGCAAGTAATCAAGCGACGCGGATGAGAGCGACAAAGGCAGTGTCATCGCTGTGATCGCCGGTGGCGGCGTCGCCGTATATGCGTACCTGCGGCAAGCGAATTTCGGTGGTTTTGGCCGTAATAGACTCTAGTTTTTTCGAAAACCCAGTGCGTTCAAAGTGCTGACAGTTGATAGACAAAGCAATCAACCCGCCCGGTGCCGTGATGCGCAAAAGGTCATCAATGGCGTCGGGTCCGACGTGGCCGTTTGTGAATGTGCCGGAGCTAATGATGCCGTGATATGCGTTGTCTGCCACGGGCAATGTACGGGTCAGGTCACCGGTGAAAAGATGCCGGTAGAGGTGTTTCTCACGGGCAACGGCGAGCATTTCGGGCGAGATATCAGTGCCGTCGATCTCAGTGTCCAAAAGCAAAGCGAGTGCCTTGGCGCATAGGCCGGTGCCAGCGCCAACATCAAGGACAGGGCCGGTGCCACCGGCGGCGGCAAAATGGCGGGCAACTTGGGTGTGCAGTATGTAATCCGAGGATGCGGCAAAATCGCTGTCGTAGGTGCCTGCCCAATCCGCATAAAGCCGTCGGGAGTCCTCTGGCGTACTCAGGGCATAGGCGGCGTCGAGTGAGGGATCGTTTTCTGGGCACATAGACGCAGTGAAGGCCGGTAACGGGCAGAAAGCAAGGCCGTGGTCTTGCAGCTTTGGGCGCGGGGCGGCAGGGTGCGGCCATGACACAGACACTGCTTTCGCTTGGACATGGATACACAGCACGCGCGCTGGCGCGACGCTTGGTGCCGCAGGGATGGACGGTCATCGGCACGTTGCGTGATGACACCCAATTTGACGCAGCGCGGGCCGATGGCGTGACGCCGCTGCTTTGGCCGGTTGATTTTGAAGAGGCGCTGAGTGGCGTCAGCCACGTGCTGAGCTCGATTCGGCCTGATGATAACGGCGATCCGGTGCTGCGCGTGGGACGAACGGCTTTGGCGGGGGCTAAGGGACTGAAATGGGTCGGATATCTGTCAACGACGGGTGTTTATGGCGATATGGACGGCGGTTGGGTCGACGAAGACACCCCGCTTGATCCCGGTGGCATTCGTGGACAAATGCGGGTGAAAGCAGAGGCGGAATGGCAGGCTGTCGAAGGCTTGCCGCTGCATATTTTCCGTTTGGCTGGCATTTACGGGCCAGGTCGGGGGCCGTTTGCGAAATTGCGGCGTGGTACGGCGCGGCGGATCATCAAAAAGAATCAAGTATTTTCACGCGCCCATGTTGA
Organism: Shimia sp. Alg240-R146; assembly: GCF_947331465.1. Taxonomy (GTDB): domain Bacteria; phylum Pseudomonadota; class Alphaproteobacteria; order Rhodobacterales; family Rhodobacteraceae; genus Shimia. Next base: position 161,408 of record NZ_CAMZOK010000001.1, on the reverse strand, counting down.
CGACATTGCGCAGGTGCTTGAGGCGTCGATGACGCAACCCAATTCAGGGCGGATTTACAACGTCTGTGACGACAGTCCGGCGCCACCGCAAGATATCCTGACCTATGCCGCCGAGCTTTTGGGTATGGAGCCGCCACCTGAAGTTGCGTTTGAGGACGCAGAGATGAGCCCGATGGCGCGCAGTTTCTATTCCGACAGCAAGCGCGTCAGAAACGATCGCATCAAACATGAACTTGGTGTGGTTCTGAAATATCCGAACTATCGCGATGCGTTGAAGGCGATGCTTTCCAAAGAAAAAGCCTAGTTTTTCCCAAACATTTAGCGGCCCGGCGCTTTGTACCCCGTCGCGCCCAAGTTGGGCACGGCCTTAGGCCGTACGCTCTCCGATTTGGGCGATGCCCAATGTGTCGAGCACTTTGGTTTCGATCTGCTCGGCGTTCATGGCAGCAACGTCATACATCGTCTTTGGCGAGGCCTGATCGATGAATGTGTCGGGCAACACCATCGAGCGGTATTTCAGACCCGCGTCAAATACGGCGTTTTCGGCCAGTAGTTGGGCAACATGGCTGCCAAATCCGCCAATGGCGCCTTCCTCAATGGTGATCAACGCCTCGTGGTTGGCCGCAAGATCAAGGATCATTGCCGCGTCCAGAGGTTTGGCAAAGCGGGCGTCGGCAATGGTGGGCGTGATGCCTTTGGCCGCGAGTGCCTCTGCGGCTTTGCGCACCTCTTCGAGCCGCGTGCCAAAGGACAACAGCGCCACGCGTTTGCCTTCGGAGATGATCCGGCCTTTGCCGATCTCCAAGACCTCACCTTTTTCCGGCAATTCGACGCCCACACCTTCGCCACGTGGATAGCGGAACGCGATGGGGCCATCGTCATAGGCGGCGGCGGTCGCGACCATGTGTTTCAGTTCAGCTTCATCGGCAGCGGCCATGACCACCATGCCGGGCAGGTTGGCCATAAAGGCGATGTCAAAGCTGCCGGCGTGGGTTGCACCGTCGGCCCCAACCAGTCCGGCGCGGTCGATAGCGAAACGCACTGGCAGGCGTTGGATCGCCACGTCGTGCACCACCTGATCGTAGCCGCGTTGCAAGAACGTCGAATAAATCGCGCAGAAAGGTTTCATGCCACCAGCTGCCAGCGCGGCAGAGAAAGTCACGCCGTGTTGTTCGGCAATCGCGACGTCAAAGCAACGGCTTGGGTAGCGTTCGGCAAAGAGGTTCAGGCCGGTGCCGTCGGGCATGGCGGCGGTCACGGCACAAATGCGGCTGTCTTCGGCGGCGAGATCGACCAGCGTCTTGCCAAAGACAGACGTGTAAGAGGGCGCGTTAGAGGGCGCTTTGTGCTGTTTGCCGGTGATGACATCAAATTTTGCGGTGGCGTGGCCCTTGTCGGCCGCACCTTCGGCGGGGGCGTAGCCTTTGCCCTTTTTGGTGATGATGTGCAGCATCACCGGTCCCGTCGCGCGTTGGCGCAGGGTGCGCAGGATTGGCAGCAACTGGTCCATGTCATGGCCATCAATCGGGCCGACATAGGAAAAGCCGAGCTCTTCGAAAAGGGTGCCGCCAACGGCCATGCCTTTGATCATTTCCTTGGCACGCTTGGCGCCTTCGCGGAAGGGTTCGGGCAGCAAGGACACTGCGCCTTTGGCTGCGGCCTTCAGTTCCTGAAACGGTTCGCCGGCGTAAAGGCGGCTTAGGTATTCCGACATCGCGCCCACGGGCGGGGCAATCGACATGTCGTTGTCGTTGAGCACCACGAACAGGCGCTTTTTCAAGTGGCCGGCGTTGTTCATCGCCTCATAGGCCATGCCTGCGGTGATCGATCCGTCGCCGATCACGGCAATCGCGTCGCCAAGGCCGCCGTCACATTGACCACCAAGATCACGGGCGGTGGCAAAGCCAAGCGCGGCAGAAATAGATGTGGAGCTGTGCGCCGCGCCAAAGGGGTCGTAGACAGATTCTGAGCGTTTGGTGAAACCGGACAGGCCGTCTTCCTGGCGCAGGGTGCGGATGCGGTCGCGCCGTCCGGTGAGAATTTTGTGCGGGTAACACTGATGGCCAACGTCCCAGACGATCTTGTCGCGTGGCGTGTCAAAGATCGCGTGCAATGCCACGGTCAGTTCGACCACGCCAAGCCCGGCGCCAAGGTGTCCGCCGGTTTCGGAAACCGTTGAGATTGTTTCAGAACGCAATTCATGTGCGATCTGGGTTAACTCGGCGTCGGAAAACTGTTTCAGGTCTTCCGGAGAAGAAACCCGATCGAGCAGGGGGGTATCAGGTCTGGCGGACATTGCGCGTGCCTTTTGCTAGCTGTCTCGCGAGATAACGAAACGGGCGGCGTCCCGCAAGGTATCAGCCTTCGTACCATAGGAGGATAGAGCGTCGCAGGCATCCTGCACAAGGTCGCGGGCGCGGGATTTTGCACCGTCCAATCCCAGCAGGGACACAAAGGTCGCCTTGCCGGCGTCAGCGTCTTTGCCAACGGCCTTACCAACGGTTTCAACGTCGCCTTCGACATCGAGGATGTCATCGGCAATCTGGAACGCGAGGCCGAGATCTGTGGCGTAGCGCATAAGTGGTGCGGTGTCAGCGCGGGCCATCATGGCGCCGGCGGTGGCAGACCAAGCGATCAGCGCGCCGGTTTTGCCCGCCTGAAGGTGGGTGATTTCGTCGAGCGTCAACGGCAAAGGCGCGGTTTCGGCGGCGATGTCGAGGGCTTGACCCAGCACCATGCCCTGCGCGCCAGCCGCGCGGGCGAGGGTCACGGTCAGATCGGCCCGCACCAGCGGGTCGGGGTGACAGTCGGGGCGCGATACGCTTTCAAACCCGAGGGTTTGCAGCGCGTCCCCAGCAAGAACGGCGGTGGTTTCGTCCCATTTCACGTGCACGGTGGGCAGGCCACGACGCAGATCGTCGTCGTCCATGCAGGGCAGATCGTCATGCACGAGGGAGTAGGCGTGAATCATCTCGATTGCGCCAGCCGGCCAGATCGCATTTTCGGGGGCAATGCCATGTAGACGGGCGCTTTCGAGCACCAGTAAGGCGCGCAGGCGTTTGCCACCAGCGCTGGCGTAGCGCATGGCCTCGACAACCGGCAGGTCGCCAAGCGGGGCCATCACCATTTGCAGGTGGGCTTCGATCAAAGTGGCGGTTTCTGTGAGACGGGTTTGGAACATCTGCGTCTTGATCCTGATGCCCGTTGTTCGGGCGGGCAGCGCCCAATCCGGCGGATTGTGTGTCGCGCGGTTGGGCTGCGGGGATTACATGCCTTCGACGGGGGTCAGCCCTTTGGGGTTGCCGTCGCCGTCCAGCGTGATAGCGGCGACTTTTTCCTCGGCTTCTTTGAGTTTGTCTTCGCAACGCTTTTTCAACTCGGCCCCGCGTTCATAGAGCGCGATGGATTTTTCGAGTTCGACGTCGCCGCGTTCCAATTGGCCGACAACCTGTTCCAGCTCGCGCATTGCGGCTTCAAAGCTCATCTCGCTGATTGGTGTGTCACTCATGCGGCTGTCTCCATCAAAACGCGGACGTGGGCGGCGGTCGACGCCGCCAAGGCGTTCAGATCATATCCGCCTTCCAAAGTCGAGACCACCCGCCCTTGGCAATGTTCTGCCGCAATCGCGCAAAGTTCGCGCGTGAGCCACGCGAAATCTTCGGTGGACCAGTTGAGTTGCGCCAGCGGGTCGTCTGCGTGGGCGTCAAAGCCAGCGGATATGATCAACAACTCGGGTTTGAAGCGGTTCAGCGCTGGAAAGATTTCGGCCTGATAAGTGGCCCGCATCAGGCGGCCGTCAGAATGCGGCGGCAGCGGCCAGTTCTGAACGTTGTTGGTGGCACCAGTTTCGCCGGGCAGGCCGGTTCCGGGCCAAAGCGGGTTCTGGTGTGACGTGATGAAAAGCGTGCGCGGCTCGTCCCACAGCAGGGCCTGCGTTCCATTGCCGTGGTGCACGTCGAAATCCACAACCGCGACGCGCGACAGGCCGTGTCGGTCCAAAGCGTGTTTGGCGGCGATGGCGGCATTGCCAAACAGGCAAAATCCCATCGGTGTGGAGTGTTCGGCGTGGTGGCCGGGCGGACGGCACGCGACGAAGGCGTTGTTTGTGTCACCTGTCAGAACTGCGTCGACTGCGGCGACGCAACCTCCAACCGCGCGACGGGCGGCTTTGAGGGAACCGGGCGACATATGGGTGTCGCCATCAAGCGCCACAGTGCCGGACGATGGTTCTGCGGCTGCTATAGCGTCGAGATGGCTTTGCGGATGACACAGCAGAATGTCCGCATCAGTGCAATCAGGCGCATCACGGCGGATTAGGGTCTGAAATTGCGGTGCGTTGAGCGCGGCAGCGATGTGCTCGATCCGCGCGATTTGTTCCGGATGACCGGCGGGCGTCTGATGTTTCAGAGAGCTGTCGTGGGTGAACAGTGCTGTTGTCATGGGCTGCCTCTCTGCCTCGCCAAAACCGTTGCTCAAGGCGGGCTGACCGCCTGTTGAGTTTTAGTCCGGTGCCAGCATATAGCCTGCACCGCGCACAGTCTGCAGATAGCGCGGTTGTTTCGGGTCTTCTTCGATCTTGCGGCGCAGGCGGGTGATTTGCACATCCACCGCGCGTTCTTGGGCCTGGCCCTTGTCGCGGCCCAGTTCCTCGACCAGTTGCGTGCGGCTGACGGCCTCGCCCGGTGTTTTGGAAAAAATCCGCATCAGCTGACTTTCGGTGGCGGTCAGGCGCAGCGGTTCGTCGCCCTGCCACATCTCGCCACGGTCGATGTCATAACGGATCGAGCCGAGGTGCAGCACCTTGGGCACGGATTGGTTGCCTTCGGGTTCCGGCATGCGCCGCAGGATGGCATTGATGCGCAACAGCAGTTCTTTGGGTTCAAACGGTTTGGCGAGATAGTCATCTGCGCCAGCCTCAAGCCCAAGAATGCGGTCTTCGGTTTCGCCTTTGGCAGTCAGCAGCATGACAGGCGTGTCAGACGTTTCGCGGATGAAGCGTGTCAGCGAGGTGCCATCTTCGCCCGGCATCATAACGTCGAGAACGATCAGGTCGAAGTCGAGCCCCGTCAGGATGCGTCGCGCGTGGGCGGCATCGCGGGCGGCGGTCACGAGGAAGCCGTTGCGCATGAGAAATTTGCGCAGGAGGCTCCGGATGCGTTCGTCGTCGTCAACAATCAGTAGGTGGGGGTCGACCTCGTTCATGTGGGTGTTCCCTTATCGACCACTGTCACGCAGCGATTTGTACTGGCGGCGCAGCTCACCGTCCATCATTGATTCCAGAACCTGACGAAAGCCAGAGACGGCTTCAGGGCCTGCGTCACGAAAAGCGGACCGCATGCGGGCGCGTTGTGCATCGGACAGCCGGTGTTCAAGCGCGGTGCCGGCTTCGGTCAGATAAAGGTTACGTTCGCGGCGGTCAGATTTGCCGACGCGGCTTTCGACAAGCCCGTCTTCGATCAAGGTGCGCAACACCCGGTTCAGGGACTGTTTGGTCACGCCGAGGATCGCCAGCAGGTTGGTTACGGTGGTGCCCGGCGCGCGGTTAATGAAGTGGATCGCGCGGTGATGGGCGCGGCCATACGCCATCGATTCAAGAATTCTGTCGGGATCGGCGGTGAAGCCGCGATAGGCGAAATACATTGCCTCGATGCCCTGACGTAGTTGCTCATCTGTCAGATAGAGCAGGCTGTCGCTCCTGATGCCTTCGCCCATGTGGCCTCCGGAATTCACATTATGCCTCTTTGAGTGTCACAATACGTCAGGTTTGTTGACACTCCAAGGGCAAACTGGTAGCGAATCGCAGGTTTTGCGCAACATTATGACCGAAGTGGCCGTAATTGGCGCAATAAATGGAAAAGACGCTTGGCGAAAGGAACGACCATGGCTGGTGCATATGATGATCGTGACGGTGTCATCTGGATGGATGGCGAGTTTGTAGATTGGCGTGAGGCCAAGGTGCATGTGCTGAGCCACGCGCTGCACTATGCAAGTTCCGTCTTTGAAGGCGAGCGGGCCTATAATGGCAAGATTTTTAAAAGCCATGAGCACAATGTGCGTCTGTTCAAGAGCGCTGAGTCGCTGGACATGCCGATGCCTATCACCATTGAAGAGCTGGAAGCGGCGAAAGTGGCGACGCTAGAGAAATCTGGCCTGAAAGACGCCTATGTGCGCGTTGTTGTCTGGCGCGGGTCGGGGGACGACATGGGTGTCGCGTCTGCGAAGAACCCAGTGCGTGTTGCGATCGCGGTTTGGGAGTGGGGTGCCTATTACGGCGACGCCAAAATGCAGGGCGCGAAGCTGGACATTGCTGAGTGGAAGCGCCCGAGCCCCGAGACCATTCCGGTGCATGCCAAAGCGGCGGGTCTGTATATGATCTGCACGATCTCCAAGCATAAGGCCGAGGCCAAAGGGTGTTCGGACGCTTTGTTCATGGATTATCGCGGTTATGTGGCCGAGGCGACGGGCGCGAATATTTTCTTCGTGAAAGATGGCGAAGTGCATACGCCGCTGCCGGACAGTTTCCTGAACGGCATCACGCGACAGACCGTGATAGGCATGCTCAAGGATCGCGGCATCACCGTGCATGAGCGTCATATCATGCCCGAAGAGATGACCGATTTTGAGCAGTGTTGGTTGACCGGCACAGCGGCGGAAGTGACGCCGGTCGGGCAGATTGGCGACTATACCTTTGAGGTGGGCGACATCACACGCGAGATCGCCGAAGCTTATGAGGCTTTGGTGCGTCAGTAAGTGTATGGGGCGCGTCTATGACGCGCGCGAATTTATCGGGGGCCTTTGGGCCCCCGTTTGTTTTGGGGCTTTGCCCCTGCGACAGCGAGCTGTCGCCCCTCAGGATATTTCAAGCAAGAAGAAGGCTTAGCCGAGATAAGCTTTGAGAGCATCCGGTGGGGAGTCGAGCAGGGTTTGCGTGTCCTGAGGAGGGTGCGCCTTGCCGTCGGCCACGAGGATAGTTTGGTTGGCGATCCGGCGCGCGTCGGTGGGATCGTGGCTTACCATCAAGAGCGTGGCGTTTGTTTCATCCAGAAGCGCAGCGACGAGATCGAGCATGTCTGTCTTGAGCGCCGGACCCAGAGCGGCGAAAGGTTCATCCAGTAAGATCAGCGGGCGGGATTGCACCAGCACGCGGGCAAGCGCGACGCGGCTTTGTTGGCCGCCGGAGAGTTGCGCGGGTTTGCGGTCCGGCATGTCGGCGAGGCCGACGCGGGCGAGGGCCGCCGCAACTTTGGCTTGTTCGTTTTGGGTCAGGCGCAGGTTGGGGCGCAGGCCGAGGCCGACGTTTTGGGCCACGGTCAGATGCGGGAACAGATTGTTGTCTTGAAACAACATCGCGATTGGGCGGCTGCCGGGCGGCAATTGTGTGAGATCCGTGTCTTGCCAGCGGATGTGGCCGTGCTTGGGTGGGAGAAAGCCGGAGATGGCGGCGAGCAGCGTGGATTTTCCGGCGCCTGAGGGGCCTATTATGGCGGTGCGGCTGCCGGTGGCGACAGTGAGGTCAGCTGTCAATTGGAAGTCGTCTTGGGTCAGTGTGAGGGCGTCAAGCGTCAGCATGGGCGCGGCCTCCTTTGTCGAAAATCCAGAAGATGCCGAACGACAGCGCCAGAAGAAGGACGGCGGCGCCGGAGGCGAGTTCCATCCGATAGGCGCCCATCAGCCGGTACATTTGCAATGGTAGCGTGGCGGTTTGCGGGTCAGCAAAGAGCGCGATGACGCCGAGATCACCCATCGACATCGCAGCCGTCAAACCGCACGCGAAACCAAGATTTGGGCGCAGACGAGGGATCAACAACAGTCGCAGCCAAGACAGACCTGTGAGGTTCAGAGACGTGCTGAGGCGATCATAGTTGGCGTGAGTGTCACGCACAGCGGGCACCATTATGCGCAGCGCGAATGGCAACGCCATGATCGCGTTCACGGTGGCCGTAACGGGCAAAGCGAGTGCAAAGGGATTGGCGATCGGGTTGATCACGATGAAGAGGCCGGTGCCGATTACCAGCGGGCTGGCGGCGATGCCAAGCAGTCCGATGGCTTCGAGTCGGGCGCGGCCCGTGCCTGCGGCAATGGCGATCGGCAGCGCGAGGGCAAGCATGAGGATCGTTGAGGCCAACGCGATTAGGAGTGAGGCAAGAGCGGCGGACCAGACCGAGGTGGGGAGGTCTGTGAGAGCCGGTGCGCCGCGTAGGATGACCAGAGCGATTGGTAGGATCAAGAAGAGAGCGGCGAAGGTGATCGTGGTGGTGTCGAGTGCGCGCAGGAGCGTGTTTTGTGCGTCCCAGCGTTGCACCGTACGGTCAAGGCCGGTGCCAAATCCGTCGCGGTTTGAAAGTTTGAGGGCGACGAGCGCGGCCGCACCCACTAGCGCGATTTGGACGCAAGACAGCAGGGCCGCGCGGCCGAGATCAAAATCAAACCGAAAGGCTTGGTAGATGGCGAGTTCGACTGTTGTGGCACGGGGACCGCCGCCAAGGGTGAGCGCCACTGCGAAACTGCTGAGGCAGATGGCGAAGATGATTGCGGCAGCGCCTGGCAGGGTGCGCGCCAGCATAGGCGCCTCGAGCGTGCGGAAAATGTCGCGGGGGCCAAAGCCAAGCTGCGCGGCAAGGCGGAAGCGTTCGGACGGGATGTCTTGCCAGCCTTGCAAGACGAGTCGGGTGGCCAGTGGCAGGTTGAAGAACACATGGGCCAACACCACGCCGTGCAGGCCGTAGATGGAAACTTCGGGCAGGCCGAGGGCGCGTAGGGTTTCGTTGAGAATTCCGCTGCGCCCGAAAACAGCCAGTAGGCCCATCACGGCGACGATTACCGGAAGGATGAAAGGTGCGCCCAAGAGGGAAATCAGCAAGCGGCGGCCGTAGAAGCGGCGGCGTGCCAGAGCGCGGGCAACGGGGATAGCGAGGAGAACGGAAAAGGCGGCAGAAAGCACGGCCTGAAAAACGGTGAAGCGGATAGCGGACCATTCGGCGGGACCAAGGCCGCGTCCGGCTTCGGCGCGCAAGGCGACGGCGACAAGCGTGCCGAGAACAATCGCGGCGACCAGCGCCGCCGCGATTTTGCCCGGAAGGGCGCGATTTATTGCGACAGAGCTGCGGACCATTCCGCCAGCGCCTCGTCACGGATTGCGGGCACGTCAGCCGGTGCAATCAGGCGGGCCTGTTCGGGGCCAACCGGTGCCGCGAAGGCGTCTGGAACACCAGCCGCAGGCGTGACCGCTGGATACATCCAGTTGGTGGTCGGGATGATCGTTTGGAACGCATCGCTGACCATGAAGGCCAGGAATTGGTCGGCCAGTTCGTTTTGGTCGGTGTTGGCCAATTTGCCGGCAACTTCGATCTGCATGTAGTGGCTGTCAAAGGCGGCGGCAGATTTGCTCTGATCTTCTTCGGCGACGATGTGATACGCGGGCGACGTGGTGTAGCTGAGTACCATGTCGGCTTCGCCTTCAAGGAAGAGGCCGTATGCTTCGGACCAGCCCTTGGTCACGGTGACGATGTTGTCAGACAGCGCTTCCCACATCTTGGGGGCATCGTCGCCGTATTGCTCTTTGACCCAAAGCAGCAGGCCCAGACCGGGGGTGGAGCTGCGTGGATCCTGGATGACGATTTTCAGATCGGATGCGGCCAGTTCGTCAAATGACGTGGGCGCGGTGTCCAGTTTGGTGTTGTCGTAAACAAAGGCGAAGTAGCCCCAGTCAAACGGCAGGAAGTTTGCGTCCGTCCAGGTGCCGGGCGCGCCAAACGGATTTGGTACATCTACAGTCACGGTTTGACCGTGTTCTGCAAACAGGCCGCTGTCTGCGGCGGCGGCGGTCAGGTTGGTGTCCAGACCCAGCACAACGTCGGCGTCCGACCGTGCGCCTTCGAGTTTCACGCGCGCCAGAAGGGCGGCGCCATCGCCTGCGCCAACGAGGTTCAGCTCGCAGTTACAGGTTTCTTCAAATGCGGCTTTGACGGCAGGGCCAGGGCCCCAGTCGGAAACAAAGCTGTCATAGGTGTAGACTGTGAGAACGGGTGTCTCGGCCACAGCGGTGGTGGCAGCAAACAGTCCCGCGGCAAAGCTCAGATACTTCATGGTATCCTCCAAATTGCGACGGGCGGAGATAGTCAGGACTCATTCCCTCGACCTTCCCTCCGCCGGTCTTAACCGGTTCAGGTTCAACGGGTTCGCAGTGTGCATCTCAGCCTGCGCGTTTTGACGCAGGCACCCCGAGGTAAGCCGATGTCTAGGGCGCAAGTTGGCAATTGGCAAGCGATCTTGGTGTCGGCCCCGCAACGATTGGATTTTGGTGAGCGTTAATGCGGCGCAATGGCTTTTGATTTTCTGTCAATGACGCTAAGGCTGTCGGCCAAGACTTGGAGGCAGGCTTATGTCGATGAACAGCTTTGGACATCTTTTTCGTGTGACCACATGGGGTGAAAGCCATGGGCCGGCGCTGGGCGCGACGGTTGACGGGTGCCCGCCGGGTGTGCCGGTGGACGAGGCGATGTTGCAACACTGGCTGGACAAGCGCCGTCCCGGCCAGAACAAGAACACCACGCAGCGCAATGAACCGGACGCGGTGAAGATCCTGTCGGGTGTGTTTGATGGCAAGACCACGGGCACGTCGATCCAGTTGATGATCGAGAACACCGACCAGCGCAGCCGCGACTATGGCGAGATCAGTCAGACGTTCCGGCCCGGTCATGCCGACATCACCTATCACCTGAAATACGGCAACCGCGATTATCGCGGGGGCGGGCGCAGTTCGGCGCGGGAAACGGCGGCTCGTGTTGCCGCAGGCGGCATTGCACGCGCGGCGATCAATGCGTTGGCGCCGGAGCTTGAGATCAAGGGTTATATGACCCAGATGGGCGCGCTGGAGATTGACCGCGCGGCTTTTGATTGGGACGCGATTGATCAGAATGATTTCTGGATCCCGCAGGGCGCCGATGTGGCGCAGGCATGGGAAAATTACTTGCAGGCGCTGCGCAAAGAACATGACAGCGTCGGTGGCGTAATCGAAGTTGTAGCGCGGGGCGTGCCAGCCGGCATCGGCGCGCCGGTTTATGCCAAGTTAGACACTGATTTGGCGGCGGCAATGATGTCTATTAACGCGGTCAAAGGCGTTGAGATCGGTGAAGGCATGGCGGCGGCGGCCTTGAAAGGCTCGCAGAACGCGGACGAAATTTACATGGGTGCCGATGGCACGCCTGAATTTTCTTCAAACCACGCAGGTGGCATTTTGGGCGGCATTTCCACCGGACAAGATGTGGTCGTGCGATTTGCCGTGAAACCAACAAGTTCGATCCTTACGCCGCGCCAATCGATCCGCATTGACGGCAGCCCGACCGAGGTGATCACCAAGGGGCGGCATGATCCTTGTGTTGGTATTCGTGCTGTGCCTGTCGGAGAGGCGATGATGGCCTGCGTGATCCTGGATCACCTGCTACTGCATCGCGGCCAAGTTGGTGAAAACCAAGGCACGATCGGCTGATGGAAGCCTTGCGGGCAGCGCTGCGTGACGTGGTGTTGGCGCATATGGCGGCGGATGCGGCACATGATCTGGCGCATCTGGATCGGGTTTGGGCAAATTGTCAGGAGATAGCGGCGGGTGAAGACGCGCCGGACATGCGCGTGCTTTTGGCGGCGGCGTATCTGCATGATCTTGTGAATCTTCCGAAAGATAACCCGCAACGGGATCAAGCGTCGCGCATGGCTGCCGAGCAGGCCGCGCCGATTTTGGCGGGATTGGGTTTTGCGGATGCCGAGATCAAAGCAATACAACATGCCATTGCCACACACAGCTTTTCCGCTGGTTTAGAGCCTGATTCAGCGGAAGCGTACATTCTGCGGGATGCGGACCGGCTTGACGCGTTGGGCGCGATTGGCATTGCCCGCACATTTGCCGTGGCGGGGGATTTGAAGCTGGCGCTTTACGATCCGGTTGATCCGTTTGCAGAGCGTCGGGCGCTGGATGATCGCGCTTGGGCGTTGGATCACTGGCCGGTGAAACTGTTCCGATTGTCGGAGGGGATGACGACCGCCACAGGGCGTGTCATTGCGGAGAAACGTGTTTCGCAGATGCGGGCTTTTGCCAAAGGTCTGGCGGCGGAGATCGGGACCGTGGTTCCCAAGAGCTGGGGTTAGACCTGCCAGCGCACCGGCATGCTAAGAGGGCCGCGGAAGGCCCAGCCGCCAAACGGGGTGTCGCCTGTCAGCTCTATCCCTGCGAGCTGGTCGAAGATCATAGGTAGAGCAACCTCGGCGATCAGGCATTTGGACGCCCAAGCCCCTGCACAGAAATGCGGACCAGCGCCAAAGCTGATGGCCTTACTGGCGTCCTGGCTTAGGTCAAAGGCGTCGGGATTGGTGAAGGAGGCGGCGTCGCGGTTGCCGCTGCTGAACATCAAAAATACGCGGTCTTCGAGATCGAATGTGACGCCCTTGGTCTCGTAGGGTTTAACGATTCGGCGCGGAGACATGCCGATGGGGGACATCCAGCGGGCGTATTCTTCGAACGCGATGAGCCATGAAGCGTTGCCGTTGGTGATTTTCGCCAGTTGATCGGGATGGGTGAGCAGCGCCCATGCGGCACCGGCAATGGCGTCGCGGGGCTCGTTTTGTCCGCCGGAAATTGCGAGTTTGATATTGGCGCTGATCTGCGCATCGCTGAGCTCGGCCTGCATCATCACCGACAGCAGCGACGAATCGGGCGCCTTGTGCAGCGCGGGTTTGCGTTGCGCGATATGGGCGTCGATGGAGGCAGTGCAATCGTGGCAGGTGGCCGTGATTTCGGGGTCACCGGCATAGTTGGCGCAGCCGTCGATCATGCCTTGGGACACGCGGTCCATTTCCTGCCACGTCATGTTGGTGAGGCCGGTCATCGCCTTGAGCGCTTCGCCGGATATCGGACGGGCGATGTCGGCGACCATGTCGGCTTGGCCATTAGGTTGAACGCGGTCGAGAATGTCAGCTGTGGCGGTCTCAAAGTGTTTTTTCCAGACCCGTTGCACGGTCTTGGGCGAGACAGTTGGAAAGATTGCGCGGCGTTCGGCCTGATGCGCGGCGCCGTCTTTGCGCATCATGTTCTGCCCCATCAGCACGGTCATCAACCCGTCGGGTTGGTCGGAGGAAAAGATGTCGGTCTTCTTCTCATTCTCAAAAATATCGTCGCGGCGGGTGATCAGCGTGGCGTCCAGTTGCGGCACATAGGCAATCGGGGTTGTCTCGCGCATGCGTGCAAGATCGGGATAAGGGTCGGCCCAAAAGGCTTTGGGGTCGATCTCATAGCGCGGGGCATTGGACATGGTGGCCTTGCGGGTTGCTGGCGTGATGTCTCAGCTTACGCTTTAGAGCGGGTTTGCATAGTCCCCGCGCGGCCTTGTGTTCGCACCCACGGCACGGCACAGTCGCCGCAATTCCCAAGCGGCAAGGCAGATTATGAATCCGGTTCGCGGCATAGCTCTCAAAGTTACGGCGATTGCGCTCTTTTCGGTGATGGCGGCCTTGATCAAGGCCAGCGCTGACAGCGTGCCACCCGGTGAAGCAGTGTTTTTCCGGTCGCTGTTCGCGATGATTGTGATCGTTGTTTGGCTGATGCACCGCGGTGATCTGCAGTCGGGTTTGAAAGCCCATAACAAGATGGGTCACGTCTGGCGCGGGGTGATCGGCACCACCGCCATGGCGATGAATTTTGCGGCGCTGGGCATGTTGCCGTTGCCCGAAGTCACGGCGATCGGGTTCACGGCGCCTTTGTTGACGGTCATCTTTGCGGCGATGTTTTTGGGAGAAACAGTGCGCGCCTTTCGCCTGTCGGCGGTTGGGATTGGGATGGTCGGCGTGATGATCGTCTTGTGGCCGCGTTTGACGATTTTTCAGGAGTCGCCCGAAGCGACAGTTGCCACGTTGGGCGTGATGTTGGTGTTGGGATCTGCGGTGTTCAGGGCCTTGGCGCAGATCCATATCCGGCAACTGGTACAGACGGATCAGACATCGGCCATCGTGTTCTACTTTTCACTTACGGCGACCTGTTTGTCGTTGCTGACGCTGCCGTTTGGCTGGGTTGTGCCGACATGGGACGTGGCATTGATGTTGATCGTTGCGGGGCTGATTGGCGGGGTGGCGCAGATTTTGCTGACGTCCTGCTACCGGTTTGCGCCTGCCAGCGTGGTGGCGCCATTTGACTATGCGGCGATGCTGTTTGCCTTGGTGATCGGCTATGTCTGGTTTGACGAAGTGCCGACGGCGGCGATGTTGGTAGGGGCAAGCATTGTGATCTTTGCGGGCATCCTGATTATCTGGCGGGAACGGCAGCTGGGATTGAAGCGTGGCAAGGCGCGGCCCAATGTGACGCCGCAAGGATAGGCTGCGCAAAAGAAAACCGGCCGCCCCAGGTGAGACGGCCGGTCAAAGCAAGCGGAAGACCCGCTTACATGTTGTTTTTCTTATACTCTTCCATGAGCATTTTGGCTTCGTCGATCATCGCCTGACCATCGATGCCGCGCTTTTTCATGTCAGCAATCCAAGTGGCGTAGATCGGGTCAACCACGGCAGCCCATTCCGCGGCGTCGGCCTCGGACACGGTGAAGATGTTGTTGCCACGATCCGCAGCTGCTTTGCGGGCGGGGGCATCATAGTCTTGCATGGTTTTGCCGGCGAAGACCGAGAACTCAAGCCCGGACTGGCTGTCCATTACGGCTTGTAGATCGGCAGGCAAGCTGTCGTATTTGGCTTTGTTCATCGCCAGAACGAAGGTCAGCGTATAGAGGGCTGTGCCTTCAAATTCTGTGTGATTCTCAACAAGCTCGGGCACTTTCAGAGCGGCGGTGACTTCCCACGGGATCGTGGTGCCATCGATCACGCCTTTGGACAGCGCCTCGGGAACAGCTGGAACTGGCATACCAACCGGCGAAGCGCCGGTGGCCTTGAGCAGTTCGTTCACCAAGCGAGAGCCTCCGCGGATCTTCATGCCTTCCAGATCAGAAGGTTTCGCAACCGGTTTGTTGGTGTGGAACATGCCAGGGCCGTGGACCCATGCGCCAAAGATTTTCATATCTTTGAATTCGCTGTCCTGCATGTGGCTTTCGAACATTTTCCAGTAGGCGTAGCTGCCTGCGCTGGCGTCTTCGACCATGAAGGGCAGTTCGAAGACTTCGGTCGAGGGGAAGCGGCCGGGAGTATAGCCAACCACAGTCCAGACCAGATCGACAACGCCGTCTTTGGCCTGATCCATCAGTCCGGGAGGGGCACCGCCAAGAGACATGGCGCCGAAGCGTTCGATCTTGATGCGGCCTTCGCTGGCTTCTTCGACGTTGTTCGCCCAAGGGTCCAGAATATGCTTTGGCACGTTGGCCTGCGGCGGCAGGAACTGGTGCAGGCGCAGAGTGACCTCTTGGGCCATCCCTGTGCTTGCGGTCATCGCAAGCGCGGCGGCGCCCCCGATGAAGTTCAAAATGTTTCTACGTGTTGTCATGTGATCCTCCCTTTACACAGACGGGTGAGAGACGGCGCGCATGCAGCGCTACCGGGCTCTCAAATTGCTAGTCATTGATTGAGTCGTGACAGGCATATGCCAGTATGAAACGCCGAATTGCCTTTGTCTGGCAACCGTTTGTCGCACCTATTCAGAAAACGCGGTTTGGACCACGCGCAAGACGCCAGGGTCAGATTGTCACTTTGTGCCCCAATGGGTTGGACATTTTGCACCTGTTTGCGCCTCCTGATTGGCAAGATTTCGAATTCGTGCTTCCCTCCCTTGTCAAACCAGCAAAATGTAACAATCAAGGTTAAAACGCCAAAAGTGCCGAGGAGGGCGCGAAAAAGGCGACAAGGCCAAGGGATGGGGAAATTACAACACCACAATGAACGAGATTGTCGAAGGGCTGCTGAAGGCGGGCCAACTTATCCTCTCACTGGATGCCGATCTGATCGAGATCTCGCTGCGCTCGTTGCGGGTGACGCTGACGGCTGTGCTGATTTCGTCAATCATAGGTCTGCCGTTGGGCTGTTGGTTGGCGGTGCGCAGGTTCCGGTTTCGACGCTTTGTAATTGCCACGTTGAATGCTTTGATGGGCCTGCCTCCTGTTGTGGTCGGGCTGATCGTCTACATTCTGCTAAGCCGGTCCGGGCCGTTTGGCGTGTTTGGGCTGCTGTTTACACCCACGGCGATGATTATTGCGCAAGTGATCATTCTGACGCCACTGATCGCGAGCATTTCGCATCAGGCAATTCGGGATCTGTGGGCGGAGTATCACGACCTGCTGATTTCGCTGAACACCACGCGTAGACAGCGTATCGCGACCTTGTTGTGGGACGGGCGGCGGGCGTTGCTGACGGCGGCGCTGGCGGGGTTCGGGCGCGGGATTGGAGAGGTCGGCGCGATCATGATTGTGGGTGGCAACATCGACCACGCAACACGGGTTTTGACGACGGCGATTTCGCTGGAGACCGGCAAAGGCAACTTTGCGCTGGCATTGGCGCTTGGGTTTGTCTTGATCGGGTTGGCGGTCGCCGTGAACCTGATCATCCATAGCCTGTCGCGCACAGAAAGGAGCGGAAGATGGTAGATGCTGCGATCCTTCCGCTGACAGTCACCAAAGCCGTTGTCCGGCGGCGGGGCAAGGTGCTTGTTGGGCCAATTTCCGCTGAATTAGAGACTGATGGGCTCACAATTGTGATGGGGCCGAACGGGGCGGGAAAGACCACGTTGTTGCGTCTTTTGCACGGCATGGAGCGGGTCAGCAAAGGCCAGTTGACGTGGCAAGTGCCCGAGCCAATGGCGCGGGCGGCGCAGGCGTTTGTGTTTCAGACGCCAATCCTGATGCGGCGGTCGACCTTGGACAACGTGGCCTATCCGTTATTGGTGCACGGGGTTGCACAAACAGATGCGCGGGCGCGCTCGGCAGACTGGTTGGAGCGGGTCGGATTGGCTGACAGCGGTAGCAAACCGGCGCATGTGTTGTCCGGTGGCGAGCGTCAGAAAATGGCATTGGCGCGGGCGTTGATCCGCGAGCCGCAGATTGTGTTTCTGGATGAACCTTGCGCCAATTTGGACGGGCGAGCGACCCGAGAATTCGAAGATTTGTTGGCCGAGACCCGGGCCGAAGGCACCCGTATCGTGATGGCCACCCATGACATTGGACAGGCACGGCGCTTGGCAGAGGATGTCTGGTTTATCCACCATGGCCTCATTCACGAAGCCGCCCCAGCGGAGGCCTTTTTCGCGACCCCAAAATCCCCGGAAGCGCGCGCATTTATCCAAGGAGACATTGTCGAATGACAATCAGAGCAGTTTTGGCCGCAGCCGCGTTGGTTGCGACCGGTGGCATGGCCGCAGCGGACACCATGAAGATGGCGGTCACGACCTCGTTTCACAACTCGGGACTGGCCGACGTTCTGTTGCCGGAAATTGAGGCCGACCTGGGGCTTGAGGTTCAGTTGCTGGTGGTTGGCACAGGGCAGGCGATCCGGCTGGGCGAGGCTGCCGATGTGGACGCAATTTTGGTGCATTCCAAGGCTGCGGAAGAGGCGTTTGTTGGTGCAGGTTACGGCACGCACCGTACAGAGATCATGTACAATGATTTTGTGTTGATCGGACCCGCGAGCGATCCGGCAAACATCTCCGATGCAGGATCGGCGGCGGAGGCTCTTGGTGCCATTGCAGCGACTGAAGCGCCATTTGTCAGCCGCGGCGATGACAGTGGAACTCACAAGAAAGAGCTGTCGCTTTGGGCGGTCTCGGGCGAAGTAGAGCGGGACGTGTCGTGGTATCGCGAGGTCGGCGCGGGCATGGGTGCGGCGTTGAATACGGCGTCGGGCATGAACGCCTACATCATGTCGGATCGGGCCAGTTGGCTTAAGTTCGGCAACAAGGGCGATCTCGCGCTCTTGTTTGCGGGTGATCCAGTGTTGTTCAATCAATACTCCTATCTGCCAGTGAATGCAGAAAGGAACAGTCATGTAAGGGCGGGTTTGGCGGCGAAGCTGGAGGCGTGGTTGGTCGGTGAACGCGCAAAAGAGTTGATTGACGGGTATCAACTGAACGGAGAGCAGTTGTTCACATTCAACGCAAAATAGGCATCTTGTGCCGTATTAGAGACTGTTTTTATTGTGGCTTATTCATCCGGCACGGCATGCACCGCGAATTGATCAAGCTCGGCCTCCGCCGGTTTGATCGCGCTGAATTGCTCCCGCACACCAGTGTCTGACAGCTCTCGGATGACAGTCAGAAGCGTGTTTGGGTCATGTTCATCACACAATTCAATCATGTGGCGCAGCTCGTCCCGAGCGACGGGCAAAGCAGCCTCAAGCGACGGCGCGCCGTAGAGGTCGACGAAATGTTTCGCCAGCGCTTGTTCCAAAGTGGCCAATTCGGCTTCTTCGATGGCGGTCACGGCCACAAAAGTCACGCGGCCAAAGGTTTCAACACCGAGCCAACCGTTGGCAAAAGCTTGGCGGGCTTTGCCGGTCAGGTCGCCGTCCCCCCAGTTGGAGAATTCGAAGCCACCGCTGATGGCCCATTCGCCGGTGCGGGCTGGGTTAAAGAAGATGCGTTGGTCGCTTTCGTCAAAGTGGATCGCGCGGGCGAGGTGCATCAGGTGTCTCCTTGCAAGAGGGTCGAAAGCGGAATCAGGCCAGTGGTGTCGTCATTGCGCAGCAGCATGCCAAACCATTCGTCAACGCCAACAAACAGGCCGTCATAGGCGGTGTTGCCCAGTGAAAAAGACACGTCTTCGCCTAGTTGGCGGACAAGGCCGCGCCATTCATCGTTCAAAGGTTTTGTGCCGGCATCTTCCATGCGGTTGATCCAGACCAGCGTGTGGCGCACCCAGGCGGACAGAAGATCCTCGGGCGGGATGTCAACGCAGCCTTCTTCGAAGAGGCAGGTTTGATTTGGCGCGTTTCCCGGTGTGTTAGGGTCGATTGGCAACAGTGGCAGCTGCAGCCCGACGACCAGCCAGTCCGGTATCTGAACGGGATCGGAGGAGGACGCGGCCACCTGCATATGTCCGCAGCTGGCACCATTCACATAGACGCCACCGGTCCAGTCCAGATGCACGCCGACTTCGGGCGGGGCCAATGCGCCAAGGGCGTTCTGAAAGCCGATGCCGCAGCAGATCATGACCGACATGGCCTGTTCAAGCGGGACCTCGGGGGCGAAAACAATCGCGGCGCGCAGTTGATCGGCGGCGATGTTGTAGACCACAAGCCCCGCGTCGCAGCCCATCGTCGCTTGTAGCTGAGCCTTGGCAAAAGGATCAGCTGCGCCGGTCAGGCCAAGCCCCTCAAAGAGCGGCGGGAATTGCGGCGTAGAGGTCATGCGTGACCGCTTTCGATCAGAGTGCGGGCCAACGTGCGGAACGCCTGTGCCTGCGGTGCGTTTGGTTTGCTGACCACTATGGGCGCGCCGCCGTCGGCGGCAATGCGAATGTCCATGGAAAGCGGGATTTCCGCCAGCAACGGCACGTCGAGTTTTTCGGCCTCGGCCGCGACGCCGCCATGACCAAAGACGTGTTCCTCGTGGCCGCAGTTGGAACATATATGCGTGCTCATGTTCTCGATCATGCCAACGATGGGCGTGCCGAGTTTTTCGAACATGTTGATCCCTTTGCGGGCGTCCAAAAGGGCGATGTCCTGCGGCGTGGAAACGATCACGGCGCCGGTCAGTTCAGCTTTTTGAGCAAGCGTCATCTGCACGTCGCCGGTGCCGGGCGGCAGGTCGACGATCAGCACATCCAGCGCGCCCCATTGCACCTGATTGAGCATCTGTTGCAGCGCCCCCATCAGCATCGGGCCGCGCCAGACCACGGCCTCCTCTTCGCGGGTCATCAGGCCGATCGACATCATCGTCACGCCGTGGTTGCGCATGGGCAGTATTGTCTTGCCATCGGGGCTGGAAGGTCGGCCGGAGACGCCGAGCATCCGCGGCTGCGAGGGGCCGTAGACATCAGCATCCAACAAACCCACGCGGCGGCCTTCGGCGGCGAGCGCGGCGGCAAGATTGGCGGAGACGGTGGATTTTCCAACGCCGCCTTTGCCGGACGCCACGGCCAGAATACGGTCGATTCCCGGTATTTTCTGAGGTCCTTGCGGCTGGGCCGGACGGTTCGCTTTTAAATCGGGCGGTGCCGAGGGCGCGGCGTGGGCAGTCATCACAACGGAGACTTTCTCCACCCCGTCCAGAGCCATGATCTTGTCTTCGGCCTCAGCCTTGATCGGGGTCAGCGCCGCAGCGTGAGCGGGGTCGATTTCCATCACGAACCGCACCTCGCCGCCGTCCACATTGAGGGCGCGGACCATGCCGGAGGACGCCAGATCAGCGCCGCTGACCGGGTCTTTCAAGCTTTTCAGAACATTGAGAACTTCGTCACGAGTTGCCATTCAGTCGCGTCCTTTGATTTTGCCGGTGACGACATGTTCCATGTCCAGCCCATCGATTGTGAGCACCATTTTGGCGGAGAACTCTTTGCCCGCCGTGGTGTCCGATCCGGCGGAGCGCATGGCGTCTTCGATGGCCTGTTGGCTGGTCACGCCAACCTGCTTGAGAAACTTGCGCATCGTCATGTTGAAATCTTCGCTCATCGTCTCGGTCCTTTTGTGGCGATTGCCCCATGTTGACGCAAGGAGAGTGTCGCATCTAGGCTTGGTGCATGGGATTTGTTCGGTTTCTTTGCTGCGTGTGTGTCTGTTTGGGTTTGGGTTCCGGGCCACTTTCGGCACAGGGCAAGACACTGACGTTGTCCGCGCCCCCTGAGGTCAGCGACAGCGGATTGTTGGCGTTCATGTTGCCTCGGTTTGCGCTGAAGCATGGTGTGCGTGTCACGGTCGTCGAGAGTGACGCGGAGGCGGTATTGGGGGAGGCCGGCGTGCCGGTCTTTGCCAAGGAAGGTGTCGGTGTCGGGCTGGTTCTGACCACGGACAGCCCGCACGGCGAAACCTTCGCGGCATGGCTGACCAGCGATATCGGATTGCGCACGGTGCTGAGCTTCAAAGTTGATGGGGACTCGGTGTTCTCCGAACCGGTTGTGGTTCAGGAAGAGGTCGCGGAAGTTGCGCTGAGCGGGGATGCGCGCCGTGGGCAGGACGCCAGTTTGCGGGCCTGCGGACGGTGCCACGTGATTGGCGAGATCAACCGGATGGCGGGGATCGGATCGACGCCGTCCTTTGCCGTTTTGCGCACGATGGGTGACTGGCAGGAACGGTTTGAAATCTTCTATGTGCTGAACCCGCACCCATCGTTCACCATCATCCCCGAAGTGATCGAGGAATTTGACGAAACGCGGCCATCGCCCATCGCGCCCGTGACGGTCACCTTGGAGGAGATCGAGGACATCGTGGCCTATGTCGCGGGGATTGACCCTGCCGACCTTGGGGCGCCCATCGCGCATCAGTGATCCCGACGCTTGGACAGGTAATCGTCCGTTGTGCGCACGCGGGGGCGTTCGCCGGACGCAAATGGGTTGTCCTGTTGATGGAACTGCGCATTCACACGGCAGTCTTCGCACATGCGGATCATGCGGGCGGCGTCTGAGGTGGCGAACATCGCGTGTTTGCCTTCGAGCTTTTCGATGATGCGCTCAACGGTGGACTTCACACCAAACGGCTTACCACATTCGACGCATTCACAGGGGGCTTCTTCGTGCACAACCTTTTGTGACAGAGCGTCGTCGGCGGTGTTGAGCTGAGGTTGCAACGTGATCGCGTTTTCAGGGCAGACGTGGGTGCACAGACCACATTGCAGGCAGGCGTCTTCTTGAAAGCGCAATTGCGGCATGTCGGGGTTGTCGCCAAGCGCGCCAGCCGGACAGAGGGACGCGCAAGACAGGCAGAGCGTGCAGGCGTCTTTGTCGACCAACACGGCGCCGTAAGGGGCGTTTTCTGGCAAAGGCAGCGGTGCAGCGAGGTCCGGTTGCAGGGTTTTCACAGCGAGGCGCGTGACCTGACGACGCGTGCCAAGCGGCAGGATAGGCTCGATCAGAGGGGCTTTGGTTGTGACGCCATAGAGTGCGTCGCAAAGTTGGGCCGGCTCTGAGGGTTCCAGAAGGCGCAGAGCTTCCGGGGTTCCAGACAGCGCCTGTGCCAACCCCAGTTCCGTGTCGAATGCGCTGCGGTCTGTGGTTGGCGCCGCGAGGATATCAACACCTGCAAAGCCGCAGGCCATTGCCGCAAGCATTTCGGCGTGGCCAAAGCCCGAGACCCGTTCCAGATCCATCGGGATCACGTCGGCGGGCAGGCCGCGATCAAACCGCGCGGCCATCGAAATGATTTCAGCGCCGAAATCGCGGTCATGTACCAACAGGCGCGGTTCCGTGCCGCCCGCAGCCCGAAAGGCGTCGGCCAGACCAGCAATGCGGGTGAACAAAAAACTGGTGGGCGGATCGTCGTAGGTGATGGCGCCAGAGGGACAGAGCGCTGCGCAGGATCCGCAACCGGCACAGATGTTGGGATCAATGTCGATGTGATCGCCATCAGGGCGGATCGCAGATGTGGGGCAGGCATCCAAGCATTTGGTGCAGCCGGTTTGTTCGGCCCGCGAGTGGGCGCAGATGGTCGGGTCCAGCGCCAGAAAGAAGGGTTTTTCGAAGGTGCCGACAAGGTGGGATGCTTCGAGAATGGCGGCACGCAGCGCAGGGGCGCTGCCCGGATCGGCGTGCAAGTAGCCTTCGCGTTTTTCATGTGCGGGGAAAAGCGGTGGGTCTCGGCGCAAGTCAAGGATAACGTCGCATTCGGTGCGGCCGCCATCACGCGCAGGTCCAAAGGAAAGCGCTCCGCGGCCGGAGGGTTCAAGTTGTTGTAATGCGTCGATCTGAACAGTGAACCCGCCGAGCGCGCCTTTGGCGGACTTCAGGCGACCCGCGACCACGTCAAAGCTGCGATCAAGCGGGGCATCGTCAGGGTTTTCCAGCAAAACGGTGACATTGAGATGGTCTTTGAGGTCGGCGGCGGCCTGTAGCGCGGCCTCGGGTGCGCCGAGGATCAGGCACAACCCTTCGGAGACGATATCAAAGGTCTTGACCGGCGGGGACGGACGCAGGGCGTCTGCCAGAAGGGCGGCCTGTTTTGGGCCGGATTTTGCGGCCTCATCAGACCATCCGGCGCGGTCACGCAGGTCGACAAAATGCGGTTCAGGCAGATCCAGATCAGCTGCCATTTCGGTGAAGAGGGCGCGTTCTTGCTGGCAGGCGATGATTGCGTCGCCACCCGAAAGCGCGGCTGCGGCTGCGTCAGTCTGATGGGTGCAGAGCCCGGTGTAGAGCTTGGAGCAGGTGATGCCGTCAACGGTCGAAAGCGCATCGGAATGCACGTTAGACGTGTTTGAACAATCACATAGAATCAATGATTTGGGCATGGGGTCGTCTGGCTCCTCCGGCTGCAATCTCCCGTTTGCGGGGGTCAGAAAGGCATGTTTCCTGAGCCACGTAAACCCCTGCATCCCGCGCAGGTGGGCGTCTGAGGGGTGGAGATAAAGCCGAGTGATTCTATGGGTTATTGTCTTGCGGGGACAAACTGTCCCTGCCTTCCCTAGGGGCAGAGGTCAGAAGCACAAAATGTCCAGTTATTTGCCTCTGCCGTACATTTTTTCTGAAATCCTTTGGCAAACTCGGTCTACGCTGGGATCATATTCTGGATCAAAATATTTTTTGACGTCCGGCGATTTGGCCGGATTGGGAGGAAGACGATAATTATGCGGCAAGCGCCAGTCTCTTTGCCTTTGGGCATCGTGGTGCGCAGGACGCCTTCGGTCAGCCGGTGGGCGCCTTGGGCGTATAAAGCCGTGAGCGTTATTCCCGGCGCGGGGGCTGCTGAGTGGCAGGTGCTGCGCGAAGACGGCGATGTTGTCGAATACCACGCTGCAACAGTCCCGCTAGAGTTGTGGCATACCGATACCGAAGCATATTTGACTGGCCTGTCGGCACGCGTTCCGAGCATTGGTGTTGTGATGCGCGATGGTGCGGAAGGCGACACAGATCATCCTTATGACGTGTTGTTGGCGACGGCGTCGCCTTACGAATGTCAGGACTATGCAGACAGCGGCGAAGAGCTGTTGGAATTGGTGCCAATGCCCGAAGGTTTGGTGGCGCTGATCCGTGATTTTGTTCAAGAGCACCACGAAGAAGAGGTGTTCGTGAAGCGGCGGCGTGACAAGTCGCGGGTGGACGGAGTTGAAGACGGGCGCGGCGATCCACGGATTTCGCAGCTGTCGGATGTTTTCCGCGCGCCGCGCACCGGGAGGCCAAATTGAACGGCGGCGGTGATTTCTGGGCGCGCCGTAAGGCTGCGGTTGCTGCCGAGGCAGAGGCCGAAAGCCGTGCTGAGGTGCAAGCGGTCGAGGCGGAGGCGCAAGCGGCGCTGGAAGAAAAGCCTGACGCAGAGATTCTGGCGGAGCTGGAGTTGCGCGACCCTGACGATATGCAGGCGGGCGATGATTTCTCGGCCTTTTTGACCAAAGCTGTGCCGGAGCGTTTGCGGCGGCGGGCGTTGCGCAAGCTTTGGCTGACCAATCCGACGTTGGCGAATGTCGACGGGCTGGTGGACTACGGAGAAGATTTCACCGACAGCGCCATGGTCGTTGAAGGGCTTCAGACCGCGTATCAAGTCGGCAAGGGCATGCTCAAACACGTTGAGGAAATGGCCCGAAAAGCAGCGGAGGCTGATGGTGACCTTCAGGACACCTCGGGTGAGGGTGAGCCGGAGGAAGAGAGTCTGGAATTGGCGGACGCCGAGCCGGAGATTGTTCCGATTGAGCCGGCTTTTGTTGACCAGGACGAAGAGACTGAGCCGGAGGAGATGGCGCCAACGTTGCGCCGCCGGATGAGATTTGAATTTGCAGATGCCGCCCCCGCGATGGAGAGCCAATGACTGATACTGCTGTGCAACCCACTATTGCCGAAGAGGATCTGCTGCGGGCAGATCTTTATGATTTCCTGTCCGCGCTTTTGGCGGGGCCAGCCGACAAAGGTTTGTTGGAGCGCACAGCCGGACTCGCGGGCGATGACAGCGATTTGGGACAGGCGGTGAGCACCTTGGCCCGCGTGGCGAGGGCGACCAACGTCAAAGCGGTGGAAAGCGAGTTCAACGCGCTGTTCATCGGGCTTGGACGGGGCGAGTTGATGCCTTTTGCGAGCTATTATTTGACCGGATTTTTGAATGAGAAGCCGCTGGCGAGTTTGCGCGCGGATATGGCCGGGCTGCGCATCACGCGGGCGCCCAACGTTTACGAACCCGAAGACAATATCGCCAGCCTGATGGAGATGATGTCGGGCATGATCCGTGGCCGGTTTGGCGCGGCGGTGCCTGTGGCCCGACAGAAGGATTTCTTTTTTCGCCACATCGCGCCTTGGGCCGAACACTTCTTTTCCGATCTCGAAGCCGCGCAAAATTCGGTGCTGTATGCGCCGGTCGGCACGGTTGGCAAAGCCTTCATGGCGATTGAAACGCAGGCATTCCGCATGGGGGCGGAGTGATCTGAAAGACCCCGAAACCGCCGGACCCCAACCGGCCGACCAAGGAGGAAGCAATGAGCAAGACTGCAGATGACACTGGCACTTCGCGCCGCGATTTTCTGAAAATCGCAACCGCGGCAGCGCCTGCTGCGGCAGCCGTGGCCGTTATGGCGCCTGACAGCGCCGAAGCACAGCCTGCTGATCTGTCCAGCACCAAGATGCAGGACACGGCGCATACCCGCGCCTATCTCGATAGCGCTCGGTTCTAGCCGGACGACATCACCCCGCCCCCGACCACCGGTTGCGTGACGCCCACCGGTCGGGATTTCGTGAATACCGAGCCAGTCCCCAAAGCGGGACAGCAAGGGAGGAACACAATGCTTAGGAAAAAGACCAACGGGGTTGCGCGACGCCCCCAGCGGACAAGTATCCTGTCTGCCGCTGCTGAAAAATCAGTGGATCGCCGCACGTTTTTGCGCGGCTCCGGTCTCGCCATTGGCGGGCTGGCAGCGATTGGTGCCACAGGTGGCACCGTTACACAGGCGCAGGCGCAAGACGCCGCCAACACCGCCGTACAAACCGTAAAATCCGTCTGCACCCACTGTTCTGTGGGCTGTACGGTAGTTGCCGAAGTGCAAAGCGGCGTTTGGATCGGGCAAGAGCCCGGTTGGGACAGTCCTTTCAACCTTGGCGCCCACTGTGCCAAAGGCGCATCGGTCCGCGAGCACGCCCATGGCGAGCGCCGCCTGAAGTACCCGATGAAAAAAGAGGGTGGTGAGTGGAAACGCATCAGCTGGGAGCAAGCGATCGACGAGATCGGCGACGGCATGATGAAGATCCGCGAAGAAAGCGGCCCTGATAGCGTATATTGGCTGGGGTCTGCCAAGCACAACAACGAACAGGCGTATCTGTTCCGCAAGTTTGCCGCATATTGGGGCACCAACAACGTGGATCACCAGGCGCGTATCTGTCACTCGACCACCGTTGCCGGTGTGGCGAATACATGGGGCTACGGCGCCATGACCAACAGCTACAACGACATTCATAACTCCAAAGCCATCTTCATTATTGGCGGCAACCCAGCCGAGGCGCACCCTGTCTCGCTGTTGCACGTGCTGCGCGCGAAAGAGCGCAATAACGCACCGCTGATCGTGTGTGACCCGCGGTTCACCCGCACGGCGGCGCATGCAGATGAATATGTGCGGTTCCGTCCCGGCACCGATGTGGCGCTGGTTTGGGGGCTTCTGTGGCACATCTTTGAAAACGGTTGGGAAGACAAAGAATTCATCCGCACCCGTGTTTGGGGCATGGACCAGATCCGCGACGAAGTACGGAAATGGAACCCGGAGGAAGTGGAACGTGTGACCGGCACACCCGGCACGCAGCTGCGCCGTGTGGCGCGCACCTTGGTGAACAACCGTCCCGGCACCGTGATTTGGTGCATGGGTGGTACGCAACACACCAATGGCAACAACAACACCCGTGCGTATTGCATTCTGCAATTGGCCCTTGGCAACATGGGCACCGAAGGCGGCGGCACCAACATTTTCCGTGGACACGACAACGTACAAGGTGCGACCGACCTTGGCGTTCTGAGCCACACTTTGCCGGGCTATTATGGCCTGTCCAAAGGGGCGTGGGCGCATTGGGCCCGTGTTTGGGAAGAAGATGGCGAGTGGCTGGGCAACCAGTTTGCCAAGACCACAGGTGCTGACGGCAAGGAAAAGTCGCTTCAGAACCTCACTGGTATTCCGGTGTCGCGCTGGATCGATGGCGTTCTTGAAGATCCCGAGAACATGGACAACCCCGACAAAGTGCGGGCCATGGTGCTTTGGGGGCATGCGCCCAACAGCCAGACACGCGGTAAAGAAATGAAAACCGCGATGGAGAACTTGGACATGCTGGTCGTGGTTGACCCGTATCCCACGGTCTCCGCCGTTATGCAGGACCGCACCGATGGTGTGTATCTGTTGCCAGCGTGTACCCAGTTTGAGACCCGTGGTTCTGTTACCGCCTCTAACCGTAGCTTCCAATGGCGCGACGCCGTTGTGGCGCCGCTGTTTGAG
This sequence comes from Shimia sp. Alg240-R146, assembly GCF_947331465.1. Taxonomy (GTDB): domain Bacteria; phylum Pseudomonadota; class Alphaproteobacteria; order Rhodobacterales; family Rhodobacteraceae; genus Shimia. The sequence goes on along the minus strand of NZ_CAMZOK010000001.1, from coordinate 133,906 downwards.
AGCAAGCCGGACCATGAAATCATGGGCATGTTTGCGAACAAGTTTGGCTGGGCCGACCGGTTCTTCCGCAATATCGAGATGGAAGACGAAAACACACCCAACGTTGAAAGCGTCACGCGCGAGTTCAACAAAGGTCTGTGGACAATCGGTTATACCGGACAATCGCCGGAGCGCATCAAGCTGCATATGGCGAACCAGCACACCTTTGACCGCACGACGTTGCGCGCCAATGGTGGGCCTGCGGATGGCGACTACTATGGTCTGCCGTGGCCGTGTTGGGGCACCGCAGAGATGAACCATCCGGGCACGCCGAACCTTTATGACATGTCCAAACGTGTCTCTGAGGGCGGACTGACATTCCGTGCGCGCTTTGGCGTGGAGCGGGATGGTGACAACCTGTTGGCCGAAGGTGTCGCAAGCCTCGATTCCGAGATCCAGGATGGCTATCCAGAGTTCACCATGCAGATGCTGATGGACCTTGGTTGGGATGGCGATCTGACGGATGAGGAACGTGCATCGATTGACGCCGTGGCTGGTCCCAAGACCAACTGGAAAACCGACCTTTCGGGCGGGATCCAGCGGGTTGCGATCAAGCATGAGTGCGCGCCCTTTGGCAACGCCAAGGCCCGCGCGGTCGTGTGGACCTTCCCGGATCCGATTCCGCTGCATCGTGAGCCGCTGTATACGCCGCGTCGCGATCTGGTGGAGGACTATCCAACCTATGAGGACCGGAAGTTCTATCGTCTGCCGACCATGTATGCCTCGATCCAGAAGCAGGACTTCAGCAAGGATTATCCAATCGTGCTGACCTCCGGGCGTCTGGTGGAATACGAAGGGGGCGGGGATGAAACCCGATCCAACCCGTGGCTGGCGGAACTGCAACAGGACATGTTTGTCGAGATCAATCCGCGTGATGCGAATAATCTTGGCGTGCGTGACCGGGCGCAGGTCTGGGTCGAAGGGGCGGAGGGCGCCAAGGTCAAAGTTATGGCCATGGTCACCAACCGCGTCGGCGAAGGCGTTGCCTTTATGCCGTTCCACTTTGGCGGTCACTTCGAAGGAGAGGATCTGCGGAGCAAATACCCCGCCGGTGCCGATCCATATGTGTTGGGTGAAAGCACCAACACGGCGCAGACCTATGGCTATGACAGCGTGACCCAGATGCAGGAGACCAAGTGTACTCTCTGCAAAATCTGGGCAGCATAAGGAGAGAGAGAAATGGCACGAAGTAAGTTTCTCTGCGACAGCGAGCGTTGTATTGAATGCAACGCCTGCGTCACCGCCTGTAAGAACGAGCACGAGGTGCCTTGGGGCATCAACCGGCGTCGTGTTGTGACAATCAACGACGGCAACCCGGGTGAGCGTTCTATTTCGGTGGCATGTATGCACTGCTCGGACGCGCCGTGTATGGCCGTTTGTCCCGTGGATTGTTTCTATCAGACCGAAGAAGGTGTGGTGCTGCACTCCAAGGACCTGTGCATCGGGTGCGGTTACTGTTTCTACGCGTGTCCGTTTGGCGCGCCGCAGTATCCGCAGGCCGGCAATTTTGGCAGCCGAGGCAAGATGGACAAGTGTACCTTCTGCGCCGGTGGTCCGGAGGAGAACCATTCCAATGCGGAATTCTCCAAATACGGCCGCAACCGGATTGCCGAAGGCAAGTTGCCACTGTGTGCAGAGATGTGTTCGACCAAGGCGCTGTTGGCGGGTGACGGGGACGTTGTGTCCGGCATCTATCGCGAACGCGTTGTGGCACGGGGCTTTGGCACCGGCGCCTGGGGCTGGGGCACAGCCTATGAACAGAAAGGTGGCTAAAGCCGCTTGATTTGTGGCGGCCGGACACACCGGCCGCCACATTCACAAACGAAATTCAAACTGAATTTAGGGGCGTCTTCCATATTGGGAAACGAACCCCGCATTTGGTGATTGATCGGATGAGGTTCCTAATGCGCGCGCTTTTGTGGATTGTTTTGAGTGTGATGCTGGCATTTCCCGCCTCGGCGGAGGACGCGCCTGTGGATGCGACCGAACCGCGAGCCACCACCGGAGGTGCGCAGACACTGGAAGACATCATGGCACGCCAACGTGGTGAAAAGGTCGATGATGCGGACCGGCGAGCCAATACCGGTCAAGGCAATGTCGAAGCGCTGATTGGCCAGCTTGGCACTCGCGGTGCGGCGTCGGATGCGGATGTGTTCCGCGCGCTGCGTTATGGCAGTGCAGACACCACCACGACCGCCCGTGGCCCAACGACCGGCCTGCTCATTCAGGATGGCGGTATGCGCTGGCTGACGTTCCGCGAAGGTCCCCTTCTGAGGTACGGCCTGTATTTTCTGGGGGGAATGGTACTGATCATTGCCCTGTTTTATGCCTTTAGAGGCAAGATCATGATTGATGGCCCCAAAACCGGCCGCATGATCATTCGTTTTGATGCGTTTGAGCGGTTTTGCCATTGGGTTATGGGGGTGAGTTTCATCCTGCTTGGCATCAGTGGTCTTGTGCTTATTGCGGGGCGCAAATTCATGATCCCATGGATGGGGCATGACACATATTCATCGATCGCACAGGCGGGGAAATGGGCGCACAACAACATGAGCTGGGCGTTTATGCTGAGCCTGATTTTTGTGTTCATCCTTTGGGTCAAACACAACATTCCGGACCGTGGCGACATTCAGTGGATGGCCAAGGCCGGGGGATTGTTTTCCAAAGGGGTGCACCCGCCCGCCAAGAAATTCAACGCGGGTCAAAAGATCATTTTCTGGTCCGTGATTGTGCTGGGTGTGTCGATTTCGGTTTCGGGATTAGCGTTGCTGTTCCCGTTTGAAATTTCGATGTTCGCCAAGACCTTCAAGATCGTGAACATGACGGGCCTGCCGCAACTCTTTAGCGGGGCGGCGCTGCCGGAAATGTTGACACCATATGGTGAAATGCAACTCGCACAGCTGTGGCACGGCATCATCGCCTTTGTGTTTATGGGCATCATCATCGCGCATATTTACCTTGGCAGCGTCGGCATGGAAGGCGCGATCGAAACGATGGGCACCGGCGAAGTCGATGAGCAATGGGCGAAGGAACACCACTCGCTTTGGTACGATGAAGAGATGGCCAAGGCCAAAGATCCGGCGACAAGCGCTGCGGATCAGGCGACTCCGGCGGAATAAATGCGACGCTCGGCGTTGATTCTCGGGGCCATGATCTGGGCCACGCAGGCGGTTGCCGGCACGTTCTTCACGTTGGAAGGGCATGGCGGACCCATTAAGGGGATCGCCGTGTCACCGGATGGTCAAAGCATCCTGACCGCGAGTTTCGACTACGCCCTTGGACATTGGCAAGACGGCGCGCCGCGCTGGCTGGAAGGCCATGACGCGGCGGTGAATGCGGTGATCTTTGTTGATGACGCGCGGGCGGTTTCAGCGGGTGATGATTTTGCGGTGCGGCTTTGGGATTTGCGCGCGGGTACCAGTGCAGTTCTGGGGCATCACAAAGGTAAGGTGGTGTCGCTGAAATTGGCGCCGGATGGACAAAGCGTCGCTTCGGCCAGTTGGGACGGCAGCATCGGGATTTGGCCTTTGGATGGTGGCGCGGCACGGTTGGTGCAGGTGGGCAGCAACGTCAATGACATCGCATATAAAGCGGATGGCGCTGCGATCCTCTCGGCGGGATCGGATGGCGATATCCGTGAATGGGACGTCGCTAGCGGCGCGCAGAACGCGCTGTTTTTAAGCAACGGGTTTGGCGTGAACACGCTGATTTTGAATGCGGAAAGAGGTTGGTTGGCCTTTGGCGCGGTGGATGGTGTCACACGGGTGGTGGACATGCACACAGCGGAGACGATCAAAGATGTGACGCTGGACCGGCGGCCCATTCTGGCGATGAGCCAGAACCGCGACGGACAGTACCTCGCGATTGGGGATGGCGAAGGGTATATCATGATACTGGACACGTCAGATTGGTCGATCCATGCGGATTTTCGGGCAACGCATCGCGGCCCGATCTGGGCGCTGGCGTTTTCGGCGGATGGTAAGAACCTTCACGCGGGCGGATTGGATGACGCTATGTTCAGCTGGCCATTGAGTGATCCGGCGGATGCGCCGAAGATGGTTCAGGGCGACCGCAGTTTTTTGAATGGCAATGACAGCGCCAGCAATGGCGAACGGCAATTCCAGCGGAAATGTTCGATTTGTCATACGCTGACGGGTGACAGCGCGCGACGGGCCGGCCCAACGCTAAAGGATGTTTTTGGGCGCCGCGCCGGGACTGTCTCGGATTACAGGTATTCACCAACACTTTTACAAAGCGAGATCGTTTGGACAGCGCAAACCATTGATACGCTTTTTGATTTGGGGCCGGATGTGTATATTCGGGGAACAAAGATGCCGGTTCAGCGCATCAAGGCCCCACAAGACCGCGCCGACCTGATCGAATTTCTGCGTCACTACAGCGAAACCAGGGAAAACTAAAATGAAGACATTCCTCTTGGCCTGCGTCGCCGTCGTCGGCACCGCCATCGCCGCCTATTATGGCCTACATGCTGTCGGCTTTTCCGCCAGCGACCAAGGAAGCGGCGAGGCCGTTCGGCTGGATTGATTAGATGACGCAAACAACACGCGCCCGCCCGCGAGACACGGCGGCGTCGGAATTTGGAATTGGCCTTGCGACGGCCTCGGTCCTTGTGGTGGACGACGAGCCGGGCATTCGGAATTTCATCATGAAAATATTGCGGCCCGTCGTGGGCCGTATTGAACAGGCGGCGAATGCTGAAGCGGCCTCGCGGCTGCTTGATGCCAACCACTATGACATCGTTATTCTCGACAATGTTATGCCCGGAACAACGGGGCTGGAATGGCTGGGCGAGCAACGAAAGCTTGGATTTTTTGCCGACACGATCCTGATCACCGCGTTTGCTGACATGGACACCGCAATCGAGGCGATGCGCGCGGGCGCTGTGGATTTTGTGCTCAAACCGTTCCGGTCAAACCAGATTTTGAACGCTGTGGCACGCTGTGTGGATCGGGTGAACCTGCGGCGCGAGAACTATTTGCTGAAACACGAACTGGCGAGCGGCAACACACAGGTCCGCGCCCGCCTTCTGGGCAGCTCACCTGAGATTGCGCAAATCCGCGCAACGCTGGAACGGGCCGCGCCTTTGCCGACACCGGTGCTGCTAACCGGGGACACCGGTACGGGCAAAGAGGTTGGCGCGCGGGCGCTGCACCTGATGTCTGATCGAGCCGAGAAGCCGTTTGTGCCGATCAATTGCGCGACCATATCAGGCGAGTCTATCGAGGCGGATCTTTTTGGCCGCATTCTGCAAGATCCGGCAGGTCGCACGGTGCGCCAAGACGGGCTGTTTATGAATGCCAACGGCGGCACGCTTTTCATGGATGAAATCATCGAATTGCCCCACCCAGTGCAGGCGTCATTGTTGCGGGTGATTGAACATCAACGGGTACGTCCGGTGGGATCATCCCGCGAGGTGCCGTTGGACCTGCGGTTTATTTTTGCCACCAACGGTGATCTGCTGGCCGCGGTGTCCGATGGGCGTTTTCGGGCGGATTTGTTTCACCGGATCAATGTTCTGAACGTGCAAATGCCCAAGCTCAAGGATCGCATTGGCGATCTGAAAGAGTTGGCGTTGATGTTCATTCAGCAGATTTCCCAAAGTCTTGGGGTGTCGCCGCTGGCCTTGTCCGAAGGTGTGCTGCTGCATATGTCGCGATATGACTGGCCGGGCAATGTGCGTGAGCTGCGCAACTTAGTCGAACGCTCGCTGATTGTGGGTGAATGGCCCGCAGAATTTGCCGCCACCGGCAGCGACGCCGAGGTAGCGGCCGTGGACAGCCTCGCGGCGGTGGAACGCCGGCACATCCTGACGGTGCTGGACGCTTGCGATGGCAACCGGGCGGAAGCGGCGCGCAGGTTGGGCGTGTCACGCAAGACGATCGACCGCAAGTGCGCCATGTGGAATGACTGACAAACCCAACAACGGGGTGGCGCGGGCGCGGTCTGTGCGCATTCGTCTGCTCGCTATTGCGCTGTTGCCGACTCTGGTGATTATGCCGGTGTTCTTCATGGTCACGGCGGCCAATTGGGGTGGTCGTTTTGACAACCTGTTGATCGCCAAGGTCAATGGTGAGCTGACGATTGCAGACCAGTTCCTGACGCAGCTTCTGGACAAAAGCGACCTGCAAATGCGCGCTGTTGCGGAGTCAGCCGAGTTTGTTCTGTGGGCCGACAGCGGACAGGTGCGGGCGTTGGAAGGGCTTTTGGAGGCGGAGCGCCGCGCCTTGGGCTTGGATTTTCTGTACTACATGAATGGCGAGGGCACAGTTTTATCCTCGCCGAGGTTTGCGCAGACCGACACGCTCGCGCAATGGCCGGTGGTCAGTCAGGCCTTGGCAGGGGTGGGCGCCAGTCGGATCGATGTTTTTGCCCGGGAGGATCTCGCGGCGGTGTCGCAGGATTTGGCGGAACGGGCGCGCATCAAATTGGTGCCGACCGAGGCCGCGGTGCCCACAGATCGCAGTGAGGAAACCCGCGGCATGGTGGTGCACACGGCCACACCGGTGAACGTGGGACGTGGCGGCGCGCTGGTCGGGGGGGTTCTGCTCAACCGCAATCTGGAATTCATCGATACCATCAACGATCTGGTTTACCCCAGTGCCAGCCTGACCGAAGGCAGCGTTGGAACTGCGACGCTGTTTTTGGACGATGTGCGGGTGTCGACCAATGTGCGCCTGTTTGAGAACGAGCGCGCATTGGGCACGCGGGTGTCCGCGATTGTGCGCGAAACCGTGCTGGAGAAAGGCGAGGTCTGGCTTGATCGCGCGTTTGTGGTGAACGACTGGTATATCTCGGCGTATGAACCGTTGACGGACAGTTTCGGAAATCGGGTTGGAATGCTTTACGTCGGCTTTCTGGACCAGCCCTTTCGAGATGCAAAGTTTTCAACGATCCTAACGTTTGCTGTCGCTTTTGCTGTCATTGTTTTGATGTCGGTCCCGATTTTTCTGCGCTGGGCGCGGCAGATTTTTGAACCCCTTGAACGGATGTTGCGCACCATCACGCGGGTTGAGGGCGGAGACCTTGGCGCCAGAACCGGCGTGGACAATACCGGCGATGAAATTGGAAGGGTGGCAGCGCAGATGGACGAGCTTTTGGAGCAAATCCAAGAGCGTGACCGCGAACTGACACGACGGGTTGCGGCGCGCACCAAAGATCTGGAGACCGCGAACCAGCAGCTGGAGGCCACGTCACGCCAACTGGTGGTAAGCGAGAAGCTTGCTGCGGTGGGGGAAATCGCGGCGGGCATTGCCCATGAGATCAACAACCCGATTCAAGTGATTCAAGGCAATCTGGATGTGATGAAGCTTGAGCTTGGCGACGAAGCGGATCGTATCGGGACCGAGCTGCAGCTGATCGATGAGCAGGTGCATTCAATTTTTCTGATCGTAAACAAGCTGTTGCAGTTCACTCGCCCAGATGAATTTGCCGAAGGCATGGAGCATCACCGTCCAGCGGATGTAATGCGCGACACGATTCCCTTGGTGCAGCATCTCTTGAACACCGCCGCGATCACCTTGCAGCTGGATACGCCAAGCCTTCGTGCGGTGGCGATCAACCGCACCGAATTGCAGCAAGTGCTTATCAATTTCATTGTGAACGCGATCCACGCGATGCCGGAGGGCGGCGAGCTGACACTTGCGGTGGCTGATGAGGCGGATGGCGTTAGGGTCACGGTGGCGGACACCGGTGTGGGTATGTCGCGCGAGGTTTTGGCGCGCATATTTGACCCGTTTTACACCACCAAGCGCGGCGAAGGCACGGGGTTGGGGCTGTCAATTACCCGCAAGCTGGTTGAGCTTTATGACGGCAGCATTGACGTGGTGAGCGAGGTTGGTGTTGGTACAACGTTCCGTGTTTGGTTTCCGGCGGTTGAGGATAGATAGCGGGGTGTTTGGTCACCTGATCTTTGATTGCTGTGCAGTTGGCGTGATGCCAAATTTCCCGCGATAGACGCGGGCAAAGTGACCAGGGCTTTCAAAGCCGCAGGCGAGCGCTATTTCGGTCACGGATTGATCGGTTTGCACCAACAGATTGCGGGCGCGGTTGAGGCGCAGGTCCATCAGGTACTTTTTCGGAGAACAGTTCAGGTAGCGGCCAAAGATGCGTTCCAACTGTCGGGTAGAGATGCCGATTTCCTCGGCAATTAATGACGGCGAACGCGGGCGCTCGATACAGTCGTTCATGATCTGGATGGCGCGCACAAGATGCGGATTGCGCATGCCGTGGCGGCTTTGCAGCGACACTCGTTGTTCGGCGGTTCCTTCGCGCACGGCGTTATAGACCATCTGATCGGCAACAGCGATGGCGAGGTCCGGCCCGTGAGTGTCTTCGATCAGGTGCAGCATCAAGTCAGCGGTGGCGGTTCCGCCGGAGGCTGTGATGATAGGTTCATCCGCCACAAAAACGCTGCTGACGAGGTTCACATCAGGGAAATCCTCAAGGAAACCGTCGTGGAAATCCCAATGGATCGCCGCGCGCATGCCGTCTAGCATTCCAGCCTTGGCAAGGATGAACGCAGCGGAGCAAAGCGCGCCGACTTTGGCCCCTGTGGCACGCTCGCGACGCAGCGCGTTAAGCAAATCGGGGTCCAAGTGTTTGTGTACATTGATTCCGGACAGCGCAAAAACGCGGTCGCATTTTGGCAGATCTTTGAAGCTGTAGTCGACCAGAGACACGGTGCCGTTGGAACAGGTCTCGCGGTTGCCATCATGGCTCGCCAACACCCATTCATAAAGGGTTTCGTTGGAGATCAGATTGGCAATGCGCAAGGGCTCAATCGCGCAGGAAAACGCGATGTGCGTGAATTCTGGCACCAGAAGAATGGCAAATCGTTCGGTTTTGGTCATGTGATGAGGCTAGCACAGGGTTGTGGGTAAGAAGAAATTCTTTCTGTATACATATTGTATTTTTATGGATAGCGTGTGGTCACAGTATGTGATTCCTGAATGGAGAGAGCCAATGTCGGCCGACCCGAAAACCCGCAAAGAGGCGCTCTATGAGTCGGTGAAAGCCGCGGTTCTTACGTTGGAGTTGCCGCCAGGTTCTGACCTTGATGAAACTGCGCTGAGCGAGGAGTTTTCGTTGTCTCGCACGCCCTTGCGTGAGGTGTTTCGCAATTTGGCGGGCGAGGGGTACCTTGATCTGCGCGAAAACCGCGGCGCGCGTGTAAGCGAGATGAGCCATAAAACACTACGCGACTTTTTCCTTGCTGCGCCGATGATCTATGGTGCCGTGATGCGGTTGGCCGCAGTCAATCGGACCGCAGCCCAGATTGAAGCGCTGCAGTCCGCGCAGGACGATTTCCGCGCCGCGCTACGCAGCGGTTCCGGCACGGATCGCGCTTTGGCGAACAACCGGTTTCATGAAGTCACAGGCGAGATGGCAGACAACATCTATTTGCTGCCAAGTTTTCAACGCCTGTTGATTGACCACGCGCGGATCTCGATGACATTTTACCGCCCGCAAGACGATGACATGGCACGCAATGTCACCGAAGCCGCCGCACAGCATGACGACGTGATTGCCGCTATCCAGGCGCGGGATGAGGCCGCCTGCAGCCAGTTAGCAATCGACCACTGGAACCTGTCGCGAGGCCAGATCGAACTTTTTGTGATGCCCGCCGGGCTCGACATGCCGCTGGGTGCCTTGCCTGGCGCGCGCACAGCTTAGAGGACCAAGATGACGCCATTATTCCAATTCGAAGGTATCTATACGCCTGTGGTGACGCCGCATTATGCGGACGGAAGCGTGAATTTCGATACGCTGGCCAATGTGGTCGCGCATTTGATCGACCGAGGCGTGCACGGGCTGATCACAGGTGGGTCCACCGGTGAGAACTATGCGCAAACGGTGGCCGAACGCGTTGAAATCGCGCGGTTTACCAAAGAGCAGATCAAGGGGCGTGTGCCGCTTGTGATGGGTACGGGCGCGATGCTTACAGACGATTCCGTGGCGCTTGCGACTGCTGGGCGGGAGATGGGTGCGGATGCGATTTTGCTGGCCAGTCCGCCTTATGCGGTGCCGACGGACCGCGAAAATGCGTTGAATGCCTTGGCGATTGATAAGGCGGCGAACCTTCCGGTGATGCTCTATAATTACCCGCATCGTACGGGCACCATGATGGGAGAAGAATTCCTTGATCGCGTGGGTCGATCGCGCAATTTTTGCGGCATCAAGGAAAGCTCTGGTGACATCAACCGCGTGCATCTTTTGGCGCGGGACTATCCGCACATCCAAATGGGTTGTGGCATGGATGATCAGGCGTTGGAGTTTTTTGCGTGGGGGTCGCGGTTTTGGGTGTGCGGCGGGTCCAACTTTTTGCCGGATGAACACATCGCGCTTTATCAAGCCTGTGCCATCGAAGGGAATTTCGACAAAGGTCGCCGGATCATGAGCGCGATGATGCCGTTGATGCGAGTGTTGGAGCAGGGCGGAAAATTCATTCAGACCATCAAATACGGTGTGACGCTGAACGGGATGGACACAGGGCCGATGCGGGCGCCGCTTAAGGGGCTGAACAAAGATGACAAGCGCGCGCTGGAACAGGTGGTGCGCGTGCTGAAAACCACAATTGCCAATATTCAGGCGGAGGGCTGAGACATGGATCTGCTGACAAAAAACGAATACGCGGCGATTGCGGCCCAGATGGACTTTCCCAACGCGGCCTATATCGACGGGGCCTATCGGCCTGCGATGTCAGGCGCGACGTTTGCGACGACCAATCCGGCCACCGGCGCTGCGTTGACAGACGTTGCGGCCTGTGGCGCCGAGGATGTTGAATTCGCCGTCGCCAAGGCCCGCGAGGCCTTTGACGATGGGCGTTGGTCGCGCATGCACCCGTCAGAACGCAAGGATATTCTGATCCGTTTTGCCAAGCTGATGACCCGCAATGCGCGGGAATTGGCGGTCATGGAGAGCCTTGATAGCGGTAAGCCGATTTTTGATTGCGAGACGGTGGATATCCCCGAGACCATCCATTGCATCAAGTGGCACGCCGAGGCGATTGATAAGATCTATGACCAGATGGCGCCGAGTTCGGATGACCATATTGCGATGGTCGTACGTGAGCCGATTGGCGTTGTTGGCTTGGTGCTGCCGTGGAACTTCCCTTTGCTTATGCTGGCTTGGAAGATCGGTCCGGCTTTGGCTGCGGGGTGCTCGGTCGTCGTGAAACCTGCCGAAGAGACTTCGTTGACGGCCTTGCGGGTGGGGGAGCTCGCAAGCGAGGCCGGTTTGCCGCGCGGCGTGCTGAACGTTGTTCCCGGTGGTGGGGCCGCTGTCGGCGAGCCCATCGGGCGGCACATGGACATCGACATGGTGTCTTTCACCGGATCGACCGTGACGGGCAAGCGGTTCCTGACCTATTCGGCGGACAGCAACGCCAAAGAAGTTGTGCTTGAGATGGGTGGCAAGAACCCCGCCATTGTGATGGACGATGCAGAAAATCTGGATCGCGTAGCGCAGCATTTGGTGAACGGCGCTTATTGGAATATGGGCGAAAATTGCTCGGCCACGTCGCGGTTGATCGTGCACCACGATGTGCGGGACGAGTTGCTGGAGCGGATAGAGCACCACGCACAACAATGGAATGTCGGCGATCCGTTGGATCCGGAAACGCGGATCGGGGCGCTGGTCTCTCAGGCGCACTTTGACAAGGTCAGCGGGTATCTTGAGAAGGCCGAGAAGGTGGTTTTTGGTGGGTCCGCCGGTGGTGGATTTGTCGCGCCGTCCCTGGTTCAACTGCCTGATAATAATCACGTTCTTGCGCGAGATGAGATTTTTGGACCGGTTCTCGGGGTGATCGAAGTCGACAACTTTGACCAAGCGATTCAGGTTGCCAACGACACGGATTATGGCCTGTGTGCGTCGCTGTTTACGGCCAACGCCAAGCGCGCCATCCGCGGTGCCCGAATGCTTCGGGCGGGGACTGTGACGGTCAACTGCTATGGGGAAGGCGACATCGCGACGCCGTTTGGAGGCTACAAGCAATCGGGCTTTGGCGGGCGTGACAATTCCGTGCATGCACACGACCAATACACCCAGCTCAAGACGATCTGGGTCGACCTGTCCGACGACGAAGATGAGGCCGTGCAGTGAATGAATACACTGCGCGCCGCACACCAGTGCAGCGCGGTGTGGCTGCGTGGAATGCGATCCTTGGACCACAGCCTGCGGCACGGGTTTTGGACGAAAACATCATCGCGGACTTTTGTGTTGTGGGCGCGGGGTTTGCAGGGTTGTCGGCTGCGCGACGGTTGCGCCAGCTGGCGCCAGATGCGCGAATTGTGGTGGTTGAGGCTGGACGCGTTGCCGAGGGTGCGGCTGGGCGAAATTCGGGCTTTATGATCGACTTACCGCATGATCTTGCGTCTGAGGATTATGCGGGAGCGGGTGACGACCGACAGGTGATGGCCCTGAACCGCAAGGCGATTGGGTTCGCGGCGCAGGCAGTCTCTGAGTTTGACATCAAGGCGGATTATTTTGATCCGGTTGGCAAGGTGAATGGCGCCGCTGGGGATGCGGGGCATGGGCACAACGTCAGCTACGCGACGCATTTGGCGGCATTGGGCGAGCCGCATGAGGTGCTTGATGCGCAGCAGATGCGCGAGTTGACCGGGTCGCAGCACTATGTTTCCGGTCTGTATACTCCCGGCACAGTGATGTTGCAGCCGGCTGGGTATGTGCGCGGATTGACCAACGGCCTGACAGCACAGAATGTTGAAATATATGAAGATTCCCCTGTGACAGCGATCAAGAGAAACGGAACGTCTTGGGAGGTGATCACCGCGCGAGGGGGCATTTCCGCGGGCAAGGTTATCTTGGGTGTGAATGGTCATTTGGAGAGCTTTGGTGTCGCCAAGGGTCGGCTTATGCAGCTGTTTCTGTTTGCGATGATGACAAAGGAACTGGACGCGGAGACAAGGGTCAAGTTGGGCGGCGCGGACCGATGGGGCATCACGCCGTCGGACCCGATGGGCACCACGATGCGACGGATCGACGGCGGTCAGGGCGGGCATCGCATTGTGACCCGAACATGTGCAGTTTTGCGGCCTGGGATGCGCGCCGGTCACGGCGATTTGGCGCGGGCTAAGCGCGTAATGACGCGAAAATTTGATCAGCGTTTTCCGCAAGTTAAAGGCTTGGAGATGGCGCACGTCTGGGCGGGGCATCTGTGTTTGACGCTCAATGGCGTTGCTGTGGCTCGAGAGATTGAGGGCGGCGTGTTTTCGGCCTGTGTGCAGAATGGATTGGGCACCGCCAGAGGCACGTTGACTGGCATTGCGGCGGCAGAGGCGGCGGCGGAAGTGCCGTCGGAAATTGCCGATTTCTTTGCAAAAGAAGACCCGCCTAAGCGTTTGCCACCGCGCCCCTTTAGTGACATCGGCGCAAATGCTGTGCTGCGATGGCGGGAGTTCAAAGCCCGGGCGGAATAGCCAAAAAGCGGCCTCTGTATCGCGGCTGTAATACGTCGGTATCGCGTCGGTGTGGTGCGCGTCGGGACGCATTGTGTCTCTGGCGCTGAAATCCGAAGTCGGCTAGCGTGGCACCGGAGCGCGAGTGAGGCAAATGACCATCGAATTCAAAGACATTCCAAGCCCCGAGGACGGCAGTTTGCGGGCGATGGTCGAGCGGCGCTGGACGGTTCTTCGGTTCCTGATGCGGGCCAGTGGACTGCTGCGCGATCCGCTGTTGATACTGATTCTGGTTGCCAGCTTTTCACGCGCGGGTCTGATTTTTGCGATCAACGAAACTGCGCGGGCGGCAGGGGACATATTCAATTGGTCGTCGCTTTTGTTGATAGTCTGCGCGTTGGCGATGTTGGTCGCCGGATACTTTCAGCGGATGCGGGCGTTTGTTTTGGTCACCTCGGTGTCGCGCCTGTTGCGCAGGCGGACGTCGAAATTGTTGCTGCGGGCCAACATTGATTTTCTTTTGTCGCAGAAGCACGGGAAAGTGTATTCGGCGATGACCACCGAGATCAACGTGCTGTCCCTCGCGGTCACGTCCATGGCCGAGGTATTTGGGGCGATTGTCGTTTTGGGGTTTGCGCTGCCCTATCTGGCGTATGTGTCCCCTGCTTCGGGGATCGCGGCTTTGGTCGCGGTGGGCATCGGTACAATCGGCTTCGTGCTTTTGGACAAGCCTGCCCGCAGATATGGCGCACAGGCGAGTGCACTGTTCTCGGAGTACTGCGATCGCGTTGGTGACATGCTGGGCGGCTGGAAAGAGCTGCGGCTGAGAAAGACGCGCCGGGACGCTCTGGAAGAAGAAACCTTAGAGGTGATCGACAAGCACGTGGGTGCGCGTATGCAGGCACAGCAGTTGTTTGCGGCCAGCGACGGCGTGGGACAATCCGCGATTATCCTGTTGCTGTGTTTTGTCGTTATTGGCTTGCCGATTGTGCAGGTCGCAGATGCCACAGTTTTGTTTCAGGTGTTGTCCATCATCTTTCTGGTGAATGGCCCAATTGAAACGCTGTTCAATGCCATGCCAAACCTGAGCCAGTCTGAAACGGCGTATCACCGCATCCGTTCGGTGGAACATGCCCTTGCAGGCTCGCAAAGCGCGTCGTTGACCCACGAGGGGCCGCAAATCGACAGGTTTGACGAGATCACATTGGCCGGAGTTGAAGCCACGATTGGTGAGCCGGACAAACCGGATGCAACGTCGTTTCATCTGGGGCCGGTGGATTTGACGTTCCGGCCGGGCGAGACCGTGTTTATTTGCGGCGGCAACGGGTCAGGCAAGACCACGCTCTTGTCGCTTATCACCGGGTTGCGGCATCCGACCAAAGGCGAAGTCCGATTGAATGGCGAGGCGTTGGATGATGCGATGACGGCGGCCTATCGGGAGCTGTTCACGGGCGTGTTCTCCGGATTCCATCTGTTTGAGCACGCTTATGGCATGTCGGAGTCCGAGTTGGCAGAACTGGAGCGCCGAATCGATCAGCTGGATTTGCGCGGGCGGGTATCGATGTTGGATGACAAATTTTCCACGCGGTCGCTGTCTGCTGGACAAAGCCGGCGATTGGCGCTTGCGGTGGCGCTTGCGGAGAAGCGCCCGATTATTGTGCTGGATGAATTTGCCGCCGATCAGGACCCGGCAAACCGCGCGTTTTTCTATGATGTGCTGGTGCCGGAATTGAGTGCGTCGGGTCAGTTGGTGCTGGCCGTGACACATGACGATCACCAGTTTCACAAATGCGACCGGCTTATCAAAATGGCTGGCGGCAAGGTGGTTTCAGACGCGCAACTGAACCCCGCGAAAGCAAAGGAACGGACATGAGCACTTCGACGCAATTGCCGAAGAAAGCAACGGTACTTGGTCTGAGCATTTCGGTGTTGTGCACGACCTTTGTGGTCTGGGTGGTCAACGCGTTGATTTACACGGCGCGGTGGGACTTCATCGTCTTTCATCCGGAAAGGACCGCACGCAAGTCGCCGACGATCAGCCGCGCCATTTCCGATCCGCGCATCGGAGAACCCTTTGCAGAGTGGATGGCGATCTGTGCACCGGTGTTGTTTGTCGGGGTCGGGCTGCTGGTCTGGGCGGCGTTGCATGAGTTGCGGCAAAACGGGTCTGCCGCGCCGCAGACGCTGCGCTGGTTTTTGCGAGTGAGTTGCGTGCTGGTGGTGTTGCAGGCGATGGCATCGGTGGGTTTGGTGATCTTGAGCCACTGGCGTTTTCCCGATCACCATTTGGGGCACATGACCGGAAGCTATTTGTTTTTCTTCAGTCAGGCGGCAGTGGTTTTTGTCGGGCATCTCATAACCACCGCCTATGGACGGTTGCCTGCGCAGGGGCAGGTGATGTTGCCGGTTATGGCGCGGGTGCGGCGGGTTTACGTCTGGGTGCCGGTCCTGCTGGCGGTGGTGTATCTCAGCTGTTTCATTCTCAAGGACTTTGATTTCGGCGTGATCAACAAACCGCTGTTCACGGTCTATGTGTCGACAGAACCGATGCTGTTGTCGTCGTTCCTGTTCTACGTTCTGAGCTTTGTGCCGGACAGTGTTGTGACGATTTTGCGCTATGTTCGGGGGCCATCGGTGGTGTCGGCCTGAGGCGCTGTGTCGGCGTCGCGTAGCATGCCAAAAGCGCGGCGGGCGCGTTGCAAGGCGGTGGCGTGAGACAGGATGGCGAACCCCGCAAGGCCGGCCATCATGATCCAGTCGCCGAACACGCCGGCAAGCAACAGCATGGCGCAGAGATAAATCACCCGCTCCATCCGTTCGAAGAAGTCAGGCCAATCGGTGTTGGAAACGGGCATTTCGATGGCGGTGCGGGCCTTGGCATATGAGGTGATTACGCTGCCGGAAAAGCAGGCCAGTGCCAGTGGCCAAAGGTCGTGCATGAAGGCCAGAGTGGCCAGAACGGCGAGTTCTTGGTAGCGGTCCACCATGGCGTCAAAATAGCCGCCGGATCGGGAAGACAGACCTGTGCGGCGCGCCACTGCGCCGTCCAGCGCGTCAAAGGCAAAGGCCACCGCGAGGGAGAGGCCGTAGACCACCGGTGAGGCGTGCCACAGATAAGCCAGCGACGTCAGAAGGATCAGCACCAGACCCGTGGCGGTGACCTGATTTGGCGTCAGGCCGGCCTTAACGAGCGGAGTGGACATCGCTTCCCACATTGGGTCGATTTTGGTCTTGAGCAGCCCGTCAATCATGGTGAACTCCGTTTCAGGCCGTATAGCTGCGGATCGCGGCACGGCGTAGTTTTTCGAGGCGCGCGGCGCGGACGGCCAGTGCGTCGACGCGGGCGGAATCCGGTGTGTAATGCGCGTTCGGGCGGCTGCGCAGGCGGGTGGCTGCTTCGGCAGGGGAGGCAGCCCAACCCATCGTTTTGGCGGCAAGCGTTGCGGTGCCCAGCATCCCGGCATGGCGGGTTTCGCCAACTAGGATGTCACGGTTGAGCGCATCGGCCAGCATTTGCGCCATTTGCGGATTGGCCGCGCCGCCGCCGACCAGCGTCACTGGGCCGGTTTTGCGCAGACCTTTTTCGCGGCTGATCTTGGACATCGCCCAGCGCAAGTTGAGCGCGACGCCTTCAAGTGCAGCGCGGCGCATGGCGGTCGCGTCGTGGTGCAGCGACAGGCCAAAGAACGTGCCGCGCAGGGCATCGTTGTCGACCGGCATACGTTCGCCCGCCAACCAAGGTAGAAAGAACGGGTCATCGGGTTGTGGCGCGCCGAGGTCGTCACCGGGACGGGCGTTGGCGCCTGCAGTGACCTTGGCGGCCCAATCGAGTGCGGAGCCAGCGTTTTCCTGACTGGCGATCAGTAGCGGGCGCATGTCGAGGCCGGAGGTCACAGTCGCATATGAGTAGGGCACGCTGAGGCGGCGGTTGGGGAGGAAACCGGCGATCCAAGCGGAGGTTGCGAGCGAAATGTGCAGCGCGCCGTCTTCCATCTCGCCCGATCCAAGCGCGGCGGCGGTCACATCTGACGTCCCGGCAAGAACCTGAGTGCTTGGCGAGAGGCCAAGTTCGGCTGCAGCTTGCGGCGTGAGGGTGTCGACAAGTGTGTCGGCGGTCACAATAGGCGCGAGTTTTTCCAGCGGTGCGCCGACGATTTTTGCCAACTGTGGTGACCACCCCTCGCGGCCGCGGCGGCTGTCCATCATCCAAGACAGGTTTGCGCTTTCAGGGCTGGTGGTCATCACACCGGTGGCGCGGTGCACAAGCCAGTCTTTGGCGTCGATTAGCCAGCGGGTGCGATCCATAATCTCCGGCTCGTGGTGGTGCATCCACAGGATTTTGGCGGCTGCGTCCATACCGTTTTTCGCGGGTGCGCCATTGGCAAGACGCAGCCAGCGCGCCAGTTTGCCAACCTGATAGCCGTGCACCTGAGGAAAGCCGCCGATCAGGGCTTGCACAAGTGCGCTGCCGCGTTTGTCGAGCCACGTCATGCAGGGCCGCAGGGCGTGGCCGGTTTCGTCAGCGCAGATCAGGCCGCAGAGCTGCGCGGAAAACACCACCACCGCGGCACGGTCGCGCAGGTCGGGAACCTGTTGGCGCAGCTCCGCAACGGCGCGGGTCAGGCCGCCCCACCAGTCGTCAGGGTTTTGTTCGGCTATGCCGCCAGCGCCAAGTGTCAGGGGATAGGTTTCGGTCACGCGGGCGAGGACATTCAAATCGCCGTCCACCACGCCGACTTTGACGCCGGACGTGCCGAAATCGGCTGAAATAACCAGATCGCCTTGCATTGCTGCCCCGTCCTTCAAAGTCTTTTTGTGTCCACGAACACCTATGTTTGGTCTGACATGACCTTAGAGGGTTTGGCAACCGTTGGTTCAGCCTAGTGCGCCGTGAAAAAACGCCTCATAGGCAGGGCCGAGATGGCGCACGTCATAGTGATCCGCGTGCCCTTTGGCCCATCGCAAAAGCTTGGTTTGAAGCGCTGGTTGACTGGCAAGCTCCAGCAACTTGCGGGCCAAAGCAGGGGCGTCGCCGGGTGGCACAAGCAGGTCGCTGCCGGGGCCGGTCATGACGGTGGCATAGCCGACGTTGCTTGCGGCAACCGGCAGGGTGCCGGCGGCCATCGCCTCGATCAGCACGATGCCGAAGCTTTCGCCATGCAAGGCGGGCGCGGCAAAGACATCCGCACTGGCGATCAAGTCACGAGCGGCGGCGTTGTCGGGTGGTGGCACAAAGCTGACGGAGTGTAGGTCGAGGTTTTTGGCCTGTTCCAGCAAGTCGGCTTTGCATGGGCCGTCTCCGGCGAGGGTCAGCCGTGCATCAGGACGTTGCGTTTGCACTTCGTGCCACGCGCAGAGCAGTGTGGCGGCGCCTTTGCGCTCCTCTAACCGGCCCATGCAGACCACATGAAATCCGTCGCCGGGGGTGTTGGCATCGCGGGCGGCGCGCCATTTGGACAGATCGATGGTTGGCGCGAGAATGCCCGGCACGGGGGAAACGTTGTTAGCGCGCCATTGCTCTTGCGGGGCTTTGGATGGCACCACAATGCCAGCAAGCCGTCGGTTGAACCAATGCGCGGACCGGCGCAAAGCCCAAGCGAGCGGATCAAAGCCGCCACTGTCGGGCAAGGTCGCGTGAAAAGTGGCGACCCCCGGAATATCAAGTGCACGCCATACCTGAAGCGGCAGCATCGGTGTCCATGGCGTGTGCAAATGGGCGACTTCGGCGCCCCAGTCGCGCAACGCCGCAACACAGGACGCGAGATCAGCTCGATTGGCGCGTGTAAGTTCAAATTTTGTGCCGTGCACGGCGATTTGGCGCACGCTGCCAAGTTCGATCAACCCGTCGAGATCATCGACCGGCGTATCACCGGGCGGCGCAACAATACGCACGTCATGGCCTTGGGTGCGCAGCCAGCCGGTCAGGTCGCGGATGTGGCTTTGCACACCGCCGGGGCGGTCCATGGCATAGGGAGTCAGCTGAACGATTTTCACGAGACTTGCTTTCGGTCGACAGGTGAGGCGCGGAACAAATACCCCGCGTGCCGCAGTTGTAAGAGGCAGGCAATCGCGAAGGCAATTGCCAATGGCAGGGCGGCTGACAATTCCGGTTGGATGCGACCGTTTATGCCCAAAATGAGAAAGGATTTTACAATCACAACAGACAGATATCCCGCAGCCGCCAGGGACAACAGGCGCGGCGCGTTGAACCGCCGGCCCCTGATGCCTGTCTGCGCCAAAGACGCGCCGAGCAGCACAAAAATACCCGGCAACAAGAGCGCGGCTTTGCGGAAGGCCAACACCGTTGCGGCGTCGGTGGCTGCGGCGGTGCCGGTGAGTTGGGAGATGTCGCGGGCGACGGCGTTGGGCAGGTAATAGCCATGCACGTCATACCATTGCAGCTGCGCCGCGCTGAGCGGCAGCGCCAAGGTTAAACTGTCTGCGTGAACCGGAGCAAAACCGGTATTTTGCGCCCAGAGAGTGACGTTTTGCAGTTCCCAAAGGCCGGTGGCCGGATCAGGCAAGGCCGAGTCTGCATCAATTAGGCGGGTGAGGGTCGGCGCAGACAGGCCTTCGAAGATCTTGAGAGATTCCAGTCGGGCGGAGTCGCCGCGAATGATGCTTACGCGCAGCGCCATGTCGTTGTTAAGAACCCACTGGTCGTCCAGACGAGGCGCGCCGAACCAACGACCGTACCGGCCGAGTTGCGTTTCGACTTGGGCTTTTACTGCCATGGGACGCAGCCAATTTTGAAACCCGAATTGCACGCTGCCGACAACAAGCGCGACAGCCAGAAGGGCCGAAAAGTGCACGCGCGGCGACATTCCCGCTGCCGCAAGAACCACATCCTCGCGGCGCAGATGGCGCAACAACACGGCAACAAAGCCCCCCACAACGCAGGCGGTGCCGAGCAGGCGGGTGATGATATCGGTTGCCCGATAGGAGGCATAGGGCAGCAACAGGCGCCACAGCGGGGTGTCGGTCGCATCCGCCTTGGCGCGCAGGCTTTCGAGGGTTTTTCCCAGGTCGATGGACAGCGCGATCACCAGCAGCGCAAACATGACGAAGCCGATGGTTTGCAGATAGCTGCGCATCATCATCCGCATAGCGATGCCGGTGTGGGCACGCAGGCTCATAGGTCGCGCGCCGCCGGTTTCATCAGCGCCTCCTTTTTGAAGGCAAGGAACAGCAGCGGAGGCGCGAGGTAGAGCAGCACGGAAAGAAGGGCAATGGCCTGTTCCGGCAGGGCGTTGATCCAGCCAACAACAGTGGCGCGGCTGGCCACGTCGATGGACAACATCAATACGCCCGACAACGGCAAAGCCAGAAGGCGGGTCAGGGTGTTGCGCGCAGCGACCAACGCCGCCAGCGCCAGTAGTCCGGCAAGCGGCACCATCAGGGCGCGGGTGGCAATGTTTGTGATGCGCCGGGTCTGGTCCTGAGACACCATCAGAAATCTTTCCGCAGCGCTGCGTTCGCGATCGACGTCGGGAATGACCTTGGACATGTCAAAGGTGAAATCCGCTGCCGAGACTTCGTAGCGGTTCATGAATGCAGGTGTGCTTGGTGGGACGAGCGGCACATCGTGGACCGCCAAGTTTTGCAGGGCAATGACGTGACGGTCGGAGTCCACGGCGTTGATTTGCCAGTTGCGCGACGTGGCCGCGCGCCAAAATCCGTTCACATCGGGCTGAAACACAAAAAGGTTGCCGTTGCGATTGGGATCGCCGTCGTTTGGTGGGGTGGACACAAAGGTGGTGTCCTCGATTGTTTGCAATGCGGTTTTGTGGTCAGGCGTTTGAATCCGGTTCAGCACGTAGTCTTTGCGCAACTCAGCCACTGTGACCCGTTCGGAAAACTTGGCCATAGGCAGTATATAGCCGGCGTTTAATAAGCTGAGCAGACCGCCCGCCAACCCGATGCCGAGAACCAGAGTCACCACCCGCCACCACGGAATGCCAGCTGTGGCCAAAACCACAAGTTCGCCGTTGTCGCGGGCTTCGCCAACTGCGAAATAGACGGCAATCAAAAGGCCAAAAGCCAGCGCCAGATCAAATATTGCGGGCATGCGAAAGATCAGCATCTGACCAATCACAGATGCGGGGCCGTCCAGCCGCAGTGCAAGTTGCAGCAAGCCGGTGAACTCTTCGGCGAGAAAAATAGCCTCGATCACCGCCAGAATCAGCAACAACCGCCACAGGATCGGCCAGCCGATGATGCGCAGCACCGGTTGGCGCAGGAAAGTTTGGTGCAGACTCATGAGGGGATAGTCCCTGCCTGCGGGCTTGCTGGCAAGCCGATCAGCACAGAGCCGCCACAAGATGGAGCGCGGTTAGCCCGGCACCAGCCGCGATCCAGCTGTCGAGGCTGTCCAGAAGACCGCCCTGACGGGCGAGGACAACCGGGAAATCCTTGACCCCGCCAATGCGTTTGAGACGGGAGGCGGAGAGATCTCCTGCAACAGCCAAGAAGCCGACAAGCAACGCGACACCGCAGGACAGAAAGAGCGGCTGGTTTAGAATGAGCGCGCTGAGCGCGGTGATCACAATCAGACAGAGCGCGCCGCCAATAAGGCCTTCGACGGTTTTATTCGGGCTGAGCGTCGGGAAGGCTTTGGTGCGGCCGAAGAGTTTGCCTGAGAGCAGAGCGAGGCTGTCAAACACCTCGACCAGAATATACGCGGCGAGGATCAGCCCTGCGAGATCCGCTTGCACTGCGCCATGGGCCAACAGCGCAAAGGGCAGGATCGGGAACACAAGCATGTCGAGGATGGATTTTGAGGGGCGCGGATTGGAGGCGTTGGGCAAAATCACCAGTCGCGCAAACAATAACAGCCAGACGCCAAGCACAGCCACAGCAAGACGGGCGTCAAGGATCGCGGCCACGGTGAGGCCGGTGCTGAGCAATCCAATCAACAGCGGCGCAGGCCCGTCCGGCATACGTACGACTGCGGATTCGACGCCGATGCGAAGGGCCGCGAGGCCAAGTGCGGGGATAAGCACGGGGTTGCCGGTCAAAAACAGCGCCACAAGCACGCAGATGATCACCGTGGCGCTGAAAAACACCTTGAGCAACTCGATCCCAACTGCACGGCGCGCCGGGATCAGGGCCACGGTGGTAAGCAGGACATACCCGACGAGCACAAGCCCGCCAGCGATCATCGCCATGTCTGTCACGAGAAGTGGTGTCATTCGCGACGGTGCTTTTTGATAATGCGGCGTTGGTGCCAACGCAGAACCGGCGCAAGCAGACTGGAGAGTGCGCCGAGTGCGGTCATCTGCACGCCAGTGGCCGCGGTGGCGCGGCCTGCGTTCATGGCAGCGATCAGACGTATTGCCACGTCTTCCGGTTTCCAGAGACCACCGCCTTCGCCAATTTCGGCAGTGGCAGCTGGCTTGGTTAGGTTTTCTGAGGCCAGCATCGCCGTTTCAGTGTCAGACGGATGCAGCACCGTGACCGAAATACCGGCCTCGGCCAGTTCCAGATGCAGCACTTCGCCCAATCCTGAGAGCGCGAATTTTGAGGGGGCATAGGCGCTGTAGCCGTAGATGCCGAAAAACGCCGCGACAGAAGAGACAAACCCAAGCCGCCCGCCGCCGTTGGCGCGCATCGGGTCGACCAGCGCATGGGCGAAATAGAGCGCGCCAAAGTAGTTCACCGCCATATGGCGTTCGTGGGTGTCCAGCGGTTGGTCGACAAACAGGCCCGGTTCGGAAATGCCTGCTGACGCGATGGCATAGTCCGGCGCACCCATGATGCGGACGGCTTCGGTCACGGCTGCGGTGATTTCGGTGCGGCTGGAGACATCAACGGGGAATTCCCGCACGGTCACATTCGGGGTTTCAGATAGGATGAGTTCGCGCGCCGCAGCGAGTTTGCCAGGGTCGCGCGCAAACAGTGCGATGTCATGGCCTCGGGCGGCGAGTTGGCGGGCCGTTTGAAGGCCGATGCCACTTGAGCCGCCGGTGACGAAGGCCGGACCGGGCATGATTAGTCCTCGGTCCCGTTCGCGAATTTGAGGACCACGTCGTGGGCGTCGGTGTCCTCGATCTGTTCCGGCGGATGTTTGAAGAGAAAGGCGGAGGCGTCAACGATGGGTCCGGCCAAGCCACGGTCACAGGCGATTCGGGCCAGACGAATGGCTACCAATGCTTCGGCAGCGGCGTTGGGGCTGTCCTCGACATCCAGACGCACCTCGATGTTGGTACGCGCGCCGCCAAACAGGCGGCCTTCGAGCCGCACATAGGCAACTTTGCGATCATTCAGCCATGGCACGTAATCGGAGGGGCCGATGCGAATGTCGTTCTCGTCCAGACGTTCTTCCATTACGGCTTGCACGGCTTCGGTTTTGCTTTCGCGTTTGTTCGCAAGCCGGGCGTTTTCGCTCATGTTCAGGAAGTCGGTGTTGCCGCCAACGTTGAGTTGATAGGTGCGGTCGATTTCGACGCCGCGCATTTCGGCAAGGTTGGCCAGCGTGCGGTGCACGATTGTGGCACCAAACTGTGCTTTGAAATCGTCGCCAAGGATCGGAACGCCGGCGGTGCGGAATTTTTCGGCCCACACGGGGTGCGAGGCGATGAACACGGGAATGCCGTTGACCACGGCGACACCGGCCTCAAGCGCGCATTCCGCGTAGAATTCGACAGCCTTTTGCGATCCGACGGGCAGGAAGATGATCATCACCTCGGCCTGCAGGTCGCGCAGTTTGGCAACAATCTCGTCTTTGCTCAGGGCGGGTTCTGCCGACAAACGGAAGCTGCGGTCTTCGGGTTTGGCCAGCATATGCGCGGCGACGCCATCGAGATCAGGTCCGCGCAGCACGGGTCCGGTTTGATCGCTTATGTCGGTGTGAAATTGTTCGGTGCAATTGGGCGGGGCAAAAGCGGCTTCTCCCAAAGTGGAGCCCACCTTGCGCGAGTCCACGTCGAAACCGGCAACAAGTTCAATGTCGGAGGGCGTATAGCCTGCCAGATCGGGAAAGCTGACCCCGATGGCGGCATCGCCGACGGAACGGCAGTAGGACACGCCCTGAATGAGGGAACTCGCACAGTTACCAACCCCCACAATTACGGTGCGGATCAGTGTTTTGGTCTCTTCAGTAGTCATTCGCGGAAGGCTCCACCGGAAACGGCAATTGTGTGTGTGGAATACTGGCCCGTTTTCGGGTCAGACGTGTATAGGCGCAATCGCACAACTTTTGGCAATAGCCCGCTTTCGTCCACTTCCAGATATCCATAGATCATTTTAAGGTCGCGCCCGTTTTGCCGTGTATAGAGCGCCGCGTCAAAGGGTCCGTTCTGCTTGAGCAGTAATTGTTCGCTTTTTATGCCATTAAATCGCACCTCAAAGCCTGATCCGTCGGCAAGTTCGCGGGATTTGGTGCCAAATCCGAATACACGCTCATACCAGCGGAAGGCCATCACATGGCCGCGGCCCGCAAACCGGCGCCAATATCCGGCGATTGGGCGGTCGGGATTCAAGCGCCCATCCGGATCAAATTGCGCGACCCAGACGATGGTGTTGGCGTTGCTGTTGCGTTGCAGGAAAAAGACCTGATGCAGGTCGTTGGGGTGTTTAAAGGCGGGGTTGGCCGCCGGAAGCGTGGCGCTGGAGGTGACTGACTCGACAGTCAGTTGCGGTTTGGCCGACAGGTCAGGCGCGGAGAGCAACAGGCCCAAAAGGACCAGCGCCGTTAGCCGACGAAAGGTCGTGAGGCAGCGTAGGTAGAAGGTGTGTCTAGGCTCGGCGATTTGCACGAGCGTTATTCCGCGCTGATCCTGTTGCGCAGGGCGCGGGCGGCGGAACTGGCCTCGGTCACTGCGGTGATCACGCGGTCGATATCCGCCTCGGTGTGGGTTTCCGAGATGAAAAACCGGATGCGAGGCAGGTCTTTGGGAACGCCGATATGCACAACGGGCGGCGCATAGATGCCTTGTTGCATCAAGGCTTCGGCGACAAATACACAGTCTTCGGGAGTGTCAAAAAGAATGGGCACCACGGCCTCGCCAATGGCGGTGCCGGTATTCAGGCCAGCGTCGCGGGCACGGCGCAGGAACCGGCGGGAGTTGCCGCGCAGGCGCGTCACACGGTCAGGTTCGGCGCGCAAAATGTCGAGCGCCGCATGAGCGGATGCGACGGTGGCGGGCGCGAGACCCACGGAATAGACAAATCCGGGCAAGCAGAAGCGCATCCATTCGATCACGTCCGCATTGGCAGCGATGAAGCCACCGGATGAGGCAAAGCTTTTGGATAGAGTGCCAATGGCGACGTCAACGCGATTCGGGTCAACGCCGAAATGTTCACAAGATCCGCGGCCGGTGGGACCCAGCACGCCATAACTGTGGGCCTCGTCGAGCAGCAGCCAGCAATCAGTGCGCTCTTTGATGTCGAGCAGTCGCGGCAGGTCGGTCACGTCGCCGTCCATCGAAAACAGCCCTTCGGTGCAGATGAGAACGCGCGAATAGCTGTCGCGTTTGTCTGCCAGAATGCGTTCGAGATCGTCGAGATCGTTGTGCGCGTAAGTCACGAGATCGGATTTTACGCCACGGGCACCAACCATGATGGAATTGTGGGCCAATTCGTCCACAACCACGAGATCCTTGGGGCCAAGCAGCAGCTGAATCACCGACACATTGGTGAGATAGCCTGAAATCACCGACAAAGTACCGCCCACGCCCAGAAAATCGGCCATGCTGCGTTCCAGCGCCTGATGGCCGAGGCGTTCGCCCCCCACAAGACGCGAGGCGCCTGCGCCGGTGCCAAGCGTGTCGATGGCCGTCTTTGCAGCGTTGGTGGTGGCCGGGTGATGTGCCAGACCCAAGTAGTCGTAGTGAGACATCGACAGATAGCCGTCTTTCCACTCGCTCGAGCGGGCTTCCAGCGCGTCGGTGGGTACGAAATACGGATGTCCGTTTTCTATCAGAGCTTTACCGCTCAGACGGAATCGTCGGTCCGCATAGGCAAGAAAGCTGTTGTCTGTGTCAGTCATTGTCGTCTCCGTTTGCGGAGCGGCCGAAATTTTGCAGCCAAACTATTGAAATTTTGTACGTTCCGTAAACGGGCATCAAGCCGAGGGCTCCGTTCGCAATATGACGGGTAACTACTTGCGGGTCTAGGGATTTACGTCACGAAATGCGTATCAAATGGCCGCATCTGCGTGGGTGGCGCAGTATCAGGCAATTTTTGATGCCGGGCCGTCTTTTGGCGCGATGTATCACCCGGTCTCTTGTCTCGGGGCGGAGATTGCCTTGTGTGAAGCGGTCAAAGACGTGCGCGCGGCGGTGCGCAGCCGCTCTTTTTCAGTCGTTTACGTGCGGGTGGGGTGCGCGAGACGCTTGCGACAACGCAATTAATCATGTTCACTCCAATTGGCGTTCTATGAGGCAGTTCGGGAGAGATTGCGGGGCGCGTGAGGGAAAACTGGCGTGACGGCACTTTTGACTGTGGAAAACCTGACGATCGGCTTCGGCGATGCCGCGCCGGTGGTGAATGATGTCAGTTTCTCGGTGCGGCGTGGTGAAACGCTGGCGCTGGTTGGGGAAAGCGGCTCTGGAAAGACGCTGAGTTGTCGTGCGGCCTTGCGTATTTTGCCGGGCGCCGCGCAGATGCGGTCCGGTAAAATCACGCTTGCAGGACGCGAGGACGCGCCGGATGTGGATTTGATGTCCATGAGCGAGCGTCAGATGTGCGATGTTCGCGGTGAACGTATTTCGATGATCTTTCAGGAGCCGATGCGCTCGTTGTCGCCATTGCACAGGATTGGCAATCAGGTCTCCGAAGTGCTGCGGCTGCACAAGAAAATCAGCAAGGCCGAACGTATTAAACTGGTTCTGGCGATGTTTGAACGGGTGGGTTTCAAAGACCCGCAGCGCATTTTTGACAGCTATCCGTTCGAGCTTTCGGGCGGGATGCGTCAGCGCGCGATGATCGCGATGGCGATGGTGGGCCGGCCTGATGTGCTGATTGCGGATGAGCCGACGACCGCGCTGGATGTGACGACGCAGGCGCAGGTTTTGGGATTGATCAAGGATTTGCAGGCCGAATACGGCATGGCCGTGGTACTGGTGACACACGATCTGGGTGTGGTTGCAAATATGGCTGACAGCGTCGTGGTGATGAATCGCGGCCGCGTGATGGAAGCTGGACCTGCGCCGCTTGTATTGAACGACCCCAAGCACGGCTATACCCGTGATCTGATGGCGGCGGCGCCGGAAATTCCGGCAACCATTCCGGAAGCCAAGCGCGAAGAAGACCGTGACTACATTCTGGAAATGCGCGACGTGAGCAAAACCTATGTGCTCAAAGGCAGTTCCGCGTGGAAACCCAAGTCGGTCATTCAAGCCGTGCGCGGCGTGAATTTTGGCGTTGAGCGTGGCAAAACGCTGGCTGTGGTGGGCGAAAGCGGGTCCGGCAAGACCACGACCGCGCAGATGGCGCTGGGCGCTGAGGTGGCAGATGCCGGGTCGTCAATCCTGTTCAGGGCTGAGACGGGCGGCGAGGCTGTTAACCTCCAAGAGCTGGATAAAGCAGAGCGACTGGCGTTTCAGCGCAAGGCGCAGATGGTGTTTCAGGACCCCTATTCGACCTTGAACCCACGGATGCGCGTCAAGGATGCGCTGGTGGAACCAATGGAAATCCACGGCGTTGGGTCAGTCAGTGACCGTGTCGAGCGGGCCGCCGAAATGCTGCGTTGGGTGGGGTTGGGTGAGAATATGCTGACCCGCTATCCGCACGCCTTTTCCGGCGGACAACGCCAGCGGTTGTCGATTGCCCGCGCGCTGATGCTGGGGCCGACGTTTTTGGTGTGCGATGAGCCGACTTCGGCGCTGGATGTGTCCGTTCAAGAGCAGGTTTTGCAGTTGCTGGAAGACATCCGCGACCGGCTGAAACTGAGCTATCTGTTTATCAGTCATGACCTTGCCGTGGTGGCACGTATTGCCGATGAAGTGGCGGTGATGCGGTCCGGTCTGGTGGTGGAGCAAGGCCCGCCAGAGGTGCTGTTTCATGATCCGCAACATCCCTACACCAAGGCATTGATCGCGGCCCAGCCTGAGCCGGACATCAACCGCCCAATTGATCTCAACATCGTGTCGCAGGGGGCCGGCGAGCCCTCAAGCTGGCCTGATGCATTCCGATTTGACGGTCTGGAGGTTCCGCCGCTGACGGAGACCGGACCCAACCACAAGGTGCGTTGTTATGTTTAAGAAAACTCTGTTGGCCGCGGTCATCGGGGCGGCAACTGGCATGGTAGCCACTGTGGCGGTGGCGCTGGACCCGATCGAAGGTGCGTTCTGGAAACAGGAAGTTGATGCCGGCAACCTGCCACCTGTGACCGAGCGTTTGCCAAGCGTGCCGTTGGTTCCGGATCTGGAGCTGCGTGGCCGCAAGCTGGGCACGCCGGGTGGCACCATGCGCACCATGGTGACCCGAGCCAAGGATGTGCGCCAGATGGTGGTCTACGGCTATGCGCGGCTGGTGGGTTATAATGAGCGCTATGAGATTGTGCCTGACATCCTTCAGAGTCTCGACAACGAAAACGACATAAAGTTCACCATGCACCTGCGCCCCGGACACAAATGGTCTGACGGGCATCCCTTTACCTCGGAAGATTTCCGGTACTGGTGGGAGGACGTGGCGACCAATGAATTCCTGTCGCCTTCAGGCCCTATCGACTTTATGCGGGTCGAAGGCCAATTGCCGACTGTGTCCTTTCCGGATGAACACACGGTCATTTATGAATGGCACAAGCCCAACCCGCAGTTTTTGCAGAAACTGGCAGAAGCGCGGCCGCCGTTCATTTATCGCCCCGCGCATTTTCTGAAGCCGCTGCACGCGGATTATGCTGATGAAGAAACGCTGAGTGAGGCGCTTTATGAGGCGCGGGTGCGCAGCTGGGCGGCGCTGCACAATCGCAGCGACAACATGTACAAATTCGACAACCCCGATTTGCCGACGTTGCAGCCTTGGATGCTGGCCACCAAGGACGGCAAAAGCCGGTTCTTGTTTGTGCGCAATCCATATTACCACCGCGTTGATCCAAACGGTGTGCAGTTGCCTTATATTGACGTGGTCGAAATGCAAGTCGTGGCGCCGGGTCTTGTGGCCGCCAAGGCCAACGCCGGAGAAGTGGACCTGCAGGCGCGTGGTCTTGATTTCAAAGACACGGCGATCCTGAAAAAGGGCGAAAACTCCGGAAACTACAAAACCTTTTTGTGGGGCAATGGCACCGCATCGCAAATCGCGATTTATCCAAACCTGAACTATAACGATGACAACTGGCGTGAGACCCTGCGCGATGTGCGGTTCCGCCGTGCCCTGTCGTTGGGCATAAATCGCAAGATCATCAACAAGGGGCTGTATTTCGGTCTGGCCAAAGAGGGCGGCATGACGGTGCTGCCGATCAGCCCGTTTTACCGCGAGGAAAATCGCAAGGCATGGGCGGCCTACGATGTGGATCAGGCCAATGCTTTGTTGGACGAGATGGGGCTAACGGAGCGCGACAAGAACGGCACACGTTTGTTGCCCGACGGGCGTCCGCTGTGGATTGTGGTGGAAACCGCAGGCGAGCGGCAGGAAGTCGAAAGCGCGCTGCAGATCGTTATCGACAACTGGAAAGACCTTGGTATCAAGCTTTTGATGCGTCCGTTGGAGCGCGATATTCTGCGCAACCGGGTGTACGCGGGAGAATCGATGGCGGCGGTCTGGTTCGGGTGGGACAACGGTCTTCCGCAGTCCTACACCTCGCCGGATTATGTGGCGCCGTGGCAGCAGGAGTTCTTTGCCTGGCCGAAGTGGGGGCAATATCACCAGACCAGTGGTGACAGTGGCGAGCCGCCTGACATGGGCCCCGCCATTCGGCTTAATGATCTGGCGCATAAATGGGCGAGTGCATTTTCCGCTGTGGAACGTGGAACGATCTGGCAGGAAATGGTTGATATTCATGCCGAAAACGTCTTTGCGATTGGTGTGTTGAATGGTGCGCCCCAGCCAGTGGTTGTGTCCAACCGTCTGCGCAACGTGCCGGAGAAAGCGATCTGGGCCTGGTCGCCCGGCGCGCATTTTGGCGTATATCGCGTCGATGAATTTTACTTTGCGGAATAGGGCGGTCTGATGGCGATGCTGCGGTTTGCAGTCTTCCGGTTATTTACGATGCTGAGCACGCTGATGGTGGTCTCGGTGTTCGTATACGCGATTATCAATCTGCCGCCGGGGGACTTTCTGTCCAATCAGATCAACGAGCTGCGCGCGACGGGGCAGTCGGCAGGCATCGCCAAGGCGGAGTTCCTGAGACAGGAATTCTCGATGGATCAGCCGATCTGGAAGCAATACATGATCTGGATGGGGCTTGTCCCCGGTCCGCATGGGTTTGCGGGCATGCTGCAGGGCGAATTTGGCTGGTCGTTTGAATTTGACGAGCCGGTGAGTGAGCTGGTGGGCGGCGCGTTGTGGATGACCATTTTGGTCAACCTTGCGGCGGTGGTGTTCATTTATGCAGTTGCATTGCCGCTTGGTGTTTTGGCCGCAGCGCGTTCCAAGACGTGGATTGATTATACCTCTGCCTTTGTTGGCTATCTCGGCCTCGCAACGCCAAACTTTTTGTTGGCGTTGATCCTGTTTTACTACGGAAACCGCTATTTGAACCTGCCCATTGGGGGGCTGATGGATCCGAAATTTGAAGGCGAGCCGATGTCGTTTGAAAAAATGAAATCGGTGTTGATCCACCTGATCATTCCGACCTTTGTAATCGGCACATCAGGCGCGGCAGGAATGATGCAGCGCCTGCGGGCAAACCTGTTGGACGAGCTGGGCAAGCCTTATGTGGAAACCGCACGTGCCAAAGGCATGCGCGAAAGCGCGATGCTGACCAAGTACCCGCTGCGGGTGGCGTTTAACCCCTTTGTCGCCGACATCGGCACGTTGATCCCGTCGCTGGTATCCGGCTCGGTTCTGGTGTCGGTGGTTCTTGGGTTACAAACCATCGGGCCTGTGTTGTTGCAGGCGCTGAAATCGCAGGATGTGTTCCTGTCGGCCTTCGTGTTGATGTTCGTGGCGTTGCTGACGCTGATCGGCACGTTGGTGTCGGATCTGTTGCTGGCACTGCTGGATCCCCGTATTCGGTTCGGAGGGCGTGAGCGATGAGTATTCTGCCTGACGGGCGTTTTGTTGACGACGCCCCCTATGAAACCGACATCGGCGCCGAAGCACGCAACGCCGAATTGGACATGTCCAACGCAAGGCTGCTGTGGCTGCGGTTCAAGACACACAAATTGGGTCTGATTTCGGCCCTCTTCCTGCTGGTGTCTTACCTGAGCTTGCCTTTCGCGGGCTTCATTTCGCCTTATACGCCCAACGAGCGGCTGGAAGACTACCTTTATGCGCCGCCGCAACTGGTGCGGTTGTTTCACGACGGCAAGTTCATCGGACCGCATGTCTATGAAACCCAAGCCGAGATGGATCTTGAGAGCTTCAGTTGGAAGTATGTGGCTGACACAAACAGTCCGGCGAAGTTGTCGTTCTTCTGCGAGGGTTCGGACTACAAACTGTCCGGCTTTATCCCCACCAATAAACATCTGTTCTGCGCGCCCGAAGGGGCGACGGTGTTCCTTTTGGGATCTGACAGGTTGGGTCGGGATGTGTTTTCAAGGATCATGTACGGCGCGCAACTGTCTTTGACTGTCGGTCTCGTCGGCATCACGGTGTCCTTCCTGATCGGCATCACGCTGGGCTCGATAGCGGGCTATTTTGGCGGATTTCTGGACTGGATCATCAACCGTGTGATCGAAATTCTGCGCAGTCTGCCTGAGTTACCACTTTGGCTCGCCTTGTCCGCTGCGGTGCCGTCCCATTGGGGCCCGGTGGCGGTGTTTTTCATCATATCGATCATTCTGGGCATTCTGGATTGGCCCGGATTGGCGAGGGCCGTTCGATCCAAGTTCCTGAGCCTGCGGGAAGAGGAATTTGTGCGCGCTGCCGAGATGATGGGTGCGCGGCCGACCCGCGTGATCAGCAAACACCTTTTGCCAAACTTCCTAAGCCACCTGATTGCCAGCGCGACGCTGTCGATCCCCGCGATGATCTTGGGCGAAACAGCCCTGAGCTATCTTGGGCTTGGCCTGCGGGCGCCTGCAGTGAGCTGGGGCGTGATGCTGAACGATGCGCAAAATCTTGCATCAATCGAGATCTACTGGTGGACGGCCATTCCAATGCTGCCGATTGTGATTGTGGTGCTGGCCTTCAACTTCTTTGGCGACGGGTTGCGTGACGCGATGGATCCGAATCGGAGCTAAGAGCACACCTGCAGAACGGGGCGCTGCCCTTACTGCGGGCCCACTTTTGATCAGGTCTCGCCACACAATCAGTGGCCGCGCCGTGGCACTGCCAATCCGGCTTCTTTCTGGCCAAAAATACCCGTTACGATCCGGTCAAAGCCCGCGGGACGCAAGCGGCGGCGCGATCACCGGTCGTCCCCGCCGTCTGGCCCACCCTCCATGGCGTCCTCGTCAATCGCGGCTTCGACGGCGCCGACAATTGCGTCGCGCTCTTTCGGAGTAAGGTTCTCTTCCTCTTTGCCATCAGCAAGACGCACGGTGACTTCGCGGTGGGCGAATTTGATTCCTTCGCGGGCAAACAGCTCGCGGATTTCCTGATAAACTTTTTTGCGCACCAGCCATTGATCGCCCGGCTTGGTCATGAATTTCACGCGGATGATCATGGCGCTGTCTTGCATCTCGACCACGCCCTGCGACTTCAGAGGCTGGATAAAGTTGTGGCCAATCACCGGATCGTCCAAAAGTGCGACCCCGAGATTCTTCACCAGCTTGCGCACCCGCTCGACGTCGGTGTCATAGGTCACACGCAGCTTGAGCTTCATGATCACCCAGTCGCGAGAATAGTTGGTGAGGTACTGGATTTCGCCAAACGGAACCGTGTGCAGCGGCCCCAAGTGGTGGCGCAGTTGGAAGGACCGTACCGAGATTTTTTCGACCGTGCCTTTGACGCCGCCGATGTCGATGTATTCGCCTTTGCGGAAGGCGTCATCAAACAAGAAGAACGCCCCGGAGAACACGTCGCGCACCAAGGATTGCGCGCCAAAACCCACAGCCAGACCGACAACACCGGCACCGGCAAACAGCGGGCTGACGTTGACGCCGAGTTCCAAAAGCACAATCAGAATGATCGAAATCACGATCACCAGCAGCATCGTGGCGCGGAACAGCGGTAGCAGGGTGGCTAGGCGGCTGGCGCTGTTGCCACCACCCTCGTCGCCCAGCTCGCCCTCTTCTTCGTCGCCTTGTTCATCCCGGATTTTGCCGTCGACCCAGACGCGGAACGCGTGAAAAACGATGTAGCCAAAGAACAAGATGACCAGCACGTCCAAAAGCCGGTTCGACAGGGAATCTGCCATCATGTCGCCTGCGCCAAAAGCAAGGATCGCGGCATAGACACCGGCAACCACGGCGAGAATACCAGAAATCCGGCGAGCGAGCTGTTCGAAGGTTTGGATCTGACGACCTTCGATTTTTTGCCTTAGCGACTCTATTTCGTCGATCTGGTCCGGTGTTGGTGTGTCGCCCTCGGCGTCGTCTTTGGCGTCTTGATCCGCGTTCATTTCGCGAATGCGGCGTGCACGGTCAAAGAATTTCTCGATGCCGAAGTTGATGGTCGCATAGACCACTACGATGGCCGAGAAGATGGCGTAGGCTGCGGCCAGCATCGGTACGGCGTCTTCTACTTCAAGGATTAGGTCGAATGCCTGGTCCAAGAAGCCATAGACCACATACAGGATAAAAGCGGGTGCCCAGAAATCGCTGATGATGCGTACCGGGAAGCTGACTTCGTCACGGGCGCGACCGTTGCGGATAGCATTGGCCACCGGTTTGTAATTCACCAGCGCCATCAGAATGTTGCCAAGCGAGAAGATCGACACCAAGGCAAGCGTCATCAGCGCATAGACATCGTAATTCAGGCCCAGTTCCTTGAGCCACTCGCCGAAGACCTGAGAACACACATCCAAAGCTGCAAGCAGAAAGAGCCAGCGATAAAGTCGCTTGGCGTCGCGGGTTGAGAATGCCGGGATGCGGTATTGGTCAAGAAATGGCGACAGAATCATGCGCCACATAAGGGCGGCCGTACGGGCCATGAAATAAGCGAAATAGATCGAAGCGACGGTGAAGCGGATGGCGGTGTCGTCGGATGATCCCAGCAGCAGGAAGCCAAGCAGAAAGGCCACGGTCATCGAAAACAGAACGCCAATCACGCCCGCGATAAAACGTACGACAAGAAACGGGAGTTTTCCGCTGTAGCCGTGTGGGTTTTCTTGAATCAGTGGTACAACAAAACGTGCGGCAATACGCTGACCGTAGATGTAGCGTTCGGCAAAAAGCGCCACAAAGAACAGCCCTAAACACCACAGAAGGACCTCAAAGAAGGTGAAAATTTTGCCGTCCGGGCTGGAGGCGCGCAGGATGAACAGCACTTCGTTCACGGACGCGGGCCACGCATCGAGCCGCCGTTGCAGCAGTTCGCGGAACTGATCGACCTCGGATTGCACTTTCATGATGGCGGTGCCTGAGTCGCCTTCGAGGGCTTCTTGCGCTGCGCTTTCCTCGGAGGAGTCCGCAGGAGCCAATGGATCGCCGTTGGCGTCCATGATGATCACAGTCATGCCTTGCTCAGCGGCTTGCTGCATGATTGTGGCCACCGGATTCGAAGTCTCGGCCTCAGTTGCCTCTTGAGCGTTTACCGCGGCCAAAGGCAGCAGCAGAGAGATCAATAGGGCGGTCAAAAAGCGCAGCATTGATAAGCCTTTCTTAACAGTTACTTCCGGTCTAACCCGAGTACACCTGTAGGGCAAACTGTTGATACTGACGGTGTGGCAGCTGCACTGGTCGGATCGCTTGCTTTTTGGGCTATGGTTTTGGCGTGACAATCCGGAACAAAACAGATAGCGCAAGGCGAGGATTTCTTGGGGCACACAAGGGACGGGCCGCGATTTGCGGTGGGACAGCAGGGATGCACAACACAGCAGAAAAAATCGCCGTTTTGGGTCAAGGCTACGTTGGCTTGCCGCTGACACTTGGGCTGGCGAAGGCAGGGTTTGAGGTTGTTGGTTTTGACACCAACGCGCGCCTGATAGCGCGGTTGCTTGACGGCAGTGATCCCAATGGCGAGGCCAACTCAGCGGCCGTTGCGACGACAAAGGCGAAATTCAGTGCGGATGACGCGGATCTTGCCGGGTGTACGGTCTTTATTCTGACGGTGCCCACCCCGATCACGCGCGCAAAAAAACCTAATCTTGATCCGATTTTTGGGGCCGCCAAAACAGTCGCGCCGCATCTGACCAAAGGTGCCTTGGTGATCCTTGAGAGCACGGTGTATCCCGGTGTGACGGAAGATGTGCTTGGCGAAGCGCTGGAGACGGCGACAGGGCTGACGCGCAAGGTGGATTTCAAGCTGGGGTATTCACCTGAGCGGGTGAATCCGGGCGACACAAATAATACGCTTGAGACCATCGTTAAAGTGATCTCGGCACAAGATGATGAAACCCTCGATCGAGTCGAGGCGATCTATGCGCCGGTCATCATGGCAGGGCTTTATAAAGCGCAATCGATCAAAACGGCAGAGGCGGCCAAAGTGATCGAAAATACCCAACGTGACCTGAACATTGCATTGGTGAATGAATTTGCGCTGATCTTTGACCGGATGGGGTTGGACACGCTTGAAGTGCTGGAAGCTGCCGGCACCAAATGGAATTTCCTGCCGTTCAAGCCGGGTCTTGTGGGTGGACACTGCATTGGCGTGGATCCGTACTACCTGACGTATCGCGCCGAGCAGTTGGGTTATCACCCAGAAGTGATCCTTGCCGGCCGGCGGATAAACGATCAGATGGGGTCCTATGTGGCGCAGCAGACCATCAAGGCGATGCTGGGCAAAGACATCAATCCGGCTGGCGCGCGGGTGCTGGTCATGGGGTTTGCGTTCAAGGAAAATTGCGCCGACACGCGCAACACGCGGGTGATCGACATTGTGACCGAATTGCAAAGCTTTTCCGCAGAAGTTGATGTGTGGGATCCACGTGTGGACAGCGAGGCGGTTGCCGAAGAATATGGCATCACGCTTGTTTCCGCGCCGGACGTGGGCGTTTATGACAGCATCATACTGGCCGTGGGACACGAGCAGTTTGTCGAGATGGGCGGAGCGGCGATAAGGGTTCTCGGAAAGCCCGAAGCTTTGCTTTACGATATCAAAGGCGTTTTGGCGAAGTCCGAGTCGGACTTGCGGCTTTAATTGATTCAGACGGGGCGAAAATTGGCAGAAGCGGTGACAAAGGCAGAGCAACGGGCGCAATCGCCGCGCATTTTGTTTTACAGCCACGATACCTTTGGGCTTGGTCATTTGCGCCGCTCGCGGGCTTTGGCCGGGGCGATCACCCGTGCAGCGCCCAATGTGTCGGCATTGATCTTGACCGGGTCACCGGTGGCGGGGCGTTTTTCCTTTCCCGACAACGTGGACCATATCCGCCTGCCCGGTGTGACCAAAACGCCGGATGGGAATTATGAAAGCGAACGGCTGGGCCTTCACATCGATGAGGTGACCGAGCTACGGGCCGGTCTTATTGATGCGACGGTCAAGCATTTCGACCCCGACATCGTGATCGTCGACAAGGAACCCACAGGGTTTCGCGGCGAAATGATTCCGGCCCTGACATGGCTGCGTCAAAAGCGTAAGGCACACATCGTGCTTGGCTTACGAGATGTGCTGGATGATCCGGAATCTCTGGCCGCTGAATGGGAGCGCAAGGGCGCGATCGAGGCGTCTGAGCAATACTATGATGAATGCTGGGTGTACGGGTTGCGTTCGATCCATGATCCGACGGCGGGTTTGGATTTCTCCGACTCATTTCGCAACAAAACACGTTTTACCGGCTATCTGCGGCGCGAAGAGTTGCCGGATGGCGAAATTCCGTCCGACCCCTATATACTCGTAACACCGGGGGGAGGCGGCGATGGTGCCGGAATGGTGGATCTGGTGTTGTCGGCGTATGAAGCCGATCCAACCCTGAGCCCACGGGCAATGCTGGTTTACGGACCTTTCCTGTCCGGCGAAGTGCGCGCGCAGTTTGAGACGCGAGTCGCGAAACTTGGTGATCGGGTGCATGCCGTGGGTTTCGACAGCCGCATGGAAAACCTGATGAGCGGTGCCAAAGGCATCGTGTCCATGGGCGGCTACAACACTTTTTGTGAGGTGCTGTCGTTTGACAAGCCGGTGGTGATCGTGCCGCGCACCCGCCCAAGGTTGGAACAGTTCATCCGCGCCAGTCGTGCCGAAGAGCTGGGTCTTGTGCGGATGTTGGATGAAACACGCGGTGAGTTAACACCGGAAGCGATGGCGAAAGCGATCCACGGTCTGGCGACACAGCCCAGCCCGTCATCGGCGTTCTGTCCGGGCCTGTTGGACGGGTTGGACGTGGTGTCGAACCGGGCGTTGGACATCTTGGGCCTGACCCGTTCGCAAGGGGTGGCATGAACATAATGCAACGCCCCAAGTTGGCGGTGGTGGTCAAAGGTTGGCCGCGCCTGTCAGAGACGTTTATCGCGCAGGAATTGGTGGCGTTGGAAGAGGCGGGGTACACGCTCGACCTGTGGTCGTTGCGGTTCCCGACGGACAAAAAAACCCATCCATTACATGACCGGCTGAAGGCTAAGGTCAATTATCTGCCGGAATACCTGCATCAGGAGCCGTTGCGGGTGGCCAAAGGCGTTTTGCATGCGATGGCGCGGCGCGGGTTTTGGGCGGCATGCGGCGCGTGGCTAAAGGATTTGCGGCGCGATAGGACACGCAACCGCGTGCGCCGGTTTGGCCAGGCCTGCGTTTTGGCGCGTGAACTAAGCGGTGACGGTGACGCGCTTTATGCGCATTTCATGCACACGCCGGCCTCGGTGGCACGTTATGCTGCAATCCTGCGTCAAATGCCGTGGTCTGTGTCAGCCCATGCCAAAGATATCTGGACTTCGCCTGAGTGGGAAAAGCGCGAAAAGCTGCAAGCGGAGACTTTCGGCGCCGCGTTTTTGGCGACCTGCACCGGCGTAGGTGCAAAGCATCTGGCGGGATTGGCGGACCGTGAGGATCGGGTTGAGCTGATTTATCACGGGTTGGATTTGACGCGGTTTCCTGCCCCACCTGCCACGCGGGATACATCTGGCCCTGTGCGGTTTCTGTCCGTTGGTCGTCTGGTAGAGAAAAAGGGATTTGATCGGCTGATTGCGGCGTTGGCTTTGCTGCCTGACGATTTGGATTGGCACTGGGACCATATCGGCGGTGGCGGCTCTGACAGCCGATTCCGTGATCAAGCCGTGGCTGCTGGTGTGGCGGACCGCATCACGTGGCATGGCGCTTGTGACCAGCCTGAGGTCATCGCAGCGATGCGCGCGGCGGACGTGTTCGTTTTGCCCAGCAGGATTGCCGAGGACGGCGACCGAGACGGGTTGCCCAACGTGTTGATGGAAGCCGCCAGCCAGAAGTTGTGCCTGCTGTCGACACCTGTCAGCGCCATTCCGGAATTCATCGATGATGGTGTGCATGGCGTGCTGAGCAGCGATGCACCAGAAGCGTTGGCGCAGGCCATGGAGGTCTTGGCGCGCGATCCGGCGCGACGGGCGGCCTTGGCCGAGGCAGCCTATGGCCGTTTGACGTCGCATTTTCTGATGCAGCCGGGAATTGCCAAGCTGGACGAGCGTTTGCGCGGGCTGGTGTGAGCCATGGCCCGGATTGCATTTTACGCTGCACTGAAATCCCCGCATCATCCAGTTGCGTCAGGCGAGCGCACCATCGCGCGAAACCTGATGACCGCATTGGAACAGCCCGGAAGTACGGTTGATCTCGTCTCGGAGTTTCGCCCGTTGGACAAGCGGGGAGACACGGCGGTGCAGGCGGGATTTGTGGCTGAGGCCGCCGAGATCGCCAAACGGTTGATCGCGCAGGGCGGCTGGGACGTTTGGGTGAGTTATCACAGTTATTATAAGGCACCGGATCTTTTGGGGCCGGTGGTCAGCAAGGCGCTGGGCATTCCTTATGTGTTGATCGAGGCCACGCGGGCCTCCAAACGGTTGGGTGGTCCGTGGGATGGCTTTGAACGCAAGGCGGCGGCTGCTTGTGATGCGGCGGATGTCTTGTTTCATTTCACGTCGCGCGATGCGGTCGCTTTGCGGCGGGATCTGCTGGAGGGTCAGGCGCTTGTGGCTTTGCCGCCGTTTTTGAATCGTTTCGACTTGCCGGTGGCGACAGAGGCATCTGCGCCCATAATTTTGATGGCGGGTATGATGCGGGCGGGTGACAAGCTTGCCTCTTATGAGATCGCGGCGCAGGCTTTGGCGCACCTGACCGGCGATTGGCAGGTTGAGATTGCTGGTGATGGGCCCGAACATAGTTGGGTCGAGGCTTTGATGGCGCCGTTTGGGGATCGGGTGCGGTTTTTGGGAGCTTTGGATGCGTCTGGTATGGCTGAGGCTTATGGGCGGGCGCGGGTGTTTTTTTGGCCCGGTGTGAACGAAGCCTTTGGCATGGTTTATCTTGAGGCACAGGCTTATGGCGTGCCCGTGGTGGCGCAGGATCGCCCTGGCGTGAACGAGGTTGTGGCGCCTGGGGGACTTTGTCCGCAACAGTCGCCAGAGGCCCTTGCGGAGGCGATATCACAGGTGTTGAATGATCCGGCGCAACACGCCGTTCGCGCGTCAACCGCGCAGGAGCGTGTGCGGACGTTTCACCTGATGGGGGCCGCGCAAACGACACTTTGGGACGCGCTTGCCCCCCTGCTTTCGGAGGCCACATGATCCGTTTTGCAATGCTAAGACATGGGCACACCTCGTGGAATCGCGCGGGTCAGATCCAAGGCAGCACAGATATCCCGCTCGACGATCAGGCGCGGGCCGATCTTGGCGGGTTTTGTCTGCCTGAGGGCTGGCGTGACGCTGACCTTTACAGCAGTCCTTTGGGCCGCGCGGCAGAGACCGCCGAAATCGTTGCAGGGCGTGCGCCAATCACAGTTGACGCCATCACCGAGATGGATTGGGGCGACTGGGAAGGGCGCAAAGGCGTTGAGTTGAAAGCCGATCCAGCCAATGGTTTTCGTGATATTGAAGATTGGGGCTGGGATTATCGACCACCAAACGGGGAAAGCCCGCGCGACGTCTGGGCGCGCATAGAACCTTGGTTGATGGGCTTGAGGCAGGACAGCCTTGCGGTTTGTCATATCGGCATCATGCGCATGGTGTTGGCTAAGGCACACGGCTGGAATTTTGACGGACCTGCACCTTTTGCCGTTAAACGTAACCGGCTGTTTCTGGTCGAAATCGAGGGCGATGCATTGCGGGTGGCGGATCCTGATATTGTGCGGTTGGAGAAAGTAGCCCCATGAAGGTTCTGATCGCGGTCACGCACCTTTTGGGCACCGGACATTTGGGCCGCGCACTGACGCTTGGTCGTGCGTTTTCAGCGGCTGGCCATGAGGTGGCTGTGTTGTCAGGGGGCCGCCCTGCGCCACATCTGGATGCGTCCGGAGTGACGCTACTTCAGGCACCATCCTTGGCATCGGATGGCATCAATTTCACCCGACTTTTGCGCGAGGACGACAGCGAAGCGGATGCAGATTTTTTGCAGGCCCGACAGGAGTTTGTCGTAAGTGCTCTGCATGATCAGGGGCCGGATGTGGTGATCACCGAGTTGTTTCCTTTTGGGCGAAGGTCTTTGTCGGCAGAGTTTCTGGCGTTGTTGTCAGCATGCAGGGAAATGGCTGTGAAGCCGCTGGTTTTGGGGTCGGTGCGCGACATCCTTGCGCCGCCGAGTAAGCCGGAAAAAGCAACCCGGGCACGGGACATTCTGTTGGCGCATTACGACGGGGTTCTGGTGCATTCAGACGCAGCAATCACCACGCTTGACGAAAGCTGGCCGATCACGTCGGATGTGGGAGCGTTGTTGCGATACACCGGCTATGTCGCGCGTGATCCGGCGGGATCACACCCAGACGGCACAGGTACGGGCGATGTGATTGTCAGCGCCGGTGGCGGGTCCGTTGGGCAGGCGCTGTTTGAAGCGGCGGTTGAGGCCGCGCGAGGGCATCATCTGCATTGGCGATTGCTGGTGGGCGGCTCAGATCGGGACGCGCGTATCGCGGCGCTGAAGGCTAAGGCCGGCAATCTGCAAATCACCATTGAACCTGTGCGTCCGGATTTCAGAGAGATGCTGACAGGGGCGGCGGCTTCGATCAGCATGTGCGGCTATAACACTGCGCTTGATCTGTTGCAGACCGGTGTTCCGGCGGTGCTGGTGCCGTTTGATG
Organism: Shimia sp. Alg240-R146; assembly: GCF_947331465.1. GTDB lineage: Bacteria > Pseudomonadota > Alphaproteobacteria > Rhodobacterales > Rhodobacteraceae > Shimia. The sequence continues at coordinate 92,098 of NZ_CAMZOK010000001.1, read as the reverse complement.
ACGGCGGCGAAGTTGAGCAAACCCTGCGGGCGCGGTCGCTGTCGACACAGGACGGAATTGAAGTGCTGATGGCGCAGGACATGACGCCTGAGGCACTGGTGTCCGATCTTTCTCGGGTCCTAAAGGCAGGCAAACGCAGTGCGGCAGGTCTCAGGTTGGATGGCGCACTGGAAGCTGTGCGAATTGTTGAGCAGATGTTGGCGAAGGCGCGGACATGAAAGTCGACTGGGCACCTTTGAGAGAAGAGTTCCGGCTGTGGCGGGCGGCGGGTATGACGCTTCCGCTTTGGTGGCGCGATGATGATGCTGTTGCGCCGACACAGGCGTTGGATCGGCTTGAAACCCTAAGTGCAAAGACCGGCGTTTCTGTGCATCTGGCGGTCATTCCACATGACGCGACCGAGGTTCTGGCGCGCAGTCTGAGCGATCAGTTTGTGCCGGTGGTGCATGGCTGGGCGCACGCCAACAATCAGGTCGAAGGCAAAAAGGCCGAGTTTGGCGACGGGCGCGATGCTGCGGCGGCGCGCGCGGATCTGGAACATTCCCTTGCGCGGATGAAAACCTTGTTTGGTGCGCGGCTGGCGCCAATGTTTGTGCCGCCTTGGAACCGTTTTGATGTAAATTTGCTGCCGACCTTAGCCGCGTTGGAATTTGATGCGCTTTCGACCTATTTGCCGCGCAAGGTCGCGGAGCCAGTGGCAGGCGTTAGGCAAATCAACACGCATATTGACCCGATTTTCTGGCGAGGGACGCGCGGTCTGGTGTCGCCTGAAACATTGGTGGCGCAGACGGCTGCCTTGTTGCAGGCGCGACGCGCGGGCGAACAGGACAATGCCGAGCCGCTTGGATATCTGACACACCACCTTGTGCACGACACGGATATCTGGGAGTTTTCACAACAGTTTTTGCAGGAAATGTGCGATGGGCCCGTTCGGCTTTATCGTCATGATGAAAAGGGATTTTCATGAGCCGTCTCAACAGCATGATGCGTCGCCTTGCGGCACAGGCCGAAGGGCTGGAGTGGGGTTTGACCCAAATTGGCACCCTGGAAGGCGATTTTCTCGAGATGGGGCTTGGCAATGGCCGGACCTATGACCACATGCGGGAAATTGCGCCGGATCGCCGGATTTGGGTGATAGATCGCGCATTGAATTGTCACGAATCCTGCGTGCCCCCCAAGGCCGACTACCTTGAGGGTGAGGCCGAGGATATGCTGCGCAAACTTGCGGCTGACGGTACGAAGATCGCGCTGGGGCATTATGATTTCGGGTTTGGCGTCAAAGCCAAAGACGTGGCCGAAGCGGCGCGGTTGTCTGAAATGATCGCTGACGTGATGGCCCCGAACGGCGTGTTGATTTCGGGTCAGCCGCTGGTTGGGTTTGAGCAGGTGCGCGGGCCGGAAACCGTGGCGCCGGAGCGGTATTATTTCTATCGGACCTAAGCCGTCGACATAGCTTTACGATGAAAAACGAAAAAGGCTGCGCCGAAATCGGTGCAGCCTTTTGATTTGTTGGTCGAGACCACGCAGCGGGCAACGAACTGGCGCTGCCCCTCGGATCAGTCCAGTCCGATAATATGCTGTTCACCGCGCTGGCGTGCCAACATCATCTGCTTCTGACGCTCGCGGAAACGCGCTTTGTCGCTGTCAGAGTATTCATCGACACATTGGTGGCAGCTAACGCCTGCTTCGTATTCTGGGCGCTTGAGATCCTCAGGCAAGATCGGGCGGCGGCACGCATGGCATAGCACGTGCGGGCCTTCCTTCAATTCGTGCCCAACCGACACGCGGCCATCAAAGACGAAACACTCTCCATCCCATGTGCTGTCTTCTTGTGGCACCTCTTCGAGGTATTTCAGGATGCCACCCTTGAGGTGATAAACGTCTTCAACCCCTTGGCTCATCAAGAAGTTGGTGGACTTTTCGCACCGAATACCGCCGGTGCAGAACATGGCCACACGTTTGTTGTGGAAGCGGTCCTTGTTCTTCTCCCACCACGCCGGGAATTCCCGGAAAGAGGCGGTTTCCGGATCGACGGCGCCCTGAAAGGTGCCAATTGCCACTTCGTAGTCGTTGCGCGTGTCAATTGTGACGACATCGGGGGACTGGATCAGGTCGTTCCAATCTTGAGGCTGCACATAGTTACCCACATGCGCCGTTGGATCGACATTGGGTTGCCCAAGTGTCACGATTTCTTTCTTGAGCTTCACCTTCATCCGCGGAAACGGTTTGTCGGCCGCGGTGCTGAGTTTCCATTCAAAATTCGCACAGCCCGGTAGGGATTGAATATGCGCTATGACCGCATCAATGCCCTTGCGCGGACCGGCAATGGTGCCATTGATGCCTTCATGGGCCAGCAGCAACGTGCCGGTGATGCCTTCTTTGAGGCAGAGCTCCATGAGAGGCGGTTTCAGGGCCTCGTGGTTGTCGAAACGGCTAAAGTGATAGAGGGCGCAGACTGTAAACATAGCGGTCCATTACGCCCATTTTAGACTCTCTTCAAGATCGATGGGCCGGCTGCGACAATCGAGCTTTCTGTTCGGTTTTTGGCCTTTGGGTTTCCGAAAACTGCAGGCCGCCGGCAGAAATTCGGACCTAGGGAAAGGCGCTGATGCCACCCCAGATCAGCCGCAGCGCGATCAGCACGAGGATTACGTTCAGGATGCGATGAAACCCGTGATCGCTCATCCGGCCAAGAACGAGTTTCCCCACCCATGTGCCGAGGGCGCCAGCGGCGATCAGACCGGCAATGAACAGTGCCCAGTCGCGAAAGGCAAAGCCGAGCACGCCGAACATCGCGACCTTGAGGCCGTGTTGAACGGTCATCAAAGCTGCATGCGTGGCGGTGTGGGCGTGGCGATCGAGTTTCAAAGCTTTGACGTAGCCCGCCACAAAGGGGCCCGTGGCGCCGAAGAACATCGTCAGAAAGCTTGAGATTGCGCCCGTGACGAGGGGCCATTGCGCGAGCCATTTTGGCGGGCGGGCAAAGACCACCCAGAGGATGAAGAGGCCGACTACCGATTGAATGACCCAGCCCGGCAGGCTGACCACAACGCTGCCGCCGACGGCGATGCCAACAAGCGAGCCAATGACAAAGGCGGGCAGGGCGGACCACATCAGGTAGCGGATGAACATCAAAGCGCGCACGCTGTTGGATCCGAGTTGCACAACGCCGTGGATTGGTATGATCGCGGCGGGTGGCAACAGTACCGCGCAGGCCGCAAGAAAAGCGATGCCGCCGCCGATGCCGAAGGCCGCGGTGATAAAGGACCCTGCGAAGCTGACCGCCAACAGGGCAAGGGCAGCGAATTGGGTCAGGTCGGGCGGGATCAGGTCCAGCATGGGGAGATCATGGCGCTGCGTGGACGGGGGTCAAGGTATCGATTTGCTTAGGTGAGCAAGGAGGGTTGGCCCAGTGATGAAGACCAGCGCCCAACCCTTTCCAAGGGAGGGCGTTTTGCCTTCTTGGAAGGGTTCGGCACTTGCCTTGATTTAGGTGATTTTGAGCATCACGCGCGCTTCATCAGGGCTGGCAATATCCCGGCCTGCGTTTTCGGCGCACTTGGCCAGAGCCTCAATCAACTGGCCATTGGAGCGGGTTTTGCTGCCATCAGGCAAATAGAACGTGTCCTCAACGCCGGTGCGGAGCATACCCCCCAAATCGGCGGCTTTTTGGTGCGTTGGCCAGATGTCCTCGCGGCCAATCAGTGTGGCCTGCCAAAAGCTATCCTCAAGAATGAAGGGCATTAGGAACTCCAGCAACTCGGGACTAACGGGCATGCCAGAGGCGACGCCCATCACGAGGTTGTATTGTGCCCGCTGGGTCATGCCGTTTTTGACGTACATCGCCACCGAACGCACGATGCCGGTGTCGAAGCATTCAAATTCCGGCAGGGTTCCGGCCTCGGCCATGACGTCGATGTGGTCTTGGATCTTGGTGGGCGTGTTTTCAAACATCATCGGCGGCCAGGCCCAATCGCCATTTGAGCGCAGCTTGAGATAGTTGAGCGAGCCCGCGTTGCAGGCAGCGATTTCGGGTTTCAGGGCGCGTACGCAGGCCAGAGCGCCAGAATAATCCGGCCCGACAACGCCGGTGGTGGCGTTGATCAAGATGCCGGGACAAGCGGTGCGGATGGCGTCGACGATGTCAGTCGCGACAGCTGGGTCCCAGCTGGGCAGGTGGCCTTTGCCGTGCTCTTGTTGGCGAAAATGGATGTGGATCACCGCTGCACCTGCGTCCATCGCTTCGCGGGCGGAGGCGGCGCATTGGTCAGGGGTCACTGGCACGGGATGCTGTGTCGGGTCGGTTAGTACGCCATTCAGCGCACAGGTCAGGATGGCTTTGGTCATTTACGCCTCCTGCACATGGCGGCTGCCGGACGCGGGTGGCGTTTCAGGCGGGCCAGCAAAACACTGAGCGTTGGCCATCCACGTTTGCGCGGCTTCGCCAGTGGCGGTCAGCGCGGTGTTGGCAAAGGCGCGGGTTTGCGTGACGACAGCCGCAAAATCGGTGGCGGGGCCGGTGATGGTGTTGTGGGTGTCTTCGCCAAAGGTCCAGACCTCGCCCGAAGGGGCAGTCAGCGTCAGGAGTGGCATGGATTCGGGCACAGGCAGAGAATGGACCTGATGGGACCAGCCAAATGTGTTCACGCCCAGCACGACAATGTTTTTGACGCGATCAGACTCGGAGCGGGTTTTGCCAAGCGTGTCAAAAACCTCAAATCCGTGCGCCCATGTTTCCATCTGGCGGGCGGTAATTGACGAACGGGCGGACATCGACGGCCCGACCCACGTCAGGCGTTGTTTGGGGTCCATGTCGCGCCAACGTGCCGCCATGTTTCGGGCGTTGCTGATCCATGCCTCGCGCAAGGCGGGGCCGCGCTCGACCACGGTGTCGTTCTCGGCTTTTCGCATGGAGCCGGTTTCTTTGAGTGAGGCCATGACCGTGGCGACACGGGTCTGAAGCGCGGCCTCATCTGTGGCCGACAGATCGGCGGCGATGTTCCAGAAATGCAGGTGCACCAGCACGTCTTCGATGGTCCAGCCTTTGAACTGCGTTGGTTGGCGCAGGCTGTCGGCGTCGAGATCCGCGAGGGCCGTATAAAGCGTTTCGGATTCGGTGAGAAAATCGTCGGCTTGGGTCAACATTGGGGACTGTGTCATGGGGCTCACATTCTGGCGACGCCAAAGGCGTTGGGGTTGAGGCTGCGTCGGCGGGCGTCTGCAACGGTATCGAGGCAAAAGGCGATGACTTTGCGCGTGTCGCGCGGGTCGATAACGCCGTGATCCAGCACTTTGCCGGAGGTCACAAACGGCGAGGATTGCGCGTCAAACAGGCCTTGGATAGCCGTCTCTTGTTGGGCCATTCGGTCCTCATCAAGGTCGATGCCCTTGCGCGCGGCGCCTGCGCGGGCCACGAGGCTCATGGTTTTGGCGGCTTGCGCGCCGCCCATCACGCCGGAGCGGGAATTGGGCCAGGCAAAGAGGAAATCCGGTTCATAGGCCACGCCGCACATGCCGTAGTTGCCCGCACCAAAGGAGGCGCCGCAATAGAAGGTCAATTTGGGCACGCGGGTGTTGGCCACGGCTTGAATCATTTTCGATCCGTGTTTGATCATGCCCGCCTGTTCATAGGCGGTGCCGACCATGTAGCCGGTGGTGTTGTTGAGAAACACCAAAGGTGTTCCGGCCTGATCACAGGCCTGAATGAAATGCGTGGCTTTGTTGGCGCCGGCCGGATCGATTGGGCCGTTGTTGGCGAGGATGCCGATGGTGTGGCCGTGGACTTGTGCCTGCAAGCAAAGCGTGGCGGCACCAAAGCCGGGTTTGAATTCGTCAAAGTCGGAGCCATCCACCAGCCGTGCGACCAACTCTCGCGCGTCATAAGGTTTGGACCAGTCGGCAGGTACGACGCCAGCGATGTCGTCGATAGGATGCGTAGGGTTGGCGAAATCGCGGGTTGGCAGGTCGGGCAGATCGCGGTTCCAATCAAGCCGTGCCATCACGCGGCGGGCCAGCGCGATGGCGTGGATGTCGTCATCTGCGAGGTATTCGACAAGGCCGGATTTGGTGGCGTGCATTTCAGCGCCGCCAAGGTCGGCGTCCTTGGCGACCTCCCCCGTGGCGGCATTCACCAGCGCGGCCCCCGCGAGCGCCGCCATGCCGTTTTTCTTGACCCCAATCACGTAGCCCGACAGGCCCGGCATATAGGCGCCGCCTGCGGTTGAGGGGCCATGTAGCACCGCAATTGTTGGCAAACCTGCGGCGGAGAGTTTGGCCAAGTTGCGGAAGACGCCGCCGCCCAAGGCCCAATCTTCGACCTGATAGTTCATCAGGTTGGCACCGGCGCTTTCCACCAGATGCAAAAACGGGAGTTTCTGGCGCAGGGCGATATCCTGAGCGGAGAGCATGGCTTGCAGGGATTTGGGGCTCAGCGCGCCTGCGTTGATACCGCTGTCGTCGATCACGATCATGCAGCGCACGCCGGAGACCACGCCGATTCCCATGATGAAGGTCGAGCCGGGCAAGGATTTATCCGGGTCCTTGGTGTCGGCCATGTAACCTGCGAGGCTGTGCAGGCGCAGGAATGGCGCGCCGGGATCAAGCAGGCGGGCAAGCCGATCGCGTGGCGTGATCTGGCCGCGGGCCTCAAAGCGAGCACGGCGGTCTTCGGACTTCGCGGCGGTGCGCGCCTCCAACGCCCGAAGCGCGTCGATAGCAGCCAGCATAGCCGTGCGATTGTCGGCAAACGCAGGGTCTGCCGGAGTGATTTTTGGTCCTGTCCACATGGGGTGCGCCCTCCTCCTGACACGGCCCTATTTGACTACAGTGTGTTCTGCCTGCGGCAACGCGGCAAGTCGCGACGGATGTGACGTCACGTGCGGGTTGCGGCGTGGCGTGTCTTGAGTAGGCGGCGGGGCTCGCCTAGGGTAGGCGCAGATCACCAAGCGGAACAAGACTTTGGAACCCACTGAGCTACAACAGATTATTGCCCGGGTGGCCGGTGTTGGCCCGATCAAAGTCTGGTCGGTTGTGGTGTCCGTGTTGGGCGATTTGATGCAATCGGCTGATGACACTCTCGGTGCGAGTCAGCTTGATGCGCTGGTGGCGCCGATGGGGATCAACAATCAGGCTTTGCGGGTTGCCGTGCACCGGTTGCGCAATGACGGTTGGGTCGAGACGCAGCGGCAGGGGCGGCGATCACGGTACCAGCTGACCGCGCGAGGCTGGGCCGAGACCGAGCGTGTGCGACCCCAGATTTATGGGGCAGCTCAGCCAAATCGCAAAGGCGTGTTTCTGGTGGTGGGTCCGCCGCAGCTGGCGGCGTCTGATTTCGCGGTGCAGTTGCCGAAGGACAGCGCGGTTTTGACCTCGCGCTCGGGCCTTGTTGTGGGGCGAGACGGAGTCCCTGAGGACTGGATGTGTGTCCCGCATGAAGCGGCGGCCCTGCCTGATTGGGTTGAGGCCGCGGTGGTGCCTGAAACGCTTGTGCAGGAATATGACGCGTTGCGAGCCGTCGTGAAGCCATTGTTGAACGCACTGGTTCCGGTGGATGTTTTGGAACGCACGGCGTTGCGGTTGGCGATCCTGCACCAGTGGCGGCGGTTGCGGCTGCGGCACGGCGACTTGCCGGATCTGGTGCTGGGCGAGGACTGGGCTGGTGCGCGTTGTCGGGCAGTGGTGCTTGAGGCACTTGGCCGTTTGGCGCGGCCCGAGCTGAGCACGCTGGAGTAGGAATTGGCGCAAATTACCCTGAAACAGCTCGAAACCTTTGTGCAGGTCGCGGATCTGGGCAGTTTTCGGCGGGCTGCCGAGCGCCTGAACACAACGCAACCCAATGTGTCTGCGCGGATTGCCGGACTTGAGGCGCAGTTGCAGCGCAAGTTGATGGAACGCGATGCGGGCTCGGTGCGGTTGACGCCATTTGGTGAAAACATGCTGGGAAAGGCACGACAGGTTCTGGCATCGATGGATGATTTCGTCGCGGGCGCAGGCAATGACGTGCTGTTTGACGGGGTGTTGCGGCTGGGCGTGACTGAAATGGTGGCCCACAGTTGGTTGGTACCGTACCTCAGTGCTTTGAAGGATAAATTTCCCAACATTGATGTAGATTTGACAGTCGATTTGTCGGCCAATTTGTCAGAAGCCTTGTTCAATCGCGGGTTGGATTTGGCACTGCAAAGCGGGCCGTTTGGGCGCACCACGGTGCAAGCGCTGCCGTTGGGCAGTTTCCCTTATATCTGGGTGGCATCGCCGGCGTTGGGGATCGGGCAAAAGGTTCTGAGCTGGCCGGATCTTGCTGCGTTTTCGATCCTTACCCATGCGCGAGGCACATTGCCGTTTGACCAGATCAGCGATCATATGGCTGGCTTTGCCGATGTGCCTGCGCGGCTGGTGCCGTCGACCAATATGGCGGCGGGCATTCAGATGACCATCGAAGGTCTGGGCGTCGCTTGTTTGCCTGAGATCATGGTGCGTCAGGAAGTGGCCGACGGTAAGCTTGAGGCGCTGCGGTACCTGTGGTGTCCCGATGCGTTGCGGTTTTCTGCACGTTTCGAAGAGACCGCCCCGCATTTTGTGCACGAGGCCGCCTCGTTGGCGGCTCAGGTCAGTTGGTCTGATGTGGGTGTCACAGACGAACGATAAATTTTTTTGATTGATATAATACAAAAGAATAATTGGAATAGATTGAAACGGCTGCGCTAGGCTTTGGGTCACGAACACGAAGGAGCGCGGGCATGGGTCAGGCCGGAACACGATTGGGCGTTGATATTGGCGGAACGTTTACCGACGTTGTGCTTGAACGCGGCGGGGCGTGGTTCTCGACCAAAGTTCTGACGACTTATGGCGCGCCGGAAGATGCGATCATTGATGGTATGCATCAAGTTTGTGCCAAGGCGGGCATTTCTCCGGAAGAGATCGGCCAGATCATCCACGGAACCACGTTGGCGACCAATGCGCTGATTGAGCGGCGGGGAGCGAAGACGGCTTTGATCACCACCGAGGGTTTTCGTGATGTGATCGAGATGCGCACCGAAAGCCGGTTTGAGCAATATGACCTGAACCTGACGCTGCCTGCGCCGTTGTTGCCGCGCAACCGGCGCTATGTGGTGCGCGAACGGCTGGACGCGCGGGGCGATGTGCTGATGCCGTTGGTGCGCGCGGACGTTGAGGCGCTGGTCGATGAGATTGGTGCGGCGGGGTATGAAAGCGTCGCGGTGGGCTTGCTGCATTCATACGTGAACGACGCGCATGAGCGACTGATTGCAGAGGTGCTGGCCGAACGTTTGCCGGATATATTGGTGTCCCTGTCGTCCGAAGTGTCGCCACAGATGCGTGAATATGAGCGGTTCAACACCACGATTGCCAACGCCTATATCAAACCGTTGATGGCGTCCTATTTGGGGCGGTTGCGGGCGCGGTTGGCGGATGAAGGCGCGGAGTGTCCGGTGTTTCTGATGCATTCGGGTGGCGGGATCATGTCGCTGGAAAGTGCTGCTGAATTCCCTGTGCGATTGGTTGAAAGCGGACCTGCGGGCGGGGCAATTTTTGCCGCCGACATTGCAGCGCGGCACGGCGTGGAAAAGGCGCTGAGTTTTGATATGGGCGGCACGACCGCCAAGATTTGCCTGATCAAATCTCAGACGCCCAAGACGGCACGCGTGTTTGAAGTGGCGCGGACGTATCGGTTCAAAAAAGGTTCGGGCATGCCGATTTCGATTCCGGTGATCGATATGGTTGAGATCGGCGCGGGTGGCGGATCGTTGGCGCATGTGGATGGGATGAACCAGATCCGCGTTGGCCCAGAAAGCGCGGGATCCGAGCCTGGACCAGCGTGCTATGGGCGTGGCGGCGACAAGCCAGCGGTGACGGACGCGGATTTGGTGTTGGGCAAGCTGGACCCCGATAATTTCGCGGGCGGGTCGATCCAATTGCATGCTGCGCAGTCGGCGCAGGCGTTGGAGGCTGTGATCGGCACCAAGCTGGATATGGACGCAACCGAGGCGGCCTTTGGTTTGGCCGAGGTGGTGGATGAGAACATGGCCAACGCCGCGCGGGTACATGCCGTGGAGAACGGCGAGGACTTGGCAGATTATACGATGATCGCCTTTGGCGGGGCCGCGCCATTGCACGCTGCGCGATTGTGCGAAAAGCTGGGCGTTGGGAGGCTGTTGGTGCCCGAAGGTGCGGGCGTGGGATCGGCCATCGGGTTCCTGAAGGCGCCGTTTAGCTTTGAGGCCAACCGGTCGGTATTCATGCGTCTGGCCGCCTTTGATGGCAGCGCTGTGACAGCATTGTTTGCCGAAATGGAAGCTGAAGCCACGGCCTTTGTGCGGTCATGCGATGCACAGGCGGCGATCTCGGCCGAACATCGGGTTTATATGCGCTATGCAGGGCAGGGCTGGGAGATTCCGGTGTCTTTGACGGCTGAGCAAGCGGCAAAGCCGGATGCGGCGACCTATCAAGCGTTGTTTGAAGCAGAATACAAAGCGCTGTTCGGGCGCGTGGTCGACGGCATGGGCATTGAGATCACGGTGTGGTCCGTGAATGCCTTTACCGCACAAGAACGCGCGGATCGCGTGACTGAAAGCGCACCCGCCGCACCGCCTCAGGCCAGCGGTACGCGGGCCTTGTTTGACCCCGCCAAGGGCGCAGTGTTGCAGGCGGATGTGGTGGAGCGAGGGGCCTTTGCTGCAGGTGCCGTTAAGGCTGGGCCAATGGTCATCACCGAAGCGGAAACCACAATTGTCGTGCCGCAAAGCCGCAGTGCGACGGCCCATGCCGATGGCACGCTTGATGTCTTTGTGCAGGAGAAAACCGATGTCTGAGCCGTCAAAAGTTGTCTTTCAGGTCATGTGGAACCGGTTGATTTCAATCGTCGAAGAACAGGCGCAGGCCTTGGTGCGCACCGCGTTTTCAACCTCGGTTCGTGAGGCGGGTGATCTGTCGGCGGGAGTGTATAACGACGCGGGCGAGATGCTGGCGCAGGCCGTGACCGGCACGCCAGGCCACGTGAATGCAATGGCAGATGCGGTGGGGCATTTCATCCGCCGGATCGGGCGCGACACCATGGCCGAGGGCGATGTTTATATCACCAACGATCCATGGGAAGGCACGGGCCACAAGCATGACATCACCGTGGTGACACCATCGTTCCACCGTGGACAGTTGATCGGGTTTTTCGCCTGTACCGCGCATATCACCGACATCGGCGGGCGCGGATTTGGCGCGGATGCCAATGATGTGCACGAAGAGGGGCTTTATATCCCGATTATGCGGTTTGCCGACAAGGGCGCGGTGGATCAGACGCTGTTGGCGATCATCCGTGGCAACGTGCGCGAGCCGGATCAGTTGGTGGGTGACATTCATGCGCTGGCGACCTGTAACGAGATCGGGCATCGCCGCTTGATCGAGATGATAACCGAATTTGATCTGGGCGATTTGACCGGCATTTCCGACTTTATCCTGACCCATTCCCGCCAAGCCACGTTGGATGCGATCAACGCGCTGACGCCGGGTGTGGCGGAAGGGCAGATGCGGATTGATGGCTATGACCGCCCGATTGATCTGTGCGTGAAAGTGAGCATCGAGAAAGACCGCATTGTGACTGATTGGGAGGGCACCAGCGGGTTGGACAAGAAGGGCATCAACGTGCCGCTGGTCTATACCAAGGCTTACGCCTGTTACGCGCTGAAATGTGCGATCGCGCCGGAAATTCCCAACAACGCCGCCTCGCTTGCGCCGTTTGAGATCACCGCGCCAGTCAATTCCATCGTGAACGCTGTACATCCCGCGCCTGTCGCGTTGCGGCACGTGATTGGCCATATGGTGCCGGACACGGTCTATGACGCGCTCGACAAGCTGTTGCCGGGATTGGCGCCAGCGCAAGGCGCGGGCTGTTTGTGCAATTTCCAAGTGTCGCTGCGCCCGCGCATGGATGCGCCTGCGCCGGAAGATGCCGTGCGGGCTGAGGTTTTGACGTTTAACTCGGGCGGGTCTGGCGCGCGTGCGACGCTTGACGGCATGAGCGCCACGGCTTTTCCATCCGGCGTGATGACCATGCCGGTTGAAGCCACCGAACAAGTCGGGCCTGTTGTGATCTGGCGTAAAGAGTTGCGGCCTGACAGTGGCGGTGCAGGGCAGTATCGCGGCGGTCTTGGTCAATACATGAGCGTCGGGGCGCGTGAGGGCCATGAATTCGACATTCAGGCGATGTTTGATCGCGTCGATCATCCAGCGCTGGGCTGTCGGGGTGGCGGCAATGGCGCCCCCACAACGATCGCACGCGGAGATGGCACAGCGATGAAAGGCAAGGGCAAACAATTCGTGCCGCATGGCGGTCGGGTGGACATGGCCTTTCCCGGTGGTGCAGGCTATGGCGAGCCACAAGAGAGGGCGAGGGAAGCCGTGCGGCGCGACCTTGCATTGGGCTACATCACGCCCGGTTTCGCGACCGAGCAGTATGGCATGACCCAAGAGGACATAGACGCGGTTTTGGCGCAGGCCAAACGTGGGGAGGAATTTTGATGGCGACAGCGGGATTTGCGAGCACGCCGACCAAGACGTCATATGACGTGGTCATCATCGGGGGCGCCATCATGGGAGCCTCCACGGCTTGGTTTTTGAGTGATAACAAGGACTTCAACGGATCTGTCTTGGTGATCGAGCGTGATCCGAGTTACGAAAATTCTTCAACCGCGCATACAAATTCCTGCATGCGGCAGCAGTTTTCCAGCCCTTTGAACGTGAAGATTTCGCAGTTCGCGGCAGATTTTGTCAAAAACCTGCGGACCTATATGGGTGGCGATACACGGGTGCCTGAGATGGATATCCAGAACTATGGGTATCTCTATTTGGCGGACAACGAAGGCTTTGCCGATGTGCTTCGAGCGAACCAGAAAGTGCAGCTTGAAAGCGGGGCGGAAACGCGACTTTTGAGTGCTGAGCAAATCGCGGCGGACTATCCGTTTTACAACGTGGATGACGTTGTTTTGGGGTCGATCAACACCAAAGACGAAGGCTATTGGGACGGGGGCGGTGTGTTTGACTGGTTCCGCCGCAGTTCGCGCGAGCGGGGTGTGGAATATGTCGCCAACGAGGTGGTGGCGATGACCAAAAACGCCGCTGGCACGCGGGTCGATAGCGTCACGTTGAAATCGGGTGAGGTGATCGCCTGTGGGCAGGTGGTGAATGCGTCAGGACCACGGGCCGCGCGAACGGCCAAGATGGCGGGCATCGAAGTGCCGGTGGAGCCACGCAAGCGGTTCACATGGATTTTCACGGCCGAGCAGCCGCTGGATCGCGACCTACCGCTGACCATTGATCCAAGCGGTGTGCATTTCCGTCAGGACGGGCCAAAAAGCTATCTCGCGGGCTGTCCGGCCGATCCAGATCCGGCGGTCGAATTTGATGATTTCAACATGGATCACAGCCGGTGGCAGGATCATGTCTGGCCAATCATCGCCACGCGCATTCCGCAGTTTGAGGCGATCAAAGTGGTGACGGAATGGGCCGGTCACTATGCCTTTAACACCTTTGATCAGAACGCGATTTTGGGCGCGCATCCAGAGGTCGAGAACTTTGTGTTTCTCAACGGGTTCTCGGGGCACGGGTTGCAACAATCGCCCGCAATGGGACGCGGCACGGCGGAATGGCTGACCTATGGCGGCTATCGCAGCCTCGATCTGTCGCCGTTTGGATTTGAGCGGATCGTCGAGGGGCGGCCGTTTGTGGAAAAAGCGGTCATTTAGGCCGCGCTAACGATAAGCAGGGAGATGCACGATGCTTAAGAAGCTGGTTCTGACAGGGGCGGCCGGACGGTTGGGCTCCTATCTTCGCGAACCTTTGTCGAAGATGACAGAGGAGTTGGTGTGCACCGATATCGCCGACGATATTGGCAAACTTTACCCTGGTGAGAGTTATGTGCGGGCCGATTTGGCGAGCTATGACGACGTTCACAAGGCGCTGGAAGGCGCAGAGATGGTGGTGCATTTTGGTGCGATCGTGGATGAAGCGCCGTTTGAGACGCTGTTGGGGCCGAACTTTGTGGGATCCTACAACGTCTGGGAATCGGCGTTCCAGCATGGCGCGCGGCGGGTGGTTTATGCCAGCTCTATCCACGCAGTGGGCATGCATGCCAAGCAGGATTGCATCGATATTGACGTCGCGCATCGTCCGGATTCGTTCTACGGATTGGCCAAGTGTTTCACCGAAGATCTAGGGCGGATGTATTGGGACAAGCGGGGTTTGGAATCGGTGCATCTGCGCATTCTGAGCTGCGCACAGGTCACCAGTTCGCGGGCGTTGGGCAGCTGGCTGAGTTACGACGATCTGATCCAGTTGGTGACGCGGGCGGTCGAGACGCCCACGGTCGGGTTCAGCGTGATTTATGGCGTGTCCAACAACGATCGCTCGCCAGTGGACAACACCAAGGCCGGACAATTGGGGTATCGGCCCAAAGACAATGCCGAACAGTTCGCCGCAGATATTCTGGCGCGTGAGCCGGCGGGAGATCCCACCGACCCGGCGCAGATGTGTCAGGGCGGCCCGTTTTCCGCGATCGATTTGGGCGAAAGTGGGTTAGCGCAGATGACGATCGTGGACGATCGCAAAGAGAACTAGCCCTCGATCATGTCCACGCGGGTGGCGTGACGGCCACCTTCAAATTCCGCATCCAGAAAGGCGTCGATGATTTCGAGCGCGACGCCTTCGCCGACAACGCGCGCGCCAATCGACAGCATGTTGGCGTTGTTGTGCTGGCGGATCATAGCGGCGGAGAACGTATCAGAACACACACCACAGCGGATGCCGTCGACCTTGTTGGCGGCCATCATGATACCTTGGCCGGTGCCACATAGGATGATGCCGAGGTCACAATCGCCTTTTGCCACCAGTTCAGCCGCAGCCTTGCCGTGGATCGGATAGTGCGTGCTTTCGGGTGTGTTGGGGCCGATGTCGACGGATTCATAGCCTTTGGCGGCGATGTGTTTGGCAACCGTCTGGCGCAGGTCGATGGCGGCGTGGTCACTGGAAAGAGCGATGCGTTTGGTCATTGGTGTGTCCTGAAAATGAGGCGATGTGCGCCTTGTATGGCGATCGCGGCGCGATTGGAAGGAGGCCTGGGGGAAGTCTGATTGTCGGGGCCTGGTTGGCCGAGAGATTGAGGTTGCCTCTAGTGCAGTAGTAAAATGATTGCACTAACGCCGGTAGGCGAAAAATTGACGAAATATTTACAGAAGTCCGATCGAGTCCCTTGCAAAACGCAATCAATATACTACATGACTGCTATCGAGTGAAAAACAAGGATGTCTCTCATGAAGGTCGTAGCAATTTCAGCCCTAATGGCGACTTTGGTCATCGTACCTGCCTGCACGTCGCAGCGTGACGTTGAATGCGGAGGTGCAGCCCTCACCGGTGCCGTGGTTGGGGGCCTTATCGGTAACCAGATGGGTGGCGGTAGCGGAAAAGACATCTTGACGGCCAGTGGTGCTGCTGCCGGTGGCTTAATGGCCAATCGGGCTGCGGGGTGCTGATCCAGAATTAACAAATACATCAAAGCAAACTCTATTTCCGGTTCGCCGGACCAAAGATTTGGGCGTGTTCCCACTCTCCCCCCTCCCTCCCTCCCCCGGGAACACGACCCAAAGACCTTTTCAAAACGACACGGCTGGCGAGCATCTCTGCTCTGCCAGCCGCATTTCTTTTTGGACCTTGGGTTTGGCGCACCACGTGCACCGATGACAAATGTCAGAAGTCGAGGTTTTCGACGCTAAGCGCGTTTTTCTGGATAAACTCGCGGCGAGGTTCCACAACATCGCCCATCAGCTTGGTGAAGAGATCGTCTGCGCCAGCGATGTCATCAACTTTCACCTGCAAGAGCACACGTGCATCGGGATCAAGCGTGGTTTCCCAAAGCTGATCGGGGTTCATCTCACCCAGTCCTTTGTAGCGCTGCAGAGTGAGACCTTTTTCGCCTTCGGCAAGGATCGCCGCGAGCAGGTCGAGCGGGCCGTTGATGACCTGACTGCGGTCCTTGCGCATCAGCGTTGCCGGAGTGTCGTAAACCTCTTGCAGGCTTTCGGTGAAGCTGCCGGATTTGCGGGCTTCGCCCGAGCGCAACATCGGGCCGTCCAGCGTGCGCACTTCTTCGACGCCGCGCAGAATCCGGGCCAGTTTGATGCCGTGATCTTGGGTGATGCGGCCTGCCCAGCCTTGCTCATATTCAAGCGCGATCAGGTTCAGGCGTTTGGCTACCTTGTCAGCCACGCCTTGCAAATCGGCATCCACCGCGCCGGGCACAAAGGCACCCGCGATCGCGGCTTGTTCCAGAATGTGACGTGGATAGTGCGTCGGGAAGGCGTCGAGAACCTGCTTCAGCTGGCGGGCCTCGGTCACAACGCGGGCCAGATCCTGCCCAAGCATTTCTGCACCGGAGCCGAGTTTCAGAGACGCGCCGTCGATGCCTTGGTTGACCAGATAGTCATCCAGTTCAGATTGGTCCTTCAGGTACACCTCGGACTTACCGCGCGCCACTTTGAACAAGGGCGGCTGCGCGATGTAGAGATGGCCCATTTCGATCAGTTCGGGCATCTGGCGATAGAAGAACGTCAACAGAAGCGTACGGATGTGCGCGCCGTCGACGTCAGCGTCGGTCATGATGACGACCTTGTGGTAGCGCAGCTTGTCGATGTTGAATTCATCGCGGCCAATGCCAGTGCCAAGCGCCATGACGAGGTTGCCGATTTCCTGCGAGCCCAACATGCGGTCAAATCGCGCGCGTTCTACGTTCAGGATTTTTCCGCGCAGCGGCAGGATGGCTTGCGTCATCCGGTCACGGCCGGTCTGGGCCGAGCCACCAGCGGAGTCACCCTCCACCAGAAAGACTTCGGTTTTCGATGGGTCTTTCTCGGAGCAATCCTTGAGCTTGCCGGCAAGGAAGTTCACATCCATCGCGGATTTGCGTCGGGTGAGTTCGCGGGCCTTGCGGGCCGCTTCCCGTGCGTGGGCAGCTTCGAGGATTTTGGAGACGATCATCTTGGCAGTTTGGGGGTTTTCCTCAAACCATTCGCCAAGTTTTTCACCCAGCAGACCTTCGACGGCGGGGCGCACTTCGGAGCTCACCAGCTTGTCTTTGGTTTGGGACGAGAACTTCGGATCCGGCACTTTGACCGACAACACACAGGTCAGGCCTTCGCGGGCATCGTCGCCTGTAAAGGTGATCTTTTCCTTTTTGGCAATGCCGCTTTCCTGCGCGTATTTTTGCAGCGTACGGGTCAGCGCACCACGGAAGCCCGCAATATGCGTGCCCCCATCGCGTTGCGGGATGTTGTTTGTGAAGGGCAGCACGTTTTCATGGTAGCTGTCGTTCCACCACATGCCGACCTCGACGCCGATGTCGTCTTTCTCGCCTTTGACATAGATCGGCGCTTCCATCAGCGGGGTCTTGTGTCGGTCGATGTATTTCACAAACTCGTTCACACCACCGTCGTAAAACAGTTCGGAGCGCAGGGGCTCGGCGGGGCGTTCGTCTTCTAGAATGATGCGCACGCCGGAGTTCAGGAACGCCAGTTCACGCAGACGCTTTTCGAGCGTGTCGAAAGAATATTCGAGATCTGAGAATGTATCGGTGGAGGCCATAAAGCGGACCTCGGTGCCGGTTTCATCACCGCAATCCGCCACTTCACGCAGATGTTCGGTGCAATCACCGTGCTCAAACTTGGCCCAATGTTCTTTGCCGTTGCGCCAGATCCGCAATTCCAGCCAGACCGAAAGCGCGTTCACAACAGACACACCCACGCCGTGCAGACCGCCGGAGACTTTGTAGGAGTTGCTGTCAAACTTACCGCCGGCGTGCAGTTGGGTCATGATAACCTCGGCCGCGGAGACGCCCTCTTCGGGGTGGATGTCGACCGGGATGCCGCGACCGTTGTCAAACACGGACACGGAACTGTCGGCGTGAATCTTGACCTTTACGTGGTCGGCGTGGTTGGCCAGAGCTTCGTCGATGCCGTTATCCACGACCTCATAAACCATGTGGTGCAGGCCAGAGCCGTCGTCGGTGTCACCAATGTACATGCCGGGGCGTTTGCGAACTGCCTCCAAGCCTTTGAGAACTTTGATGGAATCCGCGCCATATTGCTCGGGATTTTGCGCGCTGTCAGACATTCAATCCGCCTTTATTGATTTCCGGAATTTATATCTGTTTCAGCGGGGGATGTCACGCGATTGGCACATTTTTCCCAAGCCGCGGAGGCGGGAGTCAGCTGGCGGGTTTCACGGTGGAAATTCCATTTTCGTCGGTGACTTCGAAATACTGCGCGCGGTCGCCCAGAGCGTCAAAAAGCTCGGTCTCGGTGCCGGTCATCCAGGCCTGTGCGCCAAGGGCGGTGATCTCGTCGTAAAGCGCGGCACGGCGGGTTGGATCAAGATGCGCGGCAACCTCGTCCAGCAATACAATTGGCGGTGCGTCGACGTCTTCGGACAGGGCGCGGGCATTGGCGAGGATCAAGCTCACCAGCAGGGCCTTTTGCTCGCCGGTGGAGCAGTCTTTTGCGGGCACGCCCTTGGCGGCATAGGTGCCGATCAGGTCGGACCGGTGCGGCCCGACAAGGGTGCGGCCAGCGGCAATGTCGCGAAAGCGGCTTTCAGCGAGGGCCTCGCGCAGGTCGTCGGTGGTGTCAGGCAGGCTGCCCTCTGATTGGATAAGGTCGAGGTCCGCGATAGGAAAAGCGGTTTGTGCCTGCTGCTGCGCTTTGGACAGACGGGCGAGGGCCTTGGCGCGGGCAGTGTGGATCTGGGTGCCTGTGACGGCCATCTGGCGCTCCAGCGCGGCGTACCAGTGGGCGTCGCTAACCTGATCCTTGAGCAGGCGGTTGCGTTGGCGCATGGCTTTTTCATAGGCCAGCGAGGACTCCGCATGTTCGGGGAAGAAGCTGAGCGTGGTGCGGTCAAGAAACCGACGGCGGCCTTCTGCGCCTTCGATCCAAAGGCGGTCCATCGAGGGGATCAGCCAGAGCACACGAGCGAGACGGGCGAGTTGCGTCTGAGGTGCGGCTTTGCCGTCGATCTGGATTTGTCGTGCGCCGCCCTCCTCGGAGCGGACGTCGATCTCGTATTTCTGGGCGCCAGATTGCAGAAGCCCCGACAGTTTCCAACCGATGGCTTCGGGACGGCGGGTCATGTCCTCAGCACTGGCGCGGCGCAGGCCACGGCCAGGGGAGAACAGGGAAACGGCCTCAAGAATGTTGGTTTTGCCAGCGCCATTGGGCCCAAAGATAGCCACGGGACGACCATCGGTTTCCAGAGTGCCCAGTTTGTGGGAACGGAAATGGCTGAGCGTCAGGCGGGTGAGAGCGAGGCGAGACATTTAGCGGCCCCTGAAGAGGGCCGGGCGACGCCCAGTCCGGGACCGGGCTATTTGGTTCGAAAAGTCGGTGTTGATCACACGCGCATCGGCATGACGACATAGACGGCACTGGCGTCGCTGCCTTCGCGCATCAGGGTCGGATCACCCGCCGAATTGAACATGAACACTGCGTTCTCGCGATCCACCTGAGAGGCGATCTCGAGCAGGTATTTCGCATTGAAGCCGATCTCAAGACGTTCGTCATTGTAGGCGACGGCGAGCTCTTCTTCGGCGGCACCGCTGTCAGGCGAGTTTACCGACAAGATCAGGCGGTCTTCATCAAGTTGCAGTTTGACAGCGCGCGACCGCTCTGAGGACACTGTCGCCACACGGTCCACGGCCTGCGCGAATTCAGTCGCATCCACCTCAAGCTTGCGGGTGTTGCCTTGTGGAATCACGCGGGTGTAGTCGGGGAAGGTGCCGTCGATAACTTTGGACGTCAGGGTGATGTTCGGCGTGGCAAAGCGTACTTTGGTTTCCGAAACGGACACCGCAATCTGCATGTCGTCGTCGTCCAGCAGTTTGCGCAGCTCGCCGACGGTCTTGCGTGGCACGATCACGCCGGGCATTTCCAGCGCGCCTTCTGGCAGATCGGCGTCAATGCGGGCCAGACGGTGACCATCGGTGGCCACAGCGCGCAGAACCTTGCCATCTTCGGAGTCCGAGATGTGCAGGTAGACGCCGTTCAAATAATAACGGGTTTCTTCGGTGGAGATCGCAAACTTAGATTTATCAAACAGGCGGCGCAGCACGGGGGCAGGGGCCGAGAAGTTTGAGGAATATTCAGAAGTCGCCATCACCGGGAAATCTTCGCGCGGCAGGGTGGCGAGCGAGAAGTTGGAGCGGCCAGCCTCAACTGTCAGTCGGCCGGAAGCGCCATCGTCGGTGAGGGTCACAAGCGCGCCATCGGGCAACTTGCGGACAATTTCGTGCAGCGTGGTCGCGGCCACAGTGGTCGCGCCGGCGCGTTCCACCATCGCGTTGGCCTTGTCCACAACCTCGATATCAAGGTCAGTGGCGCGGAATTGCGCGGTGTCGCCTTCGGCTTCGATCAGGACGTTGGCCAGGATCGGAATGGTGTTGCGGCGTTCTACAACCGACTGCGCCTGGCTGACGGCCTTGAGCAGCACGCTGCGTTCGATACTGATTTTCATCCCATCGTCCTCTCGATTGCCGGGAGGGGCACACTAGCGTGTTCCCCTTTTGGCGCAAGCATTTTTGCCTTTGTCTGTCACTTCGACAGAGGCGTCAAGGTTGTGGATACAATTGAAAACGCCGCGTCCCGAAAGACGCGGCGTTTTGATCACGGTCGCGGTGGAATCAGGCAGTTAGGCCTCAAGCGCGCGGCGCAACAGTTCCAAATCGTCGCTGATCTGGGCGTCCGCTGTGCGCAGCTCTTCAACACGTTTGACGCCGTGCATAACGGTGGTGTGGTCACGTCCGCCAAAGCGACGGCCGATCTCTGGCAAGGACCGCGAAGTCAACTGTTTGCAGAGATACATGGCAATCTGGCGCGGACGGGCAAAAGTGCGCACGCGTTTTGGGCCGATCATGTCGCTGAGGCGGATGTTGTAGTGCTCGGCCACCTTGCGTTGGATTTCCTCGACGGAGATCTTGCGCTCGGACGCGCGGAGCACGTCGGACAAGCAGTCCTGCGTCAGTTCCATAGTGATTTCGCGGCCCACAAGGGAGGCAAATGCGAAAAGGCGGGTCAAGGCGCCTTCAAGCACGCGCACGTTGGTCGAGATGCGGTGCGCGAGGAATTCCAGAACCCCGTCTGCCAGTTGCAGCCCGGGATATTGCGCGCGGTAGTTGTCGACCTTGGATTGCAGAATGCCGAGGCGCAGTTCGTAGTCAGTCGGGTGCAGATCCACGACAAGGCCACATTGCAGGCGGCTCTTGATGCGGTCTTCGAGGTCTTTGATTTCGCCCGGTGCGCGGTCGGCGGAAATGATGATCTGCTTGTTCTGATCCACCAGCGCGTTGAAGGTGTGGAAGAACTCTTCTTGCGTGCTGTCTTTGCCGGCGATGAATTGCACATCGTCCACCATCAGAACGTCCACAGAGCGGAACAGTTCCTTGAAGTCCATCATCTTGCGGTCGCGCAGGGCTTGTACAAAGCGGTACATGAATTGTTCGGCGGAGAGATAAAGCACGTTGAGATCGGGGCGCTGGGTTTGAAGCTCCCAAGCGATGGCGTGCATCAGGTGGGTTTTGCCAAGGCCGACGCCGCCATAAAGGAACAGCGGGTTAAAGGTGACGGGACCGCCTTCGGCAACACGGCGCGCGGCGGCATTGGCCAGTTCGTTGGGCTTGCCGACGATAAAGCTGTCAAAAGTGAAACGGGCGTCCAGAGGTGCACCGGTCATTTCCAGACCACGGGATTCGGCGGCGGGCGCAGCCGTTGGTGCGGCTTTGGCCGGAGAGGCCACGGGGCGTGCAGGCGTATTGGCGGCGACGGAAAACTTGATGCGCTGAACGGAATGGCCGGCGTTGGTCATCTGATTGAGAATCAGGTCGCCGTAGTTTTGCGACACATAATTTCCAATGAAATTGGTTGGGACGCTGAAAGTCGCGACGCCATCGGCAAGGTCGGAGAACTCGATCGGTTCAATCCAAGTCTTAAAGTTATTCTGGCCTACCGTTTTGAGTAGGTCTTGCCGCAGTGCGCCCCATTGTTCCTGTGTCATGTGTCCCCGTGTTCCTTCACCGTCGGGCCGGTTCCCCAGCCGCTTTCTTCGCATTTTTGCACGATGTCACAACGCATATGGTCGGCCCAAAGGCCGTATGGACACCAAAACCCATTGGTATCGGGGCGTCCCTACCCCAATCCGATTCCGGTCATCAAAGCGCAGCTGCGCTGGTCCACTAGGAACGGCAATACGCACACAAAAACCGCTCTGCCGACCCCAAATTCTAGGCCGGAGGTGCATCACGACTTTGTCGTGCGTGGCGGTGTGGCGTTCGTTCCCCCCAAGGCGATGTGACTCGCTGATCGAACCTAGCAAGTGCGCTGCGGACCGAGCAACTGATCTTCGAACTTGACTCGGGCTTTCACAAAAAAGAATCTATGAAGCCTTAGTCAACGCATTGAATTTGCATAGTTTTCCACAGGAAGTTCCAATAGACGATCGAGCGTCACGGGGCTTGTTTTTCTGGCAGGAGAAACAATTTCTAGCTGTGGATAAGATTCGTTTCCGGAGCCGCGCGGGTGCAGCATTTTTGTGCTGCAAATGCGTCGCACTTTTTGGCGCCGGGGTGGCAAGGCACCGCACCGGATGCGGAACCTCACAAAGTTATCTAAGCGCGTAAACGCCTTAGGCGATCGCTTTGACGCGCGCAGCAAGGCGCGACATTTTGCGGGACGCTGTATTTTTGTGGTAAACGCCTTTGGTCACACCACGCATCAGCTCTGGCTGA
Source organism: Shimia sp. Alg240-R146 (assembly GCF_947331465.1). Lineage (GTDB taxonomy): Bacteria > Pseudomonadota > Alphaproteobacteria > Rhodobacterales > Rhodobacteraceae > Shimia. The sequence goes on along the minus strand of NZ_CAMZOK010000001.1, from coordinate 69,276 downwards.
GCGGCGCGCAGAGCGGCGGTTGCGGCGTCTTTGTTGCCGGATTCGATTGCTTCTTCAACTTTACGCAGGTGCGTACGGATGCGCGAACGACGGGCTTTGTTAACTTCGAGACGGCGCTCGTTCTGACGGGCGCGTTTTTTTGCCTGGGGCGAATTTGCCATGATCTGTGACCTTTACTTGGTTCGGTGCGTTAGTGAATGCGTGCCACGTCCCGAACAGGGCCTCTCGTTCTTCGGAGAGAATCAGATCAAGCCAGAGCGGGCTGCACGCGCATGTATTGCGGCGTTCTTTAGATACAATGACGATGAAACACAAGCGTCATTCTTCAATGGGGCGAGCGTGCTTCCCAGAACTAAGCCGTCAGAAATTGGACAAAATCGGATGGTGGACTTACGGTGAATCCATTCCAACAAGCTTTTTAAGGAGTACTTTGATGCGGAAAATACTTGTTCTGCTCGGATTGACGTCGGTTCTCACGCTTTCTTTCGGGCAAAGTGAAGCAGCTGACAAAGGTGGTTGGCTAGAGGATCAGATTACAGGCTGTGAAGTCTTTAACGATGGGGCTTTGTCCGGTGATGAGGGTGTTTCTTGGAGTGGAGCCTGCAGCGATGGGAAAGCAATTGGGCGAGGGACCGCAATTTTTTGGGACGATGCCGGACTGGAAGGCAGATACGACGGAGACCTCAAGAGCGGTAAAGCAGAAGGTCACGGCACTGCGTGGGTTCGCAACGATGACGTTGGCGGGTTCGATCGGTATCAGGGGGAGTTTTCGGAGGGTGAACTGACGGGTGAAGTCACGATTACTTCGGCGGCAGGCTACGTATTTACCGGTTCTTTGAACGCGGATGGTTCCGGTGGGGAAGGCGACCTACAAACGCCGGAAGGTTGGCTGCTTCGGGGCAAAATCAAAGACGGGCAACCCATTGGGCCCGCGTTCGTTTACTACGAAACCGAAGAAGGTGAGCTGTACTTTGGCGATATAGAGGACAACGCTCGAAATGGATTTGGCATACTGATCAACGCAGATGAATCCAGTTATCTGGGAGATTTTGTTGACGGATTTCCGTCGGGTATGGGCGTCTATGAGGGCGCATCAGGGGATACTTTCGTCGGCCAATTTGAAACCGGAGCGCCAAACGGCACAGGCACGGCAACGGATGTAGAAGGGACCACATATCAAGGGCGGTTTATTGAAGGAGTGGCGGATGGTCTAATTCTTGTGACCAAACAAGATGGCAGCCAAAGCACGGAAACCTGGAAAGACGGAGGCAAAGTGGACTGATGCAGAGTCATGCAAAAACTATAGGTGGCGCAGTTGCGCTGATATCGCTGTTGGCTCTATCGGTGCCTGCAGACGCTGGATCTATTGGCAAAAAGGCCTTGCGAGGGGCAGTGGCAGGCGCTGTGATTGGTGAAATTACTGGCGGTGATCCGGGAAAAGGCGCGGCAATTGGAGCTTCGATTGGCGCCGTGTCCGGAATTGTCAAAAAGAACAAACGTCGAAACAACATAAAACGACGGGTTAAGCACCGCCGTTGATACAGATAAATGAAAATGGCCGCTCTGTCTGAGCGGCCATTTTCATTTAGGCTTTTGCTTAGCCTACTTGTCGCGAAACTGCGGCTGGCGCTTTTCGATGAAGGCGGTCATGCCCTCTTTCTGATCCTCAGTGGCGAACAGCGCATGAAAGGACCGGCGCTCAAACAGCAAACCTTCGGAGAGGGTGCTTTCAAAACTGCGGTTCACAGCTTCTTTGGCGGTGCGCGCGGCGATCATCGATTTTTCGGCGATCTTATGCGCTGCGGCGAGGGCTTCTTCCATCAGCTTTTTGGCTGGCACCACGCGGCTGACGAGGCCGGAGCGTTCTGCCTCTTCGGCGTCCATGAAGCGGCCGGTCAGGTTCATGTCCATCGACTTGGCCTTGCCCACCGCACGGGTCAGGCGCTGGCTGCCGCCGATACCGGCGATGACGCCGAGGTTGATTTCAGGTTGGCCGAATTTGGCGTTGTCCGCCGCGATGATGAAATCGCAGGCCATCGCCACTTCGCATCCGCCGCCTAGTGCATAGCCGGATACGGCGGCAATGATCGGCTTGCGGATGGTTTGGATCTCGTCGCCAAATGCGCCGAACAGATCCGACAGGTTCACGTCGGCAAAGCTCATCTCTGACATCTCTTTGATGTCGGCGCCGGCGGCGAAGGCTTTCTCGGAGCCGGTGAGCACAATGCAACGCACTTTGTCGTTGCTGTCCGCGTCTTTGAGGGCGGTCAAAACCTCACCGATGAGCTGTTGGTTCAGCGCGTTCAGGGCATCGGGGCGGTTGAGTTTGATGAGGGCCACGTGGTCCTCTACTTCGACGATGATCGTCTCAAAAGCCATGAGTGGTGCTTTCGTTGTTCCAGTCAGGAGTGATTCCTTACCATTTGCGGCAAACGGATCAAGTTATCTTTGGCATTGCGGGCAAAAGAAGGATGAGCGTCCTGATTGGGTGATTCGGCTGATTTCACCGCCACAATCGGGAGTCTTGCAGGGCTCGGCTTCGCGCCCGTAAACGTCGAAGCTGTGCTGAAAATATCCAAGTTCTCCATCAGCTTGACGGAAATCACGCAGTGACGAGCCGCCGGCGTCGATCGCGTCTGACAGAACTTCGCGGATGATCGGGACAAGGCTGCGCGTGCGCTTAGTGGAAAGTTTGCCTGCCTTACAAATGGGCGAAATGCGCGCGCGATAAAGCGCCTCACACACATAGATATTGCCCAAACCGGCAACAATGCGTTGGTCCAGCAGCGCGGATTTGATTGGGGTGTTGCGGCCGGCGAGTCGGTCAGCGAGGTAGGATTCGTTGAAATCGTTGCCCAAGGGCTCCGGCCCGATCTTGGCCAGCAATGGGTGCGCGTCCGCGGTGGCGGTGTCCAGAAGATCCATCGCGCCAAAACGGCGCGGATCGTTGAAGGTGACGCGTGCGCCGTTGTCCATGTCAAAAACAACGTGATCATGTTTCTGCGCAGGCGGGTGATCATGAACAAATTGCCCCAAAGGGTCGCCGGAAACCGTCATGCGGCCCGACATGCCAAGGTGAACAAGCAGAGTCTCGCCTGTATCGAGGTCCGCGAGGATGTATTTGGATCGGCGGCGCAGTTGGTTGACCGTGGCGCCCGTAATCCGGTCCGACATACGCTCCGGAAACGGCCAGCGCAGGTCGGGGCGGTTGACATGCGCCTGCGCAATCACTGCGCCTTCCATAGCCGGCGCAAGACCACGGCGGACGGTTTCGACTTCGGGCAGTTCAGGCATGACGTGGCTCGCAACATTGGTTACGCAGACTGTGGCGGGTAATTGGGTGGCGTTCAACCGCCCGACCGAAAGATCGACGCGGCCTCTCCTCAAACGCCGCATTGTGCCTTTTTCGCCAGAGGGATATGTAGAGTCGCGAACCACAAGGGACCGTGTGATGACCCAAGACAGCAACACCACGCATTTTGGCTTTGAAACTGTGCCGGAGTCGGAAAAAGCCGGCAAAGTTCAGGGCGTCTTTGGCTCTGTGGCGTCCAAATACGACGTGATGAACGATGTCATGTCGATGGGCATTCACCGCATCTGGAAAGATGCGATGATGGATTGGCTGGCGCCTCGCCCCGGTCAGAAGTTGCTTGATGTGGCCGGTGGCACGGGCGATGTGTCGTTCAAGTTTCTGGGCCGCGCAGGACATGGTCATGCCACGGTGTGCGATCTGACCGAACCCATGCTGGTTGAGGGTCGCAAGCGGGCTGAGGCGGCGCAGATGGCGGAGAGTCTGGACTGGGTCACGGGCGACGCGATGGCGCTGCCGTTTCAGGACAATACTTTTGACGTTTACACCATCAGCTTTGGCATTCGAAACGTGACCCGCCCGCAAGAGGCGCTGAATGAGGCCTATCGCGTGCTCAAACCCGGTGGCCGACTGATGGTGCTGGAATTCAGCCAGATCCCGAATGACATGATGCAGAAGGTCTATGACCTCTATTCGTTCAACATCATCCCCAAGATGGGGCAGATGATCGCGAATGACCGCGACAGTTATCAGTATCTGGTCGAGAGCATCCGCAAGTTCCCCGATCAGGAGACGTTTCTGGACATGGTGCGGCAGGCGGGTTTTGAGAACGCCAAATACCGCAACCTGACAATGGGCATCGCGGCGCTGCACTCGGGGTGGAAATTGTGAGGGGTCCTCACAACATCATCCGACTGATCCGCACGGGGGCCACGTTGGAGCGCTCCGGCGCAATGAAAGTGGTTCTGGACGCGTTTGAAGCGCCCAAGCTGATGCGGGTGGTGTTGCGCGGTTTGACCTGGCCGTTTCAATGGCTGGGCATCAAGGGCGATCCTGATGCGCCGCCTCTGCCGCGCGCGTTGACGGCGTTGGGTCCAGCTTACATCAAGTTTGGTCAGGTTTTGTCGACACGCCCCGATGTGGTGGGCGGCGATCTGGCCACCGAACTGCGGGTGTTACAGGACAAGCTGCCGCCGTTTGATATGGCGACCGCCAAAGCCGAAGTGCAAAGCGAACTGGGCCGGTCGGTCGATGAGATATTTTCCGAGTTTTCCGAGCCCGTTGCGGCGGCGTCGATTGCGCAGGTACACCGCGCGCGCTTGGCAGAGACCGGAGAAGAGGTTGCGGTGAAAATCCTGCGTCCGGGGGTCGAGAAGGCGTTTCGCAAGGACATCGATGCTTTCTATTTTGCGGCCAACACCATCGAATTCCTGTCACCGGGGTCGCGCCGCTTGCGGCCGCGCGATGTAATCGAGCATTTTGACAATGGCGTTTCCTCAGAGCTTGATCTGCGGATTGAAAGCGCCTCTGCCAGTGAATTTGCGGCCAATACCGTCAATGATCCCGGCTATCAGGTGCCTGCCATCATATGGGAGCATTCAGCCAAGCGGGTGATGACGCTGGGCTGGGCCGAGGGCACGCCGATTGGCGACAATGACGCCTTGGATGCGGCAGGGCATGATCGTCACGCGCTGGGCAATCGGGTGCTGGAGCTGTTTTTGAACCATGCGTTGCGGGACGGTTTTTTCCACGCTGACATGCATCAGGGCAATATGAAGGTCGCTGCAAATGGTGACATCATTGCCTATGATTTCGGGATCATGGGGCAGATCGACGAATACACCCGCCGAGTTTATGCCGAGATCCTTTTTGGGTTCATCCAGCGCGATTACAGACGTGTTGCCGAAGTGCATTTTGAGGCCGGTTATGTACCTGCCGATCAGGATGTGGACGAATTTGCCCGCGCGCTTCGCGCGGTGGGGGAGCCGATCTTTGGCATGGATGCGACCCGCATCTCGATGGGTCGTTTGCTAAGTTACCTGTTTGAGGTGACCGAGCGCTTTGGCATGGCCACGCGGACCGAGCTGATCCTGTTGCAACGCACAATGGTGGTGGTCGAGGGCGTGTCGCGCTCGCTGGATCCGCGGGTGAATATTTGGGATGTCGCCAAGCCTGTTGTGTCTTCCTATATCGAAAAAAGCATCGGCCCGCGGGCTGTGCTAGGTGATCTGGCCAAAACCGCACGGGTCCTAAGCCGCTTTGGTCCGCGTTTGCCGGGCATTGTGGAGGGCGTTCTGATGAAGCAGAACGAAACCCCGATGCGGCCGCGCGACAACTTCTGGCTTTGGATCGTGTTGACCGGTGGAAGCAGCGCTGTGGTTGGCGCAGTTGCAGCAGTTTGCGCGATTTGGCTGACCTGAACTCACATACCCGCCTTCAATTAAAGTGAGCGGGATGCCTGGCTTGGCTGCCAACTCTTGGCTTCTGAGCGCGCGGGTTTCCCTTCTGGACGTTCCGCGGGTGCGGCCTTTGTGTTGATTGCCCGCAAGACAGAAGCGTCGGGTGATTTGGTGGAAGTCGCCTATGAGCTCGCGCACTCACGCTTCGGTCATTTTTCTCCTCCGGAAAACCCTACTTTTCTTGTGAATTGGACCAAAAAGTAGGGCATTCCATACCAATTTTTCCCTTACAAAAAGGGGTGTTACGTTGGTTCTTACCCTGTTTGGGGTATGACGTGACGCCGGTCAGAACCTTAGGGTGTGGGTGCAAACAGGGAGAGGTTTTGTGTACGAGTTTTTAGATGTCCTGCGGCAACACCCGGACGCTTTGCAAAAGGTCGGTGTATGTGGATTTTCCCTCTACATTGTGGCGTTCACATGCTTGCAAACTGGCAAGGTCTGCGGCAACAGCGCGCTTTACACCGGACTTGTTGTTTGTGCGGCGTCTTGTGTTCTGATCAGTCTGGCCTCCGCCTTTAACCTTGCCGCCTTTTTGATCCAGTCAAGCTATGTCCTGATTGGTTTGTTCGGGCTCGGGAGGCGGTTTATGAAGTGGCGGTCGGATCGCGCGGCTGGACGGGCTCAGGTGTTCCCCCGCCATTCCGTCACGCCGGGGCACTGATGTTAAAGAGTGGTCTCTCCTGATCAGCGCTTTGTTGGCTCCCCATCAGGCACTGGCAGAAAAAGCCCCGACTTTGGTCGGGGCTTTTTTGATGTCGGATGTGATCGGTTGAAGTAGGCGAACGCGTTGCCGCCTGACGGCGGCAACAGTCTGTGTGTAAGGCCACGATGGCCCACGAGACCAGCGTGCCTTAGTTCAGCAGTCCCGCGTGACGCATGGCGTCATCCATTTTTGCTTTGGTGTCGTCTGACAAACCGGTCAGAGGCAGGCGGACCTCGTCAGAACACAGCCTCAGACGGGCCATGCCGTATTTTGCGCCAACCAAACCCGGTTCAGTAAAGACCGCCTGATGCAGAGGCATCAACTGGTCCTGAAGCTCCAGTGCTTTGGCGTAGTCGCCTTCCAGCGTGGCGGTTTGGAATTCTGCACACAGGCGCGGTGCGACGTTGGCGGTCACAGAGATGCAGCCGACGCCGCCGTGGGCGTTGAACCCGAGTGCTGTGGCGTCTTCGCCGGACAGTTGTACAAAATCCTTGCCGCAGGTGATGCGCTGTTGCGGAACGCGCGACAGATCACCGGTGGCGTCTTTCACGCCGACGATACGGGGCAGCTTCGCCAGCTCACCCATGGTGTCGGGCATCATGTCGACAACCGAGCGACCCGGAATGTTGTAAATGATGATCGGCAGGTCGCAGCAATCGTGGATGGCAGTGAAATGCGCAACCAGACCGCGCTGGGTTGGCTTGTTGTAATAAGGCGTGACCACGAGCAATGCATCGGCGCCAACTTTTTCGGCATGTTGCGCCAAACGGATGGCTTCGACGGTGTTGTTGCTGCCGGCGCCTGCAATAACCGGCACACGGCCAGCGGCGGCGCGCACGACCTCTTCGACCACGGCTTCGTGCTCTGCATGGGTCAGGGTGGGGCTTTCACCGGTGGTGCCCACAGGGACAAAGCCGTTGCTGCCTTCGCCGATATGCCATTCGACCAGCTTCTTCAGCGTTTCCAAATCCAGCTCGCCGTTCGTGAACGGCGTGACGAGTGCGGGGAAAGACCCTTTGAACATGACACGCTCCTTTTTTGCGTAGCTGGGCGGAAACGCCCGTTAGAAATCGCGCGGACCCTAGCGGTAAGTCGCTTGTTTGCCAAGATTGTGAGTTGTGGCAAATGGGTGCGCGTTTTATCGTGCGGGTTCTATCCGTTCTGGCATTGGAAAAAGCAAGCCATGTTGCGTTCTTTTCTGGCACTCTGTCTTGCGCTTGCAGCAAATTTTGCAGCGCCAAATCTGGCGCTTGCCGATCTTTCGGCGGCATTGGATGCGGTGCGCGCCCGTGATTGGGACAAGGCAAAGGCCGAAGTGCGCCGAGAGGATCAGATCGCGAAAGACATCGTGGAATGGCACCGATTGCGCGCGGGCAAGGGCCGGCCTGATGAGGTGCTGGCCTTTCTGCAGCGGCGTGGCGACTGGCCCGGTCTTCCCTATCTACGCAAGCAATCCGAAGAGGCGTTTTTTGGTGTCAGCCACGAAATGGCGATGTCGTTCTATGTGCACGGCAGCCCGCAAACCGCGCAAGGCGCGCTGACGCAGGCCGAGGTGTTGCAGGCCGCAGGTGAAGGTGGCGCAGCGCAGGCTGGCATTGTGCTGGCGTGGCGCACGATGGCGATGGATAGCGAGACGCAGGGCGTCTATCTGCAACGGCATGGCAAATTGCTGGCGGATCACCACACTGCGCGGCTGGACGCGATGTTGTGGAAAGGTTGGAAAGAAAACGCGCGACGGATGTACAAACATGTGCCGGGCGAGTGGATTGCGCTGTCGCAGGCGCGGATTGCCTTGCGGGATCGGGCGGCGGGTGTTGATGCGTTGATTACCGCGGTGCCTGACACGTTGCAGGATGACGCGGGACTGGCTTATGAGCGGTTTGTCTGGCGGCACCGCAAGGATCTGAACGATCGAGCGATCGAGCTTATTTTGGCGCGCTCCAAAGCAGGAACACTGGGCGAAGCTGATCGTTGGGCAACCCGTCGACGGTCTTTGGTGCGCAATCAGATGCGCGCGGGCAACTATCAGACGGCCTACGATCTGGCAGCGGTGCATGGCATGTCGCCTGATGCGGGGTATGGATTTTCCGATTGCGAGTGGCTCGCCGGCTATCTGGCATTGCGTTTTCTGAACAAGCCCGAGACGGCGGCGGCACATTTTGTCCGCTTTGCGCAATCGGTGGAGACACCGATTTCGCTGGGCCGTGCAGGATACTGGCTGGGCCGCGCCTATGAGGCGATGGGCGAGGTCGACACCGCGCGACAGGCCTATGTCGCCGGTGCGGCGCATCAGACGAGTTTTTATGGGCTTTTGGCGGCGGAAAAGGCCAACATGGCTGCTGATCCTGCGTTGCGCGGCGAAGAAACATTTTCCAACTGGCGTGAAGCGGCATGGACAACAACCAGCGTGCACAAAGCGGCGCGGATGTTGCTGGATGCCGGAGAGCTGTCATTGGCGGAGCGCTTCTGGCTGCATCTGACCGAAAGTCTTGACCGTCCGGCGTTGGGACAGATGGGCGAGATGGTGCAGGATTTGGGCCAACCGCACATCGCGGTGATGATGGGCAAGACCATTGTGAAACGCGGCATCACCTTGCCGGGCCCCTACTATCCGCTGCACCCGTTGGTGTCGCAGGACTTGCCGGTGGCGGATGAGTTGTCTCTGGCGATTGCGCGGCGCGAAAGCGAGTTTGACCCGGTTGTGGTCAGTCATGCAGGTGCACGCGGCTTGATGCAGCTGATGCCCGGCACTGCGCGGGACGTGGCGCGCGACATTGGTGAGGTTTACGTGATTGGCAATCTGACCGCAGACCCGGAATACAACGCGCGGCTTGGAAGCGCCTATCTGGCGGGATTGGCCGAGCAGTTTGACGGCAATATCATCATGATTTCCGCCGGATATAATGCAGGGCCGCATCGGCCCAAACGTTGGATGGCCAACAACGGCGACCCGCGCGGCGGCTCTGTCGAGGCGATGGTGGACTGGATCGAGATGATTCCGTTCAACGAGACGCGCAATTATGTGATGCGGGTGTCAGAAAGTCTGCCGGTTTATCGCGCGCGGCTGGGCAAAGCGGCTTTGCCAATGCCGTTTGGTCAAGAAATCACAGGCGGCACCATTCGGGTCATCCGTTAGGGTCGCTTACGCTGTTCCCGCCACCACGTGAACAGGCCTGCGCCGACCACCACCGACGCGCCGATGGCAACATTTGCCCGCAAAGTCTCGCCAAAGACGACCATGCCCAATGCAGCCGCAAAAGGTAGCTGCAGATAAGCAAATGGCTGCACCGCGCTGGCTTCGGCGGCTTCATAGGTTTTGATCAGCAACCAGTGGCCAAACACGCCAGAGACACAGAGCATCCCCATCCAAAGCCAGTCGCGGCTTGTCATCGGCTCCCAATAAAACACGCCGATTGCGGTCATCACGAGACAGCCGACGGTGCCGGTGTAAAACAGGCTGGTGGCAGAACTGTCGCCGCGCGACACATAGCGAGTCATCAGGCCATAAACGGCAAACATCAGCGCCCCCAGCAACGGAATCGCCGCCACAGGAGAAAACACGCCTGTACCGGGTTGCAGGATGATCATCACACCTAAGGCGCCGACGCCGATCGACGCCCAGCGCCGCCAGCCGACCTGCTCGCCCAGCACGGGGCCGGACAGCGCGGCAATCATCAGTGGAAAACAGATGAACACGGCATGTGTTTCGGTCAGGCCCAACAGGGTAAACGACAACACCGTAACGCAGATTTCCAGCGCAAGCAGCGCGCCGCGTACGGTTTGCAACACGGGAAATCGGCTGCGAACCACGCGGGCTAATCCGCCTTGCTGCCGCATGGCCAAGGCCACGACGAAGGCCGCAAAGAACCAATAGCGGATCATCACCACGAGATAGGTGTTGTAAGTTTCCGCCAAATGCCGTGAGAACCCGTCCTGCATCGCGAATACGAAGGTCGTCAGGCACATCAACAGTATGCCGCGCCGATTGTCTGCAACCACGGTCATGCGGGCGCCTTGAAGCAGGTGGTCATGTGGCGCTTGCGCCCAAATCCGGGGACGCGCGCTACTGAAAAACCCGCGTCCGCCAGGTTGCGGCGGACGAACCCGGCGGCTGTGTAAGTGGCTGCTGTGCCACTTGATGTGGTGTGGGCGCTGACTTGCGCCATCAGACTTGCATCCCAGAGTTCGGGGTTTTTGGCTGGCGAAAACCCGTCAAGAAACCACGCATCGGCGGCGAAACTCTCTGCCGCCAGCGTTTCGCGCGCATCACCAAGGATCACGCATGCGTTGATGCCTTTTAGCGTCGCGAGGGTCTTGTCTTCTTTCCACGCTGTGACCAAACGGTCTGCATAGCGCGCAACCTCCGGAAAGGCCGCAAGGGCGCGGGCCATCTCGTCTGCGGTCATCGGAAAAGCTTCAAAGCTGGTGAATGTCAGCGGGACGGTGTGACCCGCCTGCTCCCACGCCATCCATGCAGTCAATAGGTTCAACCCAGTGCCAAATCCCAATTCAGCGATGTGAAACCCGGGGGCAAACCGCGCAGGCAGGTCGTTGCCGGCCAGAAACACATGGCGCGTCTCGGCCAGCCCGTTCTCAAGGCTGAAATACGGGTCATCAAACCGGGTTGAGACCGGAATGGCCTGATCCCGCCAGTCCAATTCTGCGTGCTGGTCGCCCATGTCGGCATGCCTTATTGAGAGGTCAGATGAGCTTTGGGCGAAGGCAGGTGATTTGGCAATGGGTTTGGCAGCAGATGTGACGGTTGTTGGGGCGGGCGTGTTTGGCCTGGCCAGCGCTTGGGCCTGCGCGAAGCGCGGCGCAAGGGTGCGCGTTATCGATCGCACCGGCATTGCGGCGGGGTGCAGCGGCGGGGTTGTCGGCATGCTGTCGCCTCATGCACCCGAGCGGTGGAACGAGACCAAGGAATTCCAGTTTCAGAGCCTGATCAGCGCGGAGTCTTTTTGGCGCGAGGTTGAGGCCGTCGGGGGCGTGTCGACGGGATACGATCGTGTAGGGCGGTTGCAGCCGATAGACACGGACCGCGCGCTGGGTCTCGCACATGAAAGAACAGAAAGCGCGCGCACCTTCTGGCAGGGCAAGGCGCATTGGCGTGTTATTGAATCCTGTACGGCAGGCGATTGGGCACCTCAGACGACCAGCGGGTTGTTGATCGAAGACACGCTGAGCGCGCGATTGCATCCGCGCCGTGCTTGCGAGGCCTTGGTTGCAGCCATTCGCGCCAAAGGCGGCGTGGTGGAAGTCGGGGCGGCGATCGATCTGCAAGGGCAGGTGCTCTGGGCGACAGGCGTGGCTGGTTTGAAAGAGCTGAGCGAGGTCAAAGGCAAGACCGTGGGCAATGGCGTCAAGGGACAGGCGGCGGTTTTTGGACTGGACGCCGGTGGCGCACCGATCACTTCGGCGGGGGACGTTTTGGTCGTACCGCACGCGGACGGCACAGTGGCCGTTGGCTCTACGTCCGAGCGCGAATATGCGTCGGCCGACGCCACCGACGATTTGCTCGAGGAATTGATTGCGCGTGCCTGTGAGGTCTTCCCCATGCTGGCCACCGCACCTGTCATTGAGCGGTGGGCCAACCTGCGCCCGCGCGCCAAAAGCCGTGCACCGATGTTGGGCGCACATCCGTTGCACACTGACCAGTTTATCGCAAACGGAGGCTTCAAGATCGGCTTTGGTATGGCACCCGGCGTGGCTGAGGCAATGGCGGATCTGATGCTGGACGGCAAAGACGCTATCCCTGACCGGTTCCGACCTGAAGCCTCGCTTTGACAGTTATTCGGCCTTGGCGGTCATAATCTGCCGCCCGTCCGGACCGCGCACCCAACAAGTGCCGTCCCTTGCCCAACACAACGTTGCCGTTTCAATATGCATAAGCGGTGATACCGCACGAAATGTAAACCTCTTGAGCGTGCCGAGCTGGCGTTCGGCTATCAACATCAAGAGCTGTGCAAGCAGAGGGCCATGCACCACCAGCCCGCCATACCCTTCGACATCGCGCGCGTAATCAAGATCGTAGTGGATGCGATGCCCGTTGAAAGTCAGCGCCGAATAGCGAAACAACAGCGTGCTGTCGAAAGACCACGTTTCGGCAAACATTTCGTCGGTACGCGCCATAGGCACGGCAGGCATGGGCACGGTCGGGTCCGGGTCTTCGCGATAGACCAAATCCTGAGACTCACGTACACAAACCTTTCCGCCTTGCGTAACCTCATGACACAGGGTCACAAACGCCAAGGGTCCGGTTCGTCCCTGTTTGGTTGTTGCCGCCTTTAACGTTGTGTTTTTGGTGGCCAACTCACCGGCACACAGCGGTGAAAAGAACTCCAATTGCCCGCCGGCCCACATGCGGCGTGGCAATCCCATGTCGGGAATAATGCCGCCAACCTTCGGATGTCCATCACGACCCAACGCGGACGGCAGTTGAGCGTCCCAGAAATAAAGTTGGTGAAAAAACGGCAGCAGCGCGTCGCCCGCCGAAACCTCATCGTCCCGCCCCAGCGCGGTCAGAAACGCCTGCGCGCGGGCCGGATCCAGAACGTCGCTTTGACGCAAGGCTGCAGGGCTGTCATGGTTCATCACATCAGGCTAGCAGAGCCAATCCAACGCACAAGGGGCGGCGCGTGCCACAGGTTATATCTCTCGATCATCTGGTGCTAAGCGTGACCGACATTGCGCGCACAATCATCTTCTACACCGATGTTCTGGGCATGCAGGCCGAACAGTTCACGCCCGCAGACGGCAGCACGCGCTGGGCGCTGAAGTTTGGCGAGCAGAAGATCAACTTGCATCACGCATCAGCGCCATTTGCGCCGCACGCGGCAAAGGTGGCCTCAGGCACCGCAGATTTGTGTTTTCTGACCAATAGAGACGTCGCCGATTGGCAAGCCCACCTCGACACTTTGAGGGTTCCCATCGAGGACGGGCCAATCAAACGCACCGGTGCGCAGGGTCCGATCCTGTCGATTTACATCCGCGATCCGGACGGCAACCTGATTGAAATCGGCACGCCGACCAGCTGAACTTCCTTTGCCAAAAAAATCCCGGGGATGAATTGGCGCAGCCAAAAAGGGGCTGGCCCCTTAATGTGGTTCAGCCACGAGCTCGGAAGCCCCAGTCATGAGATCACGTCAGCTTTCAGAGCGTCCATCAATGCGGTGACCGAAGCCGCGGAACGATCGCTGACAAAGCGGCCATTGTCGTCAAAAGCCTTGCCGCTGTCAGCTATCCCGACTTCGGGGGCAAGCGCGATACGGGGACGAAATGCAACGAGGCAGGTTCGCAACATGGTTTGCGCTCGTACTCCACCCGCGCGGCCGGCGGCGGCGCTCATGATAGCGACGGGTTTTCCAACCAAAGGCTTCTCGGAATGGCGGCTGATCCAGTCGAGCGCGTTTTTCAGCACGCCGGTCACCGCCCCGTTGTATTCGGGAGTAGAGATCAGCACCGCGTCGGCCGCCGCTATTTGGCGCACCAGCATGTCCACCGAAGCCGGGATGCCATCGCTGTCCTCAAGATCACCGTCATAAAGCGGCAGGTTTAGATCTGCTTGTGCATAGGTGTCAGCGCCGTAAAGGCGGGCAGCTTCCCGCAGAAGGGCGGAATTGGTGGAGCCTGCGCGCAACGCGCCGGACAGGCCAAGCAAGGCATGGGGCATGAACGTTCCTGTTTTCTGTTCGCCCTTGATAAGTAACAACAAAGGCGCCGCTTACAAGCGACGCCTTTTCTTTTTCACCTTTCGCGCAGATCAGACTGCGTTGGGCAGGATCACGATTTCCACGCGACGGTTCTGGCGACGCCCTTCGTCGTCCAGATTGGACGCAATCGGTTGGTCTTCGCCGCGACCGATGGATTCGATGCGCCCGAACGGCACACCGCCATCCATCAGCACGTCAGCCACCGCATTGGAGCGGCGCTGCGACAGTCCCTGGTTATGGGCTGCGGAGCCGGTGTTGTCGGTGTGGCCAAGAATTTGCACGGTTGTATCAGGATAATTGTTCAGGCTGGTCGCGACTTTGAACAGATCGTCCTCAAGGCTGTAGCTCACGACATCGCTGTCGACCTCAAACAGAATGTCTTGCGGCATGGTCAGGATCAGTCGGTCGCCGGTGTTTTCGATGCGCACGTCGTCATCCAGCGTTTCGCGCAACTCCGCGGCTTGTTTGTCGAGTTGGTTGCCAATCAGTGCGCCTGCACCTGCGCCAATGGCGGCACCCACCAGCGGGTTGCCATCGGTGACAGCGGCGACACCGGCACCAAGGATGCCGCCAAAGATGGCGCCACTTTTGGTGTTGCGGTGGTCATCGCGGTCTTCCGCGCTGCCAGTGACATAGGCGGGATCGGTACAGGCGGTCAGCGCCACAAGCGACGCGCCGCACAGAGTCAGGGTAAATCTTTTCATCTCGTTGCCTCAAAATTGGTGCCGATTGTGTCGGCTTTTGCCAAATTTATAAGACATTGAGCCACGTGTCCCAAGGCTCTCGCGCGAATTGTAGGCGAAAACACGCCGACCGCCGCGCTTAAGCGGTCAAGCCTCGGCCCGCGCGGCCTCATAGGCCAACAGCGCACGTTTGACCGGTACGCCCCAATGATAGCCGCCCAATCCGCCGGATTTGCGCATTGCGCGGTGGCATGGGATCAGCCAGCTTACCGGATTGCGCCCCACCGCAGTGCCCACGGCCCTCACAGCACGCGGATTGCCAATGGCGCGGGCGATTTCCGAATAGGTGGTGACTTCACCTGACGGGATACGCATCAGGGCTTCCCAGACTTTTATCTGCAGGCTGGTGCCGATCATATAGACGGGCACTTTGTCCAGATCGCCTGTTTCAGCCTGAAACGCAGCCAGAACCCACGGGCGCAGGAACATCGGGTCCTCGACGAAAATGGCGTTGGGCCAACGCGACGCAAGATCTTCCATCGCCGCCTCTTCGCCCATCTCGGCGGCAAAACCGATACCACACAAGCCTTTGTCGGTACCCATCACCAAGGCAAGGCCAAACGGGCTGTCAAACCATCCCCAATAGATGGTGAGCCCTGCACCCTTGCGGGCGTATTCGCCGGGGCTCATGGCTTCCCACCGCAGGAAGAGATCGTGCAAGCGACCCGATCCTGACAAACCCACAGAGCCTGCAGTTTCCAATGTTGTGAAATGGTCGCGCAGCAGCACTTTGGCGTGGCCAAGGGTCAGGTATTGCTGAAATTTTTTTGGGCTGACGCCGCTCCATTTGGTAAAGAGTCGCTGGAAATGCGCGGGGCTCATGCCCATTTCGCGGGCCAGATCATCAAGCGACAGACCTTCGCCGCCTTCGGCGCTGTGCGCGTCGATCAGCTCAATCGCGCGGCGCATGACGTTGTAATGATAGCCTTCGCTCATGTCGTTCATGACAGCTCTCCTTTGATGTCAAAGTAGAGCTTGCGGATGCTTCGATCGACCCGAATCTTGCGGATTTTCTAGTTTTGACATTGAAGTCTCAATTGAGACACTTATGTCTCATTCAGACACAAGGCCTTGTTGGAGGATTTGATGATTGAGAAAACTATAGAAGCTATTCTGGACGCGGCGTTTTCAGTTTTTGAGGATGCACCAACAGCGACGTTGGCCGATGTCGCATTAGAGGCCGGCGTGGGCCGCGCGACATTGCATCGCCATTTCAGTGGTCGGGATGAGCTAATGAGCGCCTTGGCCATGCAGGCCATGCGCGAACTCGACGAGGCGTTTGAGGCGGCGGCGACTGATGCTGAAAGCTACACCGACGCGTTGCGTTTGGGGCTCTCGGCGATGATTCCATTGGCAAACAGAGCGCGGTTTCTGGAAGCCGGACCAGTCGCGGACACGCCACAATTGGCGGCGGAGTCCAAACGTCAAAGGGCGGAGATGATTGCCGCCATTGATCAGGCCAAATCCGAAGGTGGCTTTGCCGCGTATGTCCCCAGCCCCTGGATTGCCGAAAGTTTCGATGCGTTGCTTTATGCGGCTTGGGAAATGGTCAAAACCGGAGAGGCCACACACAAGCAAGCCGCCGATTTGGCTTGGCGCACACTGACAATTGGTGTGGGAGGCGCAAAATGACTCCTGACAGTTTTATGGAACTGGCCGGACAAATTGATGATGTGTTTTTCGTCATCGGTGCTGCGATCCTGTTGATTGAACTTGCCGAGGCATGGTTCAAAGGATCGCTCAAAGGCAAAACTCTGCTGGAAATGATCGCCAGCGCCAGCACACAGATCCCTTATTTGCTGGTCGAGGTTGTCCTGATGACCGGCGCTTATGCCGCGCTCTATGTGGTCAGTTTTGAATTTGTGCCGTGGTCAATCCCCACGACATGGCCGTGGCTTCTGGTGGCGCTCTTGCTGGCGGATTTTACCTATTATTGGGAACACCGCATTGCGCATCAGGTACGGCTGTTGTGGACACAGCACGCGGTGCATCATTCCAGCCGCGACTATAACATCGTGACCGCCGTGCGGTTTGGACCGCTCGAAAGCCTTTGGTCGCTGATCATGCACATCCCGCTGGTTCTGATCGGGTTCAGCCCGGATGTGGTGCTGGGCAGCGTGATCGTGGTGCTGGGCTATCAAACGTGGTTGCACACGGAACTGATTGGCAAACTGGGGCCGCTTGAGTGGGTTTTGAACACCCCTAGCCATCATCGGGTACACCACGGCAGCGATGCCAAGTACCTGGACAAAAACTATGCGGGCATTCTGATCATCTGGGATGGAATGTTTGGCAGTTTTCAGGTTGAGGAAGAACGTCCGCGCTACGGGCTGACCACTGATTTTGATAGCCAGAAACCTGTGAAGGTCTGGTTCTCTGAGATCCCCGGACTATGGCGCGATGTCAAAAACGCCAAGACCGGGCGCGAGCTGCGAGGTCGATTGTTTGGCCCGCCTGGGTGGAAACCTGATCCCTGAAGCAGCGAATATCAGGTGCGCGTCTTGCGAAAGGACGCGCGCCTCACATATGAAGTCCTCAAGAGTGCCGCGCAAAAAGAGGGATCGCATGGACCTGAGAAACAAGATCGGCGCGTTCATCGACCGCCCAGCATTCAGCAACTTCATCCTTGGTGTGATCCTGTTCAACGCAGTGATTTTGGGTATGGAGACGTCCAAACCGATCATGGCGGCGATTGGGCCTGTGTTGCTTGTTCTGGACGACATTTGTTTGGCGATTTTTGTCGTCGAGATTTTGGCGAAGTTTTACGTGCACCGCGGTCAGTTTTTCAAAAACGGCTGGAACCTGTTTGATCTGGTGATTGTCAGCGTTGCGCTGGTGCCGTCTGGTGGCGGTTTGTCCGTCTTGAGGGCGCTCCGCATCCTGCGCTTGTTGCGCGTTGTGTCGGTTGCGCCGTCGTTGCGGCGCGTGATTGAAGGGCTGCTAAACGCGCTTCCGGGCATGGGTTCCGTGTTTCTGCTGATGGCGCTGATATTCTATATCGGCGCAGTTATGGCGACCAAATTGTTCGCCGCCTCTTTCCCGCAATGGTTTGGCACGTTGGGCAGTTCAGGCTACTCGCTGTTTCAGATCATGACACTGGAAAGCTGGTCGATGGGCATCGTTCGTCCCGTGATGGAGGTCTATCCCTATGCGTGGATGTTCTTTGTGCCGTTCATTCTGTTGACGACATTTGTGGTGCTCAACCTTGTGGTTGGTCTGGTGGTGAATTCTATGCAGGACGCGCACCATGTCGAAGCCGAAGAAGAGACCGGAAACTACCGTGACGAAGTTCTGACGCGGCTTGATAAGATTGAGGCGATGCTGAAAGACAAGGTGTGACGCGGCCGCAAGCTTGCGCGATGCGGGCCCTCATGCTTTAGAAACACCTATGGCAAAGCAACTTGACTATCATACGATCCGAGAGATTTTCACCCGGTTTGAAGCCGCAGAGGCCGAGCCCAAGGGCGAACTGGACCACGTCAACGTCTATACGTTGGTCGTTGCAGTCGCCTTGTCGGCGCAGGCCACAGATGTTGGGGTGAATCGCGCAACCAAAGATCTGTTCAAGGTGGCGGACACACCGCAGAAGATGCTTGATCTTGGTGAAGAGCAACTGATTGAGCACATCAAAACCATTGGCCTTTATCGCAACAAAGCCAAGAACGTGATGAAGCTGAGCAAGATCTTAGCGGAAGACTACGATGGCGAGGTGCCCAATTCCCGCGCGGCGCTGGAAAGCCTGCCGGGTGTCGGGCGCAAGACCGCCAATGTTGTGCTCAACATGTGGTGGAACTATCCGGCACAGGCTGTGGACACGCATATCTATCGCTTTGGCAACCGGTCGGGCGTGTGTCCGGGCAAGGATGTGGTCGCCGTGGAACGTGCGATTGAAGACAATATCCCTGTAGACTTTCAACAGCACGCGCATCATTGGATGATCCTGCACGGACGCTATGTCTGCAAGGCGCGCAAACCCATGTGTGGCAATTGCCTAATTCGCGATCTCTGTCAGTTCGAGGACAAAAATTTATGAAACAATATCAGGTTGTCGGCATCGGCAACGCCATCGTCGACGTCATCAGCCAATCCGATGACAGCTTTCTGGATCTGATGGGGATTCAGAAAGGCATCATGCAACTGGTGGAAAAAGAGCGTGGCGAAATGCTGTATGCCGGCATGACCAACCGTACGCAGGCGCCGGGTGGATCGGTGGCGAATACGGTTGCCGGATTGGGCGCCTTGGGTCTTTCGACGGCTTTTATCGGACGGGTGCACGATGACGCGCTTGGCCAGTTTTACGCCAAAGAAATGCAAGCCGATGGCACAGATTTTGTGAACCCGCCGGTTGCGGGTGGCGATCTGCCGACATCACGCTCGATGATCTTTGTTTCACCCGACGGAGAGCGGTCGATGAACACCTATCTTGGGATTTCTTCTGAGGTGGGGCCGGAAGATGTGTCCGACGATGTGGCAGGTCAGGCGCAGTTGCTGTTTCTTGAGGGCTATCTTTACGACAAACCCAAAGGCAAAGAGGCGTTTGAACGCGCGGCCAAACTGTGCCGCGATGGCGGCGGCAAAGCGGGCATTGCGCTGTCTGATCCTTTCTGCGTCGAGCGTCACCGCGACGACTTCCGGCGGCTGGTGAAAGAGCTGGATTTTGTGATCGGAAATGAGCACGAATGGGCGTCGTTGTATCAGACCGACCTGACCGCGGCTTTGGAACAGGCTGCGCGGGATTGTGGCATGGTGGTGTGCACCCGTTCAGGCAAAGACGTGGTCCTGCTGTCCGGCGATGAGGAAGTCAGAGTGGCCGTCAATGAGATCGTGCCGGTCGATGCCACTGGGGCGGGTGATCAGTTTGCGTGCGGATTCCTTTACGGCGTGGCGACGGGGCAAAGCCTTGAGACAGCCGGGCGAATGGGCTGTGTTGCAGCCGCCGAAGTGATCAGCCATTACGGCGCGCGTCCTGAAGTGGACGTCAAAGAGCTGTTCCGCAAAGAGGCGTTGTTGGGTTAACCCAGCAACTGCTGCGCGGTGGCGCCTTTGGGGACAACAGCGCAGCTGTAGTTTCCAAAGGGGCGCGAGCGTTCGCGAGCTAAATCAATCCGCGAAAAGATAATCGGTACGCGCGATTTTCTCCGCGGCTTCGGGCGAAGCGGTCAGGAACTGTTCCAGCGCGTGTATGTGGTCAGACACATTGTCGGCCTGGCGCAGGAGGATCAGGTTTTCAAAGTCAGCGTCGCGGATGCGGTCGCTTTCGTTCACGATGTCACGCCGGATCGTCGGCATGAGCCGCTCCAGCGTGTCCTGTGGTGTCTGTTCGCCAGCAAGGCCGATCCGCGTGGCGTGGCCTCTGAGGTAGTCGTCGGTAAATTCGCACTGGATCTCCATCATCCGCGTGGTGGAGCGATCCCCGAAGAAATCCTGCATGAGGTCCATTGCGGAGGGATCAAGGCAGACCACCAAACGGTTGGTGTCGTAATAGTCAAACAGCATCCGCATCAAAGCGCGGCGGTGGCGCGTACGTTTGCCAAGTGTTGACTGAATGCCGCCCAGATCCGGCAGCGGTGTGCCTTCTTCGTTGAAAAGATAAGCAATGGTCGGAATGTCGGTTTCCTGTCCGATCTTTTCCAACAGCCGTTTGGCAACGTGCCACTTTTTACACACCAGCAGCATCAATTCGCGATCCCGACCCAAAGAGCTTTCGGTTTCCCAGAACCGACTGGCAAAACGCTTGCCGACGCGGCCGCGGCCGGTCAGGAATTTGAACAGGCTCGGGCCTTCGGCAGAGATCTGGAAATTCACGTCTTTTTCCGCGTAGAGCGCGCCGAGTCGTTCTTTGAGTTCGATCGCTTCGGGGCTGATTTTGCGGGCGAACAGATAGTCCTGACTGAGCAGCAGATCGTAGTGGTCATTGTAAAACGTCAGCGGCATGCCGTAGTCGGAGAACATCAAGAATGTCAGCGTGCGCGTGCGGATTTCCGTGGCAGGCACCAAGTGGCGCACGATGGTCTGGAAAAAGGTTTCATCCGGAATCCAGGTGGTGCGGAAGAACCGCATCACGTCGCGGCGCTGCTGGGTAAAGTTCAGAACAGCTTCGATGGTTTGGCGACGCAGGCACCACCATTGGCTGCCGATCATCACTTGAATGTCGGCCGGAATGTCACGGGTCAGGCCCAGTTTACGCTGTAGTTTGAAAGCGGCATAGAAGCGGCGTTTTTGCGTGCGTTCGTTGAAAAAGTGGCGATAGATAAGCCGCTCTTCTTTCCAGCCGGTCTTGATCCAGTCGCTTTCAAAATAGTCAAAGCTTTCGATGAAATCGACGTCGTGATCGTCCAGAAAATTATGGATATACTCCGAGGATTTGATCACCATGCAATCGCCCGACACCATGTAAAAATGGGTCGCACGCGGGAATTTCTCGACCGCGGTTTCCACTGCATAAAGCGTCGCCTCTACCAGCGACCATTCTCCCCAGCCGCATTTGATGCGTTTGTGGGCAAAGGCAACGTTGGGATTACTCCCCAAAGCGGTTGTGATGGCCTTGTAGTGGTCTGGGTTGGCGCGCGCATCAAAGTGGATGGATATGTAGTCGCCGGTTGCCGTCAGGCTCTCGGCTTGCTTGATAATCGCCTCAGGATCCTTGTGGCACAGCAAAATATACGCAATCCGTGCCATGAACTTCTGTGATCCCCTCTTTGACGATATGGTTTTATCCATTTAAAGATGAAGACGCATTGAATAAACAGGCTTTGTTAGGATTTTTTTATTTCTGACAGGCGACTACCGACGGTAACAACCGCGGATTTCAGGAGGCGAGTGAGATGGGTTTTCCGGGAACATGGATGACAGAGAGTGAAAGCGTGGTGTACCGCGTGGTGCCAAAATGCGCTTGCTCTACCATAGGCCAGATCATGTTTTATTCGGATCACGGCGAGTTCTTTGACGGTGACATCCACGACGCTAAAGGCGGGTTGCACAAGTGGGCACTGGAAGAAAGTCATCAGCCGATCATCGACAACGTGCAAGCGCACAAATCATATGCGTTTACCTGTGTGCGCAATCCCTACACCCGCATTCTGTCGTCGTTCTTTGACAAAATTTGCGGCATTCAGCGCAACGGCAAACGCTATCGCGGCAATCTCGTGCCTATGCTGATCCAGAAATACGGCATCGAAGTGGGTGGCGAGGATGGCAAACAGGAGTTTGACCAGATCCAGAGCTTTCGTCGGTTTCTACTGTTTGCGCGCGACACCATTCGCTGGCGCCGCCCGATGGATCCCGACATTCACTGGTCTGCAATGTCAGGTCACGTGTCGACCTTTATCGTGAACGGCGGGCAATACGACAAAATCCTTTGGACCGAAAAATTCAACGACGGGATGCAGGAGGTGCTTGATAATATCGAGCCTGCTCATGCGATTGATCTTTCGGGCATTCCCCGGTTCAACGAAAGCGAGGGCCACGGCCCCAAACGTGCGCATCCGGTTGAGGACTACTTCGACGATCTGTCGATGCATTTGGTCTACGAGATCTACAAGCGTGACTTTCACCTGTTCAAATACGATTTCGAAAACCCGGGTAACAAGATGCCCATCGGGGAGATCGATCTGGACGAGGTCCACGCCAAACTAGGTGACTAAGCGCTAAAGCCGTCTCAAGGCGACCTAGTGAATGTGAAAAAGGCGGGCCCAAAAGCCCGCCTTCTGCATTTTGTTTCTTTCAGCCGAAGCTTACTGGCGGGACACCAGCTTCCAGCCGCCGCCTTCGACGACCGAGATGGTCACTTCGTCCACACCTTGGTGATCACCTGCGCCATATTTAACCATGGCATCGGTCAGCTCGTCTTTGTACTCAAGGCTTTCCATGGCAGCTTGGAAGCTTTCATGGGTCAGATCAGGACCTGCTGCTTCCAGAGCGCGCACAACTGTGTCGGCACCGGAATAACCCAGCATCGCGAAACCGCTGGCTGGCTGGTCGTATTTGGCTTTGTAGTCCGCGATGAACTTGCCCGCGACCGGCTCAGCGGCACGAGAGTACAGATCAACCCAACCTGCAGCCGCATAAAGACCGTCGGTCACGCCGCCTGGAACCATGGCAACCGGCTCAAGGAAGCCAGCAGAGGTGTTAAGGAATTTGACGTCGGTCCAGCCCAGTTTCTTGGCAGTGCCAACAACTGTGATGCCCTGACGCACACCCAGAGCCATTGTGATCACGTCACACTCAGCCGCTTTGAGTTTGGTCAGCGAGCCAACAAAATCGAGCTCGTCCGGCTTGTGAGTGGTTTCGCCGCCCAGTGTCAGGCCGAGGCCTGCAGTCACGTCTTTGGTCGACTCGGCGATCTCTTTGCCGAAGTCGGACGGGATATACATGGTGCAGATCTCTTTGGCGTCAAATTCGCCGGCGAGGTACTTCACGCCAACCTGAACCTGATCCCAATAGCTGGAAAAGCCGATGAACTTGTTGTCGATCGGATCCTGCAGCATCTGACGCGCGGAAGACAGCGGGCCGATATTCGGGATGCCTTTGGGGTCAAGAAGCTTGAAGCCCGCGATGTTCATGGGTGTGCCAAGCGACAGCAACATGCCAAAGACTTTGTCGCGGTTCAGCAGTTTGTTGTAGCCCTGCATGGCGCGCGGGATCTGGTAGCCGTTGTCCTCCACAACGAACTTGATCATGCGGCCGTGGACACCACCTGCGGCGTTGACCTCGTCAAAGCGCATGTTGGCACCGTTTACGGCTGGAACGCCCACTGCGGCAAAGATGCCGGACAGGTCGTTGACCGAACCGAATACCACCTCGGTGTCTGTCACACCCTGGGTCTCGGCCCAGGCTGTTGACGTAAGCGCCATCGCGCTCGCCGCTACTGCGGTCGTCAGTTTTTTCATGTTTTCCTCCCGTTGGTTAAGTGGTCTTGAGCCACAATAAATTCAGCTTAGTACATTTCCTCAATAAGTCCCGCGTGTTTCTTCTCCACAAAGCTGCGCTTGAGTTTCATGGTCGCGGTGAGCTCCTCGTCTTCCGCCGTCAGCAGAACGTTGATCAGGCGGAAATCCTTGATCTGTTCGACACGGGCGAATTCTTTGTTGACCTCATCAACCTCCTTTTTGATGAGATCGACCACCTCTTGTGCCGCGCAGAGCGAGGCAAAATCAGAGAATGGCACCTTCAGGTCCTGCGCGAACTTCTCGACGTTTTCCTGATCGATCATGATCAGGCACGACAGGTATTTGCGCGCATCGCCGATCACCACCGCATCAGAGATGTAGTGGCTGAACTTCAGGCGGCTTTCGATTTCGGCCGGAGTGATGTTTTTACCACCAGCCGTGATGATGATGTCCTTGAGGCGACCAGTGATCGACACAAAACCGTCCTCGTCCACCTTGCCCACATCGCCTGTGCGCAGCCACCCGTCATCGGTGAAGGTTTCCACCGTCTTTTCGTTGTTGCGCCAGTAGCCTTGGAAGTTGTTCAACCCGTAGGTTTGAATTTCACCGTCTTCGGCAATACGCACTTCAAAACCGGGAACCGCTTTGCCAACGGTGCCGATTTTGTTGTCATCAGGCAGGTTGATCGAGGCGATGCCAGCGTTTTCCGTCATGCCGTAGCCTTCGAGAAGTTGAACCCCGATGGCCCAATACCAGCGGATCAGATCCGGCGAGATCGGCGCCGCGCCAGTACCGCCGCGGCGCATCTTGTCCATGCCCAGCATACGACGCAGGTTGCGCAACACGAGGAAATCCCAGATCGCGTAGTTGATCTTGGTCCAAATTGGCACGGGCTTGCGATCCAAAAGGTAATCGGCGCGTTTCAGACCGGCACTGACTGCCAGTTTGAAACACAGACGCCCGATTGGGGTTGCTTCTTGGGCCAGCACCAGAACGCGGGAATAGACTTTCTCCCAGACGCGCGGCACAGCAGTAAAGTGCGCCGGTGAGACTTCCTGCAGGTTGTCAAAGACGGTCTCAGTGCTTTCGGCAAAGTTCACCGTCGATTTGCCCGCAATCGGGAAATAGGCCGACACGTTGCGTTCCAGAATGTGACAGAGCGGCAGGAAGCACAGCTGCTCGTCGTCATCATGAGTGGGCAGGGCGTGCGCACCGGAAACACAGCCCGCAATCACATTCTCCTGAGACAACATCGCGCCTTTAGGGGCGCCAGTTGTGCCGGAAGTGTAGATCAGCAGACCCGTGTCTTCGGGCTTGGCTTTGGCGATCTCATCCTCAAAGAATCCGTGGTTCTCCGCGTCAAAGGCTTTGCCGGTATCATAAAGCTCGTCAAGAAAGACGCACTTTTCGTGACGCAGATCGTGTAGGCCATCTGGGTCGAGAATGATGACCTTTTCGATTTGGTCAGCCTGCTCCTCGATCTCCAGGAACTTGTCGAGCTGTTCGTCGTTTTCCACAAACAGGAACCGGCTGCCGCTGTCGCGCAGCAAATATTCCAACTGGCTGGCGGAATCCGTTGTGTAAACACCGGACGCGATGCCGCCGACACATTGGATGCCCATGTCGGCATAAAGCCATTCCTTGCGGTCTTCCGACAGGATCGACACCACTTCGCCGCGCTCCAGACCGAGGGCGCGCAGGCCCAGACCGATCCATTTGGCGTGGGTCCAATAGTCTTTCCACGAGTAGCTTTGCCAGATTCCGAAGTCTTTTTCGCGGTGTGCTGTGCGATCGCCCAGCTGTTCACAGCGTTTTTGAAACAGACCCACCACGGTGTCGCAGCCATCCACAAGCGCGGGGCGCTGCCCCGGTGTGGCGGATACGATGACGCCGTTGATCTCGATCTGGTCGGCATTTGTGTGCACGTTCATTGCATGTCCTCCCTGCGTCCGATCAACGCCATGTCTTCTTGCGCTTCCAACGACGTTCGCCGCGTGCGCCTTCTTCCTGGTGGCCGAGGTAGAACGACTTGATGTCCTCGCTCTCCATCAGACGGTCCGCCGTGTCGTCCATAACGATCCGGCCGACCTCCATCACATAGCCCACGTCCGCGAGTTCAAGCGCCACTTTGGCGTTTTGCTCGACCAGCATCATGGTCACGCCTTCGTCTTTGTTCAGGCGTTTGAGGATGGCAAAGATCTCTTGCACCAGAAGCGGTGACAGACCCAATGATGGCTCGTCCAACAGCATGATTTTAGGGCGCAACATCAGGCCACGACCAATCGCGAGCATCTGCTGCTGACCACCGGACAGTGTGCCAGCCTCCTGATTGCGGCGCTCGGCCAGAATCGGGAAATACTCAAAAACCATCTGGCGGTCTTTCTCGACCTCGGCTTTGTCGCTGCGCGTATAAGCGCCAAGTGACAGGTTTTCATCCACGGTCAAAAGCGGAAAGACTTCGCGGCCTTCCGGCACATGTACGATGCCTTGGCTGACAACCTTGTGTGGCTCCATGCCTTGGATTTCACGCCCGTCAAAGACCACTTGGCCTTTTTCAGGGTCCATGATGCCGGAGATGGTTTTCAACAGAGTGGATTTGCCTGCGCCATTGGCGCCAAGCACGGTCACAACCTGACCTTTTTCCACCTTCAGCGACACGCCCCGAATGGCCATGATCGGCCCGTAGAAGCTTTCGATGTTTTTAATGTCTAGGAGCGTTTCGGCCATTATGCTGCTCCCGCGCCAAGATAGGCTTCGATCACCGCTGGGTCGCTTTGGACCTGCGCTGGCGTGCCTTCGGCCAGTTTGGCCCCATCTGCAAGCGCCAGAACGCGGTCGGAAACGCCGCTCACCAGCCCCATGTCATGTTCCACCATCAATACGGTGATCCCCATCTGTTTGCGGATGTCGTCAATCCACCACCGCATGTCTTGTGTTTCTTCCACGGAAAGACCCGAGGCCGGTTCGTCCAGCAGCAACAGCCGCGGCCCAGAGGCCAGTGCGCGGCCCAGTTCGACAACCTTACGCACGCCATAGGGCAGGCCCGCGATCATCTTGTCGCGATAGGGCTGCAGGTCGAGGAAATCGATGACCTCCTCTACGGCTTCGCGATGCTTTTTCTCTTCGCGCCGCACTTTGGACGTGAACAGCATTTCCTGCAGCAGGTTGGTGTTGCGATGGCGATGCCGCCCGACCAAAAGGTTTTGCAGAACGGTCGCGTGGTCAAACAGCTCGATGTTCTGAAAGGTACGCGCGATGCCCAGATCGGCCACCGAATCCGCGTCCCGATCCAACAGGTTGTTGCCGTCGAAAGTGAGCGAACCCGCATAGGGGTCATAGAACCGCGAGATCAGATTAAAGACAGTCGATTTGCCCGCCCCGTTTGGGCCCACGATGGCATAGACTTCGCCTTCTTCGACGGAAAAGGTCAGATCGTTCACTGCGGTGACGCCACCAAATTTGAGCGTCGCGTTGTTGATTTCCAGCAGGTTGCTCATCTCAGGCGCTCCGTCTTCAAGTAGCTCTTCTGGCGCTTGAACATGTCTTTGCGCGCAAAGGGGAACAGTTCGAACCAAATGCGGATTTTCATCCAGCGGCCGTAAATGCCCATAGGTTCAAACAGGATGAACAGGATCAGGATCATGCCAAACACGCCGGTTTCCAGGCCCGGAATGGCAACACCGCCGCCAATCACGGTTTCTTTGGCGATCGACAGGAATTGCGGCAGGAACGCCACAACAACCGCGCCAAAGAACGCACCGTGGATTGACCCCAGACCACCAATTACGATCATCATCAGCAAGGTGATGGAGATCACAATCGAGAAGGTCTCGTTGTTAAAGGCACCCGCGTAAAAGCCCATTAAGGCGCCCGCCAAGCCGGTGATTGCGCAGCTAAACCCAAAGGCAATCGCCTTGGTACGAGAGATATGGATGCCCATTGCGGTTGCGGAGACTTCGCTGTCACGTACGGCGGCAAAGGCACGTCCCAAAGGTGAACGCAGGATATTGCGATAGATCAGCGTACAGATGATCGTCACCGCCAGAACCAACCAATAGAACCGGTCCGGCGTCGTCCAACGCTCGATCTCGATGCCAAAGATGTTGATCACGGGTGCGAATTTGCCTGACACACCATTGGTGATCGGCTCCATCAAAACGATGATGTCATCCGCGAGGATCGAAATAGCCATCGTGGCAATCGCCAGATAGATGCCGTGAAGACGGATCGCCGGAATAGCGATGATCGTGCCGATGACGCCAGTTAGGACACCTGCCGCCGGAAAGGCGATCAGGAAAGGCAGGCCCTGCTCCATGAAGATGATACAAGAGTAACAGCCCAGCGCCAGAAACGCCGCGTGGCCGAGAGAAGCCTGACCGGTTTGCCCCGTCAGCATCATCAAACCAAGACCGGCGATGGCCCAAATCAATACGTTGGTGACTTCGCCAATGAAGAAGTCGTCAATCAACCATGGCAGCACCACGGCGATTGCGATCAGGATGGCATAGACAAAGAAACTCCACCAATCGGGGAACAGTCGGATGTCATGCTCGTAAGAGGTCTTAAAATGAATACGCATGTGCTTCAGACCTTCTTTGTGCGGACTTGACTGAACAAGCCGTGTGGACGGAACACCAGAACAAACAACAGCAGCGCATAAGGCGCAATCTGGCTGTAGCCCGCGGGGAAGTAGCGGGAGGCAAAGGGTTCAATCACCCCCACAATCAGGCCGCCCATCAAGGCACCTGGAAGTGAGCCAAAGCCGCCAATCACCGCGGCCGCAAAGGCTTTGATGCCCAAAAGGCCCGCGTTCGGATCAATGGCCCCTTTGGAGGCAAAAAGGATGCCCGCCACGGCGGCAACGGCACCGGACAGACCCCAGATCATGCCCTGCACGCGTTTGACCGGAATGCCCATGAAATAGGCCGCCATCTGGTTTTGCGACGCAGCTTGCATCGCTAGCCCCAGTTTGGTGCGCTGGAAGAATTGAAAGAGGAAGAAGGTCAGCAGAACAGTCACAACGATCACCGCCACATCCGCCATGCCAAGAACCACGCCGCCGACGTTAAAGTCGCCAATCGCGAGAGGGCTTTCCAGTGTCTGCGGCTCGTGGGTCCAGATTAGGCCTGCGATAAAGCGGATCACAAAGCCCAGAGCGATGGTCAGGATTACGACCGCGGTCTGGCTCTGGCCAAACAGGTGACGCAACACGAAGAAATCGAGCAGATATCCCAGCACCGCCATGATGGCGATGGCGAGCGGCGCAGCCACCCAGAAGGGCAGGCCCATATAGTGGGCGTTCGTAAGGCCCAACGTGATAAAAGCGCCCAGCATCATGAAATCGCCCTGCGCGAAATTCACTTGCTCGGTCGCCTTGTAAATCAGCACGAAGCCGAGCGCGATCAGGCCGTATACACAGCCGTTCGCAAGCCCGCTGACGAGCAGTTGCAAAACTTCCAATTTTTCCTCCCATTGCCGGTTTTCCGGCATTTATTGCTGGTCAGTGTTCCGACCCGCCTCCCTGCCGTCAAGCGTCGTGACCCCTCCATAGGTCTTGGCGCCGTTACGTCACGCAAAACGCCCTTTACGTTTCCGTCAAGGGCAACTTCTTAGATGCCGCGCTGTCGCAGAAGCCATTCCGTGTGGTGGCCCGCGTCGCCCAGAAACTCGGTAAGTGCCCGGTCACGCTTCATAAAAAGACCCAAATCCATTTCGTCCGTCATGCCGATTCCGCCGTGCATTTGCACACCTTCCTCGGTGGCTTGACGCCCGAGACGTGCGGCTTTCGCCTTGGCCGCGCGGCTAAGCGCTTCGGCGTCATCACGACCCTGATCCAACGCGTTGAGCGCTTCGGCCACCAGCGACGCGGTTTGTTCCAGCTCGCAATACAGATCCGCCGCGCGGTGCTGCAGCGACTGGAACATGCCGATGAGAACGCCAAATTGTTTGCGCGTACGCAGGTATTCAAACGTTTGCTCGGCCGCCGCGCGGGCAACGCCCAACTGTTCGGCCGCCAATACGGCGCGCCCAGCGTTCAGAGCCGCTCCCAAAGCGAGCCGCGCCGCATCGCCTTCTGCCAAGATGGCCTCGGCTGGCACGGTTGCATTGTCGAGCGTGACCACAGCAGCGTTGCGGTGATCCAACATGACCTGCGATGTCACCGAGGCGCCCGCCGTCTGCGGATCAACCATCACCAACATCAACGAGTCGCCTGACTTGGCGGCGACAATCAGACGATCTGCGTCAACACCATCCACCACGAAACTCTTGCGGCCATTCAACGTGACGCCATCGGCGCCTTTGGTTGCTGTTGTGACAATACGGTTAGGGCGGTGTTTGACGCCTTCATCCATTGCCAAAGCGATCACGGCCTCGCCGCCCGCGATACGAGGACCCCATTGCGCAAGAGCGTCTCCGCCTGCGGTGCGCAGAACGGTCGCGGCCAGCACCGCGGTCGACACAAACGGGCCCGCCGTCAGGTTTTTACCCATTTCCTCGGCAATCAGTCCCGCTGCGCGGAAGCCAAAGTCAGCCCCGTCCACCTCTTCGGGCAACGCGATGCCCATCCAGCCCATCTCGGCCATTTCGCCAACGATGGCCTTGTCGTAGCCAAGCGCCACCCCACTGTCGCGCAACGCGCGAAAGGCTGTGATCGGGTGGGATTTGCTCAGCAGGCCAGAGGCGCTTTCGGCCACAAGGCCCATATCTTCGTTCAAAATTTCCATGATCAACCCCTCAACCCGGCATCTTCAGAATGGCTTTGGACAGGATGCTCAGCATGACCTCAGACGTTCCGCCTTCGATGCTGTTTGCTTTTGAGCGCAGCCAGTCCTTGGCCGCTTGGCCGGCGTCGTTGGACGCACCTTCCCACACCAGATCATCCGCGCCGCCCGCGGCTACTCGCAGCGACTGGCGCTGTTTGTTGAGTTCGGTGCCAAGGTATTTCAACTCCGCAGACCGCGCGCCCAACTCGTTACCGGCCCGCATATAGGCGCGGGTCATGGCGACGTGGGCGTCAAAGGCCATTTCATCGACAATGAACTTGCCAAGATCGGCGCGCATCATCGGATCATCTAGACGCCCCGCATCATCCAAGCCGATGGCCTGTGCCGCGTCAGAAATCAGGTCGGATTTTGCAAAGATCGCCGAATCGGACCCGCCAATCATTTCACGCTCGTGCGTCAGCAGGTATTTCGCGATGGTCCAACCTTGGCCACGCTCGCCAACGATCTGCTCGCTTGGCACTTTGACCGCGTCAAAGAATGTCTCGCAGAACGGGGATGCGCCGGAGATCAGCTTGATCGGTTTGGTGGTGACACCTTCGCTTTCCATGTCAAACAACAGGAAGGATATGCCGGTGTGCTTCTTCTCGTCAGGCTCAGTGCGCACGAGACAGAAAATCCAGTCAGCTTTATCAGCATATGAGGTCCAGATCTTTTGACCGGTGACTTCAAAGTGATCGCCCTTGTCGACGCCTTTGGTTTGCAAACTGGCAAGGTCCGATCCGGCACCAGGCTCGGAGTACCCCTGGCACCAGCGCACTTCACCTCGCGCAATCTGTGGCAGGTAATGGCGTTTTTGTTCGTCCGATCCAAATTGCAACAAGGCAGGGCCAAGCATCCAGATGCCGAAGCTTTGCAGAGGTGGCCGCGCATTTATGCGTTTCATTTCCTCGGAGAGCACTTTCTGCTCTGCACCGGAGAGACCCGCGCCGCCACAGTCCTTGGGCCATGCAGGCACAGTCCAACCTTTGGAAGCCATCGCATCCAGCCACTGTTTCTGCGCTGGGGAGCTGAATTCGAACGAACGTCCGCCCCAGCAAATGTCGTCTTCGCCCATCGGTTCGCGCATCTCGGCGGGGCAATTTGCCTCCAGCCAAACGCGCGTTTCTTCCCGGAAAGTGTCCAGGTCCGTCATCTTGTAATTCCTCCCTGCGCCGCGCACCCGAGTCATGGGGCATCGGCGTTGCATTTGTGATGCAAACATACTACCGAGTATGCTGTCAACGAAGGCCGCCCCTGCGACGTCACGTCAGCCGACGTGCCTCACGCAAGGGAAAGCCGCGAAGGGAATGAGTGAATGTCGGGCCAGTCGGCGCAACTTGCCAAGAAACCGATGAGTAAATCCAAGGGCGAAATCCTGGATGCCGCGGCCGAAGTTTTTATGCGCTTGGGTGCGGATGCCGCGTCAATTGACGACGTCGCGCGCCATCTAGGATCCACTAAGGGTCGGATTTACCACCACTTTCCTTCAAAGGGAGTGTTGCTGGCGGAAGTTTGTTTGCGCGCGTCTGATTTTGTGCATGACGTCGTTGGGCCTGCGGTTGATCCCGCGACCAGCCCCGAAATCAACCTGCGCAGGATGATCGCGCTTCACATCCCGGAAATTCTGCGGACGTTGCCGTATCACAAGGTGATCATTCAGTCCTACGTCGGCATCAACCAAAAATCCACAACGGCCCTCGAGCGGGAGTTGTTCGAGCGGATTCGCGTGGAGCGACGCCAGTACGAAGACATCTTTCGCGGGATTCTCAGCGCCGGCATGAAGGATGGCAGCTTTCGCCAACAGAACCTTTCGGTGACGCTGCAATCCTTGCTGCTGCTGATCAACGCGCCGGTGTTTTGGTACAGCCCGCGGGCCGATGAGCCGGCAGACTTTCTTACAAAGTTGACAGAGCAACTCTCCGACATGGCCGTCGCTGCGCTGCGCTGAGGCCTTTGCGCAGGTTTCGGGTCGCTTGAGAGCGGGGCCTGATCCAGGCTGATGTCATCATTCAGACGGAGGTTCCCATGTTGCACTATATGCCAATGCCCACACCCCAAGCGCGTGCCTATCAACGGGGGGGCGCTGATGCCTATGGCAGGACTGCGGAACACCAGACGTCTGACGGCGACGGGGCGCCTTGTCGTCATTGTCTGAAAAACATCCCAAAGGGCGCGGGTATGCTGGTTCTCGCGCATTGCCCGTTTCCTGAAAAACAACCCTATGCCGAAACCGGACCAATTTTCCTATGCGCGGATGAATGTAAGGCACATGCCGATCCAGCGACGTCTCCGGATGTGCTGAGCACATCACCAACCTATCTGATAAAAGGGTATTCAGAAGATCACCGGATCGTTTATGGCACCGGTGCTATCGTAGAAAAATCCAGCGTCGCGTCAGAGGCGCAAAGCATTCTTGCGCAGGATCGGGTCGCCTATGTGCACGCCCGCTCCGCCAAGAACAATTGTTATCTGCTGCGTATTGAGGGGGTGGGGTCGCCGTCGTGAGCAAGCGTAGGATCCACCCTAAGGTTCAGGATGATTTTGTCAGTTTGAGGAAAACATCCTCAAGATCGGCTTGCTCTGTCTTCACGTCAGCTATCGCAATGCCCGCGTCGCGCACTGCGCGCAAAACGTCTTCGGCGCTGGTGGCACCTGCTTGGTAGGTCAGGGCAAGTGCGCCGCTGTCCCGCTGAGCCACATCGACTCCGGCCAATTCTGGCAGTCGGACGGGTGTCTCTACGGGGTCAATCACCATGCATTTGCTGTCAATCTGCCCAAGTAGGTTTGCGGTGCTGTCCCGTGCCACCATTTCACCGTGGTTGATAATCGCGATTTCGTCACACATCTCCTCGGCTTCCTCAAGGTAGTGCGTTGTGAGAATGATGGTCATGCCACGCTCGGCGTTTAGTTTTCGGATGTTTGCCCACAGCATTTGACGCAATTCGATGTCCACGCCAGCCGTCGGCTCGTCCAAAACCAGAATTTGCGGATGATGCACCAACGCTTTGCCCAACAAAAGGCGCCGCCGCATGCCGCCAGAAAGGGTGCGCGCATAAGCTTCGGCTTTGTCCGACAGGCCAACCATTGCAAGAATTTCGTCACTTTGGCGTTGGGATTTCGGCACGCCATAAAGTCCGGCCTGAACCTCCAGCGCTGCGCGCGGTGTGAAAAAAGGATCGAGGTTCAACTCTTGCGGCATCACCCCAATCGCAGCGCGGGATTGGCGAGGGTTTTCATCCTGATCAAACCCCCAGATGCGTACCGAACCTGCGGTTTTTGTCACAAGGCCCGCCATGATGTTGATCATAGTGGATTTACCCGCGCCATTGGGTCCCAAAAGGCCAAATATCGAGCCTGCGGGAATGCTCAGATCCACACCCTTAAGAGCGTGTTTCTCAGGTTCGTTGCGCCCGCCGCGGTATGTCTTTTGCAGCCCGGCGATTTCGATGGCGTTCTGGGTCATGGCCGCTCTTGCTCCTCGCTGCGCAATCCCTATGATCCGTGCTTATCCAAAGCCGCCGGACCCTACAACCGCGGGCGGCGCAGTAATTTTGTCAAGGACGACCCAGATATGACCATCGAGGCCCCCGAAACCAAGATCGTGGACAGCTATCGCATTTCCTGTGATGGCGGGGAGGGCGCTTTGGGTCATCCGCGCGTCTGGCTGCAAATGCCGATGGAGCATGGTTGGGTGGAATGCCCCTACTGTGACGCAAAATTTGTGCACAAGGACCATGCCGATAAGGCGTGAAGCCTTAGATCAGGTGTGACGCATCACTCGACACCCAACGCTTTCTTGGCCGCCGCGTTGCCCTGACTAGCAGCGCGTTTAAGGTATTTCAGATACTGTTTTGGATCCGCACCTACCAAGGTGCCATCGCGGTATATTTCCGCGAGAGCCATGCTGGCGCCGCCGCGTCCGGCCTCTGAGGCCTCCTCAAGAAAATAAAGCGCTTCAAAGTCCGGCCGCCCGGCGATTTTTCCGGCCATGATCTCTTTGCCCAGCCGCTCCTGAGCTTGCGGATATCCGTCCGTCGCAGCGGCTCCTAACAGATCATAAGCCTCGTCGCGTCGCGACGCCTCATCGCCATGTTCCTTCAGGTAGAACCGCGCAAGATTGTAGGACCCAACCACGTTGCCACGATCGTGCGACATGCGAAAAAACCGCTCGGCGAGAACCAGATCTTTGTCGGTGTAATCACCATCCCAATACAGCAGTGCAAGATGATTGAGCGCCATGGGGTGACCGTAGTTTTCTCCGGCTTCAAACAGCACCCGCAGCGCCTCGGGGTCCTTGGTTTTGTCGAGCGCCCGGCCCAGTTGATAAAGCATCTGCACCCGTTCAGTGCCTTGCGCGTGGGCCACGGCTTCGCGGCAGGAAGCGACCGCAACCTCGCCATACATGTCGCCCCACTCAATGCCATGCTCGACCATGCGCCGGTCATCCCAAGGGTGCGCCGCCTGTTGATCGCAATCCGACATTGCCTGCCCCATGCTATGTTGGCGGTCGTCGGCCATCGCTTCGCGCATCGGGGTGAGTGTGTCGATCAGACGTGACAACGCTGTGCGCGAACCAGTAAGCGGAAAGGCGTAAAACCGGTCACCGACCTTGAGACGCAGTTCGCTGCCGGACATCAGCCATTCCAGTTCAGGCTCTGACAGCCAGAAGATCAGCGTTTCCTGCCCTGACAATGACGAAGAGTTTTTTGAGCGTTGGTTCTGCGGAATTGCCCGCGATAAGGTCTCGCCTTTGCGTAGCACGCGCATTTCGACAGGGGCGTCACCCTCAAACGCCAGGATCGACGCGATCATGACCCAGCGGTCTGTCTCCAGATCAAGCATGACGCCCGCGACATGTCCCTGTTTCCGAACGCGCGCCAGATCAGAGCCTTCGCCGCTGCCAGCGTCAGCCGCCGAGAGGAATTGCCATTCGGATGCGGTCACAGGCGCGCCAAGGCTCAGTAGAGCCATCAGGCACGCTGCAAAAAATCGTGCAAACATATCCCCTCCCGCCCCGCAAATTTAGGAACGCCACTCAGGCGCCCACGCGAGTCATGGTGCATTTAAGCCTGTCCGCACGCCAAAAGGCAAATACCGATCAAAGATGGGTTTGTGCGTGCTGTCGGTCTGGTGCTTCCAAATGCGAGATCATGTTAAACTGCACCAAAAGCGGCTCATCCAGCACCATTTGCCAGCGGTGCACTGACGTGTTCTGGATTGCAAGGCACATGCGCGCCCACCCCGACACATCGAGATCCAGCGTTTGACGCAAAACGGTTCCGATCAGACCACCCGAGGTAACCACCAGCGCGCGCCCCTGACCGGCAGCGATTTCAGCCATCGCATCGCGCACGCGGGTCGAGAACTCTGTGTGGGTTTCCGGCACATCTTCGATTTCGCCACGTTCCCACGCGCCCAAAACTGTCGGCAGATGACGCACGAATCCCTCGCGTTCTGTGGGAACCTCTAGGCCGTGTTGCTCTTCCATCAGCTGGCTCAGCGTGAAGTAAGCAAATTCGTTCAGGCGTGGGTCTTCGACAACTTCGGCATGATCCTGCGCCCGCATGCCGGATGCGGTTTCGCGGTGTCGCCGCATGGCGCCGGTGAACACGCGTTGAAAGTGATCGCCAGTGGCGCGCATGTGACCGCCCAGCCATGCGGCCTGCTGGTGACCGAGCTCGGACAGGCGGTCATAGCTTTCTTCATCGCGGGCTTCGGTGTTGGCCTGCCCGTGGCGGACCAGAGTGATATGCGGCATGCGGCAGCTCCTTTAACGTGTGCCCTGAGTAAGCCACCTTCGCGATCGGGGAAAGGGGGATGACGCAGGGGCTTTTTGCAGCGGTGGTGTTGGCGACTTTTGGCTTGCGCGAGGGTTGTTGTTGCGGGCGCCTCCGGCGGCGGTATTTTGGGAACAGAAAGCTCGGAGGCCGATATGAAGATCCAACCTGAACGTTTTTTGAAAGACCTGCACAAATTACGCAGTTTCGGCGCGGCAGGTGTTGGCAAAGGCGTGATACGTCCGGCGTTTTCGCAGGCTGATCTGGATGCGCGGGCTTGGCTGTGTGCCCAGTTTGAGGCGGCGGGATTGCGGCCTCATGTGGATCCGGCGGGATCGGTTTGGGGGCTGGCCGAAGGCGCGTCTTTGCTGATGGGATCACACTCAGACAGCCAACCGGAGGGCGGTTGGCTCGATGGGGCGCTGGGCGTGATCGCTGCGCTGGAAGTGGCGCGGGCAGCGCAAGAGGCGGGCGGACCAGCGGTTTCGGTGGTCGCCTTTCAGGATGAAGAAGGCCGCTTTGGCGGCACCACGGCAAGTTCGATTTGGTCCGGTGGGGTTTCGTTGGAAACTGCAGACGGGTTCAAGGATTTCGACGGGGTGACCTTTGGCGAGGCGCGGGCAGCTGTGGAGCATCTGGCCGATGGATTTGTCGATCCGGCCCTTTTCACGGGTTTCATCGAGATGCACATCGAGCAGGGGCCGTGGCTTGATCAGTCGGGTGAGGCAATTGGGGTGGTGAGTGACATCGTCGGCATTCGCGATCTCAACATCACATTCACCGGCGATCAGAACCATGCAGGGACCACACCGATGCATTACCGCCGTGATGCAGTGCAGGGATTGGTGGCGTGTATCAGCGGGATCAATGCGGCCTTTGTTCCGGTTGTGAGCGACAGCACGGTTTGGACCAATGGACATATCAGCGTGCATCCAAACGCCAGTTCAATTGTGCCCGGTGAGGTGCGGTTCTCGATGCAATGGCGCGACCGCGACCCGGTGCGGCTGGACACGATGGAAGCAATCATCCGTGACATTGCGCGAGAGGTAGGCGAGGCGCGTGGACTTGGCGTAGAGATCAGCGATTATTGGGCGCTGGATCCCGTCGCGATGGACAGCCGTTTGAAAGCGGCGCTTATCGACGCTGCGGAGGCGGAAGCGCCAGCGAAATGGCGCGAAATGCCGTCCGGCGCGCTGCATGACGCAACCTGTGTCTCTGCGTTGATGCCGGTGGCCATGCTTTTTGTGCCGTCAATTGGCGGGATTAGTCACGCATTTACAGAGGACACCGATGAGGCGGATCTTGTGACCGGTCTGAACGTGTTGGCGCGGGCTGTGGCGCGGCTGTCGAACTAGTCGCGCTGATACCCACGTCGTTGCGCGCGGCGGCGATAGCTGTCGGCGGCGTTGGACGCCTCCCGCAGATTGCCAAAGACGCTGACCATTGACCGTCCCTGACCGCCGGCAACACCCCATTCGCGCATGACCGAGACTTCCTCAAAGAGGTTCATTGCAATCTCGACGCGGTAGAACCGCGGACGGGTTTTGCGGGATGGCTTGTATAGGATGCAGATGGCCATGACTGAATCCTACTGCGCCGCGATTCTCGGCGCAATAGGGTCTATATCGGGGACTTTAGGTAAGTCTCGCCTAGGTCAGCAGGACGATGTCGGATCCTCCCGCGTTGCGCCGCAGCGCGTGTACGTCAGCCAACGACGGATCATTGATCCAGCCCAGCGCGCTGTCTTTGTCGGGAAAAGACAGGATCGCGGCCACGTCGGGCATGTCCGGCGTGCCGTCAATGGCCAGAGTCGCGCCGCTGGCCTGCTCCACCTTGCCGCCGTGGCGGGCAAGAGCTTCGCCAGCTTTGTCGCGGTAGGCAGCCAGGGCTTCGGGATTGGTGACGGTCAATTTGGCGTAGGCGTAAATCATTGGAAATCTCCCTGCGGGTTGGTGGTGTAACCAACCTAGGCTTTTCGCGCATTTGCAAAAACGCGTGGATTTGCACATTAGGCATGCAATACTGCATGTCATGACGACAGACTGGGACGATCTTCGCACGGTTTTACACGTGATACGCGGCGGCTCGCTTGCTGCGGCGGGCGCAAGCCTTGGCGTGAACTACACTACCGTGGCACGGCGTGTGGCGCGGGCGGAGGCGGCCTTGGACCTCATTTTGTTTGAGCGCTTGGCCGATGGGTATCGACCCACCGAGGCTGGCCTCAGGGTGGCGGAACACGCCAGCGGCATGGAAGAGCGCGAGCTCGATATGATGCGGCAATTGCAGGGGCGGGATCAACGCCTTTCCGGGCGGCTGGTACTGACGGCTCCGCAGCTGATGATCGGGCCATTCATCGCGCCAGTGATCGAGCGGTTTGTCGCGGCGCATCCGAAGGTAGACGTGACCCTAAAGGCAAACAATGAACTGGCGGATTTAGCCCGCCGCGAAGCTGATTTGGCCGTGCGTATCAGCAGTTCACCAGGCGACACGTTGACGGGTTTGCGCATGGCAGCCCAAGAAACGGCGAGTTTCGCGGCACCGATTTGGGCCGAACGCATGGCCATAGGGCCTGAGGCTCAGGTCGACTGGATCATTTATGAGCAATACGCGCAGGTGCCTAAGGCAGCTCAGGCGCGGTTCCCCAACAGCCGCGTGATCCTGACGTGCAACGATATGGCGGCGATGATCGGGGCGGCGGTCGCGGGTCTTGGCGTGGTGCGGATGCCTATGTTTTTAGGGCGCCACACTCCGGGATTGG
The DNA here is from genome assembly GCF_947331465.1 of Shimia sp. Alg240-R146. Lineage (GTDB taxonomy): Bacteria > Pseudomonadota > Alphaproteobacteria > Rhodobacterales > Rhodobacteraceae > Shimia. Next base: position 30,162 of record NZ_CAMZOK010000001.1, on the reverse strand, counting down.
TGCAGGTGCCAGCATTGGAGCCACAATCATATATGGATATCTGGCTTGTCGGTCATCCTGACGTTTGGCCCAGCGCCAAAGTCAAAGCTTTTCGCGACATGTTGGTGCCGGAATTCAGGGCGCGGCGCGGCGAATTTGTTGCCTGACGTTTGATAACGTGCTGCCATTCAACCACGTTCGGCTGATGGAATTTTCCCAAAAAAGAGCCCCGCAGCCGATGGTCTGGACTGCGGGGAAGGCGGGAGTGATCCGTGAGATTTCTTAGGTGACCCCCAACACGTGCAGCGCCATCAAACCGGTCGCGCCGGCGGCGCCGACAAAGGCCAAGGTGCGCAGCACAGTTATGCCCAGCAGATAGATCACATAGTGTGCAACGAGGGCGTAGAAAAAGACCATCGCCAGCGTACCTGCATAAACATCGTCGGGAGCCCGCATCATTGCCATAAGCGCCAATACACCGAAGGGGAGGAAGGCTTCGATGGCCACCTTGTGTGCGCATTTTGCGCGCTGGGCCCAGGCTGATTGCGGGATTGCGTCGGGGCTTGGATTGGCAAGGGCTCCCATTATGCCCCTGACCAGAAGTCTATCAACGATATAGGGAGCCCATGCGACACCAACCCAAAGGGCGGTCAAAGCGGTGTAATGCTCAAGCATGGTCACGTCGCCAACCTCTTAAATCCGCAGGCCAGTGTGGCCTGCATCGCCACTAAACAATAAGACGACCATAGCTCATTTTGTGGCAGGAATCTACGAAAACCGCATATTGTGGGGTAAGACCCAGATATTGATGGAGATTTCAGGTGGTCTTTACCGCCAGGCCACGTCACCGAGAAAGATGTATCCGGCACCATAAATGGTCTTGATGAGGCGCGGGTTTTTCGGGTCTTCGCGCAATTTCGTGCGCAAGCGCGAGATGCGCACGTCCATCGCCCGATCAAAGCTTTCGCCCGCCGCGCCGCCAAGGATTTCCTGCATCTGGGCGCGGCTGATCAACCGCTTGGGGCTTTCCAGAAACAGCCGCAGCACTTCGCTTTCGGCGTGCGAAAAGGTGGTTTCGCCGCCGGACTCGTCTTCGAGAACATAGCGGTCGAAATAAGCGGTCCAGCCGTTGAAGACGGCGGTGTTCGCCGGTCCAGAATCTTTGGGCGTGACACGGTCCTTGCGCAAACGCACCCGCACGCGTGCCACCACCTCGGTTGGATCAAACGGCTTGATGATGTAGTCATCCGCGCCAAGTTCCAGACCGGTGATCCGGTCCTGCACCTGTGCGCGGCCCGAAATGATGATCACCGCTGCGCCGACCTCTAGTGCAAGGCGGTGTACCAGCGTCAAACCATCCTTGTCCGGCAGGCCGAGGTCTACCAGACAAACGTCCGGTGTGGTGGTTTTCAACATGGCCTCAAACTCGGTGGCGCGGGAAAACCCCATGGTGCGAAACCCCGCGTCCTCCAAAGCGTCCGCCAGAATGCGGCGGATTTCAGGTTCATCGTCTAAGATAGTGACAAGCGGGGCGGTCATGTTTGTCTCACTTCGGATGCAGGAATTGGTCAAGCTGGTCGCCGGTGAACGGTTTTGACAACACAGGCGCGCGGGCCGCGCCCGCAATATAGAGCGGATCGCTGACCGGCAAGGAGGTCATCAGATAGGCTGGTATGGCATCGTTGCGCAGGGAACGGACAAGATCAACACCGGTGGCATCGCCCTCCAGCGAGATGTCAGACAGCACCAGCGAGATGTCGGGCACCTGTTCCAGCAGAAGGCGGGCTTCTTCGACGCTGGCGGCTTCGATCACCGTGTGCTGCATGTCGGTCAGCATGTCGCGAAATAGCCCCCGAAGGTCGAGGTTGTCTTCAACCAGCAGCACAAGACCCGGTGAGGTGCCCTGCATCGCTTTGCGCAAAGGCAGCCGCAGCCGCACCTGTCCGCCGGTGTCTGTATTGCCGATCTTGATGTCTCCGCCCACAAGCTTGGTCATGTCGTAAACCATGGCGAGGCCCAAACCGCTGCCACCGGCACCTTTGGTGGTAAAAAACGGGTCCAATGCGCGCATCAAGGCTTCGTCGCTGAACCCTGTTCCGGTGTCGCGCAGGGTGAACTGCACCCAGGTGTTCTGTACCAACTCTGCAATCAGCAGAATGGTGCCCGCCCCGCCACAGGCGTCGCGGGCGTTTAGCAATAGATTCACAAGACTGTCCTGCAACATAGCAGGATCCAGCATCACGGTGCCTTCTGGTATGCTGCTTTCAATGATCAGGGTCACATCTGCGGCCAACGTGGGCCGTGCCAGTGTTTCCAGATCGGACAGGAAGGCGCGCATGTTGGTTGGTTCCAGCCGCGGCACACGCGGGCCTGTCACATTGGCCAGTTGATCCAACAATTTGCCACCCCGTCGCGCGGCTCCAAGTGTGGCCTCGACCAATGCTTGTGCGTCGTCAGGCAGCGTGATTTTGGACAACTTTCCCTGCGTGCCCAAAATGATGGTCAGCAGGTTGGAAAAATCATGGGCAAGGCCACTGGTCATCTGTGCTGCGATCTCGCGCCGCCGCGTTTGTTGCAAGGCCACCCGGGCTTGGGTTTCCTCGGTCACGTCCATCGACAGCACATAAACGCCGTGCGTGTCGCCGGTGGTGTCGTCCGGTGTGAATGCCACGCGAATACGGCGTGTGCTTGGATGTTCATTGAACTCAAACACCGATGCTTTGCCCATAAAGGCGCGATCCATATGGGGCTTAATCGCCTCAAAAGCGCTTGCCCCCAAAGCTTCGCTGGCGTGCATCCCGACAATGTCAGACGGTCGCCCAGGTATCACCGCGCTCAGGCGGCGGTTGGAATAGGTATAGATCCGGTCCGGTCCAAGGTGCGCAATGTGGGCGGGCATCATTTCGGCCGTCAGCCGCATGCGGGCTTCGCTTTCCATCAGCTGGCGTTTGACTTCTTCCAGCGTTTGAACGGTGGCCTCGAGTTCGCGGTTGGTGGCAGATAATTCCTCGGCGTGCTGGAGCAGTTGGTCCGAGAGCTCCTCAGAGCGGGACCGCAATAGGGCCTCTTGCCGCTTGGTCGAGGTGATGTCGGTATAAACCGCCACCCAGCCACCTTGCGGCAAGGGCGATCCTTCGACGCTCACCCAGCGTCCATCGGCGCGTTTGCGTTCGAAGTAGTGGGGTTCAAAATCAAGCGCACGCTCGACCCGTTCGGCGATGAAGTCTTCGACTGTGTCTTCAGGAACATGCCCGTATTCGCCGTTTTCCACCAAAAACCTGATGGTGTCGGAAAAGGCCGCACCGGGTTGCGTCAGCGCACGCGGGATTGAAAACATTTCGCGGAACCGTGTGTTGGCCACCACCAGTTTCAAGTCGCTGTCATAGATCGACAGCGCCTGTTTGATCAGGTTGAGGCCAGCGGCCGTCATGTCCTGTATTTTACTGGGTGGGGGCGGCATAGAGGTGTCCTTTCCTCTTTATCGCTAGCACTCGTCCATCGGGTGTCAAAGAGAGAAATGTGCCTTGTTACAATTCGTAAGGATTAAGAAATGTTCAGGAAAAAGTTGACCACGAATTTGAAACACGCACCTTAGGAGGTGAAGAATCGTTTCGGCGGTTTTGGCCCGCATCGGCGGGCGAATGGGAGGAATACAATTTGGCACAGTCGTCACAGGCGGCCGGTGGACTCGCGTCCATCCCGGCGCTCTTGCAGCGGAACGCCACCCTGTTTGCGGACAAAGACGCATATCGGGAAAAAGAGTTCGGCATCTGGCAGCGCTGGACTTGGGCAGACACAGAAAAAGAAATCGAGGCTTTGGCACTTGGGTTGATCAACCTTGGTGTAGCCGAGGGTGATTTTGTTGCCGTTATCGGCCGCAATCGCCCATATTTCTATTGGTCAATGGTGGCCGCACAATCCGTGGGTGCCGTGCCGGTGCCGGTCTATAACGATAGTGCAGCCGACGAGATGGAATACATCCTGGGCCACTGCGGCGCGAAATACGCCATCGTTGAAGACCAGGAACAGGTCGACAAGATCATCGACATTCAGGACAGCCTGCATCAGTTCGAGCATATGATCTACATTGATCCGCGCGGTCTTCGGAAGTACGACCACCACGCGCTGCATGAATTCAGCCACATCCAAAATCAGGGCCGTGCGGCCTATGACGAATGGATCACGGACCTGAACGAACGTCGCGCCAAGCTGACTTATGACAGCACCTGCGTGATGCTTTACACATCGGGTACAACCGGCAAGCCCAAGGGCGTTGTCCTGTCCAACCGCAACGTGATCGAAAGCGCCAAGAACTCGTCGGAATTCGACAACCTCGGCGCTGGCGAAGAAATTCTGGCCTACCTGCCGATGGCTTGGGTGGGTGATTTCATCTTCTCGATTGGTCAGGCCTACTGGACTGGTTTCTGTGTGAACTGTCCGGAATCGCCAGACACCATGATGACCGACCTGCGCGAGATTGGCCCGACGTATTATTTCGCACCACCACGCGTGTTCGAAACACAGCTGACCAGCGTCATGATCCGTATGGAAGACGCGAGCCCAATGAAGCGTCGCATGTTCAAACACTTTATGGCGCACGCCAAGAAAGTTGGCGGCGACATTCTTGATGGCAAGCCCGTCGGTGGCATGGACAAGCTGAAGTACAAACTTGGCGAATTCTTGGTGTATGGCCCGCTCAAAGACACGCTTGGCTTTGGCCGGGTGCGTGTGGGTTACACTGCGGGTGAGGCGATCGGACCGGAGATTTTTGAATTCTACCGTTCGCTCGGCATCAACCTGAAACAGCTCTACGGTCAGACCGAGGCTACCGTGTTCATCACCGCGCAGCCTGATGGCGAGGTGCGGGCGGATACCGTTGGTGTACCGAGCCCCGATGTGGAAATCAAAATTGCCGACAACGGCGAGATTTTCTACCGCAGCCCTGGCACGTTCGTTGAATACTACAATAACCCCGAATCCACAGCATCGACCAAAGACGCCGAAGGCTGGGTTGCCACGGGTGACGCTGGTTTCTTCGAAGAAGACTCTGGTCACCTGCGCATCATCGACCGCGCCAAGGACGTTGGCAAAATGGCCGATGGGTCAATGTTCGCGCCGAAATATGTCGAGAACAAACTCAAGTTCTATCCCGACATTCTTGAGGCGGTTCTGTTTGGCAACGGCAAAGACCGCTGTGTGGCCTTTATCAACATTGACCTGACGGCGGTGGGCAACTGGGCGGAACGCAACAACATTGCGTATGCGTCTTATCAGGAACTCGCCGGACACCCCAAAGTGCTCGACAGCATTCGTGAACATGTTGAGACCGTGAACAAATCTGTTGCGGCTGATCCGATGTTGGCAGGCTGCCAGATCCACCGTTTCCTCGTGTTGCATAAAGAACTGGATGCGGATGACGGCGAAATGACCCGCACCCGCAAAGTGCGTCGCGTGATCGTGGCTGACAAGTTCAAAGACCTGATCGACGCGCTGTATTCCGGGGCCTCCGAAGTCTCGACAGTCACCGAAGTTACTTATGAAGACGGCCGCAAGGGCAGCATCAGCGCCACGCTGGAACTGCGCGACGCCGCTGTAGTCTCAACCGCAGCAAAGGTAGCCGCAGAATGAGCACGCAGGACAGCTACGTCACAGATGACGGTCGCACCATCGGCCCGACCGTGATGGAAATGAAAAACATCACACTGCGCTTTGGCGGGGTAAAGGCGATCACGGATATCTCTTTTGACATCCGAGAAGGCGAAATTCGCGCGATTATCGGCCCCAACGGCGCTGGAAAATCGTCGATGCTGAACGTGATCTCGGGCTTCTATGTGCCGCAAGAAGGCGAAGTTTGGTACAAGGGCGCCAAGCGTCCGCCAATGCGTCCTTATCAGGTCGCGCAACAAGGCATCGCGCGTACATTCCAGAACATCGCGCTGTTTGAAGGGATGACGGTTCTGGACAACGTTATGACCGGCCGTATTCGCCAGATGACAACCGGACTGTTGGGTCAGGCGATCTGGAAAGGCAAAGCCGAGCGGGAAGAAACGGAAAACCGCGAGGCCGTCGAAAGGATTATCGACTTCCTTGAAATTCAAGCGATCCGCAAAACGCCAGTTGGCCGTTTGCCATATGGTTTGAAGAAACGGGTCGAACTGGCGCGGGCCTTGGCGGCTGAGCCGTCGATCTTGCTGTTGGACGAGCCGATGGCGGGCATGAACGTTGAGGAAAAAGAGGACATGTCGCGCTTTATTCTCGACATGAACGACGAATTTGGCACGACCATCGCGTTGATCGAACACGATATGGGTGTGGTTATGGATCTGTCGGATCGGGTTGTGGTCATGGACTACGGCAAAAAGATCGGCGACGGCACCCCAACCGAAGTGCGCAACAACCAAGCCGTCATCGACGCTTATCTGGGGGTGGCACATGACTAATCACCTCTTTGATATCCAAGTAAAAACCGGAGGCGTCTCAGATGCTTGAACAAATCGTATTTGCGTCAGAGGTTTTCGCAAACGGCCTCATGGCTGGCGTGCTTTATGCGCTCGTCGCGCTGGGCTTTGTGTTGATCTACAAAGCGTCCGGTATCTTCAACTTTGCCCAAGGCGTCATGGCGCTGTTCGCGGCGATGACCCTTGTGGGCATCCAGAACGGCCAAATACCCTTCGCGCACTTGATCAACGCCATATTCGGCACGCACATTCACCACTTCGGATGGAACGTGCCGTCGTTTGCGGCCTTGATCCTGACTGTAGGCGTGATGATCCTGTTGGCTTGGGCCGTGCAGAAATTCGTGTTCCGCCATCTGGTGGGCCAAGAGCCGATCATTCTGTTTATGGCGACCATTGGTCTGGCCTATTTCCTCGAAGGGTTTGCAGACCTGATGTGGAACTCCGAGATCAAAACGCTGACCTTCTGTCTTCCAGGTGAACTTTGCTTGCCGCAGGGTATGAACCTCGCGATTGACGAAGCAGCCTACAATGCTTGGGGCGTTGGTTTCTTTATCGACAACCTCGACATCTCGGCGGCGATTGTAGCCATTGTCCTTGTGGTCGCGCTGGTGGCGTTCAGCCAATACACCAAACAGGGCCGCGCCATGCGCGCTGTGGCCGATGACCACCAAGCCGCTTTGTCGGTCGGCATCTCGCTGAACTTCATCTGGGTTCTGGTCTGGTCGCTCGCGGGGTTTGTCGCGCTGGTTGCGGGCATCATGTGGGGCGCCAAATCGGGCGTGCAGTTCTCGCTGTCTCTGATCGCGCTCAAGGCTCTGCCGGTACTGATGCTGGGCGGCTTTACCTCGATCCCGGGCGCCATTGTTGGCGGACTGATCATCGGTGTCGGTGAGAAAATGTTCGAATACTGCTTCGGTATCGGCCAGTGTTTTGGCGGCATCATCAACCTTGGTGGCGCAACCGAGAACTGGTTTGCCTATGTGCTCGCTCTCGTCTTCCTCGTCTTCCGGCCACAAGGTCTGTTCGGCGAAAAGATCATCGAAAGGGTGTGACGCAGATGCCCAAGCTGATTGCCATTCTCAACGTGATCGCATGGTCAGGTTTCTGGGCCTTCGGGTTCCTTGCCCTGACCTCCGACCCGGCCAACGGTCAACAGATGACCATCGCGGCTGTTCTAGCGGCACTGGGCGCAGCAGCGGGCATCTGGGCCTACTTCCAACTGGTGCACCACTCAGAGCGCACCGGATATGCCAAACAACGGAACCGGGCGGACCGGTCCCACCTTGAAAAAGAATACAACGAGGAGACCGCCTGATGTTCTATCGTGAAGCTGGCGATTTCAAAACCAACTACGCCGCGGATAACCAGACTTTCCCGATCAAAATTGATCGCAAAGGCTATTACGTGGTGCTGGCGTTTGCCTTTCTGGTGGTGCCGTTCCTGATCAACGATTACTGGGCGAACGCGATCCTGCTGCCGTTCCTGATCTACTCGATCGCGGCCATCGGCCTGAACATTCTTGTCGGCTATTGCGGACAGGTGTCGCTCGGCACAGGCGGTTTCATGGCTGTGGGGGCTTATGCCTGCTACAAGTTTATGACCGGCTTTCCAGAGATCAACATATTCTTCCACGTGCTGCTTTCCGGCGGCGTGACGGCCTTTGTCTGCGTTATGTTTGGCCTGCCAAGCCTGCGCATCAAAGGCTTCTACCTCGCGGTGGCGACACTGGCGGCGCAGTTCTTTTTGGTGTGGCTCTTTAACCGGGTGCCGTGGTTCTACAACTACTCGGCATCGGGTCAGATCAACGCACCGGAACGCACCGTGTTCGGCTTTCCCGTGACCGGCCCCAACACCGAAGCCTGGGCGGCTTATCTGTTCTGCCTCGTGTTTTTGGTGCTCAGCGCGCTGATTGCTCGTAACCTGACGCGCGGCATGGCTGGACGCAAATGGATGGCGATCCGTGACATGGATATTGCTGCTGAGATCATCGGGGTGAACCCGCTCAAGGCCAAGATCAGCGCCTTTGCGGTCTCTGGCTTCTTTGTCGGCATCTCGGGCGCGCTGTTCTTTGCACTGTATCTTGGCGCCGTCGAAGTGGGCGAAGTCTTTGGCATCAACAAATCGTTCCTCGTGCTCTTTATGATCATCATCGGTGGTCTGGGCTCGATCTTCGGCTCCTTCGCGGGCGCTGCCTTCCTCGTGCTGCTCCCCGTGGTGCTGAAGGTGGTAGGCGTGGACATGCTGGGTTGGCCCACTGACATCGTGGCTCACCTGCAGTTAGTGATCGTGGGCGGTCTGATCGTGTTGTTCCTGATCCTGGAACCACACGGCCTTGCCCAACTCTGGCGCGTGACGAAACAGAAACTGCGGTTGTGGCCCTTCCCGCACTAAGGCGGGGCCAGAACCAACCATTCCGGGGCGGGGAGGCCTCGGCACACATCGGAATAAACCAAGGGAGGAAACCCGATGAAGATGAAACTAGCAACCATGGCCGTGACCGCCGTAATGGCAGCCGCTCCGGCAATGGCGGACCTCGTGTTCCCATCGCTGAGCTACCGCACTGGCCCATACGCCGCAGGCGGCATCCCGTTTGCGGATGGCTACGCCGATTACTTCACGCTGCTGAACGAGCGTGACGGCGGTATCGGTGGCGTTCCAACTCGTCTGTTGGAATGTGAAACCGGCTACAACACCGAAAAAGGTGTGGAATGCTACGAATCCACCAAGGGCGAAGGCGCTCTGGTGTATCAACCGCTGTCCACCGGCATCACTTATCAGCTGATCCCCAAAACGACTGCTGACAACATCCCGATGCACACAATGGGCTATGGCCGTACATCTGCCGCCAACGGCGAAGTGTTCAGCCACACCTTCAACTATCCAGGCACGTACTGGAACGGTGCATCCGGCGCGATCAACTATCTGCTGGCTGAAAACGATGGCGACCTGAACGGTCACAAAATCGCGCTGGTTTACCACAACTCCGCTTACGGCAAAGAGCCAATCCGCACGCTCGAAGAGCTGCAGAAGAAGCACGGTTTTGAACTGAGCCTTCTGCCTGTTGACCACCCCGGTCAGGAGCAGAAATCCCAGTGGCTGCAGATCCGTCGTGAAAAGCCTGACACAGTTCTGATGTGGGGCTGGGGCGTGATGAACCAAGTTGCCATTCAGGAAGCCGCAAACATCCGCTTCCCAATGGAAAACTTCATCGGCATCTGGTGGTCCGGTGCAGAGCATGACGTTCTGTCCGCTGGCGACAAAGCCAACGGCTACAAAGCTCTGACTTTCCACAACGTTGGTCGTGACTTCCCGATCTTTGCAGACATCCAGAAGCACGTTGTCGATGCAGGCAAAGCGGCTGGTGCCGGCGATCAGATCGGCAACGTTCTGTATAACCGTGGCATGTACGCGGCGATGCTCGCAGCAGAAGCTGTGAAAACCGCTCAAGAAATCCACGGCGTTGCCGACATCAACGCAGGTCAGATGCGTGATGGTATGGAAGCTCTGTCGATCACTGAAGACAAGATGGCCAGCCTCGGCATGCCAAACTTCGGTCCGTCCTTCGACGTGTCCTGCGAAAACCACGGCGGCCCCGGTCTCGTTGGTGTGACTCAGTGGGATGCGGCAAGCCAGACTTGGTCGCTGATCTCTGACTTTGCAGAAACCGACATGGAAGTGATCGGCGCGCTGATCGCAGAAGATTCCGGTGCTTATGCAGCAGAAAACAACATCGAAAACGCCTGTAACTAAGGCGCTTTGAAACGATCGTCCCGGCCGGCAACCGGCCGGGACACATCACCCCACGAGACGAAAGACAACGCACATGCTTGACGCTGGTCGCACCGAAGAGACACTTCTTGAGGTCAACAACATCGAAGTGATCTACAACCACGTGATCCTCGTGCTCAAAGGCGTAAGCCTGAGCGTGCCCAAGGGCGGCATCACTGCCCTTCTTGGCGGCAACGGCGCGGGCAAGACTACAACGCTAAAGGCGATTTCGAACCTGTTGCACTCCGAGCGCGGCGAAGTCACCAAAGGCTCGATCACGTATCGCAACGAACCCATCGCCGAGCTCGATCCGGCGGCGCTTGTGAAAAAAGGTGTGATCCAGGTGATGGAAGGCCGTCACTGCTTTGAACACCTGACCGTCGAAGAAAACCTGCTGACTGGCGCGTATACCCGCAGCGGTGGTCAAGTCAGCGCAGATCTAGAGATGGTCTACACCTATTTCCCACGCCTGAAAGAACGCCGCAAATCGCAGGCGGGCTATACCTCGGGCGGCGAGCAACAGATGGTCGCAATTGGCCGTGCTCTGATGAGCAAGCCGGAATGTATTCTGCTGGACGAACCGTCTATGGGTCTCGCGCCGCAATTGGTTGAGGAGATCTTTGGCATTGTCAAAGACCTCAACGAAAAGGAAGGCGCGACCTTCTTGCTAGCGGAGCAGAATACTAACGTGGCGCTGCGCTTTGCGCATTACGGCTACATTCTGGAATCCGGTCGCGTCGTGATGGATGGCCCAGCGGCAGAACTGCGCGAAAACCCTGATGTAAAAGAATTTTACCTCGGCATGTCTGAGGAGGGTCGCAAGTCGTTCCGCGACGTGCGCTCTTATCGCCGCCGCAAACGTTGGCTGAGCTAAGGCTTTCTGGGCGCTGTTTTTTGCGCCCGCCCGCCCATCCAGGGCAATTGAATGAAACTTGTTCCGCGCGGTGATCGCAGGCGCGGCACGTCCTCTATTTGCCGCTCGAAACGCGGCTTGTGACACACAAAGGATGGCACCATGAGCCGCTTTTTTGACGAGTTGGAAACCCGCAGCGCAGACCAGCGCGCAGCAGATTTGGCCGAGGCACTGCCGCGACAGATCACCCGCGCAATGGCGCTGCCCGGTTACGCAAACGCTCTTGGCGATGTTGATCCGGCGTCAATCGCCTCAATAGAGGCGCTCGCGACTTTGCCGGTGTTGCGTAAATCCGAACTGGGCGCTGCCCAAAAAGCCAACGGTCCACTTGGTGGCTTTGCCAACCTGAAAAACCCGAACCTCGTGCACGTGTTTCAATCGCCGGGCCCGATCTATGAACCCGGTGGCCACACATCCGATTGGTTCCGCTTTGGTCGCGTGTTGCATGCTGTTGGCATCGGTGCGGATGACATCGTGCAAAACTGCTTCTCCTACCATCTGACACCTGCAGGCATGATGTTTGAAAGCGGCGCACGTGCCGTGGGCGCCAAGGTGCTGCCTGCCGGTGTCGGCCAGACCGAAATGCAGGTCCGCGCGGCCGCCGATATTGGCACCACCGCCTACGCCGGCACGCCGGATTACCTCAAGATCATCCTCGATAAGGCCGAAGAGATGGGCGAAAAGCTCGCCATCACCAAAGCCACCGTCGGCGGCGGCGCGCTGTTCCCGTCTCTGCGTCAGGAATACGCCGATCGCGGCATCAAATGTCTGCAAGGTTATGGCACCGCCGATCTGGGCTCGATCGCCTATGAATCCGACGCCATGGAAGGCATGATTATCGACGATGGTGTGATCGTGGAAATCGTCACGCCGGGCACAGGCACGCCTGTTGCGCCGGGCGAAGTTGGCGAAGTTGTCGTCACCACGCTCAACCCTGATTATCCGCTCATCCGCTTTGCCACCGGCGACCTCTCCGCCGTCCTTCCCGGGCAAAGCCCTTGTGGGCGGACCAACATGCGCATCAAGGGTTGGATGGGCCGTGCCGATCAGACCGCAAAGATCAAAGGTATGTTTGTCCGCCCCGAGCAGGTTGCGGCGTTTGTGGCCAAACACGACGAAGTCACCAAGGCGCGTGTGATTGCCACCCGTTCCGGCGAGATGGATGTGATGACCGTGCAGATCGAGTCACCCGCCGACGCCGCCGACGCTTACGGTGCCTCCGTGGCGGACGCGCTGAAGCTTAAGGGCATCGTCGAGATCGTCGCCCCGGGCAGCCTGCCCAAGGACGGCATCGTGATCGAAGATCAGCGCAAATACGACTGAGGATTTTCCGTTGCGCGGCATGGCGCATGACCATGTCGTCACTTGGCCCGCCCTAGTTTGGGCGGGTCTTTTTGTTTGGCAGCGGCGGTTTTGCTGGAAAGCTGATGCGAAAGGCCCACGCCGCGAACGACGGCCTTGAGCCCAACTCTGCAAAATGGTGCGCGCTCAATCAATGCTGGCAACGCGCAGGAAGTGAGGTTTGCAACGTTACCGACAGCGCCCGATAGCGGACCAAGTTGGCAACTGCGCCGAACGACGGCGAAAAGCGCAAAGTGGCTTGTTACAGCATCGACCCAAATCAGAGACATTTAGGGGTTGACGAATTGCTGCGTTAAACATTCCATCTTCACATGAGCTTTCAGGTGTTGGTGCATAAAGAGTTGAACTTAGTTTACACTAAGTTTTGGGGCTTTGTGGATACCCGAGAACTAGAGCAAGCAACGTTTAACACGCTTGAACACCCTGATTTTGCGCCAGGAATGCTAGAAGTGACCGACCTCTCAGCGGTAGAGGGCACGGATTTAGATGTTGAGAGTTTGGATGCGCAAACGCTGAGATCTACCGCGTATTACGAGATCAATGCAGAACAAACGTCGCACTTCATTTTCGCTCCAACAGATCTTGGTTTCGACTTGGCTCAGGAGCACTTCAGACGTGTGCAAATTGAGGTCGACAACCTGAAAGTAGGTTTGTTTCGGTCCGAGGGTGAAATGTTGAAGGCGATGGAAATTAAGGCAAAGTCAATAGATGAGCTGCTTAACGTCGCCATCCGATAATATCGCCTTTTCAATTTCCAATCGATTTTCAGCTCTGCCCCGCATCGCAGACGCCCATTCAATTTCCGTCATTTTCCGCAAAGTAGACCTCGGAGCCATCCGCAGCTAATCTCTGCGTGTCATGCAAACAGCCCATGCCTGTTCCCTCCAAAGGAGCCTTTTATGTCCCGCCTGTCTTTCGTTGTTGCCGTTTCTGTTTTCGCCGCCCCTATGCCTGCCAATGCGCAGCAGGAGCGTCTGATTCCCTTGGTTGACGGACGCACCTGCTGGTCGGAAACGTCAAACCGCTGCTTTCGCTACAACGAGAGTCGCTACGTCGCCACGCGGGCGGGGTTTGGCAATGCGCGGGTGCCGGCCAATTTGGAAGTGAAGCCCGGCTTCATCACCGAAAGCGGCTTCATCGCCATTGAGCGTGCCATCAGTAAGCAGGTCGGTGGGCAGGCCTTCGGGCGTTGAGTATACCTCATCGCTTCGTGTTTGGACTCTTTTGGTGCTTCAGCCGTAACCTGAAGGCGTAACCACCAAAGGTATTTTCGATGTCCCTGAAACGCCTCTCAACCCTGCTTATGATTGCCGCTCTGGCTGTCCCCGTTCTGCCAACGGCTTCTTTGGCGCAATCCCAGCGATTGATTCCCTTGGTGGATGGCCGCACCTGTTGGGCCGAAGGGTCGCGTCGATGCTTCCGCTTTTCGACACGCAGCCGACGTGCCCATCGCGCTGGTTTTGGCCCCGTCTACGTTCCGCCGGAATCCGAGACACAGCCCGGCTTCATCACCGAAAGTACATTCATTCAAATCGAACGCGCGATCAGCAAACAGGTGGGCAGCGACCGCTAAGCTTTTGCCAAACGCAAAAAACCGCCCCACGGGGCGGCTCTTCAGCTCAGCGATCAGACGGGCCGTAAGGCCCAGTCAATCAGCCCTGACGCGCTTTAAAACGACGCTGGGTCTTGTTGATCACGTATACACGGCCCTTGCGGCGCACAATGCGGCAGTCGCGGTGCCGGTTCTTGAGCGAACGGAGCGAGTTTTTGACTTTCATAGCCTTTATCCTCATGTCGCGGCGCGGCGTGCGCCTCTGGGTTGCGGGTGCTTCGACCTCGGCCAAAGCGGTGAATTCATGGTGGGCGATACTGGGATCGAACCAGTGACCCCTTCGATGTCAACGAAGTGCTCTACCGCTGAGCTAATCACCCATCCGACACATTCCAGGCCCCCCAACAAAAGGGGGCGCGGAAAAAACCGCGCCGGTAGCGGGGTCTATAAAAGGAGTCGGCGGGGGGATCAAGGGCTTTCGGCCCATATATTTTTGTGCCTATATTTTTGTGACAGGAGACGCAATGCAACAAGCCCCGTTTACAGTTAATGCGCCTAATACCCGCGATTCCGCGGTGGTTTTTGCTTCTCCGCACAGCGGCAACCAATACCCGGATTGGTTCGTCAGTCAGTCGCTTCTGGATGGCCACACCATTCGGTCTTCCGAAGATGCTTTTGTCGATGACTTGTTTGACTGTGCGCCTGCCTTTGGTGCGCCGCTTCTTGTCGCCCACGCGCCGCGCGCCTTTCTCGATTTGAACCGCGCTGCGGATGAACTTGACCCTGCGGTGATCGAAGGAGTGCGCAAATTCAACCACAACCCACGCGTTGCGTCCGGCCTTGGTGTGATTCCCCGGGTCGTGGCCAATGGGCGCCCTATTTATTATGGTAAAATGACACGCGCCGAAGCCGGTGAACGTATCGACAGCTTTTGGCGACCGTATCACGAGGCTCTGCAATCGCTGCTGAATGAGTCCCGTGCTGCCTTTGGCAAAGCGATTCTGGTGGATTGTCATTCCATGCCACGCGAGGCAGTCGATGCCTCCCTGCGCCCGGGCACGCGACGCCCGGAAATTGTGCTCGGGGATCGGTTTGGCGCTGCGGCGCATTGCGAAATAGTCGATGAAATCACCGCAGCCTTTGAGGCCGAGGGCTTTGCAGTGGCGCGTAACTCTCCGTTTGCGGGTGCGTATGTAACCCAGACCTATGGGCGCCCCGCGCGTGGGCAACACGCCATTCAAGTGGAAATCGACCGTTCGCTTTATATGGACGAGGCCACTATCACCCCGCATGAGGGTTTCGAGCCGCTCAAGGCGCGCCTGGCAAAGGTGATCGCGGACGTTGCGGCCATTGGGCGCCCTACGCATGGACTGCCTTTGGCTGCGGAATAACTATCAGCACCTTTCTGAGCGCTGCGTCGCTGACAAAAAGGGGTACGTTGCTTAGCGTTCGGAAACCACACAATGGAGGCGCTCCAATGGACAGTAAAACTGTAAAAAGCCTAGAAGCCCGTTCGATGACGATGGCAATGGTGGGAAGTCTTTTCATGGGGGCTTCCGGCATTTTGGCGGCCATTCTGTCCAATTCCACGGCAATTCTGATGGATGGCATGTTTTCGATCATCGCTTTGGTGTCGGCACTGATCGGGCGCAAGATTGGCCAGAACACGGGCGCGGCGCCGGATCGGTTTCGCCCTCTTGGTTATGCGGCGGATGAGGCGGTGTTTGTGACCTTCCGCTCGCTTTCTTTGATTGGTCTGATCTTGTTTGCAGCCGGATCTGCGGTGATGAATATTGTTAATTACCTGAACGGGGCGCCAATTGCAGAACTGAACTATGAGCCGATGCTTATCTATTTCCTTGTGATCAGTGTGACCTGTTTCGCACTGTGGTTTGTCCACACTCGCACTTGGACCAAGACCGGCAAGGTCAGCGAAATCCTCAAACTGGAATCCAAAGCGGCCTTCATAGATGGCGGGCTGACCGTTGGTACGGCAGTTGGTCTCGGCATTATCTATTTTTACGGTGATGGGGTGCTCGCGCCGATTGCCCCAATCGGCGATTCTATTGTGGTGTTCTTCTTGTGTTTGTTGGCCGTTGGTCAGGTGTGGCGTGATCTTGGGTCGGGTATGGGAGAGTTGCTTGGCGTTACTGCAAAGCCTGAAATCTATGCAAAGGTGCGCCGCGCCTTACGCCCTAGCACAGCCAATTTGCCAGGTGCGGTGCTGGATGTGTCCGTGGTCAAGCTTGGGCGGACATATACGGTGAGTGTGTACTATAATCCGCAACAGCCCATCGCAGCAGAAGAGGTCGACCGCCTTAATCTCGAAATGCTGGCAAACGTGCGTGCGATCCTGCCGGGTGCGGATGTGTTGTTGTGTATTTCGCAATATGCCCGAAGCTGGCCCGAAGGCATGGTTCCGGATTAAGTTGGGGCAGGGGTCAAATCACAGGTCCTTTTCCAAAAAAACCAATGGCACGCCAAGGCCCTCGACTTCGCCAAACCGAATCTCTTGCCACCCGGCCTTGTCGTAAAACTGCCGGGCTTGAGAATTGGCTGTGAAGGTCTCCAGTCTCGCAGATCTATATCCGCGCACCGCAATTGCATCTTCAGCATGGGCCAAAAGTTGTGACCCCACGCCATTGCGCTGTTGGTCCAGCCGCGTCATCAGCAGGTGCACCAGGTCGTCGAAACAGACCACAAACCCAAGAATGACGTCTTCGACTTCGGCTACGATAAGGTGGTTCAGGTTTTGCGTAATCTCGCCATCTGCGTCGCCGCTGTTGATGTAGCCTTCGACCATCTCCTGCCCCAGAAAGGGCGTGTATCGGATCCGGATCACCTCCTGTGCAAGCGCACATAGATGGGTGACGTCGTCCGGGCGGGCAGGGCGAAGAGTGCAATCAGTCACAATAAGCTCTCATCGCATCGACCGCCCCTTGAGAATCGCATCCGAGCCGAACCGTTTGCGAATTTCATCGGTCGCGCGTTCGGCCTTGGCGCGCTGACCCGCCTGAGGATCCAGCAGGTCGCCGGACAGATCGGCACGCTCAGCGGGCACCAAATCGGCCAGCCCGACCCCGATCAATCGGTATGGCCCCTGATCCCCAACCTGTTCAAATAATCCCCGCGCGGTGCGATACACGGTGTCGGCCATCTGCGTTGCATCCCGCAAACTAAGCCGACGGCTGATCGCGCTGTGATTGGCGCGTTTAAGCTTGAGCGTCACCACCCGCCCTGCCAGATCTTTGGCCTTGGCACGGTCCGAGACTTTCTCCGCCAACCGCCAGATATGTCCATCCAGCACATCCGGGTTTGCTGTATCCTCAAAAAACGTGGTCTCGTTGCTGATGCTTTTCATTGGGGCATTGGTAGCAACGCGTCGCTTGTCTTGCCCACGCGCCAAATGCCAGAGCCGATAGCCCATGTTGCCAAAACGCGCGATCAAATCGTCCTGCTCCCACCGCAGCAGATCGGTGAACGTGCGTATGCCCGCGCGATCAAGGCTTTCTTGCGCCACCGGCCCAATGCCCCAGATCAGGCGCACGGGCTTGTCACGCAGAAAGTCCGCGGTTTCAGCCTCGCCAATCACCGAAAACCCGCGAGGCTTGTCCAAATCGCTGGCCACCTTGGCAAGAAACTTGTTGTGGCTCAGCCCGATTGATCCGGTGATGCCCAACTCGTCTTTCATCCGTTTGGTCAGCCGCGCCAGCATGACCGCCGGCGGTGCCCCATGAAGCCGCTCCGTGCCGGACAGGTCCATAAAAGCCTCATCCAGCGACAAAGGCTCAATCACCGGTGTCATCTCGTCCATCAGCTTGCGAATTTCTCGGCTGATCTCGACATAGACCGACATCCGCGGCTTGATCACCACGGCATCCGGGCACAGCTTGAGCGCCTGAAACATCGGCATGGCCGAGCGCACACCGCGAATGCGCGCCACATAGCAGGCCGTCGACACAACACCGCGTTTGCCGCCGCCAATAATCACCGGCTTGTCTACCAACTCGGGGTTATCGCGTTTTTCAACGCTTGCATAAAAGGCATCACAGTCCATATGCGCTATAGAGAGTGTGAACAGTTCGGGGTGACTAACCACGCGCATGCTGCCGCACCGCTCACAGCGCGGTCCGGTTTCTAGAGTCTTAAGACAGTCGCGGCACAGTGACGGCATACATTTTTACGCAAGTGATTGAGTGATGAGTATAACAGGTCAAGCTTTGACAGACACGGCGTTTCGCGGCACCAAGTTGCTGATTTTTGCGGGTGACCAACTCGTAACGCTTCTGCGCGATGACATCCCCTCCATTCCTTGGCCGGACCATTGGGATTTCCCCGGTGGCGGTCGCGAAGGTACTGAGAACGCTGTGGCGTGCACGTTGCGCGAAACACGAGAAGAGCTTGGGCTGGCACTCTCCCCCAAGTCGCTCATCTGGGCGCGCCGTTATTTCAGGATCGACCACCACACGTGGTTTTTTGCGGCACAGCTTCCGGCGGCAATCGCGGCTGATATCCAGCTTGGCAACGAAGGCCAGAGTTGGCGTTTGATGGCGCCGGACGAGTACCTTACCCATCCGCGTGCCATTCCCCATTTCCAAGCGCGCTTGGCCGACTACCTTGCAAACTGCTGACAGGCGGTATCAGAGATTGGGGCGCTGCGCCTGCGCAGAAGACAACTCCGAAACAATTGCCTGCGCAGCTGCGCGCGGGTCTGCCGCCGTCCAGACCGGACGGCCCACCACAATGTGGTCTGCGCCATCGCGCACCGCGCTGGCCGGTGTTGCCACCCGCTTCTGATCGCCCAAAGCAGCGCCAGCAGGCCGCACGCCTGGTGTGACAATCAAACGGTCTTGTGCTTGCGGAAGCGCGCGGATCAGTGCGGCTTCCTGCGGGCTGGCAATCACGCCATCGGCACCGGCCTCAAGCGCCAGTCCGGCGCGTTCGATCACCAGATCCTGAACTGCGCCGTCCTTGATCAGGCACCCATCCAGATCTTCGCGGTCCAGAGACGTCAAAATCGTGACCCCGAGGATTTTCATATCACTGCCCGCCGCGCCCTGTTTGGCGGCCTGCACCACATGCGGATCGCCATGCACCGTCAGAAAATCCAGATCGAACTGCGCCAGCCCCCGCACCGCGGCCTCAACCGTGGCGCCGATGTCAAACAGCTTCATGTCCAGAAAGATGCGTTTGCCGTGTTCCGCCTTCAACTCATTGGCCAACGCCAACCCGCCGGTGGTCAACATGCCCAGTCCGATTTTGTAAAACGACACGGTGTCCCCAAGGGTCTCGGCCAACTTCAACCCCTCAAGGGCATTGGGCACATCAAGGGCGACGATCAGGCGGTCATCTGCGGTCATTGGGGTTCTCCGATACGGGCTGTGGGGCAAATTGCCGGATCAATACTGCCCTCAAGATCAACCCGCAACCCTCAGCGCTTGCCGTAGATCCACTCCATGTCGGGCTTTTCGGTGCAATACATGTGCACCCAGATATAGCAGTGCTGAAAAAACGCCACCACCAGCGCGTTCCAACTGTCAAACAACAGTGCGATGCCCCATAGCCCCAAAAACGCCACACCGTACATGGCGTTGCTGGTGTATTTGAACGCCCCTTCGCGCACGATTGGCATGGCCGCGATCTCGTCGCGGAAATGATCTCCGCCCACTGCGCGGCGGATTGTAAAATGTGTGAACACAGAATGCATCACCCACACCGCCAGCCCAAGCAACACCGCGCCGACCAACCATTCTGCCCATCGGGGTTCGTTGAGCGATGTGGTGTCGGCCCAGCCTGCCACAATAATCGTTAGCGGCCGGACAATAAGGAAGGGCATAAATACCTTGGTCCAGGTCGCCAGGTCACGCTCGCCAAATAGCCGTGAAAGAACGCCGCGATGAAGCTGCAGACGGAAAACCGCCGCGACCAGAACCTGATGAAACAGTGCGAGAGCAATCGACACGATGGCCCAGTCTGCGGATGTCAGCAACAGAAAGCGGCGGGCATCTTCCGGACGGCTCAGCAGGGAACAGGCGCCCACAGACAACAAAATAGCCAGCCCCAGATGTTGCGGCTGGCCTTCAAGAATGTCGCGCCATTTCGATCTCGCGCGGATATCGGACAGTGTGCTCATTTTGCCAGTGTCACTGCTTGAACGCGCACTGTCCAGTCTCACAAATCAGCTGTCGAGTGGCATCAACCCGGGTGCAAACGACAATTTTTCGCGGCCAGTGCGCATTTCCGGCATCCGGCTGATCTGGCGCAAAGCTTCGCGGATCAATGCCAGACGTCCTTCGCCTTCGCGGCGCTGTTCGGCTGCGGGCACGTTACAATGCAATTGCACGTCACGTTCTTCGCTGCTCAGCGAAACAACGGCAGACAATTCGCCAAGGGTCTGGCGATACGTCGGATTGGAGATTTGAATGTCGGTCACATACATGGTGCGGCCCCTTTTATACACTGCGTCACTGGTTACACTGATCCAGAAATGGGGCGAAAATGGTCGTGAGTTAAGGTTTCTTTAAGCCATTTGTTCCCCCCCCCTTTTGCCTTGCGGGGCCGGGCCCTGACACAATGTGCGCGCAAACATTTGGGATGTTTCTTGAAACCGGTGGCAGGCTTCCCCACATTCCTCATGAGGCCCACAAACGGGACGTGCCGCCAAGCGGGCGTTCCAATATAAGGGCGCTTGGAAAAAGGAGAAAACCCATGGACTTGAGCAAGTTCACGGAACGGTCGCGTGGTTTCGTTCAGGCGGCACAGACCATTGCAATGCGGGAAAGCCATCAGCGGCTGGCCCCGGAACACCTTCTCAAAGCATTGATGGACGACGAACAGGGGCTGGCAGCCAACCTGATCAAACGCGCCGGCGGTGATCCCGTTCGTGTGCGCGAAGCTGTGGATGCCGCGATCACCAAATTGCCGCAAGTGTCGGGCGACACCGGTCAACCCTATCTGGACAGCGCCACCGGCAAAGTGCTGGGCGAGGCCGAGGCCATCGCCAAGAAAGCTGGCGACAGTTTTGTACCTGTCGAGCGCATCCTTATGGCGCTGGTGATGGTAAAATCCAAAGCCAAAGACGCTCTTGTCTCGGGCGACGTGACCGCGCAGGCGCTGAACACCGCTATCAACGACATTCGCAAAGGCCGCACCGCTGATTCCGCCTCCGCCGAAGAGGGCTATGACGCGCTGAAGAAATACGCGCAGGATCTGACGGATCGCGCCGCCGAGGGCAAAATCGACCCGATCATTGGCCGCGACGATGAAATCCGCCGCGCGATGCAGGTTCTGTCGCGCCGCACCAAGAACAACCCCGTTCTGATCGGCGAACCGGGCGTGGGTAAAACCGCGATTGCCGAAGGCATGGCCCTGCGCATCATCAACGGTGACGTGCCGGAATCGCTCAAGAACAAAAAACTCCTGGCGCTCGACATGGGCGCGCTGATTGCCGGTGCCAAATACCGCGGTGAGTTCGAAGAACGTCTCAAGGCGGTTCTGACCGAAGTCACCGAAGCAGCCGGCGAGATCATCCTCTTTATCGATGAAATGCACACGCTGGTTGGCGCGGGTAAAACCGACGGCGCAATGGATGCCGCCAACCTGATCAAACCGGCGCTGGCCCGGGGTGAGCTGCATTGTATTGGTGCAACCACGCTGGATGAATACCGTAAATACGTGGAAAAAGACGCAGCTCTCGCGCGGCGTTTCCAGCCGGTTGTCGTCGAAGAACCCACAGTCGAGGACACCATCTCGATCCTGCGTGGCATCAAGGAGAAATACGAACTGCACCACGGTGTGCGGATCTCTGACTCCGCGCTGGTTGCGGCGTCTACCCTAAGCCACCGCTACATCACTGACCGCTTCCTGCCCGACAAAGCCATCGACCTTGTGGACGAGGCGGCGTCGCGCCTGCGCATGGAAGTGGACAGTAAACCCGAAGAACTCGATGCACTTGACCGCCAGATCCTGCAATTGCAGATCGAGGAAGAGGCGCTCAAGCTTGAGGATGACGCGGCTTCCAAAGATCGTCTGGAAACGCTGCAAAAAGACCTCGCCGATCTGCAGGATAAATCCGCCGAAATGACCGCCAAATGGCAGGCGGGCCGTGACAAGTTGGCCTCGGCGCGTGACATTAAGGAATCGCTGGATCAGGCCCGCGCGGATCTGGACATCGCCAAACGTGCGGGCAATCTCGCCCGCGCAGGTGAGCTGTCCTACGGCGTGATTCCCGATCTGGAGAAAAAGCTGGAGGACGCCGAAGCCGCAGAAGGCGAAATGACGGTTGAAGAGGCCGTGCGCCCTGAACAGATCGCGCAGGTTGTCGAGCGTTGGACCGGCATTCCGACCACAAAAATGCTCGAAGGCGAACGTGAAAAGCTGTTGCGCATGGAGGACGACCTGCACCGCCGCGTGATTGGTCAGCATTCCGCCGTGACTGCCCTTTCCAACGCCGTGCGCCGCGCGCGTGCGGGCCTCAATGATGAAAACCGCCCTCTTGGGTCGTTCCTGTTCTTGGGTCCAACCGGCGTCGGCAAGACCGAGCTGACCAAAGCCGTCGCCGAATTTTTGTTTGACGACGACAACGCCATGGTGCGCATCGACATGTCCGAGTTCATGGAAAAGCACGCCGTCGCTCGTCTGATCGGCGCGCCTCCCGGCTATGTTGGCTATGACGAAGGTGGTGTTTTGACCGAGGCCGTGCGCCGTCGCCCCTATCAGGTGGTGCTGTTTGACGAGGTCGAAAAAGCACACCCCGATGTGTTCAACGTGCTTCTGCAAGTGCTTGATGATGGCGTTTTGACCGATGGTCAGGGCCGCACCGTGGACTTCAAACAAACGCTGATCATCCTGACGTCCAACCTTGGCGCGCAAGCGCTCAGCCAGTTGCCCGAAGGCGCGGATGCATCTGACGCCCGTCGCGACGTGATGGACGCCGTGCGCGCGCATTTCCGTCCCGAGTTCCTGAACCGTCTGGACGAAACCATCATCTTTGACCGTCTCGCACGGGCAGATATGGACGGCATCGTCACAATCCAGCTTGGACTGCTCAAGAAACGTCTTGCAGGTCGCAAGATCGGTCTCGAACTGGATGACGGCGCCAAAAAATGGCTGGCCGATGAAGGCTACGATCCGGTGTTCGGTGCCCGCCCTTTGAAGCGCGTCATTCAACGCGCCCTGCAAAACCCATTGGCCGAAGCGCTTTTGGCTGGGGACATCAAAGACGGGGATACCATCCCTGTCACCGCTGGGGCACAAGGCTTGCTGATCGGGGATCGAGTCGGCTCGACCGACAATCCGAAACCGGACGATGCAGTGGTGCATTAATCCAAACACTTTGACTGACGGCAAAGGCGGGGGCATTCCCCGCCTTTTGTTTGGATCTTTGCGACGGAAATTCAAAAGCCGTGCGTTTCAGGCTAAACAGTGCGAACCTTGTGCTGTTTTTTGTTTGGTAGCTTTTTGAATTGGAATGCATTCCAAGAACCAGTCTCTCCTTCCCCTAACCGGCGCAACTCTTGCGTTTTCGCTCGTCTCAGTGTCCGCCTCGGCCGAAGAGGTCGAAATCTATCTGGTTGATATGCTCGACAACATTCAGAGCGGCTATTGCGTCGATATCGCCGGTGGCAAGGGCGCCTCGGCTGACCCCGCCAATGGATTGCAGGGGCACACATGCTACAGCCCCTTGGGCGGGCTTCTTGTGGACCAGATCTTTGAGACGGACCGTTTCGCTGACGGTCAGCTTTACATGCCGAAGTTTGATGTCTGCGCGCAGATCGACGGTGTCGAAGTCGGGGCCACAGTTTCGCTTGCGGCTTGCGACGGTTCTTCGAAGCAAAGCTTTGTCTTCTCCGGTGACGGGGTCATCACTCCGGCCTCGGCACAAGAACTTTGCCTGACGGTTGGAGAAGACACTCGTTTTGGACGCAGTAAGCAAAACCAGATCAAGGCGATGACCTTGCAGACGTGTGATGCCGATTTGGCCACCCATCAAACTTGGGCCGTGCGCACCGGCCTCTAAAGAGTTCCGATATTTAGTTTTGAGCGATCGTTTGCGCTAAAAATCAGGCGGCCGTTTGCCGGAAACTGGCGATGATGTGCCACGCAATGCGGGTATGTCAGCCCACGCATAGCAACCGTCGATGGTTGGGACTATCTTTCAAACAGGAAACGAAACGCGCTTTTCGTCTGGTCCGCGCAGAGTGCGCCGGACCCTTGGTGAAGGAGACGGGTCATGCCCATGATGAAAGCTGCGGTGGTGCGCGAATTTGGCAAGCCGCTGGATATCTGCGAAGTTGAAAAACCCGAAGTTGGCCCCGGCCAGATTGTCGTGAAGGTCGCCGCCAGCGGCGTGTGCCACACCGATCTGCACGCCGCGCATGGCGATTGGCCGGTCAAACCTCAGCCGCCCTTCATTCCCGGTCACGAAGGCGTCGGCACCGTGGCCGAAGTTGGCGCCGGAGTGACGAATGTGAAAGAGGGCGATCGGGTGGGCATCCCGTGGCTCTATTCCGCATGCGGCTGCTGCAAACATTGCATGAGCGGTTGGGAAACGCTTTGCACCAGTCAGCAAAACACGGGCTACAGCGTGAATGGCGGCTTTGCTGACTATGTCTTGGCAGACCCGAATTACGTGGGCCATCTGCCGGACAACGTCGGCTTTGCCCCTGCCGCGCCGGTGCTATGCGCCGGTGTGACCGTTTACAAAGGGCTGAAAGAAACCGAGGCCCGCCCGGGGCAGACCGTAGTGATTTCCGGCATAGGTGGTTTGGGCCACATGGCGGTGCAATACGCCAAGGCGATGGGGCTGCATGTCATTGCCGTGGACATCAGCGATGACAAGCTAAAGCTCGCTACGGAACTCGGCGCGGATATGACCATCAACGCACTCAAGACCGATCCGGTTGCCGAAGTGCAAAAAGGCGGCGGTGCCGAAGGTGTGCTGGTCACCGCTGTTGCGGGTAAGTCTTTTGAGCAAGGCGTTGGTATGTTGGGGCGCGGCGGCACAATGAGCCTTGTGGGTCTGCCACCCGAGAACTTCCCGCTGTCGATCTTTGACACGGTGCTGAACCGCAAAACCATCCGAGGGTCTATCGTTGGTACGCGTATGGACTTGGCGGAATCGCTGCAGTTTGCCGCCGAGGGCAAGGTGGCCGCGCATTACACAACAGAACCTTTGGACAACGTGAACGACATTTTCGATCGCATGGTCAAAGGCCAGATAAATGGCCGCGTGGTGATGGAGATCGGTTAAGTTCCGGAAAGTTGCGAAACGGCCGCGTGCTACCAACGCGGCCGTGCTGTGAAGCGAAGGCCCGTCATCGCGCACTGATTCTGTCAAAGAGTGCTTCGTCCCGAGCGTTAAACTCACGCAGGAAGTTTTGCACCTGCGGATCCTGAAACACAGCCCGATCAAAATGCCACCGGCTGACGTTGGCCCGTGTGTTTGCCCGCGGTCGTTTGCCGGTCATCACCTGCGCCAACTGTTCCAAATCCGCGATCGGCACAATCAGCTCATACCCTGCCAATCGGCGTTCGGCTTCCGCATGGTCGGGGGCGATATCGTCTCCGATCAGGAAACGGCTTTGCAGATTAGCGAAAAGCGCGGGGGTTGAGGCGACTGCCGCCACGACGGCCCCGGGGTCGGTGTGGTCCGTCTTGCGGATGCTGTCCGACGCCGCCTTTATCCCTGAAGAGTGCGGTGCATAAAACCGCTCTCCGCGGGCACGTATTTCGATCATCCAATTGTAATGCGCCGCCACGTGATCAACGGGATCGCGCATCGCGCCAAACCATCGCACTTGCCGCCCCGGTGCGACACGTTGCGTCAGCCCTTGCATCTTTTCCCAGGACAAGTGGCCGCTAATCCAATCCGCTCGTGCCATTGCGCGGTCAAATATGCGATGGCCAGACTCAAACCGCTCTACATGTGTCAGCCCCCGAGACGACCAGTGTTGCAGATGGGAGTTGATCGAGCTGCCAGCTGCCTTAGGGACATGCACAAAGCTGACCAACGGCGCCGTTCCGCCACGCAAACAGGTCAAAAGACAGGTGTAATCCGCAATACGTTGCCGCATGTGCCTGAAATCCTCGCAACCGGTGACGTTCCAACCGGACCAGTTGGCGTTGTCCGAGTGTCGCCCCGAACAGTAGCCGCCCGAACCAGCGCATGCCAGCCTTCGCACGGTTGCGTTAGGCCTCAAAGCGGAGTTTTCGGTAATCACAACGCGTAGGGGGGCTCATTTGCGGTGCCCATATTGATTAAGCCATCGGCCAGGCGGACCAACCTGCTACATTTGCCCAACGTCGCAGTTACCCATTCGTGACTTGCCCTCAGGCCTTGCGCGTTCCACTCTCGCCCAAA
The DNA here is from genome assembly GCF_947331465.1 of Shimia sp. Alg240-R146. Lineage (GTDB taxonomy): Bacteria > Pseudomonadota > Alphaproteobacteria > Rhodobacterales > Rhodobacteraceae > Shimia. The sequence continues at coordinate 3,769 of NZ_CAMZOK010000001.1, read as the reverse complement.
CAAGCCAAACCGGAGATCGCCGATGGACACCACCATGGAAACTGCCTTTGACGTCGTCAATTTCCTCGGCCTGCTGTTTGTTCTGGTCTTCGGTCTGCTGATTGCCGTTGCGGCCGTACTCTTTGTTATCGACCGCAGCCAAACCGGCGACGCCATCCGGCGCAACTATCCGGTTATTGGCCGCTTCCGGCACCTGTTTTCCGAACTTGGTGAATTCTTCCGGCAATACTTCTTTGCCATGGACCGCGAAGAGTTGCCGTTTAACCGCGCCCAACGTGAGTGGGTCACCCGCGCGGGTGAGGGCAAAGGCAACACCGTTGCCTTCGGGTCCACGCGCAACTTGGCTGTGCCCGGCACGCCGATCTTTGTGAACGACCCGTTTCCGCCGCTGGATGATCAATACGCCAGCACCGAACCGCTTCAGATCGGTCCCACCGCGCGCGTGCCTTTCCTTGCGCCGTCAATTTTCAACATCTCCGGCATGAGCTATGGCGCGATTTCCAAACCGGCGGTGCAATCTCTGTCGCGCGGCGCCAAGGAGGCCGGCGTCTGGCTCAATACCGGCGAGGGCGGCCTGTCGCCGTTCCACCTCGAAGGCGGTTGCGACATTGTCTATCAGATCGGCACCGCCAAATTTGGCGTACGCGATGCGGATGGCAACCTGTCCGACGACAAGCTGCGCGAGATGGCGGCTCATGATTCCGTGCGCATGTTTGAAATCAAAATGGCCCAGGGCGCCAAGCCCGGCAAAGGCGGCATCCTTCCGGGCGAAAAAGTCAACGAAGAGATCGCGGCCATTCGTGGCCTGCAGGTCGGCCAAGACGGCATTTCCCCCAACCGCCACCGAGAGATCGACACCTTTGATCATCTCCTAGACATGATCACCCATATTCGCGAGGTCACCGGCAAACCCGTAGGGATCAAAACTGTCGTCGGGTCCGAGGAAACCATGCGGCAGTTCTTTGACACCATTGCGCGGCGCGGCGCGGATGCAGCGCCTGATTTTATCACGCTTGATGGCGGCGAAGGTGGCACAGGTGCCGCGCCAATGCCGCTGATTGATCTTGTGGGCATGCCGGTGCGCGAGGCCCTGCCCTTGGTGGCCAACCTGCGTGAAGAATTTGGCCTCAATGATCGCATCCGGCTCATCGCATCCGGCAAACTGGTCAATCCCGGCGACATTGCGTGGGCTTTGGCGGCGGGCGCGGATTTTGTGACCTCTGCGCGCGGCTTCATGTTCGCGCTGGGCTGTATTCAAGCGCTTAAATGCAACAAAAACACCTGCCCCACCGGCATCACCACCCATGATCCGCGCTTTCAAAAAGGTCTGGTGGTGGAACGCAAATACACCCGCGTCGCACGGTACGCCAAAGCGGTCATAAAAGAAGTCGAAATCATCGCCCATTCCGTGGGCGTGTCCGAGCCGCGCGAATTGCGCCGCCGCCATGTGAGGCTTGTGCAGCCCAACGGGCGGTCTGTACCGATGAACGAGATATTCCCAAGGCCGGGGCAGGGGTGACGGACCACGCCCGACAGCCGAAACATTTCAATTGCCCCACACCATCGTGAGACCAAGTGTGTGGCGCAGCGCCATCCCGTCACGCTAAGAACAGGCAAGGGTATAGGAGACACCAATGGCGCATCGCTGGAAAAATACACTGACACATGACGACGTGACCCCTCGGTCCGCCTTTCTGAACCGCCGCCAGATTATGGCGGGCATGGCAGGCTTGGGTCTCGCGGCCATTGCGCCCAAGGCACAGGCCGCTGCTGATCTGACGCCGACAGATCTGGACGTCATTAGCCAATACAACAACTTCTATGAATTCGGCACCGGCAAAGAAGACCCCGCCAGACATGCCCACCGTCTGACAACCGCCCCTTGGACGATCAAGATTGATGGCATGGTCGACAATCCCGGCGACTATGACTTCGCCGACATCATGTCCAAGATGACCGTCGAAGAGCGCATCTATCGATTCCGCTGTGTAGAGGCGTGGTCGATGGTGGTGCCTTGGAACGGATTTGAGCTTAAGGATCTGCTTGATCTGGCGGGTGTGCAATCCTCTGCCAAATACGTCGCCTTTGAAACGCTCTATCGTCCGCATGAAATGATCGGGCAACAAGCGCCGTTTCTTGACTGGCCTTATGTCGAGGGCCTGCGTCTGGACGAAGCCAATCATCCGCTGACGATTATGGCGACGGGCATCTATGGCAAGGACATCCCCAAACAGAATGGTGCGCCTCTTCGTTTGGTGGTGCCTTGGAAATACGGGTTCAAATCCATCAAGTCGATTGTGCGCATCACGCTGACAGACAAAGAGCCACCCACCAGCTGGAACAAAGCGGCCGCTTCGGAGTATGGTTTTTATTCCAACGTGAACCCCGAGGTCAGCCACCCGCGCTGGTCGCAAGCTTCCGAGCGCCCTATTGGCGGCGGTCTCTTTGCCAAGCGCATCCCCACTTTGATGATGAACGGGTATGAAGAAGAGGTCGCTAGCCTTTACGAGGGCATGGACCTTGCCAAAAACTACTGAACATGGGCCATCTGATCCTCATATCCAATGTGACTTGCCCTGAGTGCGGCCACGAAGAGGCGCACCAGATGCCCGAGGACGCGTGCCAATTTTTTCTGGAGTGCCCAAAGTGCGAGGCACTCCTAAAGCCCTTGCCCGGCGATTGCTGCGTTTTCTGTTCCTACGGCACCGCGCCATGCCCGCCAGTGCAGAAGGGCGAAGATTGCAACGCCGGAGAAGAACAGGCCAACTGATTTTATGAAAGACCAGATCAACACTTTGATCCGCCGCATTCCGAAATGGGCACTATATGTAACGGCGGCAATCTATCCGGTAGGGCTGTTGTACAGTGGTCTGACTGGCGGCCTTGGCGTTGATCCCGTCAAAGCGATGGAGCACGCGCTTGGCAAGACCGGCCTTCAACTGATTGTACTTGGCCTGATCGTCACGCCACTTCGGTCTTTGTCCGGTGTTTCTCTATTGCCGCTTCGTCGGGTGATCGGCGTGGTCGCCTTCTTCTACATATTGTTGCACTTCATGGTCTGGCTGGTGCTGGACGTTCAGATCCTGTCTCAGGTCTGGGCCGACATTCTCAAACGACCTTATGTGACGGTTGGTATGGCGGGGCTGCTTCTGCTGATACCGCTGGCCCTAACATCGAACACGTGGTCGGTTCGCAAACTTGGCGCACGGTGGCGCAAGCTGCACAAGCTTACCTATCCGGCTGCGCTGCTGGGTGTCGCACACTACCTGATGCAATCGCGCGGCTTTCAGTATGAGCCTCTTATATATGTCGGTGTAGTTGTCGGACTTTTGGCATGGCGCATGGTGCCGCGTCGCTCCCGTCAGACCCGCACCAGCTGAAACCACACCGACGCGATGCCGACGCGATACCGATGGAATGCAGATGTGGGGTTTGCAGCCTTCTCGCGACTCGGATTCGGGGAGATGATTCCGCTCCCGACTCGGAATCGGGGCCGATTCACCGCGATTCCGAGGTTTTTGTCAGCGCAAACACCGGCTTTCTGCGAAGATGTCTGTGGATAACTCAAGAAACCGGCCATTTCGCAAATGGTTAACGCAACCAATTCCGGAATTTGCGAGAGCTAAGCAAAAAATTGCAGCCGTAACTATTTGTTTTTAAACAATATTCAAGAAATTGTCAAAAAACCGCAGAAAACTTCAAAAAAGCGCTTGCGGGTATCGTGAACTAACCGTAGAACCCCCCTCACCGGCGGCGCTGAGGCGCACAA